>CAWGWO010000018.1:0-125651 GCA_963826295.1 uncultured Alphaproteobacteria bacterium
CTTGCGCGCTTCCATCTCGCATTCGTATGTCGGGACGCTGAGAGTATTGTTTCTGCTCAATCTGTACGCTTGTTTAACAATGCCACGAAGCTCCTCGGTTTGATCGCCGCACTGATTTTCGTTTTTTAGGCGCGTCAGTCTTATTGCCGAGTTCTTCGAGAGACACTATCGCCCGCTCAAGCCGCTCCATCGTGGGTTCAAAATCGCCAGCCGGAATAGCGGCAAGGATCTTCCGAACCGAACGCCGGCTAAGTTTTTCACAGGCATCGAGCACGTCCTGAAGTTCGCGGTAGGGTGCATCCCACTGCTGTCGGGTCACGGCTGCAATAACATTTTGGTGGAAATTTTCTGGCCCCTGGTTCAGGATTTTCCGGCGTTCCACCGAGGTAATTTCGCGAAATCGGGTATGCCCTTCGTTGATCGCGCGGTGGACACTAACGCGGCTTTTCGCAGGGACTGTGGTCGGCCCGCATGCACTGACAATCCGCTTGGCTTCCGCGTGCGGCAGAATTTCCCCGCTGCTAGCGCGCCGCAATATCTCGTCGCGGGCTTCCTGCGGTGTGCTCGGTGCCGCAAGCAAATAAAGCGAGCTGACATCCAAAGCCAAATCGGCAAAATTTGCCGAATTCCGATCGCGCAAATTCATAAGCCGAAATGAAGTTCCGGGCCGTCCGCTCGCTCCATCCGAATTCCTGCCCGATCCACCGCAGCCAGTTGCCATGCCCGAGCAGCGTCTTGCATTCGTGCGGCCGCCGGCCGATCTCGATCACATCGGCGATCGCGCGTTTGCTCAGATGACGAATTGACTGCGCGTGTTGCGCTAGCGTCTCCGCCTGTGCCGAAGGGTTTTCCTGCGGGTCCGGCGGTGTGCTGGATGACATAATGTATTTCACTTTTCGCGTGCCGTGACGGACGGTCGGATTAAAATGAACGGAGTAGGCGTTCGATCTCGCTGTAGAACGGTTGTTGCACGCCTGGGGCCTTTCGCAATCGACGCGCCTGGTCGCGAACGATGGCCTGCCATGGTTTGTCGTCAGCAATCTCGCCGCGATACCGTGCAAAAATATCGTCAACGTCTTGACCGGTGATCAACAGCGCGCATGCGCGTACGGCAATAAGCGCTAGTGCGTCCGGAGCTAGACCAGGAGTTAAAGCCTCGTCGGTGTCACGAATTGCCGAGTCTGGCCTGCCGCATAGGATATACTCGCGGGCGACGCGTGCCATGCCGATAATCGCTCTTCGACGATTGTCCCTGGCTTTCCGACTGTATGGATGCCTTATCAGTTTCGAATTGCAGCAAAAGATCCGCATCAAATACGCTGTTTTTCGTTCCAACAAATGATCGAAGGCTTCGGCATTGTCATGCGGCTGTGCTTTTGCGGTTTGCAGCGTTATTTGATCGTCGAGGACGCCGAGCATCTTCTTGCACTTGGATGACGCCCGGCGTCGATAGCGGCCCAGCGCCGCCAGCTCTGGCAATAGATCGGCTAAGCCCAGACATGCGCCCATGTTATCGCTCAAATCATGCTGTTCGCCGGGCAGTTGCGGCATACCGCGATTCAATGTTTCAGCATTAGCGTCTTCAGCACGGATCAGCGTCAACTGGGCCTCAGCGACGGACCGGATAATCTCGCGCGGTGCTGGTACCTTGCCGCAGAGCGTATCTGTGAGCGCCTCGATCCGCTCGGCAGATGCGCTGTCGCTGCTCAACGGAATGGACAGGCCATGCCGCAGCGCGTTCCGGCGCGCGCGCGCCTTGCCGGCAACCGTCCGCGGACCTGTGCTGCGCCGCGCATTGGCTCGGTTGGCCATCAACTGGGCGCGCGAGACCATGGCCGCGCCGTTACGTTTTCCTTTCGGCGTCCCCGGAGTAACTCGTTCCCGGGCGTAGGCCGCGATACTGTAAGTCGGTTCGGGAGGCATTTGCGCCGCTTGCGCTACGCGCTTTTCCTCAATCCGGTCGAGTTCGTCGAACGCGGTTTCGCGTCGGCGCGTTTCTGCCAAACTCAGCCTTTGCAAAATGGCCAGCGGCGCCAGTGATGGGGCGAAATCCATCGCGGCGTCATGGGCGGGATTGCTCGGTCCAACATGCTCCTCGAATCGATGCGAGCGCGGCCGGATCGCCCGACGCCGCCGCGAGCGCTAGGTCTTGCCATTCGCGGACCAAACGTTGCGGTATGTTCTTTTCGACATTCGCCTCGCCCTGCAGAGGCTCGGAGCCTCCTGCGGCGGCGATTTTTGCCAGTTCCGCGTCGCCAAACGGGTCCTGCAAGCGCAAAAAAAGCGCTTTCGCGGCCGCGGCGCGAAAAGACGTTCGGCTTCGATCGTGCGGTACCGCTGCTGCGCACATTAGGCGTCGACGATTTCCCGGATTTGGTACCAATCGCGCAGGCCCCGCGGCTTCAATTCGTCGATCGCGAGCGCCAGCATACGATCGTAACTGCAACGCTACCGCCCGGAGGGGCGGCATGATGTTCGAACAACACCGCCATCGCTGCGGGCAGTTTCGGCGTGGTGGTCTCCAGCGAAGTGCCCGGCACGGTATCGTCGCCGTTTGTCGGTTCGTCGTCATCGTCGAATGCTCCGTATGTTGGTGGTGAGCGGGAGCTACAGCGTGTCCAACACCGCGCGGCGGCGAAAGCTTTTTCGCGGCTCAACGCATTGAATTCATTTATGAAAATGGTCGCGCCGACGGAAGACGGTCGCCACAAACTTGCGCCGATCACGAAAATGTGACAGCAAATCTTGCGCGTTTTTCGCGTTCGCATCGAACCGCCCAACCCATGGTTGGGATAAATTTTCGCGGTTTGGCAGAACGAAGCCAATCTCGCTCTACGCTCTGCACCAGATCATCGAGCATACGGTCGAGGCATGGGCGGTGTCTTGGATCGCGTGGGGCTTTATTGTTGGGCGAGCGAACACGCTGCGACTCGTAGTGCTGGCCTTCAGGCAGAGTTCGCGCCACCGTTGCCCGACCATTTCTTTTAAACAACCTCACGCTGTCGCGCCTTAGCCGCTCAGACACGGCGGCGTGGTCCATCAAGTGGCCGGGGATCGCCGCGTCCAGGCGTCGATCGACGCCGAAATCGTTTGCCGCGCCGAAGGACGGCGAAGCCTAAAATTGACCTCACCAGGTGCGGACGGTTTGCGGACGGATCGAATAAAAAGACGCCCTCGGGTTTAACCGATGGCTTCTTATGTTAAGCGGCCGGCGCTCGGAGCAAATCCCGGCTGCGGACCGGCGCTAGAGCCGCTGCGCAAATCACGGTGCGAGTCGCAGTGTGGGCCACAGTGTGAGGCACGGTGCGTCCGCGATTGGTGACATTCGAGCTCTCAGTCAAAGCAAGATTAAACCGTTCGCAGAGTATTGCGGCCGAGACCGTTCGCTCGCAGGTCGGCGCAACGAAAAATCAATCGCTTCGCCTCTATTGGCTCGGAACGCGAAATTTCCTTTCGCCAACGGACACAATGATGCTCGCCGAAATGTTGCGCGCGTTCGGTCGCGATCGTAGCGGCAATGTTGCGATCATTTTTGGGGTTTCGCTCATCCCGGCCGTCTTCCTGGCCGGGATGGCGCTTGATTTCTCGAGCGCCATCCAGCGGCGGGCGGAGCTCAATGCCGCTGCCGATGCCGCGGCGCTTGCCGCCGTCACTCCATCAATGATGACGCAGCCGAACGCCGCGGCGCAGATTGCGGCCAGCAACATTTTCAACGCCGAGGCTTCGGCCATGGGCGGCGGCGTCGGCAATATGTCCCCGACGGTAACGATCACCTCGAGCAATGGCGGGCTGACCCGCACCGCCCTGGTCAGCTACAGCGCCGGGTCAGTGAACAATTTCCCCAACATACTGGGGCAAGCCAACTGGCCGATCTCCGGATCTTCGACCGCGACCGCGACAGCTGCCCCCAATATCAATTTCTATCTGCTCCTGGATAATTCACCGTCCATGGAGCTTCCGGCTACCTCGGCCGGAATAACCGCGATGACCAGCGCCACCGAGAACGCACCCGCGAGCGGCGCCAATGCCGGCGGCTGCGCGTTCGCCTGTCATGAATCGAATCCGGCGGGCGACAACCTCGGTAACCCCAACGGCGAAGACAATTACACGCTGGCGCAGAATCTCGGCGTGGTGACGCGCATCCAGAATATGAACACCGCGACCCAGTCGCTGATGGCGACCGCATCCACCATGGAAGTCGCGAACAACGTCACCTACCAAATGGCCATTTATACATTCAACGCTTCGGGGACCAGCACGATCCAGGCGCTGACCGCAAATTTGACGGCGGCGCAGACCGCCGCCCAAGGCATCAACGTCCTGGAGGTCTATGACAACAATTATCTGACCAAGACAAACGATAACGACGACGCCGACACCAATTTCAACTCGGCGATGCAGCAGATGAACACCATCATGCAAACGCCGGGCACCGGTGCGGCCAACAGCACGCCGCAGGAGGTGCTGTTTCTGGTGACCGACGGCGTCGAGGACAAGGTCGATGCCACGTGTTCGGAACCGCTCTCCGGCACGCGCTGTCAGCAGCCGTTCGACACGGTATGGTGCACGACGATGAAGAATCGCGGCGTGCTGATCGCCGTTCTCTATACCGAATATCTACCGTTGCCGGCGTCGGGCGTCGGCAGCAACGCTTGGTACAATACCTGGATCGCATCTTTTCAGAGCCAAATCGGCACCAATATGCAGAGCTGCGCCTCTACCGGTTTGTATTTCCAGGTCACCACCGACGGCGACATCACCTCGGCGATGAACGCGCTATTCCAAAAGGCGGTCGCGACCGCGCGTCTGAGCCAGTGAGCGCAATCGCTCCGGACTGAGCTGCAGAGCCGCGTTCATATCGGCTCGTGTGTACGTCAGCAGCCTTCCGGCAGCGTAATTGAAGTCACCATGCGCGGGTAAAAGTAATTGCTCTGGTAGATGCCGATCGTGCCGGAAACGACGTAGCCCATCGGCGGCGTATAGGGGTAGCTCGCCTCACCCCAAATCAGCGAAATGTTCGCGGCTTGCAGGTTGGCGGGCAACGTGACCGACGTGCCGATGGGGTGCGGCGTGCCATTGAGCGAGCAGCTCCAGGTTACGGTGCCGTGACCTTGCGCGTCGGTCGTCACCTCCGATACCGTCATTGCCATATTCGACGATGCGTAGGGCGCGACGATGGAGGACGCCGCCGCCAGTATCCCGTCCATGTCCGAGCTTTCGATGGTGATGTATTGCGAGACAAGGTCGGTGATCGTGCGCGCCGCTTCCGTGACCTTGAATTGGATCTGCAGGCCGTCGCCAAGCTCGGCGCCGCCAATATAGAGAAGCAGCATGAACGGCAAGACGATCGCGAATTCGACGGCGGAGGTGGCGCCGCGATCGCGCGCGAACCGGCCGAGCCACGAGTCTCGTCCCATCAGTCTGCCGATGGGCGTCATCAGTAAGGCTCGTTCTTGAACACGGTGGTCGAGACCAAGAGGCGATTGCCGTTGGCAAGGTTCGAGAGGTTGAATCCGAGCGGGCCGAGAACGACCGGCCACTGATACATCACCTGAACCACCACGACGTCGCCGGGATTGCCCGGCGACCAAGCCCAACTGTTCGTTACCTGGCCCTGACCGCCAAACGTCAATGTCGGCGTCGACGTGCCTGCCGATGCGAACGAACTGTAACTCTGGACGTTGATCATGAAGTTGCTGCAGTTGAACAGCGCCAGCGTCTGACCGCAAAGATAAGTGGCGAACGCCGATTGCGTCATTCCTGTCGTTTGCGCCTGTCCGGTCATGATGTAGCGGCCGGCATTGGTGACGGCTTCGTCGAGGATGCGGCTGGCAAAGAACACCATTCCGGTCTGAAACAGCGCGATAAGAAGCGCCAGGAACGGCGCGGCAACGATGCTGAATTCGAGAGCGGCGGCGCCGCCTTCGTCGCAGGTCAACCGGTTGAATGGACGTATCGCGATACGCAAGGTTATCCGACCGGCCCGCATTGGAGCGCCGCAAGCCTGTCGAGGTCCGGCCTGCGACGGCTCGAATCTCGCCAACGTGCCGGCTGCTCAGACCCTTCCAGCGATGGCGGTTCTAACACCGCGAGATTAGCGAGTGCTTGCCGCGATTACGCACGCTTTGGGAACAACGCGGGAACGTCACGACCGCGCGTGTCTTCGCGAAGCATTTAAAAATTGCTCGCGAGAAAGGCGATCAAGCGACGCGGTCAAGGGATCGCGCGTCCTTTAGAAAGCATTACCCACAAAACGGGCCGGTATGACCAAGAAGGTGTTAGCCCGGGAAGTCTTTCGCGCGAGCACGCTGGACGAGCAGTCGGCGCGGACGCGACCGTGCACGTCAATGGCGCGCAAAACGCTGGGAAATCGCGACGGCGCGCGCGCTTCGATTTTCTCCGCGATCATCGACGGAGCGCGGCCAACGATCGTTGGTCAATTTTCATAAAGGTTATCGGTCGACTTCGAGCGATGCGATACACGCGCCGTAAAGAATACGGCTTCAGCCAATCTTCAGCATAGGCCAAGAGCCGCGCGCAACTTCACCAATTCAACACTACCGCAGCGCCAGTGTCCGCCGCGACGAGAGCGACGAATTGCAACGTCGGGTAAGGGGCTTCAATTGCGCGCGAGCACCATCATCATGATCGGCTTTGCCGGCCTGTTTGGGCTGCTCGCCGTTTTTCTCGCGCAGAGCTGGCTTAACAAGCAGACCGAGCTGCGCATGAGAAATCTCGAGGCGCAGCGCAAGTCCGCGCCCGCGCATACCATCGTTGTCGCGAGCCGGCCGCTGCGTTTCGGCGACGAGCTCAGCGCCCGGTCGCTGCGCGAAGTGTCGTGGCCGGACGATGCATTGCCGGTGGGCGCCTTCGCCAAGATCGCCGAGCTTACCGCCGGCAAGCGCATCGTGGTGATGCCGATCGACGCCAACGAGGCGGTTCTCGCCGCCAAGATCACCGGGCCGGGCCAGCGCGCCACTCTCTCTGCCACGCTCCAGGACGGCATGAAGGCCGTCACCATCCGCGTCAACGATGTCGAAGGCGTCGCCGGCTTCGTGCTGCCCGGCGATCACGTCGACGTCGTGGTGTCGCGGCCGGGCGACCAGAACGTCGCGATGAGCGACGTCGTGCTGCAAAACGCGCGCGTTCTTGCCGTCGACCAGTTGGCCGATCAGCGCGCCGAAAAGGCTTCAGTCGTCAAGGCGGTCACTCTCGAAGTCAAAGTCGCCGACGGAGAAAAGCTCGCGCTCGCGTCGCTCGTCGGCACACTGTCGCTGATGTTGCGCAAGGCCGGCGAAGTCGCCGAGTCGACGCCGCGCCGCGTGACGCTGGCGGATTTGGGACGGCCCGCCGCGGCATCGGGACATTTCATTACGGTCGGCGTGACGCGGGCATCGAAACGTCAGGACTACAGCGTTCCGGTCGAGCATACGACGCACGCGGCCGCGCTTTCGCCGCGGGTGCAAGCGGGTGACTGATCGCGGGCGGCTAACGAGAGTTTTCGAAGTTCTAGAGTTCGGGGACGTCAAACAGAAGTTGGGTAATCCAAGAACGGCTGGGAGGCCGACGTGAAGAGCCAGTACAGTATGAAGATCGGTAACGAAATTGGGCGGCGGCTGGGGCGCCGAACCTGGAGCAGGCCGATAGCTGCGGCGACCATCGCCGCGGCATTGGTGTTCGCCACGGTTCAATCCTACGCGCAGCAGCGGATCGCTCTAGTGAGTTCGGCCCGCACGGCGACGGTCAACGTCACGCTCGGCAAATCGCTGGATGTGCGGACCGATCAGAAACTGATCGATATCGCGGTGGGCGATCCGACCGTCGCCGACGTAAACCCGCTCACCGATCACGCGCTGTCGATCCTCGGCAAGAAGATCGGCACCACGCGCGTGACCGTCTACGGCGACGACAAGAAGACGGTGGGAATTTTCGATATCGAGGTGTCCTACGACACCTCGCGGCTCGCCACGGAGATCGCGAACTTCTCCGGCGGGGGCATCAGGGTATCGTCGGTCAACGGCCGTATTCTGCTGAGCGGCACCGCGCCGGACGCCGTTACGCTCGACAAGGCCGTGGAAATCGCGCGCCAGTTCGTGCCGGATCCGATCAACACGGTCCGGGTCATGCAGCCGCAACAGATCATGCTGGAAGTGCGGTTCATCGAAGTCGACCGAAACGCGAGCCGCGAACTGGGCTTCCAGTGGAACGTGTTCGGCAGCCACACGGTAGCCAATATCGGCTCGCAGTTGCCGGCGCAGCAGTTGCCGATCACGGCGGCGGGGGGTGCGTTTCAGCAGCCGGCCGCGGCCGGGTTGGGCATCGGCGGTCCCAGCACCGTAGCTAGTAATATCACCGGGACACCGCTGTCGCCTGTTGTCGCCGCCGGCGTGCTGTCGGGCTCGTCGCCATTCGGTTTTCTTGTCAGCCAGCTCGGCGGCTCGGTGCAAATGCAGATCAACGCGCTCGAGCAGAAAGGCCTGGCGCGCAGCCTGGCCGAGCCCAATCTGGTGGCATTGTCGGGCGATACCGCAAGCTTCCTCGCCGGCGGGCAATTTCCCGTTCCCGAAGCCAACGGACTTGGCACGGTCACCTTCGCTTACCAGCCCTACGGCGTCGGACTGTCATTTACCCCGACCGTACTCAGGGACGGCCTGATCAACCTTGTGATCAAGCCCGAGGTGAGCGAGATCGACGCCACTCACACCGTGACCGTCGCCGGCACTTCGGTCCCCGGACTGATCACGCGCAAAGCTTCGACCACGCTGGAATTGCGCGATGGTCAAAGCTTCATGCTTGGCGGTCTGTTGCAGAACCAGACCACGACCGCGCAGGACCAACTTCCCTGGGTCGGCGACGTGCCAGTGCTCGGCGCGCTGTTTCGTTCCAGCCAATACCAGAAGAACGAGACCGATCTGGTCATCCTGGTGACGCCGCATCTCGTCCGTCCGATGCCGCCGACCACGCCGATTCGCACGCCGCTCGACGGCAGCCTGCCCGGCAACGACGTCGACTTTTTCCTCAACGGCCAGGCCGAAGTGTCGCCGGCGCAGGCGCGTCTTGCCCTCGGTGCGCTCAGCCGGCCGTATGTCGGCCACATCCTCGATCTTCCGAAAAAGGGAGGCGTCTATGTCATCTCCTCCAAAGACTGAACGCGCTGCTCCGGTCATCGCGGTCGCCGGCCTGTTGGGAGTGCTGCTTGCGGGTTGCTCCGATCCCGGCCTCTATCTGGACCGGCGCGACACGATCGCGCTCGGCGCTGGCGACGCGGTCGCCGCCGATGCGGCCATGCAGACTGTCGATCCTTGGCCGCGGGAAAGCGGCAATACCCACATCGCCGCCAACGGCCAGCGGATGCAATCGGCCGTCGAGCGCTACCGCACCAACAACGTAACGCAGCCGGTCGACCCGATGATGCTGCAGGTCTCCAACCAAACCCCGACGACGTTGCAGATCAATGCCTCGCAACCGAGCGTCCCGACCAGCGTTTCCACCGCTGGCGGGAGCAGCGGTTCGTCGGGCGCGACAGCGACGGCCGCGGGCTCGGCCGGCCAATGAGATTGGCCGCCGTCACACAGCGATATGCATAGCGGTCAACCCATGCCCCAGGTGGTCTTGCCGAGGATAGTCGTCCTGACCGCCGATCCGGCATTTGCCGAATCGGTCCGCGGCACGTTCGAGCCGTACGCGCAAATCGATCTGAAGGTCGTCAATTCCAAACCGTCGGCGAGCGAGGGCGTCGATGTGGCCGGCGCTACCGTCCTCATCGTCGACGTCGACGGCGGCGACGAGGGCGAACTTGCGGCGCTTGCCGTCATGATGAAGCGCATCGGCGGCCAGCCGCCGGTCGTCGCCGTGACGCAGAACTTCGACGGAGCGCTGGCACGCCGCTTCATGCAGATGCGGGTGGCGGACTTGTTGGTCAAGCCGACACCGCCGACCGAGCTGCTTCGCACGTGTGTACGGCTTGCCAGGGCCGCGGCTTCGACGGAGGCCGCCGACGCGCAGATCTTTACGTTTTTGCCGGCCGTCGGCGGCGCCGGCGTCACCACGCTGGCGGTGCAGACCGCGATGCTGCTGCTCAATAGCGGCGCGCGTGGCAAAACCTCGACTTGCCTGGTCGATCTTGACTTCCAGCACGGCGCTTGCGCCGATTATCTCGACATCGAGCCGCGGCTTAACCTCGGCGAAATCGAACCGCGCCCGGAGCGCCTCGATCGGCAATTGCTCGAGGTCATGTTGTCCTATCACAACTCCGGCCTGGCGGTTGTCGCGGCGCCAAATCGGCCCGCGGAAATGCGCTCGTTCGATCCCGATGTTGTCACCCGGCTCCTCGATCTCGTGTCGTCGCATTTCGATTTTGTCGTGTTCGACATGCCGCGCACCTGGTTTTCCTGGACCGATGGGGTGTTGCTTGGCTCAAACAAGGTGTTCATCGTCAGCGAGACGACGGTGCCGAGCCTGCGCCAGGCACGACAGCTCATGGAGGCGATTCGGGAAAGGTTGGGGGCCAACGCCAAACCGCAGGTGATCATCAATCGCTTCGAGCAAAAGTTCTTTTCGCCGGGATTGCGACGGGCCGATATTGAGCGCGCGATCGGCGGCGGCGTGGCCGGCTATGTGCCGAACAATTACGGCCTGGTGCGCGAAGCCATCGATCGCGGCCTGCCGCTCGATGAGGTCAAGCCCGGCAACAAAATAACCTCGCAGCTCAAGAAGTTCATTCTGCCGCAACCGGGCGCCAGAGCGGTCGAAAGCTCTGCGCGCGGCCGTAGCTCGCCCAAAGCCGATCGCGCTACGCCGCCGGCGAGGGTGAGAAGCGCCGCTGCGCCCTAGGATAACGCAATGGCAAGCCGCTTCTCCATTCGGCGCATCGCCGTTCCGGATCCGGAGCCGATGCCGGAACGCCGTGACGGCGCCGTAACCGACCTGACGCCGCCGGAGGTCGTCGAGCCGGCGCCGCAACCCGCCGCCAGTCTGCTGCTGACCGAAAAGCTCCTCGACGCCAAAGTGCGGCTGCATCGCCGCTTGATCGAGGAGACCAACCTGTCGGCGCTGGAAAAGCTTCCGGCGGAGGAAATTCACAATCACGTTCAGCAGCTGGTGTCGCAGTATGTGTTGGCCGAGCGGCTTGCGCTCAATGCGCAGGAGCTCAACGATTTCGTGCTGGAAATTCTCGACGAAATGCACGGCCTCGGTCCGCTGGAGCCCCTGCTCAAGGATCAGAGCGTCAACGATATCCTGATCAACGGCCACGAATGCGTTTACGTCGAGCGCCACGGCACGCTCGAGCCGACCGGCGTGCGCTTCAAGGATGAGACGCACTTGTTGCGGATCATCAACAAGATCGTGTCGGCGGTCGGGCGGCGGGTCGACGAAGCGCAGCCGATGTGCGACGCACGCCTGCTCGATGGCTCGCGCGTCAACGTCGCGGTCCGGCCGGTTGCGGTGGACGGCCCGCTGATGTCGATCCGCAAATTTTCCAAGAAGCCGTTCAGCCTCAGCAAGCTCGTGGAGATCGGCGCGTTGCGGCCGCCGATGGCCGAACTGCTCGCAGCCGCCGTCAAGGCACGCGTGACGCTGATCGTGTCCGGCGGCACCGGGTCGGGCAAGACGACGATGCTCAACGCGCTTTCGTCCTTCATCTCGGGCAAGGAACGGTTGCTGACCATCGAGGATGCCGCCGAACTGCAACTGCAACAGCCTCACGTCGGCCGCATGGAGACAAGGCCGCCGAACATCGAGGGCAAGGGTGAAATCCGCCAGCGCGATCTGGTGAAAAACGCTCTGCGCATGCGTCCTGACCGCGTGATCCTGGGCGAGTGCCGCGGCGAAGAGGCATTCGACATGCTTCAGGCGATGAACACCGGCCACGAAGGCTCGATGGCGACCATTCACGCCAATACGCCGCGCGACGCGCTCTCGCGGCTGGAGCAGATGATCGGCATGGCCGGTCTGCCGATGACGGTCGCCAGCATCCGCGGCCAGATCGCCGCCGCGATCCGAATCATTGTGCAGCTTTCGCGTCTCTCCGACGGCAATCGGCGCGTCATGAGCATCGCGGAGATCACCGGTCTGGAGGGCGATATCATCCAGATGCAGGAAATCTTCAAATTCGTGCGCACCGGAACGGAGCCGGACGGCAGGGTCATTGGCCATTTCCAGGCGACCGGGGTACGCCCGCGCTTTCTTGCCGATCTGGTCGCCATGGGGGTCAAGGTGCCCGGCAGCTATTTCGATCCTTCGCAACCGCTCTAACGCGCAGACGGGCAGCGTTCATGTCGTTCGACATCGACCCGATCTACCTGATCTGGCTTTGCGTCGGGCTTTCGACCGTGCTGACCGTCGAAGCCGTCTATCTGCTGTGCTTCTCGACCGCGTCGTATCGCCGGCAGGTCAACCGCCGGCTGATGCTGGCGAAGGATCGTGCCGACCGGGAAGGCGTTCTCGTCGCGTTGCGTCGGGAGCGCGGGCTCACCGCGGAAGGCAATTATCGCTTCAATTTGCGCGGGCTCAACAGTCTGGTGCTGCAATCGGGCATCACCATCGGCCCCCTCCGCCTCGTCATTGTGATCGCGGTTGGCGCCGCGGCCGCCTTCGTTGCCACGATGGTATTTCGCTCAAGCTTTGTTGAATTGGGCGTCGTGGCTGCGCTGATGGCGACGGCAATACCCTACCTGGTCCTGCGAATCCTGCGCGGCCGCCGGCAAAAGAAGTTCAGCGGCCAGTTTCCCGACGCGATCGATACGATCGTGCGCAGCCTGCGGGCTGGACATCCCGTTCCCGTCGCCATTGCAATGGTGGGTCAGGAAATGGCCGATCCGATCGGCAGCGAGTTCGGCATGGTGTCCGACGAGATTACCTATGGCGCGGATCTCGAAGCGGCCTTGCAAAACCTCTATTCCCGGATCGGTTCCGACGATCTGCCGCTTTTCGTTACCGCCATCGCCATACAGTCTTCGACCGGCGGAAATCTCGGCGAAATCCTCGACAACCTTTCCAATGTCATCCGCCAGCGTTTCAAGATGCGGCGAAAAATCCGAGCGCTGGCGGCGGAAGGCCGCACTTCGGCAATGATTCTGTCGGCGCTCCCGATCGGCCTGTTCATCGTCATCCTGGTCACGTCGCCCGATTTCTACGCAGCGGTCTGGCATCAGGGTCTCACGAAGCTGCTGCTGGCGGGCGGTGCCGGCTGGATGCTGGTCGGCAATCTGGTGATGTTCAAGATGGTGAACTTCAGGGTCTGAATATGGATGCAGGTCCGAGCCTCGGATTGTTCGGCGACAGCGGCACAATGACGCTAAGCCTGCTGGTCTTTCTCTCCGCCGGCACCTTGGCGTTCGCGTTGATGCTCGGCGCCCGCGCCCGCAGCGCAGTGCGGCGGCGCGCCGCCGGCGTCGCCACCGGGGAGCATTCGGACCAGCAGAATTCGCTGCGGCATTCGGGCGTTGCGGTTGCGAGAAAACTGGTCGACTACACGACAAAACACTACGTCGCCGTCGACGGTGAGAACGTCAAAGTGTTGCGCCGCCGCCTGCTGCAGGCCGGAATTTACGGTTCGCAAGCGGCGGCCTATTTCTTCCTTGCCCGCGCCGGAATGGCTTTGGCGCTGGCGCTTGCGGCGGCGTTCGCGCTTTCACTGTTCGATGCAGGAGCCAAGACCTCGTTCTGGCTCATGATCATGGTCGCCGCCGTTCTCGGCTATCTGGCGCCGAGCTTTTATCTCGACCGCCGGGCGGCCCGGCGTCGGCTCGAGCATCAAGCCGGATTTCCCGACTTTCTGGACCTGCTGGTGGTGTGCGCGGATGCGGGCCTCGCCATGGAAGCCGCGCTCGAGCGCGTCGCGCGCGAACTGGGCGATACGCATCGATCACTCGCCGCCAACATCCATATTACAAACCTCGAAATTCGCGCCGGCAGCACGCTGACGGAGGCGCTTGAGCACTTGGCTGATCGGCTGGGCCTCGATGAAGCGCGCTCGTTCGCCAATCTCATTCAGCAATCCGATGAACTCGGATCGAGCATCAGCCATGCGTTGCGTGTCTACAGCGACGATATGCGGCACAAGCGTCTATCGCGGGCGGAAGAAAAAGCCTACAGCCTGCCCACCAAACTGACCGTTCCGATGATGATTTGCATCTTTCCCGCGATCTTCATCGTCATCCTCACGCCGGTCATCGTCAGGGTAGCAACCGGCAGCTGGTGACGGCCGCAAACGGTCGCGTCGAAACGCGCGGGGAAACGCGCCTTAGCTGCTTGGCGCCAAGCAATTCCTTAACCGTCGTCGCCTATTTTGCCTCTCAACTTTTCCGGCTGGGCTGCGCAGAACTGGCGTGCGCCGTCGAGCCGGAATTTTTAGTAGGCCGCGTCAGGGTCCGGAAGGCGTTGATGAATATCCGAGTAGCGCCGGTCCTCGTCGGTATTGCAGTGTGCCTGACCTTGCTCGGCGGCTGCGCGTCATCGACCAAACTCAGCGATTTATGGACCTCGAAAAGCGAAGAGCAGCCGGCTGTCGCACCACCGTCCGCCGCCGAGACGACGGGCTCGGTCGTCGTGCCGCCGGCCGAGCCTGGGCCGAGCGGCGAACCGGTGGCACCTTTGGCGCAGCCCGGACTGCTGGGTGACGATCCCAACGACGACCTTCAGGTCGGCAAAAGATATTTCCGCAATAATGATTTCGGCGCGGCCGAAAACAGCTTCCGCAGCGCCGCGGAAAAACATCCCAACGACGCCGAGGCCTGGGTCGGGCTGGCGGCATCATACGACCGGCTGCATCGCTTTGATCTGGCCGATCGGGCTTATCAGCAGGCTATCCGCCTCGTCGGCAAGACGCCGGAAGTGCTCAACAATATCGGCTTCTCTTATATGCTGCGCGGCGATTACAACCGGGCGCAAAAGGCGTTTCGAGAAGCTCAGGCCAAGGATCCGCGCAATCCGTATATCATGGCCAATATGCGTCTGCTGGAAGACAGCTATCGCGGCGGCAAGGCGGTCCAGTAATCCGAATCGCCGGGCTCGCTCAGCGCGATCAGTAGCACGCGCAATTTCTGTAGCCGTTCGTTTGATACCGGCAGGCAAAGTGAAAGCCGACGGGGCAGGCGGGACGGTCGCCGCCACGCCAGCAGCCGCAAAACCGATCGCCGTAGGGTTGGTACCAGCACGCATAGTGCGCGCCGGCGGGGCAGGGAAAATGCCGGTCGGAGTAGCGTTCCTGTACCAGCCGCCACGTTGCGGGCGCTTGCTGGGCGGCGATAGCGCCGGCCGCCGCGGATAATGCTCGGCCGCCCGGCAGGGCCGTTACGACAATCAGAGCTGCTATCGCCACGAAATTCCGCACGTATTTGCTCCACGACTGGCGCCGCTTCAGCGCACTTCTCTCATCGCCAACCCGCGGAGACGAAGCGTCCCAACTATGCGGCGATGATGTCCTGCCGGTGAGTATATCCCACCGCCGGCGATGCCGCGTCCGTCTCGGTGGCGGCCATGCTGGCGGCCGCAATTCGGCGTCACCGCCGCGGGGCGGGAACGGTTAACCCTCCGTTAACCATGACAGCGCAACTCTGGCGTGAACGACCGACGAAGCGACGCCTCTTCTATGGCCCTACCAGACGAAATGGCCTGTCCGGACGGATGGAGCCGTCAGGCCCTGCAACTGGCTCTCGCCCACACGTCATTAGGAGTCCGGGTGATGACTTAACAAGCGAAGCGGTCAAGGACATCGGATCAATCGACTTGGCAAATTCTCCACGGCGGCTCCGAAGACGGGTCCGAAAACGCCGCGCTCGAGCATCCGTTCGATCCAAAACTGGAGCCCTTCACAGGTAGCGGGCTCAAGCGGCTTGAACGCGCTCAGCTCATCAAGCGGACGCAAAGCGAGCCCGTCGTAAGTTTGACCCCGTTCCTCACGGCCATCAACGCCCAGCGGATCGCCGAACTGGAGGATGATCTTGATTCGGCGCGAGAGGAGCTTGCGCGCGGAGAAAACGAGATTTGTTCGCTGCAGGCATCGCTGGAATTGGTTGCCGGCGAGAACGCAAGCCTGTCGCTTCGTCTATCCGAAAGCGACGAATCGATCGCCAAGCTCGGTTCGCAACTCGAGCGGGTCAATGCGGCGGCACCTGCAACTGAGACCGAAGGCGCGGCAGCCGTTGGCGACGCCGGTGAAGTGAGCGCCGAAGGCAGCGCGACGGTCGATAGGGCATGCGCGCAGCTCGAGCGGCTTGTGACGGCACTGACGGCGAGCGAACACGAGCGCAACAAGACCGGCGCCGCGCTCGGTGAAATCAACGAACAGCGCGAAATCGAGACCAACGCATTTATGAGCCAACTCGACGCCTTGCTGTCGCGCGCCGTGACTGCCGAAACGCTATTGGCGCAAGCGCAGCAAAGCTTGTCGGCGCACGACAATGACCACGATTTGCGGCTTGCGGAAAACGCGCGGTTGTCCAGGCGCCTCGAAGAAAACGACGCGGCTCTCGAAAACATCTGCTCGCGCCTTGAACAGGAAAATGCAGCAAAAATTGCCGCCATAGCCCAGGCCGACGCCTTGAGGACTGAACTCGACAAGGCCGGCGAACAGCATTCAACGGAAATCAACGCTCTGACCGAGCGTTTGGCGGCGATGTCCGCGCGCGCGATCGCGGCGGAGGCCCTGCTCAAGGAAGCCGGACAGAGTTTGCGCGATAAATTCCAGCTGCTGCGGACCTCGCTGGCAGCAGAAGTGGAAAAAAATCAGGGCCTTGAGCAAACCCGTTCGATACTGGCAAAGGGCGCCGTGGTCTTGCGGCAAACCGTCCACATGCGCGATCAGGCTCTGGCCGACTCCGAGGCGACAATTAAGCTGCTGGTGAAGCGAATGTGCGCTTCGGAAATAAAATAAGATCCCTCACGGCGGTGAGTTGCGGCCTGCGGCGAGATGCGGCACTCGCAGGTTGAAGTCGAGCGCGCCGCCGCCGCTTCCTTCGTCAACATTGCAAAAAGTTGTCAGCGCAGCCGGTATGATTCGAGCCGGGCGATATTATTCGTCCGTCACGCCGCGCGCTCCGCGTTAGCTGCAGTCTCCAAGCTGTCAGCTTCGCCCTGCAGATGGGAGAGAAACGACGGCAGCGTGCGAAACGCGAGATGTATGTTATCGCTAAAGGAAAAGTTCTTGTAGCCGTGACGACGCCAAGCGATCGAAAGCGCCTGTTTGCTGAAGATCGAGACGTGGCCGTTACGCGGGCCGACATACCACCACGCAAGTCCTTGTTTGTCGAAATCGGCCGGCTGAGTGCATGTCGAGTAAAAGACAAGCCCTGGATCCGCGATGCAATCGAGTATCAGAGCAATACCGGCGGCCGGATCGGGCATGTGCTCGAATGTCTCGAAACACGT
This sequence comes from uncultured Alphaproteobacteria bacterium, assembly GCA_963826295.1. Taxonomy (GTDB): domain Bacteria; phylum Pseudomonadota; class Alphaproteobacteria; order Rhizobiales; family Xanthobacteraceae; genus BOG-931. The sequence goes on from CAWGWO010000018.1 coordinate 17,371, forward strand.
CACCAAATCGAACTTTCCCTCCGGTTTGCGCGCGTGCTCGGACACTATGGGATCGTACGTCACAGCAGTCGGGAAGCCGTTGTCGCGAAGCACGGTGCAAAACACGTCGTTGCCCCCGCCGAAATCAAGCACGCGCATTTCCGCCTTCTGCCGGGCCCATAAGCGCGCCACTGCCTCGGCATTTGATCGCGGCCGCGCCACCAGGTAATCCGGATCGACGACGTGGTACTCATCATTGTAGATGTGCGCTTTGAATTGATCCTCGCTCCAGCCGTCGAACGCATCTGTGAATAAGAAACTGCAGCTGGTGCACCGGCGGTAATAGATCGGTATGCCCGAGAGCGCCAGCCGCAAGCCGCGCGCCTCCTCGCAGCATTTGTGGAAATCGACGACGCCATAGAGCGTGGTCGCATCGCCACAGACCTTGCATGGCACATTTGCCGCGGACACGGGCCTAAGGGCAAATTGGTTTGCCGTCATCGCGCAACACCTGGAAAGCGACGCCGCCGGCGGGTTAGATCGTGCTTCGATTTGATCTTGCACAAGCGTTGCTTATTAGGAATGTATTTACGCTAATTTTTTGTTAAGGCAGCATCTTTCGACCTTGCGAAATATCGGAAGGCTGATTGCTGTGTGAATTGCCGGACGAAGATCGTCAGCGCCGGCGATACTGCGGTGTTTTCGGTGCTCGCTTGTTGAAACGCGAGATAGCGATCGCTTCGGCCAAAGCCATCCGCGCACGGGTCTATCGCCCTGGCGCGCCGCTATTGTCGCTCGATCGCGCGACCTTCAGCCGTGGCTCACTTCGGTCGGGTTATTTCGCCAGCGCGTCGGCGCCAACCTTGGCGACTTGGGCGTCCTGTGACGACAGCGCACCGGCGACCCCGATGGCGCCGATGATTTTGCCGTCGACCAGGATCGGCAGCCCGCCTTCCAGCGGCGTGATGTCTTTGACGGCAAGAAGCCGCAGCCCGGCGCCGCCGGCGGCGATGGCATCGTCGAGCGCCTTGCTCGGACGTTTGAAGTTGAGCGCGGTGCGCGCCTTGCCTTCCGACGTCTTGATTGCGGAGAGCTGAGTGTTGTCGATCTTGTGGAATATCACCAGATTGCCGCCGCTATCGAGGATCGTGATCGCGACCTGCCAGGAGTTCTTCGCCGCATCGAGCTCGGCCGCGGCCACTGCGCGTTTGGCGTCGTCGAGCGTGATCGGAGGCCCGTAAGGCGGCGTCGCCGCAGATTGCTGGGCCGACGCCGGGAGCAAAACCGGTCCGGCCGCGATAGCAAAGGCGGCCAACGCGCAGGCGAGCGCGGGCATTCGGGACATCTCTATCACCCTTCCTCTGGCATGCCGCTTCGGCGGCGTGCGGCCCGGCACAATAAGCGGCAAAAACGGCGGGTGGAAGCCATCGGCGTGGCTGTCTCGGGCTCAAACCGCGCATGCGATCGCGCAACCCCGATGCGCCGAACGTGCGGCGATACTATATTGCGGCGGCAATTAGTCTCATGCGCAAGGAGACCCGAAATGTTCAGCTTCGGAAGGAACAAGCTTGAAATGCCGACCGCCGATAACGCTCTGCCGGGGCGTCCGGCCGCTATGCCGACGGCCCGGCAGCATTTCGTCAACGGCCGGCCGCTCAAGGGGCCGTATCCGGAAGGGCTTGAAATGGCGGTGTTCGGTCTTGGCTGCTTCTGGGGCGCGGAACGCAAATTCTGGGAGCTTGGCGACGGCGTCTACGTCACCGCGGTCGGCTACGCCGGCGGTCCGACGCCCAACCCGACCTACGAGGAAGTGTGCAGCGGACGCACCGGCCATACCGAGGCGGTGCTGGTGGTCTACGACCCGAAGAAAATCTCTTATGACCGGCTGCTCAAGACCTTTTGGGAAAGCCATGACCCGACGCAGGGCATGCGGCAGGGTAACGACGTCGGCACTCAGTACCGCTCCGGCATCTACGTGTTTTCGCCGGCGCAACGCGCCGCCGCGGAGGCGTCGCGGGCAAGCTATGCCAAGGCGCTTGCCGCGGAAGGCATGGGACCGGTTACGACGGAGATAATCGACGCCCCGCCGTTCTACTTCGCCGAGGATTATCATCAGCAGTATCTGGCGAAGAATCCGCACGGTTATTGCGGCCTTGGCGGTACCGGTGTGAGCTGCCAGATCGGGACCGGCGTCGCCGCGTAACGGCGCGGCAACCGCGCATTGACCCGGCGCGTCGGCTGACGGCACAGTCGACGCGACGGCGGCCGGGCTTGAGGGGGGTGTCATGCAATCGGTGGAACGCGCCTTTCTGGCGGCGATTTTCTTCTCGCGATGGTTGATCGCACCCTTCCTGGTCGGCCTCGCGCTCTCGCTCATTCTGCTGATCTACCGCTTCTTCGCGGATTTTTATGAGCTTGCGATCCAAATTCCGCACGCAACATGGCACGACCTTATTGTCGGCGTGCTCAACATGATCGACATCGCGCTGACGGCGAACCTCGTGATCATCGTGATTTTCTCGGGCTACGAAAATTTCATCCGCAAGATCAGCCCGGGAGAGGACGCCGATTGGCCGAACGGCCTGACCGAAGTAGATTTCATGGCCCTCAAGCAGCGGCTCATGGGCTCGGTCGTCGTCATCGCGGCGGTCGATTCATTGGCTTGGTATCTCGACCTCGAGAAATATAGCGATACCGCCAAGCTCGGCTGGGCAATCGCGTTCCCGCTTATGTTTGTTGTCGCGATGCTGATGCTCTCGCTCGCCGACTGGCTCGGGCGCAACGACGGCCAAAAGGCCGAGTGAGCCCATCGGGGCGTAGCCGCCAGACCTGCTTGCGCATCGGCTTTGGCGCGGCGACCCGCCAGACTCTGGCATGGTGAACCGCAGGTCCGCGCATCGCGCCGGTGAGGGATTTGTTAACCATAAGCGGCGTTAATCGGGCCTCAACGTTTGCTCAATCGGGGCCGGATTGCGCGTATGCGAGTCCTCCGCTCTCTAATCATGTTGCTGGGCGTGGCGATCGCGGCGGCGGGATGCACGCAGCCCGCCGCCTACATGGGCTATCCGTCGGCGGCAATGCCTGGCATCGACAATGTCGTCTACGGCGCGGGCGCGCCCTACGCTCGGGGTTATGCTGGCGTCCCCGGATATGGCGCCGCTGCAGGTTATGCTGCCGCTCCTGCTCCAAGTTATGTTGCCGCTCCCGGTTATGCGGCCCCCTATGTGCCGCCGGCCGCGCCCGCACCTTACGGCGGCCTTTACGGCTACGCCGGGTTCCAGGCTCCTTCCATCCAGTCGGGCTATACGCTTGACGCCGGCGATCGGTTGCGCGTCGTGGTATTCGGCCAGGATGGGCTGACCAATTCCTATGCGGTCGACGCCGGCGGCTACATTGACATGCCACTGATTGGGGCGGTGCTGGCGCGCGGCGCGACCACCGACCAACTCGCGGCCCGGATCGGCGACAAACTGCGCGACGGCTTCATCCGCGAGCCGCACGTGGCGGTAGAGGTCGAAGCCTACCGGCCATTCTTCATTCTCGGCGAAGTGACCCAGCCGGGCCAATATCCCTACGTCGCCAACATGACCGCGGAGACGGCGGTGGCGATCGCCGGCGGATTCAGCGCGCGGGCTTTCCGCAAAACCGTCACGCTCAATCGCAATTACTATGGCCACCCGATGCGCATCTCGGTGCCGCTCACTTTCCCGCTGCGGCCCGGCGACACCATCAACGTGCAAGAGCGCTGGTTCTGACCGGGGACGGGTAAACGACGACAGAGTGACGGACGCAAAATGCCTCGTCCGCCCTCTCTGTCTCCAGTCGTCTTACTTCTTCAGATGTTTGTTCAAGAACGCGGTCGAGCGTTCCCGGGCGAGATTGGCGGCCGCTTCGTTGTAGCTGCCGCGGTCTTCGCAATTAAAGCCGTGCTGCGCGTCGGGGTAAACGTAGATTTCGCAATCGCCGCCGCGCTTTTGTTTGATGATCTCGATATCGCTCATCGGAATCGAGGCATCCTTCTCGCCGAAGTGCAATTGCGTCGGCACTTTGGGCTTTTCGTCGGCGTTCTTGGCGATTTGGCCGCCATACCAGCCGATCGCGGCGGAAAGGCCGTTGAGCTTGGCCGCCGCGAGGAACGCAAGCGTACCGCCCAGGCAAAAGCCTACGATCGCGGCAGGACCGCTTTTCTTGGCTTCGTCGATGGCGGCCTGGACGTCGAGCATCATACCGCCCCAATCGGGATTGGCGACGTATTTGCGCGCATTGGCGATCTCATCGGGCGAATAGCCGCACTCGAAACCCGGGGTTTGCCGGTCGAATATCGCAGGCGCGATGGCGACATAACCCTGCGCGGCGATGCGATCGCAAACCGCCCGGATGTGACTATTGACGCCAAAGATTTCCTGGATGACGACGACGCCGCCCTTGGGCGCCCCGCTCGGGTCGGCGCGATAGGCGCCGAGTTTGAAACTGTCCGATGCAACGAGTGAGAAATGCTTACCCAAGACGATCCTCCTTCGACTGACAAAAGCTCTCCCCGAAACCGGTTTAGCATATACCGGCGCGGGCTCCGATCAAATGACCGGACAGGTCAGCGTTTGACGACGATGAAATCCGTGCCCTCGCCGGTCTCCTCACCGAGGCCTTGATCGGAGACAATGAGGGACGAGCCGGGAATGATCAATTCCGAAATCCGCTCGATGACGTCCGGCGGGATTGTAACACGGGCGAGCGCCTGTTGCGGAGTTTGCGGCGGCGGAACGGGTGCGGTCTTGGCGGCGCGTTCATCCCGGCGTCTCGATTGCACAAACTTGTCGTATTTCGTTTCGTATTCGCCGCGCCGCGCCGGCGCCGCCCGCTCGCCCGGCAGCGAGATGACGTTCCAACGCAAGGTCGAGCCGTCATCCAAATAGTCCAGCGCCGTAAAGATGTGGGTGCCGCAGCGCTCCGCGGGATCCTCGATGATGACCGGCGCGCTGAACAGCGGTGCGAAATTCTGCCGCACGAAAATCTTTTTGTCTTTGCGGCTGATGAAAATCGCAATCGGCGCCTTGGAAGGCGTCCGCAGCGTGTCGATCGGCTGTACCGGCGGCGTCGCCGCCGGAGCCTCGGCCGGCGCCGCGGCGCTCGCTTGCATCGCGATTTGCTGTTGCGCCGGCGCTCCCTGGTCCGCGGCCGGTCCGGGCGGATCGGCGGCAGCGCTCGGAGGTGCCGGATCGACGGGGTCCTTGACTTGATCCTTGCCGTAATCGCGCGTGACGTCGGATGCCTTCCCGCTCTCGACGCTTCGCGCCTCGATCAAAGGCTTGGCCGGGTCCGGCGCTGATGCGACTGGGGGCGGCGCGCTCGGCTGCTTCGGTTGCTGCTTGTGCACGAACAGATGCACGTCGGTGATCGGTTCCGGCCGCAGCTCCGGGTCGGCGATCACGACTTCCGCGCCTAATCTGGTCAGGGCCCACAGTCGGATCGCGAATTCCCGCGGCATGCGCACGCAGCCATGCGAGGCCCGGTGCCCGACGCCGACGCCCTCGTGCAGCGCCACGCCGGACCAGGTGATGCGCTGCATGTAGGGCATCGGCGCATTGCTGTAGATGTTGGAGCGATGGAAGCGGCTCTTCTGGATGACGTCGAAAATGCCGAGCGGCGTCGGATGGGTCGGCACTCCGGTCGCGACCAGCGTGTCGGTTACATGCGCGCCGTCGCTATAGAGGTGAAGCTTCTGCTGATCGATGGCGATGATGATCTGCACCGGTCCTCTCGGAATAGGTCCGAACGGCTCCCGGTTCGCGTGCTCGCGGTTCGCGTGCTCCCGGTTCGTGCGCTCCATCTGTCCGTGCTCAAGTGCCAATGCCGCGCGGGGCCGAGCGTCGGCCGGCCAGGCGACCAGCACGAACGCTCCGATAAGCGGTAAAGCGCAGAGCGCGCCGAGGCAGGCGCGCCTAGCGCGGCGTCGATAAAAACGCGACATGACGGTATTCTGGACTAACGTAGGTGCAAGACAGATTAATAACGCTCGCGGCATGCGAAAGTTGCGGTCCGGTTGCGGGGCTTGCGGTCAGGTTGCAGAGCTTAAAGCTAGATCCGGCGCCGCGGTCGCGAAAGCTCGCGCCAGCAATTCATAGGAGCGCCGCCGCGCATCGTGGTCATAAGCCATGGTGGTTATCATTAATTCGTCGGCGCGCGTTGCTTCGCTCAGCGCAAGCAACCGGTTCTTAACGCTGTCCGCGCTGCCGACAATCAGGCGCTCGCGATGCCGCGCGATGCGTTCGCGGTCGGCCGCCGTGTAGGGGTAGGCGGCGGCTTCGGCCGGAGACTCGAGCGGCAGGTATTCGCCCTTGGCGCGGCGCACGAAGTGCAGATCGGTGCTCGTCGCGATGCGTTGCGCTTCGGCGTCGGTGTCGGCTGCGATCGCCGCGACGGCGAGGATCGCGGATGGCTCGGACAAGCTCTCCGAGGGTTTAAAATGGGCGCGGTAGGTCAGCATCGCGCTCGCCGCGTCATGCTCGGCGAAATGGTGCGCGAAGGCGAAACCCATGCCGACGGTAGCGGCGAGTTCGGCGCTGTATCCGCTTGAGCCGAGCAGCCAGACCGGCGGCAACGCGACGTCGGCAGGAATGGCTTGCACGCTGCGAAACGGATGCTGCTCGGGAAAGCCGCCGCGTTCCAGCAGGATCAATTCCTGAAAGCGCTCGAGGAAATCGTCGCCGTCGCGCGCATCCTGGCGGCGGCGCAGCGCGTATGACGTCACCGGATCGGTCCCGGGCGCGCGCCCAAGCCCAAGGTCGATGCGGCCCGGAAACAGCGCCTCCAGCACCTTGAACCGTTCGGCGACCATGAGCGGAGCGTGGTTTACCAGCATGACGCCGCCCGAGCCGACGCGGATCCGGTGCGTTGCCGCCGCGATCTGCCCGATCATGATTTCGGGCGCCGAGCTTGCGATGCTGGCGAGATTGTGATGTTCGGCGAGCCAGTAGCGTTTGTAACCGAGCCGGTCGGCAAGCTTGGCGAGATCGAGCGAATTGCGTAACGCCGCCGACCCCGGTGTGGCGGTGGTCACGGGCGAAAGATCGAGGACGGACAGCGCGGGGGTATGCGGTTCTGAAGGGCTCACGCCTGACAGGTGGGCGTCGCCGGCACGGCGGTCAATCCCACGTCCTCGCTTGGAGCACGATCCCAAACGGCGGGAGCTGGGACTTGGGGAAGATCACGCGGCCGGGACAAAGGCCGGACCGTGATCGGGATTCGGTCGAATTGGATCATGGTCTAGTGATTTGGCACGGCGACGCGCGGACCACCGCTCGCCGTATACGACACCCTGATTTTTCTGGCGGCGATCTTGGCGTGCCGGACTTTCGGCCGCCGGACGCCCTGCGGTTGTCGGACCTGCGGCGCGGTCTGAAAGTTCGGCTGTTGCGACGTGAAATTGGCGGGCGCCAGTGGCCAAGCGGATGCGGCGGCGACGGTGGCAACCACTCTAGGTGCGCGACGGCTTCTTGCGGCGCGTCTATGTTTTGGCTTTTTGGCGGCGTCCGCCGCCTTCTTGTGCGGTGCTGTGCTGCTCGGAGCTTGCGGCGGCGCCGCCACATTTGCCGGCGTGATTTCGGCCTGCGTCGTAGCCGGCTCGACCGGCGGCGCTTGCTCCGCGGGAGGCTCGCCCTCAACGATGCTGGGGATGGTCGCTGACTGGAGATCCGGCTGGGCGGCCCGTGGCTCTTCCGCCAATTCGGGGGGCATTTCCGCGGAGATCGTTGCCGCTGGTGCCGCGGCCGGCTCGGATGCTGCGGCCGGCTGCGCACTGACGGCTGGCGTCGCGGCGCTCGTCGTTGTGCCTGGCGCGGGTGCGTCGGCCGGAGTCAGTGCGGCTTCGGTTGATGCTGCTTCGGGGGATGCCGCTTCGGTTGGTGGCGTTTCGATTGGCGCGGCGTCTGGCGCCACTTCGGTTGACGCCGCTTCGGTCGCCGCAACGTCGATGGACTGATCCTGCGCCGCGGATGTGACGACCGCGGCGATGGCGTCGTCGTCCGGCGTTGCCGCGGCGGGGTCGACCGCGGATTGTGCGCCCTTGTCGGCGCCTTGGCGACGCTCCAGCATCTGCAACAGCGAGGCCACCGCCTCGCCGGGCGGCCGCGGCTCGGTCAGTCGAAAGCGGCGATCGAATGGCTCGGTCGCGGCAAACGCCAAGGGCGCCATCGTGCCGTCATCCGCGAAACGTTGCGGCGCCGCCGCCGGCGGCAACCGCACCAGCGGCTCATTGCTGACGTGGAAAGCGGCAAACACGCCGAAGCCGCACATCAACGCCACGACCGAAACAAACGTCGCCGCTATCAGCAAGCGGACATCGGGAAACATTCGACCTCGCTGAGTGCCCGCGCGCGATCCAACAAGCACGCATCACAAGGGCCAGATCACCGCGAAGTTTGTGTGGTTTCGCGCCGGCCGTTGCGACGACCGAACGAATCAGTCTGAGACATTAGATGAGTCGCCAAAATCCCAACATTAAAAATTCTGCCGGCCGACGTGCGGGCAATCGACGTTCGAATTGCGACTTCGATCGCGCCGCGTCCGAGCCTGCCGTCCGCTTAATGCGCCGCGGGGATTTGCGCCGATGCCGACAGCGGCGGCGACCCCGGCAACACGACGACGCGCGTGCCGAGATTCACGCGGCTGTAAAGATCCGAGACATCGGCGTTGGTCAGACGGATGCAGCCAGACGATACGAAGTGGCCGATGGTCGACGGCTGATTGGTGCCGTGAATACGATAAAGCGTGTTGCCGAGATAAAGGGCGCGCGCACCGAGCGGGTTGCCGTCGCCGCCGGCCATGAAGCGCGGCAGATAAGGCTGACGCTCGATCATCTCTTTCGGCGGATGCCAGTCCGGCCACTCGCTCATGCGGCTGATGCGTTCGCCGCCCGACCAGGTGAAACCTTCGCGCCCGACGCCGATGCCGTAGCGCAGCGCTTTGCCGCCGCCGCGCACCAGATAAAGATAGGTATGGGCGGTGTCGATGATGATCGTTCCGGCGGGCTCCGAGGTGACGTAATCGACCAGCTGGCGGCGAAACTGCGGCGGCAGTTCTTTCGCCGGCCCGGTTTCCGGCTGATCTTCGGGCGGCAATGCCGCGATCCGGGTTCCGCCGCCGGCCGCAGGCGCGCTCGCCGTGACCGACGGATCGCGGAGCGAACCCGTTACGTCGGCGGGTGCGCCGGAACGACTGACGGCGGCCGGTGGCCGCGGCGCTTGGTCCCAGCCGACGGACGGCAGGGCCGGTGGGCCGCCGTCTCCCGCCCGCGTGAAATAGGGCTCCTGGGCCGACGAATAGCTGGCTGCCGGGCGCGGTCCATAAGACGGATCGTAAGGCTGTTCGGCCGCCGGCTCGCCGACATTTTGCGGCGGCACCGGGGCGCCTTCGTCATAGGGCTGCGGCGGCGGCGGATAATATCCCCCGGCCGGCGACTGGGGATAGGTTTGAGCGATGGCGCCGGCGGTTGAACCGGCAAGAATTGAGAAGACGATGACAGCAATACCGAGGCGCACGACGAAATCCCCAACACCCGCCAATACTCAACTGTTTTGCGAAACAGTTGGGGCGGCAACAAGGCAGCGCCGCCCGGCGGTACCCAAAGCAGGGGCCGAGGCGCTGTCGGAAATATTTCATGGATAATCGTTCGTGAACGAACCCGACCCGTCTCTGCCGGGTTGTCGCCCTATCGATTCGGTAGGGTAAACTGGTACCATAATTTCGGCACCATAATCCTGGGACCATAATCCCACCCGGGTAACGGGGATTCGTATGGCGGCACGGTCAAGAGGCGTGGCCTTGTTTGCTTTCGGCGTGGCCGTGTTCGGCCTCGTTCCGTGTGCGCCGGGTCATGCGCAAAACCAGGCTATCGACGATCTCAAAGGCAAGATCTTCGACGCCAAAATGGCGCGGGAGCAACTCGGCACGGGCGCGCGTTTTTGCCAGGATCTCAACGGCAAGGGCTTCTACTTCCATCTCCGCGATCGCGTTCTCAATCTGGAGGAATACCTCCACTCGTTGGAAAATCTGGCGAAGGCGGAGGTTTATAATCCGGAGAAGAAGCGGCCCTGGAGCCTGCAGGACGCCAAAGAGCGCTGGGAGGTGGTCAAACAACAGGCCGCCGACGACAAGCAAAAATGCGAGCTCATGAAGAGCTTGCCGCAGATGGAAAAGCATCTCCAAGAGCTCGAGGCTGCCGCGCCGGACAAGAATCCGGACAAGAATGCAGGCGCCGACAAGGGCGTGAGCGCTGACAAGAGCGCTGGTGCCGACAAGAAAGATTGAGCGTTGTGCGCGCGCGGCGGGCGTCGGCCTTGATCGGCCGGTTCCGACTCAACAAATAACCGTCATGATAACCGTCATGCACAGGCCACGAATTGCGGATTTCGCCGCCATCCCATCCCGGCTACAAATTGGCAGCGAAGGAATCGTCAGATGGCATCGGTGAGCGATTGGAAGGTGCCGTCCTCCGTGCAGCCGAAGCCGGAGGATTATTCCTATGATCTCGATCGCGCCTTGGCCAGCATGGTGGCGTTGCGCGCGACCGTGCCGGCGGACGCGTTCACCGCCGAGACGCTCGGCACCGAACGCGCCGGCAACGGTGTCATCGTCCGCGGCAACGGCTTGATCCTGACCATCGGCTATTTGATCACCGAGGCCGACACCATCTGGCTGACGTTAAGCGACGGCCGATCGGTCCCAGGGCACGTGCTCGGCTACGATCAGGAGACCGGATTTGGCCTGGTGCAGGCGCTCGCCAAGCTCGACATGCCGGCGCTGGAATTGGGCCAGTCGGCCAACGCCACCGTAAGCGAACGCATCGTCGTCGCCGGCGCCGGAGGTCGGCAGCACTCCGTCGCCGCACGCATTGTCGCCAGGCAGGAATTCGCCGGTTATTGGGAATACGTGCTCGACGAGGCGATCTTCACCGCGCCGGCGCACCCCAATTGGGGCGGCACGGCGCTGATCGGGCCCGCCGGCGATCTCCTCGGTATCGGTTCGCTGCAGCTGCAGCATGCCGTCGAGAAAGGCGGCACGCAGAACATCAACATGATGGTGCCGATCGACTTGTTGAAACCGATCTTCGACGATCTTCTGAAATTCGGCCGCCGTAATGCGCCGTCGCGGCCCTGGCTCGGCTTCTACGCCACCGAAGTGGAGAACCGGCTCGTCGTCGTCGGCCTAGCCGATCGCGGGCCGGCCAAGCGCGCCGACCTGCGCACCGGCGACATCGTGCTCGCGGTTGCCGGCGCCGAAGTGAGCGATCTCGCCGGCATGTTCCGACGCATCTGGGCGCAAGGCCAAGCCGGGGTCGAAGTGCCGATCACGGTCTATCGCGACGGCGAGACCATGGAACTCCGCATCAAGTCGAGCGAGCGCGACCGCTTCCTCAAGGGCCCGAGTTTGCATTGAGCGTGGCGCATCGGCAACCGGGCGGCGGCACCGGTACCCGTGGGCGGCGCGATCGCCAGCTTTTGCACTTAAGCCACTTCGTACACGTAATAGAGCGGACCCGCGGGCTTTCTGTCGCCGGTGCCAACCGCGATGATGTTGTTGAGCCAATAATATTTCTCGGAGCCGGTCTCGAATTGCAGTGAGGTGCGCATGTAATAGTCGGATGCGCTGACGACTTCACCTCGCGCGATTCCTTCCAGGGCTGCTTTCTTTCCATGCCGCAGCCCTCGATATTGACAGTAGATGAGTTCGTTATCGGCCGTTTCGAGAGTTATCCGCACGTCCAGCACCGTTGTGCCGTCGGGGCGGTTGAGAATCCAGTCCGCTCCATTCGGTCGAACCTGTCCGTGGAGTTTGTCGCCGACGAATTCGCCGCCTTGAATACGCATGATTTCCCGGTCGCCGCCAGGTGTCCGCGTCAGTGTGGCCGGAGGCGGGTCGGCAAACAGCTGAAGCGTCATCAAGAACCGCGTCTCCAACTTCATCATGTTTCCCTCCGTCGTTTTTGTTGCCGGCCGGAAAGCCGCGGTCGCGTCATTCCGCGGCCTGGATGGCGGCCGTCGTCGCCGGTCTCGCGCGCAAAAGCGGTTGGATGGCGCATGCCTCCTCCCACGTTCTCATCCGCAGCGATCTGGCAAACTTTCCGACGCCGTCAGTCTCGGCGCAGAGCAGCGCCAACTCGATGATCTCCTCTTCGGAGAAATGCTTCTTGAGTTCGATGTACACGTCGTCGTTGTCGATGGCATCGTCGCTCTGCTTAAATAGCGTGGCGAAGTGCAGCGCGGCTCGCTCGCGTTCGTCGAAAAGCGGGCTGGATTCGAAATCCATGGTCGCCATGAGCTTCTCCTCCGTCAGGCCGTCCTCATATGCGATGCGCGCCCTCACCGTGGAGCAATACCCGCAGCCGTGCTTCGTCGAGATGAGCACGCGGCACATCTCCTTCAGGGCGACCGGAAGGATGCCGCCATTGAGAAGTTCGTTCCATTGGCGCAGCCAATTGCGCCCAACCTCGGTTCGCGCATAGATTCGCGCGCAGAGCGGATCTGGTGCTCCGTTGTGTTCCGCGCTCTCGATAAGCAGGCGTTGCGTTCCCGTAGCTTCCTCTTTTGAGAGAGGGCGAAGTCGCGGCGTGGACATTGTTGGCTCCCTGGTTTTGGTCGGTTGGCGTCTCGTTCCTACAGGCTCTTATGGCTGCCGTCGCACATCGGTTTTTTCGCCGAGCGCTTGCAAGCGCAGAACCAGACTTCCGCGGCGCTCATGGCTTTGAATTCTAACGGCTTGAAGCCGGTGACCTGGTGCGAACCATCGCAGAATGGCTGCGACTTCGAGCGCCCACAGGCACACCACCAGTAGCTCTTGCCGGCCTCAACTTTAATCGGCATCGGCTGCCGTCCGCCGATTTCAGGCATTTCGCTCATTGGATTCCACTCCACCGTTTCGTCGCCTCTCCCGCTCGCAAAGCGGCGCGGCTCAGACACCATTAGACGACCCACGCCGATATACGTGCGGGGCATATGACCGGCTAGTGCATGGCAGCTATAGTCATGATACGTTTTCCGAATGGAAGACAGGCTGCTGGCATCTCCGCTCTCGGCGATCCGGGCATTCCTGATGACCGCCGAATTTAGGAACATAACGCGCGCCAGCGAAGCCTTGGGGCTTTCTCAGCCGAGTCTCAGCAGGATATTGAGCAACCTCGAAGACGAATTGGGCGCGAAGCTGTTTACTCGCAGCCGCAGTGGCGTTCGACTTACGGATGCCGGCACGCAATTCCAAATTGCGGCTGCAAATATTCTCCGGCAGGTCGACGGAATCGTTTCCGACATCCGCGGCCGCGAGTTATCGCCGAGCGGCCGGGTTGCCGTCGGCTTGCCGGTGGTGATGACGGAATTTATCACGCGCCCGCTTGCCGCATGGTTTGCTCGTGCGTTTCCAAGAGCGCAACTGTCGATACATGAAGGCATTTCCGACGAATTGGAATTCGAGGTGTCGTTGGGACGACTGGACGTCGCGCTGTTGATCAGTAGCGACATTCGATCAAAAACTCTCGAGACCCGGCCCGTTGCCAATGAGCAAATATTTCTCCACGGTCCCCGGGGCGACGCGAAAGTCAGCGGAAAGGCGGTTTCCTGGAAGGCGCTCGCGGACCTTCCGCTTATCCTGCCGCGGCGTTCGAATTTTTTACGCCGGAAAATTGAGGAAGCCGGCAGGCGTCATAGATTTCAGCTGAAGGTCATCGCCGAAATCAACACTCCGTCCACGATATTGTCCCTCGTTGAAAAGGGCGCCGGATATACGGTGCTTCCGGGTTGCGCGTCGTACACTCAGCGAGCGCGCGGCTCGCTGTCGGCGTCTCCCATTCAGGGCTTTAAGGTCGTCTGGACCATGGCGCGCCATCGCAACGTCCCCCAGCCGGTTCTGGTGTCCGCTGCCGAAGCGCAAGTTCGGACGTTGATCCGCTCGCAGTCGGGCCTCGGTTTATGGCGTCCGGTCGACTGATTGCCGCCAGCTCGGGCTACCACCGGCCGACGCGATTTGCGTCAGGCGCATCAGCGCGCATCGACGAGCGCGCGCAGGCCTTCGCGGTATGTCGGATACAGCAAACTCACGCCGAGTTCGCGCTTGAGCCTGTCGTTCTTCACGCGCCGGCAGTCCTGCCAAAAACTCAAGGCCAGCGGCGACAGGCTCGGCGCGGCTTGTTCGAACGAGATTTCCGGCGGCGGCTCGCAGCCCAAAAGACGGGCCGCGAAAACGATTGGATCGCCTGGCGGGCTCGGCTCGTCGTCGGCGACGTTGAAGATTCCGGATGCCTTGCGAGCCAATGCCGCTTCGATTGCTTGCGCGATGTCGCCGACATGGATGCGGTTGAACACTTGGCCGGGTTTGACGATGCGACGCGCGAGGCCGTGCGTGATCTGTACCAGCGCGTTTCGGCCCGGCCCGTAAATGCCGGCGAGGCGAAGGATCGCGACCGCGGCCCGCGACCGGACGCCGAGCTGTTGCCAGCTACGCTCGGCGTCGAGCCGGTCGCGCCCGCGCGCGGCGTCCGGCTGCGGCGGCGTCGCCTCGTCGACCCAGCCGCCCGCCTGGTCGCCGTAAACGCCGACCGTCGAGAGGTAAACGATCGATCGCAGCCGGTTCGCTCCTACCAACGTATCGCCAAAGGCCGCGAGCACAGGATCGCCGGTTTCCGTCTGCGGAATCGAGATCAGCGCCGCATCGGCTTCCCCAATCGCGCCTTGGAGTTCCGGCGTCGGCGTAACTCCGTCGAAGGGCAGCATTTTGAGGCAACCGGCAAAGCGCCCGTTCAGCGCCGCGGCGCGCTCGGCGCTGCGCGACGTACCGATGATGCGCGCGAAACGGCCGCCGAACATGCCGACAAAATGCTCCGCCGAATAACCGAGCCCGAAGCACAACAGTGTGGACATTATTCAGGGCCCGGTAACGCGGCGTCCCATTCCGCCGCGACCTCGGGATCGGATTCGGCCTTGCGCCGCGTCGCGGCGCAGCCGGTCAGCCGTTGGCGATCGAGCCGGCCGAGCGCCCATACCGCGGCGCCGCGAAGGAGCGGCGAGGCGTCGTCCAGCAATCGCGCGGCTGCGTCGCCGAGTGCGGCGTCCTGCGAATTGCCGATGGCGATCAGCACATTGCGCAGGAAGCGCTCGCGACCGATGCGCTTGACCGCGCTTTTGGCGAACAGCGAGCGGAAGCCGGCATCGTCGAGAACGGCAAGTTCGGCTAGCGCCGGCGTCCGCAAAGCGGCCCGCGCCGCAAGGCGCGTCTCGTGGCCGGCCTGCGCGAATTTGTTCCACGGGCAAACCGCCAGACAGTCGTCGCAACCGCAGATGCGGTTGCCGATCAGCGGCCGCAGCGCACGCGGGATCGGGCCCTTGTGCTCGATGGTGAGGTAGGAGATGCAGCGCCGCGCGTCGAGGCGATAAGGCGCGGGAAATGCGGCGGTTGGGCAAACGTCGAGGCAGGCCTGGCAGGAGCCGCAATGGTCATCTTCGGCGGCATCCGGCGGCAGATCGAGCGTCGTGAAGATGGCGCCGAGGAACAGCCACGAGCCGAGCTGGCGTGAAACCAGATTGGTGTGCTTGCCCTGCCAGCCGAGGCCGGCCGCCGCCGCGAGAGGCTTTTCCATCACCGCCGCGGTATCGACAAAGACTTTGATGTCGCCGCCGGCGCGTTCGATCAGCCAGCGTCCGAGATTTTTGAGCCGCAGTTTGATTACCTCGTGATAGTCGTCGCCCCGGGCATAGACCGAAATGGCGCCGCGCGTGCGCTCTTTCAGGATCGCCAGCGGATCATCATGCGGTCCGTAATTCAGCCCGAGCATGATGACCGAGCGCACTTGCGGCCACATCTGAAGCGGGTCGCCGCGCCGCTCGGAATTCCGCGCCATCCAGTCCATATCGCCGTGGCCGCCGTCGGCGAGAAATTCCCGCAATCGGGCCGCCGCGCGCGGAATGGCGTCGGGCCGCGCCACGCCGATTGCGTCGAAGCCTTGCGCGCGCGCCGCCGCGGCCAGCGCCGTTTTGAGCGCGGCCGCCGCTTGCGGCGTCAGAAATCGAGATTGGCGTAGCTCGGCGCCGGCGGCAGGCCGGGCAACGTCTCGCCGAGCAGCGTGCGGAACGAGGGGCGTGATTTGATCCTCGCGTACCAGGCCTTGGCGCTGTCGTCTTCGTCCCACGGCACATCGCCCAGATAATCGACAGCGGACAAATGCGCCGCCGCGCTGAGATCGGCATAAGTCAGGCTGTCGCCGGCCAGCCAGTCGCGCTTGCGAACAAGCCAGCCGATATAGGCCAGATGGTACCTAATATTGCCGCGTGCCGCGCGCATGATTTCGGTATCCGGAGCGCCGCCACCTTGGCTGGCGGCAATATAACGCTTGTAGACGCGTTCCATCACCAACGGCCCGCTCGCTTCGGCGAAGAACTTGTCGTTGAACCAGCTCATCAAGCGGCGAATCTCGATGCGCTCGCTTGGTTCGCTCGGCATCAGCCGCGTTTGGGAGGCGGGCGGGCCGTACACCTCGTTGAGGTATTCGGCAATGATGCCGGCTCCGGGAACCGGCGGCACGCCTTCATCCACCAGGACCGGCGTGGTTCCGGCCGGGTTGAGGATGAGGAACTCCTCGCGCCGCTCCCAGGGCCGTTCCTCGACCAGCCGGGCAGGGAGCCCAAGCTCGTCGAGAATAAGCCGCACGAAACGGGAATGCGGACAAGACGGATGATGAATCAGCGTCAGCATGTCATTGCGGGCGCGCGCGCAAACGCGGTTGTGGCGGTTGTGGAGATATGGTCGCCCCGGCTCCGAATCATTCTCTTATAAGCGAAGCAATCTTGGCGGAAAACCGGCTTGCGCTTTTGGCGGTCATGCGCTGGTGCGGTGGCTTTGAAGTCCTTACAATTGACCGGCACATCGCACGGGAACTTCGCTCCGAAGACAGCACCACAGACCATAAATTTGCTAACATTCCTTTGATTCCGAAGTTCGCAGGCGAGGGGGCCGGTGTTTGCGAACTTCGGGAAACCGGGACACCAGCCACAACCCGGACAAATCGTTCTGCTAACGCCATACGGACCGCATTTTCTCGTCCCGCCGCGGAGTTCACCTAATGACCATCGACTTCATCAAGGCGATCATCCTCGGCTTGGTCGAGGGTCTGACTGAGTTCATCCCGGTGTCCTCGACCGGCCACCTGCTGCTCATGCAGCAGTTCTTCGGCTTTAGCGACGAGGGTTTCGGCAAAAGCTTTGCGGTCTTGATTCAGTTCGGCGCGATTCTGGCGCTGCTGTCGATCTATGCCGCGCGATTGTGGCAGCTTTTCACCGGCATGTTCAACGATCCACAGGCGAGACGCTTCATCATCGGAGTGCTGGTAGCCTTTCTGCCGGCGGCGGTGATCGGCGCGACGGCCTACAAATTCATCAAGGATGTGCTGTTCAATCCGTGGATCGTGTGCGTAGCGCTGATCGTCGGCGGCGTGGTGCTGTTGTTCGTCGATCGGCTCGATCTCAAGCCGCGCTATCATGAAGCGACCCGCTTCACGCTGCCGATGTATTTCATCATCGGGCTGGCGCAGTGCGTGTCCATGATCCCCGGCGTATCGCGGTCAGGCGCCACGATTGTCGCGGCGATGCTGCTTGGCGCCGACCGTCGCGCCGCCGCCGAGTTCTCGTTCTGGCTCGCCATGCCGACCATGGCGGGCGCTTTCGCCTACGATCTCTACAAGAACCACGGGCAGATGAGCCACGGCAACGCCGCACTCGTCGCCGTGGGCTTCGTGGTATCTTTCATCTGCGCGTGGTTCGTGGTGAAGACGTTTCTCGGCTATGTCTCGCGCCACGGGTTTACGCTGTTCGTCGGCTGGCGTTTTGTGGTCGGCGCGGCGGGCCTTATTGCGCTGGCGCTGGGGCTCTAGGATTTAATCCGAGACGGCATGATCGGCCTTGACCCGGAATTGATCCGGGGTGAAAGCCGGCCTTCCGAAAAGATCGTGCGCCGCAAAAATACTAGATCACGCCGCTGATCCAGGCGGCGAGCGCATCAAGCATTTGCGCGCGGATTTGCGCATCCGTGCGGCCGCTTCGCGCCGGCACGTGGAAGGAATGATCGGCGTCCTGGAACAGCTTCAGCGTCGCGCGCGCGCCAAGCGCGGCGCACAGCGGCTCGATCTGGTCCATCGCGGCGAGCGTATCGCGGGTGCCCTGCAGGAACAGCATCGGAATCTGCACATCGAACAGATGCGCGGCGCGGTCCTGCGACGGCTTTCCCGCCGGGTGCAGCGGAAAGCCGAGGAATGCCAAACCGCGCAGCCCCGGCAGCGGCGCTTTCGCTTGCGCCTGCGACGTCATGCGGCCGCCGAAGGATTTGCCGCCGGCGATGAGCGGAACTTGCGGCCGCCTGCGCGATGCCGCCGCTACCGCGGCGCGCACGGTCGCGTGCGCCACGTCCGGCTGATCGGGCCGCTTGGCGCCGCGTTCCATGTACGGAAACTGGTAGCGCAAGCTGGCGACGCCCCGCAGCGCAAGCTCCGCCGCGACCGCGGCCATGAAGGGATGATTCATCCCGGCGCCGGCGCCGTGCGCGAGCACGTAGAGGGCGCGTGCCGCCGGCGGCGTCTGCAGCAAGCCGGAAACGCGCGTGTCGTCATCGACTGCAAAAGTGATAGGCTCGGCGGGAACGGCTGACACCGGCGCTCTAACATCTTCGTGGCAGCATGATCTTTCCGGAAAACCAGCTTCCACCCTGCATCGAGTGCGGGGCAGGCTTTTTTCCGGATCATAGTCCAGCGCCGATTATATCAGGAGGAGCACAATGTGCCGTAACATTCGCACGCTGTTTAATTTCGAGCCGCCGGCCACGGAAGAGGAAATCCGCGCCTCGGCGCTGCAATTCGTGCGCAAGCTCTCGGGCTTCGCCAAGCCGTCCCGCGCCAACGAGGCCGCGTTCAACCTCGCGGTCGACGAGGTCGCGGCGTCGGCGCGTCGCTTGCTGGCGTCGCTTGAAACTGCCGGTCCGGCGCGCGACCGCGAAGTAGAGGCGATGAAAGCCCGCGCGCGGGCGCGCGAACGGTTTGCTTGAGCGGCGTTGCGCGCCAGCGTCGCCGGTGCCGATTTCAGCGCGCCGAATGGATCGGCCTGAAAGCCGGTCTTGTTTTTGGGTTTCGTCGATCGGATCCGTCCCCGCGCGGAAGCGTCAGTGCCGCCGGCGCTATTTCCGCCGCGGCTTTTTTGCTTTGACCGGCTTGAACTGGTGGACGGTGGCGGTTACCCCGGCGCTTCGCCGCAATGCGTCTTTGAGATCGACCGGCCGGCCGTATTTCTTCAACAGGTCGCGGAACGCCTCGTCGGCCAGTTCCTGAAAATCCTTCATCTGATCGTGGCCGAGCAGGTCGAGCTGCCGCCAGGAGTCTTCGTCGAACTGCACACGTTTGCCCGGCATTTTCGAATTCGCCTGTGTGCGGTGCGGGATGACGCCGCCTTCGCAAACGTCATCTTCCCGCCGGGCCAGTCCGTCGGTCAAGGCCGCCTTGGTCCGGCGGGCGGCAAGATTATCGACGGGGCAAGGCGCCATGATCTAAGCTTGAGCCGACCGCCGTGATGACATTTGATCGCGTGCGTTCGTTATGGCTCAAAAAGGATCGATCCAATGGCGAAGAAGCAATCGGATAGCGTTTATCGCATTATCGATGTGGTCGGCGTCAGCGAGAAATCATGGGAGGATGCTGGCCGCATCGCGGTTGCCACGGCGGCAAGCTCGCTGCGCGATTTGCGCGTGGCCGAAGTCATCAAGATGGACATGAAGGTGGAGGACGGAAAGGTCACGGCGTTCCGGACCCGCGTTGCGCTCTCGTTCAAATACGAGTCGTGATCCGTCGTCTCACGCAAAGCGTGATCTTTGCTCTATGCCGTGCGGCTGCGAAATTGGCCGGTCTTGCGGAAGCGCCACAGATAATCCGGCACGATCGCGCCGATCGATTCGGGCACGAAACCTAATCCTTCGAGCGTGCGGCCTTGCTCACGCGCGGCCGCCGATACCACGTTGTCGCTCTTGAAAAGCTCGACCTGGTCGGGCGTGATCGGTGGCTTCGGCAGGAATTGCAGAATCGCCGCCTGCAGCTTCAAGAGCGCAAACGGCACCGGCACCAGCAGGCGGCGGCGTTCGATGGTGGCAAGCGTGAACGCCATCAGCTCCTTGAAGGTGCGCACCTCCGGGCCGCCGAGCTCGTAGATTGCGCCGGCCTTGGCCTCGCCGTCGGCCCGCTGGTCGACCAATGTGGCGATCGCTTCGCCGACGTCGCCGGCAAACACCGGCTGAAACCGGGTGTGACCGCCGCCCGGCAACGGCAGCGCCGGCGACATGCGCGCCAGCGCGGCGAAGCGGTTGAAGAAGTCGTCCTCGGGACCGAACACGACCGACGGCCGCATGATGACGGCTTGCGGCGCCAGCGCCAACACCAGCCGTTCGCCCTCGGCTTTCGAGCGCGCATAGAGCGACGGCGAATTCTCGTCGGCGCCGATGGCCGAGACGTGGATCAGCCGCGCGCCCGCGCCCACCGCGGCGCTCGCTACGGCTTCCGCGCCGAGCGCCTGCACAGCCTCGAAGCGCTGCCGGCCCTTCTCGTACAGAATGCCGACCAGATTGATGACGACGGCCGCGTCGCGCACCGCCCCTTCGACCGACTGCGGAAAACGCAGGTTAGCCTGCACCGCATGGATCTGGCCGACGCGCCCGAGCGGCTGCAAGTACCCAGCCAGCTCCGGGCGGCGCACCGCCACACGGATCAGGTACCCGCGATTGGCGAGTGCGCGCACCACGTGGCGGCCGAGGAAACCTGAGCCGCCGAACACGGTGATCAATGTGTTGTAACTATTTTTCAAAGCCATCGCCGTCGGCAAATGCAGGATCGTGATCGCGCTATATAGAGGCAAAGCACGCTCGATTGACAAGGGCATGACCGCTTTCTACCTATCGCCCGCAATGCCCAGGTGGCGGAATTGGTAGACGCACTAGTTTCAGGTACTAGCGCCGCGAGGCGTGGAGGTTCGAGTCCTCTCCTGGGCACCACTTCTCATTCCTGAGGCATCGGTTGGCGGCCGGCGGAAATTGCGCAGGCCCGGCGCTCTGGTTCTGACCGCGGCGGCGAGGCAGCCGATTGGCGAGGCACTACCATAAGGTCGATCTCCCGGTGGAGCGCGCCCGGCGCTATTTGGAGCCCGGTCCGATCGTCCTGGTCAGCTCGGCATTCGGCACCAGCCGGAACATCATGACAATGGGCTGGCATACGGTGATGGAGTTCACGCCGTCGCTGGTCGGTTGCGTCATCGCGCAGAGCAATCACAGCTTCGGCTTGATCAGGCGCAGCGGTGAATGCGTGATCAACGTGCCGACCGTCGCGCTGATCGACAAGGTGGTCGGTATCGGCAATTCGTCCGGCGCGGAGATCGACAAGTTCGCGGCATTCGAGCTTACGCCGGAAAAGGCGCGGCGGGTCCACGCGCCGGTTATCCGAGAGTGTTATGCGGACTTCGAATGCCGGCTCGCGGACGACGCGCTGATCGACAAATACAACTTTTTTGTATTCGAGATCGTCAAGGCGCGCGTGGCGACATCGCCGAAATATCCCCGGACGCTGCATTATACCGGCGACGGCGTATTCATCATCGCCGGAAAGATCGTCAGCCGGCGGGCCAAATTTCGGCCCGAGCTGTTGTCGGAGTGATCATCTAGAACGGGCCTTACGCCCCGGTTTGAAGGACTTCATTCCATCCTACATGCTGCGTAAGCGAGGTGCGGCGATGGCGAAAGCGGATGCAAAAACGACGCTGATCACGGGCTCGACCGATGGCGTCGGCCGCATGGTGGCGGAACGGCTGGGCAAAACCGGCTGGCGCGTCCTGGTGCATGGCCGCGACCGGGCGCGCGGCGCGGCGGTCGTCGCCACGATCAAAGAATCCGGCGGCGCCGCGGAGTTCATCGAGGCGGATTTATCGTCGCTGTCCGAAGTGCGGCGCCTCGCCGACGCGGTGCGCAAGGCGACCGAGCGGCTCGATCTTCTCGTCAACAATGCCGGCATCGGCAGCGGCGGGCCGAAAGGGACGCGGGCGACCAGCGCCGACGGCTACGAGCTGCGCTTTGCCGTGAATTATCTGTCCGGTTTTCTGCTCACACATCTCCTGCTGCCGCTGCTCAAGAAAAGCGCGCCGGCGCGCATCGTCAACGTCTCGTCGCTCGGCCAGCAGGCGATCGATTTCGATGACGTGATGCTGACCAAAGACTACAGCGGCATGCGCGCTTATCGCCAGAGCAAGCTTGCGCAGATTCTCTTCACTTTCGATCTTGCGGCCGAGCTCGTTGGCGCCGGCGTGACGGTCACTGCCCTCCACCCGGCGACGTTCATGGACACCAAGATGGTACGCGAGTTCGGCTCGCCCAGGAGCACCGTGGCGGAAGGCGCCGATGCCATCCTCAAGCTCGCGGCTTCGCCCGAGCTGGAAGGACGCAGCGGGCTTTATTTCAACGGCCAACAGCAGGCGCGCGCCAGCGAACAGGCCTATGACGGCCCGGCGCGCCACCGGCTCAAGGCGCTGAGCCTCGAGCTTACCGGCTTGTCCACGGCGAAATCGGCGGCCGCACGCGGCTCATTTTGACGCGCCAAGCGCGTTGCGATACTGCATCTGCACATGACCACCCGCCTGCATCGCGGCGACCTGCCGGACCTTTCGCGCTATACCAAAGCCGTTTCGGGTGCGGTGGCGATCGACACCGAGACCATGGGGCTTTCGCTCGGCCGTGACCGGCTGTGCGTCGTTCAGCTGTCGCCCGGCGATGGCTCGTCCGACGTGGTGCAGATTCCGGCGCATGCGGCCGAGGCGCCCAATCTCAAGCGACTGCTTACCGATACCGGGCTGGTGAAGATTTTCCACTTCGCGCGCTTCGACCTCGGCGTCTTATGCAACGCATTCGGTGTGATGGCTGAACCGGTCTATTGCACCAAGATCGCCTCGCGGCTGGCGCGCACCTACACCGACAAACACGGGCTGAAGGATCTGGTGCGCGAACTGCTCGGGCACGAGCTCTCGAAGCAGCAGCAATCGTCCGATTGGGGCGCGGCGGAATTGAGCGACGCTCAGGTATCCTATGCCGCAGCCGACGTCCTTTACCTGCATGCGCTAAAAGAGCGGCTCGACACCATGCTGGCGCGCGAGGGACGCGACGATTTGGCCGCGGCCTGTTTCCGTTTCTTGCCTGGACGAGTGCGGCTCGATCTCGCCGGCTTTGCCGGCGAAGATATTTTTGCTCATTCTTGAACAGTGGCCCCTGAACGGCGGCTGCCTGAACAGCGGGTTTTTGAACGGCCGCTTCCAGAACGACGGCGGCGGTGCGACAAAATCGCGCTTGGGCCCGCGTCCTGGATTCTCCAGAAGTGGCTGAACGGGCCAGCACGTCGTTGGCATAGGTCTATCGGATGACAATCCGGCGGCAGGCCGCCCGGTCCAGGCCACATTCCCAGGCGACAATGTGGCACCGGAAACGTAAAACGGTCCGCCACCCGAATCGGGGTCGGCGTATTTAAGGGGCCGACAGCTGACCAGCGCGTATCCTGCCGACGGCGCGAGGCGAGCCGGATTTTCGACGACGTCGCGCGGTGACGCCGAGCGGATTTATCGCGCCGCGATGCGGCACAGCCGCCTTGTGCGGTGGCTGCGCCTCGGCGTGCCGGCCGTGATTGCGGCGGCGTTGATCATGGTCGTGGTGGCGAATTATATGCCTACCGTCGGCAGCTTTCGCTTGCCCGGCGATCTCGGCCAGCTTGTGATCAAAGGCACTAAGGTCACGATGCAGCAGCCGCGCCTGACCGGCTACACGATCGATTCCCGGCCGTACGACTTCACGGCGAATTCCGCCGAGCAGGACATCACCAAGCCCGACTTGATGGAGTTGCACCAGATCCGCGCCAAGATCGAGATGGAAGACAAGAGCATGGTCAACATCACCGCCGATAACGGCAGGTACGATATGAAGAGCGAGATGCTCACGCTGCTCGACAACATTCATCTTGTCTCCTCGACCGGATACGAGGCCCGCTTGAGCGAGGCGACGGTCGACGTTCACAAGGGCACTGTGCTGTCGGAGAAGCCGGTTTGGGTGAAGCTCACGAACGGCGTGATCAACGCCAAGCGGATGGAGGTGCTCGACAGCGGCGGCATCATTCGTTTCGGCGGCGGCGTAGCGATGACCGTCAATCCCGACCGGTTCACGCAAGCGAGCGATCGATGACGGTTCGCTTTCGGCTGCTGGCAATAACGATGGCATTGGCTCTCGGGGCTCCCGCGGCTGTGTGGGCGCAGGGCCCGCGCGCGGGCGCCAACGGTCCAGCCTCGGGACTGCTGAAAGAGCAAAACTCCGATCAACCGATTCAGATCGAAGCCGCGACGCTCGAAGTGCGCGACAAGAGCAAGACCGCGACGTTCGCCGGGGACGTGCAGGTCGTGCAGGGTGACACGACCATCAAATGCCAATCGCTTGTTGTCTTCTACGGCGCCGAACACGGCAGCGAGCACGGCCCCGAACATGGTTCCCAACACGCCTCCGGCCAGATCGTGGCCGCGAACACGCCGCAGGGCGCGGCGATGCCGCAGGGTGCGCGGGACATCCGCCGGATCGAGGCACGTGGCGGCGTCACCGTCATCTCCAAGGACCAGAACGCCAGCGGCGATCTCGGCGTCTACGACCTCAAGAAAAAGACCATCACGCTCACTGGCAACGTCGTCGTCAGTCAGGGCAAGAACGTCCTGCATGGCGACCGCGTGGTAGTCGACACCATAACCGGGGACGCGCATATCGAGTTCGAACGCGACGAGCCAGGGCCAGGGTCGCGTGCGCGCGCTCATTCAGCCCGGCAAAGGCGGCAGCGGCGGCTCGTCGAATTTCATGTCGGTTGCGCCGAACCGCC
Source organism: uncultured Alphaproteobacteria bacterium (assembly GCA_963826295.1). Classification (GTDB taxonomy): domain Bacteria; phylum Pseudomonadota; class Alphaproteobacteria; order Rhizobiales; family Xanthobacteraceae; genus BOG-931. Next base: position 42,293 of record CAWGWO010000018.1, read on the forward strand.
CAAATTAAGCGCGTGCGGCAGTTTCGTTGCGCGAAATCGGCTAAGCTGGCCGCTTCACAGGGGGCATTTGCGGCGATGCGACTAAAGGCTGCCGAGGGCTGACGCGTGCGCGATTTCTTCTCGTATTTTCGCCGGTCCCGCAGCGGGGCCTTGCGCGCCGCGGTTGCCGGCGAGGATGAGGCGATCGACCTTGCCAGTATGGGCGGCGCGATCAACGGCACATACCTCGACATCGCAAGCCTGCCGGCGGCAGAGAGAAAAGCGCGCGGCAAGCCGCCGCCGCCGCGCCGCCGCCGTCCGCCGCCACCGCCGGAACCGGTAGCGGAGCGGCAGCCTCAGCCGCAACGGCAACCTCAGCCCCCGCCGCCGCCGGAGACCCTGCCGCCGCGCCAAATTCCGCCCGAAAGCGCGGCGGCGCCACCGCCGGTGCGTCCGCGCCGCCGCTCCGACGGCAACGGCGCAGTGGCGCTCGACCGCAAGGGCGTCCTCGCCGTCCATGGCATCGAGAAAAGCTTTGTCGGCCGCAAGGTCGTCAAGGGCGTCAGCCTGTACGTCCGCCGTGGCGAAGCCGTAGGCCTGCTCGGCCCTAATGGGGCCGGCAAGACCACGGTCTTCTACATGGTCACCGGACTGATCAAGGCCGACAAAGGACGCGTGGAACTCGACGGCCACAATGTGACGGCCTTGCCGATGTATCAGCGTGCCCGCCTCGGCATCGGCTATCTGCCGCAGGAAGCGTCGATCTTCCGCGGCCTCAACGTCGAGGAAAATATCCGCGCCGTGCTGGAAGTCGTCGAACCCGACGCCAAGCGGCGCGAGCGCGATCTCAATGGGCTGCTGGAAGAGTTCAACATCGCGCGGTTGCGCAAGACGCCGGCGATCGCGTTGTCCGGCGGCGAACGCCGCCGCGTCGAGATCGCCCGTTCGCTGGCGACGCGGCCGAATTACATGCTGCTCGACGAGCCTTTCGCCGGCATCGATCCCATCGCCGTCGGCGACATCCAATCGCTGGTCCGGCATCTGACCAACCGCGGCATCGGCGTGCTCATCACCGACCACAACGTCCGCGAGACGCTGGGCCTGACCGATCGCGCCTACATCATTTATTCCGGCGAGGTGCTGATGGAGGGTCGGGCCGACGATATCGTCAACAACCCTGACGTGCGGCGGCTCTATTTAGGCGAGCAATTTCAGCTTTAGCCTTTTGGCGAAATCGATTGACGACAAGGCCATTGAATTGCTGTAGGACAACAAGCAAGAATCGGACCAGTTTTTCTCCGGGTATCAATGGCACTTTCGCAGCAACTCCAAATCCGCCAGAGCCAAGCGCTGGTGATGACGCCGCAGTTGATGCAGGCGATCAAGCTCTTGCAACTCTCCAATCTCGATCTGGTGGCGTATGTAGAAGCCGAGCTCGAGCGCAATCCGCTGCTCGACCGTGGCGCCGAGGACGAGGCCCCGGCGGGCGAGTTGAACGGCGCGGCGACGGCCGATAAGCCGGTCGCCGACAGCGAGGCGTGGGGCACCAACGAAAGCGAGCCGGCGGCCCCGATCGAGGAGCCGCTCGATACCCGCGTCGAAGACAGCTTCCCCGATCATGCCGAGGCGGCGGCGCCGGCCCGCACGGCGGCCGAGGGCCCGGCCGGATATTCGGAATGGGCGACGGTCGGCGCCGGCGGCCGCGACGACGGCGAATACAATCTCGAGGCATTCGTTCCCGCCGAAACCACGCTCGCCGATTGGCTGCGCGAACAGCTCACGCTTGCCGTTGCCGCGCCGCCGCGGCGGATGATTGGACAATATCTGATCGACCTCGTTGACGAGGCCGGTTATCTCGCCGGCGATCTGGAATCGGTCGCGGAAAAGCTCGGCACCACCGTCAAGGAAGTCGAAGCGGTGCTTGCGATCTTGCAGAGCTTCGATCCGCCCGGAATATGCGCGCGCGACCTCGCGGAATGCCTGCGGCTGCAACTCAAGGAGCGCAACCGCTTCGACCCGGCGATGGAGGCCCTACTGATGCGCCTCGATCTGTTGGCCAAACGCGATTTCGCCGCGTTGAAGAAAGTCTGCGGCGTCAGCGACGAGGATCTCGCCGACATGATCAGCGAGATTCGCCACCTCAATCCCAAGCCGGGGTTGGCTTTCGGTTCGGCGATCGTGCAGCCGATCGTGCCTGATGTTTTCGTGCGGCCGGGTCCGGACGGCGGCTGGATCGTCGAACTCAATTCCGACACCTTGCCAAAGGTGCTGGTCAATCAGAGCTATTATTCCGAAGTGTCGGCCACCGCGCGGCGCGATACCGACAAATCATATCTCGCCGAATGTCTGCAGAGCGCCACCTGGCTGGTGCGCGCGCTCGATCAGCGCGCCCGCACCATCCTCAAGGTCGCAAACGAGATCGTGCGCCAACAGGACGGCTTCTTCGCTCGCGGCGTCGAGCATTTGCGCCCGCTCAATCTCAAAACCGTCGCCGAAGCCATCAGCATGCATGAATCGACGGTGTCGCGCGTCACCGCGAACAAATACATGGCGACCACCCGCGGCATCTTCGAGCTCAAATATTTCTTCACCTCGGCGATCGCGGCTTCGCACGGCGGCGAAGCGCATTCGGCCGAAGCGGTGCGCCACCGCATCAAGCAACTGATCGATGCCGAGGCCGCAGCCGGCGTATTGTCCGACGACACCATCGTCGAGAAGTTGCGCGAGGCCGGCATAGACATCGCCCGGCGAACGGTTGCCAAGTACCGCGAAGCGATGCGCATTCCCTCGTCGGTGCAGCGGCGCCGGGAAAAGCACGCGGTGGTTACGTGATTTGGCCGCGTTGACTCCGGGTCTGCCAATACCTAGGTCGAAATGAGGGGGCGAGGTAAGACGCCGTAGCGGAGGTCCGCGATGTCGTTTCGTGTCTCGGGAAAAAATCTCGTCGTCGGTGAGGCCCTGCGCGAGCGCATCAACGAACGCATCGGCCAAGTCATGAGCAAATATTTCGACGGCGGCTATTCCGGCCACCTCACGGTAACGCGCGACGGTTTCGGGTTTCGCACCGAATGCGCCGTCCACCTCAATTCCAGGGTCACGCTGCACGCGGAAGCCAGCGCCCCCGACGCTTACGCCAGCGCCGACCAGGCGGCGCTGCGGGTCGAAAAGCAGGCGCGCCGCTACCATCGCCGGCTCAAGGGCCATCATCCGCTGCAGCCGCGGCCAAAGACCATAACGGACGCGGGAACTTAGCGGCTTGCATCGTCACGGCGGGAACCAATGTCGCCGTTGGGCCATTGACGCGGTTGTTTGTGCTTCTTATGGTCCGCCGCCCTTTGCGCATGATCCCGAAAGATGGGCACCGGCTTCTCGGCGAAAGGTCATGCGCGAATAGTCGGCGCCCGGCTTAACGCCACGCTCCCCAGGTTTCACACATGGCGCTCACCGATTTGGTCGCTCCGAACGCGATCCTTCCGGCACTTAAGATCAACAACAAGAAACAGGTGCTGCACGAGCTCGCGGCGCGGGCGGCGGTGCTGACCGGTCAAAGCGAGAAGGCGATCTTTGAAATCCTGATGCAGCGGGAGAAACTCGGCTCGACCGCGGTCGGCAACGGCATCGCTATTCCGCACGGCAAGATGCCGAATCTCCCCCGCCTGTTCGGGCTGTTCGCACGGCTTGACCGGCCAATCGACTTCGAAGCACTCGACGGCCAGCCGGTCGATCTGATTTTCCTGCTGCTCGCGCCGGAAGGCGCCGGCGCCGATCATTTGAAGGCACTGGCGCGGGTGGCGCGGCTGCTTCGCGACTCTACCGTCGCCCACAAGCTGCGCGCGTCAGCGGATGCCGACGCGCTCTATGCGGTGCTGGCGATGCCGTCGGCGTCTGCGGCCTAGCGCGGTAGGTTCAGAATGACGAAAGGCCGCGACACCGTCGCGGCCCCTTCTGATCACTGATTTCTGAAATTGATTTCTGATAACCAACTCCCGGTCAGTGAACGCTCACCATCTCGAGCTGTTGGCTTTCGGCATTGGCGACCGCCGCTTCGCGGCTGTCGGTGAGCATGATCGGGGTGCCGTCGGCGGCGTGCAGCGCAAAAAGCTTTAGCCCGGGCGCGATCTCCGGCACCTGCGGGAACAGCGCATGCACGTCCTCGGAACGGATCGTCTTTACGTAGGCGATCTCGCCGTCACCCAGCTGGGCAAGCGCCTCGGGAGTGATTTCGATTTGTTTCATTTCGGTACGGTTCGATTCCAGCGACATGACCGTATACTCCTTATCACACTAACGCTTCCGGGCGACCTTCGGTTTCCCCGCCGTCACTCGGATTCCTTGATCGAGATCGACTTAACGGTGCGCTCCGGCTGCGGGCGCACCAGGTCGATCGAGAGCAATCCGTTCTTGAGGTCCGCGCTAAGCACCTCCATGCCCTCCGCCAACACGAAGCTGCGCTGGAACTGCCGCGCGGCAATGCCGCGATGCAGATACTGCCGGCTTTTGTCGTCCTGCTGCCGGCCGCGAATGACGAGCTGGCTTTCTTCCAGCGTGACGTCAAGCTGATCGCGGGTAAAGCCGGCAACGGCGAGGGTGATACGCAGCCGCTCGGGGCTGACAGCGTCGCCCGCGATGCGCTCGATATTGTAGGGCGGATATCCGTCGGCCGCCTTGGCGACACGGTCCAGCACGCGTTCGATCTCGTCGAAGCCAAGCAGAAACGGACTGGAAAGCGACGAAATCCTAGACATGCCCAAAGCCCTTATCAGCGACTTTGCGGAACCCGTTACGGCGTTCCATTATCGGGCCGACATCGCGTCCGCCCGGCAAGATATATGGCGTCGGCCGCGAACGGCCGCAAGCGCTAGGAAGGGCTCGGGTTTCGGACCGGCTTTTACGGCCACTTCAACGGACCCGGCAGCGCACGTTCGGCCTCCTCGGTCAATTGCGCCTCGTGCTTGCCGACAAAGTTGACGCCGACGACGATCACGATCGCCGCGGCGATACCGATGACGATCACCAGCCAGCCGGCGGCGTGCTCGACCTGCCGTCCCAGCATGTAGGAGGCGAAGCCGAAGGCCGAGGCCCACACCACCGCGCCCGCGACATTGGCCAGCATGAAGTCGCGCCACGGCATGCGGTTGGCGCCGGCCAAGATTCCGGCGACCGCGCGCAGGAACGGCACGAAGCGGGCGATGAAGATGATCTTGCCGCCGTGCCGCAGGAACAAATACTCGCCGAGCTTGATGCGGCTCTCGGTGATGCCTGCGTAGCGGCCGTAGCGCAGCAGCAGCCAATAACCGAACTCCCGGCCGATGAGAAAGCCGACCATTTGTCCGACGATCGCCGCGCCCGTCGCGGTCGCCACCACCGCGAAGATGTTGAGGTCGTGCTTGGTGCCGGCAAAAATCGACGCCAGGATCAGCACCAACTCGCCCGGAAAGGGAACGCCGATGCTTTCGAGGCCGATGACAGCGGCCACCACGACGAGCCCGTAGCTATGAATGAGATGGGCGATGGAAGGCGTCAAACAGCTAAGACCACAACGGTTAGAGACGCGCGTTAGCGGCGGCAAGTGCCCCCGGAGGCGCATCCTTATAGCGGATTTTCCATGATAGATACCGTCCGTGACGAGGTCATGGCCCTTGGTGCGGGGGATTTGAGGTTCCTGCGGACCGCCCCGCAAACTGATACGGGAATTTGCTACTGTCGCTTTGATGCCAAAGTTCGCATAGGGGTATACCGCGAGTAGTGGCGATGCCGGATTGCGGCTAAAACCCGTGTCGGAATCGCGAGATAGCGGGTAGTGAAATCGATGCGGAATAGCGCGCGCCGGCTTTGCGCCGGCCTCATCCTCGGCGCAACGCTCCTTCTCGGCGCCTGCGCCCACCATCAGGTCGAGAGTGACGAAGCGGCGGCCGCCGATCCGGTCAACGTGCCGCCGGTCCAATACAAGCCCGACATCCTTGCCGCGATGCACGCTTATCTGAACGATCCGACCGGCATCCGCGATGCGGGCATCGCCGAGCCGCCGGCGTTGCGGCCGGTGGGCAACGCCAAGCGCTATGTCGTCTGCCTGCGGCTCAACGCCAAGAAAAACGATAACACGAAGCAATACTCCGGCACGCGCGAGATGGCCGCCGTGTTCGTCTCCGGCCGGTTCGATCACTTCGCCGATCCGGCGAAAGACGCCTGTACGGGGGCGACCTATGCGCCGTTTCCGCAACTGGAAAAGCTCACGCGCTGAACGGCCTTCAAGCGCCGGCCGCGGTTAGTTCTGCCGCGAATTGAGTTGGAAATCGTCGCGCCTGGCCGTAAAGGAAACGCCGAGGGCGTCTTGCGACTGCATCGGCAACCTACAAGCGATTGAAGAGGCAATTCATGAAATTCGCCCCCATGACGGCGTGCGCCGCGGGCGCCGCCGCGCTGGTGATGCTGTCGGCGCCATCCGCGCAGGCCGCTCCGGCGCTTGCCACCAACGCCGTCAATTTGCGGCAGGGCCCGGGGACCAATTTTCCCATCGTCGCCACCATTCCCGGCGGCAGCCAGGTCGATGTGTCCGGCTGCCGGGGCCAGTGGTGCGCTGTTACCTGGCAAGGCCGGACCGGCTACAGCATCGCGACCAGCCTGGATCAAGGAAGCGGTCCGCCGCCGGGTGGTCCCAACGGTTCGCCCGGTGGCCCGTCAGGCGCCGAAGGTCCGCCGGAGGGCGCGAATGGTCCGCCATCGGGGGCCGAAGGTCCGCCACCGGAAGGGGGCCCGCCTCCGGGCGCAACCGCCCAAGGGTCGCCTGGTGCGCCGCCTGGAATCCCGCCGGGCTATCCGCCCCCGCCCGGCTATCAGGCCGGCTATCCACCGCCTCCCGGTTATTACTCGCCGCCGGGTTATTACCCAGGCTACAACCCTTATTATTACGGCCCGGGCTACGGCTATTACGGCTACGGCCCGTATTGGCGGCGAAGATATTGGTGAGAGGAGGGCGTGTTGTCGAATTGTGAGGACAACCGCTCGCGGCCAGCGTCGAGAATTCGGTGCGTGAGGCAGGGGATAGAATGGACCGATCAAACGAAGGGTCGCGACAATGACCGAAACTGCTTGGATCGTTTTGAACGCGCGCGAACGAACGCTTCTACTCAGTGCTCTTGCTGCGTTGCGTCGCTCGCATGAGGATACCGCGGGCGACATCGACGCGCTCACCATCAAGCTCGTTCACGGCGCGCCCCATCCCGACATCGCGGTCGGCGTTCACGGCGGACAGGTGCAGTGGACGCTCGGAAATCCCTTCCCGATCCGTATCTGCGATTACGACGGCGCGAGCGACGAGGACCTTCCCGACGTGGACGAGCGGGGACAGCGGTGCCGGACGTGGTGGGAGCCATCTAGCACGGCGACCAATTCTGCCTAGCGCAAGAAGCGATTTTCATTGTGCCAGTGGAGAAAATCTTGATTTGGCCAGTCAGACTTGCCAGCTGGTAGTCGAAGCGCCTTGCCATGTAGTTGGAGATACTCTTCGCCGTTGTTGAAAATCTCTTTCACTTTTTTGCTCACTAAAAAGCGGTAGCCTTTATCTACCGTGGCATATCCGGCATCAAACACACTGTGAATATCTTTCCGTAATAGGATCCCGTTCGATTTTGTATGATGTCCGCCTTCGCTGTACGGTCTGATGTGAGCTGCGTCCAGCGCAGGTAGGACCTTCCCGCCGGTGATGGCGCATTGCCTTCCATACGCCTCGGTCACTGCTACACGGAATGCCCCTTGGCCAAGTCTTGGGGCAATCAATGTAGGAGCGCCGTATCGGGCCTGTACTTCGGCCATCTCGGAAGCCACGGGCAGCCTGCATAACTGCGCAACATCTTGAAGCTGATTCCAAAGCTTAAGACCGTCTGGATCTTCCGTGGAATAGACCTTCCCGCGCTGGATGCTGCGGGACCACGATGGCGGCAAGTCGAACCAGAGATCGTGAGGAAAGAAGACCGGTTCAACAAGAATGGTGCAACCGATATTGGTCATGGGGCCGACAGGACCGCCATGTCTGTACTCGGCAATCGCGGTCTGCAGCGCGTCGTACGACGAAACGCCATTCGCACGGCCAAAGCTGTCCCAGGCAAGTTGCACGGGTAGGGGCCAGTGATTGCTAAAAATTCCAAAGCCGCCGATTTTATTTCGTGGGCTTTTCAACCTGAAGACTAGCAACTCGCCCTGTTGGATCGCGCGGAAGGCCCTCTCGCCGGGCCACCAGAAATTGACCTCCTCCACGTTGTCTTCCGAGGAGAGGAAGTCAAACCAAGCGTTGTCAGTATTGGCGACAAAGAGATTGACCATGGAATTGATTTCATAGCTAAATTTCTAAGCACTATCCATTGGGGGTATTTGAGATATTGGGGTGCAAGATTCAGTGGCGCGGCAAGCCGCCGCGCGGCGTTTCTGACGCACCCATGAACGCGATTTAACGCAACGACGCGGCGGGGTGCGGCGTTCTCTCCACGGGGCGGTCATTCCACAGAAAAATGGAGATCGCCAATGAAGACACAAACCTCGATTGCGCTCGCGGCGGCGGCCTTGCTGGCCGGCGTTTCGGTAGCGTCAGCCGCGCCGATCGCAGGCGCCAAGATGGAAGGCGCGAAGATGGCGCCGCCAGCGCACGACACGCTCGCGCTCAACCAGACGCAGCGGAAGAAGGCCTGGAACGACCTCTATACCGGCGCACTGAACCAGAAAACGCCGGCGGGCTTTAGTGCCAAGGTCGGCGCGGTGGTTCCAAGCAGCGTGACCACGGCGTCGGTAACGACGAAGGCGGCAAGCGACATCCCGGCACTCAAGCCGTACAAGTTCGCGATGCTGCAGAAGAAGCTCGTGATCGTGAACCCGACCGATCGCAAGATCGCGGACGTCATCACCCGCTAAGCGGGCCGCCTGTTTTGCGACACACCACCCGGCGCCGCCGCGAGGGACGCCGGGTGATTTTCTGAGCGCAAGCTTCCGGTTTACCAGACCGCTCCGGCCTGTTCATTGATCATGGAATCGGCGAGGTCGGTCAGGGCTGCGTCGGTGTTTTTTTCCTCGGACAAGGTGCTGTCGAGGAGCTTGGTGGCATCGTCGAGCCCCATCTGTTCGGCCCACCGCTTCAAAGTTCCATAGCGCGCGATCTCGTAATGCTCGACCGCCTGCGCGGACGACACCAAGCCGGCGTCAAGCGCCGGCGCGCCCTTGAACTCTTTCATGATCTCGGCACCTTCCTCGATGATGCCTTCGATCGCCTCGCATTTCTTGCCGCGCGGCGCAACGTCGATCAGCTTGAACACTTTTTCGAGGCGCGATACGTGCCCCTCGGTTTCCTTCAAATGCTTTTCGAACGCGGCCTTGAGCTCGTCGGAGTGAGCGGCCTTGGCCATCTTCGGCAACGCCTTGAGAATCTTGTTCTCGGCATAATAGATGTCCTTGAGAGTATCCTCGAATAGATCGTCGAGCGCCTTTTCCTTCGCGGCCATGTGCGCCTCCTGTGCGGCTCGTTGGCGGATACCGGACAACTCGGCCTTTCTGGCTTGGTTCCTGACGATACTTCAGGTGGCGCGCAATCGCCCGAGTTCTTGGCGGCCGACGAGCGCAATCGAACGCGCAGCGCGCGTCATCGCCGTCTTGGCTTAAAGCCGCCGCGCATGCCGGGCCGGCCGAGCGTCGAGCGCGGGCCATTTTTTTGTGTCCCGGTCGCGCCTGCGGCGCTTCCCGGCTCTTGGCGTTTGCCGGGAATGCTTTCGATGCCGGGACCCATTTCATCGAGGTTTGGCTTGCGCGGGCCGCCGCGCCCCCCGCCGCGCCGAAGCGGAGCGACTTCGTGATAAAGCGCTATGCCCATCTCGTCGAGATCGGGCTTGTGGATTTTGCTCCCGCCTTCGCGCGGCGCGCTTCGGCGCGAGCCGCGTTCTCCGGGAGAAGGTAGAAATCTCGCCGTCGGGTCGTCGATCACCGCAAGTTCGGTGGAACGCAGGCGCTTGAGCTCGTCGCGCAGCCGCGCCGCCTCCTCGAAGTCGAGATCGGCCGCGGCGGCGCGCATACGCGTTTCCAGATCGGCGATCACCGCCTCGAAATTGTGGCCGATGGTGGCGGCCTCGGCGAACTCGCCACCGTCGCCGGCGCTGGCGGCGATCAGCACGTGGTCGCGCTCGTACACGCTGTTGAGGATGTCGCCGATGCCCTTGCGCACGCTTTCCGGCGTAATGTTGTTTTCGACGTTGTACGCTTCCTGCTTCTCGCGCCGCCGGTTGGTTTCCGCCATAGCGCGTTCCATCGAGCCGGTGACGGAATCGGCATAGAGAATGACGCGGCCGTCGATGTTGCGCGCGGCCCGGCCGATGGTCTGAACAAGGCTGGTTTCGCTGCGCAGGAAACCTTCCTTGTCGGCGTCGAGGATGGCGACCAGTGCGCATTCCGGAATGTCGAGACCCTCGCGGAGCAGGTTGATGCCGACCAGCGCGTCGAAGGCGCCGAGCCGCAGATCGCGGATGATCTCGATGCGCTCGATGGTGTCGATGTCGGAGTGCATATAGCGCACCCGGATGCCCTGCTCGTGCAGATATTCGGTCAGGTCCTCGGCCATGCGCTTGGTCAAGACGGTGACCAGCGCGCGATAGCCTTGCTGCGCCACCTGCCGCACTTCGCCGACCAGATCGTCGACTTGCGTTCGCGCCGGCCGCACGTCGACCGGCGGATCGATCAGCCCGGTCGGGCGGATCACCTGCTCGGTGAACACGCCGCCGGATTCGTTGAGCTCCCACGGCCCGGGCGTGGCCGAGACGGCAGCGGTCTGCGGCCGCATCGCGTCCCATTCCTCGAAGCGCAGCGGCCTGTTGTCCATGCAGGACGGCAGCCGGAAGCCGTATTCCGCGAGCGTCGCCTTCCTGCGGAAATCGCCGCGATACATGCCGCCGAGCTGCGGGACGGTGACGTGGCTCTCGTCGACGAAAACCAGCGCATTGTCGGGCACATACTCGAACAGGGTCGGCGGCGGCTCGCCGGGCTTCCTGCCCGTCAGGTAACGCGAATAATTCTCAATGCCCGCGCAGACGCCGGTCGCCTCCATCATTTCCAGGTCATAGAGCGTGCGCTGCTCGAGCCGCTGGGCTTCCAGGAGCCGTCCGGCGGCATTGAGCTGATCGAGCCTCTGCTTGAGCTCGAGCTTGATGCCGGAGATCGCCTGCAGCAGGGTCGGCCGCGGCGTCACGTAATGCGAGTTGGCGTAGATTTTGACGAATTCCAGGTCGTCGGTTTTCTGGCCGGTGAGCGGATCGAACTCCTGAATCAATTCGACCTCGTCGCCAAACAGCGACACGCGCCAGGCGCGGTCCTCGTAGTGCGCGGGAAAAATCTCGACCACGTCGCCGCGCACGCGGAACGTGCCACGATAGAAATCGGCGGCGGTGCGCTTGTATTGCAGCGCCACCAGGTCGGCGAGCAGCGCGCGCTGGTCGGTGCGTTCGCCCTGCTTGAGCGAGAACGTCATCGCCGAATAGGTCTCGACCGAGCCGATACCGTAAATGCACGACACCGAGGCGACGATGATGACGTCGTCGCGCTCCAACAGCGCGCGCGTCGCCGCGTGGCGCATGCGGTCGATCTGTTCGTTGATCGAGGAATCCTTCTCGATATAAGTGTCGGTGCGTGGGATATAGGCTTCCGGCTGATAGTAGTCGTAATAGGAGACGAAATATTCGACGGCGTTGTCGGGGAAGAAGTTCTTGAACTCGCCGTAAAGCTGCGCCGCCAGCGTCTTGTTGGGCGCGAGGATAAGTGCAGGGCGCTGGGTCTCCTCGATCACCTTCGCCATGGTGAACGTCTTGCCGGAGCCGGTGACGCCCAGCAGCACTTGGGTGCGGTCGTTGCGGCGCACGCCCTCCACCAGATCGGCGATCGCCTGCGGCTGGTCGCCCTTCGGATCGAAATCGGATTTGATGACGAGCGGGCGCCCGCCTTCGGACTTGTCCGGCCGCGGCGGGCGGTGTGGCGTCCATAATTGGCCGTGGAACTCCGGGCGGCCTTCGCGCAGCAACCGGTCCAGCGATTGTTGGCTGGCGAGGCCGGCGACGGTTCCGATCTCGCCGCCCGACCGCTTCAGCCGCAAATGCGCCGGTCCCATGTCGGGCGTAATCACATTGCGCGGATCGACTTCGGCTTCGCTGTCGCGCTCGTCGATGCCGAGCGCGCGGGCCAGATCGGGATCGATCTCGCCGGGCGGGACCGGAGTTTTGCCGACATAGCCTTGCTGCGGCAGTTCGCCAAAGCCGCGCGCTACCGAAGCTCGCGCGCGGTGCGCGTTGGCGAAGTCGGCGCGGCGGTCGAAGGAATTGTCGGGCGCCGGCGCAATCTTCGATCTCTGTTGATCGTCTGTTTTTCTTGCCTTCTCCCCGCCGTGGTGGGGGCGACGACGTGGAGCGTCGTCGGGAGCGGGGGCGGCGGCGGGTTCGTCTCTCCTGTCCCGGCCGCCATCGTGGTCGCTACGGCGCCCGTCTTCTTCCCGGCGCCGAGAGGTGGCGGGTTTTTGCTCGGCGGTTATTCCGGTCTGCGAGCCGACGCCAGCGCGGCCCTGGCCGATCGCCGGATTGAGCAAATCGGCCAGCGCCGGATCGAGCGGAGCCATGTCTGGCCGCGACGCCTTGGCGCGCGTCGGCTTGGCCGGATCTTTTTTCGAATGTTTCGCCGGGTCGCGCCCTTTCGGCGCGTCCGGATGCTCGGGGCGTTTAGCCATGACCCCAATATGGGCCGAGTCCTTCGGACGTGGAAGAGAGGTGTATTCCGTCATTGCGAGGCGAAAGGGCGTTCACGCCCGGCGCCCGCGACGGCGTGTTCCAAGCTTCCGCTTTTAGAAGCCGCGCATGATCTGTCGCACGTGCTCGACTTGCGGCGGCGCTGCGAAGCAATGACCGACCAGCTTGCGCCATTCCTGGAAATCCGGCGAGCCGCGGAAATCGACGTTGTGATGCTCGACCGTTTCCCACTCCACGAACAGCCGGTATTGGCTCGGGTGTTCGAGTGAGCGCCGCAGCTCCATGCCGTGGCAGCCCTTGGCGCGCTGGAAGATCGGCACGGCATTCTTCACGCCGGCCTCGAAGTCGGCCTCCATGCCCGGCTTGATGTCGATCGATGCTATTTCCGTGACCATGGTGCCTCCCTGTTGCGACAAAGAGTCTAACATCGTCATTGCAAGGCGAAAGGGCATTTCATGCCCACCCTCGGACGAGGCTGTGGCGACGAAGCAATCAAGAATCTTCGGCCAGATGTGCCCGCGATGACGGAGCCCCCGACGGCGATCAGAACGGCGCGCCGAGAAAGCGAAACTGGATGGGACCGGCGATAAGGAAAGCCGAGCATCGCCGCAGTTTGCGGATCGAGGGCCGCATCGCGGTTATGGACACATGACTGACATGCGGGGGGAGGGGTTAAATTTTCACGAGGTCGTGACTAAGTGGAAGCACGCATACCTGCCACGTCCGAGATTTTGAACCCACCACATCCGAGATTGCTGAACCCGCCACCACCGAGGCTTGCCATGATCGATCTGTATTATTGGACCACGCCGAACGGGCACAAGATCACGATCTTCCTCGAAGAGACCGGCCTCCAGTATAAGATTCTCCCGATCAATATCGGCAAGGGCGAACAGTTCAACGCGGAGTTTCTGGCGGTGTCGCCAAACAACCGTATTCCGGCCATCGTCGATCACGATCCACCGGGCGGCGGTGAGCCGATATCGGTTTTCGAATCCGGCGCCATCCTATTTTATCTCGCCAACAAGACCGGCAAATTTATCGCCAAGGATATGCGCCCGCGCATGGACGCCCTGCAGTGGCTGTTCTGGCAGATGGGCGGGCTGGGCCCGATGGCCGGCCAGAACAATCATTTCAGCAGCTACGCGCCGGAGAAAATTCCCTATGCGATAGACCGCTATCGCAACGAGGTGAACCGGCTCTTCGGCGTGATGAACAAACGGCTCGCCGATCGTCCCTATCTCGCCGGCGACTATTCCATCGCGGACATGGCAAGCTATCCCTGGGTCGTGCCATGGGAGCGGCAAGGCCAGAACATCGCCGACTTCCCGCATCTCAAGCGCTGGCTCGAAGCGATCGCCGGACGTGACGCGGTCAAGCGCGCTTACGCCAAGGCTACGGAGATCAACCCGGGCGCCGGCGGCATCCGCACCCCGGAAGAACGCGCCATTCTGTTCGGCCAGACCGCGAAGTCGATCGAGAAGGCGGCGTCGGGTTCGTGACCGCCGCTTCGAGCCAAGTGACGCCCGGCGAGGTCCAGCCGGCGATCTACAGTTTCAAGCTTGGGTCGTTTGTTGTCGCCAATATCCTCGACAGCAAGGCCATCCGCGATGGGCTGACGCCGACCTTTGGCGGCGAAGCGGCTGCCGACGCCGTAAAGGCGCTGGCGCGCGCCAATCGCATCGAAGCCACCCGCTTCGAGCATCCATTCGTTCCGACGCTTGTCGATACCGGGCATCAGGTCGTGTTGTTCGATACCGGCAACGGCGCGCTGTGCCGCGAATACGCCGCGTTGCGCGACCGGCTGCCGGAGGGCCGGTTGGTCGAGCGGATGCGCCAGGCCGGTTATGCGCCCGAAGATGTCGATGTCGTCGTCATCACGCACGGCCATCCCGACCACATCGGCGGCTTGACCGAAGCGGGCAAGCTGGTTTTCCCGAACGCGCGCTACGTGTTCGGCGCCGCCGAATTCGATTTCTGGAAACGCGGCGTCAACGTAAGCGATGCGCGCAAATTCAACCGTGAGCTTTTCGTCAACATCGCGGTGCCGCTAGCCGAGCGCTCTACGTTCATCAAGCCGGGCGATGAAGTGGTGAGCGGCATTCAGGCCATCGATGCCGCTGGACACTCGCCGGGGATGCTGGCCTATCTGATCGAAAGCGCGGGCAAGCGATTGCTGATCTGGGCCGATACCTGCACGCATTATGCCGTGGCGCTCCAGCGCCCGGACCTCGCTTTCGCGATGGATGACGACAAGGAACGCGCCGCGGCTTCACGCCGGCGCATTCTCGACATGGCGGCGACCGACGAATTGTTCGTCGCCGGCTTTCACATCCCGTTTCCCAGCCTCGGTTATGTCGAGCGGACGCAAACCGCTTATCGTTGGGTGCCGCACAGCTATCAGTTCAACGTGTGAGCGTACGCCGGCTGGAGCGGATCGTTTCAGATAATCGGCGCCAATTTCGGATCGCGCTCTAATCCTGCCGGATGATGACGCGCGTGCCGACCGACACCCGGTCGTAGAGGTCGGTCGCGTCGTCATTGGCCAAACGGTAGCAGCCGATCCAAAGCGCTTGGCCGATCGTCTCCGGCGCGTTGGTGCCGTGGATGATGCCCGAGCCGCTCTTGCCGAGATACATGGCGCGGGCGCCGAGCGGGCTGCCGGGTCCGCCGGCGAGGAAGCGCGGCAGAAAAGGCTCGCGTTCGATCGTTTCCGGCGACGGGCGCCAATCGGGCCATTCCGCCTTGCGCGAGACCAGCATCAGGCCGGCGTGGCTGAATCCTTCGCGGCCGACGCCGATGCCGTAGCGCAGCGCGAGCGTCTCGCTCTCGATCAAATAAAGGTGGCGCTCCGCGACTTCGATGACGATGGTGCCGACCGGGTGCTGCGAGCGGTAGAACACCGCCTGGCGCTGGAACTGCTCCGGCAGGTTGTCGTCGGTGTTGCCGTGGTCGACGCCGGGCGGGACGTCTTTCATGGTCGGCTGAAAATTCACCGGCGCTTGCGGCCGCTGCTCCGCCGGCACCGCCGTCGAAAACATGCACAATATCGCAATGCCGGTCAGCATCGCGCCGCCCCGATACGTCGTCCGTCCGCTCCTTGCCGCCGCCAAGCGCCCCATGCCGCCATTTTGGTCCGCGGCCGGCGATCCATGCAATGTCGAACTTCGGGGCTGTCGTGGCGCTTTGCCACACGGCCGGCGAAAGCCTATTGAGCGGCGCCGCCGAAATAGCCGACGATCTTCCAGCCGCCTGCACCCTTGGCGTAGCACATTTGATCGCCGCCCAGTCCGGCGATCGCCTCGAGCGGGACGAAGCCTGCTTTGCCCGAAGGCAGCCCGATATGCAGGAACGCCGGCTGATCGGCGCTTGGCGGCGGCGTGCTGTCGGGCAAGACATGCACGAGGATAAGACCGAGCTTTTCGACCACCGGCGCGTCCGGCTGCGCCGCGCTATGTACGTCCACACCTGCCGCGAACGGATAGCCCCAGTCGGTCGGCTCCGTCTGGGTAGCCTGCACCAGGGCCTCGAACGCCTTTGCGTCGATGGTGGGCTCGGCCGGCGCGCAGATCACGCCGGGATGATCGGGCAGCGGCGCGGCGGTCGCTTCGTTGGCGTAGCCGGCGAGCCCCACCCATCCGGAACCGTCTTTGGCGTCGAGGCCGACGGCGCTCGCCAGATTGGCGACGCCGGATTTGTGCTTGTCGGCCAGATCCTTGTCCTGCATCCAGAAAAAGCCCTGCGTCGCCACCAATTTGGCGAGTGCGGCGCGATCCTTGTGCACGGCCGCGCCGGCGAGCTCTTCGCGAAAGGCGGTGAAGCTTGCATCGTTGTATGGGGCCGGTGGCGCCACTACGACCGGCGTGTAAGGCTTGATCGGCGCCATCGGCGGCGGCCTGAGTTGCGGCAACTGCGGCTCTTCCGCCCGGCAGACCGCGGGACAAAATACAATGGCGGCGAAGATCAGGGTTGCGGCGGCAAAACGGCCATGCATCGCGCGGTCTCCGGATATTTCCTTTTGGCGCTGTCGACGGGCGGCAGTTCACGAAGACGTTGTTGGCGCCCCCGATAACGCCGAATTGCGACCGAGGTGCGGCGGCCGGTCGCAGGTATTTTTCTACGCCGACTTCGACCGCGAGACGGCATCGACCCATCCGGCCGCGGTGCGTTATTGACGACACTCCAACCGCTTTCACCGAAATGGATTTCCCATGCCGACCCTTCCCGTATCGTCCTACCTCCTGACCGTTCTGCTCTTGATCGGCTCAAACACGTTCATGACCACGGCGTGGTATTGGCATCTGCGCTATCGCGAGGTGCCGCTCTGGCAGGTCATTCTCATCAGTTGGGGCCTCGCCCTGTTCGAATATTGTCTGGCGGTGCCGGCGAACCGCTACGGCAGCTACGTTTACAGCGCGGCCCAGCTCAAGACGATTCAGGAAGTCATCACCCTGTCGGTGTTCGCCGTGTTCTCAGTGGTCTATTTGCATCAAAGCATCACCTGGAACCAGTGCATCGGTTTCGCATTGATCGCCGGCGGCGCGTTCTTTGTCTTCCGTGCGCCGCTCTAAAGCACGATCCGGAAAGGTCGAGCTCGGTCGCGCAAGAAGATGCGTGAACGAATACCGCACCGCGTTAGGGATGCGTCGCGCCGCCGTCGACGGTGAGCTCTTGCCCGGTCATGAAGGCGGACGCGTCGGAGGCGAGAAACAACACGACGCCGAGCAGATCCGCCGGCACCTGGGGCCGCGGAATCGATTGCATGGCGACAATCCGTTCCTTCTGCTCGGGCGACACCGTCTGGCGGGGGATTTCGGTGAAAGTCGCGCCCGGCAGCACGGCGTTGACGGTGATGCCGTCGCTGCCCAATTCGCGCGCCATCGAATGGCTCATGCCGGCGAGCGCCGATTTCGAGGCGATGTAGTGCAGATAGTTCGGCCGGCCGAGCGTCACCGCGCCCGAGGCCATGTTGATGATGCGGCCCCATTTGTTTTTTCGCATCAACGGCACCAGCGCCCGGGAGCACAGAAACGGGCCCGTGACGTTGACGCGGAGCACCCGCTCCCATTCCGCCAGCGGTATTTGCTCGAACGGTCGCATCTCCAGCGTCGAGAAAATCGCCGCGTTGTTGATGAGTATGTCGGCGCGGCCGAAGGCTTGATCGACGCTCGCTCCGAGCCGCTTGACCAAATCCTCGTCGGCGACGTCGGTCTCGACCACGACGGCGTGGCCGTTGCCCGCCGCGATCTCGCGCTCGACGGCGCGGGCGCTGTCGAGGTTGCGTTCGGCGATGACGACTTTGGCGCCGCCGGAGGCGAACGCCTTGGCGAAAGAGCGGCCGATACCCTGGCCGGCTCCGGTGATGACTACGACTTTGTCGGCGACGGAGAATGTATCGGTCACGATCGATCCTGTTCGTTAGCTATCATTCCGGCGGAATATACTTCACGCCGCTTGCGCCAGTGCGCCGAGCGCCGCGGCGGCGTCGGCCGGCTTCCACCATAGCTTGGCGCCGACATCGCGGGCGATGATGCCGGCCGTTATGTAACCCGAGCCGCCGGAGATGGCGCCGCCCGGATGCCCGGCCGAACCCGCCATGTAGAGGTTCGGGATCGGCGTGCGGTAGCCGAAGTGGTTGTACATCACCTGCTCGGCGTTGAACGCGCCCATGAAGATGTCGCCATGGCGCATGTTGATCAGCTCGGCGGAGTATTCCCGCGCGGTGTAAACGTATTGGCCGATGATGTTGTCCCGGGTCATGTTCGGGCAGTAGCGCGCGTAGGTCTCGATGATTTTTTCGGCGAACTCGCGCTTGAAATCCTCGTAATCCTGGCCGCCCAGCTCCGGCTCGAACGGCATCACATGCCAGCAATAAGTGGTGTGCTTACCGGCCGGCGCCTGCGTCGGATCGATCACGCTCAAGGGACCGGAGCCGAACTGCACGATGCGCGGCGGCCGGTTGGCCTTGACGTCTTCGAATGCGGAGTTGAGGTCCTCCATCGTCTCGGCGCCGATGCTCCATTTCAGCGTGCGATTGATGTTCGGATCGAACGACGCCGCGGCGAAGCGCGGCGCTTCGCGCAACGCGAGGTGAAGGCCGAACAGCGTCCAGTTCGTGTACTGGAAGCGGTCGAGCTTTGCGGCGAACTCCGCGGGCAATTGGGCGCGGCCGACCATGCCCTCGAAAGTCTGATGCACGTCGATGGTGCTGGCGACGAAAGAGCTTGCGCGGACGGTGCGGCCGTCGGCAAGCACGATGCCGCGGGCGGCGCCGCCCTCGATCAGGATGCGGTCGATCGCTACTTGCGGGGCGAACACGCCGCCCGCGGCGATGAAGGTCTCCATCAGGCCGCGCGCCAGATTGAACGAGCCGCCCTGGCAGAGCTGATAGCCGCTCTCCAGGTCGAACGCGCGGATCACCGAGCCCATCGGGCTCGTCTTCGACAGGGTATCGGTCAGCCAGGTGCCGAACAGCGAGACCTTGAACAGGAACAGGAGCTTGACGTGATCGTTCTCGAACAGGTCCTCGACCACGTCGAGCGGCTGGCGGCGACTGACGGCGAGGAAGTCGCGGCCGATGGCCGTTTTTGCCAACAGCGCTTCGCGCTCGGCCTGCGGCATCGGATCGGCGTAGCGTTCCGGAATGAGGATGCGGGCGGTGATTTCCTCGGCGCGCCGGTTCCAGTCGCGGAACGTCTCGGCGTCGCGCTTGGAGAAGCGAGCGACGTTGGCGATGGTTTCGTCGCGGTCGCGGCCGAATACCAAGGCTGTTCCATCGCGATGTGCCTGGCCGAATTCGTAGCGCGGCGTGATATAGGTGACGCGCTCTTCGAGGCCGAGATCTTTGAACCACGGCGTCTCGGAAATGTGGAAATGATTGATGGAATGGAGGTTGTGATAGAACCCGGGCGCGGTCGCTTCCTCGGTCATCAGGCCGCCGCCGTAGCGCAGGCGGCGGTCGACCAAGAGCACGCGCAAGCCGGCTTTGGCGAGGTAGCTGCCGAGGATCAGGCCGTGATGCCCGGCGCCGATGATGATGCCGTCGTAGGTCTTTTCCAAAGCCTTGGTCACTGCGGTCCTCCAACCGATTTTTGCCGCTGACAGAACCGTAAATTCACCGCCCTGAGAAGCCGGTTTTTTGCATGGCGCTGCCGCTGCCTACGCCGTTCGCCCCGATGGAGGCGCTCTCCGTCGACGACATTCCGGTCGGCAAGGAGTGGCAATACGAGCCGAAATGGGACGGGTTTCGCGCGCTCGCCTTTCGCGACGGAAAGCGTGTCGAGCTGCAATCGAAATCCGGCCGCGCGCTGACGCGGTATTTTCCCGAGGTCGCGGCGGCGGTCGGCGCGCTCGGCGCCGGCAAAGTCGTGCTCGACGGCGAGATCGTGGTGCCCGACGATGGCGCGTTCTCCTTCGACGCGCTGTTGCAGCGTATCCATCCGGCGGCGAGCCGGGTACGCAAGCTCGCCGTGGAGACGCCGGCGCTGTTCATTGTGTTCGACCTGCTGGTCGATGTCGGTGGCCGCGACCTGACGCATGAGCCGTTGTCCGAACGCCGCCGCGCGCTGGAAGCTTTCTTCAAAAAATACTGCCGCCGTTCGCTGTCGCTTCGCTTGTCGCCGGCGACCACACGGCTTGCCGACGCCAAGGGCTGGCTCAAGCGGGTCGGCGTCGCGCTCGACGGCGTCGTCGCCAAGCGGCGCGATTTCGACTATCGCTCCGGCGATCGCACCGGCATGCAGAAAATCAAGAATTATCGGAGCGCGGACTGCGTGGTCGGCGGTTTCCGCTACAATGAAGGCAGTCCGCTGGTCGGCTCGTTGTTGCTCGGGCTTTACGCCGAGGACGGCCTGTTGCATCACGTCGGCTTCACCTCGACGATCAAGCGCGACGACAAGCCGGCGCTCACCAAAAAGCTCGGGGCGCTGATCGCGCCGCCGGGGTTCACCGGCAGCGCGCCGGGCGGCCCGAGCCGCTGGTCGACCGAGCGCTCCGGCGAATGGCAGCCGCTCAAGCCGAAGCTCGTTGTCGAAGTCTGCTACGACCATTTCTCCGGCGGGCGCTTCCGCCACGGCACGCGCTTGCTGCGCTGGCGGCCGGACAAGGCGCCGCGGCAATGCACCTTCAATCAGCTCAAGCAGAAGAAGGCAAAGCTGACGGCGTTGCTTGAGCTCGTTCCATGAGCGAGCCGAAAATCCTGTTCATCGGCCCGGGCGCGATCGGCGCGTCGGTGGCGGCATGGGTGGCGGAGCGCTATCCGGCGGTGTTCGTCATGGGACACGGCGAAAGCCAGGACGCGCTGCGGGTCGGCGGCGTCACCACTTATCAGTTCGCCGCGCCGGAACGCTCGCGGCGTAATGTGCGCGTCGCCGTCGTCGAGCGGCCCGGCGATGTCGCCGGCGGCCCGGACATCGTCGTGCTGGCGGTGAAGAACTACAGCCTGGAGGCGGTAGCGCGGAGCGTGCGCGACGCGCTGGGCGACCGGCCGATCGTGGTGTCGATGGCGAACGGCATCGACAACCAGCGCATTCTGCCGAAGCTCTTCGCCAAGGTCATTTATTGCGTGGTCGCCTATAACGCGCGGCGCGACGAGCCGGTGACGGTCGGCTATCATCGCAAGGGGCCTTTGTTGATAGGCACGCCCGACAACGGCTTGCGCGAAGAGTTGCGCCTCGTGCAATCGATCCTGGCGCGTGGCGCCCCGACCGACATGACGGATCGCTTGCAGGACGCGGTGCACACCAAGATCGTGATCAATCTCACCAACGCGCTCGATGCGCTGGTCGGGCGCGGTTGGAAGCCGTTCTCGAATCTCGCCGTGTATCAGCTGCTGCTGACGCAAACGCTGTGGGAAGGCGTGCGCGTCATTCGCGCTGCGGGCTTCGGCGAGCACCGCATTCCCGGCATTCCGTCCTTCGCCCTCCTGCATGCGGCGGCGGCGCTGCCGGGCTTTCTGACGCGGCCGCTGTTCAAGCGCCGGCTCCGTGGTTACGAGATCGGCAGCATGACGCAGGACGTCGCGCTGCGCGGCGCGCACGACACCGAGCTTGAATCGATCACCGGCTATATCGTCGATCTCGCGGATCGGCACGGCGTGACGGCGCCGTATAACCGCGCCATCCTTCGCCTTGGCCGGGAGAAATTTCGGCCCGGATTCGAACCGCTGCGCTGCGAGGAAGTGCTGGCCGCCGTCGAGCGGGAGTGGGGCGCGGCATAATTTTGGGCCATCCGGACAAAACGCGCGACCCAAAAACGGCATGGCCGGCTTTTCGCCGGCCATGCTTAGTTCGGAAGCTGCGAAACGTAAGCCTTATTTCATTGCTTGGTAGACGGCGTGCGTCCAGGCGCCTTCCGGCTTCTTGGTGATGACCGGATCGGACTTGCCGTTCAGCAGGATCGCTACGGTGCGGTCATAGTCCTTCGGGTCGAGCTCCTCGTTGCCCGGAGCGAGCAGTTTGGCGACCTCGCCCATCATGCGCTTCTGGTCCTTCTCGGTCTTCGAACCGGTGGTGTCGGTGGCAAGGATGATCTTCACCGCCTCGTCCTCGTGCGCCTTGGCGTATTCCCAGCCTTTCACCGAAGCCTTGACGAATTTCGCCATCTTGGCGACGAAAGCCGGATCTTTGAGCTTCGGCTCCATGGCGTAGAGCCCGTCTTCGAGCGTGTTGACGCCTTCCTTCTCATAATTGAAGATGACGAGCTGGCTGGGCTTATAGCCGCCGTCGATCACCTGCCAATATTCGTTGTAGGTCATCGCCGAGACGCAGTCGGCCTGCTTCTGCAGGATCGGGTCGACGTTGAAGCCCTGCTTGAGCACTTTGATGCCGCCCGACGAGCCGTCGGTCTTGATGCCGAGCTTCGACATCCAGTTCAGGAATGGATATTCGTTGCCGCCATACCAGATGCCGATGGTCTTGCCCTTGAAGTCCTCCGGCGTCTTGATGCCGGTGTCCTTGCGGCAAACGAGCTCGAGACCGGAATGCTTGAAGGTCTGCGAGATGTTGACCAGCGGCACGCCCTTTTCGCGCGAGGCCAGCGCCGAGGGCATCCAGTCGACCACCACGTCGGCGCCGCCGCCGGCAATGACTTGCGGCGGAGCAACGTCCGGGCCGCCCGGATTGATCGTCACGTCAAGACCGGCGTCCTTGTAGAAGCCTTTGTCCTTGGCGACGAAATAGCCGGCGAACTGCGCCTGCGCGACCCATTTGAGCTGTATCGTCACCTTATCGGCGGCGTACGCGCCGCTGGCCAGCGATAGGCCGCAAGCGAGCCCTGTTGCGAACGCGAACTGCTTCAACATTAATCGTCCCTCCACGCTTGAAAGTTGCCGAGTCAGTTTCGATACGACGGGTGCCAGAATGTCGTCGCGCGCTCGGCGAGCGCGACAATTCCGTAGAATGCCATTCCGGCAATGGCGGCTAGTGCTATCTCGGCCCATACCACATCGAGCGCCATACGGCCGGCCATGATGGAAATGCGAAAGCCGATACCCTGGGTGGGCGTGCCGAAGAATTCTGCCACAATCGCACCAATGAAGGCGAGTGTAGAATTGATCTTGAGCGCATTGAAGATGAACGGCATCGCCGCCGGCAGATAGAGCTTCTGCAGCGTCTGCCGGGGCGCGGCGCCGTAGGAGCGCATCAGGTCGCGCTCGATGTGGCCGGCGGCGTTGAGCCCCGCGAGCGTGTTCACCAGCATCGGAAAGAACGTGATGACGACGACGACCGCGGCCTTCGACGGCCAGTCGAAGCCGAACCACATCACCATGATCGGTGCGATGCCGACGATCGGCAAAGCCGAGACGAAATTGCCGATCGGCAGCAGGCCGCGGCCGAGAAAGGTGTAGCGGTTGGCGATGACGGCGACGAGGAAGCCCGCGCCGCAGCCGATGATATAGCCGCTCAGCATGCCGAGAACGAAGGTCTGCAGAAAATCCTGCCAGAGCATGCCGAGTGATTCAAAGAACCGCACCGTTATCACGCTTGGCGCCGGAAACAGTACCGCAGGCACCCCGAAGCCGCGAACCGCGACCTCCCACAGGTAAAACACGAAAGCTCCGAACAGCAGGGGAATCGCCAGGTCGACCGCGCGCGAAAACGCCTTGTTGCGAGGCTTGAGGGTGGCGAGCCTGGCGACGGCAAGCCACGCCGCGATCCAGTTCGCGAGGACCGGCAGCCAAAAGCCCCAAGCCGCGTAGCCGGCGATCGTGGTGTCGCCCATCAAGGCAAGCGTGACCCAACAGCCAAGCACGACGCCGACGATAGTGACGGCGATCGACAGCGGTGCGGTAACGAAGGCCGCGCCGGCATAAAGCGCGGCGGTCAACAGCGTCAGCGCCAGCAGCATCGGCCGGTCGAGAACGCCGGCAGTGGGTTCGCTCGACAGCGGCAAAGCAAGAGCCGCCAGCATGCCCAGCGCCGCGGCCAGAAGCGCGATCCGCTGCCAGCTTAAAATCATCCGTGCGCTCCCATGAGCCGGCCCACCCAGCGTTCGACCAGGCTGATGATGCCGATGAGGCCGACGGCGAGCACCGAGGCCGCCAGCAACGCCGCCCAGATCTGGATCGTCTGGCCGTAATAGGAGCCCGCCAACAGGCGAGCGCCGATGCCGGCCTGAGCACCGGTCGGCAGCTCCGCGACGATGGCGCCGATGAGCGATATCGTGATCGAGACCTTCAGGCTCGTGAACAGAAACGGCACCGCCGACGGCCAGCGCAGCTTCCAAAAAACCTGCGCCGGCGTCGCCGACCAGGTCCGCATCAGATCGCGCTGGATCGGGTCGGGCGAACTCAAGCCTTTGACCACGCCGATGGTAACCGGGAAAAAACATAAATACGCGGAAATGATCGATTTCGGCAGCAGCCCGCGAAGCCCGATCGAGCCCAACACGACAATGACGATGGGCGCGACCGCCAGGATCGGCACCATCTGCGAGCAGATAATCCACGGCAGGAGACTTTTCTGCAATGTCCGCAGATGCACGATCAGGACCGCAAGGACGACGCCGAATACGGCGCCGAGCAGAAAGCCGACGAACGTCGCCGACAACGTGACCCAGGCGTGGTAGACGAGGCTGCGCGGCGACGTCACCGGCCAATCAAAGACGTCGTCGGCGAATGTCCGCACGATCTGATGCGGCGCCGGCAACAGCGGCCGTTCCGCGCTCAAAGTACCGGCGATCAGCTGCTCGACCGTATAGGGGGTTTCGTCGCGCTCGAACTGGTCGCGCACGATGTTCTTGTTCATCAGCACGGCGCCGACGTACCAGACCACGATCAGAGCCAGCACGATCGAGACAACGGGAGCGTATCGGACGGCTGCCGGGCGCCACCAGCCAATCTGCGCCGTGCGCGGCGCGGGAAACGTGCTACTCGTCATAGGAATGGCCGGAACGAAGCCCGGTGCGCACGCGATGCGCGATTTTGATGAATTCCGGCGTCTCGCGAATCTCCAACGTGCGGTCGCGCGGAAAATCGCAATCGATGACGTCGATGATGCGTCCCGGCCGTGGCGACATCACCACGATCTTGGTCGACAGGAACACCGCCTCGGGAATCGAATGGGTGACGAACACCACGGTCTTTCCGGTCTGATTCCATAGCCGCAGCAATTGCTCGTTGAGGTGATCGCGCACGATCTCGTCGAGCGCGCCGAACGGCTCGTCCATCAACAACAGTGCCGGATCGAACGACAACGCCCGCGCAATGGAGGCGCGCTGCTGCATGCCGCCGGACAATTGCCAGGGAAATTTGCGCTCGAAGCCGGACAGGTTGACCAGCTTGAGATAGCGTTGCATCCGCTCGCGCCGCTCTTTGGCTGGGAAGCCCATGATCTCGAGCGGCAACATGACGTTGCGCTCGATCGTCCGCCACGGATAGAGCGCCGGCGCCTGGAAGATGTAGCCATATTGGCGGCGCAACCGCGCTTCTTCGGGGCTGACGCCGTTGACCAGAATGGTCCCGGCGGTCGGGCGTTCGAGGTCGGCGATGACGCGCATCAGCGTGGTCTTGCCGCAACCGGATGGGCCGATGAAGGAGACGAAGTCGCCGTCGCTGATTTGCAGGTCGACGTTGGCGAGTGCTTGTACTTCGCCGTCGCCGGTCTGGAAGGTCAGCGACACGTCGCGCGCATCGACGGTCAGCGTGGGCGCTGCGGCAAGCCCGCCGCCGGGCGCGGCCGGTGCCGCGGGCGTCACGGGCTCAATAGGGCCGATCAAGGCTGTTGGCGCAGACGCCAGTGACACGCTTTTGCTCCATCGGGCCCGGTCGTCCTGCCGCACGGTGCTCCACTGCCGAAAAATATGACAGACCCGGGGGCGGATTCCGCGCCCAACATTTGTTCAACCTTTGATAGATTAATGGGCACGCCAAATTCCCTTGTTTTGTCAAGATCTTCTCGGCCGCGCCCGGGTCGGCAGAATACTTTGACTTACTGTCGCAATCTTTTCCATACTTTGCCGCGCCGCCCTTGCCCACTTTTACTGGTATTGTCCGCATCATATGAAGCCCGCGCCTTTCCGGTACGTCGCCGCCCGGACGCTCGAACAAGCCTTGCAGCTCAAGGCCGAACACGGCGACGAAGCGCGGTTTCTGGCCGGCGGCCAAAGCCTTGTTCCGACAATGAATTTCCGACTCACGCAGCCGGCCGTACTGATCGACATCAATCCGCTCGAGGCGCTTGCCGGGGTCAAAAACGGCGGCGAGCGGCTTACCATCGGGGCGCTGACGCGCTACCGCGCCCTCGAACGCGATCGGACAACGGCGCGACACCTGCCGTTGATCCATGAGGCGTTGCCGCACATCGCGCATCCGCAAATCCGCAACCGCGGAACCATCGGCGGCAATCTGGCCCACGCCGATCCGGCATCGGAAATGCCGGCCATCGTCGTCGCGCTCGGCGGCCGCTTGCACGCTCAGTCGGCCAGGGGCGAGCGATGGATCGAGGCCGTCGATTTTTTCCTCGGCGCATTAACGACGGCGCTTGAGCCCGACGAGATGTTGACAGAAGTGGAATTGCCGGCGGCGCCGCCGCGCGGCGGCGCCTGTTTTATGGAGGTGTCGCGCCGGCGCGGCGATTTCGCCATCATTGGCGTCGCCTGCACCATTCGCCTCGACGCGGATGGGCGGTGCGAGCAGGCGCGCATTGGGCTTTGCAATGCCGGCGACGGCCCGGTGTTTGCCGCCGAAGCAGCCGACGCGCTTACCGGCCGGCAGGTCGGCGAAACGGAAATCGGCGAGGCGGCCGCGCTGGTGCAGGGCGCGATCGACCCGGGCGGCAGCATCCATGCCAGCAAGGAGTTCCAGCGTCATATCGCCGGGGTGCTGACCAAGCGTGCCTTGGCGACGGCGAATGCCCGGGCGCAGGCAGACGTGGCGTGACCAGCGAAACCCACGAGATCACTGTCACGGTGAATGGCACGCTTTACCGCCGCAAGGTCGAGGCGCGCCTGCTGCTGAGCGATTTTCTGCGCCACGATCTGTTGCTCGCCGGCACCCATGTCGGCTGCGAGCACGGCGTCTGCGGCGCCTGCACTGTGGTGTTTGACGGCGCCGCCGTCCGCTCCTGCCTGATGTTCGCGGCGCAATCCGACGGACACGCCGTCCAGACGGTCGAGGGCCTCGCCGCCGACCGCGACCATCTGCATCCGCTGCAAGAGGCGATGCGCGATTGCCACGGGCTGCAATGCGGCTATTGCACGCCGGGCATCCTGATGACGATCAAAATTTTCCTGGAAGAAAACCCAGCGCCGGACGAGGCGCAAATCCGCGAAGCGCTGTCGGGCAATTTGTGCCGCTGCACCGGCTATCAGCACATCGTGGAAGCGGTGCAGCTTGCCGCCGAACGGTTGCGCGGGTGAACGTAGTGGCGACACGAAAATTCGGCGCGCCGATCCGCCGCAACGAGGACGCGCGGCTCTTGAGCGGCCAGGCGCTGTTCGTCGACGACGTCGAATTGCCCGGCATGGTGTACGCCGCCTTCCTGCGCAGCAATGCCGCGCACGGCCGCATCTGTTCGATCGACGTCACGGCGGCGCGTGCGCGCGACGGCGTGGTCGCAGTCTATACCGCCGCCGACCTCGGCGCTTACTGGGCGCCCGGTCCGGTGCTGGTGCCGCCGCCGCCGATCAAGGACACGGTGTTCAACGCGCGCACCCAGGTGCCGCTCGCCAAGGATAAAGTTCGGCATGTCGGCGAGCCGTTGGCCGTGGTTCTGGCGCAAAGCCGCTACATCGCCGAAGATGCGCTCGCCGACATCGCGGTCGAGATCGACACGCTGCCGGCGGTCGTCGATCTGGAAAAGGCGCTGATGCCGGAATCGGCGCTGGTGCATGACGACGTGCGCTCCAACATCGCCGCGCATGTCCGGCAAAGCCGCGGCAATTACGCCGCCGCCCGGGCGCGTGCCGATCGCATCATCGGCCGGCGGTTTCACTATGATCACGGCGCGTCGATGACGATGGAGACCCGCGGCGTCGTCGCCAACTGGGATGCGCGCGCCAATCAGATGACGATCTGGGACACCACCCAGGCCCCGGTGTTCTTCCGCAACGGCATCGCCGCCATGCTCGGCTTGAGCGAGCGGCAAGTGCGGGTGATCGCGCCGTTCGTCGGCGGCGGGTTCGGCCCGAAGATCATGTTGTTTTATCCGGAAGAGGTGGTGATTCCGTGGGCGGCGATGAAGCTCAACCGTCCGGTCAAATGGATCGAAGACCGGCTCGAGCATTTCTTCGCCACAACGCACGAGCGCGGCCAGACCCACGACGCCGAGATCGCGCTTGCCGCCGACGGCCGCATCCTCGGCGTCAAGGATGTGTTCCTCCACGACACCGGTGCTTACAACCCTTACGGCTTGACGGTGCCGATCAACAGCCAATGCACGCTGCTCGGCCCCTATGTCATTGCCAATTACAACTCCGCCTTCACGGCGATCTTCACCAACAAGCCGATCGTCACGCCCTATCGCGGCGCCGGCCGCCAGCACGGCGTATTCGTCATCGAGCGGCTGCTCGATATCGCCGCTCACGAGCTCAAGATCGACCGCGCCGAAATCCGCCGCCGCAATCTCATTCCGCCCGACGCTTTCCCCTACAACAACGAGATCATCTACCAGGATTTCACGCAGCTCTCCTACGACAGCGGCAATTACGAGCCGATCCTCGACAAGGCTCTGGAGATGATCGGTTACGACCGCTTTCTTGCCGAAGAGCAGCCGCGCTTGCGCGCACAAGGCCGCCACGTCGGCATCGGCGTCGCTTGCTACGTCGAAGGCACCGGCATCGGCCCCTATGAAGGCGCCAAGGTCCAGGTGCAGGCCAACGGCAAGGTCAGCGTGGCGACCGGCATCGGCACGCAAGGGCAGGGCCATTTCACCGTCTTCGCTCAGATCGTCGCCGATCAGCTCGGCGTCGAAGTCACCGACATCGATGTCGTCACCGGCGACACCGACCAGTTTTATTGGGGCGCCGGGACCTTCGCCAGCCGCGGCGCGGTGGTGGCGGGCAACGCCGCCAACGAGGCGGCTAAAGCCGTGCGGCAGAAAATCCTCAAACTCGCCGCCGAGCATTTCGAATGCGCCGAGGAGGATCTGGAAATCGCCAACGGCGAGGTTTCGGTCGTCGGTGTGCCGGGCCAGGCGATCAAGCTCGGCGCGCTGGCGCTCAAAGCCAATCCGATGCGCGGTGCGGTCAAGCCCGGGACCGAGCCGGGGCTCGAGTCGACGCAGTATTTCGGGCCGCCGAGCGGCGCCACCGCGAGCGGTGTGCATGCCATGATCGTCGAGGTCGATCCCGAGACTTGCATGCTCGAAGTGCTCAAATATGTCGTCGTGCACGACTGCGGCACCGTCATCAATCCGCTGATCCTCGCCGGCCAAATCCACGGCGGCGTCGCCCAAGGCATCGGCAATGCCTTCTACGAGCAACTGGTCTTCGACGACGACGGCCAATTGCTCAATGCCTCGCTCGCCGATTATCTGCTGCCGACCGCACTCGAAGTGCCGCACATGGAGCTTGCCCATACGGTGACCCCGTCGCCGCTCAATCCGCTCGGCGTCAAGGGCGCGGGCGAAGCCGGCGCCATTCCGGTCGGGCCGTTGTTCGCGCAAGCGATCGAGGATGCGCTCGGCCTGTTGGACCGCAAAGTCGAGCTCAACGAAATTCCGCTAAGCCCGAACCGTCTGTTCGAGCTCACGGCAAAACTGCGATGATTTTGGTCACCGGCGCCGCCGGCAAGACCGGCAAGGCCGTGATCAAGGCGCTGGCGGCCAAGGGGGCGCATGCGCGTGCGCTGGTGCGCAACCCCCAACACGCCGCGGCGCTGAAAGCACTCGGCGCCGCCGAAATCAGTGTCGGCGGCTTCGACGATGCGTCCGCTCTCAACCGCGCCGCCGGCGGAGCGCGCGCGATCTATCACATCTGCCCCAACGTCAGCGCCGAGGAGGTGGCTTATGCGCGCGCGGTCGCCGCCGCGGCGCAGGCACAAGGCGTCGAGCGGTTTGTGTTTCATTCGGTCCTGCATCCGCAGATCGAGGCGATGCCGCATCACTGGGCAAAGCTGCGCGCGGAGGAGATGTTGTTCGCGTGCGGCTTCGATCTGACCGTGTTGCAGCCGACCGCTTACATGCAGAACATTCTCGGCGCCTGGCCGGCCATCGTCGCCGGCGGCGTTTTCCGGATTCCCTATCCCGTCGAGACACGATTGAGTCTCGTCGACTTGGACGACGTCGCCGAGGCCGCCGCGCTGGTGTTGACGCAAGGCGGCCATGGCGGCGCGATCTACGAACTGGCCGGCACCGTGCCGCTCGACCAAGACGAAGTCGCCGCCGCGCTTGGCGCTGCGCTCAGGCGTGAGGTCCGCACCGAAGCGGAAAGCATCACGGCATGGGACGAGCGCGCCCGTGCGGGCGGCGTCGGCGAACATGAACGCACGACGCTTGCCGCGATGTTTCGCTATTACGCCGCGCACGGCCTCATCGGTAATCCCAACGTGCTGTCGTGGCTGCTCGGCCGGGCGCCGACGCAACTTGCGGCGTTTCTGCAACGCGCCGCAAAGGCGTCGACCTGATTCGGACGCGAAATCGTCAGGCGGGAGTAGCGATTTTGCCGGCGGCCGCATCCGCGAGCCGGCCGTGCGCGACATACCAGGCGCGGAACAGGACGATGAAGACGGCGCCGATCAAGCCGCCGCCGGCGATCACGATCATGATGTGATCGGCGTGCCAGCCGGCGCCAAGAAGCGAACCGGCGAGCAATGGCCCTACGATCTGGCCGAATCGCCCCATCGCCATGCCCCAGCCGACACCGGTCGATCGGATCGGCGTCGGATAAATCAGCGCCGACAAAGCAATCGCGCCGGCGGTGCCAAGCCCCATGAACAGCCCCACCAGCCCGATGCACGCCGCCGCGGCCGCGACCGAAGTCGCGCCGTAGCCCAAGCCCACTGTCGCCGCGGTTCCGAGCAGGAACGCCGGAAACAGCACGGCGAGAATCCCAAAGCGCTCCATCAGCCGTCCCGCGGTCGATTGACCGATGAAGGCGCCCAGGCCGTTGAAGGCGACGACGAAGGCAGTGGCGGCGGGCGGAATGCCGTTCAATCGCAACAAGGCCGGCGTCCACAGCGTGACCACGGTGAGCACGCTGAACCCCATGAAGAACGGCACCCAGAGCAGCAGCGTGCCGAGCGCGCGGCCCTCGGTGAACAGATGCCGGATGGTCGCGCCGGGCAGGCGATGCTCCTCGACCACGAAGTTCGAGGTGCCGGTGACGGCGACGGTGTGAAAACGCGCAACGATGCGCCGCACGGCGCCGGCATCGTTACGGCGCGTCAAAAGGAATTTGATCGATTCCGGCATGTACAAGAACACCACGACGGCAATCGCCAGCGGCACGAGACCGCCGATGTAGAAAATCGCCCGCCAGCCGAAGTGGGAGATCAGATAGGTGTTGAGCAGGCCGCCGATCATCCCGCCCAACGGAAACGACGACCACATCAGCGTCACCAATGCCGCCCGCAGCCGCGCGGGCGCGTATTCCGAAGTGAGCGCGATGACGCACGGCGTCGCGCCGCCGAGCCCAAGCCCGGCCAAGACCCGGCAAGCGACCAGCGCCGACACGGAACTCGCCAGCGCTGTCAGTATCGTGAACACGCCGATAAAAACCGCCGCCGCCACCAGCAGCGTCTTGCGGCCGAGCCGATCCGCCAGCGGACCGAACGTCGCCGCGCCTACGGTCGCGCCGACCAGCGCGGAGGCGAAAATCGGTCCGAAATGCGCGAGTTTGATGCCGAGCCCGTCGGCGATGAACGGCGCGGCGACGCCGATCGATTGGGTGTCGATGCCATCGAACAGATTGACCAGCGCGCAGCAAACGATGGTGCCGATCTGAAAGCCGGTGAGCGGCCCTTCGTCGATGAGCCGCGTCACGTTCACTTCATTTGCCGAATTTGGCGAAGCCGAGATGGACATGGACCCCCCGAGACTTTCTACGCGAACCGTTTTTATCTGGACCGCTTTTTATCCGAATCGAGTTTTTGTCTGCAGCCTGCTTTTATCTGTACCTTGGGCAACGTCGATTGGGCCGCGCCAAAGTGTCCTGCTGCAACTCTTATCATGTCGAACGCGTCTGTCTCCACGGCGAGTTGTGCGATGTCGCAAGGGCGGCTATGCCGCGGCGGACGTCAAAGCTCGATCTTGCTGTAGATGGTGGTGATCAGTCCGATCTTTTCGCTCGATACGGTTACGGCGGCCGTGAAGGTTTCGTGAGACTGTAGCTTGCCGTCGGCGACTGCCGTTCGAACAACTCTCTCGACCTCGCGGCCCATGGAAAAGCTGACCTTTTTTACGAACTGCCCGACCGCAGCCGCTATTGTGTCGTCGCCCATGTGATCGCCTATGTCGTCGCCCATGCCGATGCTGTCGAAGTCGTCGCCGATGGCGTGCCCCGATGGCCGACATGGCGTCAAGGGGTCGGCCTCCGGCCCAGCGGCAAGCTGGTTGAAGTCGTGAACGCGTCAAGAAGTCATAATACGCGGTGTCACCTTAGCGTCGCCCGCCGCGTCCGTATCATCGAAGTCCGACAGTTTTGCTTTTCAGCACGGCCGGTTCGGATTACTGCTCAACCGAGCAATTCGCGCGGTCATGCCGAACCACGTCCGCGCTCTGCAGAACAGGAGAGGGCAGGTGGGCTACTTTTCTCAGGACAAGTCGCAGGACAGACCAAACAGCCGCATCAACGGCGCCGTCACGGACGCCAAGCCCCAGGGCGTCACAGGGACGGCTGCGGCCGGTAAAAATTTGGCGGACACGGTGTCCACGCTCGGTCCCGGCATGGTCATCATCGGCAATATCGTCTGCGAAGGCGTGGCGCACATCTTCGGTTGTGTGGTCGGCGATATCGAGGCGAAGCAGGTCGTCATCGGCGACGGCGCCAAGGTCGAGGGTAATGTCACCGCGCATGACATCACCATCAACGGCGTGTTCAACGGCACTGTCCACGGCCACAATGTAAAGCTCAGGGGCGCCGCCGTGGTCGACGGCGAAATCTTCAGTAACTCCTTGACGGTCGAGGAAAACGTGCAGTTCGAGGGCGTTTCCCGTCGGCTCGAAAAATCCGTCGAATTGCCGGCGGCGGCGCGGCCCGCCGTCACCAGGACTGCGCCGGTCCCCATGCTCGGTTCCGGCCCAATTCCCGTACCGGTCTGACAGCCGCCGCGGTGCTGTCGGAACCGTTGTCCGGCCGCCCGACGCTACCCAATTACGCCTGATCGCGGTGACATCCGACCGCCAGCCGGGGCTTCCCGGCCGGGCTGCGGCTCGTCCAAATCCGTGACTTCCGCTATCCATCCGCCCGGGACCCGTGATGGCCGAAAGCGACGTCGAAGTAGTGATTGTCGGCGGCGGCGCGGCCGGGATCGCGGCCGCGCGCCGGCTATGCGAGGCCACGGTCGGCTGCCTCGTTGTGGAAGCGCGTTCGCGGCTCGGCGGCCGGGCCTATACCGTGACCGAGGGTTCCGGCTTTGGGCTCGACCTCGGCTGCGGCTGGCTGCATTCGGCCGACCGCAATCCATGGGTGAAGATTGCGGCGGAGCAGGGCGCGGTCATCGACAAAACGCCGCCGCCCTGGGGACGGCGGTCGCCCACGATCGGGTTTTCGCGCGCGCAGCAGGAGGAGTTCAACGAAGCGCTCGACGCCTTTTTTGCGCGATTGGAGAAGCTCGCGCAGGGCGAAGCCGACATGCCGTCAGCGGCAGCGTTCGAACCGGGCTGTCGCTGGAACGGCCTGATCGACGCGTTAAGCACCTATATCAGCGGCGCCGAATGGGACCGGGTGTCGGCCAAGGATTTTCACCGATACACGGAGAGCAGCATCAACTGGCGAGCGGTCAAAGGGTACGGCGCGGTGGTGAGCGGTTACGGGGCCGGTCTGCCGGCCATGCTCGATTGTCGCGTCCGGGCGATCGACCATCGCGGCAAGCGCTTGCGGATCGAGACCGAGAAAGGCGCGATCGCCGCCGATCAGGTCATCGTCACGGTGCCGACGACGTTGCTCGCGGCCGAGGAGATTTTATTTACGCCGGCGCTTCCGGAGAAAGCCAATGCCGCCGCCGGACTGCCATTGGGACTGGACGACAAGCTGTTTATGTCGCTCGACGGCGCCGACGAGTTCGACAAGGAGACCCGCGTGTTCGGACATACCGACCGGGTGGCGACGGCGGCTTATCATCTGCGGCCGTTCGGGCGGCCGCTGATCGAGGCCTATTTCGGCGGCCGATGCGCCGCCGCGCTCGAGGCTGGCGGCGACGACGCATTTTTCGACTTTGCCGTCACCGAACTGGTCGATGTGTTCGGCAGCGATTTTGCCCGCCGCGTGAAGCCGATCCGCATTCACCGCTGGGGGCACGATCCGTTGTCGCGCGGTTCTTACTCCTACGCCTTGCCCGGCTTTGCCGACTGCCGCACGGCGCTCGCCGCCCCGGTCGAAAACCGCTTGTTCTTCGCCGGCGAAGCGTGCTCGATCCACGACTTCTCCACCGCGCACGGCGCGTTGCGCACCGGCATCGACGCCGCCGATCAGGTGATTGCGGCGCGCCACGGCTAAAGCCGTAAGCGAGAAAGCCGTAGTGGCGTCAGCGGCGCGCCGTCCGTCCGCTCATTTGTTGCCGGCGTGCCAGACGCCGAAATGGATCGCTGCGGCTTCGTCCTCAAGCATCGGGCCGATGACTTGCACGACACGCTGGCCGGAAGCGAAGACCGTGCGGCAGGGCAGATCGAGCGTCGGGTTCTCGATGTGATTGCCGGTCATTTCCTTTAGACGCTTCTCGGACAAGCCATAGACGACTCGGCCGATGCCCGCCCAATAGATCGCGCCCGCGCACATGGCGCAGGGCTCGGCGGATGTATAGAGCGTGCAGTCCGACAGCACGTTGGCGGCGAACTGCTTACACGCTCGCGTCGCCAACAACCGCTCGGCGTGGCCGGTCATGTCGCGATCCGGCATGAAGCCGTTTTCGACCTCAAGCAGCACTTGGCCGAGCCCACTCACCAGGACCGAGCCGAACGGATGATTGCCGTTGCGATGCGCGCGGAGCGCCACCGCAAAACTTTGGCGCAGAAATTTCTCGTCCAGTTCCGGCGGCCGTTCCATCGCGCTTACTCCGCGGTTCCGAATTTTTCCGCGATCGCCGCAAAAATGCGATCCGGCTTGAACGGCGTCTGGCAAAACCGGATGCCTGTGGCGTCGAACAGCGCATTGCCGATCGCCGCGCTGACGGGGTTATACGGACTCTCACTCATCGATTTGGCGCCGAACGGGCCATGCGTATCCGAAGTATCGGCGAAGTATACCTCGGTCCGCGGCACGTCGCCAAATTGCGGCAGATGATAGCTGCGAAAGTTTGGATTGGTCACTCGCCCGTTGTCGTCGACGTGCATTTCCTCGTAGAGCGTGGCGCCGAGCGACTGCGCCACGCCGCCTTCGATTTGACCACGACACTGCATCGGGTTGATGACGCGGCCGGCGTCGGCGGCGTGCACGCTGTGCAAGATTTTGATGGCGCCGGTGTGCTTGTTGACGGCAAGGCGGAACGCCTGGACGTTGAACGCGACCGAGCGCGGCGTGCCATCCCAGCGGCCGGTGGCGGCGAGGCTCTTGCCCCTGGCGCTCGCGGCGGCGGCAATCTCGGCAAGCCCTATACGGCGCGCGTTGCGTACCACGGCGCCGTCGGCAAGCGACCACGCTGCCTGCGGGCCGCCGGCGTGCTCGGCGGCAAAGCTCAAGATTTGTTCGCTCAAGGCTTCGCAGGCGAGCTGGGTGGCGCGCCCGGCGACGACCGTGCCGGTTGAGCCGTAGGCTCCGGTGTCGTGGCCGCCATTGTCGGTATCGGATGAGAGCACGCAAATACTGTCGGTCGTCGCGCCGAGCACGCTCGCGGCGATCTGATAGTGGACGGTGGTGGTGCCGTTGCCGAACTCGGCCGTGCCCACCGTGATCCGGAAAGTGCCGTCGTCGCACAATGCAGCGGTGACGTCGGCGTAGTGACCGAACGGCGGCACGGTATCGATCATGCCGAGCGCGATTCCCTCGCCGACCAGCCAGTCGTCGGACGGCGGCGGGCTTAACCCGCCGCGGCCGATCGCGTCCCTGACCAGCGCCAGGCATTGATCGAGACCGTAACTGCCGAACTCGACGTCGTGGCCTTCGCCGGAGCCGACCGAGATCATCGGATCGCCCGGGTGCACGACGTTGCGCTCGCGAAATTCGATCGGATCGATGTCGAGCCTGCGGGCAAGCTCGTCCATCGCGGATTCGACGGCGAAATTGGTCTGCGGCAGGCCGTAGCCGCGAAACGCGCCGGCCGGCACCACGTTGGTATAGACCGCGAAGCCGTCGATCTTCTTGTTGTCGCACCGATAGACGCCGAAGCATTCGCCGCAGGAGTGAAATAGCACGGCGGGCCCGTGATTGCCGTAGGCGCCGGTATTGGAGACGACGTGCATTTGCATGGCGGTGAGGCTGCCGTCACGGCGCGCGCCGACCTTGATGCGCACCTGCATCGGGTGGCGTGTCGTCGAGCCGATGAACTGCTCCTCGCGGGTGAACTCGAGCTTGACCGGTTGTCCGGTCTTGAGTACGGCAAGCGCGACGATGTCTTCGACCAGCATCTCCTGCTTGGCGCCGAACCCGCCGCCCATGCGTTCGCAGAACACCCGGACCTTGGCGGGGTCGAGATCGAACAGCCCGGCGAGTGCGCGCCGGGTCAGGAACGGAGTCTGCGTACTTGAGCGGATGCAGAGCCGGCCCGCATCATCGAGCCAGCCGATAGCGCAATGGGTTTCCAGATGCGCATGCTGGACCCGCTGCGTCACATAGGTGCCCTCATAAACCGCATCGGCTTCGGCAAATCCCCGCTCGACGTCGCCGACGTCGCCGTGGACATCGCCGACAATGTTGCGTTGCGGATCGCGGATACGCGATTGCGGACCCTTGTCGCCGTGGATCGCCGGCGCGCCTGGCCGCATCGCTTGTTCCGGATCGAACACCGCCGGCAGGATTTCGTAATCGACGCTAAGCTTGCGGCAGCCGGCCTCCGCCGCAGCTTCGCTCTCCGCAACCACCACGGCGACGCGCTGGCCGACAAAACGGACCACGCGGTCGAGCATCATGGTGTCGTCGGGATCGGCGGTCTCGATCTCGTGCCGCGCACTCGAATAAGCCTTTTGCGGGACGTCCTCGAAGGTCAGGACCGCGCGGACGCCGGGAACCGCCAGCGCCGCGTCCTTGCCGATCGATTTGATCCGCGCATGTGCGTGCGGCGAGCGCAAAATTTTCAGATGCAGCAGTCCGGCCGGCACATAGTCCATGGTGTAGCGGGCGGCGCCGCTGATCACGGCGCGCGCGGCCGGCGCCGGCACGCTGCGGCCGCAGGCGTCGCCGGCTTCAGCGTGCTCGATCGCCCGCACGCCGCGAATGGCGTTCTCGATCGCGCCGTAGCCGGTGCAGCGGCAAATGTTGCCCTTGAGCGCCCAAGGCAGATCCTGCCGCTGCGATTGGTTCAGACTCGCCGCCGTTATAATCATGCCCGGTGTGCAGAAGCCGCATTGGAAGCCCTGCGCTTGCAGAAAAGCCTGCTGCATCGGATGCAGTTCGCCGTTGCGCGCCAGCCCCTCGATGGTCGTGACGGCGCGGCCCTCGGCGCGATAGGCGGGAAACAGACAGGAATGCACCGGGTCGCCGTCGACCATTACGGTGCAGGCGCCGCAATCGCCGGCATCGCAGCCCTTCTTGACGCCGAAGCAGCCGAGGTCGCGCAGGAAGGTGCGCAGGCATTGACCGGCGCGCGGCGTCACCGAATGATTTTTGCCGTTCACTACAAAAGTCATTACGCGCCGGCCCCGTTGCCGCCGAGCTCGATGCGGATTTCTTCGGCAAACCGCAACGTCACGTGCCGCCGCCATGCCGGCGCGCCGTGAATGTCGTTGTAATAACGCTCCCGCGGAATCTTCGCCTCGAGCGCGTCCCGCAAATCCGCACGCGACGGCCTGCGGGCAAACGACAAGCGGATCGGCCGCGGCGTTGCCGCCGTGACCGTGAGCGCGATGGAGCCGTCGTCCGGCGAGCGCGTACCGATCACCAGCGCGCCGGAGCGGCCAAGCGGGCTCAGTGAAATTTGCCGGAACGCCGCGCGCCGCCGCAACGCCGCGAGCGGCAGCTCGATGGCGCGCAAAAGTTCGCCGGGCTTGAGCACGTTGGATTGCGGCGCCAGGATGAAATCGAGCACGGCGACTTGCCGCTCGCCGCCTTCGGGCGTCCAGATCGTGCACACCCCGTCGAGCGCCGAGGTGAGCGAGATCATCGGCCCCGCTGGCAGCGACATGCACAGATTGCCGCCGACCGTCGCCATGTTCCAGATTTTGAACGAGGCGAGAAACGAGCGGCAGCATTGATTGACCAGTGGCGCCGCGGCCCAGTCGGACGGGAACGTCATGCCGTCGAGTTCGGCGATCTTGCAGGTCGCTGCGATGCGTAGGCCCCGCTCGTTCGCTTCCAAAGCGGGCCAGCCCAAATCGGCAATGTCGATCAGCCGCGAGACTTTCAGTTGCGGCTCGGAAAACAGCCAAGTGCCGCCGGCAAGCCAGGCGTCGCCCGCGCACCACGGCGGCAATTCCGCACGCTGAAGCGGCCTTGCGATTTCCGTGATGGTATTGAGGTCCATTAACGTCCGGGTGCTGCACAATTCATGCCGCGAGCAGCGCCAAAGCTCGCGCGCTAAGTCCATTGTACCATTAGCGAATTGCGCGGCGCGGTTTATTTGTTGGCCCGGCTGCCGCTTCGCTGGGCAAAAGTGACGGCCCGGCGCGCACGGGTATGCGATCCTGCCTACCGGGTCTGCTGACGTGTTATCAGGAAAGCAGCAATCGGAGGGCTCGGGCTCCGCCGAGCCGTCCCGCGCCATCACGGCGTTCCGTCGCGCGGCGGATTCTGCCATGATTCAGCCAAAGCTGTCGCGCCAGTGTTCGCACAGGGTCAGGGAGGGGGGATTGATGTCTCCGGCACGCCTATTTGCTGCTGCTCTGAAGGCGTTGCTGCCGGTCGCGGCAGCGTTCTCCATTCTCATCTCCTCGGGCGTGGCCTCCCACGCCGAGGGCCTGTTCGGCGGCTGCGGCGATGCAGCCGACATTGCCGTCCTGTCGTCGCCGATTGCGCCGTGGAAAGGCGCACCGTTGCGCGTCATGTTCGCCGCGGAGAAGCCGTTCGACGGCGAGCTTTCGCTGATCGCGCCCGACGGCAGTGTCGCCGCCAAATCGCGCGCACGGCTCGACGGGCCGCCCTATTCGTGGTTCGCCGAGGTCACCGCACCGGCCGCCGGCACCTGGCACGCGACGCTGACGCGCAACGGCGCGCTGCCCGGCTGCAGCACGATCACGCGCGACATCACCGTGCGCGCCGACGCGCCGCCGCCGTTGCGCAGCAGCGGCGGAAGCGTCTGGCCGTTGCGCAGTACCTGGAGCAGGGCGACGGAAAATCTCTATTCGGCCTGGATCGAAAAACTGTTTGACGCGCCGCTCGACGTCGAACCGTCGTGGCCGGCGCTGCATGACGTGTTGCGCGACCGCTCGCGCAATTTCCTGTTCAACTATCTGGGTCTCGGCGAAGACCAGATGCGGATCGCACTGCGTCCCGATTGCGCCGATTTGCCGTACTTCTTGCGCGCCTATTTCGCCTTCAAGATGGGCCTGCCGTTCGGTTACGGGACGTGCTCGCGCGGCGGTGGCGGCAGGCCGCCGCGGTGCGGCCCGTGGGCGAGCATCGTCAATGCCGAAGCGACGGCGTCGAGCAACGATAATCCGGCCGCCGCAAAACGCTCGGGGCTCGGTGCAACCTTCGGCCGCTATTTGGCGAAAGTCGCCGACGCCGTACAATCCGGCGCCGTCCGAACGCTGGCGAATGACGACAACACCGATTTCTATACCGTGCCGCTGACGCAAGCGACGCTGCGGCCGGGGGTCGTCTATGCCGATCCGTATGGGCACGTCATGATGCTTGTGCGGCGCGTGCCGCAATCGGGCGGCCGGGCCGGTATCTTCCTCGCTGTCGACGGCGAGCCGGACGGGACGGTTGCACGTAAGCGTTTCTGGCGCGGCAATTTCCTGTTCGCGCACGAACCCGCGCTTGGCAGCCCCGGATTCAAGCGTTTCCGGCCAATCGTGCGCGAAGGTAACGGCGCGTTGCGGCGGCTCACCAACGCCGAGATCGCCAAAGATCCGCAGTACGGCGATTTTTCGCTCGAACAGACGCAACTCGGGGTCGAGGCCTTCTACGATCGCATGGACGACGTGATGTCGCCTCAGCCGCTCGATCCGGCGCGCGCCATGGACGACGCGATCGCGTCGCTCGAAGAGCAAGTGAAGACCCGGGTGGGTTCGGTCGAAAACGGGCGCAAATATCAAAGCAGCGGCCATAGCGACGCCGCCATGCCGGATGGCGCGGCGATCTTCGCGACCACAGGCGCTTGGGAAGATTACGCGACGCCGGCACGCGATTTCCGCCTGCTGGTCGCGATCGACGTTGTGCGCAGTTTTCCGGACCGGGTCGTGCGGCGGCCGGAGCGCTACGCCATGCCGTTCGGCAAGAGCGCCGCCGACGTGAAGGCCGGATTGCAGGGTGCGCTCGCCTCGGAGCTGGCGTCGCGCAAGTTCTCGTATACGCGCAGCGACGGCTCCGCCTGGACGTTATCGCTCAAAGACGTGATCGATCGCGCGTCCGAACTCGAGATGGCGTACAACATCAACGATTGTGTCGAGCTGCGCTGGGGTGCGTCGCCGAACAGCGAGGAAGCGTCGACGTGCAGGCGGCACGCGCCGGCGGCACAGCGCACCAAGATGTCGGAATATCGCGCCTGGTTCCGCGAGCGGCACTGGCCGCCGCACGCTTAGCCCCCCGCTTGGCCACGCGACGCTTAACCCCGGGGCGCGGGCCTTGCTTCCGCAAGCTCAGGACTTGGTTTTTGCGACGAGGCCGCGCGCATATACCCGAAGGCAGCGCGCCAGATCGGCAAAATTCCGGCGTAGCTGATCGAGCGCAAAGCCAAGCGCAAACAGCCGCTCGACGTCGCCGCTCGATAGGGTGCGCGTCACGCCTTCGGCGCGAAGCGAGGCGACCACAGCCTCGTAGGCATTCAGCGACTCCTCGAAGGGTTGGAGCGGCGGCGGCTCGCGGCCGAGTGTGAGGGCATTGGCGCTCTGGCGCAGATATTCGCTGGCATCTTCGCCGACGCGCATGAGCGGCGGCCCGAGACGCTGCACTAAGACGTCCGGCAGCGGCACGGCCGTGGCACGTCCGATGATAACGAGATCGTGCCGAAGCCTCAGTAAAGTCCGCGATAGCGGCGCCGGATCCGGCGACCCGGCGATAGCGACCATATGCTCGCGCACCGCCTCGGCCACGATGTCCTGAAAAGCGGCAACCGATCGGCCGATATCGTCCTGGGTGCGCGCAATTTCGTCGGCGTTGCGTTGCCCCGTCGCTCCCGCCAGCAGTTCCACAAGGGCTTGCGCCATGCGCGGGAGAATCCGCGCCGCCGCCTCCGCGCCGAGGCGATGCGCGCGTTCGGGGAAAATCAACAGCGAGACTATGAGCGCGACGGCGCCGCCGAGAGCGACCTCCGCCAACCGGATAATGGCGGATTCGATCGGGCCTTCGCCAAGCTGTCCGGCGAGCAGGAGTACGAGCACGGCGGAAAACGGCGCAACGCGAAAGTTCGGGTTCATCGCCGCCGCGAACGCCAAAGGCGCGATCGTCAGCGCAAGAATGCCAGCCTGCGCGAGCACGCTCACATGAGGGACGAGGAGACCGATAACCGCGGCGTAAACCGCCCCGCCGAAGGTTCCGACGATGTATTCGACGGTCGCCCGCAGCGATCCGCCAACGCTCATTTGGGTGACGACCACGGCCGTAAGCACGACCCACAGTCCATGCAGCGGCAAGTTCAGGCTGCGGGCGACGGCGAGCGCACCCAGGCCGGCAACCGTCATGCGCAGCGCGAAGCGCAATTGGGCCCGGTACACACGCACTAGGTCGCGAAGCCGCTTCCAAAAGGCCACGCTTGCCATCCCGGCAGGGTTGGATGCTCGTCCCGGACTTATCGCACAGTGTCGGCAACGACGCGATCAATCTCGGCCAGCGTGTCGCGTTTGGCCGCAACCGTCATCAACGAAGCCTCAATGCCGTTGCGGACGATGGCAACGATTTCCTCGCGCGTGAGCAACAGTGCGTCGGAGACAGCGCGGTAATTATCGTTCACATAACCCCCGAAATATGACGGATCGTCGGAATTGACGGTGACGACGAGGCCCCGGTCCATCATCCGCCGCAGCGGGTGATGTTTGAGAGCGTCGATCACGCGCAAGCGCAAATTGGACAGCGGACACACAGTGAGCGCCATGCGCTCGCGGGCGAGCCGGCCGACCAGCACCGGGTCCTCGAGCGAGCGGTTGCCGTGATCTACGCGTTTGACGCCGAGCACGTCGAGCGCTTCCCAGACGTAGCTCGGCGGTCCTTCCTCGCCGGCATGCGCGGTGACAAAAAAACCGGCGTCGCGCGCGCGGGCGAATACGTGCTTGAACTTGCTCGGCGGATGGCCGGCTTCGGATGAATCGAGCCCGACGCCGACGATCTTGTCGCGGAACGCCAAAGCCGCGTCCAAGGTCTTCTCGGCCTCTGCTTCGTCGAGATGGCGCAGAAAGCACATGATCAGGCTCGCATCGACGCCTAGCTCGCGCCTGCCGTCGGCGATGGCGCGGGAGAGGCCCTCGATCACGGTCGCGAACGCGATGCCGCGCGCGGTGTGGCCCTGCGGATCGAAGAACATCTCGACGTGGCGGACATTGTCGGCGCGTGCCCGTCGCAGATAGGCGAAAGCAAGATCGTAGAAATCCTGCGCGGTGATCAGGACCGACATGCCTTGATAGTAGATGTCGAGAAAATCCTGCAAATTGCCGAAGCGGTACGCTTGGCGCACGGCGTCGACCAATTCATAGGGCAGCCGGATGTTGTTGCGTTTCGCGAGCGCAAACATCAGCTCCGGCTCGAGGCTGCCTTCGATGTGGATGTGCAGTTCGCACTTCGGCAGGCGTTCGATCAAACCACGCGTATCGTTCATCGCCGTGGTTTACCGCACGCCCGAGCCGACAGTCCAACGGACTTTGGCGCAACCTTTGGGCTTCCAAGCAAAGTGCTTTAGGCTTAAAATACCTGGGATGACGCAAGGCTTCGCCGGATTGATGGCGCGGACGGCTGACCATGGCTGAATTCGACGCCGCGCACGTCAAGCAACGTGCCAAGGATTTGGGCGCCGATCTCGTCGGCATCGCCAGCGCGGCGACGCTCAACGCGTTCCCGCCCGATCCGCGATGGCCGCAGACACCCGAGCGCATTTCGCCTTACTGCAAGAGCGTCATCGTGCTGGTGCAGCGCATCCCCGCCGGCGCGTTTCGCTGCAAGAGCAATGCCCCGGTGCAGTACATCGACATGCTGGTGCTGCGGAAGATGGACAAGGTGGCCTACCGCCTGGCCGAAGAGCTTGAAGACGCCGGGCATCCGAGTTTCGTCACCGCCGCGCAAGAGACCGACTGGAACTATAAACGAGCCAGCTACGGCCGGCTGTCGACGCGACATCTCGGCGTTGAAGCCGGGCTCGGCACCCTCGGCCTCGAAGTCAACATCCTGACGCCGGAGTTCGGGCCGCGCGTCTATCTGACCGGCATTCTCACCGAGCTCGAGCTCGAAGCGGATCGGCCGCTTACCGAGCAGGTCTGCATCGGCAAATCCTGCAGCCGCTGTTTGCACTCGTGTCCCGCCGATGCGGTGCTGCATTTCGGCATCGACAAGCGCGCCTGCGCTACCGAGGCGCAGGAGTTCGGCTTCTCCACCATCCTGCAATTCTTCGAGCGCTTTATCGACGCACCGCCGGCCGCCAAGCAGCAAATGGCGCGTTCGCGCGACGTCTTCGGCTTCTGGCAGGGACTGCTGCGCGTGGTCGGCTCGTTCGGCGACTGTCCGCGCTGCCTCGCCGTATGCCCGGTGGGCAACGATTATCATGCGCACCTCGCGGACGCCCAGAAGGCGATCCCGGAAAAAACTCCGGAAAAGGTTGCGCTCGGCAAGAGCTATCGCGAGAACCGCGCGCAGGGTGCCGATATCCCCGGCCTCAACGAGTGGAACAGGCGCTGGGTCGGCCCGGAAGGTTATCAAGGCATGGTGTCGCGCCAGCTGCAGGAATTCAAAAAGGCGCAGCGCCAGCGAACGGAGGCCGCTTTGGCGGCGGCCGACGACGGCGGGCGTGAGTAGAGAATGGTCGCCGCGTTCAAGGAGCCGCTCACCGCGGCGCAGATCAAAGCAAAGGCCCGCGCGCTGGGCGCCGATCTCGTCGGCATCGCCGATGGCGGCGCTTTGGAACGTAACCCGCCCGATCCGCGCCATCCGCGGCGTCCATCGGATATCACCGATCTGGACGCGGGCCGCGTCATCGTTCTCGCCAAGCGCGTCAGCCGCGGCGCGGCGCGGATCGCCGCCTGGAACGATCGTCACAAATACTACAACGACGAATTGGCGCTATCGCGTCTGGAAGAGGCCTCGTTGGAGCTGGTTTATTGGCTGGAAGACAACGG
Source organism: uncultured Alphaproteobacteria bacterium (assembly GCA_963826295.1). Taxonomy (GTDB): domain Bacteria; phylum Pseudomonadota; class Alphaproteobacteria; order Rhizobiales; family Xanthobacteraceae; genus BOG-931. The sequence continues at coordinate 87,186 of CAWGWO010000018.1, forward strand.
CTATCCCGCGATCATCGTGCCGCCGACGCATGTCGACCCCTGGACCTATGACGGCGATCCGGGAGAGCATCAGACGACGCTGCTGTCGCTGCCGCACGCCGCGGTGGAGGCGGGACTAGGTACGCTCGGACTCAATCTGCAATTGCTCACGCCGCAGTTCGGCCCGCGCGTGCTGCTCACGGCGGTTCTCTGCTCGGTCGACGTCGCGTGCGACGGCAAGATGGAGACCGCGCTCTGCCGCGGGCCGAGTTGCGGGCGCTGCCTGAAGACCTGCCCCGCCGATGCCGTCGGGCATTGGACGCGCGATTGGCCGGCCTGCGACCGCTTCCGCTCGCCGCACGGCTTCGCGCAATTGAGCGAACACGTCACGCGCATCATCGCCGAGCCGGATATCGCACGGCAGAAGGAACTGGTTCGCTCCGAGGACAGCTTCAACCTGTGGCAGAGCATTCTGCGCGGGGCCGGTGTCATCACCGGATGCCGCCGCTGCGCCGATGTTTGTCCGGTCGGCGACGACTATGCGGCCATGCTCGGCGACGCGCTCGATGCCATCCCGGAGAATACCCCGGGCAAAGACGCGCGCGCGGCCGCGATGGACGCGCAGGAAGCGGCTGGGCGCTTGCCCGAGGCCTATGCCGAGCAGCGGCGCTGGATCGGGGTCTTGCCGCGGCGCGATCCGCCGACGCCATGACGCCGCTCGCCGATCTGCCGAAAACGCGCGCCGGCGTCGAGCGCATCCAATCGGAAGGCAAGAAGCGCGCGATCGCGCAAGCGCGCTGCGCGGCGTTTTACGCCGGCAAGCTCGATCATGTGAACGTCGACCGGCTGGACGACCCGGACGAGTGGCGCAAAATTCCGATCCTGGACAAGGAGACGCTGCGCAAACTCGACCATCGTGAATTCTACGACGACTTCTGCATCGCGCCCGAAGGCGGCATTGCCGAATACTGGCGCTCCGGCGGCGCCACCGGGACGCCGCTGTTTTATCCGCGCAGCTACGACGACATCGAGGCGGCCATGGTCGGGTTCGCGCGAATTTACGACTGCACGAACTGCCGGCGCGGCGGCCGCGCCCATGTCTCGTTTCCGCTCGGCATTCATCCGGTCGGCCAGATGCTCGCGCGCGCCGCGTCGACCCGCGGCATTGCCGTCAATTGGGCTGGCTCCGGCACGACCACGCCGTCGGCGATGCAGATCGAGTTGATCGATCGGCTGCGGCCGACAATCTGGATGGGAATGAGCAGCTATGGCCTGCATTTGGCCAATCTGGCTGAAGCGCGCGGCCTCGATCTCGCCGGGCGGTCGATCGAGACCGTGCTGTGCTCGGCGGAACCCTTGTCGGACGCCAAGCGCGACAAGCTCGCCCGGCAATGGGGCGCACAGGTGCGCGATACCTTCGGCATGACCGAAGCCGGCATGATGGGGGCGGAAGATTCCGCGGGCTGCGGCTTTCGCATTTGGACCGACATGTTCTTTATCGAGGTGCTCGATCCGGACACTTACGTTCCGGTCGGCGAGGGCGCCGTCGGTTGCCTGGTCGTCACCCCGTTGTGGACCAACAACGTCACGCCGTTTCTGCGCTGGAATTCCGGCGATCTGGTTACCTGGCAGCGCGGCGACGACGATTCCGGTCCGTTCTCGGTGTTTCCGCTAGTCAAGCACGCGCACCGCACCAGCGGCTTTTTCAAAATCCGCGGCGTCAATCTCAATCATTCGGAGTTCGAGGACTTCGTCTTCCGCCATGTCGATATCAACGACTTCAAGGCCGAACTGGTGACCGAGCGCGATCTCGAAAATTTGCTGCTGTCGGTCGAAGTGCGGCGCGACGCCGATTCGGCGCGCGCCGCCGCAGCGCTCAAATCCGCGGTGCGCGAGCAGTTCGGGCTGACCCCGCAGGTCGTGGTGGTCGAGACCGGCAGCTTGGCGCGGGAATTCGAATCGAGCGTGAAAATGCTGCGCTTTGCCGACCGGCGGCATTAGGCGCCGCCTCCGGACGCACGCCCACGTTGCGAAGTCGCTGTCGCCGCGTTCTTGTCAATTTGCTAATGGCGTGCGCAACATCCGTCATTCGCCGAGCAAGGTGGGGCGCGTCATGATTACGGTTCCCGAACTCGCTGCGGAAGCGCTGGGCTTCTTTCTGGCCGAACATATGAGTCGCCGCTTCGGAACGACCGAGGCGGGTCTGGTCGAGGGCATTTCCTCCGCCGCCCGCGTGGCGCTTGAATGCATCGGCAACAGCGACGCGCTCTACCATAACGTCGAACACACGATGCTGGTGACGCTCGTCGGCTACGACATCATGCGGGGCCGCGCACTGTTGCGGCCGACACCGCCCGGCGATTACGCGCACGTGCTTGCCGCGTGTCTTCTCCATGACATCGGCTATGTCCGAGGAATCCTCAACGGTGACGAACCCGACGGCTACGTGATCGACGCCAAAGGGGCGAAGGCCAAACTGCCGCGCGGATCGTCCGACGCTGCGCTGTTGTCGCATCATGTCGACCGGTCGAAGCTCTATGTGCTGGATCGCCTCGCCGGCAGCAATGTGCTCGACGCCGAGAGGATCGCCGCCGCCATCGAATTCACGCGTTTCCCGTCGCCGGCCGGATCCGACGATGCCGACAACGAAGAAGGCTCCCTGGTGCGCGCCGCCGACCTTATCGGCCAGCTCGGCGATCCGCATTATCTGCGCAAGGCCAACGCGCTGTATCACGAATTCGAAGAGGTCGGCATGAACAGGCAGCTCGGTTACACATCGCCGGCCGATTTGGTGAACCTCTATCCGCAATTTTATTGGAAGACCGTTTCACCGCACATTCAGGCGGCGATCCGCTATCTCAACGTCACGTCGAGCGGACGGCAGTGGATTGCAACCCTCTACAGCAACGTCTTCCGCGCCGAGCGCGACTTGAGCTTATTTGGGCCGCAACTCAGGTAAAGCAATTCATCGAGCAGGCCAGTCGTTCATCGCGAGTCGAGAACGACGCATTTTTAGACGTTCTTGAGCGCCGGCCGGCCGGCGATGTAGGTCTGGCGCACGGCGCGGTCGTCGCCCATCGTCATCAGCACGAATAATTCCTCTTCGAGGTCGCGCGCCACCTCCATGCGGTGCGCCATCGCGGGCGTCGCGCGGGCATCGAGCACGACGAGATCGGCGAAGGCGCCGGGCGCGATCGAGCCGATCTCGCCGCCGAGGCCAAGCGCGGCGGCATTGCCGCGGGTCATCAGGTCGAATGCGGCAAGCGCCGGGAGATTCTGGCCCTTCAGCTGCATCACTTTGTAAGCCTCGGCCGCGGTGCGCAGCATGGAATAGGAGGTGCCGCCGCCGACGTCGGTGGCGAGCGCGATGCGCACGCCCGCGGCCTTGAGCCGCTCGTAGTCGAACAGGCCGGATCCGATGAACAGATTCGAGGTCGGACAGAACACGGCGACCGATTGGGTATCGCGAAGCAGCGCCACTTCGGCGTCTTCGAGATGGATGCAATGGCCCATCAGCGAGCGCGGGCCGAGCAGACCGAAGCGGGCATAGACCGCGGTGTAACTGGGGTCGCCGGGAAACAGTTTCCGGATGGTCGCGATCTCGTCGAGATTTTCGTCGAGGTGGCTCTGCATCAGCACGCCGGGAAATTCGGCCAGCAGCGCGCCCAACTCGGTAAGCTGCGCGTCGGTCGAGGTGATGGCGAAGCGTGGCGTCACCGCGTAACGCTGGCGTCCTTTGCCATGCCAGCGGCGAATAAGATCGCGGCTGTCGGGGATGGCGGTCGTAGCCGGCGCCAAGAGCCCCGGTGGACCGTTGCGGTTCATGACGGCGTTGCCGGCGATCATGCCGACATTGCGGTTATGCGCGGCGGAAAACAACGCTTCGGCTGAAACCGGATGCGCGGTGCAATAGGCGACCGCGGTGGTGGTGCCGTTGCGCGCCAGTTCGTCGAGGAAGAACTCGGCGTTGTGTGCGGCATGCTTGGCGTCGGCGAATTTCTGCTCTTCGACGAAAGTGTATTTCTCCAGCCATTCGAGCAGCTGCGCGCCGTAGGAGGCGATCACCTGGGTCTGCGGAAAATGAATATGCGGATCGATGAAGCCCGGCATGATCAGACCGTCGGCGTAGGTTTCGACCGGTGTGCCCGACGGCAACCGCGCCGTGAGATCGGCCGCCGGCGCGACTGCTTCGATGCGGCCGTTTTTGATCAGCACGATGCCGTCTTCGAGATAGAGATAGCTTTGCGCGTCGCCGGCACCCTGCGGAGCGCGCAGGAAACTCAACAGCCGGCCGCGGATCGCGCGCAAATTCAACTCCGGCATCGCCGCTTCACTTCGCCGGCGCGCCGGCCGCAATCCACGAGGCGATGGTCAGGCGCTCGTCGTTGGTCATCTCCGTAATGTTTCCCGGCGGCATGAAATTCGAGCGCACCGCGACGATGTCGATCAACGGCGCGTGCACGCGGATCTGCTCGTCGGTATCGAGCAGAACGCCTTTCGGCGCGGCCGGGATGCCGTCCCAGACTGGCTCGGCGGCGTGGCACATGCTGCAGCGGGACATGACGATATTGCTGACGTCGGCGAATTTCGGCGTTGGCGGCAGCGCGCCGACGGCGGCGGCGCGCGGCCCGGCCGCCGATAGCCAGCCGACCGCGGCCATGCCGGCCGCAGCCACGGCCCAGGTCCACCACGGGCTGCCTTTGCCTTCGTGGCGAGAGTTGAAGAAGTGGCGGATCACCGGGCCGATGGCGATCACGATGGCGACGATCAGCCAATTGAACCGGGTGGCGAAGAATAGCGGATAGTGGTTGCTCAGCATCAGGAAGACGACCGGAAGCGTCAAATAATTGTTGTGCACCGAGCGCTGCTTGCCGAGCTGGCCCCAGATCGGATCCGGCTGTTTGCCGGCGAGCATCGCGGCGACGGTCTTCTTCTGATACGGAATGATGATGATGAAGACATTGGCGACCATGATCGTGCCGATGACCGCGCCGATCTGGTTGAAGGCGCCGCGGCCGCTAAAGACGTGCGTGAAGCCGTAGGTCAGCGCGACGAGGAAGACGTAACCGACCAGCGCCAGCGCTACTTCGTGGCGGCCGAGCGGCGAGCGGCACAGGCCTTCGTAAATCAGCCAGGACAGCACGAGGCTGACGAAGGCGATGCCAGCGGCCTGCGCCACCGTCAGATCGAGCACCGACTTGTCGATAAGGAAAAGATCGGCGCCGAGATAATAGACCAGCACCAATAGCGCGAAGCCGGACAGCCAGGTGGTGTAGGCTTCCCATTTGAACCAGGTCAGGCTGTCCGGCATTTGCGCCGGCGCGACCAGGTATTTCATCATGTGATAAAAGCCGCCGCCGTGAACCTGCCACTCGTCGCCTTTGACGCCGGCCGGCAGTCCGGGACGCGGCTTCAAGCTCAGGTCGAGGTGAATGAAGTAGAACGAGCTGCCGATCCACGCGATGCCGGCAACGACGTGCAGCCAGCGCAGCATGGCACCGGCCCATTCGGCGAGTATTGGCTCCACGTAACGGGTTCCCCCCCTCATTGACCCCGGCGAAGTCAGCATGACGAACCGCTGCAATCTGTGCAAGCCAGCCGGCGGTGGCGCGGTTTTAGGCAGATTTCCCAAGTCGTCTCCTTTTGCTGCCGCCTATTTTGTCGGATGATGTGGCGCTGAGGGGGCCGCAGGCGATCGCCGATAATGGAACGATCCTTGCAACGATTCTCGCAACGATTATGCGCAAACGCCTTTCAAGGCGCGTGAAAAAACAGGGTGTGCCCAACGGTTGCCATGCTTGATTCGTCGCCCCAGACCGGCTCTCCGCGGTCCGCTCCGCTCTTGAGTGCCGTTTCCATCAGCAAACGGTACGGCGATTTTCTCGCCAACGACGGCATCGACATCGAGCTGTTCCCGGCCGAAATCCATGCGCTGCTCGGCGAGAACGGCGCCGGCAAGTCCACGCTCGTGAAGATGATGTACGGGCTGATCCAGCCGAGCGGCGGCGAATTGCGCTGGATGGGGCAAAAAGTGGTGCTGACCGGCCCGTCGGAGGCGCGCACGCTCGGCATCGGCATGGTGTTTCAGCATTTCTCGCTGTTCGAGAACCTGACGGTAGCCGAGAACGTCGCGCTCGGATTGCCGCCGACCGAGTCGTTTTCATCGATCGCCGAGCGGCTCGAAGAAACGGCGCGTGTTTACGGGCTGCCGCTCGATCCCAAGCGCGTGGTCTGGCAGCTTTCAGTCGGCGAACGGCAGCGCATCGAGATCGTGCGTGCGTTGCTGCAAAATCCGAAACTGCTGATCCTGGACGAGCCGACGTCGGTGCTCACGCCGCAGGAGGCGGATCAACTCTTTACCGTGCTCGATCGCCTTAAGGCCGAGGGCCGCGCAGTCCTTTACATCAGCCACAAGCTCGATGAGGTGAAACGGCTGTGCGACACGGCGACCATTTTGCGCGCCGGCAAGAAGGTGGCGACGTGCAATCCGCACGAGGAAACCGCCGCGTCGCTGGCGCGCATGATGGTAGGCGCGGAGATCGGTGAGGTGAAGGCCGCGTCCGACCGCAGCACGACGGTGCCGCGGCTTGTGATTTACAAGCTTTCGCTGGAGCCGGATGATCCGCACGGCACCTATCTCAGAGAGGTTTCGCTCGAGGTTCGCGGCGGCGAGATCGTCGGCATCGCCGGTGTCTCCGGCAACGGCCAGGATGAATTGTTCTCCGCCTTGTCCGGGGAGCGGCTGGCGCCGGGCGAGGGCGCCGTGGTGATCGACGGTGAAGCCTGCGGCTTGCTCGACGTTACCGAACGCCGGCGCATGGGCGCCGCCTTCGTGCCCGAGGAGCGGCTCGGCCACGGCACGGCGCCGCGCATGAAGCTGTCGGAGAATGCATTGCTCACCGGCCATGCCGCGAGCGGCATGGTCAAGAACGGCTTCGTCGACAAGCCGGCGACTTTGGCCGCCGTCGACCGCGCCACCAAGACTTTCGACGTACGCAAGGCCAAGCGCGATCCTGAAGCGGTGAGCCTTTCCGGCGGCAATTTGCAGAAATTCATCGTCGGCCGTGAAATCCTGCGCGAGCCCGGCGTCATCGTCGTCAGTCAACCGACCTGGGGGGTCGACGCCGGTGCGGCGGCGACCATCCGCCAGGCGCTGATCGATCTCGCCGGCCGCGGTACGGCGGTGCTGGTCATCAGCCAGGATCTCGACGAGCTTGCCGAAATCGCCGATCGCATCGCCGTAATGTTCCACGGCAACCTGTCGACGCCGCTCAACGCGGCCGAGGCGACGCGGGAAAAGCTGGGTTTGTTGATGGGCGGCGCGGGCGCCGAACAGCAGGCCGAGAGTCAGGAGGCAAAGCATGCCGTTAGTGCTTGAACGGCGCGCCGAACGCTCGGCGTTCATTGCCGTCGCCTCGCCGCTGATCGCGATCGCGCTTAGCCTGATCACCATCGCAATCTTGTTCGCGATCCTGGGCAAGAACCCCATTGAGGCGCTCTACGTTTATCTGATCGAGCCGTTGACCGATCCGTTCTCGCTGCAGGAGATCGCGGTCAAAGCGACCCCGCTGGTGATGATCGCGGTCGGCCTGTCGCTCTGCTACATCGCCAACATCTGGAACATCGGCGCCGAGGGACAATTTCTGGTTGGCGCCGTGTGCGGAAGCTGGCTCGCGGTACGCACCAACGGCACGGATGTCGGGCATTGGCTCTTGCCGGCCATGCTAATCCTGGGCGCGCTCGGCGGCGCGCTCTATGCCCTGATCCCGGCGATCTGCCGGGTTTATTTCGGCGCCAGCGAAATCCTCACCAGTTTGATGCTGGTTTACGTCGCCGATTTCGGCATGGACTATCTGGTCCGCGGGCCGTGGCGCGATCCGCACGGCATGAACTTCCCGACCACGGCGGCGTTCGATCCCGCGGCGACCGTTCCGACGCTGTTCGAGGGCGCCGGCCGCCTGCATTGGGGTTCGGTTATTGCCCTCGTCGTCGTGATGCTGGTGACCGTGCTGCTCGGGCGCACCATCATGGGCTTTGAAATCCGGCTGGTCGGAGCCGCGCCGAAGGCGGCGCGCTTTGCCGGCTTCAGCGCCGATCGGCTGGTGCTCTTTACCTTCGCGGCTTCCGGTGCGCTCGCCGGGCTTGCCGGCATCATCGAGGTGGCGGGCCCGATCGGGCATCTCGATCCCGGCGTTTCTTCCGGCTACGGCTTCACCGCCATCATCGTCGCCTTCCTGGGCCGGCTCAATCCGGTCGGCATTCTAATCGCGGGCCTGTTCCTGGCGCTGACCTTCATCGGCGGCGAGGGGGCGCAAATTTCGCTCAAGGTCCCGCTCGATCTGACCAAGGTTTTCCAGGGCATCTTGCTGTTCTACGTGCTGGCCTGCAATTCGTTGATCGTCTATCGCATCCGCCTGATCAAAACGATCCGAAAGCCCGCACATGCTGCTGCTTGAGGCGATCATCCTGTCGGTCATCTCGGCCGCCACGCCGCTGTTGCTGGCGTCGTCCGGCGAACTCGTCGTCGAGCGGTCGGGCGTGCTCAATCTCGGCATCGAAGGCATGATGATCGTCGGTGCCGCTTGCGGCTTTGCCGGCGCCTATATGTCGGGATCGGTTTTGGTCGGAGCGCTGTGCGGAATTCTCGCCGGAGCGGCGTTGTCGGCGGTGTTCGGCATCCTCACGCTGGGACTTGCGGTCAATCAGGTGGCGGCAGGCTTGGCGCTCACCATTCTCGGCGTCGGTCTGTCGGGTCTGATCGGCGCCGGCTTTGTCGGGCAGAAAATCGTGCCGGCGGGACATCTGCATCTGCCGTTGCTGACCGACATGCCGATTGTCGGCCGCATCCTGTTCGGCGAGGACCCGTTCGTCTATTTCTCGATCGCGCTCATTATCGCCATCTGGTTGTTTCTCTACCGCACCCGCACCGGCCTGGTGCTGCGTGCGGTCGGCGATAATCACGCCTCGGCGCACGCGCTCGGCTATCCGGTTCTCAAGATCCGCTTGCTGGCGGTGCTGTTTGGCGGCGGCTGCGCCGGTTTAGCCGGCGCCTATCTGCCGCTCGCCTATACGCCGTTCTTCATCCCGGGCATGACGGCGGGGCGCGGCTGGATCGCGCTCGCTTTGGTGGTCTTCGCCTCGTGGCGACCCGGCCGGCTGGTGATCGGAGCTTATCTGTTCGGGGCGGTGTCCATTATTCAGCTGCACGCCCAGGCGCTCGGCATCGGCATCCCGTCGCAGCTGATGTCGTCGCTGCCCTATCTTGCCACGGTCATCGTTCTCGTGTTGATTTCGCGGACGCGCGGTACCGCCGGGTCCGCCGCGCCGGCGTCGCTGGGGGTGGTGTTCGTGCCTGACCGCTGACGAAACGTCCTGCGGGCGCGTCACGGGCGCTTCGCACGTGGGGGAAATGCATTTACGCCCGTTTTTCTAACCCGGAGTTCAAGTCATGAGGAAATGGAACATCTTCGCGATGGCCGCGGTCCTTGGGATCGCCGCCGTATCATTCCACGCCTACGCAGCGAATAAACTGAAGGTCGGCTTCATCTATGTCGGGCCGATCGGCGACCTGGGCTGGAGCTATCAGCACGACCTCGGCCGCAAAGCGATGGAAAAGGCGCTCGGCGACAAAGTCGAGACCACGTTTCTCGAGAACGTGCCGGAGAGCGCCGACGCCGAACGCGCGATCGAACAGTTGGCGCGCACCGGTCACAAGCTGATCTTCACCACCTCGTTCGGCTTCATGGACCCCACGCTCAAGGTCGCGAGCAAATATCCGAACGTGTTCTTCGAGCACGCCACCGGCTTCAAGCGCGCCAAGAACGTGAGCACCTACGCGGCGCGCTTCTACGAAGGGCGCTACATCCAGGGCCAGATCGCCGCCAAGATGTCGAAGACCGGCATCGTCGGCTACATCGTTTCGTTCCCGATCCCGGAGGTCATCTCCAACATCAACGCGACGATGCTCGGCGCCCAATCGATCAACCCGAAGATCAAGTTCAAGATCGTCTGGGTGAACTCGTGGTTCGATCCGGGCAAGGAAGCTGACGCCGCCAAGGCGCTCATCGACCAAGGCGCCGACATCCTGACGCAGCACACCAACTCGCCGGCCGCCACGCAGGTCGCGGAACAGCGGGGCATCCACTCGTTCGGCGAATTGTCCGACATGATCAAGTTCGGGCCGCACGCCCAGCTGACCGCCGACACCGACTATTGGGGCGGTTACTACACCAAGCGCGCCCAGGACGTGCTCGACGGCAAATGGAAGTCGGAAGACACCTGGGGCGGCCTCGACTCGGGAATGGTCGTGATGGCGCCCTACACCAACATGCCCGACGACGTGAAGAAGATGGCGATGGACACCGAAGCGGCCATCAAGTCCGGCAAGCTTCATCCGTTCAAGTGCCCGATCATCGACCAGGACGGCAAGACGGTTCCTTGCAAGGGCGGCGATCATCTCGACGCCGGCCAGATCCTGAGCATGAACTTCTACGTCAAAGGCATCGACGACAAGATTCCGGGGAAGTAATTTCCCGTCGCTTGTCCGATCCGAAAATGCGATGGCCGGGCTTGTCCCGGCCATCGGCGTTTTTGGGATGGCGCGTAAGCGCGGGACCAATTCGGACCGGCGCACTCGCGTTCGATCGCGCCATATTTCGCGCGGGTTTGGTTTAATTCCGGTACGACGGATCGATGCGGTCGAGCTTTCGCAACAGCGCCGGCCAAGCGAGCGCGCCGCCCGCCTCATGGGTCACGGTTTCGGCTTGCTGCCGTCCGGTCTCGATGATGCGGGGATCGATCGGGACGAGCTCGCCGGCGCCGGCTTGCGCGCGCACCTGGATCGAGCAAGCGGCTTCGAACGTGTACAGCAGCAAAAAGGCCTCGGGCACGTTTTCGGCGACGGTGATCAGACCGTGATTGCGAAGCATCAGGAAGTTCTTCGCGCCGAGGTCCCGCACCAGCCGCGGCTTCTCGTCGTCGCGCAACGCGACGCCTTCGTAGTCGTGGTACGCCAGCGACGAGAGCACGAAGATGGACTGCTGCGAGATCGGCAGCACGCCGGCCTTCTGGGCCGACACGGCGACGCCGTTTTGGCTATGCACATGGAGAATGCACTTGGCGTCTTCGCGTGCGGCGTGAATGGCGCTGTGAATGACAAAGCCCGCCGGATTGATCTCGTAGGGCGAATCCATGACCTTCCTGCCGGCCAGATCGACCTTGACCAAATTGGAAGCCGTGACCTCGTCAAAGGTCATGCCGTAGGGATTGATCAGGAAGTGATGCTCGCGGCCCGGGACGCGGGCCGACAGATGCGTGAAAATAAGATCGTCCCAGCGGAAATGCGCGACCAGCCGGTATGCGGCCGCCAGCGCCAGGCGCTGCTCCCATTCCTCAGGCGCGACGCGGTCGCGAAGGCTCGTCGACGATTGCTGTTTTGTCAGGGTCAGCATGGTGTTGGCTCCCACATTTTTCGGCGATCAGGGATTGATCGTCGTTTGGCGGATTGACATTCCGGTCCGCCAATGTAGACATTGACTATATGAAAATGTAGTCAGTGTCAATATAGCCCTGGAGCTGTCGTGCCGAAAAAGCGCCGCCTCGCCAATCCGCAGCCTTATCATCATGGCGACCTCCGTCGCGTTCTGATCGAAACGGCGCTGCAACTGGTCAGCGAAGAGCAGGATTGGACGTTTTCTCTTAGAGAAGTGGCCCGCCGCGCCGGGGTGAGCCATCACGCGCCCTACAATCACTTTCCCGAGAAGCAGGATCTTCTTGGCGCCGTCGCCGTCGTCGGCTTCGAAAAACTGCATGACGGCTTGGTGCGCGCCACGGCGGGTATCGACGCTCCGGACGCGCTGGTCGCCGCGATCGGCCGAACTTACATCCGGCTTGGGCTCGAGAACCCCGCGCTCTATCGGCTTATGTTCGGCCCGGCGCTGGCCGATGTCGGACCCGGCGATCGCCCGACGATCGCCAGACTGGCCGGCGCGCGGGCGAGAGCGGTGCTGGAAGAAGTCATTGCGCGCGGAGCCCGGTCCGGAGTTTTTGCCGTCGCGGCGGACGACCCGCAGGATCAGATCCTGGCCGCGCTCTCGGTCTGGTCCGCCGTGCACGGCTTGACGATGCTGGTGATCGACACACTTCCGCCGCCCGGCTTGTCGGTCGAGGACATGATCGAGAGGGTGCTGCGCACGTTGATTGAAGGTCTGCGGCGTGACCGTGTCGCACCCGCAGCCGCGCGGGCGCGTCGCGGGGCCGTGGGATGAGGAGCGGCTAATGCCGAAAATGGGCTTGGTTCTGCAAGGCGGCGGTGCGCTCGGCGCCTATGAGTATGGCGCCGTCACGCGCCTCGTCGAACGCGGCTGGGAGCCGGTCGCCGTCACCGGAGTGTCGATCGGAGCGACCACGGCGGCTGCCATTGCCGGCGCTCGCGACGGCGACATTTGCGCGAGCTTGAAGCGGCTTTGGCAGGCGATCACGCTCACACCGCTGCCGTTCTGGCCCAAGGAACGGCAGGCCACATTCTCGATGTTCGGCAATCCGGGTTTTTGGCGCTCACGCGCCGACTATTTGAGTTTTCATCAATGGACCAGCCTGTGCGACGTCTCGCCGATGCGAAACACCCTGACGACGGTCTGCGACTTCGAGCGCCTAAATGATTCTGCAAATATGCGAATTGCGGTGACCGCTACGAACGTACAAACCGGCGACCAGGTTTCGTTCGCGAACTACATCGCCAATGTCGACGCGCTTCATTACGTGACGCCGCGGATATCGCGCGTGACGCTGACGCCCGAACATATTCTGGCGAGCGGGAGCCTGCCGCCCGGGTTTCCGATGACCGTCATCGACGGCGTTCCCTATTGGGACGGCGGCCTGTTCGACAACACGCCGATTGAAGCCATGATCGATCTGTTGGACGAGGAGGAAATCGATCATCTGCCGATTTTTGTCGTCGACCTGTTCGCCACGCACGCCGCGCCGCCGGCAAATCTGGCGCAGGTGCAGGAGCGCATGACGGAGATAAGCTTCGAGAGTCGTTTCCTGCTCCACCACGCCGATGCCGACGGCAGCCTCACCGAATTCACCACCATGCTTGAGGAAATCGGGCGCGATCTGCCGGCCGGCAGTCCGGCGCGGGCGCGGGAATCCTTTCGTCGATTGCTTCGCCTGCGAGCGGTCAAGAATTTGAGGGTGATCGAAGCCGACCATGCGCCGATGTCCGGCGGCATGGATTTCTCCGCTCACGGCGTCAAGAGCCGTTACGAAAGCGGCTACATAGCCGTCGATAAATTTTTTGCGCTGGAAAACGGCGCCGACCGGCCCTAGGACGAAGGGAGTGGCCGTGGCTGCCCCGTGCGGGCGTCACTAAATTTTAGAGCAAGCGCGCAGGGGCAGCGCCGGTCGTCCGGATAGCTGTTCGTGGAGCGTGAGACGCCGGAGGAAACGCATGGGCGCTGATCCAAAGCAGCTTGAACGGCCGCCGTGGTCGGCGCTCTCCACGACGCATTCCAGCTTCGCGCTCGGCGACGATCTGGCGCGACGCTATCCGCCCGATGTCTCGCCGCTGGCCGCGGTCCGCGAAGTTTCCCCGGCGTGCATGCGCGCGCTCAGCGCGCTGATGAAGCCGGGCGACGCCGTTGGGCTGTTCGGCGCCGGGCCGATCGCCGCGAGCGGCGACCTGATCACCATCGATCTAAAGACGGTTGAGCAGATGGTGCATGACGCAGTGAACACAACGCCCGCCAACGGCGAGCACGTCAATCTCACCGCGACCGACGTTCCCGAGATGATGCGCCTCGTGGAATTGACCAAGCCGGGGCCGTTCGAGACGCGGACGATCGCGCTCGGAGGCTACATCGGCATCCGCAGCGGCGACCGGTTGGTGGCGATGGCGGGCGAGCGGATGAGGTTCGATGGCTTCGCGGAAATTTCAGCGGTGTGCACTCACCCGGATCACGCCGGGCGCGGCTATGCGTCGTCGCTGGTTCGTAGCTTGGTGCGAAGCATCCTCGACCGCGGCGAGACCCCGTTCCTGCACATCTTCAGCGTCAACACGCGCGCTGCGGCCCTCTACAAGAAACTCGGCTTCTCGCACCAGCGCTCGTTAACGGTCACGGTGCTGCGGCGGCCCGACGAGCAGAAACGCTCCAAAAATTAATGTTGACACTGACTATATCATGTCCTATTCCAATGTTGGCGATGTCAATATTCGACGCCTGAGAGCAGGAGAACGCCATGTTTGACGAGATCGAGCCCGGTCGAGCCCAATTTCACGCGTTGACCGAAGGCACCTACGATGACTGGCAACTGATCGGAGGCGAGATGGAGCGCTTCGCGCAGAAGCTTCCGGGTCGCATTATCGCGCATTTCAATCTGCTCCGGGGCGACTACGGCGGGTTCCCGGTCGATCGTCTGGAGCACTGCCTGCAGACCGCGACCCGCGCTTATCAGGCGGGCCGGGACGAGGAATATGTGGTCTGCGCGCTGTTGCACGATATCGGCGATACGCTCGGCCCCCGCAATCACGCGGATGTCGCAGCCGCCATCGTCCAGCCCTTCGTGTCGGAAGAGAATCACTGGATCGTAGAGCATCACGCTATCTTCCAGGGGTATTACTTCTTCCACTACCTGGGGGTCGATCGCGATATGCGCGAGAAATTCCGCGGGCATCCGCATTTCGAAAAGACCGAGGAATTCTGCCGCCTGTTCGATCAAGTAGCCTTTGATCCCAACTTCAAATCGATGCCGCTCCAGGCCTTTGAGCCGATGCTTCAGAGAGTACTCGGGCAGCCTCGCCGATCGATTTATCTCGCCGAGGCGGCCGAAATAAAGGAAGAGGCGAGGCGCGAAGCGTCGTAATCGAACCGGATCGCCCCGGTCTCATCCCGGCCTGCAAGAGCTGAAGACGACGCCGTCGGAGCGAATTTCGGCGGGGCAGGGCGTGGCCGGCGAGCGCTTTGAGTCAAACTTGAAGGCATTCAGCCATGACGATGATCATCGAAGCCGTCGCCGGCACGCCGCTTTGGTTCTATCTCGCGGCTGCGGCCGTCCTGTGGCTCGGCGCGCGCAATCTGACGACGCGCGAATCCCGGCTCGGCACGTTATTCATTCATCCCGTCATCGTTTTCCTGCTCGAGATCGCAAATTTCATCGGCGGTCCGGCGTCGGCCGCGTCGATCCCGGCCTTCGTGGTGAGCCTAACGGTCGGTGCCGTTATTGGCTGGAACCTGGCGCCGAACCGTGTCGCGGCTGGACGGATGCCCGGCACCGTCCGCGTTCCGGGCAACGTTGCGCCCCTCGTGGTGGCGAGCGCCGTCGTCGTACTTCGTTATGCTATCGGCTACACTTACACGAGCTGGCCGGATCTGCGGGCCGATCCGGCGCTGGCGCTGCAATTCGGCGTCATCGGCGCGCTATTGGTCGGCGTCGTTTGGGGTCGGATCGTGCGCGTCGGTTTGGTTTATCGTCGCGCGCGTGAGCAGTCTTTTCGTTCCGCCGGGGCGACATAGCGCGCCCTCGATCGTGCCGATGATTCCGGCCGCGACACGCCGGGACCATCGCCGTCAGCGCGCCGCGTAAGCGTCGAGTTCGGCGAGAGCACTTGAATTTGAAAGCAAGGATCGGAGTGCGTCCGAAGGGAACTCGCGGCACCGTCCATCTGACACCATATGAAACATGTGAGCAAATGACCGCGAAGCCCGCCGCCACCCCGAAGCTGCCGCGCCCGTCGGTGGCAGACGATCCTCGATGGGCGCGCATCGTCGCTCGTGACAAGACAGCCGACGGCCGTCTCTGGTATTCGGTTTCAACGACAGGCGTCTATTGTCGGCCATCGTGTCCTTCGCGCATCGCCAATCCTCAGAATGTCCAGCTTCACGACACGCTGGAAAGTGCAAGGGCGACAGGATTCCGGCCTTGCAGACGTTGCAACCCGGACGGACCTTCGATCGAATCTGAGAACGCGACGCTGGTAGCGAAGGCGTGCAGGATGATCGAGGACAGCGAAGAAGAGCCGTCCCTGGAGCGATTGGCAGACGCGAGCGGCCGAAGCGCCAGCTATTTCCATCGGGTGTTCAAGGCGGCCACCGGGTTGACGCCAAAGGAATATGCAGCAGCCCATCGCGCGGAAAAGGTTCGTCGGGGACTGGCTTCCGGCGACGCCGTCACCGCGACGATCTACGACGCTGGCTTCAATTCCAGCGGACGTTTCTATGAAAAATCCACTGACATGCTTGGCATGACGCCCTCGCAATATCGTGCCGGAGGGACGGACGAGGAAATCAAGTTCGCCGTCGGACAGACCTCACTCGGTGCCATTCTCGTCGCCTCGAGCAAGAAGGGCGTCGCCGCGATCCTGCTGGGAAATGATCCGGACGAACTTGTCCGCAATCTCCAGGATCGTTTCCCGAAAGCGCGTCTTATTGGCGCCGATAACGGATACGAGGCTCTTATCGCGCGGGTCGTCGGCTTCGTGGAGGCGCCGGGCATCGGCCTTAACCTTCCTCTCGACGTCCGCGGGACGGCCTTTCAGCAACGCGTGTGGCAGGCTTTGCAGGAGATACCCCCAGGCGAGAAGATTTCGTATGCGGAGATTGCGCGCCGCATCGGACGCCCAAGCGCGGTACGTGCGGTCGCCGGCGCGTGTGCCGCGAACAATCTCGCCGTCGCTATTCCCTGTCACCGCGTGGTCCGGAACGACGGTTCGCTCTCGGGATACGCTTGGGGGGTTGAACGCAAGCGTGCGCTACTCGACCGGGAAATCGTGCAGAAAACGTGATCCATGCCGCCTTCTATTGGCCTGCGATTTCGATCAATGCAGGCTGAAGAGAACGCCTCGTATCGCGTGAACGGACAAGAGTTCCGAAGCTCTCGTTTGCGCCGCGCTTTTCCGCGCTCCGTTGTTATTTCCGCCGCTGCGCAATCGAAAATTTCCGATTTGAAAGCAAGCGCCGGAGTTTGAAGAGGCCCGTCACCCGCTATTTCGATCATCGGCATAGATCGAGGAGTCACATCAATGAGCCTCTTGAAATCCAAAGCCGCTTCGCGGCTTATGACCGTCGACACCATCTCCCATGCGACCGGTGAGACCGTCTTCGGTCCGGTGCTGGTTGCCCGTAGCGCAGCAGGTGTCTGCGCCATTTTCATCGGCGCCAGCCGTAGCAAGCTGGAGGTGGATCTCGCTGACCGGTTTCCAAAAGCCGAGATCGTCGCGAACGAGACCGTCGTCCGCGACGATCTGGCGAAAGTCATCCGCTTCGTCGACAAGCCGGCCGACGGGCTTAACCTCGAGCTCGACTTGCGCGGGACGCCGTTCCAGCGCCGCGTCTGGGAGACACTTCGTACGATCGCGGTCGGAGCTACGGTGACCTACAGCGAGCTTGCTCGCCGGATTGGGGCCCCGAATTCGGTCCGCGCGGTGGCTGGTGCCTGTGCATCCAATCCACTCGCGCTGGCGATTCCCTGCCACCGCGTCGTGCGCGGCGACGGCGATCTGGCGAGCTATCGCTGGGGCGTCGAGCGCAAGCGTCAGCTCATCAAGAAAGAGGCCGCGGCATGAACGCGCATTCGTCCACCATCACCTCAGCCGCTGCGGCTCAGTCCGCAGAGGCCCGGGTTGCCGCGTATGACTGGCAGGCACTGGGAGGCGAGCTCGGCAATTACGGCTGTGCCATTTTACCGAAGCTTCTTTCGCGCGAGGAATGCCGCACCATCGTGGCTCTCTATCCCGACGAGAGCCACTTCCGAAGCCACATCCACATGGCGCGGCACGGCTTCGGAAGAGGTGAATACCGTTATTTCAAATACCCGCTTCCTGACTTGCTCGGTTGTTTGCGAACTGTTCTGTATCCGCACCTCGCCACCGTCGCCAACGAATGGAACGGCCGAATGGGAATTGACGAGCGCTATCCCGACGCTCACGCGTCGTTCCTCAAACGATGTCACGACGCCGGTCAGCGCCGCCCAACGCCGCTTCTGTTGCAGTACGTTCCGGGTGACTTCAACTGCCTCCACCAGGACCTCTACGGCGATCTCGCAT
This sequence comes from uncultured Alphaproteobacteria bacterium, assembly GCA_963826295.1. Taxonomy (GTDB): domain Bacteria; phylum Pseudomonadota; class Alphaproteobacteria; order Rhizobiales; family Xanthobacteraceae; genus BOG-931. Next base: position 105,205 of record CAWGWO010000018.1, read on the forward strand.
TCCCCATCCAGGTCGCGATCCTCCTCTCGGAGCCCGGCAAGGACTTTTCCGGTGGCGAGTTCGTCCTGACCGAACAGCGGCCGCGCATGCAAAGCCGCGTTGAGGTCGTGCCGCTTCGGCAGGGTGATGCCGTGGCCTTCGCGGTCCATAACCGGCCAGTCCAGGGCTCGAAGGGTAGCTACCGCGTTATTCTCCGCCACGGCGTGAGCCGCGTCCGCTCCGGCATGCGCCATACCGTCGGGATCATCTTCCACGACGCAACCTAGGTGCGGCAGCCGCCAAAGTGCGCCGCGGCCCGGCGTCCATACGAGCACCGTCATCTCGACAATACTGACTTGGACGCTCGCGAGCACGTGACACGTCCCGGTACGCGGGCACGCCGGTATTTGCTTTCAAATCAATAATCATCGCCGCGTGTGGCCTCGAACTTCTTTGTCGGTTCGACGGTAGGAATCGGAGCGCCGAGCAACGCTGCCTACGCCGGGCACGCTGTACGCTTCGGCGTTCAATAAGTCCGGCGCTAGTTCCGCGCCGCGTAAGCGTCGAGTTCGGCGAGATAGCGGTCCTTGGCCGCGCGCGGCAGCCAGGTGCTTTCAAAGGCGTTGCGCGAGAGTTGCACGACCTCCTTTAAGCCCAGTTCGGCTTCCTCCTGGGTGCAGACGAAATTTTCGTTCATGTAGCCGCGGAAATAGGCCGGATCGTCGGAATGCACGGTGGCGCGAATGCCGAGATCGAGCATGCGCTTTATGTCCTTGGCCTTACTGCCGTTGGTGACGAAGGCGTTGGAAACCGGGCAGATGGTCAGCGCGAGTTGACGCCGCACGACCTCCTCGATCAGCGCGTTGGAGTCGAGCACGTTGACGCCGTGATCGATCCGGTCGACGCCGATATCCCCCAGGCATTGCCGGATATGCTCGGTCGAGTTCTGCTGGTCGACGTCGCAATGCATGGTCAGCAAATAACCCTCGCGTCGGGCGCGCGCGAACACGTCGCGAAATTTCACCGGTGGATTGTTCTTTTCGTCCGAATCGAGCCCGACGCCGACAATCCATTCGCGGTACGGCAGCGATTGCACCAGCGTCGTCATGGCGAACTCGGCGCTCCAGTCGCGCAGGAAGCACATGATGAGCTGGCTCTTGATGCCGAGGATGCGCTCGGCGTCCTGCTGCGCGCGGCGGATGCCGCGGATCACCACGTCGAACGGCACGCCGCGGCCGGTATGGGGCTGCGGGTCGAAGAACATCTCGACGTAGCGCACGTTCTGCGAATGCGCCTTGGCGAGGTAGGCGAAGGTCAGGTCGTAGAAATCCGGCTCGTGCACCAGAACCCGCATGCCCTCATAGTAGATCTTGAGAAACGACGGCAGGTCGTGGAAATCGTAGGCCGCGCGCATTGCGGCGACGTCCTTGTAGGGCAGCGTCATGCCGTTGCGCTTCGCCAGCTCGAATTTCATTTCCGGCTCGAGCGTGCCTTCGAGGTGCACATGCAGCTCGCATTTCGGCATGGCGGCGATGAAGCCGCGCAGATCGCCCATCATTTCCTCCTCTCCAATTGCACTCGACTCAAAAGCGCCCAGATCCGGCGCGTCCGTTCACAGCGTCTGCGGCATCGGCGCGGCCTTGCCGTCGACGAGCGTAAATTGTGGAATGTGGCCGAGGCCTCGGACGAGGCGAGCGTCGGCGCCGAGGGTTTCTTCCCAATCGTGGCCTTCGGTGAGAATGACCCCGGCGCCGACAATGTCGGCGCCCGCCGCACGCGCAAGCTTAAGAGTAGCGGCGAGGCTCGATCCGGTCGCCACCACGTCGTCGACCACGACGACGCGCCGCTTGGCCAGGAGCGGCACGGCGCGGCGGTCGAGCATAAGACGCTGCTTGGCCGACGTCGTCACCGACTGCACCTCCTGGATGAGCGCGTCGGCCAAATGAATCTTCGGCGACTTTTGCGCGATTACATATTCATCGAGCCCGAGCGCGCGCGAAACCTCGATGACCACCGGAATGCCCAAAGTCGCCGCTCCGACGACGATGTCGGGCTTGAGCGGGCTTAGCTGCTGCGCCAGCGCCTTGCCGACCCGCTCGCCGAAGCGCACGCCCATGTCGATTACCATCAGAAGCGAAATGGCGAGCTTATCGTTGATCGGCACGATCGGCAGCGTGACCGGCTCGCCGGCAATGTCGACGGTGTAGGTCTGCATGGTCGGTAGCCTCTGCTGTCCCGGTAACGGTAAACGGGCAAGTTACGCCAACTTTTTTCGGACGCCTATGCGCCGGACCGCAAAACGCCAAGTGACGGGTTTCGGGTGGCCTTCGCCAAGGCCCCGCCAACGGCCCGGCATCGCGGCATGCGGGGGGGCGAGGTCGCCCCACGGATCAACCGACGCGGAAGCGGCCGTTACGTCCGATTGCACCGGCGGCGTTCATGTACAATCAATGCCCATCATGGTTTGACAGTTGAGCGGCAAGCGAGCGGCGATGGGGCTTATGAAAACCGGCAATCCGAGCATACGCAATCGTAGCTTCGCGCTGATGCCGACGCTGGTGGTGAGCATCGGCATGCTCGTGCTGTTCGCGGTCGGCGCCGTTCTGGTGGTCAATTGGATCGCGGACCGCAAGGTGGTGCAGGAATTCGCCTCGCGGCTCGTGATGCGGGTGCTCGCCGGCGAAGAGATGGCGCTGCGCAATCATCTCGACGAAGCGATCCAGCAGGGCGGTTACATCGCCGGCGCGATGCGAAGCGGCCGCTACAAGCTGTCCGATCCGGCGCTTGCCGATTTCATCGGCGGCACATTCGCGGCGGCACCCCAAATCGACGGGCTGATCCTCGGCGACGCGAATGGCAACGCGCTTCGCGCCCTTCGTGTCGCGTCCGACGCGCAGTTTCGGATCGATCGTTTCGAGGTCGCTGCTGACGGCCAAATGGTGGCGCTAAGCGACAGTATTCGCTCGCGCAAGGAGCCGTACTGGGGTCCCCCCGTTTATCTCGAGCAAAGAGGCGACAGCTACCTCAACTATCGCGTGCCGATCTGGAACGGCGATTCCTATGTCGGATTCGTCGCTCTCGGCATTTCAACGCAAGCGCTGTCCAAGCTTACGAACGCCATGAGCAATCCGCCGACGTCGATATCGTTCATGCTTTATGCGCACAACCGCATGTTGGCGCATCCGCTCATGGTCGGACAGCGCCACGATCGGTCGGCCGCCGGAGCGCTTCCAAAGCTGCGGGAATTCGGCGACCGGGTCATCGCCAATATCGATGACTTGCCGGCGATCCGTGAAGCCGGCCTGACGCCGCCGGTCGGTGTTTTTGCCCGTGAAACGACGGTCGACGACAAGCCTTATTTCGTTTTCGCGCGCGAGATCACCGACTACAGCGAATTGCCGATCACCGTCGGCACTTATTTCCTCAAACACGCGGTCGACGCGCCGCTCCGGGTCCTCTATTCGGCGGCGCTGCTTGCTCTGGCGATGCTTGGCGTTTCGCTGCTCGCCGCCGCGGTCCTCGCGGGCGCGATTTCGCGCCCGATCCGCCGTGCCGCGAAGGGCGCGACCGCGATCGGCAATCTCGATTTCGATGATGTGGCGCCGCTGTCGGGCAGCTATCTCCGCGAGATCAACAGTCTCGCGACCTCGTTCAACGCCATGCTCGAAGGTTTGCGGGCATTCGGCCGCTACGTTCCCCACACGCTGGTCTTGCGGCTGGTCAAAGAGAGCCGGATCGGTGCCGGTACCGAAGAGCGCGTCCTCGCCATCATGTTCACCGATATCGTCAGCTTCACCCCAGCCTGCGAGGCAATGACCGCAAGCGAAGTAGCTGAATTCGTCAATGCCCACCTGTCCCTGATCTCGGCTTGCGTCGAACAGGAAGGCGGCACGATCGACAAGTTCATCGGCGATGCGGTGATGGCGTTTTGGGGCGCGCCGGGCCCGCTGGACAATCCGGCGGCGTCGGCCTGCCGCGCCGCCGTCGCCATCCAGAAGGCGCTTGCCGAGGACAACCGACGACGCACCGCGCAAGGCCTCGCGCCGGTCCGCGTCCGGATCGGCATTCATATGGGTGCAGTTGTTGTCGGCGATATCGGCGCGCCGAGCCGGATCAACTACACGATCGTGGGCGATGCGGTGAACGCGACCCAGCGGCTGGAGGCTCTCGGCAAGACCATCGATCCCGATGCCGAAGCGATCGTGTTGGTCAGCCGCGAAATCCATGCGGCGGCGCCCGCGGGCTATGGCTTCATCGAGCGCGGCGTTCACCTGGTCAAAGGCAGACAGGGCAGCATCGAGGTGTATCAGCTCGTCAATGGACCGGACGGCGGCACCGACCGAGCGCCGGCCGCGATGGCCGACGTCGGCGATAGCCAAGCTTGAGGACAGCTGGGCTTCGCGACAGCTAGGCTTCGTGACAGCTAGGCTTGCAGCTTGCGCGCCGCGGCGGAGTGCCGGCGCATCAAGTCGGCGAGATCAAGCCCGGGAATCCGGCCGTCCTCGACGATCCAGCGGCCGCCGACCATGACGCGGTCGGCACGATGCGCGCCGCACAACACCAGCGCCGCAAGCGGATCGCCGCTGCCGGAGAAGCGCAACTCGTCGAGCTTGAACAGCGCGAGATCGGCCATGGCGCCGACCACGATCTCGCCGATGTCGCCGCGGCCGGCGCACGCCGCCGAGCCCTTGGTGGCCCAGCGCAGCGCGTCTTTGTGGCTCACCTTGGTCACGCCGTAGCGGCTTCGCTGCAGCAGGAAGGCGGCGCGGACCTCCTGCATGAGATTCGAAGCGTCGTTCGACGCCGAGCCGTCGACGCCAAGGCCAACGGCCATGCCGGCTTCTTCCATGGCGCAGACCGGGCAGGCGCCGGAGGCCAGCGTCTGGTTGGAGCACGGGCAATGCGCCACTGTGGTGCCGGCGCGCGCGAGCCGCTTGATCTCGTCGGGCGTGAAGTGGATGCCGTGGGCGAGCCAGGTACGCGCGTTGAGCCAGCCGCAATCTTCCAGGTAATCAAGCGGCCGGCATTTATAGAGCTCCTGACAGAAGCGGTTCTCGTTCTCGGATTCGGCGAGATGGGTGTGCAGCCGTACATCGAGCTTTTGCGCGAGCTCGGCGGTTTTGCGCATCAGTGAGGTGGTGACCGAGAACGGCGAGCATGGCGCCAGCGCGATCTGCACCATCGCGCCTTCGCCGGCGTCGTGGTAGCGCGCCACGACGCGCTCGGAGTCGGCGAGAATGGTGTCTTCGTCCTGCACCACGGAATCCGGCGGCAGGCCGCCGTCGCGCTGCGACAAGCTCATCGAGCCGCGCGTGAGCAAGACCCGCACGCCCAGCCGCCGCGCCGCCGCCACCTCGATATCGACGCCGTCTTCAGCCCCGGCGGGGAAAACGTAATGGTGGTCGGTCGTCGTGGTGCAGCCAGAGAGCACAAGCTCAGCCATCGCCAGCGTCATGGCGAGGTCGAGCGCTTCCGGCGTCAAACGCGCCCAGATCGGATAGAGCGCCTGCAGCCACGGAAACAATTCGCGGTCGAGCGCCGCCGGCGCGGCTCGCGTCAGCGTCTGGTAGAAGTGATGGTGCGCGTTGATCAGTCCCGGCAGCACCACATGCTCGCCGGCGTCGAAAGTTGTCGCGCCCGAAATAGTAGGCGTGCCGCCGGCCGCCACTTTTTCGACAATGCGGCCGTTTTGCACGACGATGCCGCGCTTGGCGCCGTCGGCGAGGATGGCGAGGGGGTCTTTGATCCAGAGGGGGGGATGCTCGTTCTTGATCATTATCGACGACGAATCTCAGCCGTTATACGCAGACTGCGGATTGCGTATAACAAATGCAAATCATTGGAAAACAATGCAATTTTTATGCCCAATCAGTGAGGGCTGTCACCCGTTGCCGCCCGCCGCGATCGGCGGCAAGCCGACGCCGCTAGCTGCATGGATGTGGCGCGCTACGCGCAGGATCAGCGGCTCCTCGAAGCGCGGCGCCACCACCTGCATGCCGATCGGCAGGCCGTCGTGGGACAAGCCGGCGGGCGCGGTCGCGGCCGGCAGGCTCACCAGCGTGATCAGATAAGCCGGCGCGATCCAGTCGATGTAGTTGTCGAACTTCTTGCCATTGATCTGGTCGGGAAAGTTCATTTCGATCGGATATGGCTTCACCGGCGCCGCCGGCGTCAGCAGTACGTCGTAGCGATCGAACAGCTTGCGGAAAAGGTGGAATACCTTCTCGCGCTCGAGCTCGGCCTTGGCGAAGTCCAGCGAGTTCAAGGTCAGCCCAGCCTCGACGTTGCCGCGCAAATTCTTGCCGAATTGGTCGATCTGCTTGAGCCGCTCGAATTGCTGGCCGATCATCCAGAAACCGCGCCAAATCTGATACGGGGCGCGGCCCGCCCCGGCGTCGAATGCGATGTGCTCGACATTGGCGCCGAGCTTCCCCAGGCCGGCCGCCGCGTCGCGGCACAGCGTGTCGATTTCAGCCTCGACGCCGATGTTGGCGATGTCGGAGACATAGGCGATGCGCAGACCCTTGATGTCGTCGCGCTCGAGTTCGGCGAGCGCGCTCGCCCACGGCGGCGCCACCGAAATCGGCGAGATGCGGGAAAAGCCTATGCTGGCGTCGAGATAAAGCGCCGCGTCTTCGGCGTCCTGCGCCAGCGGGCCCGGCACCTGCCCAGGGTCCCAGGGCAGGTGCAGCGGATGGCTTGGCGTCAAACCCGGCGTCGGCCGAATGCCGACGATGCCGCAGAACGCGGCGGGAATCCGGATCGAGCAGCCGAAATCGGTGCCGTGTGCGATCGGCAGCATGCGAGCGGCAACGGCGGCGGCCGAGCCGCCCGACGAGCCCGCCGGACTTAAGCCCGGATTCCACGGATTGCGCGTCGGGCCGAACAGCACATTGTTGGTGTTGGCGCCGGCGGCGAATTCCGGCGTGTTGGTCTTGGCGAGCACGATGGCGCCGGCGGCTTTCAGCCGCCGCACCGCTTCGGCGTCTTCGCTCGGTACGTAATCCTTGAACAACGGTGAGGCGTAGGTGGTGCGGATGCCGGCGGTCGGCGTTACGTCCTTGACTCCGATCGGCAGCCCATGCAGCGCGCCAAGCGGCTCGCCTTTCATGACGGCGTTTTCGGCGACCCGCGCGGCGTCGCGTGCCTGCTCGGCGGCAAGCGTGACGATGGCGTTGAGCTTCGGATTGAGCGCCTCGATGACTTTCAGATAGGCGTCGAGCACCTCGACCGGGCTGACGGCGCGGGTGCGGATGAGCCGCGCCAATTCGCGCGCCGATTTGCGCACGAGCGAATTGTCGGTGGTGGAATGCGCCGTGGTCGCGTTAGGCAAAGGCGCCGGGCGCATGCGCTATTCTCCGGCGTCGATGATGGCGATGACCGGGCCGCCGCCCTGCGGGCCCTGATGCATGGCGTCGACCGAGACGAACACGGCCGGATCGCCGATCGCGAGCGCGGCGATGCCGCCGACCGCGGCCTTGGAATGGCGGTGCCACGGCACATCGGAATCGTCGAGCATGATCTGGCGGCGGCCGCGCAGCTTGCCGGTGCGGTCGGCCTCGCATTTCATGAAGCAATTGACTACGCGGCCCTTGAGGTCCTCGGCGCGCGGCCGGTCGGGCAGATCGAGCCCGGCGCTGCGGATCGAACTCGTAGATGCCATCGATGTCGAGCGCGTCCTTCATGACCGAATGGCCGATGCGATAGCGCCCGCCGGCGCCGGCCTTGTTGCCGAGAAGAACGATCTGCGCCTGGGTCAGCTCAACGCCCGACGAGCAGGAGGCGACCGACGAATAGAGGTCGAGGTTATGGCAAATCTCCTCGGCCTTCGGCATCTTGATCTCGCCCAAGCCGACGGCAATGCCGAGCCCGGTCGTGCCGTTCGATACGCCCATGGAATCGTGCACCTCGCAGGCGACTTGTTTGCCGCGGCCCTGCGCATCGAGCACCGTGTCGACGGTGAGCAGCGGCGTCTTGGTCTGCACATAATGCACGTCGGCCGGGTCGTCGATGCCGGCGTCGCGCATGGCGGCGCGCACGCCTTCGGCGACTTTCTCGACCATGGCCGGCCGGCCGATGTCCTCGGGAAAAATCTCGGCGCTCATCGCCGTGCCGATGACGAGCCGCGATTTACCGGCCGGGCCGGTCTTGGCGTTGCGGGCGAACACCGTCGCATGCGGGGTGATGACGCCGTCGCAGCCGCCCGACCACACCATCGGAATTTTCGCGATCTCCGCTTCGGAGCGCTTGCCGAGCTTGCGCAACACCGCGCGGAAGGCCTGGTCGGCGAGGATGCGGGTGAAATCGTTGACGCCGCCGTTGCCTTCGGTCTTGCCGATCACGGCGATGACTTCATCGGCGCCGAACCGGCCTTTCCCGATCAGCGCCGCCATGCCCGAGGCGTCCTGCACGGTCTTCAATTCGACTTTGGCGACTTCGATTGCCATTATGTTTGATCCCTATTTTCTCGGTCGTCATGCGCGGGCTCGACCCGCGCACCCATGCTAACGAGCCGTCACGGCGGGCCGGCTGCAAATCCGCGCAAGTTCAATCGCAGAATGGATTGCCGGGTCAAGCTCGGCGAAAATGACTCCAAAAATCCAACAAAATCAGCGTTTTTCGTCGGCCGTACCACACCCATACCACACAATGACTTTGGGATTGTTCGGGACGGTTCGGGCTTGAACGGGCCGCGCTCCGTTGCTAAATTAGTCGCGCGCGCTTGTCTACCGAAGCGTGCTTGCGGGTATCTGCCCCGCGTGGCGTCCGAGCCGCTGGTCAACGCCACGACCTAGCGGAACCTCTCGCGCAAGATGGCTTCACGTTCTTTGTGAGTCATCGCCATGGTAGACCCTCAAACCCTCTCGACCCGACAAGCCGCCGCCTTCTTGGGTGTCGGCCGCAACAAGCTCTTGCGCTTGCTTCAAACGAAACGGATCAAGGCGAAGGACCTTGACGGCCGGTTGCGCTTCACGACTGAGAGCCTGCGCGATTTTCTAGACGCGTTGCCCGATGCATTGAAAGCCGAGCGCCAAGCTCCTAGTGCCAACGCTCCGCATCGCGGCGCACCTTCGCCTACTTGATCCGCCTACTCTAGCAAGACAAAACCCGTTACCCATCCACCGAGACTGTGGTAATCTCAGGCAGGGAATGAGTGGGTGTGCAGGGGTGCCGCAATGCGGCGCGTAATTTTCACACTGATTATAACGTCCATCCTATTTGTTGCCTCGGTTGCTTCTGCGGCGACGCTTACGACTGCGTCCCCAAAGGATGGAAAAGTAATAGTCACAATTACTGGTGACATTACCGAAGGCGACTCAGACGCCCTTAAAAAGATTATTCAAACAGCGAATAGTGGGGGCAGAGCCGGCTCCGGTTGTCTGAACAACTTTTCCGCGTCGATAAGTGGAGCGTCTGCCGGGGTTAGGCTGCCCTGCGGAGGGGCAGCGGGGTGAAGTAAGCGTGATCGGGTGTGGTGCCGTCAAGGCTCGAATGCGGCCGGCGGCCATTGTACAACAAGGTTTAAGAACGCCCACGGGACCGTTTTCCGAGAACTGCTTTATCATTGGCATCCGTGGTTCGGGATGCGGGTGGCGATCCACGGGGCGGTCGACAAGGCCGATGGCGTCGTCTTCTGCTGCACGTTGAGCGGCTCAGGCGCGGACCGGTGGCTGGAAGTGCCGGCCTGGATGTTCGAGCGGGCGAGGTGCCTCGATTCGCCGCGGCTGACCGCATCGCCTTTTGTTAGCATGGATGCGCTGTCAGTGCTGTCCGATCTTCTCCGGCAGGCATTGAAGCTGCCGCTGTCATCATCGAACGCGGCGCATTCTGGCGCATCCAAGATCCTCTCACGACCAGAATCGGGGAGAGGCTCATGACCACGCGAAGCCCGGTACAACCGCCAGCGATGCCGGCCGAACGGCGAAGGCTTCAACAAAGCGACCATTCCCAGCAAATCGACCTGTTCGATGGCGTAACGCCGACGCAGACGCCGGCATGGCGGGACCTGCCGAGGAGACGCGGGATACGCTGACCGGCGCTGATGGCACGGCTGATCCTGGAGCACGCTCAGATCAGCAGCCCGGCCTTACGGACGGGGGCCGGTCATGATCACTGACAAGATCCGGCCGCACCATTTGGAGCGCAAGGCGCTGCTTTATGTGCGGCAATCCTCGGCCCATCAGGTGCTGCACAACCGCGAGAGCAGCGCGCTGCAGTACGCCATGCGGGACCGCCTGACGGCGCTCGGCTGGTCGGAGATTGAGGTCATTGATGACGATCTTGGCCGCTCCGCGGCCGGCGGCGTGCAGCGCGCCGGCTTCGAGCGCATGGTTGCCGAAGTCTGCCTCGGCAAGGTCGGCGCCGTCTGCGCACGCGAGGTCTCGCGCTTCGCCCGCAACAGCCGGGACTGGCAACAGCTGATCGAGATGTGCCGCGTGGTCGACACCGTGCTGGTCGATCAGGAGACGATCTATGCGCCGCGACACGGCAATGACCGGTTGCTCCTGGGCCTGAAGGGCAGCCTCAACGAATACGAGCTCGATCTGCTACGCCAGCGCTCGCTGTCCGCCCGCTACGAGAAGGCGCGCCGAGGGGAGCTTGTCGTCAGTGCGCCGGTGGGCTTCGTGAAGGTCGGCGACCGCTATGAGAAGGATCCAGACCGGCGTGTGCAAGAGGCGATCAGCTGGTCTTCGACAAGGTGCAGGAGCTTGGCAGTGCGCGGCAGGCGCTGTGTTGGTTCCATGAGCACGATCTCGATTTGCCGGTGAAGCAGAACAACGGGGACACGACCTGGCGGCGTCCCAACTACGCCACCATCCACCGGATGATCGACAACCCGATCTACGGCGGGGCCTATGCCTATGGTAAGACTGCCGCAGCATCGGGATACAGCGCCGATGGCGTCAGCGTGAAGATGCGTCGCAAGGCGCGGACTGATTGGCTGGCGCTGATGCCGAATGCGCACGAAGGATACGTAAGCTGGGAGAGGGCGGAAGCGATCCGCAAAATGGTCAGCAGCAACGTTCCCACCGGGCAACATCACGGCGCGCCCAAGCATGGCGACGCGCTCCTCGCCGGGCTGATCCGCTGCAAGCGCTGCGGGCGTAAGCTGACGTTGAAGTACACAGGCGCCAAACACGGCATCCCGCGCTACAGCTGCAGCCGGGCCTGGATGGACAATGGCGCCCCTCACTGCATCGCCTTCGGCGGGCTGCGTGTTGACGACGCCATCGAGAATGCGTTGCTGACTGTGGTAGGTCCCGGCGCGATCGCCGCCGCCACAGCCGCCGAGAAGGAGGTGGGCCAGCGGCGGGATCATGTGCGCGAGGCCCTTGGCCGCGACCTCGAAGCGGCGCGCTACGCCGTCGACCGAGCCTTCCGGCAATACGATGCTGCCGATCCAGCCAATCGGCTGGTCGCGGGCGAACTGGAGACGCGTTGGAACAGGGCGCTCACGCATGTGGTGGAGGTCGAGGCCAAGATCGCGGCACACGATGCAGCCATGCCCGTTGCCGCCGTCGATCCTCTTGCGCTCGGTCTACTGGCATCGAACCTCAAGTCCGTCTGGTCCGCACCGACGACCGATGCGCGGCTGAAGAAGCGCATCGTGCGCACCATCATCCATGAGGTGGTGGCCGATATCGACGATGCCGCCGCCGAAATTGTTCTCGTCGTTCATTGGATCGGCGGCGTGCACAGCGAGATGCGCCTGCCCAAGCGCCGCCGCGGTCAACGGAACAGCACATCGGCCGATGTGATCGCCGCCGTGCGCCAGCTCGTGCTCATCGCTAATGACGACCTGATTGCCGGCATCCTCAACCGCAATGGCCTGAAGACCGGCAATGGCCACCGATGGACCCGCGAGCGTGTGACATCGATGCGGTCGAACTATCGTATCCCGGTATTCAAGCCCGCCGAGGACGGGATAGAGCCATGGCTCAACCTGACCAACGCCGCGAAGCTTCTGCAGATTGCGCCCAAGACGCTGCGGCTTGCCGCGGAAGCCGGAGAGATCGAGGCAATCCATCCTCTCCCGGATGGACCATGGATCTTCGCCCGCGCCGCGCTCACGACATTAGCCGCCCGATCGATCACCGAACGCGCACGACAGAACCCGAGATACCCCGCAGGATCGCATCCCGATCAGCAAAACCTGTTCTCTTCAACAACATAGACAGATGGGTGTTGTGATGCAGCGATTGTAGAAGTTCGAGGTAGCGGCCGATCGATGCGCGCGCCTCGCGACGCGGTGTCGTAGGCTCGAAGATAGACCTCCTCGTATTTGACGCTGCGCCAAAGCCGCTCGACGAACACGTTGTCCCGCCAAGCGCCCTTGCCGTCCATGCTGATGGCGATGCCGTTGTTTGGTGAGCACGCCGGTGAATGCTGCGCCGGTGAACTGCGCTGCCCTGATCCGTGTTGAAGATCTCCGGCTTGCCGTGGCGAGCGAGAGCATCCTCGAGCGTTTCGACACAGAACGCCGCTTCCATCGTGATCGAGACGCGCCACGACAGCACGCGACGGCTGAACCAATCGAGCACAACGGCCAGATAGACAAAGCCCCGCGCCATCGGGATGTAGGTGATATCCATCGCCCACACTTGGTTTGGTTGCGTGATCTCGACCCCGCGCAGCAGATACGGATAGATCTTGTGTCCCGGCTCGGGCTTCGTCGTGCGCGGACGGCGGTAGAGCGCCTCTATCCCCATCCGCCGCATCAGCGTCTTCGGCGGCCGATCTTGCACCCCTCGGTCGCCAGCAGGCCTCGCAACATCCGACTGCCGGCGAAGGGGAACTCCAGATGCAGCCGGTCGACACGGCGCATGATCGCAAGGTCGGCTTCCGGCACTGGACCCTTACGCCAGTAGGCGGCTCAGGGCGCGTGCCAATTTTTGTCTGGCTACTCACGAACCAGCGTGGAATGCTGGTTGCGACACTTATTGATATTCAGGAGAGTGATCGCACGACCATCGAGGGTCTGTACAAGGGCAAGCTCCTAAAGCAAGCGAACGTTCGCACGTTTGCGGATTACACCGGCACCAAAGAGGCCGACATCGAAGATATGTTTGAGGAAGCCTTCTATATCGATTTGGTCAACGATGAATATAAGAGCGCGCTGAGTGCGCCCATTCAAAGCAGCGACTTAAATCGTAACGTGCCGCGCATCCTAAAGCGGCTTGAACCTGCATTGGCCGTAAAGCTCTCTGGTCTTTTCTCACATTACCGACCTGCAAGGTATTTTCACGAACACATCGCATCTCTGGAAGCCAGCATCAGCCCGGCGACGTTGGACAGGTTCGAGAGGGCGTTTCGCGACTTAAACGCATTGCTTCCGCACTGAGAAAAAACTGGTTCAAGTGTCAGGCGTTCCGTGCCTCGATGATCTAGTGAAGCCACGTCCGCCATGCAGTCGTGATCGCCCTCTTGCGCACGACGAAAGCGTCATCACCCTTTTTGTCGAGTCGCTTTGTGCTGACGTTGCTCATGCCTCTGCCTCAACGGCGGGGTGTGCGGCCCGGACGCCGGGGTTCGCTTCGATCACATCTCGGAATTCCTCAGCCATGCGGCTGAGTATTTCCTCAGCCTCCGAGCTTTGTTCGATCACTTCGCCGAAGGTTTGAGTGTCGGTCCCGTCACCGTAGCGTTCGCCGGCAGCGCCGACGTCATCAGCGGCGCAGCCGCGGGTCGCCGGTCGCTCATTATCACTAGGAAGAAACAAAACACTCTTCCCGATGTCGAAAGACTTGATCTGGCTTATGTTTCATACGCTGCAGGTCCGGCAAGGCCCGATGGAAAACTAAAACGGAAAACTTGATTCGTCGCGCAGCCTCGCCAAGGAATCGCGCCAAGGGACAAAGACCAGCAGATCTCCAGCCGGAAATGTCGGAGCGAGCAGACGCCGCTGAGATTGTGCTGCGATACGCCTAGGTCCGGACTGAGGCGAAAGCTCGAGTCTCGACGCGCCTCGAAACGCACGTGCGCGAAAGCGTGTAACAAGCGCTTCCCGCCGTTACGGGGCAAACCCTTTGTTTCATTGCAAATATATATCCGGTGTAACCGCCCTCAGATCGCTTGCGCGCCCCCGGCGTACATGTAAAGCGGTCCTGCGGTACCCTCGACAACCTGCTGAGAGATCACGATCTCCTTGACGCCCTCGAGGCTTGGTAGGTCGAACATAGAGTCAAGGAGCATGGCCTCCATGATGGAGCGCAGCCCGCGAGCCCCGGTCTTGCGATCGATCGCCTTCCTGGCGATTGCGCCGAGTGCTTCCCCCGCAACAGTCAGATCGACCCCCTCCATCTCGAACAGCCGCTGATACTGTTTCAGGAGCGCGTTCTTGGGCTCGGTCAGAATGAGTTTGAGCGCGGCCTCGTCGAGATCTTCGAGCGTCGCTATGACCGGAAGCCGGCCGACGAATTCAGGGATCAGGCCGTATTTGAGCAGGTCCTCCGGCGCGACATCGCGGAAGATCTCGCCCTGCTTTCTGTCCTCGGGCGCGATGACCGTGGCGCCGAAGCCGATCGAACCCGGCCGGCTCCGCGCCGAAATGATCTTCTCGAGGCCGTTGAACGCGCCGCCGCACACGAACAGGATGTTAGTGGTGTCGACCTGGAGGAATTCCTGCTGCGGATGCTTGCGGCCGCCCACCGGAGGCACGCTCGCGATGGTGCCCTCCATGAGTTTGAGCAAGGCCTGCTGCACGCCCTCGCCTGAGACGTCGCGGGCAATCGAAGGGTTGTCGGATTTGCGGGAGATCTTGTCGATCTCATCGATGTAGACGATACCGCGCTGTGCGCGCTCGACATTGTAGTCGGCCGACTGCAGCAGCTTGAGAATGATGTTCTCGACATCCTCGCCGACATAGCCAGCTTCGGTGAGCGTCGTTGCATCCGCAATGGTGAAAGGAACGTCGAGAACGCGCGCTAGCGTCTGCGCCAGCAGTGTCTTGCCCGAGCCGGTCGGGCCGATCAGGAGGATATTCGACTTCGCTAGCTCCACATCTTTATGGTCGGTCTGGTGTTTCAGCCGCTTGTAGTGATTATGCACTGCGACCGAGAGAACCTTCTTAGCGTGGCCCTGGCCGATGACATAATCATCGAGAACCTTGCAGATCTGTTTCGGGGGCGGAATTCCATCGGCTGCTTTCATCAGTGAGGACTTCGTTTCCTCACCGATGATGTCCACGCAAAGCTCGACGCATTCGTCGCAAATGTAGACGGTCGGCCCGGCAATGAGCTTGCGCACCTCGTGCTGGCTCTTGCCACAAAACGAGCAGTAGAGCGAACGCTTCGAATCGCTGCCGCCAATCTTGCTCATTATAAGAGCCCCGAAAGGATTGAGGTCGTGCTGAGGGCTTGCGCATCGAAGTTGGGGTTGATAGCAGCCCTTGTCCGATGACGGCTGGATCGATGCAGAGAGTGCGGTCTTCGAACTATACTATAGCCATGGCTTAATATGCGCCCTTCAAGGCGCCACTGTGCTCGTCAAGTATGAGCGTCCTTCTCGCCCGTCCAGGTATATAAGAAACCTAGACGTAGTTGAAGAAGGCCTTGGAAGTCATGCCTATCGAAAACAATCCGATAGAGCTGTCTTCGAAAATATAGCCGCAGCACTCGCGTCGAGCGGCATATAACCCGGAATTGTATGCGGCAACGCACCGGTCCGCTGCTTTGGATGACTTCCCGCAGATGATCGCTATGTCGTGTTCTTGCGATCTTCGACAATACTGCAGTCGGCGCGGCCGGGGTTATCTTGGAAATCTTTGAAAAGCGAGGCTAAGTCGCGCGACCAATGTTGCCGCCTAGTCGCCGGCTTGAGCAGAATGGAGTGGGTGCAAAGTGGTAATTCTGCCGCGCCAACCATGAAACACCCGTCCGAGAATCAGCGGCAGGAGGTTCTTGCCGGTCTCGTCGAGCGCGTCACGTACCATAATGTCGAGAATGGCTTTTGCGTTGTGCGGGCCAAGCGCGCGGGCATCGTGATGTTGTGACCGTTGTCGGCCACGCCGCAGCCATTGCAGCCGGAGAGTGGATCACGGCTTCAGGCGAATGGGTCAACGATCGGACACACGGCCAGCAGTTCAAGGCGCGGTTCCTGCGCACATCGCCCCCGACTTCAGCCGATGGCATCGAGAAGTACCTCTCGTCCGGGATGATCCGGGGCATCGGTCCGGCCTACGCCAAGAAGCTCCTGCGCGCCTTCGGCGAGAAGGTGTTCGACATTATTGAGGCGACGCCGAACCGACTGCGGGAAGTCACGGGTATCGGTCCGGTGCGGGCCAGCCGCATCACTGCCGCCTGGGCCGAGCAGAAGGCGGTGCGGGAAATCATGGTGTTCCTACACAGTCACGGCGTCGGCACGGCGAGGGCGGTGCGCATCTACAAGACCTACGGCCCTGACGCTATCCAGGTCATGACCGAAAACCCATATCGCCTGGCGCGCGACATCCGTGGCATCGGCTTCAAGACGGCCGACGCGATTGCGATGAAGCTCGGTATCGAGAAGACCGCCATGATGCGTGTCCGCGCTGGCATTTCCCATGCGCTGACCGAGGGCATGGATGAGGGACATTGCGGCTTGCCGACAGAAGAGCTGATGCCGCTTGCCGAAAAGCTTCTCGAGGTTCCTCAGGAGCTCGTGCGCACTGCGCTCGATCTTGAGCTGCTGGAAGGCACGGTGATCACGGACCGGGTTGGCGAAACGCCGTGTGTCTTTCTGGGTGGCCTGCATCGGGCGGAGCGCACCATCGCCGAGCGGCTGATGCGGCTGGCGAACGGCAAGCTGCCTTGGCCCTGGATCGATCCGGGCAAGGCTTTGCCGTGGGTCGAGGGGCGTATCGGTCTTGCGCTCGCTGAAAGTCAGGTCGCTGCGATCCGGCTCGCGCTGATGTCCAAGGTGTTGGTCATGACCGGGGGCCCCGGCGTCGGCAAAACTACCATCGTCAATGCCATCCTGCGTATCCTCGTGGCGAAGGGCACCAACCTCCTGCTATGCGCTCCGACTGGCCGTGCTGCGAAGCGTATGACCGAGGCGACCGGCTTCGAGGCCAAGACCATCCACCGGCTGCTGGAGGTCGACCCTAAGGGCGGCGGCTTCAAGCGCGGCGACGGCAACCCGCTCGACTGTGACCTGTTGGTTGTCGACGAGATCTCCATGGTCGATGTCATGCTGATGCAGGCGCTCATGAAGGCCGCACCCGACAAGGCCGCCCTTTTGATCGTTGGCGATATCGACCAGCTTCCCTCGGTTGGACCCGGCCAAGTGTTGGCCGATGTCATCTCATCCGGCGCGGTGCCGGTGGTGCGCCTGACCGAAGTGTTCCGGCAGGCGGCGCAAAGCCGGATTATCGTGAGTGCGCACCGCATCAACGACGGTGTCATACCCGATCTTCGTAAACCCGAAGCCGACAGCGACTTCTATTTTGTCGAAGCTGATGATCCCGAGACCGCGGTTGTGCGCATCATCGAGCTGGTCAAAACTCGCATCCCGCGCCGCTTTGGTCTCGATCCAATCCGCGATATCCAGGTTCTCTGCCCGATGAACCGCGGCGGTGTCGGAGCACGTTCCCTCAACATTGAACTCCAGGCGGCATTGAATCCGGCCGGCGAGCGCAAGATCGAGCGATTTGGCTGGACCTTTGCGCCCGGCGACAAGGTCATGCAGATCGAGAACGACTATGACAAGGAGGTCTACAACGGCGACATTGGGTTGGTGGCTGACGTTGAGCCTGAGGACAGCGAACTAACCGCCACCTTCGACGGTCGCTCGGTCATCTACGGCTTTGGCGAGCTTGACGCCCTTGTGCCGGCCTACGCCGCGAGCATCCATAAGAGCCAAGGCTCGGAATACCCCGCAGTGGTGATTCCGGTCATGACCCAGCACTACGCCATGCTGCAGCGTAATTTGCTCTACACCGGCGTCACCCGCGGCAAGCGGCTTGTCGTTCTGGTTGGGCAAAAGAAGGCCGTCGCGATCGCTGTGCGCAACGTCTCGGGCCGGCGGCGCTGGTCGAAGCTTAGCGAATGGCTGCGCGCTGCTCCATCCACCTTACGGCTGAACGGCATGGCGAGTTGAGCCATGGTTGCAGGGGATTTTCTGCAGGATCAGCAGGTGCGGCAGTGGCTTGATGGTGTCGAGCCGGCGTGGATGCTACTCACCTCCGACGGTTTGCGGGCGCTGCGGCGGGAGCCATCGGTCCGTCAGAACGCGATCCGTATCGTCAATAATCTCAGTGCTGACGAGATCGCAGGCTCAGCTGTTACGCGTAGCACTTTCATCCCGCTGCGGCAGGCGATTGGAGGCGCGCATCCTGCGGCCCACTGTCGTGGTTCGGACTGCTGGAGCATCGCAGCGAAAACATCCCCGATAGCAGGTTCGCAGTCCGGCACTATTATCGCAAGTCTGCACTCTTTGATCGCCTGCTCAAATTCGCCGTAGAAATGGATTTTGCGGAGGTTGCCCGTCACTGACGGGAGTATGCTGCGGTGATCGCACTGGTTTAGAGGAAATCAACCTATTGAGGCCGTGGTCACAGCTCACTCAAATCTTCCGGCACATCGCCGAACTTCTTCAGTACGATCGCGTCCGAAAACTCGCCGACGTTCGGATCGCCTGCACGCTTGAATGCCACGGCACCCGCATTGGCAGGATCCCGTGACATTACTTCGGCCCGCCTGATCGCGGCGCTTTCACTCCGGCACTCCTGTGCTTCACCTGCCGTGGTACCATCTTCGGTCCGGATGAATGGGAGAGCAACGTAATAGGTTACGGCCATGGAGGCCCCTCCTCAACAGTCTGCAAATCGTCAGTGCGTATTTTTCTCCTTAGACTACTAGCCCACAGTTTCGCGATATTGGGCGGGAGCAAGCGTGACGTCGAAAAAAACATTAAACACGAAGAATCTCGAGGCCCTTGGAGCCGTGCGCCTGGCTGAGTTGCTCATAGAGATCAGCATGGGTAACGCGGGCGCCAAGCGGCGCCTCCGGCTGGAACTAGCCGGGGCACAAAGTCCCTGCGAGGTCGCGAAGGAGGTTCGCAAACGGCTGACCACCATCGCGCGCTCCCGATCCTTCGTTGACTGGCAAAACCGGCGAACGTTGGTCGAAGATCTCGAAACGCAGCGCCGCGCCATTGTCGGCCAAGTGGCAAAAGCCGATTCTGCCGAAGCGCTCGAATTGATATGGCGTTTCATGGCGCTCGCCAATTCTGTTTTCGGACGCTGCGATGACAGCAGCGGAACGGTGATCGGCATCTTCCATGCTGCATGCCGGGATCTTGGGGAGATCGCTCAAGCAGTGAAGCTCGCCCCTAAAGTACTCGCCGAGCGCGCCTTCAATGCTCTGAGCGAGAATGACTATGGACAGTACGACGATCTTATCGGAGCTCTGTCCCCAGCGCTTGGACCGACCGGGCTGGAGCGGCTGAAAGAACTTTTTCTTGAATTATCTGAGACGCAGCCAGGAAAGCCGAGGGACAAAGATCGCAAGGTGATTGGCTGGGGCACTGGTGGGCCTCTCTATGCTGATGAGATCGCCTCACGCCAGCGTGAAACCACCATCCGCCTAGCCTTGCAGGAAATCGCAGATGCCCAGGGTGACGTTGATGCGTTCATTGCGCAGCAGAGCAAAGCGGCCAAGACCGTGCCAAGCGTCGCGGCCGAAATCGCGCGGCGACTTCTGGACGCGGGCCGTGCCAAGGAGGCCTGGAACGCTATCAACGCGGTCGATGAAAATAGGCCTGGCTGGATCCCCTCCGAATGGGAAGAGGTACGCCTCGATGTGATGGAGGCGCTGGGCCGCAAGGATGAGGCACAGGCGTTCCGTTGGCAGTGTTTTGAGCGAGCGCTCAACAGCGCCCATCTACGCGCCTATCTCAAACGACTGCCTGATTTTGATGACGTTGAGGCGGAAGAGCGCGCTATGTCCTATGCTCTTCGATTTCGGAACGTCCATCAGGCTTTGGCGTTTATGGTGTCCTGGCCGGCGCTGGATAAGGCTGCGGCTCTCGTTATCCAGCGTTCAGCTGAACTGGACGGCGATCACTATGAAATTCTATCGCCAGCGGCCGACGCGCTTGCTGCCAAATATCCCCTCGCGGCGACTCTGCTTCTTCGCGCGATGATTGATTTTTCTCTGAAAAAGAACAGAGTGAAGCGGTACCGACACGCGGCCCGCAACCTTGCGGAATGCATGAGCCTCGCATTAACCATTGGCGACTTCGGCGTCGTCGAAACTCATGAGCGATACATCGGCCGATTAAAACAAGAACATGGACGCAAGACCTCGTTCTGGACGCGGGCGCCCGATGTGGAAGCCTGAACACTGCCGCGCCGCGGATCGAAACGGCGTTCGTTATCCGAGCGCTGCGAGTTCCAGGGTCGTTCAAGGGATGACCAAAGCCCTCGGACCCCACTAACTTCCCCGCATTCAGCATGTGCGGCTTTGGTGAGGAGCTGAGCTCCAGACTAC
>CAWGWO010000019.1:0-108076 GCA_963826295.1 uncultured Alphaproteobacteria bacterium
CCGCGTGACCATAGGATTTTGGTCCGCTAGGTGAAATTTGCCCTGTAATACCGGGAAAGGAGCCCGGTGACGGGAGATTTTCGGTTACAATCCACGCAATGGTTGAAGATCAAGCCAGCCACCTCGGGACTGGGGACCGGATCGCTATCACCGTGGGTTTGCTGGCGGCGGCTGTCGCGATAGCCGCCGTGGCGTTCGAGCACGCATATCCCGACGCATCGACCGCAACTTGGCGGATAATCTTCTGCGTCGCTGTGATTGTCGCTGTCGGGGCGCTCACCTTTCTAATTTTCGATTTGGTTATTCGGCCGCGCTTGCGCCGTTCATGAGCGATAGCGACCATTGGAATTATTGTGTTCTGTATTCTGGCAGCAAGTGGGGGCTATGTCGCTTCTAACTGGCCGACTAGTTTTCTAAAATCCGAGTTGCCCTCTTCGGAAAATATATCCGCCCCAACCGGACCAATTATTTCACGGTTGGATCATTTCATCCTGAATTGCGATGTTCCTCCCCCGGCGCCCGGCAAGACAGTCCTCGATACACTTTGGGAGCTACAAGACTACAAGCAAAAATTGGATATTCTCGGGGACGCTATCGGCGTTGACTTTACGATGGTGACCATTCGTGGGGGAATACGTCTTGAGGCAGAAGCCGTCACGGAAATGGCCAAGCAACGCATGCCTATGAGCAAGATTGGAGTGACAAAATTTATATTTGAGATACGCCGTATCGATAAGTACTAGTCTCTGGGCGTGTTTGTAAACTTGCCACCACAATTCGGGTTTTTCGGACTTATTCCCCCCAATCCGGCCGCGCCAGATTCAATCCAAGTGGTACAAACCGTAGAACGATTTTTTGGCTTTCGATCTGGGGTTTGTAGGATCGTCTAAATTTCGTCTAGCGCTACGCCGTCCAATTCCAGGGCCGCAAGGCACGCCAGAAAGAACGTGGCCGGGAAAGTCCCCCGTTCCAGCTTATTCGTCACCGACGCTTCGGTTTCTCCTTGAACCCATGTTTTTTGAGCCGTTTCGCCAATTCGGCATAGGTGATCTCGCCATCCTTGTAGCTTGTGCTTGAGAAACGCGGCGGCCCGTTCCGCCCATTCCTCCTCGGATTTGATGTCATGCGGCCATGCTCCTATCGCATATGCGAGCTATCATATATGATATTTTGCATTTGACAAGTCAACACCTATCGGATATGATAGCTCGCATAAACGATAGGTAGTTCCAGATGGCCCAACATTTCCTCCTTTCCTCAGCCGCCAAGACCCTTTCGCTGGCGTCCGTTTTCACGATGAAGGACGAGGAAGCGGAAATGACGTTCCGCCGCATCCGCTGGCCCGAAACGAACGGCGAGCCGGTTTGCACGCATTGTGGCGGCGTTGACGCCTACGATTGCCGCCGCTTGAAGGGCGCGCCCCGCTTCCGCTGCCGGGCTTGCAAAAAGGATTTCTCGATCACGTCCGGCACGCTGTTCGCCAGCCACAAGCTGCCGCTGCGCTGCTATCTCGCGGCCATCGCGATCTTCTGCAACGAGGTCAAGGGCAAGTCGGCGCTGGCCCTCTCGCGCGATCTGAACGTGTCCTACAAGTGCGCGTTCGTATTGCTGCACAAGCTGCGCGAAGCGATGGCGGCAGAGTTGAAGGGCCGCGTGATCGGCGGCGAGGGCAAAGTCGCGGAGGTCGATAGCGGATATTTCGGCGGCTACGTCAAGCCCGGCGAACCTGCACGATCACCGCGTTGATCGCCGCTTCGTCCGAAAACCAATCCGGCAAGCGCAAGGCGGTTGTCATCATCCGCGAGCGCGACGGCAATTCGCTCCCGGCCGTGTTCCGCACCGAAGAGCAGGCGTTGAATTTCATCCGCTCGCGCATCGCCAAGGGGACCGTCGTCAACGCCGACGAAGTCGCCGAACTGGAACGAGCTGCATAGCCGCTTTGAAATGAAGCGGATCAACCACGAGGAAGCCTACAGCCTCGACGGCGCTTGCACGAATTGGGCAGAGGAATTTTTCAGCCGCATGCGCCGCGCCGAGATCGGCCACCATCACCATATCGCGGGCGCTTATTTGCTCCGCTACGCGCAAGAGGCGTCATGGCGCGAGGATAACCGCCGCGTCTCGAATGGCGAACAGGTGAGCCGCGTTGCCGGGCTGGCGATGAAGCAAAAGCCGTAGCGTGGATTTCAGCGGCTATTGGCAGCGGCATGCAGCGCCTAAGGGTTAAGCCACTCCTTGTCTGGCCGTGTAATGAGCCGCGCGGAAAAATATGCTTGGTCTAAGTCGAAGATCGTTTTTACGCGATACGTTTTGGTGGCGTCGTCCCGATCAACCAAGAAGCACGAAACGTCGGTGGCGTTGGCAGAATAGAACGGTAATAACAATTGCATCCGCCGCTCTTCGACGTACCAAACCGGAATTGCCACCTTGTAGTTTCGCCTTATTTTGGGCGGCAGTAGTTCCAGGGCGCCACGCAGATAGTTGCGGATCGCCTCATCCGTGGCTTGCGGCAGACCGGCGCGGTCTTTGGCCCGCTCAAAGAGATGGTCAAATCCATCACGTTCGAGATGGTATTTGATGTCGAAAACGAAATCGCTGCTATCGACTGAATACCATGCGATGTCCGGAACGGACGTACCAAAATGATCGCGATATTTTCGATCATTGGGAGGATAACAGCCCTTGAAAACCCAGTCCGGCACCAACCTTGGCGCAGCGCCCGCTTTCGGCCTGTAGCGTTCGAAGATCGCCAACAGGTCGGCCCCGTGAATTGTCTGGAGACCCGTGTTGAACGTGATCCAATCGCCGTCCCTTGACGTGACGAAATAGCGGTTAGGGTCGGACGCTTCTAAATCAGAAGCCTCTTGAACGTGTAGTTCAAGTAATTCTTGAGCTTGGGGACCAGCGTGTTCGGATGTTTCGCCTTGAACTTGTCCTGATGGAAGGTCCAAGCGTCAATTCCCTCCATCGTCTGCCGAGCGACGAGCAGGAAAGGCTCATCGTAATTGGTCTGCACCGGATAAAAATGCGCAAATACCGTATCAAGGCTCTGGGCCTTGTGGTGTTTGTAGAGGCTTTCGTACGCTTTCATCGTCGTGATCTCCGCTGTGTGAATTTAGCTGTGTGAAAAAAGAATAGCCCCGGATTGCTCCGAGGCTATTCCGAACTCTCTGCCCCCGAAGAGGCCGAAGGTCTCTCTGTGTCTCTAGCCAGAAACCTGGCTTTAGCTGTGTAGGGCAGAAAAGAAAAAGCTGTGTAATTTGTGTAAGGTTTCTAAGCGGGATGACGAGGTGAGAACCGCGCCACCTCCTTATGCAACGCCGAAGGTAGGGTTTAGGTCCTTAATGTCAAGTGAAATAGTGCCAGTTCCGCACGAAGTGGGACACAGTACCGGAGATACCACATGCCTTGGTTAAGGCCATTTCACGAGCATTTCTTGGCTTTCCGCGCAATATTTGAATATCGGCCATACAACCTCCGTGTTATCTCCGTAGAAACTACATTCAGACCGTCCGCCACCGCTTAGGTACGCCTTCCCCGACTCGCTGGACGGTCTTACCGGCGTTCGTTTCAAGGCATGACCGTATCCCGGCCTCTATGCCAAGCCGCTGCCGCTTGTGGTGGTGACGCCCTTGGCCGCCAAAACGGCGGCTGTGACTCCCGGCGACCGTGAGTGGGCCCGGTGGCCGTACGCAGCACGCCCAGCGCCTCCCGGAACAGGGTGCCGCGCTTGAACCACGGATTCGGTCCGCGGCGTCTGCGGGCCGATATGGACCGGCTGTTGAAATCCGGGTCGAACAGCCGGATGACGTGTTCGACGGCTTCATGGTTTCGGCGAGGCGCGAACGGCCTCTTTCTTGTTGTCCAGTATCTGGCCGCCGATGTCGGCATGCAGCCGGACCAGGTAGGCGACGGCAGGATGATCGAGAGGTGGCTTTGAATTGGCGTGCGGCATATTTCACCTGTGGGGAACGGTTGAGTTTCCGTCAGGTAGTGCCGCTAGGGATTCAATTCTTGTGGCGTTTGCGCCATAATACCGGGTCCACGCACCTTTCGCGCGCTGGTCAATCATTTCGGCGGTGCCCGCGCCGCGCTGGCCGCGCTGCCGTCGCTGGCGCGCCAGGGCGGCGCCACCGGCGCGATGGTGGTCTACCCCCGCGCCGAAGCCGAACGCGAGATTGCCGCCGCGAAAAAACTCGGTGTCATTTTTGTTGCGCTCGGCGAGGCCGCCTATCCGTTGCGCCTGCAGATGATCGACGACGCGCCCCCCTTGCTGGCGATCCGCGGGCAGGTGCGGGCGCTGTCGCTGCCGATGGTGGCGATCGTCGGCTCGCGCAACGCCTCGGGCGCCGGGCTGAAATTCACCCAACGGATTGCGCGCGAGCTCGGCGAAGCGGGCTTTGCCGTCGTCTCCGGTCTGGCGCGCGGTATCGATGCGGCGGCGCACGGCGCGAGCCTCGCCAGCGGCACCATCGCGGTGCTCGCCGGCGGCCAAGACCGCATCTATCCACCCGAGCACGCCGAGCTTCTCGAGGCGATCCTGCCGCTTGGTGTAGCGCTTTCCGAAATGCCGCTCGGCTGGGAGCCGCGCGCCCGCGATTTTCCCCGCCGCAACCGCCTGATTTCCGGGCTATCGCTCGGCGTCGTCATCGTCGAAGCGGCAAAGCGCTCCGGCTCGCTCATTACGGCGCGGTTCGCGCTCGAACAAGGACGCGAGGTGTTCGCTGTGCCGGGCTCGCCGCTCGATCCGCGCGCTGAGGGAACGAACGGCTTGATCAAACAAGGCGCGACGCCGGTGACCGAGACATCCGACATTATCTCCGTGCTGCAGCCGATCATGCAGGAGAGGAAGCTGCCGGCGCGCGAGCCTGATCGGCCGGAAGACGACGCAGTCGGCGGCGTCGAGCCGGCATCCGATGAGCGAACGCGCATCGTGGCGCTGCTCGGCCCCGCGCCCGTTCAGATCGACGATCTGGTGCGATTGTCGAAAAGCTCTGCCGCGGTGGTGCGGATGGTGCTTCTCGAACTGGAAATTGCGGGAAGGGTCGAACGCCGTGGCGGAGGCCTGGTGTCGCTGGCGTGACTTGTCCGCCGATCAATCGACCGGAACGGATTTCAATCCGTGGCGCCGAACGATCTCGCGCATGGCATTCTTGATCTTTTCGCTCTGGGCGCCATCAAGGTGGCCGAAGAACTCGGCGTCGTTCTGATCCGCCAGGGCCGCGAGCTCCGGCAAGACGGCCCGCCCCCGCGGCGTCAACGCCAAGGCCTGGTAGCGGCGATCTTTGTCGTCGACCGTGCGCTTCACCAGCGCCTTCGCTTCCAGCCGGTCGGCAAGCTTCGAAACTGCGCCGCGCGTCATACCTATCTTTCCGGCAAGCGTACTCGGCACCATGGCATCGCATTCATACAACTCGCGCAGCACAACCCACTCGGCGACCGTCACCTCGCGGTCGGCAAGTTTCGCGCTGAACGAATGCGACACCTGGTTCGAAACGAAGCGCAGCCAGTAGCCTAGATGCGCATCCAACGGACTGACGGTCCTGGATTTTGCAGTTGTCGTTTTTGGCTTCACGCGGCCTTCTCGCGTTTGGCGCCGGGAAACCATTCGACGTGCATGTCGCCGCTGCGGCCGTAGTAGACCGCGCGTTGTCCCGCGATCGAGACGATATAGCCGACGCAGCCCGCTTCCGCGATCCGTTCGCAGAACGCCCGGTATTGGATCTTTCCGCCCTGGATGGCCTTGACCGCCGCATCGACGCCGGCAGCTGAGAAATTTTGCGCGGGCGTAATGTCGACCGCATGGCCTTGCACCAGTTCCGATTCGCCGTTCGGCAGATGGTAGGTCTTGGTGCCGCGCAACAAATCGGCGTGGTAGCGCTCGACACCGGCCTTGATCAAATCCATCACCACCTCGCCGAATGTCTTGCGCTCCTCATCCGACGCTCGGGTGGCTTCGATCATTACTTCTTTCACCTGCGCGTCCATGCTCTTTCCTCTGTTTGTAGCCCGCTTGTCATCCCAAGCCGGCTTACTGTTTCCACGGAAACTAATATGGCCGACTGATAGTTTCCTTGTCAACTGATATTTGGCGGCGATACCCGCGGCGACCGCTCGGCGTTTTATTTCCGAGGCTTGGAAAGCAACCCGAGTTGCCGGCCGATCAAGCGATCGGCCAAACGCTTCGGCATGTTGCGGGTTACCCAGTCCTGCAGCGGTTGCGGCGAAACCGCGTAGCGGACCTTGGGCCTCGCCGCCGTCAGCGCCTGCAGCACCGCCTGCCCGACCCGCTCCGGCGGGAAGCCGCGCCGGCCGAACTCCAGCATGTAGGTCCGCAATCGATCGAGCGCCGGCGCGTAACGCGTGTTGGCATAGGGCGAAATGTCCAGGCGCTCGGCTTTGTCCCAGATCGGAGTCGCCACCGCGCCCGGCCCGACGAGGATGACATCGACGCCGAACACCAAAAGCTCGCGCCGGAGACTTTCGGAGACACCCTCCAGCGCGAATTTCGAGGCATGATACGGCGCCATGAAAGGAAACGCACTGCGGCCGCCGACCGATCCAATGGTGACGATACGGCCGGGCTGACCCTTAAGCTGCGGATCGGTGCCGACCAACGGCGCAAACGCCTTGGTGACAATCACGACGCCAACGAGATTGACCTCGATCTGGCGGCGAAAATCTTCGATCGGAAGCTCGAGCAGAGGGCCGGCGACGGCGATGCCCGCATTGTTGACCAGGCCCACGAGCCGCTCGCCGGCGAGCGCCTGGCGCACCTCACTGGCGGCCGCTTTCACCGCCGCCTCGTCCGTCACGTCGAAGATCAGCGGCACAAAGCGCTCGCCGAACTCCGCCGCCAATCGTTCCGCATCGGTGGTTTTACGCACGCTGCCGAAAACACGAAAGCCGTTTTCGATCAGGACCT
The DNA here is from genome assembly GCA_963826295.1 of uncultured Alphaproteobacteria bacterium. Lineage (GTDB taxonomy): Bacteria > Pseudomonadota > Alphaproteobacteria > Rhizobiales > Xanthobacteraceae > BOG-931. The sequence goes on from CAWGWO010000019.1 coordinate 6,926, forward strand.
TTGCGACGCCCCAGCCGATGCCGGTTGACGTCCCCGTGACAACGGCGCTGCGCATGCAAATCTCCCGTCCGCAGATTTGGCGATTGACCGGCCTGCCTGCAACTCCAATGCTGCCGCCGAATGCGACAATGCATTCGGCGTCGGCCGGAGACAATGGTGCGCCATCTCGTGCTTGCTCTAGCGTTGCTGTTGGCTAACGCATCCGCGCAAGCGGAAACCGGCAATTCATTCGGCGCGTTCCTCGCGGGATTATGGCCGGATGCGGCGCGCGCCGGCATTACGCGGCAAACGTTTGAGGTGGCTTTGGCAGGGGTCAAACCCGATCCGGCCGTCATCGCGGCGATGCGGCGCGAGCCGGAATACGGCAAGCCGTTTGCCGCCTATCTCGCAGGCCTCGTGTCGCCGTCGCGTATCGCCGCGGGCGCGCGCAAATCCGCGCAATGGGCCGCACCTTTGCACGCGGTGCAGGATAAATTCGGCGTCGACCGGAATATCATCGTCAGCATCTGGGGCATCGAATCCTCCTTCGGTGAAGGCGAGCAACGTTGGGACGTTTTCCGGTCGCTGGCGACGCTTGCCCATGCCGGTTTTCAAGCGCCGCTTTTCCGCAACGAACTCTTGAGCGCTCTGCAAATCCTGCAGGCCGGTCGCATCCCGCGTGGCGAATTCGTCGGGTCTTGGGCGGGCGCGATGGGACAGCCGCAATTCCTGCCGTCGAGCTATTTGAAATACGCCGTCGATTTCGATGGCGACGGCAAGGCCGACATCTGGCGCAATGTGCCCGACGTGCTTGGCTCGATAGCGAACTATTTGCAGAAATCGGGCTGGCGGCCCTGTCTGCCTTGGGGTTTCGAGATCAGGGTGCCGCAAGGTTTCGATTACCGCGTCAGCCGCGGCACATTCGCGGAATGGACACGGCGCGGCTTGCGGCGCGCGGACGGCGAACCGCTGCCTGCGGCCGGCGCGGCGATTCTATTCTTTCCCAGCGGCGCTGCAGGGCCGGCTTTTCTCATCACCGAAAATTTCGTAGTGCTCAAGCGGTTCAACAACTCGGACGCCTATGCTTTGGCGGTCTCGGAGCTTGCCGACCGGCTACGCGGCAGGCCGCCGTTTCGCGATGCCTGGCCGCTCGACGATTTCCAGCCTTCGCGGAGCCAGCGCATTGCATTACAGCACCGGCTCGCGGCTCTCGGTTACAAAGTTGCGGATTTCGAAGGCCATTTCGATTTCGACTTGCGCGACGCCGTGCGCGACGTGCAGCAAAAATACGGCATGATCCCCGATGGGCATCCCAGCCGCGTCTTTCTCGATCGGATTAGCGCGCCCATGCACTAGGCCGCATCCTCGATGTCGAAGCGAGCCACCTTGCCTTCTCGAAGACGGAAAACGTGTCCGACCGTCTTGTCTTTAAGCCCGTGTGTCTGCCGCTTAAGCGGTCTGCCTTCGAGATCGCGGACGGACTGCCGAACTTCCGCGATGATCGCGCCATCCGCGGATCGACGAAAGCTCACGGGCTCGACGTGCGGACTGACCAGGGTCCACTGGCGCGTCCAGTACTCGCGTACGGCCTCGCGGCCATGGACGTGGCCACCATCCATACCGTTAGCCCAGGCGACATCATCGGTGAGCACGGACAGCACGCCGTCGATGTCCCGCGCATTGAAGCGATCGTAGATGCGTTCAAGGACTTTGATGTCATCGTCCATTGGGACTCTCCTTGCCTTGATGCAGGTGTTGCCCTAGAGACATTCAATTACATATGCACGTATGTATCAGGCCGGCCGTCGGTGCAAGGGTGAGGTGCGATGAATCTCGATGTGCTCTCGACGCCTGGGCATCTGATCAGTCTCGCGGCGCGCGGGTTCGCCCGCCTCAGCGAGGCGCGGCTCAAGCCGCTTGGCTTCGGCGTCGGCCATTTGCCAGTGCTGGTCGCGCTTCAGGATGGTCGGGCAAGCACGCAACGTGACCTCGCCCGCTTCGCCAAGATCGAGCAGCCGCCGATGGCACAGATGCTGGCCCGTATGGAGCGGGACGGGCTGATTCAACGCACGCCTGACTTGGCCGATGGGCGTAGCAGCCACATCACACTGACGGAGGCCGCAGGAGCGCGCCTGCCGGACGCGATTGCTGCCTTGCTCCGGGGTAATCATGAGGCGTTGCGCGACTTTACGGACAAGGAAGCCGACCTGCTCGTCGCCCTGCTAACGCGTCTGATCGCGAACCTCGATCGGGTTGCGAGCGTCGAAGTGTCGCCGGACACACCAATTTCTGACGGGGGACTGACCCGACCGTCCGCGGAGGCTGATTGAGCCCGAACTCCAGGTCGACACTCTCTCAGTTTGGGCCGGTCGCCTCGCGAAGCTCTTCCGTAGTCAATCCCTTGGCGATCTGGTCGGCCTCGAGCCGCGCCATGTCGAGAATGTAAGCCAGCATGTCGAGTTCATGGCGCTCGGCCAAGCGCGCCAGTTCGCCGGCAAGCGAAGCAATATAATGGGCGGCGTCAGGAGGTTCCGCGAAGTCCGGTCGTTGCCCATTCCCTTTTTCCAAGGCCATTAGATGCTCTTATTGGCAGGGCGCCCGCTTATGCCGGTAAAGGTTACGCTGGCTACGAAGGGTGGTTTGCTGCTTCCACCGTTTCCTCTTGGCGGGGCGCCGTTTCGGAGCCAAAGCCGCGACCTACCCGTTTTAGTTACATGTTGCAATAAAAGCAACCTTTAGGTGTTGATGGCTGGCCTGCGATTTATGCGGCAGCGACTGCAAATCGCCATGTTTGGCTGCGTTTTCCCGCTCTCGGTCACGATGTTTGACCGAGGTAACGATTTGACAGGCGGACTTCCGTTACCCATGTTCCCGGCGGCCCAAAGGGGTCGAAAGACGCCTGGAAGACGTAAAAGGGCCAATAAATCATTGGGTTATCATGAATCTGGTAGTAGTGGAATCGCCCGCCAAGGCGAAGACGATCAATAAGTACCTTGGTCGCGGCTACGAGGTGCTGGCCTCGTTCGGGCACGTGCGCGATCTGCCGGCCAAAAATGGTTCGGTCGATCCCGACGCTAATTTCCGCATGATCTGGGAGGTCGACGCCAAGGCCCAGAAGCGGCTGAACGACATCACGCGGGCCGCCAAGCACGCCGACAAGCTCATTCTGGCGACCGACCCTGATCGTGAAGGCGAGGCGATTTCCTGGCACGTCCTCGAAGTGCTCAAGCAGAACAAGGCGCTCAACGGCCAGCCGATCGAGCGGGTGGTGTTCAACGCCATCACCAAGCAGGCCGTAACCGAGGCGATGGCGCATCCGCGCCACATCGATCAGGCCCTGGTCGACGCCTATCTGGCGCGTCGCGCGCTCGATTACCTGGTCGGCTTCACCCTTTCGCCGGTGCTGTGGCGCAAGCTTCCCGGCTCGCGTTCGGCGGGACGCGTGCAGTCAGTGGCGCTGCGGCTCGTCTGCGATCGCGAGCTCGAAATCGAGAAATTCGTCAAAAAGGAATATTGGTCGCTCATCGCGACACTCGCCACGCCGCGCGACGAAACATTCGACGCTCGTCTTGTTGGCGCGGACGGCAAAAAGCTGCAACGCCTCGACATCGGCTCGGGCGAGGAGGCGGAAGCTTTCAAGCAGGCGCTCGAAAGCGCGGCTTTCACGGTGGCGCAAGTCGAAGCCAAGCCCGTCAAGCGGCATCCCCAACCGCCGTTCACCACCTCGACGCTGCAGCAGGAAGCAAGCCGCAAGCTCGGCTTCGCCCCCGCCCACACCATGCGCGTGGCGCAGCGGCTCTATGAGGGCATCGACGTCGGCGGCGAAGCGGTCGGCCTCATCACCTATATGCGCACCGACGGCGTGCAAATTGCTCCCGAAGCGATCAGCGCCGCCCGCCGCCTGATCGAAACCGACTATGGCGCCAAGTATGTGCCGGACGCGCCGCGGCGCTACGAAAGCAAAGCCAAGAATGCGCAGGAAGCGCACGAGGCGATACGTCCGACCGACCTCGCCTGCCGTCCGAGCGAGACCAAGAGCTTTCTCGACGCCGATCAGGCCAGGCTCTACGAGCTGATTTGGCTGCGTGCGGTCGCAAGCCAAATGGAATCGGCCGAGCTTGAACGCACGACTGTCGATATCACCGCAAATGTCGCGGGCCGCGTGCTGGAGCTGCGCGCCACCGGAACCGTGGTGAAGTTCGACGGCTTCCTCACGCTTTATCAGGAAGGACAGGACGAGGACCTCGCCGACGAAGAGGCGCGGCGGCTGCCGCCGATGAGCGCCGGCGAGAGGCTTGCCAAGCGCTCGATCGCCGCCACCCAGCACTTCACCGAGCCGCCGCCGCGCTATTCCGAAGCATCGCTGGTCAAGCGCCTCGAAGAACTCGGCATCGGCCGGCCTTCGACCTATGCTTCGATCCTGCAGGTGCTCAAGGATCGCAAATATGTGCGCCTCGACAAGCGCCGGCTTTATCCGGAAGATCGCGGCCGCGTCGTCGTCGCCTTCCTTGAAAGCTTCTTCGCCAAATACGTCGAATACGATTTCACAGCGGGCCTCGAGGAGCAGCTCGACCTTATTTCCAATCACGAGATTGATTGGCGGACCGTGCTGCAGGATTTCTGGCGCGACTTCATCGGCGCGGTCGACGAGATCAAGGATCTGAAGATCTCGCAGGTGATCGATGCGCTCAACGCGCTGTTGGATCAGCATCTGTTCCCGCCGCGCGCCGACGGCACCGATCCGCGGGCGTGCCCGGGCTGCACCGGCGGCCGGCTGACCCTCAAGCTCTCGAAGTTCGGGCCCTTCATCGGCTGCTCGAATTATCCGGAATGCCGCTACACCCGGCCGCTGTCGCTCTCAGCCGACGGCTCGGGCGAGATCGGCACCAAAAAGCTTGGCGAAGATCCCAAGACCGGACTTGAAGTGACCCTGCGCAGCGGCCGGTTCGGCCCCTATGTGCAGCTCGGCGAGGCAGTCGAAGGTGAAAAGCCCAAGCGTGCCGGCTTGCCGAAGGGAACGGTACCGGACGACGTCGACCTCGCGCGGGCGTTGGAGCTTCTCTCACTGCCGCGCGAAATCGGCATGCACCCCGAGGACGGCACGCCGATCATTGCCGGCATTGGCCGCTTCGGCCCCTACGTGAAGCACGATAAGACCTACGCCAATCTCGAACCCGGCGACGACATTTTCCATATCGGCCTCAACCGCGCCGTGACGCTCATTGCCGAAAAGCGCGCCAAGCCGTCGCGCTTCCGCCGGTTCGGCGCCGATCCAGGCCGCTCGCTGGGCGCGCATCCAACCAGAGGCGGCCCGATCGTGGCGAAGAACGGCCGTTATGGACCGTATGTGAGCCACGAGGGCGTCAACGCCACCTTGCCGCGCGACAAGACACCGGAAACGATTACCCTCGAGGAAGCCGCCGCGCTGATCGACGCACGTTCGGATCGCGGTCCGGCGCCTCATGCGCGCCCGCGCAAGGCGAAGCGCCCTTCGCCGGCTACCACGCGGCATGTCAAGGCTTCAGGCAAGCGGCCCACCGCCCGCGCCGTCAAACAACCCGCACCCGGCAAATCGCCCCGCAAGTCCAAGCAAGCTGCCGAGTGATTCAAATACCGGGCCCTGGCGACGCGACCGATGAGCGGCCCTAACGACGTGAAACGCAGCACCCTCCCCTCTCGCGAGGAGCTTCTTTCCTTCATCCGCGAGCACGCCGGCAAGGTCGGCACGCGCGAAATCGCGCGGGCCTTCGGCGCCAAGAACGCCGACCGCGCGGCGCTCAAGCGCATGCTGCGCGAACTCACCAACGAAGGACACATCGAGCGGCGCCGCAAACGGCTGCATCAGGCCGGCACGCTCCCCTCGGTCGTGCTCGCCGACATCACCGGGCGCGACCGCGACGGCGAATTGCTGGCTCGGCCGACGGAGTGGGACGAAGCCGCGCACGGCGCTCCGCCGGTCATCCGCATTGCCAATGTGCGGCGCGCGCGGCCGGGCGAAGTCGCGGGCGTCGGCGATCGCGCGCTCCTTCGCGTCGAGCACACCGGCGATGAAGAAACGACCGGGCGGGTGATCAAGCTGATCGACCGCGCCAGGCACCGCATGCTGGGGATTTTCCGCGGCCTGCCGGGAGGCGGCGGTCGGCTGGTCCCGGTCGACAAAAAACAGCTCGGCCGTGAGCTTGCCATCGCCGCCGACCAAACCGGCGACGCCGTCGACGGCGATCTGGTTGCGGTCGAAGTTTCGCGCAATGGCCGTCTGGGTCTGCCAACCGGCTCGGTCGTGGAACGACTAGGCTCGCTCAAAAGCGAGCGGGCGGTCAGCCTCATCGCTATTCATGCCCACGGCATTCCGCATCTGTTTTCACGTACCGTGCTCGAGGAAGCCGACGCCGCGGGACCGGCGACGCTCGACGGGCGCGAGGATTGGCGCCAGTTGCCATTTGTGACCATCGACCCACCCGACGCCAAGGATCACGATGACGCGGTTCACGCGCTGGCGGATCCCGACCCGCATAACGGCGGCGGCCACATCGTCAGCGTCGCCATCGCCGACGTCGCCTGCTATGTGCGGCCCGGCTCGGCGCTCGACCGCACCGCCGCCGAGCGCGGCAACTCGGTGTATTTTCCCGACCGCGTCGTGCCGATGCTGCCGGAACGCATTTCCAACGATCTGTGCTCGCTCCGTCCCAATGAAGATCGTCCGGCGCTTGCCGTGCGCATGGTGATCGGCGCCGACGGCCGCAAGCGCTCGCACACTTTTCACCGCGTGATGATCCGCTCGGCGGCGCGGCTGCATTACGAACAGGCGCAGTTCGCGGTATCGGGCCGTCCCGACGAAATTACCGAGCCGATTGCAAAAAATATTCTCGAGCCGCTTTATGCCGCCTACCGGGCGGTGCGCCACGCCCGCGACGAACGCGGCCCGCTCGACCTTGAGCTTCCGGAGCGCAAACTCCTGCTCAAATCCGACGGCACTGTCGATCGCGTAATCATGCCGCAGCGTCTTGAAGCGCATCGGCTGATCGAGGAATTCATGATCCTCGCCAATGTGGCCGCGGCGGAAACCTGCGAGCGAGCGCGGGTGCCGCTGATCTATCGCGTGCACGACGAGCCGTCGCCGGAAAAGATCAACGCGCTGCGCGAATTTTTGGTGACGCTCGATATTTCACTGCCAAAATCCGGCGCGCTGCGGCCGGACGCGTTCAACACCATTCTGCAACGGGTCAAGGGCCGCGATATCGAGCGGCTGGTCAATGAGGTGGTGTTGCGCAGTCAGGCGCAAGCGGAATACTCGGCGGAGAATTTCGGGCATTTCGGCCTCAATCTGCGCCGCTATGCCCACTTCACCTCGCCGATCCGCCGATATGCCGACCTCGTCGTGCATCGTTCGCTCATTCGCGCGCTCAAGCTTGGCGGCGACGGCCTGCCCGACGCCGTCGACGCGCGCGCTCTCTCCGAAGTCGCCGCCAACATTTCCGCCACGGAACGCCGCGCCATGAAGGCCGAACGCGAGACCGCGGACCGCCTGATCGCGCATTTTTTGGTCGACCGGGTCGGCGCGGTTTTTGACGGGCATATTTCCGGCGTCACTCGGGCCGGCCTCTTCGTCGAGCTCGATGAAACCGGCGCCGACGGTCTCATACCGGCGCGCTACATCGGCAGTGAGTATTTCCGCTTCGACGAGCCCGGCCGCGCCTTCGTCGGTCATTCGGCGACGTATCGGCTTGGCGATCCGGTGACGGTCGAATTGGTCGAGGCGGCGCCGGTCGCCGGCGCCTTGCGCTTCAAGCTGGTCGAAGACGCCAACGCCGCCGCGCAGCGGCGGCCCGGACACCCACCGCCGCGGCCGCAGAAATTCGCCAAGCGAAACGAGCGTCGCCCAAAACGCGGCCGGCGGGGCAAGTCGTCATGAGCGGCGACGACAATCCCGCTGCTGTGCCGAACGCCACGGCTGACCGCGCTGCGCGGCTAACCGAAGCTGCGCGCGACCAATCCTCCGAAAACGTCAGGCCGCGAGATTCCGCTACGCTCATTCTCATCGACCGCGGCGAGAACGTGCCGAAGGTGCTGCTCGGCCGCCGGCATGAGCGGCACCGTTTCCTGCCCGGGAAATTCGTCTTTCCGGGCGGACGGGTCGAACGAAGCGATCGGCTGATGCCGGTCGCCACGCCATTGCATGGCAGCGACGTCGAACGCCTGATGCGGCAGGTGAAGCGGCCTAGCGCGGCGAAGGCCGCCGCTTACGCGCTCGCCGCGATCAGGGAAACGTATGAGGAAACCGGCCTGATGCTTGGTGCCAAGACGTCGGACGCGATTGCCGCGCCGGACGGCGCCTGGCAGGCTTTCGCTCAGGCCGGCGTCATCCCGGATTTGAGCCGGATCCATTTCGTCGCCCGCGCGATCACGCCGCCACGGCGGCCGCGGCGCTTCGACAGCCGCTTTTTCGTCGCCGAGATTTCCGCCGTCGCCCATCGCGCCGAAGGATTCTTCGGTCCCGACTCCGAGCTCGTGGAGATCGTCTGGATGCCGATCACCGAGGCCCGCCGGCTCGATATTCCGGCCATCACCGCGGTGGCGCTGGAGGAATTGCAGGAACGCATCGCAACCGGCATGAGCCACGGCCATCCGGTGCCGTTTTACCGTATGCTGAACAAGCGCTTCGTGCGCGAAACCCTTTAGCGGGGCCGATTCCTTGACATTCCGCCGCCCGCGACTAGGTTGGCGGCCAACAAACGAAGGCAATACCGAGGTCGCCCATGGCCAAGAACGCAACGATCAAAGTCAAGCTCGTGTCCAGCGCCGACACCGGCTTTTATTATGTAACGCGCAAGAACTCGCGCACGATGACCGACAAGCTGGTGAAGAAGAAATACGACCCGGTCGCGAAAAAGCACGTCGAGTTCCGCGAGAGCAAGATCAAGTAGCAACGGGTAAAGTTAAGACCCGGGCGCGGCTTTCGGCGCGCGGCGCGAGTGATTTTGCCCGAGCTGATCGACCCGCCTGCGGAAATCGCCCTTACGCAGCGTCCGGCACCACCCGGTTCCGCCCGTCGCGCTTGGCTCGATATAGCGCCTGATCGGCGCGTTTGATCAAGCTCGCCGGGTTGTCCTCGCGCCCGCGTAGCCCGGCGATGCCGATCGACAACGTCACCGGAATGCTGCGCGCGCCCTGGCTGATAGCAAACGGCTCAGCCGCGATGCGCCGGCGCAGCCGCTCCGCGACCATTGCCGCCACCGCCATGTCGGTCTCCGGCATGACGATGACGAACTCTTCGCCGCCGCAGCGGCAGGCGAGATCGATGCCGCGAATCGAGCGTTTGACGCGAAGCGCGAAGTCGCGCAACACGTCGTCGCCGGCGTCGTGGCCGTAGGTGTCGTTTACCGATTTGAAGTAGTCGATGTCGAGCACCATCACCGCCAGCGGTTTGCCGCGTGCGGTGGCCTGCTCGATCAGCGTCGCCAGATGGTTTTCCATGTAACGGCGATTGAACAGCCCGGTCAGCGCATCGGTGATCGCCATTTCGATCGAGATCTGCACGTTATCGCGCAGCCGTTCGCTGTAGCGGCGCTTGCGCACCTGGGTGCGCGCCCGCGCCAGCAGCTCGTTCTTGTCCATCGGACGCGTCAGATAATCGTTCACGCCGATTTCCAGCCCGCGCACCATGCGCGCGTTATTGTCGGGCTCGGTGATGGCGAGTATCGGCACGCCGCGGGTGCGGTCGAGTGAGCGGATCTGGCTGCACAGCCGCAGGGCGTCGAAATTCTCCAATCCGAGCGAAATGATCAGCAGGTCGTAATTGCCCTCGGCGGCGCGGAACAACGCCTCGTTCGGATCGGCCTCGATTTCGACGCTCTGTTCGGCGGCAAGCGTGGCGGCGGTACGCTCGTAGGACGCCGGACGATCGTCGACGATGAGCACGCGGCCGCCGCGGCCGCTGTCGGCCACCGCCTCACGTTCCGGGGATTCGATGCCGATTTCGTGCGAGGTCACCGCACGCATGCGAAGCTCGTCGGTGACCATCTTGAGCCGGGCGAGCGAGCGGACGCGGGCGATCAACGCCAACTCAGCGATCGGCTTGGTCAAGAAGTCGTCGGCGCCGGCGTCGAGGCCGCGCACTTTATCGGAGGGCTGGTCGAGCGCGGTGACCATGACCACGGGAATGTGATGCGTCGCCGGGTTCTTCTTGAGCCGCCGGCAGACCTCGAAGCCGTCCATGTCGGGCATCATGACGTCGAGTAGCACAAGGTCGCATTCGGCCCGCTCGCAGATGGTCAGCGCTTCGTCGCCGCTCATCGCGGTGACCACGTCGAAATATTCGGCGGAAAGGCGCGCCTCCAGCAGCTTGACGTTGGCCGGGATGTCGTCAACGACGAGAACGCGGGCGGTCATTACACGTGTGCCTTTACGGGGTGCCCAGGAAATGGCGGATGGTTTCGATGAACTTGCCCACCGAGATCGGCTTCGACAGATAGGCCTCGCAACCGCCCTCGCGGATGCGTTCCTCGTCACCCTTCATGGCGAAAGCGGTGACCGCAACAACGGGGATGACCCGCAGATCCTGGTCGTCCTTGAGCCACTTGGTGACCTCGAGGCCTGAAACTTCCGGCAGCTGGATGTCCATAAGGATCAAATCGGGCCGATGCTTGCGCGCGAGGTCGAGCGCCTCGATGCCGTTGCGAGTGCCCACTGTGCTGTAACCGTGGGCTTCCAACAGGTCGTGGAAGAGCTTCATATTGAGCTCGTTGTCCTCCACGATTAGGACGGTTTTGGCCATCCCCGGTCCCTCACTGCCCCCGCACGCCCGGCGCCGTGGCGTTAGTCGCCTCGCCGGCCGTAGCGGGTTCAAGCTAGTGCGGATTCATTACGGAAAGGCAAATGGAGCCGCATGAAATCGCCTTCACAAACGCCGCGGCAAGCCGCGGAAATGCTTGGAATTCAGGCACTTGCTTTCATCGCTGGGGACCCGAAACACCTCGCCCGCTTCCTCGGCCTAAGCGGTATTGCGCCCGAACTAATCCGCACCGCCGCCCTCGAGCCCGGCTTTCTCGCCGGCGTGCTCGAGCATATGCTCGCCGACGAGACTCTCTTGATCGGGTTCGCCGACAGCGCCGGGATCGATCCGGCCCAAGTCGCACGGGCCCATGACGCGCTCGGGGAAGGATCGAGACGCACCACGCCGTGAGCACCACTTTCTGCCGCGACTGCCTTGCCGACGCTTCGCCGCCGGCGGCGCGTTGCACTGCCTGCGGCTCGCCGCGATTGCTGCGCCATAATGAACTGGCGCAGCTTGCCATCGCGCATGTCGACTGCGACGCCTTCTATGCCACGATCGAGAAGCGCGACGATCCGACGCTGGCCTCGGATCCGGTGATCGTCGGCGGCGGCAAGCGTGGCGTCGTCGCGGCCTGCTGCTATGTCGCGCGCACTTTCGGCGTGAAGTCGGCGATGCCGATGTTCGAGGCACTGCGGCTGTGCCCGCATGCCCGCGTCGTCCGGCCGAATATGGAAAAATATTCCCGCGTCGGCCGCGAAGTGCGCCGCATGATGCTCGACCTCACGCCGCTGGTCGAGCCGTTGTCGATCGACGAAGCCTTTCTCGATCTGTCAGGCACCGAACGACTGCATGGGCTGACGGCCGCCAAAGTACTGGCGCGCTTTGCACTCGAGATTGAGAACAAGCTCGCCATCACCGTCTCGATCGGGCTTTCCTGCAACAAATTCTTGGCCAAGATCGCATCCGACCTCGACAAGCCGCGCGGCTTCGCGGTGGTCGGCGCGAGCGAAGCGCCGGGCTTCCTCGCGCCCAGACCGGTGGGCTTTATCTTCGGCGTCGGCAAGGTCGGCGCCGCGCGGCTTGCCCGCGACGGCTTCGTTCGCATCGCCGATCTGCAAAATGTGAGCGAGGTCGAAATGACCCGCCGCTACGGCGAGGAAGGCCGCCGCCTGGCGCGGCTCGCCCGTGGCATCGACCAGCGCAAGGTCAGCGCGGATCGCGAAACCAAGAGTGTTTCGTCGGAGACGACCTTTGAGCACGACATTGCTGATTTCCGGGCGCTGGAGCGCATTCTGTGGGCGCAAACCGAGGAGGTTTCCACGCGCCTTAAAGAAAAGGCGCTTGCCGGCGCGACGGTGACGCTAAAGCTCAAGACCGCGGATTTCAGGATTCGCACCCGGGCGCATTCGTTCGACGCGCCAACGCAACTCGCCGGAAAGATCTTCACCGCCGCACGCCCGTTGCTCGAACGCGAGACCGGCAGCACGAGGTTCCGCCTGCTCGGTATCGGCGTAAGCGCGCTGACGACGGCCGACCAGGCCGATCCCGCCGATTTCGTCGGCGCACGTGCCGCTGAGGCGGAACAGGCGATGGACCGTGTCCGCGCTCGTTTCGGCGACGACGCCGTGATCTGGGGCCTTGCGTTCGACGGGCCGCAGAAGTCTTAGCCGTTACAGCAATGAACGAAAGCGACGAAGCGATCCAAGCTTCGAGGCCGCTGCGGATTGCTTCGCCTCCAGGCGGCAACGACGCGCAGCTCAGCGACAGGGCTTCGTGTCTTTGATTTCAAGCGACGACAGCTTACCCAGCACCACAAAGTCGTTGTAGTCGAGCGCCAAGGCGCGCGAAATACCATTCGCGTAAAGCTCGAAGCTGATTGCGTAAACGGGCACTTGCTCGGTGTTCTCTCGGGCCTTCGATTTTTCGAAATAGCTGATCGTCACTGGCCAGCGCGGGACGTTCGCGAGCTTCGGTTCGGTATCGGCCGCGTCATCGTGTTTGCGTTCGTTGGCGTCGAGCTTGGCGCCGATCACGGTGAGCGTGTCATAAACCTTGTCGCCGGTGTCGGAACCATCATAGACCGGAAATTCCAGAATGGTCTTGCCGGCGCGCGCCGCTTCGATCGCCCGCACCATGTGCTGCGTCGGGAATGCAACCGAGGCATCGATATCGAGGGTCTTGTGCTCGGGTTTGGCGAGATCGACGGCGGTCGCGGTGGTGCCGTGCTCGGCGTGGCCATCGACCGAATCCACGAGATTCTCGTCGACAAAATTTTGCGAAGCGAATTTGAAACTCTTGGCGTCGCCGCCTTCCCAGGTCGTCGAGCGCAGATCGCTGGTCGACGTCTTGCCTTCGCCGGAATCAAGTTCCGAAACCTGGCGGAACTGAAGCGTATAGCCGTCGCAGGCATTGCCGCCGAAGTCGTAGAGGATGCGGCCGCGGACGCCGGCAACCTGCGCATTCTCGCGCGTGCGGCCGAGCGACAGGTCGTAAACCGCCCGGTGCGGAACGAGGACGACCGGGCTATCTTGCGCCTTAACGGCAGAAATCGGAGCGACGAGTATCAGCGTGCACGCCAATAAGGCGCTGCGCGATGCGAAGGCGTGAGCCACGGACTTTCAACCTCTCAGCGCGCTGTCGCGCGATCCCGGAATAGCGCCCCCTACCCGTTCTCCCACAATTTTACGCGGTTTTGACTGACGGATGCCCACAAGGATAGGCAGCCCGCGTGCCGGCTGCAACTGCCCGTGAGTCCGCTTGCATGGCATGCCGTGATCGGCGAAGAAACCTGGCCGTCGAAACCTTAATCGGAGGATCAATATGGCCGGCATGGTGGAAAAGAAGCTGGGCGAACTCGGCATCGTGCTGACCACACCGGCAGCGCCGGTCGCCAACTATGTTCCGTTCGTGCGCACCGGCAATCTCCTGATGGTGTCCGGCCAGATTTGTCACGAGGCTGGCAAGCTCGTCGCCAAGGGGCAGCTCGGCGCTGGCGTATCGATCGAGGATGGCCAGAAAGCGGCGCGCGCATGCGCCATCAATATTCTCGGACACCTCAAAGCCGCGCTCGGCGATCTCGACAAGGTCTCGCGCGTGATCCGATTGGGCGGCTTCGTCAACGCGGCGCCCGGCTTTGTCGAGGGTCCGAAAGTGATGAACGGCGCCTCCGATCTGATGGTCGCGGTGTTCGGCGACAAAGGCAGACACGCTCGCACCACTGTCGGCGTCTCGGCGTTGCCGCAAGATGCCGCGATGGAAGTCGAGGGGCTCTTCGAAGTGTCCTGACGGTGGGTGCACCCGACTGGCTGACCGCGCGACCGATCGCCCACCGCGGCCTTCATGACGCCGCACGCGGCGTCATCGAAAACACCGCCGCCGCCGTACGCGGCGCAATCGACGCCGGTTACGGCATCGAGGTCGATTTGCAGTTGAGCGCCGACGGCGAGGCCATGGTTCATCATGACGCCGTGCTCGGCCGACTGACCGAGGGCGAAGCGCGGCTCGATCAGTTGAGCGCCGCGGCGCTCAAGCGCGTCGCCTTCAAGGGAACCGCGGAGCGGATGATGACGCTCGGAGAATTGTGCGAACTGGTCGGCGGGCGGGTCGCACTTTTGCCCGAACTGAAAAGCGGCTTCGACGGCGACGCGCGTCTGCCGCTGCGCGTGGCGGCGGTGCTATCCGCCTATAGCGGCCCAGTCGCACCGATGTCGTTCGACCCGATGCAGCTTGCCGTGCTGCGGCAAAAGGCCCCGCGCTTGCCGCGCGGCATCGTCGCTGCCAAATACCGGCCGCATCCCTATTGGGATCTCATGCGGCCGTGGCTGCGCTACGGGATGGGATCGCTACTGCCGGCCTTGAACGCGCGGCCGCATTTCGTGGCCTATGCAGTGGAAAATCTTCCCGCCTTGGCTCCGGCGATGGCGCGGCACATTTTGTGCCTGCCGCTGATAGCATGGGTGGTGCGGACCGAAGCTGAGCGCCTACGGGCCGCCCGCTTCGCCGACCAGATGATTTTCGAAGGCTTTCGACCATGAGCAATGAGAAGCGGACCCGGCAGGACGGCGCGCGCAAAGCGGCTGGCGAAGTGCGCGTTACCGCGGTGAGCGCCATCGGCGATATCAGCGCCGCCTCATGGGATGCCTGCGCGCAAGCTCATCCGGTTTGCGAGCCGGCACAGCCGGCTTCATTTTCGGATCAAAATACACTCTTTAATCCTTTCTTATCGCACGGCTTTCTCTCCGCGCTTGAGGCTTCAAAATCGGTCGGCGGCCATTCCGGCTGGCACGTCCAGCATGTTCTGGTGCAAGCCGCCGACGGCATGCTTTTGGCCGCCGCGCCCTGCTACCTCAAAAGTCATTCGCGCGGCGAATACGTATTCGACTATGGCTGGGCCGAGGCCTACGCCCGCGCCGGGGGCAACTATTACCCAAAGCTCCAGGTTTCGGTGCCGTTTACACCGGCGACCGGGCCGCGCCTGTTGGTGCGCGGCGGCCCGCAAGCCGACGAGATGCGCCGCGTACTGGCCGCGGGCCTCGTCGACTTATGCCGCATCGATGACGCATCCGGCGTGCACGTCACCTTCGCCACCGAGCTGGAATACCGCTTGCTCGGCGAACTCGGCTTCCTGCGGCGCATGGATCAACAATTTCACTGGGAAAATAACGGCTACGGAAGCTTTGACGATTTCCTCGCCGCGCTTGCGGCGCGCAAGCGAAAGACCATTCGCCGCGAACGCCACGACGCCTTGCAAAACGGCGTCAGCGTGCATTGGCTCACCGGCTCGGATTTGACCGAAGACGTCTGGGATCACTTCTTCGCATTCTACATGGACACCGGCTCGCGCAAGTGGGGCAGACCGTATCTGACACGGCCGTTCTTTTCGCTCGTCGGCGAGGCCATGCGGGACCGCATTTTGCTGGTGATGGCCAAACGCGCCGGGCGGTGGATCGCCGGCGCCATCAACTTTATCGGCTCGCATGCTTTGTTCGGCCGCCACTGGGGCGCGGTCGAACATCATCCGTTCCTGCATTTCGAGCTGTGCTATTACCAGGCGATCGACTACGCGATCGCGCACAAGCTGCCGCGTGTGGAAGCCGGCGCGCAAGGCGAGCACAAGATCGCGCGGGGCTACATGCCCGCCACCACTTACTCGGCCCATTACATCGCCGACCCGGCGTTACGGCGGGCGATAGACGATTACCTTGAGCGCGAGCGCGCCTACGTCGTCGCGGCCGGCACCGAACTTGCAGCCGCCGGCCCATATCGGCACGATGCCGCGCTCGAAACCGATTGCTGAGCGCGGGAGTGAGCGCGATGCCGAGCTACGATGCCAACAATATCTTCGCCAAAATCCTGCGCGGCGAATTGCCGTCGCATAAGGTCTACGAGGACGACAAGACCTTCGCCCTTCTTGACATCATGCCCCGCGCGCCTGGCCACACGCTGGTCATCCCCAAGGCGCCGGTCCGCAATATTCTCGACATCGACCCCGACGACCTCGCCGATCTGATCAAGGTGACGCAAATGATCGCACGCGGCGCGGTAAAGGCGTTCGCCGCCGACGGTCTCACCGTGCAGCAATTCAACGAGCCTGCCGGCGGACAGGTGGTGTTTCACCTGCACATCCACGTCATTCCGCGCAAAATGGGCATCGCGCTCAAGCCGCCGGCAAGTTTCAAGGAAGACCCGGCGGTGCTCTCGGATCAGGCGCTCAAGCTCGCGGCGGCACTCAAGGGCGAGTGATTGGCTTGAGTCGTTGCAAGCGAAGCGAGGCAACCAAACTGCAGCCGAGCAGCCTGGATCGCTTCGTCGCTTCGGTTTTCGCAGTGACGAGGACGGCGACTACCGCCCGCGGGCGACGCGCTCGATTTCGGCCCGCACCAGGCGCTCGACTAGACCCGGCAGATTGTCGTCAAGCCAGGATTTAAGCATCGGCCGCAGCATCTCGCGGACCAGATCTTCGAGCGTTCGCGCATTCTGCGCCAGCACCGTCTGCGCCAGCGTACTGAATGCGGAATCGACCGCGGCGGACGCCGCGTTCGACAATAGCTGCTCGCGTTCGGCGTGCGGGCTCGGTGCTTCGACGATTGCGTTCTGCATTGCTGGCTTTGGCTCCGATTCATCGAAACTCACGTCGGAGACGCCTTCGATCCTGCGGAATTGCGGCACCGGCTGCGCCACCGGAGTCGGGGTCGGCATCGGAGCCGGCGCCGGGCCGAAGGTTGGCGCCGCCATCGATTCGGTGAGGTCGAGAATGTCCGAAGCCTGCTCCTCGAAGCTGGCGCTCGCGGTCGCGATCTCGTGCTCCAGGTGCTCGGGCGCCGCGTTGCTGGAACGAATCGAAGGCTCGGCGGGCGCGGGCTGCACGGCGGCCTTCGCCGGCTGTTGCGCCGCTTTGCTGGCGTCGTCATCGGCGATGATGCGGCGAATGGAGGCGAGAATCTCCTCCATCGATGGTTCTTGCGACTTCGCCGGTTGAGTCATGCGTGCATCCTCGCCTTTATTCGTGGATTCCCCGACCGCGTCCGCCGCCGGCCGATGACGGTTGCCGGTGGATTTGTTGGCCGCGAATCACGCATGCGTAATTATGCAACGCTTGCGCCGAGTATGTCATAGGGAAACTCGAACGCAACCTGGCTTCTGAGCGCACGAATTGTCGGCTTGCGTTTGGTTATCGGCCGTCGGGGTTGCGTACGCCGACCCACGCGTCACGCACCTGCTG
This sequence comes from uncultured Alphaproteobacteria bacterium, assembly GCA_963826295.1. Classification (GTDB taxonomy): domain Bacteria; phylum Pseudomonadota; class Alphaproteobacteria; order Rhizobiales; family Xanthobacteraceae; genus BOG-931. The sequence continues at coordinate 24,400 of CAWGWO010000019.1, forward strand.
ATAGTGCACCATCGGATCATAGATCGCGACGTTGAGCCCGAGATGCGGCATGGACAGCCCGCCCACGGCGGCAAGTAACGTGTATGACGCCACGACGCGGTCGTGCTGAGCCGTGACCAGTGCGACGCGCGCGTTGACGAGTTCCTGTTGCGCGTTGAGGACGTCAAGCGTGGTGCGCTGGCCGACACGCGCCTCTTCGCGCACGCCGTTGAGCGCGATTTCGGCGGCATTGACCTGCGCCGTCGTCGCCTCAATCTGCGCCTTGGCGGCGTCGAGCTGACCCCAGCTCTGCACCACGGTCGCGCGCGCTTGATCGCGGTTGACGTCGAGATTGAGCCTTTGTTGGCCGAGCGTTTCTTTCGATTGGCGGATCGCCGAATATTCCGCTCCGCCCTGATAGAGCGGCACGCTGAGCGTACCGATGATCGAAGCTTGCGTTTGGCGCAGTACTTCAAATGCTGGTTGGGTACCCTGCGACGCGCTCGCGGTCAGCGTCAGATTTGGATAGAGCGCCCCTTCGCTGACTTTGACGGCAAGCGCTGCGACATCGACCCCGTAGGCCGCAGCCAGCACCGAAGGACTCTGGACCTGTCCCCGCGAGACCGCTCGCGGCAGCGTCGAGGGTGACAGCCGATCGACCGGCGTGCCGGGAGCAAGCCGACCAGGATCGACGCCTATGACGCGTCGATAATTGGCTTGCGAGGTGACGAAGTTCGACTGCGCACCCAAGAGTGCCGAGCGCCCGGCGGCAAGCCGCGATTCCGCCTGTGCGACGTCGGTGCGCGTCACCTCGCCGACATTGAAGCGGTCGCGGGTTTGCTTGAGCTGCTCGGTTAGCACTTCGACGTTGCGGCGGTTAAGTTCGAGGATCGCCTGATCGCGCAATAAGTTCATGTAAGCCGTTGCGGCGTCGAGCAGAACCTGCTGCTCGGTGACGCGCAACGTTTCGCGCGCGCCTTCGACCTGGCTTTCCGCCTGTCGCGTGCGGTTCGCAGTCTGGAAGCCGTTGAACACGGTGTAGCTGCCGGTGGCACCGACACCGCGGGAGACAAATTGCTCGGCAAATTGAATCGTATTGACGGTGCCGCCCGTGGAAAGCGGAAACGCCGACGTCGAGTTGGTGTAATTGTAGCCGCTATTGGCGGTGACGCTCAGCTTCGGCCGATAGCCGGACAGAGCCTGCGGCACGGCCTCGTCGGTCGCGCGCAAAGCCGCGCGCTGAGCGTTGAGCGACGGATTATTCTGGTAGGCCTGCACCAAGGCCCATTCGAGCGTATCGGCCGCGGCCCCGGAACAGCCTGCGCCAATGACGGCACCGGCCATACAGAGACTGCCAACGGCCCGAAAAAACGCCCCTACCGCTCTCAAACCCATGAGACGACGCCGCCCCGCCTTACCGCATCCTCAGCGGAATTCCGTCCGGGCAACAAAACCATTACCTCGGTCAACGAAGCCCGACTACGCCACCCGATTCGACATTATTCGGCCAAGGGCCGAGGCGGAACCCCGCCGTTGCCATTATTCGCTAATTTCTGGATATTGGCACATATGCGCCACAGCATGAAAAAGCCGGGCCACGAATGCCCCGGCCGGCTTGAGAGTTTCCCAACAAAGCCGCTAGAAAACGAATTGTGGCGGAGCCGCAAAACCGGGCAGCAGCAGCGCTGCGGCGTCAAAGATCGGGCGGCCGGCCAGCCGACCCTCGATTAAGTGATAAATCATCGCCTTGGCCGCCGGCGGTCGGCCATGCACGCCGAGCAACCGGCCATCGGGTTTTAGCTGACGACCGAGCGCCTCCGGCACGATCTCGGTCGCACCGTCGAGGAGGATGACGTCATAGGGCGCCGCGGACGGCCATCCGGCAGTCAACGGCCCAACCACCACCTCGACCTTCGCGCCGACGGCCGCGAGTGTTTCCTTGGCTTGACGCGCCAAGTCGGCATCTTCCTCGAGCGCGACCACCGAACCCGCGAGCCGCGCCAACACGGCGGAGGAATAACCGGTACCGCAACCGACATCGAGAACACGGTCGCCAGCACCAAGCTGCGCCGCCTGAATCAATTTGGCGAGCACCATCGGCCGGAGCAGTGCGCGACCCTTGGCGATCGCGATATCGCTGTCGAGGTATGCAAGTGGAGCCAGCGACGGCGGCAGGAAGCGCTCGCGCGGCAAAGTCAGCATGGCGTCAAGCAGGTCGCCGTTGGTCACGTCGGCGGTGCGGACCTGGCCCTCCACCATCAAGCGGCGCGCCGTGGCGGTGTCGAACATACGCGGGCCCCTCAGTCATACCGATGGAGGGTTTTTGCGGCACGTCCCGGCAAAACGCAACCCCGCCAAAAAAGGGGGGAGCCCCAAGCCGCCGAGGGAGCGGGATGCAAGCTTGGGGCTCCAGGTCGGGCAACCTTCGTTGCTCGACTAAACTTCGTCGTCCGCGGCCTTCGTCGCCCACACGCCGCACTCGCCGCAACTGTAGGTACACACGTCCGACAGACCGCCGGATCGCGGCGTCGTGCGGGTCAGGTGCATCGACCTGCCGCAGTTCGGGCAGGCCGGCCGATGCTTGATCGCTTGGCCGACCGGGTCGCCAACCGGCCGCATCAACTCACTCGCCAACATGTTCAAACCCCGTCACCTTTCGTTTTTAAACGCTAGATTGAAATTCAAACAGGTGTTTGAGACGGGCCCGAGCCGGAAATAAGGAATTTTTGTGAATTTGCGAAAGAGCGGCCTTTGCAAGCCTGAACATTCGCGGTCGCGGCCAAGCGCGGCGCCCGGCGAAGTCGGGACGCGTTCGACCGAAAACCGCTGCATCTACACGGCGTTCGCAAACGCTTAACGCGCCGCGATTACGGTGCGGACGGCGCCCGTTGATGATGAATCGCGGTCGAGTACCACCGCCATTGCGTAATCGTTTGCCGCCGTCTAATGATCCGCACCCACGGCCACGTGGCGGAGTGGTTACGCAACGGTCTGCAAAACCGTGTACCCCGGTTCAATTCCGGGCGTGGCCTCCAGCCCTCATTTATGTCGCATGATTATGTCGCATGCGAACCATGCCGCGTGTGAGCTAAACCGCCTATGAGCCGCCTGCTTGTGAGCCCTTTCCCCGCGCGACGTTGCGCCTGAGGCGAGAGGGCTTGCGTTCTGCGCTTTCAAAGCGGTCACGGCTTTGTTATAGCCAAGCCCGCTTGCACGCGAGCGGCGGCAATGTTCCCCGGTAGCTCAGTGGTAGAGCAACCGGCTGTTAACCGGTTGGTCGCTGGTTCGAATCCGGCCCGGGGAGCCATTTTTTATCGATATGGCAGCAGTTTTAGCCATCAGCGCCAATTTAACCACCTTTCTACTCCACCTGAAAACTTGAAGGCGTTTCCCGAAAAAGGCAACGAGCGCACTCGCCTTCCAATCGCCGAAGAACTCGATCGCCTGCGGGAGTACTTCGGGCGCATCCGCGATCACCGTCCCTCCTCCATGCCCATGCAAAAAATTCTCGCACCAAAACATTGGACGGCTTTGGTGACGACTATCGGCACCAATCTGCTTTTTCTAACGCACATCACCGGAGCAAATTATTTGCCCATAAGAAGCTATGGATGTTAATTTGGGGAAAAATTCGCATGAGGACGATGCAACCCGTCGGCGGGTCGGACAAGAAAGTGCAATACTAGTGGACAAAGCTGTCCGGTCTCTCAGAAGCGCAGACGCGGGATTTGTTGCTGACGTCGTCATTATCGGAGGAGGTGCAGCGGGTTGTGTCGTAGCATCCCGCCTGACCGAAAATCCTTCGATCAATGTCGCGATAATTGAAGCTGGCAGCGACACGCCCTCTAATGCCACTCCGGCCGATATAAGGGATGTATTTCCTCGTTCTTACGCCAATCCCAATTACTTTTGGCCACTAAAGTCGATTTATCAAAAAGGATCGGATCCAGCTTGGTACCCGCAAGCGCGAGTTATGGGCGGCGGTTCATCCGTCATGGGCATGTGGGCGCTGCGCGGGATTAGAGCGGATTTCGATGCCTGGGAAGAGGCAGGTGCGGCGGGATGGGCATTCGATGATTTGCTTCCGTTCTTCAAGAAATTAGAAAAGGACCTAGATTTTTCGGATGCAAATCATGGTGACAACGGCCCCATCCCGATAAGTCGACCCAAGCGACCGTCTTGGTGCGGCTTTACCGAGGCTCTGGGCAAAGCAGTTGAGAAGCGCGGATTGCCATTTCTGCCAGACCTTAACGGCACGGATGCAGACGGTCTATTCGAGGGACCATTTAGCAACGACGGCAAACGCCGGTTCTCGTCCGCTAACGGTTATCTGACGGATCAGGTTCGACGCCGCGCCAATCTGAAGATAATGACGGACACGCAGGTCACAGAAATAGCCATGTCCGGCCGGACTGCTCGAGGCGTTCACGTCAGGCGCACGGATTCCAGTCGGCGCTTTATAGAAGCGAAATGGATTATCGTTTCTGCCGGCGCTATCTTTTCTCCTGCATTGCTGATGCGCACAGGCTTTGGTCCCGCCGCCGACCTGGCGGCGTTGGGGATCACGCCGATAGCCGACAATGCGCACATCGGAAAAAACCTGCATAATCATCCTTATGTATACCTTGGAGCGGTCGTTCGCCCCGAGGCCCGACATGATCCGAACGTGCGTAGCTACGCGCTCGGGTGCGTTCGCCTTTCGACAAACTATAGGGATGCGCCATCCTCGGATATCTTCTTGAGTTTGATCTCGCGGAGCGGTCCGCGCGCGCGCGACACGGGCTTAGGTACGATTTCAATCTCGCTCTACGAGCCGTTTTCCCGAGGAAGCGTTAAACTGTCGAACAACAGCGATCAGCCTCACGTTGATTTCGCCCTTCTTGAGGACGAGCGAGACAAGGCGCGCTTGGCTTGGGGCGCCCGTTTCGCGAGAGGCTTGCTCACCGATGAGGCGGTCAAACCGACGGTACATGAAACGTTTGTGCTGCCGGTAGAGGACGCGATGCGTTCGCTGAGCATGCCCGGTCCCATGTCGGGCCTTTACAGCTTCTCCATGGCGACGCTGTTGAACCTCAACGCAGGCGCGAGACGATATATTCTGAGCAAACGGCTGGGCGAAAATCGCTTTCTTGATTTTCCTCATGACGACAAGAGCTTTGACGAAATTATTATCTCGTCGGCCACGTCGATGGCGCACCCGGGCGGAACCTGCGCGTTGGGAAACGTTGTGGATTCCTCTACTGCGCTGAAAGGAGCCGAGAATATTTTCGTTGCGGATGCGTCAATTATGCCGAAGGTGCCTCGCGCCAATACCAACATCGCCACAGTTATGGTCGGCGAGAAGGCGGCATTCGAAATCCGACGAGCGATACAAGGAAAATAATGGACACGCGCTTTTTGGTGCGGGGTTGTTTGTCATGCAGCTTCACGGCAGGCAGAGTGCGAACCGTACTTGGGACGTGCTCATGCCCAACGCCGAGCGACAAGCGGACTAATATGCACGCGCGCAGAGTTCTTGGAACTCAGCTCAACTTGAGCAGCGGCATCGATAGAACCTTGGCGCCCTCAAGATGGACGCCGCGAGCCTCAACCGCCTCACGACATTCGTCGGTGAGGCGTCCGAACTCATCATAAAGCTCATCTGCAAGTAATCGGGCGGCCGGCCCCATGGGCTTGTAAGCCGGTTCGATCAGAGCGCACGAGGTGATGATGGCCGGCTCAACGACGGGATTGATCGTCAACCCGCCGTCGCGAAGCTCTTGAGTCATCATCGTTGCCGGCAGGATCGCTGACCAATCCGATCGTCGAATCAAGCTCAACGTGCTGTGCATGGCATCCATCGACATGGTCCGCGATAACGGCACTTCGTACTGTTGCAGATATCCGTCGAGAACCCGCCTGCGGGCATTTTGCGGCTCCGGCATAATCAATTTGAGCGGCGGCAAGTTGGCCAAACGAACTGGCGCCATGTGCTCGAGCCCGAGCGCCGGCCCAGAAACCAGAACTTCGAAGTCGGTTCGCACCCAGCACGTCGAAACGCCATCGCGCTCCTGAGTAGATGGCACAATGGCGAAATCTAGATCGCCAAGCGCGACCCGCTCGGTAAGCCAGCTTGAGAATCCCTCGATGACATGCAGATCGACTTCGGGATGGTCAGCGCTAAACCGGTGTAACACCGTGGGCAAAACGCATCGGCCATGTGCCGGCATAATTCCAACGGTAACGCGTCCACTCGGCTTGCCGGCGAGTTGGCGCATTTCCAGGTTCGCTAGTTCAAGTGAGCGAACGATCGGGTTGCACAGCTTATAGTAACGTTTGCCGGGCTCTGTCGGACGTACGCCCCATTTCGCGCGATCGAACAAGCGAAGCCCAAGTTGGTCTTCGAGGTGCCGCACCAGCATGCTGATGCCTGATTGCGTAGCGTGTTCGCGGACGGCTGCTTTGGAAAAAGAGCCTTCCTCAAACACCGCAATGAACGCCCTGATCTGACGAATATTCATTGCAACGGCTGCGCAATTCCCATGCCACCTGGTTGATATCACGTAATCGCGGGGGGGACCGCACAAATAATAATTATCCGCGATACGGGCGCTGCCTTATCGTTTTTACGGATTAGCGGGGGCTAGGCATGGTCAAGAAGACATTCATTTCACCCAAAAGCGCGCACACTCCATTCAGTACCTATTCGCACGCGGTAATCGTCGAGGCGCCGACCAAGATCATTTATTGCGCCGGCCAAGTTGCGGGCGACGCCCACGGCAACATACTTGGTCCGGAAAGCTTTGAAGCCCAGGGCGAGTTGACAATTGAAAATCTGAAAAAGACGTTGGCGGAATGCGGTGCGACGTTGGCGGATATCGTGAAGCTGGTCTGCTACGTCTGCAGTCCGCATGACGTTCCCAAGGTGCGTGCCCTGGTGAAGAAGCATTTCAGCACCAATCCGCCCGCCAACACCATCTGCGTCCTGCGCGGCCTGGCGCATCCGAACTACCTCTTGGAGATCGATGCCACTGCCGCCATTTGATTTTTCGTCTTCCTTGCCGAAATGCTTTGGCTTTGAACAAGCCAAGGAGGTCAACGTGAAACAATATGGTCGCCTGCTGCCCACCGTATTTTCAATTGCGATGTTGCTTGCAGCAACGCCGCTTTCGGCCGAAACGATAAAGGTCGGCCTTCCCGTCCCACTGACCGGCGTCGTCGCGGAAAGCGCCCGTGATATGGTCGACGGCTTCAGGCTCTATCTTGCACAGCACGGCAATAAGCTGGGCGGCCTCGACGTCGCCCTGACTGTGGAGGATACCGAGGCGGTTCCTCAGAATGCCCTGACCAAAGCGCGCAAGCTGGTCGAAAGCGACAAGGTCGACTTTATCGTGGGCTTCCTGCTGGCCTCCGAAGGATTGGCAGTCCGCGACTATGTCGACGCCAACAAGGTTGCCCTGTTTCTACCAATCGTCTCGGCCGACGACATCACACAGCGGCAGCGCAGTCCGTACATCGTACGAATGTGTTGGACCAGCAGCCAGGTTACCCAGCCGTTCGGCGATTACGCTTATAAGAAGCTTGGCTACAAAAAAATCGTCACTGTCGGCCAGGACTACGCATTCGGCTGGGAATCGGTGGCCGGGTTTCAGCAGACATTCCAGGAAGCCGGTGGCACAATCGTCAAGAAAATATGGGTGCCCTTCGATGCGTCCGACTACGGTGCGTTTGTAACCCAGATCCCGCACGATATTGACGCGGTTTTCACGATTTTGGTTGGTTCCCACATTCCGGGATTTCTGCGCGCTTACGAGGACTATGGTCTCAAGGCCAAAATTCCCGTCATCGGCGCTGACATCATGACTGACGAAGACGTTCTTCGCTCGATGCGTGAGGAGGCACTTGGCATCGTGACGGCACATAGTTACGCGGCAACCCTCAAGCGGCCGCAAAATGTGGCGTTTGTTGCTGCTTTCCGCAGCGCCTACAAGCGCGACCCGTCATACTATGCCGAGTCCCTCTACACCTCGGCTATGTGGCTGGACAGGGCACTTGCAAAAACCGGGAAACCCACCGACGCACTCAAGCTTATTGCAGCCGTTAAGTCCGTCGAGCTTCCCGACGCTCCGCGCGGCCCCTTGAAACTGGATGCATACAACAATCCCATCGAGACCATATTGATTCGCAAGACTGTGATGAAAGCGGACGGCTCGGGCATGGAGAACCAGGTCATCGATACGATTCCCAACGTCAGCCAGTTCTGGACCTACTCGCCGCAAGAGTTCCTGAAGCATCCGGTGTATTCACGCGATTATCCACCACTGAAGCAATGAGCCGTGCGCTCCGGACAAGGCTCGATTGCCCAAGCATGAGCCAGAACAGCACAGCTGGTGTCGAAAAATTGCAATGGTGACCTTGTGGGCGACTAATGTACTGAACGGACTCTCGTTCGGGGCGTTGCTGTTTCTCCTGTCGAGCGGCTTTACTCTGGCGTTCGGCTTGATGAAGGTCGTCAATATCGCGCATGGCTCGTTCTATATGCTCGGCGCGTATATCGCCTACAGCGTCATGCGCGTTTCCGACAGTTTTGCGCTTTCTGCGATAGCGGGCTCCCTGGCTTTATTCGTCGTCGGGGTTACTCTCGAGGAAACGCTGCTGAGGCGTTTCCATCTGCAGGATCTGCCACAGATCCTGATGACGATGGGATTCGCCTTTATCGTGTCGCGAGTGTGCCTGATCATCTGGGGCGGCGATCCGCTTGTCATGAAGACGCCGCCTTGGCTGCGCGGCCCGTTGCTGTTCGGCGACTTTGCGTTTCCGAAATATCGCCTGTTCCTGATTGCCGTTGCGTTGGTGGTCGGAGTAGCGCTCTGGCTCCTGCTCGAGAAGTCCAGGATCGGCGCGGCCGTCCGTGCCTGCGTGGATGACGAGGAGATGGCGGGCGCCCTGAAAATCAACACCCGCCTGCTGTTCACCGGCATGTTCGGCTTCTCGGCCTTGCTTGCCGGATTCGGCGGTGCCATCGGCGCGCCGTATGTCGGAGCTTATCCGGGCCTCGATTTCAATATTCTGCCGCTCGCCCTCGTCGTCGTCATCATCGGCGGCCTTGGCAGTTTGTCCGGAGCCGCGCTCGGCAGCGTTTTTGTTGGGCTGATGGACAGCATCGGCAAGACCGCATTTCCGGAGCTGTCCTATTTCACGATTTTCGCGCCCATGATCGCGGTTCTCGCGATAAAGCCGCGCGGTCTCCTCGGCAGGAATTGAGGGAATGGCCCGCTGGTCGCCCGGGTACGGCACATTGGGGGTCGCTCTTTTATTCGCGTCGGTGCCGCCGCTGCTCGGCATTTCCGACTTTTACATTCACCTCATGGTGCTGATGGTGATCTACGCCATTTTTGCCATGAGTCTCGATCTGATGATGGGGTATGGCGGCCTGCCCTCCCTCGGTCATGCCGCATTCTTCGGGCTCGGCGCGTACGGCGTCGGCATAGCGATGGTGAAACTCGGGCTCAACTGGTGGCAAAGCACACTGATCGCCCTCACCGCTTGTCTTATAATGGCTGTTTTGTTCGGCCTGATAGCATTGCGCACGCGCGGCCTCTATTTTCTGCTCATTACGCTTGCCTTAGGACAATTGCTCTGGGGCGCGGTGAACCGGTGGGGTTCGTTCACGGGCGGCTTCAATGGACTTCCCGGCATTCCCAGGCCGGCGCATTGGCTGACGTCGACCTCGTCGTTCTACTACTTGGCGCTCGGCTTGCTGCTCGTACTTGGCCTGTTTATGCAGCGACTGGTTAATTCGCCGTTTGGCCTCGCCTTGCGCGCCGTTAGCGATAGCGAAAGCCGGGCAAGTGCTATTGGATTCAACGGTTGGCTGCACCTTTACGCCACGTTTCTGATTGGCAGTTTGGTCGCCGGAATCGCGGGCGTGCTTAACGTCTTCTATGGCGGATTCGTCAGCCCGCACGACCTCTCGATCTCGATGTCGGCCGAAGCGATCCTGATGGTTATTCTTGGCGGTACACGAACGCTGTGGGGGCCGGTCGTTGGCGCTATCGTAATCGTTACGCTCCGTAACATCCTTAGCATCTATTTTAGCCACTGGCTGATCATTCTGGGCGCGACTTTTATCGTAGTGGTGCTGTTAGCGCCGAACGGCATCGCCGGTCTCTTCGCCAAAGCACGAGTTCTAACACCGGAAGCAGAGCCGCCACCCGCACCGTTGCCGCATCTGGCCGAAGAGGACGCGCCGAGTTTCTCTGCGGTTACGACAGGACATTCCACTGCGCTTGCGGTAGATAATTTGAGCAAATCGTTCGGCGGCGTCCGCGCGGTGAGCGACGTGACCTTCGCGGCCGCCACCGGCACGCGCGTTGCCCTGCTAGGCCCGAACGGTGCAGGCAAAACGACGCTGTTCCAGATGATAAGCGGGGCGCTGGCCCCGGACGATGGCTTCATCCGGCTGTTTGGCACCAACCTTGCCGGCATCTCTTCCTACCGGCGGGCGCGCATGGGCATTGGTCGCACCTTCCAAATCACCAATCTCTTTCCCGGGCTGACGGTGGCCAATCACCTGCGGCTCTGCGCGCTAAGTCTGTTCGGCCTGCGCTTTGACATGATCCGTCATGCGTCGGGCATTCGCGCCGTCGAGGCCTTCGTCGAAGAAACATTAAAGTCGGCGCGGATTGATCACCTGGGGGCGATCGAAGTGCGCAACCTCTCTTACGGTCACCAGCGGCAAGTCGAGGTCGCGATGGCGATGGCGATGCGGCCAAAGGTGTTGTTGCTCGATGAGCCGGCGGCCGGCCTCTCCATGGCCGAGATTGGGCCGATTGTTGATACCATTCGATCGCTCGATCGCTCCGTAACTGTCATCTTGGTCGAACATGACATGGACGTCGTGTTCGCCCTTGCCGACCGCGTTTTGGTGTTTCATCACGGCGAACTTTTGGCCGAAGGTACGTCGGAGGAAATTCGCAAAAATGCGGAGGTCAATCGCATTTATCTGGGGCGCAGGACGACATGAGCCTCTTGGAATTGAATGACGTGCATACTTACTACGGAAATTCCTATGTCCTTCAGGGTATGCGACTTCAGGTGCCCACCAAACGCATTGTTGGCCTGTTCGGCCGCAACGGTGCCGGCAAAACGACTACGGTGCGTTCGATAGTCGGCTTTACGGCGCCCCGCCGCGGCAGCGTGCGTTTTCGCGACGCGGAAATCGGCGGCCTTCCGCCCCACGATATCGCCGCTCGCGGCATCTCGTTAGTACCTCAGGGACGGCGGATATTCCCATCGCTCGACGTCATCGAGCATCTGACGCTGGCAAACGCGGCGCGTTCCGGCGTCTGGACCCTTGAGCGGATTTTCGGGCTTTTTCCCCGGCTTGCAGAGCGACGCAACCAGCGCGCGCGGACACTGTCGGGCGGCGAGCAGACCATGCTTGCGATTGCGCGAGCTCTGCTGATGAATCCGACGATGCTGGTCATGGACGAGCCGACGGAAGGCCTGGCGCCGGTATTCGTCGATTTGGTCGCTGATGTCATTCGTCAGCTTCGCGACGAGCAACAATCGATTCTGTTGATCGAGCAAAACGTCACGCTGGTGCTCGAGCTTGTTGACTACGCCTACGTGATGAACAAGGGCCGTGTGGCGTGGGAAGGCGCGCCCGCTGATTTGAGCAGCCGTCCCGACGTTCAGGCAAATCTCTTGGGCGTTTGATATGCCGCGTATCACCGTGACAGCCGCGAAGGATCCACGTACCGCGCCGCCGCCGCGCGTATCGGCAGAAACTTGGCCGTCGCTTCCGGCGCTCGCGCCGCGCAAATCAGTGACGCTGCTGGCCGTGGTGCGCACACTGTGCCCCCATGACTGGCTCGACAACTCGCCGTATCAAGACGCCACGCTGGCCATTGCCATCGACCTCGCCGCCGACGCTGACGCTCTTGCAATCATGCGCGAGGGGCTCGCGGCGATCCAAACTCGCGGCTTTACCTCGCTCACCGTGGCGCAACGCGTCGCAACGCTCACTGAACTTACCGAAACGGCATTCTTTCGCCTTTGCCTCTCGGGTGCTCTTCGTCATTTTTACGACTTGCCTGAAGTCTGGGCCGGATGCGGCTATGACGGCGCTTCCGGCTGTTCCGACACGGTGCCGCGCGATGACTTTAACACTGCGGGCCGGCAGCCATGACGGTCTTCGGACGGGATGACGACGGAATTGTTGTTGTAATCGGGTCGGGCGCCGCCGGCGGCACGATCGCGCGGCGGCTCACTGCAGCGGGCGTCGGCGTCGTGCTGCTGGAGGCCGGCCGCCCGGTCGCCGCGGACGAATTTGTTCGCGACGAATGGGGCGGCTACGAAATGCTGACCTGGCATGATCCGCGCCGTGCCTCCGGAACTTGGCGGGTCGCCCAGGATCACCCGACGCACCCGGTGTGGCACAGCCAAGCGCTCGGCGGCACCACCAATCAATGGATGGGAGTTGCGCTGCGTTTGCACGACCACGAATTTCGCGCGCGGTCCACCTACGGAAAGGTGGAAGGCGCCGACCTGATCGACTGGCCGATCTCATCGGAAGAACTCGCTCCTTACTACGACCGTGCCGAAACCATCATGGGCGTCAGCGGTCATAACGGAATTCCTCACCACCCGCAGTCAAACAACTATCGCAAGCTTTTGGTCGGCGCCGAGGCGCTGGGCTACAAAGCCGTCGGTCTAGGCCCGCTCGCGATCTTGGCCCAAGCGCGCGATGGACGCGGCCCGAGCTTGCAAGACGGCTTCACCATCCAAGGCGACAGGTCCAAGGCGAAGTGGAGTACGCTCTATGTCGACATCCCGGCGGCAATGTCCACCGGGCGCCTCGATCTGCGCACGCAATGCCGTGCGGTCGAGATTGAGACCGATGCGACGGGACGCGCCAGTGCGGTGATCTATCTCGACGCGACCCGGGTGCGTCACCGCCAGGCGGCTGTGGCCGTCGTCGTCGCCGGCAATACCGTCGAAAGCCCACGTCTGCTGCTGGCATCGAGATCCGGCCACTTCCCGCGAGGGCTCGCCAATGGCAGCGATATGGTTGGGCGGTGTTACATGCGCCACGTCATGGCGACGATGTGGTCGGTATTCGGCGAACCGATCCACATGAAATCGAGGTGAGCCGATGATCGGGCTTGTTGCCGACGAAATGCGTCACGACCCGTCACGGGGATTTGTTGGCGGCTATTACATCGAAACAAATGCCGTATCGCTGCCGGCCATGGCGGTGCTGCTGAATCCCGGTCTGTGGGGGCGCGATTTGGCGTCCGCTTTGGAGAGCTATGCCTGTGTTGCGGGAATGATCGCCGTCGGCGAAGATCTGCCGCAACTAAGCAATCGCATCACCCTGGTGGAGAACGAACTTGACGGTTTCGGCGTGCCGGTCGCACGCGTCCACTATGACGACCATGCCAACGACACACGCATGCGCGATCACAGCTATCAGACAATGACGGCAATTCATAAGGCCGCCGGCGCGTTGCGGCATTACGGCTCTCCGCCGTTTCCGGCCACGCACAATCTCGGCTCGCTGCGCATGAGTGCGAGGCCGGAAGACGGTGTCGTCAACGGCTGGGGAATCGCGCATGAGGTTCCAAATTTGATGGTGGCTGGCGGCCCGCTTTTTCCCACATCGGCCGCGGCCAATCCAACGCTGACGATCGTGGCACTGGCGCTTCGCCAGGCGGACTACCTTGTGACCGCCCTGCGAAGCGGCGACCTAACGCGGTCGGCGGGAGTTCAAACGGCGTGACGTCGAGTGTCGAAACAGACGTTCTCGTTGTCGGCGCAGGCGCCGGAGGCGCCGCAGTCGCCGGCGCGCTCGCGGCCGGAGGATGCCACGTCATCGTGCTGGAGGCAGGACCGCCACGCGACGGGTGGCCGCTCGGGCACGCGCGTAATATCGATCCGACAGAAAACGGCCTGGCTGCTTTCGCAAAGCGACTGGATGAGTTTCTGGTTTGGCCAAGCTTCGCTAAGTCCGCTCCGCCCGGGCTCGCCGGGGCGAAAATCGCGCATGGCGTCGGCGGAATGTTCGGCTTGTGGACCTGCAACTGCCCCTGGCCACATCCAGATGAGTTGCCGCCTTGGGACGATCGCACCGTATGGCAGGCTTATATCAGGCGGGCGCATGCACTCCTCAATGTTCAGGAGGATTTCGGGGCCAATGGCGTGCGCACGCGGCTGCTGCTTGAGCGCCTCAAGCGCGCCATCGGCAATCTTCCCGAAGGCCGCCAGATGCGTCCGATGCCGGTTGCCGTCACCCCCAGTGAAAACGGATTACGCTTTAGCTCGATCCAAAATCTGCTAGCGCCCGGCAAAGACCGCGAAATCACAATCTTGCCGAACCTCGTCGTTCACCGGATCCTGCACCAGGGTGCGAAAACGTTTGGCGTGGAGGCGCATGGCGCGGACGACGATAGGCTGATGACCGTACGTGCGGAGGCGGTCGTCGTCGCGGCAGGGACCATCGGTTGCGGCAAGTTGCTCGCCGGCTCCGGCGTAGACGTCGGACCGGCGCTGGGCTGTGGCGTCTTCGATCATCCCGCCTTTGCCTCTCGCATCGCTTTTCAAGACGAGATCGCGCAGGCAATTCCGGCCGACGACCCACTGGTGACTTTGTGGGTGCCGTACTCGCCCGCGCATCCGTGGCACACCCAACTCTGCCGATTTCCAGGGCGGCCTGCGCCAATCGTGCCAATCGCGCCTGATCATCAAACCATCGACATCTTCAACTGGATTCCGATGGACATAAATCCAGACAACCGCCTTATTTTTGATAACAAGCGCCTGGATCACTTTGGCTTGCCGGAGGTGACAGCGACGCTCCGACTTTCGGCGGCAGACCGCGGCCGTGCCGCAAGCGCGCTCGCTGAGCATTTCGAAATCGCGAGTGAAATTGGCGACCTTTCGGAAGGCTGGTTTCCCGCCTTCTACAAGCCCGGTGAGGCTTCTCATCTCATGGGGAGTTGCCGAATGGGCCCGAGGGACGACGGCGACAGCGTTGTCGACCGCGAGGGAAAGCTTTGGAAATACGACAATCTGTTTGTCGCCGGCAACGCCGTTCTTGCCCAAACAAATGGGGGAAATCCTACCATGACGACGATCGCCGCAGCGTTGCGGTGCGCCGATCGGATTCTCGGCACACGTGAAAGTGTGCACTCGTTCGGTGTCAGTAAACCAGATTGAGTTGCTTGCTGCTGCAATACTGCCCGCGAACGAAGATGAGCGGCGCTCCGTCGCGATAAGAAAGACGACGTACGCGGCCCACTATCACAATATGATCGCCGCCATCTAATGTTGTATCCGTGGTGCATTCAAATTGAGCCAGAGTATGATTGAGAATCGGACATCCGGCGAGCCCAACTGAAAATTCGATTTCGTGAAATTTGTCACGATGTGACGTGGCGAAGTGACGGGAGAGACGAGATTGCTTTTCCGCCAGGACATTCACGACAAATGCTTGGGCGCTGAGAAATCCGTCTCTCGAAGGCGCTTCTCGTCTCAGGCTCCAAAGGATCAGCGGTGGGTCGAGCGAGACCGCGGCGAAGGAGTTGCACGTGAGCCCCTCCAATTTTCCGTCCGGCGCGCGCGTCGTCATGACAGCCACGCCAGTCGCATAGTGTCCAAGGCCGACGCGGAAGCAACGTGGATCGATACGCTCTTCCTCGAATGATAAGTCGCTCATCCAAACAGACTTGGCTCGCGCCAGCCTCCATGATCGTCGTGACAACGAAGGCTATTGAGCATTTGTCAAAAGGAAAAATAATATGATATGATCCAAACCATTATGAAATCAGATGAATAGCGATGAAGGCGACCATTCGTGACATAGGCCTCTTCGTTGCGGCTTATGAGGAGCATTCCTTCACGGCGGCGGCGGCGCGCGAAGGTGCGACACAATCTGGTGTTTCGCAGCATATCGGCAAGCTCGAAAGTCTGTTGGGTATTCGGCTTTTCACGCGCAACAAGACGGGCATCACGACCACGCCGGCGGCCGACGCCTATTACCATCGTTGCATCGAAATTCTGCGCATGCATGAGACCGCTCACGGGGTGTTGAGTGATTTCGCGCACGGCCTTGATGGGCAAATCTGTGTCGGATTGATGCCGTCGATGACGCGTTGCGTGCTTGCGCCGGCGCTGGCAGCCTTCATTGACCTGCATCCGAACGTCGCCGTCCGGATCGTTGAAGGTTATAGCGGCATGCTTACCAGGCAGGTTGCAGCAGGAGAGCTTGAATTCGCGATCGTTCCTGTATTCTCGGAAACAAGCGGCGTGCGTAGCCGACATTTCGCGCGCATACCCGAGGTGCTGATCTCGAAAAAGGACGTCAACGCGAAAGGCGGTCGCTCCGTACGGCTTGCGAAACTTGATGCATTGAAACTTGTAATGCCGGGAAAGGACAACATACGCCGTCGCCTTCTGGATATCTATTTTACATCCAACGGAGTGCACGTTCATCGCATGATGGAGTTTGACGCGATGCTCGGTACTCTTTCCTTCGTTTCGCAGACCGACTGGCAAGCCATCTTGCCGGCGATCATGATGGCCGCTCCGGAAGACTCCCATTTATTCGATATTCGGGTGATCAGCGATCCGCCGCTGACTTTGGATCTTGTACTCATTGAAGCGGCTCGGCGCCCAATGTCGCGAGGAGCGGAAGCATTGCTTAAACTGATTAACGCAGAAACGAGCCGACTGAACCGGTCCTGGAGCCCGGTAAAGGTGTGAAAAAAAATGGCGCAGCGGCCGCTGACTTCGGATCTGCAACATTTGCCGCTGTTCGCGAACGGATTTAGCCGGACGAACTAATAAGTAGCCCAGTTGGGACCGGAAATCATTTGTCAGCCACGTGAACTTGATTGGCGGCTTGGCCAAATAAGTCGATCATTCGCGCACGCCATACGAAGATGGGGTCGTTTGGCTCAATAAGGGCAAAGTGGCTAACACTGCGCGCCCATTGGAATGGTCCAAATGCGACATAGTCGGCCCAAGCCGGGGTGTCGCCGCTCAGATAGGGTGCGCGGGCCAGCGATAAGCGCAGGGGCTGCAAGCTGCTCCGGAATTTAACGACGCGCGAGGCACGATCTTTGGTAACGTCCTCGAGCGCCATTCCGAACCGCTTCTCCCGGCTTTGCCGGAAATAGACTTTGTCTTTCTCGTGGAGGATATTGAAGATATCCGTTAGAACGAAGCGAATAATGCCACCGGTTAATACGACCGCCGCCCAGTTCGTTACAAAAAACGCTAGGGCACGGCCAGTCTCGCCACGAAACAGCGACGGCTTTTCGGGGTAGGCATCCTCCAGATATTCCGCGATTCCCCATTTGTCGGATATGACCTGACTCCCATCGACGATCACCGGCACCGCGCCCTGACCTGAAAATGCGATTGCCTCCTTTTCGGTGAACCGCCAAGGAATGGCATTGAAGGGAAGCCCTTTGTGCAGGAGCGCCATCCGAACGGGCCAGCAATTCGGGCTGAACCGGCAATCGTCGCAAGCGCCGGCTAGGTCATAGAGCTGGATCATGGTTTCCCTCCCCGCCAGTGGCCCCTGAAAATATTGCGCTCAATCGTTTGGCGCTGGCGCCGCCGGAATGTTTAATGCCCTCGAATTTGTCTGTGAATCTCGGCAGAGGCCTTCTCGGCGATCATGAGCGCGGCTGTGTTGGTATTTGCTCTAGGTATTGTCGGCATGATGGACGCGTCAGCGACGAAGAGTCCTTGAATTCCTTTAACGGCGGTGCCGGCATCAACCACCTTGCCGAGGGCACACGTTCCCGCTGAATGAGCCATCGATGTGGCCGAAGCGATCGCGAGTTCGTCGAACGCTTCATCATCGGTTAGTTGGTTCAAAAGCCGTCCAGATCCCAGTCTCTTACTCAAGGCATAACGCCTGACGCGGCCATTCACGTTGAGCAACGCGAATAAGGAAAGGCTGAACAGATTGGACTTCAGCCCGGGTTGATTGAGCAGACGCATCGGCAGTTGTGCCGGAAGCATGAAGGTCTCCTGCACTGTCAACCTGACGAGATCATCGCTTAAAAGGTCTCTCGCAATGCGAGCTCCCAGCGCAAGCCGAACCTTATCACGCTCGTCCTCAAGCAGACCAAGCTCAATGGTCGCGCCGGAAGTCTTTTCGGACAAAGTGACGCGTCCTCGTGAAAACGGGGCAAAGAGCGCCACCGAGATCATTCCGAGACAAATGTCCCGCGCACGTGGTCCGCTGCGCGAGATAAGGCTCATGAAAAGGTCGGAGGGCGGAGAATCCTTGTAGTGTGTGGAGAGGCGAACGCAGCCGTGAGCGTAGCTTCGGACCGCCGGATCGTGTCTGGCCTCTGGTCGCACTACTGCACCAAGATGTATGTAGGGGTGGTTTTGCAAATTGCGCCCAACGTGGGGGTTGTCGACGATCGCAGTGATACCGTGCACGGCAAGCTCGCCGGCGGCGCCGATGCCGGCCCTCATCAGCAAGATCGGAGAATAAATTGCGCCCGCGGACAGGATCACATGTGCTACGGCCATGAAATCGTTGTGGCCGTCCGCTCGCCTGAACTTCAAGCCGGTTGCCCGCTGGCCGTCCATGACGAGTTCGGTGACTTTGGTTTCCGTGATGATTCGCAGGTTTGCGCGTTCGCGGACCGGTCTCGTGAGATAAGCAGACGCTGACGAATAGCGTCTCTCACCGTCGTTGCTTAAGGGCATTTCAAAAAGCCCATCATCGTCCGATCCGTTGAGATCGGGCTTGAATGAAAGACCTTGTTTCTCCGCCGCCTTGCCCAGAGCCTCGATGAACCCGGCCCAGGATGAACGTCGGTGTCTCATGATTGGGATCGGCCCGCGAACGCCATGGATTCCGCCTGGATAATCGAGGTCACGCTCGAGCTTTTTGAAGAATGGAAGAACGTCGTCATACCGCCATCCTTCGACACCTGCCTCACTCCACGAATCGAAGTCTGCGCGCAGTCCGCGTGGCGCGAGCATCCCCATCACCGAGGAGCCACCGCCGAGCACGCGTGCTTGCGGATACCAAACGGGAGCATTGCCGTTGCGGTGGGCGGCCTCCAGCCGCGGCCAGAAATAGGCCGGATTCGAATAAGATCGCGGAAAGACGTCCGCGACGTCGTCCGGCGGTGCATCAGGCTGGATATCTCGCCCAGCTTCGAACAAGACGACGTTGAGCCCAGGATCCTCACTAAGCCTTGTGGCGAGCACGCAGCCGGCGGCGCCACCGCCGACAATAGCTACGTCAGCGACAGGCCATGCCGACAGCCGGGGTTAAGTTGCGGTATTCATATGACGGTTTTGATCGGGCTTGAGCGGAGTGTTCGATCGCGGAGCGTCGCCTTGATTGTTCACCCTTTACCTGCGGCAAAGCGCAACAACAGTGGCTCGGGCGGCTTCACCCGGCCGATGGCTATTGCGACAGCGACCTACGCGTCAGGTTGCCGCGGCTTGGCAGTTTCAAATGGCTGCAACGAATTTGCCTGCCGTCGGGCGTAGCGACAGCGATGCAGCGCTTCAAAGCGCGCTTCGATCTTCATCGGATCATCGCGCTCGCTTGTTGGCGGCGAGTTCGGGCGTTGGCAAGTGGCCGATCGCGGTATAGCCGCCGTCCACCATGAGCTGTTGCCCAAAAACGAAGTCGGACGCCGGGCTCGAGAGGAACACGACGGCGTCGGCGACCTCCGCTGGGTCGCCGAAGCGGCCCGTAGGAAGTTTGTGCATATAATCCCTGCTGAATTCCACGTTCTCTGCGAGTTCGCGGGTCATGTCGGTAATGTTGAGCGTCGGTCCGACCGCGTTGACGTTGATTCCGTACTGCGCCCATTCTGAGGTCAGCGCTCGCGTCAGCAACAGAAGGCCGCCCTTTGCGGCGCAGTAGGCGGCAAACATCGGGAAGCCAACCTCCGCCCAGATGGACGTGATATTGACGATCTTACCGCCGCCGCCGCGCTTTATATAATGTTGGGCGGCCGCCTGCGCGAGAAAGAATGGCGCCTTCAAGTTTGTCGTCAGCGTATCGTCCCAATATTCCTCGGACAGTTCCTCCGCCGGTGCGAGCAATTGCACGCCAGCGTTATTGACCACGATGTGAAGGTCGCCGAAATCATCGACGACGCTTTTGACGAGCCCGCGGATATCCGCGACGTTGTGCAAGTCGACGGAATACGCTTTCGCGCGCCGTCCTTTGGCCTTGGCCGCTTTGACCGCTTCGTCCAGCGGTCTCTGTTGACGCGCCGCAACGGCTATATCGGCGCCGGCCTCGGCGAGAGCATCGGAGATCGCGCGTCCGATCCCGCGGCCTCCGCCGGTGACGATCGCCACCTTGCCGGAAAGACTGAATTTGTTCACGCCAGGTCCTCCGCAGTGATCATGCGACCAAGACTTCAACCTTGCGGGGATCCGGATCAAAGACCAGTAGGCCTTCCTCCGAAAGCTTGATGTTGCCGATTTCGCCGCAGGCGAAGCAGAATTCGAGTTGCGAGAAAGGGTTTTTAAGTGGGCAACCGAGTTCCGCGATCGCCTCGAACGCACGGTTGAACTTCTCCATCACCACTTCCAGCGGATCCTCGGGCATCAGGCCGCAGATCGGCAGGCCGACGGACGAAACGATCTTGCCTTCGCGCACCACGACTTTGCCGCCGCCGATGGTGGCAAGATAATTTGCCGCAACAGCCATGTCGTCCGGGTTCGTTCCGACGACGACGATATTTTCGCATACGGCATTAGCGGTCGACGCAATGGCGCCGGCCTTCAGCTTAAACCCTTGGACAAATCCGAGGCCGGTACCGGTGCCTTTGCCGAAGCGGTCGATCATGGCAAGCAGCAAAACATCCTTGTCCAGGCTTGCGGGCACGGTGCCGTTGACAACGGGCAAGCTCTCGCGGCGCTCGTCCGTTCCGAGGCTGCCATCGGTTACTCCGATCACACGTACCTCGATCGCCGCCCGGTTTGTATCGACCCGGAACGTCAGCCCTTCGGCGGTCATAGGTTCGGGCAGTTTGACGGTGCCGCGCATGTATTCCGGATAGGTAGTCTTTGGCAGCTTGATCAGGAACTTGCCTTGCTTTAGCACCTCAGTCCCGCCGAAAATTACTGTGTCGATTGTGAAATCCCGCAAGTTCGATACGAGCACGAGGTCGGCGAAGCGGCCCGGCGCAACAACTCCGAAATCACGTTGGGCATAGAATAGTTCGGCGGTATTGATAGTCCCCATTTGGATGGCACGCACGGGCGGCACCCCTTGCGCGATAGCGACGCGAATGGCGTGGTCGATCGTCCCCTCATTCATCAGTTTCTCGGGCGAGGCGAGATCAGCGCAAAAGGCGAGCGCGCGCGTGTCGATTCCGAATTCCGTGTAAGTGCGCACAAGCTCCGGCACGTCCGGCGCGCCAGACCCTTGTCGCATCAGCAGCGTTATGCCCGCGCGAGCCTTCGCGAGCGCGTCATGTACCTCGACGAACTCGTGATCGGTGGTAACGCCGACGGCTGCATACGCCTGGAGCTGCCGCCAAGTGATGCCCGCCGCATGCCCGGTGATCACTTTGCGCTGCCGAAGCGTC
This sequence comes from uncultured Alphaproteobacteria bacterium, assembly GCA_963826295.1. Taxonomy (GTDB): domain Bacteria; phylum Pseudomonadota; class Alphaproteobacteria; order Rhizobiales; family Xanthobacteraceae; genus BOG-931. The sequence continues at coordinate 45,960 of CAWGWO010000019.1, forward strand.
TCGTCGAACAGATCAAGAAACTCCGGATACTGCTCCACGATGGGCAGGTAGGGCGGCTCTTCGAGACCGTAGCAGCCGTCCCAATTCAGCATCTCCATGAGGTCGCTCGCCTCAATGCCGGGCGTCGGCGTCAGGCCGAGCTCGCGGTTCTGCAGCCAGGCGAGCGTCGGCACGACGAACATCAGTCTAATGGGCATTCGCTCGAACGCTTCTTTGAAGAAGCGCACGGCCGGCACACCTGAGACGATCCCCGGTCCATAGAAGCCGTCGGCGGTGGCGGTGACGCCGTGGCTGAGAAGTGCCTCGACATACTCGGTCACGCCGAGATAACTGTGATATTGGTGCAGATGCCCTTCGACAAGGCCCGGAGTGATGAAGCGTCCGCTCGCGTCGATCACGCGGGTGCTTGATCCCTTCGTATAGGCGACGTCACCCACCGCGGCGATGCGATCGCCCTTGATTGCCACGTCGGCCTCGTAAATCTCGGCCGTCGCTACGTTGACGAGCTTTCCTCCCTCGATCACGGCGTCGGCGGGAGTATTGCCCATTGCGACGTTGATAAGCTCTCTTCTTCTCATGGTTGAATTTCCGTCCCTACGGCTGAAACCAATGGTCGCGGTCCTGATGGCGGGCAAGAATCATGCCTCACCTGACACGCGTCACTCACATGACGGTGCCTACAACAGCAATGCCGAGCAGTTCGCAGGGAATAAATCGTCCACCCCCAATATCGCTAGAAAATTCGCTCGGCCGGTCGCCCGTTAGCGGCAGACGCCAGTTGTCTTTGCGAACGTTCGCCTTGCGCGGATTCGCGTCCGTTGATCCGTGGAAGCACTTTCTCGGCAAGCAAGATCATCGATTGCCGGCTGAGATCGCGATCCAGCCAGTCATGGCCCGCGTAAAGAAGAGTGCCAAAGTCACCCACCTCCTCGCGGAACGCCAGCAGCTTGTCGGCGACCTCGTCGGGCGTCCCGTAGATGACAAGGGAGTCCAGTATCATTTCGATATTGACGTCCTCGTCTGGCATGTCAGGTCGCGATTTGAAGAGCTCAATTCGCCCGGCGCTCCGCAGCTTCAAGAACAGTTGCTGAAAATAGAAGCGGTAAGGGCTCTTCTCCGACGTAGCGTATTCTTTGGCTGTATTTCGATCGGCGGCCACAAAGATGCTTTTTGCCACCCGCCAGTTTCGAAAATCTGATTTGCGCCCAGCACGCTCGCAGCCTTCCACGTACTTAGGCCAATGACTCTTCACCCATATTGGCATCAGGAAGTTGGCCGAGATCGGATCCCACCCTCTGGCAGCCGCTTCTGTGACGCCTTTGGAGAAAGGGGCCACCGCGGTGACCACGATTGGAGGATGCGGGCGCTGCAACGGCTGTGGCAAGAATCCCTGGCCGATATCCGCCAAAAGGGTTCGTGCGGTCGAAATCGTCCAATACTTGCCGCGAATCTCGTAGGGAGCGTCCGTCGCCCAAATTTGTAGAACCTGATTGATGGCCTCTAGGAACATCTCGTTGCGGTTGGCGTCCAGATTTCCAAAAACTTCCGCGTCCGATGGCAGGCCGCCCGGACTGATTCCGAAAATGAAACGGCCGTCGAGCAGATGATCCAGCATTGCGACTTGCGCGGCCACCGCTGCTGGATGGGCGTTGGGCATGTTTACGGTGCCCGTTCCGAGCTTCATCGTCTGCGTAGTCTCGCTCAGGGTGGCCAGAAAAATCATGCAGGAAGTGATGTTTTCGGCTTGGTCAGTCGTGTGCTCACCGCAATAGCCTTCAACAAATCCCAATTCGTCGGCCAGTTTGAATGCCTCGCGATCTTCCTGGAGCGATTGCCGCCAATCCTTCTTTAGCGGGTGAATTGGCATCGTAAAAAAGCCAAGCTGCATGTCATTTCCTTGAGGCCGCAACTGTCTCCCCTCCTATCATTCGCATCAGGTCGCCAGAAATAATCATTTCCACAGCCCTCCATCATGGAAACTGATGTCGTGGACGGCCTACGCAATGGCAATCTGGAACGGCCACTTTCCACGACGGCCGAAATTATCGCGGGCTAGTTCGGACACGGCGCCTCGACGCACTGCGGTGAGGAAAGAGGCGCTATTCCCGAATACCGCCCGCGTAAATGCGCGTTGACGAAACGCCGAACGAGCGTGCGAATGGGAGGTTAGAGCGCAAAAAGGAAGTCGAGGCCGTCGCCTATTTGATAGGCACGATCGATTATCCCGTAATCAGTCGGCGCGAAACATTGCCTACCATTCGAGGCGATACTGACCTGCATCATTATTTATTATTTTACGCCGAAAGGATGAGCGAGCATCCTTTACCCGCGATAAACGCCTCATACAAACTTGGGGACGGTTCTAAAGAGGACTGTCCTGAAACTGTCTGGAAAGAGAGCCGCCTGATCCGTTGACTGCGTGTGAGCAACCTATCAAAGCCGTCGCAATCCAGGTTTTCGCGGCTCGGAAGTTCGTGGACGGCGAGGATAATGCCGTCGCCAGAGCTTTCGATAAATATCAGGAGACCGGGTGTGCATACGCCGTCAAACGTAGACACAACGCGCGTCGCAGGAGCAGGCTTTTTCGACTTTCGAACCAGCGTTCGTTTTTTTTGCACCATGGGCGGTGCTTCAGCATCGCTCCATGTATCCGAATGCTACCCACATTTCCTGATCGGAAACTTGGTTTCGTGGGCAACGCGCGCTTCGATGTCGATTTTTGGCGGACGGCTGAGTTGGTCCGCGATTTGCTTGTGTGCGCACGGGTCGCGCTGCACGAGCTTCGATACTCGCGGCTGCGTGCGGGTGGCTAACCAAAGAGATCGCGTATTTGAGGAGTGGCTGGATCGCCGATAGCGAGAGAGCGGCGCTTGCTCAATTCCCGGCTTCGAACTGAGTGAATATCGACGGGCGACGACAACACAGGAGGGGTAACTTGAAGAGTTTTGCGAGAATTTTCTTGGCCGCAGCGCCGGCTGCGTTGCTGGTAACGAGCGGCCCTGCGTTCGCGGGCCACTTGGCCCAGTGGTGGCCGCTCAAGGTCCTCGACGCGTCGTCGGGAACCGACGTTCCAGCCGAATACACGCCACTGCAAAAGGCAGACAAGCCGTACCACATTTGTGTGCTCCTGCCGCATCTGAAAGACAGTTTCTTCGTGGGCGCCGATTACGGGCTTACCGAGGAAGCGCGTCGGCAAGGCGTGAACATGACCGTCTATGAAGCGGGCGGTTACGAGAACTTGAACCGCCAGCTTTCGCAATTCGACGACTGTCTCGCCGCCCATGCCGATGCGATCATTTCAACCGGAATTTCCGAAGAAGGCATGGGGCAAAAGTATACCGAGGCTATGAATAAGGGCATTCCGGTCATCAGCCTTTCGATACCGGTGACGCATACCAAGATCGCCGGCAAGGTCTATGCCGACTTTCCGTTTATGGGCGGAGTGAGCGGCCGTTATTTGCTCAAATACCTCAAAGGCAAGCCGGCCTCGGTCGTTACCTTTCCAGGCCCGGCCGGCGCCGGTTGGCCGGAAGGTTTCAATGACGGCTTCAAAGCGTCGATCAAAGGCAGCAACGTGACTTTCCTGGCCGAGAAGTTCGGCGACACGGGCGTGCAGACGCAAATGCAGCTCATTCAGGATGCGCTGCAGGCTTACCCCAAGATGAACGTGATCTGGGGCGCCGGCGTCGCTGCGGAAGCCGCCGTCGGGGCGGTCGCTCAAGCAGGCCGCACCGACATTCTCATTCTTTCCGAGTATGAGAATCAGGCCATGCTCAACATGACCAAGCGCGGCGAGATCCTTGGCTTCGCAACCCAATATGTCGTGATAAATGGAACGATCGCCGTCGATCAGGCCATCCGCGCCATTGAGAAGAAACCGATGATGACGTTCGTCAAGCCAATTCCGGACATGGTCACCAAGGAGACGCTGCCGAACATCAACTTGGCACTCAGTTTCGCACCCGATGACTTCAAGCCGATCTTCACAGTGAAGCAGTAGGTTCTTGGAGTCTCGGATGCATGGCACGCGTGTGCTGCCAACAAATGAAAGCCTGTCGTCAACTCCGGGGTCGACGGCAGGCGACTTAGGCCAGGCGCCACAACTACTCCGGGTCAGCGGAATCTCAAAACGGTTCCCTGGCGTGCTCGCACTGGACCAAATCGATTTCGACGTCGCGCACGGCGAAATTCACGTCCTGTTCGGCGAAAACGGCGCCGGCAAATCCACGTTGATCAACGTGGTCGCCGGCACCTACGCTCCCGATGCCGGGCGTCTGGTCTACGACGGCCAGGAGCTCCGGCATTTGTCGCCGCACCACGCCCGTTCGATCGGCATCAGTCCGGTATTCCAGGAGTTTTCACTGGTCCCGGATCTGACGGTCGAGCAAAATCTTTCTCTGGGCCGCGAAATCTCGCAACTGGGATTTCTGCACGTCAAGAAGATGCGTGAGCGCGCCGAACGCGTGCTCGCCGAGCTCGGCTTCGACCTGGATCCGCGCAAGCCCGTACGCGACCTGTCGCGGGCCCATCAACAAATGGTCGAGATAGCCAAGGCGCTACTGAGCAAGGTGCGGCTTTTGATCCTCGACGAACCGACCGCCTCACTGACCGAACGCGAAACCCAGCGTCTATTCACTTTGGTCGATCAGCTCCGGCGCGACAACGTCGGGATCATCTATGTGTCCCACCGCATGCGCGAAATTAAGCAGCTAGCCGACCGCATAACCGTTCTGCGGGACGGTCGCGTGGTCGGCGTGCGCAAGTCCGCGGACGTAAGCGAGGGCGAGCTCCTCGAGATGATGACCGGCCGCAAGATTGAACTGCTGTTCCCCGCTATAGCCCATAAGCCCGCGTCAACCGCCGTCGAAACCAAAGGCCTGACGGTCAGCGGCGGTGCCGTCTCCGAGGTTGATTTCTGCGCGCGAGCTGGCGAAATCACCGGAATTGCCGGTCTGGTCGGTTGCGGCAAGTCGGAGTTGATACGGGCGATTTACGGTCTTGAGCCGGTGTCGGGTGGCAGCGTCGAGGTTGACGGCAAGGTCTGCGGTACAATTTCGCCCGCCTTAAGTCTCAGTCGCGGCGTCTGCTATTTTCCTGCCGACCGCGCCTCCGAGGGCTTGGCGCTCGGCCGGCCAATTCGTGAAAATATTTCGCTGGTTGCGCTGCGGCTGTTGCCGTTTTCCAAGGGCGGCTTTCTACGCCGGCGCGCGGAGCGCCACGCGGCGCGGCAGATCGTTGATCGGCTGCAACTGCGGCCGCCGAACACCGAACGCCCGGTCGCGCAACTTTCCGGCGGCAACCGCCAGAAGGTAATGCTGGCGCGCGGCCTGACACGCGACTTCCGCGTGTTTTTATTTGATGAGCCGACCGTCGGCATCGACGTCGGCGCCAAAATTGAAGTCTACAACTTCATGACCGCGCTCGTTGAGGCCGGCGCTGCCGTCGTGCTGGTCTCGTCCGAGCTTCCGGAAGTGCTCAATCTATCCAACCGCCTGTACGTTATGCACAACGGCCGCCTTGTCGCGGAACTGACCGGCGGCGATCTCACGGAGCAAAACGTACTCGCCCGATTCTTCAAAGACGGAAGCAGGCCGTCGAACTGACAAAATGAGTGTGACATCGCTACCGCGTCCGGCCTTTTCCGACCGCCTCTCCAGGCATTTGGGAGTGGTAGGTTTGATTCCGATCCTGCTGGTGCTTCTCGTCGCCGGTATGGTTGTGGTCGAGCCGCGCTTTTACAGCCTGGCTAATCTGTTCAACATTCTGCGCAATACATCGTTTCTTGCGGTCGTGGCTTGCGGGCAGATGCTGGTCATGATCGTCGGCGGTATGGATCTCTCGGTCGGCGCGACGGCCGCTCTGGCAAGCGTGGTCGCGGCGAAGGTCATGGCAAACGCCGTCGACGCACAGGGTATCGGCCCCACGGGCGCAATACTGCTCGGTACTTTTGTCAGCCTGGCCTGCGGCGCCGCGGTGGGCCTCTTCAACGGGCTGTGCTCGACGTTGCTGCGCGTCCCATCGCTTATTGTAACCCTCGGCACGCTGTCGATTGTGTCGGGGATAACCCTGGTCATGACCAGTGGCATCCCGGTGTACGGCATGCCGCAAGACTTCATGTCGGGATTCGGCCGCGCTTTCTGGTGGGGGCTGCCTGCGCTTGCGTATGTTGCGGTGGGTCTGGTTGGAGCCGTCTGGCTGATGCAGCGCAAGACGGTTCTGGGCATGCACATTTATGCGATCGGCGGTAATCCCCTGGCGGCCGCCGTCTCCGGCATTCCGACACGGACCTATGTTGTCGTCACTTTCGTGATCTGCGCCATGCTTGCGAGCGTAACCGGCCTTCTCATCACGGCGCAGATGGGTTCAGGCCAAACGAATCTCGGCGGCGATCGCCTGATGCTGCTCAGCATCGCCGCCGCGGTCATTGGCGGCACCAGCCTCCGCGGCGGCATCGGACGTGCCGAGATGGTCGCTCTTAGCGCCTTGTTCCTGTCGACACTGACCAACGCTCTCAATCTGCTTCGCATCAACAGCAAGAAGGAGCTCGTCGTCCTCGGCTTTCTGCTATTGGCCGCGGTTGCCGCCAACTCGCTGACGCGGGGCAAGGCGGCGGTAGAATAGGAGGCCGGGGATGAGTCAGGTCGAGGAAATCCAGCCTGTCGGCCCCGCGCTCGCGAAGGAACGGCGAGATACGCTGGCGAGCCTTGTCACGCTGACCTATCGCGTGCTTCTGCCAGCGTCGCCATTGATCCTGGCGTTGTGTTTTGCGCTCTATGTGCCGCAGCTGCTGTCGGTGGAGAATATCATCAACATCGTGCAGCAGGCCTCATTCCTATTTGTTCTGACCTGCGCACAGACCATCGTTCTCTTGACCCGCGGACTAGACCTGTCTTTGGGACCGAGCGTGTCGCTGATCAGCGTTGCCAGTGCGTTGACAATGACCGCCATGCTCGGACCGCACGGCGCAGGCGGCGTGGTCGCAGCCCTGGCCGGTACGGCTGTCGGCATTGCCGTGGGCGTGCTCGTCGGTCTCTTCAACGGCATTGCCGTCGCGTGGATGCGGGTAAACCCTTTCGTCGCCACGCTTGCGAGCATGAACATATGCATAGGGATTGGCACGTCGCTTTCTGACGGCCATCCCGTGTTCGGTTTACCCGACGAGTTCAGCGTGTTTGCTTACCGGCTGCATATCTTCGGCATGCCGATGCCGATCATCTATGCCGTTTGCGTCGGCATTGGTCTCCATATCTTGTTGCAACAGACCGTCATCGGCCGCTCTTTCTACGTGCTCGGCAGCAATCCGCGCGCCGCGGTGCTGGCAGGCTGGCCGCGACGCCGGCTGCTGGCGCTAGCCTATGTCCTGGCCGGCCTACTCACTGCGGTTGGCGGTCTGATGCTGACCGCGCGCACCGCATCGGGCGAGCCTAATCTGGGCGGCGGAATGTCCCTGGAAACCATCGCCGCCGCCGTCATCGGCGGGGTCAGTTTGAGCGGCGGGCGAGGCGGACTTGGGTCGGCCGTCATCGGCTCGTTCTTTGTCACGATACTTTCAAACGGCATGAACCTCGCCACCATCGATGGGTATACGCAAATGCTGGTGATGGGCGTGATCATCATCCTTGCCGTCGCCTTGGACCGCGTTGCGCGGGTCAACGCATAGGCACGGGCTTCGAACGCGGAGAAGGTCGTACCGTCAATGCAACTTTTGGCACGACGAGAATCGTGCCGTGAAAAACGGGAGACAATCAATGAAGAAAAGACACGAAGGCAGGACCGCGGTCATCTCGGGCGCGGCTTCGGGCATCGGCCAGGCGTCCGCAGTCCGGCTCGCCGAGGAAGGCGCACGGATCGTCATCGCCGACCGCAACAATGCCGACAAGACCCTGCAACTGATTGCGGACGCCGGCGGGCAAGCGACCGCGGTATCCTGCGACGTGACCGATCCGGTGAGCGTCGCCGCCCTGAAGAAAGAGGTCGAAAAGGACGCCGGAAGTTGCGACATTCTTTTCAATAACGCCGGCGTCTATCCGATGCAGACTTTCGACGAGATGTCGTTCGAGGACTGGCGTCGCGTGCTTTCCGTGAACCTCAATTCCATGTTCCTGATGACGAAAGCATTTGCGGGCGGGATGCGGCGCCGCAAATGGGGCCGCATCGTCAACGTAGCGTCAGACACTGTCAGGCTCGTGGTGCCTGGGTTCATTCATTACATCGCCAGCAAGGCCGGCGTTATCGGACTAACGCGCGCGCTCGCCACTGAGTTCGGTGAAGACGGTGTCACCGTAAACGCGGTCGCTCCCGGACAGACGCGGACCCCAGGCACCGAAAGCCGCAAGGAGATTCCCGGCGGAATGTCGCAAGAGGAATTTTTCGTCGTTTACGCCAACAATCAAGCGATCAAGCGCGTGCAAACCGTGTCCGATCTTGTCGGCGTCGTGTCGTTCCTGGCGAGCGACGATGCGGTCTTCGTAACCGCTCAGACGATTTACGTTAATGGCGGTCTCGTCCGCGCTTGACATAGACCCAAGCAATCCGAGGATGTCGAGTTCCAGAGGTTTCTGTCTGTCCCTCAATTTGCCGGAAGATTGGAGAGTGTGACGGTGCAAAAGCGGCATATCCATCCGCCCGGGTTGTTCAAGCATCCAAGCTACACGCGCGTGGTCACCGTTACCGGCCCGAGCAAGCTGATCTTTATCGCCGGCCAGACCCCCTCAGACGAGGCTTACAAGCCGGTGGCGGTCGGTGACATCCGCGGCCAGTACCTCCGGGTCATGGAGGCGCTGACAATCCAGCTTCAGGCCGCGGGCGCTACGTGGGACGACGTCGTTTTCCGCCGCCTCTTCGTCCTTGATATGGATGCGTTCATCAAGGTGCAAACCGACCCGACCATGACCTTCCCCTGGCATCCCGATCGGCCGCCACCGAGCACGCTTGTCGGCGTCACCTGTCTCTCGCATCCAGACTTCCTGATCGAGATCGACGTGTTGGCTGTGGCGAACGGGTAGCGATCGAACTGAGTGCTGGGCAGCACATCCGGCAACAACTGATAGATTAGCCGCGCCACCGACCTGGCGGTTCGAGCCGGTCGGCCGCCAGAGGGCGTGCTTCGCGCGCGAGGGCAACGAACATGAGAACGCAAAGCACGTGCCTGCGGGGCTACCGCGGCATTCCAAGAGCATCTCACCGACGGCGGTCGATAAACCGCGGCGCCTTGAGGCTGCGTTCGAATTCGCTCGCCAGCGTTCCGCGCTTGAGCGCCTCCACCACCGGTGTGATCTCGAACGTTTGTTTGATGCTGCCACCGACGATCGAGCAAAGCGAGCCGGCATCGTTCCCGTCCTTGATCTCGACAAGCACCTTCAAGCCTTCGCGGCCGGTCGATACCTCCGTTTCCAGTATCGCCTGAAAGTCGAGCACATCGGGATTGCGAAACATGAAGTCTTCGAATTCCGCATGGTTCACGTTGACGCCGCGGACCTTGAAGAATCCCGTGGTACGGTTGGCGTGCTTGATCATCGGAAAAAGCTCGGCAAACGGTCCGGAGCCGGCGGAGTGCGACGTATAGCTGACCAGATCGCCCGAATTCCAACGCAGGAACGGCGTGGCGTGATTGGTCCAAAGCGGCGTCACGCACAGCGTGCCGACCTCGCCCTCCGGCAATGACTTTCCGGTGACGTCGTCGACGACTTCGATGAAAAACATGTCGGTCCAGATGTGGATACCGTCATGCGCCGTCGTTTCCGCGCCCATCAGACCGGCCTCGCTCATGCCGAAGACATCGAAAACCTCCGCACCCCACATGCGCGAAAGTTTCTCCCGCTTGGCTGCCGACAAGGTTTCCGCGGAGCAAACGAGCTTGCGCACCGAGGACGATGCCAGGTCAATTCCTTTCGCGTCGGCCAGATTCGCCAGATGCAGGGCAAAGCTGCTCATGCCGATAAAGACAGTCGGTTTCAGGTTCTGGATCAAATCGATCTGCGCGATCGACGGATAGGAATTTCCGGCGCCCACCCAGACCATGCCGACGTCGAACAGGCGCGAGCTGCGCGCCCAAACCTGGCCGGCGGGATGGATTCCGAGCGGAAAGGAAATATGACACAGGTCGCCCGGACCAATGCCGATGCAGGGAAAAGAACGTCCCCACGACAGTTCGGCGTAACGCACGTCGTCCTTCGTGCGGGGATAAAATACCGGCTGGCCGGTCGAGCCGCCGGAGCGCCAGTATTCGGCAATGTCGCCCGCCGGCACGACACAAAGGTTGTCGAGGAATTCGGCATGCGAGAATTTGCGAAGCGTTTCCTTGTCGAGGATCGGTATGCGCTCCCACACCTCCTTATCGTCGAGCTTGTCGGGGTCGATGTGATCGAGCTTGCCGCGATACCAGGGCGCCCGCTTCGCCAATTCGAACGCATGGCGCTTGCGCACGTGCTGAATGCGCGAAATCTCGTCGCGGGATTTTGGGAAAGGGAGCGCAAAATCCAAGGGACCCCCTAATCGCGACCGACGGCCGCGAGATATTGCCGGACGAGTTCGGTTTTCATGACCTTGCGGGTCGGCGTCATCGGCATTTCGCCGACGACGGCGAAATTTTCCGGCCAGGTGAATTTCGCGAACTTATGTTCCGACAGAAATGCCTTCAGCTCGTCGAAGGTAAGATCGACGCCGTCCTTGAGAACGACGAAGCACGACGCCCGCTCGCCGAGGTCAGCATCGGGAATCGGGGCAATGGCCACCTGCGTCACCGACGGATGTTTCAAAATCGCGTTTTCCATGTCGATGGGATTGAATTTTATGCCGCCGCGATTGATCAGCTCCTTAGTGCGGCCGCTGAGCTGCACGTTGCCTTGCGCGTCCATCCGAGCGAGATCGCCGGTGCGGAACCAGCCGTCTGCGGAAAAACTCGATTGCGATGCCTGTTCGTTGCCGGCATAGCCCGCGAACAGCGAGCAACCGCGGACATGCAATTCGCCGACATCGCCCTCAGGCAAGAGATGCCCCTCTAAATCGGCGACACGCAACTGCGTGCCCGGCGTCGCCCTTCCGATCGTGCCGAAGCGGATTTCCGGGCTGTCGCTTGGCCGGCTGCACGCGCCGAATTGCAGCTCGGTCATGCCCCAGGCCTGCAGAACCTTGCCGTCCGGCAGCAGCGCCTCGAACGCCGCCGAGAGCGCAACGGGAACCGTAGTGCCCGACAACACGGCGACGCGCATGGCGCTGAAATCGACATCGTCGAACATCCGCTGCTGCAGGCACGGCGCGATGTGCGCCGGCCCGGCAAACAGCATTGTCGGCTTCATCGCTTGCAGCGCGTGAACGAAGCCCGGCGGCGTGAACACGTCGAGCAGGCAAGCGGTCGCCCCGGCCGAGAAGCCAAGCTCGACGGCGTAGAGCCCGTAGAGATGCGTATATGGCGCGAGGCACAGGATGCGGTCTTTCGCCGTAATGCCGAACTCCGCGGCGCACATCCGAGCGTTGCTTAGAAAATGATTGTAGGTGATCGAAACGGCTTTGGGCGACGAGGTGGTGCCGGACGTATAGAGCCGCATGAAATCGTCGGCGGCGGAAATCGGCGGCGGCACAAACGCGGCTGTCGGATCGAGCTGCATGAGGGTTTCGAAATTTTCGGCGCCTGCGGCGTTGCCGCGGGCTGAGATCACGAGCTTGAGGGCCGGCAACGTGCCGCGCAGCCTGGCGATATCTTCCGCCGGCGAACGATCCTTGCTGCGGGCCAGCGCGATGCAGGCCTTGGCGCCGCTGTGGTCAAGCAGGTCCTCTATTTCGCGCGGGCCGTAGGGCGTGTGCAGCGTTTGCATGATCGCGCCCAGTTCGTTGATTGCAAGCCAACTGACGATGAATTCCGCGATATTGGGCAGGTGAACGGCGACGATGTCGCCGTGTCCAATGCCGCGCTTTTGCAGCGCGGCGGCGAAACCGCGAACGCGATCCGCAAGATCGGCATAGCCGATCGACGCGTCGGGCGTGCGCAGCGCAACTTGATCCGGCGACGTCTGGGCCGGACGCGAAAGCCAATCCCGCAGCGTCTCGTCGCGCCACCAGCCGCGCGCGCGAAACAAGGAAGGATCGAAATTCGCCGCTTCGGGATTCTTTGCGTCAGGACTCATGCGCGCGAATGTGTTTACGAGTGCAAATTCGGCCACCCTACAACGCCACGCTAACAGTCAAGCTCACGTGCGCGCGGCGAGCACGCGCGAAGTATGGTCGTACATCCCCGTCAACAGCGACAGCGCGTTGCTCGCAGATTTCAACTGGGCCTCGATACTCGGTACGTCGGCGCTGGGAGCAATGAGCAACTCGCGCCGCGACGAAACCAGGAATTCGGTCAAGTCGCGGCCCGCTTGTGTCGGTCGGTAGCGCGTATCGCGGTTCGTGCTGCCGGGCACCTTTTCGATCAACCCTGCCGTCGTCAGTTTGCGCAGGCTGTACTGAATGTTGGATATGTCGTCGCGGTTGCTAAAGCGCCTGAGTTCGCTGACGCTGCGCGGCCGCGGCGTAAACATCAACTGCTGCAGGATCACGCATTCCTGCCCGGTCAGTTTCTGTTTTGCGCCAGCCGGGCCGAACACCGTGCCGGCGAACCGGTAGAAGGCTTCCGAAGCACAGATCAAAGCCTGCTCGAATTCCAGGAACGCCCGTTCGCGCTCGGTACGTCCAAGCGGCGACGTCGTCGCAAGCTTCTCCAGGTTAACGCGCGCCTGACCTGCCATACCGCCTCCGATGGTTTCGCCAAGCGACAATATATTGACTGATAGAAACTACAACGTAAAATCAGTCGAAACTCCGAGAAAGCGGCATGATCGAATTGTGGGAGCTTGGCGGCAAAAACGACTGCCGCTACAGCACTTTCGCTTGGCGAACGCGGCTCGCGCTCCTGCATAAGGGGCTCGATTTCACGCTCCGCGCCGTGCGCGTCAGCGACAAGGAAGCGATCGCGTTCAGCGGCCAGGATAAGGTGCCTATTATTCGCGACGGCGAGCGGGTCATTGCCAATTCATGGACCATCGCCGTTTACCTCGAGCGCAGCTATCCGGCGCGGCCGGCACTGTTCGGCGGACCGCAGGCCGAGAACCTCACGCAGTTCTTCAATGTTTGGGCCGATCGCGAGCTGATCCCGCTGATCGTGCCCTATCTCATGAAGGATGTGCTCGATTGCGTCGATCCGACCGATGCGAAGCATCACCGCACGCGCATGGAAGCGGCGTTCAAAAAAACTCTGGAAGACCTTTACGAGCAGCGCGGCAAGAACCTTGAACAAATGCGGCGGCGGCTCTCGGGCCTGCGCAGAATTCTGGCGCAGGCGCATTTCATCGGCGGCCAGACGCCTTGTTACGCAGACTATATATTGTTCAGCGTGTTTCAGTGGGCGCGCATCGTGTCGGGCGAGCAGGTTCTCGAGACTACGGACGCGGTCGCGACATGGTTCGAGCGCATGCTCGATCTTTACGATGGCGCGGGACGCCGCGAGCGTTCGCGGACCGAACGAGTAACGGAGGGCGCAACGTGAAGATCGTCATCATCGGCGGCGGCCCCGGCGGCCTATATTTCGCGCTGCTGATGAAGAAGCGCTTTGCGGAATACGACGTCACCCTTTACGAACGTAACCGCGCCGACGACACATTCGGCTTCGGCGTGGTTTTCTCCGACGAAACGCTCGACAACCTGATGGACTACGATCGCGAGTCCTATGATGCGATCACCCGCGAATTCTCCTACTGGGGCGAGATCGATTTCAATTTCCACGGCGAAGTCGTGCGCTCCACCGGGCACGGGTTTTGCGGCACCGAGCGCCGGATGCTGCTCACCGTATTGCAGGAGCGCTGCCGGGCGCTGGGGGTCAAGCTCGAATTTTCCAGAGACATTTCGGATCTTGCTGAGTTCGCGGACGCCGATCTGATCGTCGCCGCCGACGGTATCAACAGCTTTGTTCGCGAAAGATACCGCGACCACTTTCGGCCGAAAGTCGAATTGCGGCGAAACCATTTCATCTGGCTCGGCAGTACAGCGCCATCGCCGGCCTTCTCATTCCATTTCGCGGAGAACGAGTTCGGCATTTGGGACCTTTGCACCTACCAGTACAAAAAAGGCATGAGCACCTGGGTTGTCGAAGCCCCGGATACCACCTGGGCGAAAGCGGAAACGACGCTCGCGAAGTTCAATGAAGCCGAAACCGTCGCTTACCTGGAAAAGCTCTTCAGTCGCCAGTTGCGCGGCCACAAGCTGATCCCGAACCGCTCCTATTGGCGGCGGTTCCCGGTCGTTCAGAACGAGAACTGGTCCTACAAAAACATCGTGCTGCTCGGCGACGCCTTGCATACCGCGCATTTTTCCGTCGGTTCCGGCACTAAGCTGGCGATGGAAGATGCGATCAATCTGTTCGAAGCCTGCACCGAATCGAATTCCGTCGCCGATGCCTTGCAGAAATTCCAGGGCAGCCGCCGCGAGGATGTAGAGAAGACGCAATACGCGGCGAACGTCAGCGCGCTGTGGACCGAAAACCCGTCGCGCTACTGGAAAATGAGTCCGATCCAGGCCTGCTTCAGCATGCTGTCACGCGCGAAGGCCGTCACGTATGAGAACCTGCGCCTGCGCGACCCCGATTTCGTCGAGGATGTGCAGGCGTGGTTTGCGGGAACGGTGCGTGCACAAGGGTTCGACGTGCCGGACGGCAATCCGCCGCCGCCTATGTTCATGCCTTTTCGCATCGGGCAGATGGTGGTGGCCAACCGTGTCGCGGTATCGCCGATGAACATGTATTCGGCTGAGCCCGGCTCGATCGCAGGCGATTTTCATCTTGTCCATCTCGGCCGCCTTGCCATGGGCGGCGCCGGCCTTGTGTTCGCGGAAATGACGGCCGTATCCGAACAGGGACGCATCACACCCGCTTGTCCCGGCATCTATAACGACGAACAGATCGCGGCGTGGCGACGCATCGCCAATTTCGTCCACCGCGAAAGCCCGGCGAAATTTTGCCTCCAACTGGGGCACTCCGGACGCAAAGGCTCGACCAAACGCGGCTGGGAGGGAATGGATTATCCCCTCGACGAGGACAATTGGGAGATTTTCGCCGCCTCCCCGCTCGCCTTCCACGACTACATGCATCTGCCGCGCGAGATGACGCGCGCCGACATGGAACGCGTCGTCTCCGACTATGCGCAGGCCGCAGTGAATGCCGACAAGGCCGGCTTCGACATGATCGAAGTTCACGCCGGGCATGGTTACCTGTTGTCCGGATTCATTTCTCCGTTGAGCAACCAGCGCACCGACGCCTATGGCGGCTCTTTGGAGAACCGGATGCGCTTTCCGCTCGCGGTGTTCGATGCAGTGCGCGCGACTTGGCCCGGGCAAAAGCCGATTTCGGTGCGCATCTCCGCCACCGACTGGGCGCCCGGAGGAATTACGCCGGAAGACGGCCTGCAGATCGCGGCGGCATTTCGTTCGCACGGCGCGGACATTATCGACGTATCGGCCGGACAAACATCGCGTTGGGCCAATCCGGTTTACGGACGCATGTTCCAGACGCCGTTCTCGGAAATGATCCGTAACGAAGTCGGGGTGGCGACTATTGCGGTCGGCAACATCACCACTGCCGATCAGGTCAACACCATCGTTGCGGCGGGCCGCGCCGACATCTGCGCGATCGCGCGCTTACATCTGACCAATCCGCATTTCACGCTGATGGCTTCGGCCGAATACGGCTACGGCACGCAGGCTTGGCCGCTGCCCTATCTCGCGGGCAAGGACCAGGCGTTCCGCCTTACGCAACGCGAGCGGGCGGAAATGGCGGCGCTGCGCCGCGCCGCGCGCCCGTCGAGCCACGACCAGCGGCGCGACATCAAGCAAGCCGCCGAATGAACCGCCGCACGGTTGGTAAACGACGACAGCGCAGACGGTAAACTCCCGAAAGCCGGAAGTTTTTTTCCCGGCTTAGCCAACGCATTCAGCGTTGCGTCGATTTTTTCGCGCCGCGCGGTCGTGCAACAGTCCGACGACAATCTATCCGACGCTGCGCTCGTCGGCGATGATCTTGCCGTCATTCGGCAGCGCGCCCTGGCCGACGAGCGTCACGCGACCTTTGAGTTTGGTGACCGACTGCAAAGTCGCTGCCACCTTATCCGCCAGCTCGCTTGCCTGTTCCGCACATTCGGCAGCGAGCGTCATCACGTCTTGCTCCCCTTCGCGCGTGACGCGCAACCGCAGACGACGGAGTTCGGGATGGCGCTTGGCGATTTCGGCGATCTGGCCTGGATGCACGAACATGCCCTTGACCTTGGTCGTCTGGTCGGCGCGGCCCATCCAGCCTTTGATGCGCATATTGGTGCGGCCGCAGGGCGAGCCGCCGGCGAGCACGGCGGAAAGATCGCCGGTTGCCAACCGGATCATCGGATAGTCGGCGTTGAACGAAGTCACCACGACTTCGCCGACCTCGCCGTCGGCAACCGGATCGCCAGTTCCCGGACGCACGATCTCGACGATGACGCTTTCGTTGACCACCATCCCGTCGAGGGCCGATGTTTCGTAGGCGATAACGCCAAGCTCGGCGGTCGCGTAGCATTGCAACACCGCGACGCCGCGCGTGGCGAGCTCGGCGCGCAGCGACGACGGCAACGCCGCGCCCGAAACAAGCCCACGGTCGATCGACGAGACGTCCTCGCCGCTTTCGGCTGCCGAATCGAGCAGGATTTTGAGAAAGTCCGGCGTGCCGATATAGCCGCGCGGTTTGAGATGAGCGATGGCGTCGACCTGCTGCTCGGTGTTGCCGACGCCGCCGGGAATGACGGCGCAGCCAAGCGCGTGCGCGCCGGACTCCAGGATGAAGCCGCCGGGTGTGAGATGATACGAAAAGCAATTGTGCACGACGTCGCCGGCGCGAAACCCCGCCGCGAACAGCGCGCGCGCCGAATTCCACCAATCCTTGCCATGCCCCTCCGGCTCGAAAATCGGACCGGGCGACATCAACAGCCGCTTGAGCTTTCCCGGCACGGTGACGGCGAAGCCGCCGAACGGCGGCTGCTCCTGCTGCCGCTCCTTCAAATCCGATTTGCGCAGAACCGGAAGCCCCGCAAGCGCCGCCCGTGTGATGATCGCGTTCGGCTCGATGCCGCCGAGCCGTGCGGCCCAACCGGGCGCGCCGACCGCTCGCGCGATAAGCTGCGGCAACTTGGCAAACTGCTCGCGCTCGCGCACCTCCGGCGCGCGCGTTTCCAGGGCGTCGTAGAAATCCGGCATGGCAAAAGTCCCGGCGGCGGCACGGCATTGTCGCCCGCGGCGGCGCTGCGTGTCGAGCCGATTTTGCCGCGCCGGCGCCCTCTTGCCCGCCGTCAAATCTCGATGCGGAAGCCGACTTCGATCACGCCGTCGCTCGGGATTTTGAAATAATCCGGCGCCCGGCTGGAAATCTTGCTCAGCAATGAAAACACCGCGAATGGAAAGCGCCACATGGCGGAATTCTTCTCACGCCGAACCACCGTCTCGTGGGCGAGGTAATAGTGCTTGCGGTCGAGATCGGAGTCGAAGCCGAGAAGTTGAACGTTCTCCATGGTGCGCGGGATGTCGGGCGTCTGCATGAAGCCCAACCGGCACTGAATGCGGAAAAAGCCGTGACCGAGGCGTTCGAGCTTGTGACGTTCGCCGAACGGCACGCGAGGCCGCCGATCCGGCACGAAGCTCAAAAGCGCGACGCGCTCGTGAAATACGCGGTTGTGTTGGAGATGGCGAATGAGCATTGGCGAAGCGCCATGTTCGACCTTGGTCAACCAAACGCCAAGTCCCGGCGCGCGCCCGATCACCAGATCGTCGACAAAGGTGAGGAAGTTATCGAGCGGCAACATCGACATGGCGTAGAGGCGTTTGCGCACCTCCAACGATCCCTTGCGCCAGCAGAACATCACCGTTGCTATCGCGGCCCCGATGACGAGCGGAAACCAGCCGCCCTGCACGATCTTGAGCGAGTTGGAAACCAGAAAAAAGCCCTCAATCGTGCTGAAGAACGCAATAACCAGCGCTGCCACGATCGGCGGCCAACGCCAACGCGAAACCGCGACGCGATAGAGGAGCAGCGTCGTGCACAGCATCGTCCCGGAGACGGCGATGCCATAAGCCGAAGCGAGCGCGTCGGACGATTTGAACATCACCACGACAACGAGCGTGCCGACCATCAATAGCCAGTTCGCCGTCGGCAGATAAACCTGCCCGGCTTCATCGCTCGAGGTCGGAACGATCTTGCAGCGCGGGCACAGCACCAACTGGATGGCCTGCCGGGTCATGGAAAACACGCCGGAAATCAGCGCCTGCGAAGCGATGATGGTCGCGAGAGTCGCCAGCAACACCAGCGGAACAAGCGCCCAGGCGGGAGCCTGGCTGTAGAACGGGCTCGCGATCGATTTCGGGTCGACGAGAGCATGCGCGCCCTGCCCGAAATAGCTCAGGATCAGCGCCGGAAAAACCAGCCCGAACCACGCCTGGCGTATCGCGCGGCTGCCGACATGACCCATATCGGCGTAGAGCGCCTCGCCGCCGGTCAATGCCAAGAACACGCCGCCCATCACGATGAAAAGCTTCAACGGACTGGCGATCGCGAAGTGCACGGCCGCCGTCGGATTGAGCGCCGCCAGGATCTGCGGGGCCGACCAAATATTGACCAGCCCGAGAACACCGATAACGACGAACCAAACGACCATCACCGGGCCGAACATCCGGCCGACGCTGCCGGTGCCGCGAGATTGCAGCGCGAACAATCCCACCAGGATGACAAGCGTCGCCGGCACGACATAGTCGGAGAGACCGGGCGTGAACTTCAATCCTTCGATTGCGGAGAGAACCGAGATCGCCGGCGTGATGACCCCATCGCCATAAAGCAAAGCCGCGCCGATGATGCCGAGCACCATCACGATCGATAGCTTGGGCAGCGGATCGGCTTCGGTCCGGTGTTCGACCAACGACAGCAGCGCCAGGATGCCGCCCTCGCCGTCGTTATCGGCCTGCAGCACGATGGTGATGTATTTCACCGAAATCAGGATCACCAGCGACCAGAAGGTCAGAGACACGACCCCGAGTATCTCGCTGGCGCCGGGCGCTCCGCCGGTGGCGCTAAGCGCAGTCGAAAAAGCGTAAAGCGGGCTCGTGCCGATATCGCCGAAAACGATGCCGAGCGCTGTCAACGCCAGAAACGATTGCGGATGCGGCCGGCCATGCGCCTCGGCGTGGCCGGGCTCGCGACCCGATTTCGGCGCGCTTTCGGCGGTTTTCGGCGCAGCGTCCATATGCAAAACCCCGCGTGCTCACGGATGTTTCATAGGCTTAATGCGTGACAATCAAGATTCGGGCCAAAGCCGCGGCAGCGATCCCAACCT
This sequence comes from uncultured Alphaproteobacteria bacterium, assembly GCA_963826295.1. Taxonomy (GTDB): domain Bacteria; phylum Pseudomonadota; class Alphaproteobacteria; order Rhizobiales; family Xanthobacteraceae; genus BOG-931. Next base: position 65,327 of record CAWGWO010000019.1, read on the forward strand.
GATCGCGCCGAGCTTTGCCATGCCGCTGACCGCGACCAGCACCAGGACATTGACGGCAAGCGCGATGATGCCGGCATTGAGCTCCTTGATTTGCACCGGCAGCGCCGGAAATAGCGTCGCGATGCTCGTATGCGTCAGCCCCACCGCCGTCACCGCCGCGACGCCCGCGATCATTCCGGCGGCCGCGCCGGAGCGCGTCACCCATCGGTTGCGCGCGAGGCTCAAGATGAGCGCGGGAAAGAGCTGCGTGACAAAGCTGTAGCCCGCCAACAACAGCCCCACGATGGTTTGTCCGCCTGCAAGGGTAAAGTAGATCGCAACGAGCGCCACCAGCGGCACCATAAGCTTGGCGATCCGGACCACGCGGACGTCGTCAGCTGACCGGGCGACGGCGCGGTAGAGATTGTTGGCGAGCAGCGTCGCAGCGGTCATCAGGAGCATCGAACAAGGAACCAGCGCGGTGAGTACCCCCGCGGCGCCGATGACGCCAACCACCAAGGGATCGAAGCTCTTTTCCGAAAGCTTCAACAAAGCAAGATCGACGTCGGGGCCTTTGAGACCAGGAACCTCAAGGATGGCTGCAAATCCCACGAAAAAGACGAACAGCAGGATTAATTGATAGACCGGCAGGAAAATCGTGTTCTGACGGATGACGCGGGCGCTGCGCGCCGTATAGATCGAAGCAAAGCCATGCGGCCACATATAGAAGCCGAGCGCCGTCAGGATCACGGTCGAGGTGAACCACCACACGCTTTCGCCGTGCTCGGGCAGCACGGTGAAACCCGGTCTGGCGCGCTCGATAGCGGCGAACATGTCGCCTAGTCCGCCGTAATAATGCAGTGGAAAATAAATACCGAGAAACACCACGACGGCGAGGATCATGACGTCCTTGGCGACCGCGGTCCACGCCGAGCCGCGCACCCCCGATACCATCACGTAGGCCGTCGCCACCGCCGCGCCAATCCATACCGCGACGGTCGAGGAGATCGCGCCGTAGCCGGCGATTTCGACGATGATGCCGAGGCCCCTGAACTGCAACACCAGATACGGAATGAGCGCCACGATCCCGATCAGCGAGACGAGCACGCCGAGCATGGGGCTGTCGTATTTGCGGACGAAAAAATCAGGTTGGGAGTAAAGCCCATGCTCCTTCGCATAGCGCCAGATCGGCGGCAGCATGAAATACGACAGGACGTAGGCGAGCGTCGCGTAACACAAAATGTAATAGGCCGGGCCGCCCCTGCCGTAAGCGAAGCCGCTGCCGCCGAGGAAAGTGAAGGTGGTATAGATTTCCCCGGCCAAAAGCAGAAAGACGAGCGGCGCGCCGAAGGAACGGCCGCCGACCGACCATTGCTCGAGGCTCATTTGCCGGCCGCGGCGCGCCAAAAAGCCGAGAGCAAGGGCAAGGACGGCCGCACCGGCAATGCCAACCACGGCGCCGTTCATTCGGCCTCCTCGCGGTTGGCTGGATCAAGCCAGAAGATCACCGCCATTATGACGGCAGTGAGCAGGATCCAGGCCACGAACCAGGCCAATAGCAGCGGCATGCCGAGAATGGCGGGCGTCGCCCGGTTGAGAAAGAACGGGCCGACAAGCGTCGCCAGAACCGGCAGCAGAGCCAGCAAACGGACCATGCGCGCCATGTCAGACAAACGACCGAAAGCCCCGGGGGAAAATCTGCGAAGTAGAACGCTAGCGCCGTAGCTCTACCACGTTCTTTGGCGCCGGGCCGAATAGCAATGGCTGGTCGACGGAAAGGCCGCCGCTGCCGAAGCGGATCGGATCCCGCAAGGTTCCGGGTTTACCGCTTGCTAACCATGATGCGGCAACATTCGGCCCGCATTCTGCGAGGCACGAATCATGGCTTACATCCTGCCGCGAGCACTTTTCATCGTCGTTGCCTGGGCGATGACCTGCGTTTTGATCAGGAAATTATGGCCCGCCGCCGATCCGGCGATTTTTGGCATGGTCGGCGCGCCGTGGGTCTTCGGCGGCGTCGCGTATTTCGGCTACTTGCGCAAGCTGCACCGCGACATCGAAGAGCTGGAAAAGCGGCGTTACGGCATCGGCCGGCAACGCAACCTGCAAGCTGCCGAGAGCCCGGCGGTCGAGTAGCTCAGGCGCGGCCGGCGCGGATCCAGTCTCGCGCGCGATTACCGTAGATCTCGTGGCCCGTTGCCGTGACGGCGACGGTGTCTTCGAGCTTGATGAAGCCCCGGCGCGGATGCAGCAACGAGGTTTCGACCGAGACCACCATGCTGGCTTCGAGCGGCTTGTCGGCGTCGTAACCGTCATAGGGAATGGGACCGCTGCTGGTGAGCCGCGGCGCTTCATGGCTCACTAGGCCCATGCCGTGTGCGAGAAACTCGTAGTGGTTATGCAGCTTGGAGGCCCTGAGCACCGGCTCGGCAGCGGCGTAGATTTCGCCGCCGTTGACACCCGGCCGGATCGCTTTGAAGGCGGCCTGCTGGACAGCTTCGACTTCGGCGAGCAGATCGACCAGTTCGGCATCCGGCTCGCCGGCAACACCCATGCGCGCGAGATCGCCGATATAGCCGTGGTAATTGCCACCTGAATCGACCGAAAGCGGATCGCCCTTCTCCCAGCGCTGGTCCGAGGGCGCGCGATTGAGGCTCGAGCCCGCGGTAATCAGGCAATAATCGAAGGTCAACCCGCGCGACGTTTCTTCCCGCCGCAACGCCTCGGTCAATTCCGCCTTGGTGGCGCCGGGGCCGTGACTGTCGAGGACCGCCAGCATCGAATCGATGACGAGGTCGGAGGCGAGGCGGAGCTTGTCGAGCTCTGCCGGGGTTTTGTGCGCCCGCAACCGCTCGAGCACGAACAGCGCATCCTTGATCTCGGCATCGGGGAACGCCTTGCGCAAAGCGGCCGCGGAATCGGCCGGGATGAATGCGAGCTCGACGCCAATGCGTTTCGGCTTGGCGACGAGCCGGCCCAGGTAATCCGCGGCCTTCTGCACGACGTCAACCGAGCCGCCGCTTTTGGTATTCACTTCCGATACCCAGATCGGGTTCACCTGCGTCTGATAGCTCTCCATGGCGTGGCCAAAATAACCGGCCTGTCGCGGAGCGCCTTTGACGTAGACAAAAACCGGCAGGTAGCGCGTAATTCCCATCGCATCCATGTTGTCGAAGAAGAACGAGCGATGGCCGCCAAGCAGGTACTGGACGTTATGCTTCGAGGTCGCAATCAGCACGTCGAGGCCGGCATCGTCCATCAGACGGTCGAGCCGCGCGGTGTCGAATGGCGCTGCGCCTTGGGGCTTCGTGACGTCCAACATGAGCGACCTCCCGGTAGCGAATGGGTTTTGTTCCAGCCACCCTATCAAATCCGGAGATGAAGATGAACCCGCTTGCGGCACACCCGGCTCGGCAGCCGGCGGCGGCGGTTCAGGCGGCGGATTGGGCCGCTTCGGCCACGTCGGCGCCACGCCGGACGCGATCGAGGATGAGCTCGATCGAGGCGATCTCGACCCGATTGCGGCCGGAATCCTTGGCGCGATAGAGCGCGTGATCGGCCTGCGCCAGCAACGCGGAGAGGTCGAGCACTGCGTCATGGCTGATGACGATGCCGATGCTGACCGTGGCAGCAACCGTGCGCCCGTCGACTTCGCGGGTCGCTTCGGCGAAACCGGCGCGGATCTGTTCGGCCACGACAAGGGCTCGTTCGCGGGTGGTGTCGCGCAGCAAGGCCGCGAACTCCTCCCCGCCAAGCCGGCCGAACAGGTCGATGTGACGCATGTTGCCGCTCGCAACGTCGGCGAAAATTTCCAGCACCCGATCGCCGACGCCGTGACCGTGGCGGTCGTTGATCGCCTTGAAGTTGTCGAGGTCGAGCAGCATCACGGCCATCGGTCGCGGGTTGGCGGCTTGGCGCTTGAGTTGCGCTTCGGCGTCTTGCAGGAAGGCGCGGCGGTTGGCGAGCCCGGTCAACGGATCGACCAGCGCGGCGGTCTTGTGGCGGTACTCGGTGCGCTCCTTCGCCATCGCCAGCAAGATGAACGCGATCGAGATGGTGAACAGCAGGCCCTCGAAGCTGAGCACGGTGAGCCAAACGCTCTCGAACACCTGATTGCTGCGCGGCAGCCACGGCAACATGGCGCCGAACGGCGTGCGCAACAGATACAGCGCGCCGTGCGCGAACAACATGAAGATCGCAGGCCAGCGCGAAACCAGCGGCTCGCCGCGGCCGCGCCAGAACTCGTAAGCCGTGGCCCAGGTGTAGGCGGTGATGATACCCGACGAAAGCAGCACGCGCGTTTCGAAGGAATCGGCAAATCCCGGCACACGGCTGGCAATGAGCCAAACGATCGCGCCGGCAAATATGAGCGCTGGCTGTGGGCGGCGATGGTCGAAGACGCGGGCGCCGGTCCAGGTCAGCGCGAAGGCCGTGAACAGGATGGAATTGGCAAGATCGATCGAGATGAGATCGGAAACCGAGCCGTACAGGCCGAATAACATCACCGAGCCGGCACGGAACAGATGTGCAAAGCCCCACCAGGCGACCGCGGTGATTGTCGTGTTCTGCGCCCAGACGAACAGCAGCAACAATCCGAGGATGGCTTCGACGTAGATCGTCACCAAAAACAACGTATTAACGTCAAGATTTATCGCGCTTCACCAAAAGCGGTTGGCACGGGCAAGCGATAAATGAAAACCCCGTCGGCGTTCGAAATAGCGGCCCTGCGGAAACAATCGGTGAATGTAACGCGCGGGCGCCGCCTCATCCCCGGCTATGGTTTCAGCTATCTTTCGAACTTCGGCAGCTTTCGAGGCGCCCTTGTTTCCGAGCATTCAGTCATCTAGGGTCGGCGCCCTTCGGGATCCGGCGATGCAGTTCAGCAATGGAATTGTCGAGGCCATCGGCAACACGCCGCTGATCAAGCTTGAACGCGTTTCAGCGGCGACGGGCTGCACCATTCTCGGCAAGGCCGAGTTCATGAATCCGGGCCAGTCGGTCAAAGACCGCGCCGCCTTGTTCATCATAGAAGACGCGGTCAAGAAGGGTGAACTAAAACCCGGCGGCCTCATCGTCGAAGGCACCGCCGGCAATACCGGCATCGGGCTGGCGCTGGTCGGCAACGCGCTCGGCTATCATTCCGTCATCGTCATCCCGGAGACCCAGAGCCAGGAGAAGAAGGACACGCTGCGGCTGTGCGGCGCGCAGCTTGTCGAGGTGCCGGCGGTACCTTACTCCAACCCCAACAACTACGTGAAACTCTCCGGCCGGCTCGCCGAGCAATTGGCCAAGACCAGCAAGAACGGCGCGATCTGGGCGAACCAGTTCGACAATGTCGCCAACCGGCAGGGCCACGTCGAAACGACCGGACCGGAAATCTGGCACCAGACCGACGGCAAGATCGACGGCTTCGTCTGCGCCGTCGGCACCGGTGGGACGCTTGCTGGCATCGGCATCGCGCTTAAATCGTTCAACAAGGCGGTGCGCATCGCGCTGGCCGATCCGATGGGCGCCGCGCTTTACAGCTATTACACGACCGGCAAGCTGAAATCCGAAGGCTCCTCGATCACCGAGGGCATCGGCCAAGGCCGCATCACCAAAAATCTCGAGGACGCGCCGATCGACGTCGCCTATCAAATCCCCGACCAAGAGGCGGTGCCGTTGATTTTCGACCTCCTCGAATACGAGGGCCTCTGCCTCGGCGGCTCCTCCGGCATCAACGTCGCCGGGGCGGTTCGGCTCGCCAAAGACCTTGGGCCGGGACATACCATCGTCACCATCCTTGCCGATTACGGCACCCGGTACCAATCGAAGCTGTTCAATCCGCAGTTTTTACGGGAAAAGAACTTGCCGGTTCCGGCGTGGCTGGAGCGCCACTCGCAAATCACCGTGCCTTATGTATGAACATCGCGGGCGCACACGCGTTAGCAAGAGATGATCGCCATGCTGAGACCCGACGATAGCTCCTCCCCCTCGCCGACCAGCCGCTGGCTGGTTTCCACCGACTGGCTCGCGGAACATCTGCGCGACCGCGACCTGATCGCGGTCGACGGCTCTTATCATTTGCCGGCGGCCAAGCGCGACCCGCATGCCGAATACCGCGCCGGCCACATCCCGGGCGCGGTATTTTTCGACATCGAAGCGATTGCCGATCATTCGACCGAGTTGCCGCACATGCTGCCGGGCACGACGCAATTTAGCGAAGCGGTCGGCGCGATGGGCATCGGCGACGGCGACACCGTTGTTGTCTACGACAGCCTCGGCCTCCTCTCGGCGGCACGGGTATGGTGGACGTTCCGCATTTTCGGCGCCCGCAAGGTCTTTATCCTCGACGGCGGACTGCCGAAGTGGAAGGCGGAGGGCCGGCCGCTGGAACAGGGCGATGCGCAGCGCCCGCCGCGCGTATTTCACGCCGAAATGAACGTTCGCGCGGTGGCCACGCTCGATGACGTGCGCATGGCGGTCGCCGACGACAGCGCGCAGATCGTCGACGCCCGTTCAGCCGATCGCTTTTCCGGCAAGGAAGCGGAACCGCGTCCCGGCCTACGCTCGGGGCACATGCCGCGTTCCTTCAACGTGCCGCACAGCCGCCTGGTCGAGCGCGGCCACCTGGTGACGCGGTCGCGCATCGAGGCGGCGTTCAAGGAGGCCGGCGTCGATCTCGATAAACCGATCATCACGTCATGCGGCTCCGGCGTCAGCGCCGCGATCCTCACTTTGGCGTTGGAATCCATCGGCAAGGAGCCGCAAGGTCTTTACGACGGCTCGTGGTCCGAATGGGGCTCGCGCATCGATCTACCGGTCGAGCACGATTAACCGGAACAACCCGGGCGAAATCCGTCCGGGCGGCATTCGCGGGCTTTCGCGGAGGGCCGATCCGGGTTACGGTCGGCGTGCCGGAGCCGCTGATGATTTTTCGCCAGCTCTTCGATTCCACGTCTGGTACGTACACTTATCTCCTCGCCAGCAGGCGCGGCGGCGAGGCGCTGATTATCGATCCGGTGATTGAGCGGATCGATCGCTACCTTCAATTGGTGCGCGAACTTGACCTCAAACTGGTCAAGGCGGTGGATACCCACCTGCACGCCGATCACGTGACCGGGCTTGGCGCGCTGCGCGACCGTACCCATTGCATCACCGTGATGGGCGAGCACACCAAAGCCGACGTCGTTTCGATGCGCGTGACGGAAGGCGACCGCGTCGCGATCGAGGGCTTGAGCCTCGACGTGTTGTACACGCCCGGACATACCGACAATTCCTACTCATTCCTGCTCGCAGATCGGGTCTTCACCGGCGACACACTTTTGATCCGTGGTACCGGCCGAACCGATTTCCAGAACGGCGATCCGCGCGCGCAGTACGATTCCATCTTCAACAAGCTGATGAAGCTGCCCGATACCACCTTCGTTTACCCGGCGCACGATTACAAAGGCGAGACCGTCTCGACCATCGGCGAAGAAAAATCTTTCAATCCGCGGCTCAAGGTCAAATCGGTCGACGAGTATGCCGACCTGATGAACAATTTGAAATTGTCCAATCCGAAGATGATGGACGTCGCGGTGCCCGCCAACATGCAGGTCGGGCTGCGGCAGAAGGATATCGCGCGCAGAGGCTGGGCGGTGTCCGCCCCCGAAGCGATCGCGTTGTGCGGCCGTCCCGGCGTCGCGATGATCGATTTGCGCGAAAGCGACGAGCGCGCCAAGCACGGGGTCATTCCCGGCTCGCTGCACGCGCCCTATGCCGACTTGGCGGAGAATGTCGGCGCCGGCGGCATGCTGCACGAGTTGGCGGCGGCGACCGGCCGGCGCGTCGTTTTTTATTGCGCCTACGGCGAACGCTCGGCGATGGCAGTCCAGGCCGCACAGGACGCGGGGCTGACCTCCGCGTGCCACATCGAGGGCGGCATCGCGGCCTGGAAGAAGGCCGACGGGCCGCTGTTGCGATAGTAGCTCTGTCGTATCCCCCGACGCCTCAAATCCCGAAAATGCGAAAGCCGCAGGACTTCGCCCTGCGGCCTCCGCTTGAGCATCCGCTGCGGGAGGGAATTTTCAGCGGACGCCACTACCGTGTGCCGTGATTACAGTTCCGAGCCCGGCTCGCTACCTGTCATGCGGTGCGCCGGACCATCCGGCTTATCGTTGTTTTGTCCGAACAGCGGCGGCCCCGAGTGCCACCAGGGGCGGCTCTGCCAACCGTCACGTCCATAACCCTGCCCTTCGCGCCAGCGGTGGCCGAAGCCTTCGTCACGCCCGAAGTGGTGATGATGCGGACGAAGTATGCGCGCAAGCTTCTCGAACCGCGCTTTCTGCGCATCGTCGAGGCTTTGATACAGCGGCGCGCCGGTGTCGGCGATGTGCTTGAGCGCCGCGCCGGCTTTGGTCATGGCGTCGGCGCGGCGCGAAAGCCGGTCAAACGGCGATGGCGTGCTCTGGCCCTGCTCTGCCTCGTGTTCGCGCGCCTTAAACGCCTTCACACGCTCGATGCGCAGTTGCGCCATCTCGCGCAAGGCCTGCTCGAATGCCGGCCAGTTCTTCGCCTGGTCGGGCGTAAGCTCGAGCCCCGCCTTGAGCGCGGCGATGCGGGCATCGGTGAACGCGGCCATGTCCTCAACGCTCGGCGGCTGCCGTTGCTCGAACCGCACCGCGTCACCGCCGTCACGCGGTCCGCCGAAATGCTGTTGCGCATAGACGGCCGATGAACCGGCGATGGCCAGCGCCGCCGTCGCAACGACCACAGACTTCAACATGTTTTCCTCCGAAGGGATTCAACGTAGCTGAAAGTAGAAGGCCGCCGTCGTCGTGACTTAAGTTAAAGTTTTGTCAGATTGGCGCCCACCGGCGTTCCTCCGATGAACGGCCAGTCATGTTTGCGCCAAACCCAAGGCGTCTTATTTGATAACCGAAAGGCGTCTCATTTGATAACCGGAGGCGTCTTGTTTGATAATTGTTTGTTCAAGAGCCGGCTCGAACCGCAATCGGCGTGTGGCTTGCGGCTCTGCAAAAATCAGCTTGAAGATTGACCGGATGAGCGGCTGGATTTGAGCCGCCGCGCCTTCAGCGAATCGGCGGGCCGTATTGCAGGCCGCCCTTGGTCCACAGCGCATTCAATCCGCGCACGATCTTCAGCGGCGAGCCCTGGCCGACGTTGCGCTCGAAACTCTCGCCGTAATTGCCGATGTGCTTGATGATGCGGTAGGCCCAATCGTTGGTCAGCCCCAGCGCTTCGCCGTATTGACCTTCGACGCCAAGGAGCCTTCGCGTCTCCGGATCGTCGGATTTTAGCTTGGCGTCGACGTTGGCTTTATTGATGCCAAGCTCCTCGGCATCGATCATGACAAAGTGCGTCCATCGCACGATGTCGGTCCACTGGTTGTCGCCATGTCGCACCGCGGGGCTTAGCGGCTCCTTGGAGATGATTTCCGGCAGCACGATGTGCTGGCTCGGATCGGCAAGCTCGCTCCGTTCGCCGTAGAGGCCGGACGAATCCGTGGTGTACGAATCGCAGCGTCCGGAATCGTAAGCCTTAAGCGCCTCTTCCTCGGTGGCGAATGTCACGGGTTTGAGGCTCATGTGATTGGCGCGAAAGTAATCGGCGAGGTTGAGTTCGCTGGTGGTGCCTTGCTGCACGCAGACCGTAGCGTCGTTGAGCTCGAGCGCCGAGCTCACCTTCAACGCCTTGCGCACCATGAAGCCTTGGCCGTCGAAATACGTGATGGCGGCGAAATCCAGCCCAAGCGAAGTGTCGCGCGACAGCGTCCAGGTGGTATTGCGCGACAGCACATCGACCGCGCCCGATTGCAGCGCGGTGAAGCGATCCTTCGCCGTCAGCGGCACGAACTTTACCTTGGTCGGATCGTTGAAGATCGCCGCGGCAATGGCGCGGCAGAAGTCGACGTCGAATCCGGTCCAATTGCCCTGCGGGTCGGGCATCCCGAAACCCGCCAGCGTGCCGTTCGCGCCGCAGACGAGTTCACCGCGCTGCTTGACCGCGGCGAGCGTCTGCGCCTGCACGCTCTGCGCGGCGCCGGCGAGCGCCAAGGCGAGAGCAATTCCCATAGCAAGACGTTTCATGGGCAAACCTGTTCGGGGATAAGCGAGGCGCGCCAAAACCCCTGCTTTGGCGCGTTGACGGCGTCCCCTGGGTGCGGCGCATCTAAAGGACGATCGCCCTGCAAGGTCAAGGGTTGACGCCAAGCCGCGATACCGAAGTAATGGCTACCGGGATGTGCATGAGACGATGCGATGAAAGAAGGCAAACGAAACGATAAGGCCCCGACGCGGCGGCCGGAAACCCAAGCCGTCACGGCGGGGCGTGATCCGGCTTCCTATTACGGCTTCGTCAACCCGCCAGTCTATCACGCCTCGACCGTGCTTTATCCGAGCGCGGAGGACTTCGTCGCCCATCGCGCGCGCTATCAATACGGCCGCCGCGGCACGCCGACGACCGAGGCGCTCGAACTCGCCGTGCAGGAGCTTGAGGGCCCGCAATGCGCGGGTGTGGCGTTGTCGCCATCGGGCCTGGCCGCGATTGCGGCGGCGCTGTTGTCGGTTGTGCGCACCGGCGACCATATTCTCGTGACCGACAGCGTTTACGGGCCGACGCGCAGCTTCTGCGACCAGATCCTCACCCGGCTTGGCGTCGCCACGACGTATTACGATCCGCAGATCGGCGCATCGATCGCCGGCCTGATGCAACCCACAACGCGAGCGGTGTTTGTCGAATCGCCGGGCTCGCTGAGCTTCGAGATGCAGGACATCCCCGCCATCGCGGCGGCGGCGCACGACAAGGGCGCGCTGGTCTTGATGGACAACACCTGGGCGACGCCGCTTTACTTTCGCGCGCTCGATTTCGGCGTCGATCTTTCGATCCACGCCGGCACCAAATATTTCGGCGGCCATTCCGATGTGATGCTCGGTACCGTCGCCGCCAACACCGCGACCGTGACGGCCCTGAAGGAGTATGTCCGACTGAGCGGACTGTGCGTCGGCCCCGACGACGTTTATCTCGGCCTGCGCGGCTTGCGAACCCTTGCGGTGCGGCTCGAGCGGCATTACCGCAGCGGCATTGCCGTGGCGCGCTCGCTCGAGCAGCGTCCCGAAGTGCTCCGCTTGATCCATCCGGCGCTTGAAAGCCATCCCGGCCACGCACTGTGGAAACGCGATTTCACCGGCGCCTCGGGCCTGTTCGCCGTCGTGCTCAAGCCGGTGCCGCAAAAAGCGGTCTACGCGTTTCTGGACACGCTTGAATTGTTCGGCATCGGCGCGTCATGGGGCGGCTTCGAGAGTCTCGCCATCCCGTTCGATTGCGGCAACGTGCGCACCGCTACACGCTGGGCGCCGGGCGGACCGACCGTGCGCTTGCATATCGGGCTTGAAGCCGTCGAAGATCTGATCGCCGATCTCGAGCGTGGCTTTGCCGCCCTCGCCGCCGCGGCGGGCGTTTGACCGCAGCGCTTGATGTGACATTGCGGCGCCGCGCCGTGTATAATTGAGGCGCCAGGGGCGTGCAGCCCTTTCACGACATCGGACGGGCCACCGCTATGAGCATCTCGAAGCAGGCCGCTCTCAAGCACGCCAGGCGCATCACCTTGTTTGTGATCGCGCTTGGAGCGGCGCTTTATTTTGTTCCCATTATCGCTTTGATCTTTGTCGTCTGCGGCGTCCTCGACGTCGCCAGGCACCGCAAGATCACCGGCGAACTGGTTGAAAAATATTTCATGGGCAATGGGATTCCGACCTGGCTTCTGTCGCCGCTCAACCTGCTGGCAGACCTGTTCTCCTATCCGAACAAGGGCAAATACGCGCTTGCCGACCTGCCGGAAACCCACCGCCGCGAAATCGAGACCTGCGTGCGCGCTTTCGTCGACAACGGCGAAGCCATCAAGGCCCACATCGCCAATAATATCGGCCACAACAAACGCGCGATGCTGACCTTCAAGTGGTACAACGCGCCGCAGGTCACGGACATCGATATTCCCGCCTTCACCAGGGACTATCGCTACATCAAGACCATCGCTGTTTCGGTGTTCAATACGCGGGAGCGAACGTCGTGGCATTTCGGGCCGCTACGCCTCACGTTCCGCGTCCTCTACAACCTCGAGCCGGTCGACAGCCCGGACGTTTACATCGAGGTGGACAACCTGACCCATTACTGGCGAGACAATCCGTTATTCGTCTTCGACGACACGATGTTCCACCGCTCTGTCAACGGCGTCGACGGCGTCAGATATTGCCTGTTCATGGATATCGTACGTCCCAATCATGCCCAACGCATCTTCGACGTTGCGGTGCAAGCGGCGAGCGTCATCGCCGGCATGTTCAAGCGGATTTTCTACAAGAACTGGTCGTTCGTCCGCTGAGGCCGTGAGTTCCGAAAATCACGGCCGCCCCGCCAGGACCTCGCGAGCCGCCATCTTGAGCCGCCGCCACGAAGGCCCCGAACGCGGCCGCAGATCGCTCGCGTTGAACACCAGGCCGCGGGCGGCAAACCAACGCCGCACCATGAGCGCACCGACGACGCCGACCAGGCCGCCGGCGATCACGTCGCTCGGATGGTGGACGTTGATCACCACTCGCGTGAGCATGATGACGAGAGCGTATAGCCACATCACGGCGCGCGAGCGCGGCCAGATGGCGCCGATCGCAATCGCCGCCGCCGTCACCGTCGTGGCATGGCCCGATGGCATGCTGGCGTATTCGGGCCGCCAAATGAACGGCCTGTAGGCGAACGGGTTGTCATGCGGACCGACATAGGGCCGCGCGCGGCCGATCATCCGCTTGACGATAGTGACGAACAGTCCGGGCAGGCCGATGCCGATAAACAAAAACCCGAATCGGCCGGCGAGCCACGCGAGCGCGCCTTGCGTCATCGGCGACAGCGATGGTTTCGCGATCGCGGCGATCACCAGAAGGAAGAAGCCGAGCGGATAGAGAAACCAGGCCGAAAGGCCAAAATTGGTAATGTGATCGGCGAAGTCGACCAGCCCGCGCGGCAGATGGCGCGCCCAATCGCTCGCTCGGCTATCGAGGAGAAACATCGCAGCCACGATCACGCCGACCGTGAGTGCGATCGCAACGAGCGAACCGGCCGTCCAACGCGGCGGCCGCGCGCGCGGCGGGCGGCAAAGCACGACAATCCAGCGCCCGAGATTGTCGACAATGCGCCGGCCCGGCGCAAACAGCGCCGCGAGGCCGGTCGGCGGCGAAACGCCCCGCGGTGCCACGCCGTTGCTTGTGCTCATTTTTTTTACCGGTGCGCAAAAACGCGCCGACCATAGTGAAAACGTCCCTGCCGGGAAAGAACAATTCAAGGATGACCGCAGGGCGTGATCGCGCAGCCCGAAGAAGACGCCGCGGCTGTTACGGCCGAAGTGCCGTCGTCGAGCCGCACCATGACGCTGTCGGTCGCGCCGGAACCGTCGATGACTGTCACTCGGGCAAAGCCAGGGCCTTCGGGCCGGAAGAACAGATTTCCGCGCGGTTGCGGCGCGACCGGCATGCCGTTGACGAGAACGGTGAGCGGCGCGACGGCGCCGATGACTTTGAGCGGGACCGCCGCCGGCCGCTTATCGGCCAGGCGCAATTCGAGCCGCGCGCCATCGGGCGGAAACAGGATGTGCAATCCGCTCTGCACCGCCTCGCCGACGCGGTCGCCGGGTGGGAAGCGCTTGAGCGGCGGCGGCAGCCGGGCGCTTGTCGTGAACAAGACGCCCGCGGGAGCGCGCGGCAGCGGCGCCGGCGGTGTCGGCAAACGCGCGAAGGCGTCGAACAGGATCGGCGCCGCGGCACTGCGCCCGACGAGGCCCGGGACCGGAGCGCCGTCAGGTCGCCCAACCCAGACGCCGATAGTGTGCTTGCCGTCGAAGCCGATCGACCAAGCGTCGCGGTAACCGTAGCTCGTGCCGGTCTTGAACGCGATGCGTCCCGGCGCGCCGTTCTCCGGCGGCGGCGTGCCGCCAAGCACGTTACTCACATACCAGGCGGCGACGGGCGTCATTAACCGCGCGCCCTCCCCGACCGGTTTGGCCGCAAGCTCGCGCAACGGCACGACGCTCCCCAGCCGTGCGATCCCGGCGAAAAGCATGGTCAGGTCGGAAAGCCTTATGCCGACACCGCCAAGACCGATGGCGAGACCGGGAGCTTGGCCCTGCGGCAGCGCCAGCGTGGCGCCGTTTTGCTCGAGCCGCGCGGTGAGCCGGCTGGCGCCGACTTCGTCGAGCACGGCGAGCGCCGGCAGATTGAGCGACTGCTGCAACGCTTTGCGCACGGTCACGGTACCCTGGAAGGTGAAATCGAAATTCTGCGGCGCATAGCCGCCGTAACGCGCGGGCCGGTCGTCGATCAGCGTCTCGGGATGGATGAAGCCGTCCTCGAAACCCATTCCATAGATGAAAGGCTTGAGCGTCGAGCCGGGCGAGCGCAGCGCTTGTGTCATATCGACCTGACCGGCGCGGCGCGCGTCGAAATAATCCGGCGAACCGACATGGGCGAGCACCGTGCCGGTCGCGTTATCGACAACCAGAATGGCCAGCGAGACATCGCGCCCGAGCGTCGCCGCAAGCGTGCGGGCTCGCTCGCGGGCGAGTTCCTCCAAACTCTTCTGCACGCCGGCATCGATGGTGAGCCTGATTTCGCCGCCGTGCGCCGCTTCGGCGATGACGCGATCGGCCTCGTGCGCGGCGAGCATGGGCATCGCACGGCGGCCGGTCGGCACCGGCTCGGTCTTGGCGAGCGCGATCTCGTCAGCCGGTATGTCGCCCGCCGCAGCGAAGCGGTCGAGCACGCGATTTCTCGCAGCCCGCGCCGCGGCTGGCGACCGGTCCGGCCGACGCAGCTCAGGCGACTGCGGCAACGCCACCAGCAACGCCGCTTCGGCGAGCGAAAGCCGCCGCGGCTCTTTGCCGAAATAGGTAAGCGAAGCGGCGCGAATGCCCTCGATGTTGCCGCCATAGGGCGCGAGCTCGAGATAGAGCGCTAAAATCTCGTCCTTGCGCAGCGCGCGCTCAAGCTCGATGGCGCGTACCATCTGGCGAAGTTTTGCGAGCAGGCTGCGGCCGCTGCGCGGCTCCAATAGCCGCGCCACCTGCATGCTCAGCGTCGAGGCGCCGGAACGAATGCGGCCGCTGGTCGCAAGTTGAAACGCTGCGCGAACAAGCGCCAGCGGATCGACGCCGCGATGGGCGTAGAAGCGCTTGTCCTCATAGGCGAACAGCAAGGCGAAGAACCGCGGATCGACATCGGCCACGCGCGCCGGCAACCGCCAACGCCCTTCGCTCCTCGCATAAGCGCGCAACAGGCGGCCATCGCGGTCGACCACGCGGGTTGAAAAGGCAAGATCGTTGCCGAGCGGCGCCGGGCCGAGTGTGGCGATCCATCCCGCCGCGGCACCAAGCGCCGCGATGCAAACAAACGCTGCCGTGATCAGGCTAAGACGCAGGTTGCGCCGAACGTGCCGACTGTCCCCTCGCCCCTTGAGGAGGAGGGTTAGGGACGGAGGTGTGGATTCTGTAAGCGCGTCGGTGGGCCCTACCCCCCTCCCGGCGCCTTCGGCGCCAGCCTCCCCCGCAAGGGGGGAGGCGTCATTCGTTGTTGCGCGCCGCAAAGTCATTTCGCCGCCGTCACCTCGACGCTCTCGCTGGCGGTTCGGCCAAAGCGGTCGGGGCGATACATATCCTCGACGCGTCGCCTGCGGGCGCACATATGTGCCGGGCGCGACGGCGCGCACGACATAGGCGACGGTGAAGACGGGCGCATCGTCCTTCTTGCGCTCGAAGGCGGCGGTGAAGCGGTCGTCGCGGAATTCAGCATTGGCCGGCTGCACGGCGTCGGCGATCCACGACAGCGTGCCGGTGTCCCCCGAAGAGACGAGATGCGGATTGTCGATCTCGAATCCCGCCGGCAGATAATCGGCGACGATGACGCGGCCGAATTGCGGCTGCGCTTCGGTCACTTTGAGCACGACAACAAGGCGCGTGTTCTGCTTGACGGTCTTCGCATCGACCGGATCGCCATCGAGCGTGTAGGCGCTGCGCTCGATCTTAAAGCCGCTCTCCGCCGCAGGCTCCGGCGTCAACGGCGCACCGGTGACCGTCACGACGGCTTGGACGTCGCCCTCGCCGGTATTGGCGATACGCAGCGGCTGTTTCAGATCGTCGGCGCGAATAGTGCGATAGAGCGGCTGATGGGTCGAAGCGCCGCCTACATTGAGCGAGATTTGGGCACCGTCTTTCGCCATGGCGCTCG
The DNA here is from genome assembly GCA_963826295.1 of uncultured Alphaproteobacteria bacterium. Lineage (GTDB taxonomy): Bacteria > Pseudomonadota > Alphaproteobacteria > Rhizobiales > Xanthobacteraceae > BOG-931. Next base: position 81,547 of record CAWGWO010000019.1, read on the forward strand.
CCGCAAGCAACAGCCAGGCGTCCTCCTGCGTCGAAGTCGGGCGAAGGCTCGCCCGCGCGGCCTCGACGCGCTGCACCGCCGCCTGCACCGTGGCGCGCGGCGCGCCGCCTTCGCTCGCAAGCGCGACCAAGGCGGCGGCGTCGCGCAAGGTCGAGCCGTAATCTTCGCGGTCGATCAGATCGGGCGGCACCGACGGCGTGATCGCCGCAAGCGCCGCAGCGTAAACGCGCTCGGCGCGTGCGCGATCGCCGACCATGGCGAGGGCCGCGGCCAACTGAGCTTTCGCGATCGGCGTTGCCATCGTGTCGAGCTTGGCGTCGGCAATGTAACGCAAGTCACCGATCGGCGCCGCGCCGTTACGCGCCAGCACGTAAAGCGCATACGCGAAACCGGAACCGCCGTTGGTGCCCGGATCGGTGGTGGCGGCGACGACGTTGCGCAGCCGGTCCAGCGCCAACTTGAACGCCGCGTCGGGCACCGCGATCTTGCGCTCGCGGGCCCGCGTCAAGAAGTCCGTGACGTAGGAATCGAGCCATACGTCGTCGCCCCCGACGCCCCACAAGCCGAACGAGCCGTTGGCGTCCTGCCGCGTCAGCAGCGCTTCGACGGCGTCGCGCAAGCGCTGCTCGGTCGTGGGATCGAGCGCCACATGGGAATCCTTGGCAAGCTCGCTGACATAAAGCAGCGGCAGCGCTCGGCTCGTGATCTGCTCCGAGCAGCGGTACGGATAGCGATCGAGCGCCGCCAAGAGACTGGCGGCGTCGACCGCGGTAGAGGCGCCAACCGAGACCGACACCGCCCCGGTGCCGGGAACAAGATCGGCAAACAAGTCGCTCGATAGCGTAAGGCTTTCGCCCTTGGCGATCGGCTTCACGGTGCGGCGCGCCAATATCTGCGCCGGCGACCGCACCGTCAGGGCAAAAGTCCGCTCCAGCGCAAAGCCCGACGGCTTGGTCACGCTGACCCGAACAATACCGCCGCCAGCGGCATTTGCCGTGAGCGGGACGGTCATCGCGCCGCGCGCCTTGGCATGCAAGGTCAGCTTCTGCGTGGCGTTGGCAACGAGCGCGTCCGATCCGGTCACGGCAACCGTATAGTCGCCGTCCTCCCCCTCGACGTTGTCGAGATCGAGACGGATGGAGGAGCGGTCGCCCGGCAGCAGAAAGCGCGGCAGCGTTGCCGTCAGCACGACCGGATCGCGCACAATGACGTCAGCGGAGGCCTGGCCGACCTTGCCCTTGCTCCAGGCGACCGCCATGACGCGAATGGTGCCGGCGAAATCGCCAATATCGAACCTCACCGCGGCGTTGCCGTCGGCGCCGACCGTGACCAGGCCCGAGTAAAACGACACCGGCGGTCCGGTTGGTGGACTGCCTTGCAGCGCCGCGCCTGCGTCGCCGCCGGAGCGAATTTGCCCGCGCGCGCCCGCCATGCCGTCGATCAACTCGCCGTAGAGGTCGCGGATATCCGCCGACAACGCCTTTTGTCCGAGATAGTAATCGTCCGGCGACGGCGGCTTGTAGTTCGTCAGATTGAGGATGCCGACGTCGACTGCGGCAACGACGACGCGCGCCTCCTCGCCGGCGGCAAGCCCGGAAATCTTGACCGGTATCTGCAACGCCGAATTCGGCCGCAACTGCGCCGGCGGCCTTAACTCGACGCCAAGCGTCTTTGCGGCGCGATCAATGGCGAACCATTGCACGCCGATGGCGCGGCCCGGCATGCGCTGCGCCGGCGCATCGAGTGGCCGGCGCAAGGTAGCGACAAGATAGGCTCCGGCGCCCCAATCGCGGCCGACGGGGAGCTTCACCTGGGCGACGCCCGGCTGCACAGCCGTCGTTTCGGTCGCCAGCAGCCGGTCACCGACGACATTGAGCGTAAGCCGGCCGGCGCTCCGCGCCGTCACCGCAACCGTCATGGTGTCGCCGGACGCGTATTCGGCCTTGTCGAGCGCAACTTCAAGCATGTCGGGCGTGTCCGCGTTCGACTCGACATAGAAGCCGGCATCGAACGCGATCGAAGTCACCGGACCGTTCGGATCGGCGGTCGAAACTTCAAGCCTATAGCGGCCGAAATTCACCGGCAGCGAAATACGCGCCGGTTTATCGGGCGCGGCATCGATCGTGCCGTCGGCAACGCGCTTGGTGGTCTTGACCGGCTGATAGTCCCAAACGCCGCCGCGCTTGTAGAATTGATAATGGTTGTCGATGCGCAAAAGCTCGTAGTGCAGCCCGCGCTGCGCAATCGCGGCGCCATCCGGCGCGACCGCGATGACGTCGAACGCGGCGTTCGCGCCATCCGCCAGCGCCCGCCCGGAAAACAGCGGCTTGACGCCGATCATCGTGCCGTCAGCCGTCACCGGCACGGCTAGCGTATGTTCGACGGCACGGCCGCCGGGCTCGGCCATCCGTACCGTGATCTGCGCTTCGAGCGGCTGCGTGCTCGACGGCAGCTTGTCGAGATGGACGTCGAAAGTCGCTTTGCCCGCGGCGTCCGTCGACGGCAGGTCTGCGAGCGGCTGCTGGACGGCTTCGACCTCCTCGTCGTCGAGGCCAAACTGATAGCCGGCAAAGCCGCTGCGCTCCTTGACGGCGGCGATCGTCACGTCGCCTTCAAGATCGAGGCCGGACCCCGGCGCGCCATACAGGAAGCGTCCGGCGACATCGACCTTGGCCGGGATTTTCTGCGAGATGTGGCCGGTCGCCGACGTGAGATCGAACGCAATGCGGTCCGGCACGTAATCCTCGACCAGAAAGCTCGTCTCGCCGACCGGCGGAGCGTTTCGGATCGGTGAAAGCGCGCACATGCCACGTGCCGGTCGGGGCCGAAGGCGGCAGCGCCAGGGCAAGACCGTGGCCGCCGAGGCCCTGATCCGCGACCAGCGCGCGCTGGAATTCCACGCCGTCCGGACGATCGACCACGAAGGTCAGCGGCACTTCGAGCGCCGCGGCGCCGTGGGTATCGCGCAGCAGCGCAGTCAAATGCGCCGTCTCGCCGGAGCGATAAACGCCGCGCTCGGAATAGACAAAAGCATCAAGCCCGCTCGGCGCCGGCCGGCCGCCCACGCCGCGGTCGGTGAGGTCGAAAGCCGGGGCCCGCAGGCTCAAGAAGGCGTAGTCGCCCTGACCGTCATTGGCGACGATCGCCTGCGGCGCCGCGCCGCCCTCCCCGCTCGCTAGGGCCGCCTCGAACTGCGCGTGTCCGCTTGCATCGGTGCTCCGCGTCGCCAACGCCTCATTGCTGCGGGAAAACAGCCGCAGCTCCACTCCGCTCTTGGCCGCCGTCGTCGCCAGCGAATTGACGAAGACGTGGATGCCGTCATTGCCGGAGAAGGCGGTCAGCCCGAGATCGGAGACGATGAACCACTGCGTTGCCAGTGCGCTGAAATCGTTTTCGGTCTTTGCCGTTTCGCTCGGCTGGGCCACCATGACGTAAACGCCGGGTCTGAGTTCGCCCACCGCCTGATCGACCGGAAAGGCCGTCGTGACGTCGGCGTTGAGCGGCGGTGAATCGACCGCAAGCTCGCCCTTCCACACGAAAATGCCGCGCGACTTGCGCAGCTGCTCGACGTCGTAGGCGCTCAAGCTTTTCTGGAAATCGCCGCGGCCGTAATTTTCGCTGCCGATGGCGTCGGTAAGATTACGGTCGCCGACCCGGTAAATCTCGATGGCAATGGCGCGGGTGTTGGTGCTGATCACCGGAATGCCGCGCTGGCCGGTCCGCGGCAACACATAGGCGGTCGAGGAGAAATGCACGGCCGGCTTGCGATCGCGCACATAGATCGCAAAATCCGTCGACTTCGACAATGTCTCGTGCACCGTCGACGGTAATCCCGCGCGTAACGTCACCGCATACGTCTCGCCGTGCTGCAAGCCCTCGACGCAAAGCTGCTTCTCGGCCGCGGTCAGCGCCGGCTTGGCGACGCCGGCAAGCGCCACGAAGGGCGAGAAGTCCGTACGCGGCGGCAAATCCTCCGAAAACTGGAAACAGGCGCGCGCCGAGGCGGTGTCGGCATCGACCGAATAATCGAGGACGCGAAAGCCACGCTGCTCGCGAAGCCGCTCGTATTGCGCGCGCACGTCCGCGACCTCGCGGCCTTCGAGCGAGAGCCGCAGCGCATCGAGCGCCGGCCGCCACAGCTCTTGTTGCGCCAGCACGTTGCCCAGAAGCGCCAGGCTGTCGGTTTCTTCGGCGCGGCTCGCGGTGCGCTGATAAGCGATGTACGCGGCGGTCGCGGCGCGCTGCAACAGCAGCGCTTTCTCTTTGTCGTCGGCAGGCCGGATTTGCATGATGGTGCGCGACAGCCGGAGCCAGGTTGTGGAATCGTTGGGCGCCGCGGCGACGATCTGGCTCAGCAGCGCCATACCGGCGCGGAAATCGTTCTTCTGGAAGGCCGCATCGGTGTCGCGGCGAATTTGGGCAAGCGGCTTTACCGGAATACCGGCGTCCGACTTAATCTGCGCCTCGAGCGTGACCGCGCTGTCGGCGAGATCGGAGTTCTGGAACGCCTTGTCGGCGGCCTGCGCAGGCGGCGCGGCGAGTATCGCCGGCACGATGACGAACAGCGCGGCGGCGAAGCCGGCGCGAACGACCGAAATCATCAGGAAGTCCTCCGATGCGGGACGCGCAATTTCGCCCGCCGCGGGATTCGAAGCAATGATCGTGTCGGGGTCATGGCCGAGCCGCGCGGCCGGAGGCGCAGGCGCGGTTTACTAGGCGTTTTATTGTAGAGTCTATATAAGCTCGGCGCGGCGCGGCCCCGTAGCTCAGGGGATAGAGCAACAGCCTTCTAAGCTGAAGGTCGCTGGTTCGAATCCAGCCGGGGTCGCCATCCAGCGTGAGAAAAAAGTAATATGCGGCTCAGTTGCAAAGTTCGTTCGGTGGCGGGAAGTCGCCGCATGGCGGCGTCGGAGTCGGGACGGCGGTAGACCCGGCAGTCCCGCCGGACCCGTTGCTGGCACCATAGCCGCCGTTGCTGGGACTGGTCACGACGTTGCAGAACGTCCCGGCCATTTCATCTTCGCAGATTACGCCAGCCGTGCCTTGCGACGACGTGCCGACGTTCTGGGATTCGATCGATGTGGCGACTTGAGCCACTGCCGGAGTGGCAGCCAAAAGCAATGCAGCGATTAGCGCGACTTGGTTCATACCGCAGCAACGCCGGCCCATCTAAAAAGTTCGGCCCTCGGCGGGCGGCCGACGGTCGGCGGTTATTCCTCCCGCCGTCAGCTTAACCTTTGATCTGCACGTAGCCGTGCTCTCTCATACAACTGACGAAATCGTTGACCACGGCCCGGCTGTAGTCGCCCTTATCGGCCTTGCCGTTGGCCGCCCCGTCAGGGCGCTGCGCTTCATCTTTGCAATCGAGACTGTCGATATCCAGTAGTGCAGAGTTGACTGGGCGGCCGTTTGCGCGAGCCCACGCCGTCGGCAACGTTGGCTCTTTGGCGCAAGCACCCAGCATCAAAATCGAAATAAGCAGGAGCGCACGCATAACGTCGCCACTCTCGCATAGATGTCGGTACCTTTGATGAGTAGCGGCAAGAAATCCTAATATATCGTATGTGCCCGGCCGGAGTGCGGAAGGCACATTTTCTTTTGCTCAGCGTGCGCGCACGCTAATGGCTTTTAGCAATGACCCTTCGGATCAAAATTGCGGCGCCCGAACGCGGCGCGGCTGGCCCGCCCAATCGCGTCCTGGGCGCCGACGCGGTCTATTTGCCTGGATCGCCGCACTGCTTGGTCTCCGTCCTACGCGACCAACCGCGCTTGGGTAGCGTCGCGTCGTGCGACGACATCTTTTATTCTTCTCATCATCTCTTTTATCGGCCTGATGTCCGCAGGCGAAATGACCTCGAAGGAGCAGCCGCATTTCGGGCAGTGCCACTGATGAGCGACTTGCCTCTCGTCTCGATACTCGGACTTTTCGGGCGCGATGAGAGAGTTGGTGCACTCAATGCACTCCATTCCGAAGCTCGAACGACCTCTGGAGGCTGTAGTCTGCATGGCGAGACTCCTCTGCTGTCGCGGCCACGTAGCGAGAGGAGGTTACAGAAGTATGGCACTCGGCTGCGCTGCGATTCACTTACGATTCACTTAAATGTGAATCGAAGAAAGTGGAACCTTTCTCCGTTGCTTCGTACGCAAAATGGGGGCAGCGGCAGCGGTTTTTGCACAAAACCGTACCCGAGCAAGGTGACTGCGGAACCAATATGCGAGCTGGAGTCACCAGCCGAGTTGGCTTGAAGGGGGCCAACGGGTGAAGGCTGCGATTCGGCTGATTCTCGGAGTCCGAACGCTTCCGTTGGTTCCGGTGTGCCGTAGCCCGATCGGGTGACGGATTTCCGCCACCCGAAAACGTTTTTACGATTTTGTCGTCAACGGTCGTGATCGTGATCGTGGGTGATAATCACGGTGTCATGGTGATGCGGATGCCAATGATGGTGATGGCGGTGGATCACCACGGTATCGGCTTTAGCCGGCATGGCATAAGGCGCGCCGATGGTGACGATGGCAAATGCAGCCAGTGCAAGGACGATCTTACGCATAGTTTGTTGCCTCCTTAAAAAATAACCCCAAGATAACCGGCGCTAAACGATAGCGTTCCAGAAAAAAGCTCCGGCGAATGGCCGGGGACGCTCTAAATCTCCTTCATCACCTGCGCGTATGAGAGCAAGGCAAACAGCGCCGTGCCGCCGACGATATTTCCGACCAATACCGGCAGGAAAAAACTAGTCATCATCGAGGTCCAGGCCTGCTCGCCGTTGGCGACCAGCATGAAAGCCTCCATGCTGCCGGCGACAATGTGCATAAAGCCGCCCACCGCGATCAGATAGGTCATCAGGATGATGACGTGAATTTGCGCGGTGTCGGCGCTCGGGATGAGCCACACCATTGCCGCCATCAGAAACCCGGCGGCGACGGCTTTGAAAAACATGGCCGACCAGCCGAACTGCATGATGCCGCGGCTGATGTCGATCATCGCGCCTTTGAGTTCGGGGCTCAGGACGGGCGTAAAGGTGCAAAACGCGGCGGCGAACAGTGTGCCGGCCAGATTGGCCACCAGCACGATCCCCCACATGCGGCCCATGAGCGCCAAATCGCGCGCCGAGAAACGGGACATGACCGGCAGCACGACGGTGATCGTGGTCTCCGTAAACAACTGTTGGCGGGACAGAACCGCCATGATAAATCCGGCCGAATAGCCGAAACTCGTGACCAGCGGCGCCCACCGCGCATGCGGCAGATGGGTTGCCAAAATCGCCTGGGCGAGCAGCGAGAAACTGATCGACAGACCGGCGGCGAGGCCCGACCACCACAGCGACGTGGCCGGGCGAATCATTTCTTCTTCGCCGAGCCGGCTGACGATCTCATAGATCACCGGCGTCCGCGGGCTTGAGCGCTCCTCGATATCCTCGACCTCTTGCTCGGTAATGTGCCGACGCTTCGCGGCCCGTTCACGGACGGTGTCGGCCGGCGCCGCGGTTTTGCGTTGTTCTTGATGCGATTGAGCGCGACCGCGAGCCATCCACGCAAAACTCGCGGGTAAGCCCGCGGGTTCCGCCGGACCACGATCCAATTCAACTGAATCGGGCTACGGCTCGATCGTGACGATAGGCGCTCCGGCCGCGACGCGTCCGATGATGCGGGCACGGGAATAACCTTGACCCGCGATCATGCGCGCGATTTCGGCCGCGCGTCCCGGCTCGCAAGCGACCAACAAACCGCCCGACGTTTGCGGGTCGGTCAAGAGATGGCGCTGCCAGTCAAAAAAATCTGCGGGCAACTTCACGCCATCCACATAACTCGCCCAATTGCGGTTCGACGCGCCGGTGACGAAATTCTGCTGCGCAAGCGCTGCGGCCTCATCGAGAAACGGCAGATCGGCAAAGCGTATGGCGAGAGCGAGATTCGAGCCCCGCGCCATTTCGAGTGCGTGGCCGAGCAGTCCGAAGCCGGTCACATCGGTGATGGCGTGGACGGCGGAATCCTTCGCCAGCTCCATGCCGACGCGGTTGAGGAGCGTCATCGACGCGGTCATCTCCGCGTAGGCGGCAGCCGGCAGCGCGCCCTTTTTGAAGGCCGCGGAATAGATGCCGACGCCGAGCGCCTTGGTCAGGATCAAGGCATCGCCCGGCCTTGCGTCGCTGTTGCGCCGGATCTGCTCGGGTTTGGCGAGACCAATGACCGCGAGGCCGTAGATCGGCTCCGGCGCATCGATGGAATGGCCGCCCGCCACCGGAATGCCCGCCGTCGCGCAGACCTTTGCGCCGCCGTTGAGGATTTGCCGCACCGTCTCGGGAGCAACTTTATCGACCGGCATGCCAAGGATCGCCAAGGCCATGATCGGTTTGCCGCCCATGGCGTAGACGTCGGAAATCGCGTTCGTCGCCGCGATGCGCCCGAACTCGAACGGATCGTCGACCATGGGCATGAAAAAATCCGTGGTCGCGATGATGCAAGTCTCATCGTCGAGCTGCCATACCGCCGCATCGTCGCCGGTTTCGGTGCCGACGAGGAGCTCGCGATATGGATGCGCCAACGGTTGGTCGGCCAACAGCTGCCGCAATACCGAAGGCGCCAGTTTGCAGCCGCAGCCGCCGCCGTGGGCGAGACTGGTCAGGCGGATAATCGGCACATTCATGTCGATCTCCTATGCAATGTGTTGCGACCCCGGAGCGATGGCCCGCGAGGTCGATGCCGTCCAACTCGGCAGACGACGCGCCGGCGTTTGGGCGTCACGCCGAGGTCAGCTCTTTTGTGGTGATGACGTATTTGAAATTGTCCGCCTCCAGGCAGTCAAGGCGCGCATTCGCGACCTCAGCCTGCGGATACATCAGGAACGGGATCTTCGGTCCGCTCGATCCGGGCAGCGCCACGTCGTGGGCGAAGTTGTACGCCAGCCAATTGGTCTCCCAGGCGCCGAACAGGGCTTTTCGCGCGGCAACCACTTTGGGATCGTCAATCGGGAGATTTTTCGGCGGCTCTTCGAGCACGACCTTGCGCACGTCGGCGGGATCGACCGCGATCCAGCCAAAGTCGGCAAGATAGACCTCGGAGCGGCAATGCTGCGCCTTGGTAATGGTCGCCGAATTGGCGCCGAGGCTTCTGTAGCCAAATCTCGAAGGCGCGATGCGGATGCCGTAGAGGTCGCGCGCCGGCACGCCGGCGGCCCGCGCCAAGCCGACATAAAGCGCGTTGATGTCGGCGCATTTGCCGCCGAGATTGCCGCTCCGCAACATCGCGGCAATATCGCCGATACCGCAGCCGCGTACCTTGGCGTCGCGGAACGTATTGTCGACGACCCACTCGTAGATCGCGCGGGCCTTGTCGATATCGGTCGTGGCGCCGGCGACGATCTTGTCCGAGGTTTCTTTGACGATGCCATCGACGGGAATGAGTGCGGTGCCCCGTGTATAGAGCTCACCCTCGGCCGCCGACAGCGGCTGCGGCCGGCCGGGCTTCGCAAAGTCTACGGCGCGGTCGCGCGTCGCGACCCTGCTGGTCACTTCGACGATGGCATCGTCGGCGCCATCGTTCCATTCGACGTGGAGCATCTCGGCGCCGTTGTTGCGTTCGCGCACGATGTTCGCGGCTCCGTTGCTGGTCCACTCGCTGCCAAGCGACTTGAGCCAATCCGCTTGGTTGACCGCGGGCAACGGCACCCAAGCTTGAGTCGTGCCGCCCGGCTTGGCGATTTCGATGCGGGTCGTGACGGCGAAATTGCGCCACGCTCCGGGCTGGGGAGCAAAGCCTGCTTGAGCACGCGCGGTGTAGGGCAACGCCATCGCCGCCGATGCGGCAATGCCCGCTTTCAGAAACTCACGGCGGTGAATGGACATCGTTTCTCTCCTCTGAACGTCACAGTGGCGACATAAACAAAGCCGCGTCGCGGGACGCGGCTTTCAGGACGAGCTTTTCCAGGAATGGCGGCAACCGGAGACCGTGTGCGCAGACCCACACAATGGCGACGCTCAACGCGCTCGCCAAATTGCCGATGGACGCCTGCTGCCCCGAGCCTCGGGAGCCGTTCGCGGACACACCCGTCAGATGCAGCGTAAAAAGAGTCTGTGTCAACACACAAACGTGTGCGTTCGCACACAACCATCGGCACGTTCGGCTCCCCCGTCTCCCGGTTTCGAAGCGACCGATTTTTCATCAATCGAGCGATCTTTTCGGTTGGAACAACATGCTGTGATTGGGGACCGGCCGTCCGTGACGCAAATTGACTTTGGTATTGTTCCAAAATAGCTTTCCTGCATTACGGAATTCCGCTGCTCGGTGGCGCTGGTGAGCCCGCCCGGAGAGCGTGCCCGGTGGGGCGAACAATGCTCGGGAGGACCGTTCCTATGAACATTGAATTGTCACGACGCCAATTTATGCGGGGCGTCGGTGCGGGCGTTGCCGGAACGACGCTCGGCGCGTTGGGTTTCGGCGACATCGAATCGGCCTACGCAAGTTCAATTCGGGCGTGGAAGCTTTCCGGCACGACCGAGACCCGCAACACCTGCACGTATTGCGCCGTCGGTTGCGGCATCATCATGTATTCGAAGGGCAATCTCGCCAAGAACGAGAAGGCCGACATCATCCATATCGAGGGCGATCCCGATCATCCGACCAACCGCGGCACGCTGTGCCCGAAAGGGGCTGGGCTTCTCGAGTTTGTGCATTCCAAGACCCGCACGCTTTATCCGCAAGTCCGCAAGCCCGGCTCGAGTAAATTCGAGCGGGTATCCTGGGACTACGCGCTCGATCGTATCGCGCGCCTCATGAAGGACGACCGCGATAAGAATTTCATCGCCAAGAATGGCGACGGCGTTACCGTCAACCGCTGGCTGAGCACGGGATTCCTCGCGGCTTCGGCGACCAGCAACGAAACGGCGTGGGCGACCTACAAGATCGTGCGCGGCGCCGGGATGTTGGCATTCGATAATCAAGCACGCGTTTGACACGGCCCAACGGTGGCCAGTCTGGCCCCAACATTCGGCCGTGGTGCGATGACGAATTCCTGGACCGACATCCAGAATACGGATGTCGCCATTATTATGGGCGGCAACGCCGCCGAAGCGCATCCCTGCGGGTTCAAGTGGGTCACGGAGGCGAAGGCTAATCGCGGCGCCAAGCTGATCGTCGTCGATCCGCGGTTTACGCGCTCGGCGGCGGTTGCTGATTTCTACGCCCCGATCCGACAAGGCACCGACATCGCGTTCCTGCTTGGCGTGATCCGTTACTGCATGGAGAACGACAAGGTGCAGTGGGATTACGTCAAGTCGTTCACCAATGCGCCGTATCTGATCAAGGAGGGCTTCGGCTATTCCGACGGCCTGTTCACCGGCTACGACGAGACCAAGCGCGACTACGACCGCTCGACCTGGAACTACGACATCGGGCCCGACGGTTACGTGATCTCCGACGACACCCTGGAGAACCCCCGGTGCGTCTGGCAATTGCTCAAAAAGCACGCCTCGATCTTCACGCCGGAACTAGTGGAACGCATCTGCGGAACGCCGAAGGATAAGTACCTGAAGGTCTGCCAGATGATCGGCGAATGTTCGTCGAAGACCAAGACGATGACGTCGATGTATGCGCTGGGCTGGACCCAGCATTCGTCGGGGTCGCAGAACATCCGCACCATGGCGATGTTGCAGCTCATTCTCGGCAACATCGGCGTGCGTGGCGGCGGCATGAATGCGCTGCGCGGTCACTCCAACATTCAGGGGCTGACCGATATCGGGCTGATGTCGAACCTCATCCCCGGCTACCTGACCATTCCGACGGACAAAGAACCGACGTTAGACGTGTACATGTCGACGCGCGGATTTAAGCCGCTGCGGCCCAACCAGACGAGCTACTGGCAGAACTACAAGAAGTTCTTCGTCAGCTTCCAGAAGGCGATGTGGGGCGATGCAGCAACCGCCGAAAACAACTTCGCCTACGACTGGCTGCCGAAACTCGATGTATCGGGCTACGACATTTTGCGCGCCTTGCAACTGATGCACGAAGGCAAGATGAATGGCTATTTCTGCCAGGGCTTCAATATCCTGTTGTCGGCGCCCAACCGTCGCAAGGTGACGACCGCGCTCTCGAAGCTGAAATTTCTCGTCGTGATGGACCCGCTGCAAACCGAGACGGCGCGGTTCTGGGAGAATCACGGCGAGCACAACGACGTCGATTCCTCAAGCATCCAGACGGAAGTCATCGAGCTGCCGACGACCTGCTTCGCCGAGGAGACAGGATCGCTGACCAATTCCGGACGCTGGCTGGAATGGCACTGGGCAGGCGGCACGCCGCCTGGTGAAGCCAAGCACGACAACTTCATCATGGGGCAGATCTTTCTGCGGTTGCGGGCGCTTTACCAGAAAGAGGGTGGCACGGTTCCGGAGCCGATCATCAACCTTGATTGGCGCTATAAGGATCCCGGCGAGCCGACGCCCGAGGAACTCGCCAAGGAACTCAACGGCTACGCTACCGAGGACATCACCGACCCGAACGATCCGACCAAAGTGGTGATCGCCAAGGACAAGCAACTCGTCAACTTCTCCGTCCTGCGGGACGACGGCAAGACAATGTGCGGCTGCTGGATCTATTCCGGATGCTTCAACGAGGCGGGCAACAACATGGCCCGCCGCGACAACACCGATCCCGACAATGCCGGCGTGTTCGGCAACTGGTCTTGGTCGTGGCCGATTAACCGGCGCATCCTCTACAATCGGGCCTCGGCCGACGTGGAGGGTAATTCATGGGATCCGAGCCGGAAGCTGTTGTGGTGGAACGGCAGCAAATGGACCGGATATGACGTCCCCGATATTGCGCCAACCGCCAAGCCCGAAGTCGTGGGCCCGTTCATCATGAACGCAGAAGGGACCGGTCGCCTGTTCGCGCTCGGGCTGATGCGCGACGGGCCGTTCCCGGCACACTACGAGCCCTTCGAATCGCCGCTGGTCAACCTGGTGGCGCCGAAAATTCGCGGCAATCCGGTATCGCGCATCTTCAAGAACGATTTGGAACAACTCGGCGACGCCAAGGAATTCCCGTATGCGGGGACTTCCTACCGGCTGACCGAGCACTTCCATTTCTGGACCAAGCATGTGCATTTCAACGCGGTGATGCAGCCGGAATTCTTCGTCGAAATTCCGGAGCAGCTCGCGCGCGAAAAAGGCATCAAATCCGGGCACTGGGTGCAGGTGTGGTCGAAGCGAGGCTCGGTGAAGGCCAAGGCCGTCGTCAGCAAACGGATCAACACGCTGATGTGCGACGGCAAGGCCGTTCACGTCATCGGCATCCCGCTGCATTGGGCCTTCATCGGTGAGACCAAAGAAGGCTTCGGCCCGAATTCGCTAACACCCTTTGTCGGCGACGCCAACACCGATACTCCGGAATACAAGGCGTTCCTCGTTGACATCAAGCCGATCGCAGGCCCCAACGTAGTCAGCCTTGCCGAGGGTCCTGGTGCCGAGGAAGGCGACTTCTCGTCGTTGATTTCCGACACCCTCGGCGATCGTTCGCGAACTGACTTTTGACAAGGAGCGAAGCGATGTTCGAATTCGAGCTACCGCCCGCACCGACCCAAAACATCAAAATTGATCTGGGAGAAGCCGACCTCGTTCGCCGTTCGGCTTCGACCGTGCCGGCGCCGGCGCGCAAGCTGACCGAAGTTGCGAAGCTGATCGACGTCTCGAAATGTATCGGCTGCAAGGCCTGTCAAGTCGCCTGTCTTGAATGGAACGACAGGACCGAGCGGATCGGTTTCAACTACGGCGTTTATGACAACCCGGTCGATCTGACGCCGGAGTCGTTTACCGTGATGCGCTTCACCGAATGGGTCAATCCGGAGACGCAGAATCTGGAGTGGCTGATCCGCAAGGACGGCTGCATGCACTGCGAGGACCCCGGCTGCCTGAAGGCCTGCCCGGCACCCGGCGCGATCGTGCAATACTCGAACGGTATCGTCGACTTCGACCACGATAAATGCATCGGCTGCGGCTATTGCATCAAGGGTTGCCCGTTCGACATTCCACGGATCTCCGCGGTCGATCACAAAGCCTACAAATGCACGCTGTGCTCGGACCGCGTCGCCGTCGGCCAGGGTCCGGCTTGCGCCCGGACTTGCCCGACACATGCCATCGTGTTCGGCACCAAGGAAGAGATGAAGCAGCACGCCGCGGACCGCATCAAGGATCTGCAGTCGCGCGGCTATGCGAATGCGGGGCTTTACGATCCGCCCGGCGTCGGCGGCACGCATGTGATGTACGTGCTGCAGCACGCTGACAAGCCGGAAATCTACGCCGACCTGCCACGCAACCCGAAGATCAGTCCGCTCGTTGATTTATGGAAAGGGCTGACGAAATACGCCGGCATGGCCGCGATGGGCGCTTTCGCGCTGGTCGGCGTATTGCATTATCTGACAGTGGGACCCAACAAGGTCGAGCCGAAAGACGAGGAAGACGCCGAGCACCTGACGGGAGATCGCTGACGATGGCAGCCTACGATGTCGAGCCGGGCGACGCAGTCCATCCAGGCGATCCTGTGGTCGTGGACCGCTATACGGCTGGCGCACGGGTGAATCATTGGATCACAGCAACTTGTCTGGTGTTGCTCGCGATCTCAGGTCTGGCCCTGTTTTACCCGAGCTTCTTTTTCCTCACCGCTCTGTTCGGCGGCGGCCAGTGGACTCGCACAATTCATCCCTGGATCGGCGTCGTGCTGTTCTTCAGTTTCTCGGGAATGTTCCTGCGATTCTGGAAGGCGAACTTGTGGCGCGGCGAAGATGGCACGTGGCTGGCGCGGCTGCGCTACGTGCTGACCAACGACGAGGAGCGCCTTCCCGAAGTCGGCAAATACAACGCCGGGCAGAAGGTGGTCTTCTGGTCGATGTCCATTCTCATCATCGTGCTGATTTGCACCGGCATCGTCATTTGGGACCAATATTTTTATCCGCTGACCAGCATCGAGCAGAAAAGGTGGGCGATCCTCGTGCACTCGCTGGCCGCCGTAACGATCATCTGCGTATGGATTGTCCACGTCTATGCGGCGATTTGGGTGCGCGGCACCATCGGCGCCATGACCCGCGGCGAGGTCACCGGCGGGTGGGCGTGGCGCCACCACCGCAAATGGCTTAAGGAACTGGTCACCGGCAAGGCCGGCGGTCGCACCGCCGGAACCAAGTCCGTCAACTGACGGCCGAACGCCGACGTGTCACGTGGCCCGTGTGGTTCGTGAGGTTTGAGTGATGACGCAGGTCGGCACGACCAAGCATGACCCGATTCCAATCGGGGAAATTGCAAAACCGCCGTTCGCAAAGCTGCCCGACCCCGGGGCGATGTTTGCGCGCCGCGCCCTGCGGTTGCGCGTGCTGGCCAACGGCCATGAGCTGCGTTCCTATCTGCTGTTTCTGGCCGATTTAAGCGACGCCCAGCACCGGCTGCAGCCCGGGCTGCCCGACGCCGAGCTGCCGGACGCCGATGCGCTTTCGCGCGCGCGGCAATTCGGGATGCCGCCGCTCGACCGCTTGCGCTTCACGCATGACGCGGCATTCGGCGCGGTCTGGGAAAGGCTGACAGCGGCGGCCGACAATATCGCCATGCCGGAAGGCGCGCGCGCCGCACTCGCGACCGTGCGGGCGGCCGATCCTGCGGTCGCCGCGGCGATGGTCGGCGCGGTGCTGGAGCATGCGATCTCCGTCGAAACGCTCGCCGAGCACGTGTTCGTCGCCGCGGCGCTCCAGGTGCATTTCGCCCGGCTCGCGGCGCAACTCGACGCCAAAACATTGGTCCCGGTCGGTCAAGGCGCGTGTCCGGCCTGCGGCGGGCCGCCGGTGACCAGCATGGTGGTGGGCTGGACAGGCGCGCTCAACACGCGGTTCTGCGCTTGCTCGCTGTGCGGCACGCTGTGGAATTACCCACGCATCAAATGCACGTTGTGCGGCGCGACGGAGGGCATCGCCTACCAGGAGATCGCCGGCGGATCGGGCGATGTCAAAGCTGAAACCTGCGAGACGTGCCACGGTTACGTCAAAATACTCTACCAGAACGCCGCTCCCTCGCTCGATCCGATCGCCGACGACGCGGCGACGCTGGCGCTCGACCTCTTGCTGCGCGAATCGGAATACCGCCGCGGCGCGGTCAATCTGTTCCTGCTCGGCTATTGACGGCGCCCGCGATGTCCGCCGAGCCCGATATCCGCTTGCGCTCGCTGCCATCGGTCGATGACGTGCTCAAGGCCGACGCGGCGGCGCTTGCCATCGCTCAATTCGGCCGGCTGGCCGCCGTTGCCGCGGTCCGGCAAATCCTCGGTGCGACACGCGCCGCCTTGCGCGCCGGTCAAACGCCGCCGAGCCAGCGCGAAGCCATCGCCAATACGGCGCTCACCAAGCTCACGGCCGATGCGCGCTCGAGCCTGCGGCCGGTCTTCAATCTCACCGGAACCGTGCTTCACACCAACCTCGGCCGCGCCGTGCTTGCGGAAGCTGCGGTCGAAGCGGCGGTCGAAGCGATGCGGTCTGCGGTCGCGCTGGAATACGACCTTGCGAGCGGCAAACGCGGCGAACGCGACGACCATGTGCGGGGGCTGCTGTGCGAACTCTCCGGCGCCGAAGATGCAACCGTCGTCAACAACAACGCCGCCGCGGTCCTGCTCGTCCTCAACACGCTCGCCAAGGGCCGCGAAGCCGTGGTGTCGCGCGGTGAATTGATCGAGATCGGCGGCGCGTTCCGCATGCCCGATATCATGGCCCGCGCCGGCGCAAGGCTTAAGGAAATCGGCACCACCAACCGCACGCACTTCAAGGACTATTCCGACGCGATCGGCCCGAAAACCGGGCTCGTGCTTAAGGTGCACACCTCGAACTACCGCATCTCGGGTTTCACCAAGGAGGTCGCGGCGCGCGACCTGGCCGCGCTGACGCGGAAGTCCGCCGTGCCGCTTGTCAACGATCTCGGCTCCGGCACGCTGGTCGACCTTACGCGCTGGGGACTGGCCCATGAGCCGACCGTCGCCGAGGCGATAGCCGAGGGCGCCGACATCGTCACGTTTTCCGGCGACAAGCTGCTGGGAGGACCGCAAGCCGGCTTCATCGTCGGCCGCAAGGATCTCATCGCCAAGATCAACCGCAATCCGATGAAACGGGCGCTTCGGGCCGACAAGATCAGGCTCGCGGCACTCGCGGCGACCTTGCGGCTGTACCGCGACCCCGACCGGCTTGCGCAAGAGCTGCCGACCATTCGGGTACTGGCCCGGACACAGGCCACGATCGAAGCGCTGGCGCGGCGGCTTGCGCCGATCGTCGCCGCCAAGCTCGGCGACGGCTTTACGGTCGAGCACCTCGCCTGCACAAGCCAGATCGGTTCGGGCGCGCTGCCGCTCGAAAGCGTACCAAGCGCCGGCCTGGCGGTCCGGCCGAACGCTGCTCGCGGCGCCGGCCGAACCCTCGAACGCCTCGGCGCCGCGCTTCGCCACCTCCCCGTTCCGGTGATCGGACGGATCGAAGACGGCGCGTACATTCTCGATCTGCGCTGCCTCGAGGACGAAGCCGCGTTCGTGGCTAATCTCGCCGGGCTTGAATTCGGAGACGCCGATGGGCGCACCTGATCAGGCCGCGACGGCCGTTCACTCCGAAAACGGGCAGGATGCCGCCGCCCGCATGGCTGAAGCCTATGACGCCGCCGGACGCGGCGACTATTCGGCGGCGCTCGCCGTTTGGGGCCCGTTGGCGCAGGCCGGCGTGGCGCGGGCACAGAACAATATCGGCGCCTGCTTCGCCGGAGGGCTCGGCGTCGAGCGCGACGCCGCGCTGGCGTTGCGTTGGCTCACGCTCGCCGCCGAAGCGGGCGACACTGTCGGCCGGCGAAATTTGGCCGCGCTCTATTTCAAGGGCGAAGGCATCGAACAGGATTATCCCCGCGCCGCAGATCTCTACCGCGCGGCCGCCGAAGCTGGCGACGGTCCGGCGCAGGACATGCTGAGCTGGATGCTGCTCGAAGGCGAAATCATGCCGCTAGATGCCGCCGAAGCGCGGCGCTGGGCGCTCGCCGCGGCCGAGCAAGGTGTCGCGGCGGCTATGACGCGCCTCGGAATGATCTATCACAACGCGCTCGGGGTCGAGCGTGACGCGCCGGCCGCGGCGGCATGGTGGAGCAAGGCCGCCGCGCGCGGCGACGCCGACGGTCAGGCGATGCTGGGCGCTGCCCATATGCTTGGCAAAGGCGTCGCCCGCGACGGCATCGCCGCTCTGGCGTGGCTGATCCGCGCGCGATCCGGCGGCAGCGCGCTTGCCGAACGCTTCCTCGAAGCCGCGCGAAAAGCGCTGCCGGCAGACGACATAGCCGAAGCGGAACGGCGCGCCGCCGCGCCGCTGCCGGAGCCCGCGCCGTGATTATCGGAACCGCCGGTCATATCGATCACGGCAAGACGGCGCTGGTGCGGGCTCTGACGGGAGTCGATACCGATCGGCTCAAGGAAGAAAAGGCCCGCGGCATCACCATCGACCTCGGCTTTGCCTATCTGCCGGCGCCGGATGGCGCGGTGCTCGGCTTCGTCGACGTGCCCGGCCATGAGAAATTCGTCCACAACATGCTCGCAGGCGCGGGCGGCATCGATTTCCTGTTGCTGGTTGTGGCGGCCGACGACGGCGTCATGCCGCAAACGCGCGAGCATCTCGCCATCGCCGATCTGCTCGGCCTCGGCCGCGGCGTCGTGGCGCTGACCAAAGTGGACCTCATTGCGGCGGAACGGCGTGACGAAGTGCGAGGCGAGATCGCCCGTGCGCTTGAAGGCACCGCGCTCAGCCGGGCCGACATCCTGCCGGCGTCCATCGTCAGCGGCGAAGGAATCGAGGAGCTTCGCGCGCGCTTGTTCGCCGAAGCGCAAACGCTCAAGCGAAGCGCAGCGCAAGGACGCTTCCGCCTGGCCGTCGACCGCTCGTTTACGCTGACCGGCGTCGGCACCGTGGTTACGGGTACGGTGCTCTCGGGGGCGGTGGCGATCGGCGATCAAGTGATGGTCAGCCCGTCGGGCCTCGTCGCGCGGGTGCGCTCGATCCATGCGCAAAATCGCCCGGCCGATTGCGGGCAAGCCGGCGAGCGCTGCGCTCTTAATCTTGCCGGCGTCGGCATTACCAAGGACGCAATCGGCCGCGGCGACGTCGTCCTCGAGCCCGAACTGCATGCGCCGACCGAGCGGATCGATGCCACTTTGCGCGTACTGCCGACGGAGCCAAAGCCGATCGCGCAGTGGATGCCGGTGCAGCTGCACCATGCGGCGGCGGAGGTCGGCGCACGCGTGGTTCTGCTGGGCGACGCGCCGATCGCGCCGGGCGACGCGGCGCCTATCCAGATCGTGCTCGAGAGCCCGATCGCCGCCGCGGCGGGCGATCGCTTCGTGCTGCGCGATACCTCGGCGCAACGCACTATCGGCGGCGGGCATTTTCTCGATCTGCGCGCGCCGGCGCGAAAGCGCCGGACGCCGCAACGCCTGGCGCAGCTCGAAGCTTACGCGATCGGCGATCCCGAAGCCGCCCTCGCCGCCTTATGCGACTGCGCACCGCAATACGTCGACCTGACGGCGTTCGCGCGCGATCGAGCGCTGGCCGCTGACGACGCCGAACGCCTCGCCGCCAAGCTCGCGCTCGTTCACATTCCGCTGCAAGGCGCTTTCATCGTCATGTCGCGCGCGAACTGGCTGCGGCTTGGGTCGGGCGTCCTCGACAAGCTCGGCAGCTTTCACGCCGATAATCCCGATTTGCCCGGTATCGGCATGGAGCGGCTTCGCCTCCAGCTTGAGCCGCGTTTGCCGGCGCCGCTCTTTGCCGCCGCGCTGCAAAGCCTGGCGCGTGCCAAGGAGGTCGCCCTCGACGGCGCCTGGGTCAGCTTGCCGGGCCATGAGCTCCGCCTGACCGCGGCCGAAGAAGCGCTGTGGCGCAAAGTCGGGCCCTTGATTGCCGGCGAAGAACGGTTTCGGCCGCCGCGGGTCCGCGACATCGCCGGCCTGACTGGTGTTGGCGAGAGCGACGTCCGGCGACTGTTCAAGCTGGCGAGCCGTCTCGGCAAAGTCGACGAGGTGGCGCACGACCATTTCTTTCTGCGTGGCACCGTTGCCGAGATGCTCGACATTGCCGCCGATCTCGCCGCAACCGCGCCGAACGGCCAATTCACCGCAGCCGCTTTTCGCGACCGGCTCGACAACGGGCGCAAGGTCGCGATCCAGATTCTCGAATTCTTCGACCGCCATGGCGTGACGTTGCGCCGGGCGGATTTGCGCCGCATCAACAAACACCGGCTTGACCTGTTCCGCCACCCGGCGGATGAACAGCCGTCCGCGCCTGGCAGTGGAAGGGAATCGTCCCCGGTGGGGCGTCCGGACTTCAAATCCGGGAGGGGCCGCGAGCCGGTCTTTGGTGGGTTCGACTCCCACTCTCTTCCGCCAACCTCGCGGACGCGCTCAAGGCTTTGAGCGGCCGGCGGCGATATCGCCGCCGCCAAGCACCGCCTGCATGCGGCGAACGTCGAGCGCCCGTTCCCACTTGGCGACGACCAGGGTGGCGACGCCGTTGCCGATCAGGTTGGTCGGCGTGAGCCCCTGTGACAGCAGCCGGTGCACGCCGAGAATAAGCGCCACGCTCTCGACCGGAATGGTGCCGACCGACGACAACGTCGCCGCCAGCACGATGAAGGCCGCGCCCGCTACCCCGGCGGCCCCTTTCGAGGCCAACAGCAGCACCGCCAGCAGCCCAATCTGCTGCTCGAGCCCAAGCGGCGTATTGGTGGCCTGCGCCAAAAACACCGCCGCGGTCGCCAGATAAAGGCACGTACCGTCGAGGTTGAACGAATAGCCGGTGGGGATGACAAGCCCGACCACGCTCTCCTCGCAGCCGAGCGCCTCGAGCTTGCCGATCATGCGCGGCAGCACCGTTTCCGAGGAGGTGGTGGCGATCACGATCAACAATTCTTCGCGGATGTAGCGGATGAATTTGAGCAAGCTGAAGCCGCACCACAGGCAGATCGGCCACAGCACGGCAAAAATGAAAATGAGGCAGGTGATGTAGAAGGTGATTATCAGCTTGCCGAGCGAAAGCAGCGAAGCGGTGCCGAACTTGCCGACGGTGAAGGCGATGGCCCCGAACGCGCCGATCGGCGCCGCCCACATCACGATCGCGACGATGCGAAAGAACATCCGCGAGGCGACTTCGATCAGATCGGTGAGCGGCTTGCCGGGCGGCCCCATCCAGCCAAGCGCGAAGCCGCAGAGCACGGAGACGTAGAGAACCTGCAGGACGTTGCCTTCGCTGAACGCGCCGACGAAGGTATCGGGAATAATGTTGAGCAGGAATTGCGCGGTCGTGCGCCGGTGCGTTTGTTCGAGGTAAGCGGCGACGCTCGACGTGTCGAGATGCGACAGGTCGACATTCATCCCGGCGCCGGGCCGGAACAGATTGACGGCGATCAGCCCGATGATCAGGGCGATCGTCGTCAGCACCTCGAAATAGATGAGCGCCTTGAGCGCGACACGGCCGACTTTAGCCATGTTGGCCATGCTGGCAATGCCGTGAACCACCGTGCAGAAGATGATGGGCGCGATCAGGACCCGGATCGCCTTGATGAAGGCGTCGCCGAGCGGCGCCATATGCGCGCCGAGGCCGGGGTCGAATTGGCCGAGCGCGACCCCAATCGCCATGGCGACGAGGACGACAAACCAAAGCTGGCGGTAAAACGGCCGCACCAGCGTCGCTGAGTTTACGCCTTCCAAACTCCCGTTGCTCATTGCGAGCGCAGCGAAGCAATCCGATTTTAGTACACTACAAGAGCTGGATTGGTTCGTCGCTTTGCTCCTCGCAATGACAAGAGGATCGCGTCACGCATCATACTCCGCCGAAATATCCTTGCCCGTGTAATCAGGCATGAACGCCGCCGATACCAGGCTTATGACCGCGCAGGCGGCAATGTAGATCGCGATCGCATAACCGGTATGATAGGCGGCGAACAATGCCGTGGCGATGAGCGGCGCCGGCCCGCCGGCGATGAGGGAGGCGAGCTGGTAGCCGAGCGAGGAGCCGCTGTAGCGCAGCCGCGGCGTAAACGATTCCGCGATCAGCGCTGCTTGCGGTCCGTACTGGATATCGTGCGGAATAAACGACAGCACGATGGCGATGAACACGGCCGACGGGATCGCGGTATCGACCATGCCGAAATAGAGGAATCCGAACAGGCCGGTGAGAGCGGCGCCGATCAGATACATGTTCCTGCGCCCAATGCGGTCGGAGATGTGGCCCGAGAGCGGAATGGTAATGAACGAGACGCAAGCCGCTACCAGCACGGCGATGAGAATGAAGTCCCGTTTCATCTGCAGGGCGTGCACCGCGTAGTAGAAGATGAAGGCCGCGTAGATGTAGAACGGTGCCTGCTCGGACATACGCAGTAAGGCGGAGAGGATGATCTCTCGGGGTTGCCTTTTGATGACCTCGGCGATCGGAGTCCGTTCGATTTTGTTTTGGTCCAAGAGCTTCTGGAACACCGGCGTCTCCAGGATGCCGAGGCGAATCCACAGACCGATGCCGACAAGGACGATCGAAAGCGCAAACGGAATGCGCCAGCCCCACACTGCGAATTGATCGCCGGACCAGGTGCTGAAACCGAGAATCACCAAATTCGCCAGGAACAGCCCGGCGGGAACGCCGAACTGCGGCCACGAGGCCACAAATCCGCGCTGGCCGTGGGTGCGCGCCCATTCCATCGCCAGCAGCACCGAGCCACCCCATTCGCCGCCGACGCCGAGCCCCTGCACCGCCCG
Organism: uncultured Alphaproteobacteria bacterium; assembly: GCA_963826295.1. Classification (GTDB taxonomy): domain Bacteria; phylum Pseudomonadota; class Alphaproteobacteria; order Rhizobiales; family Xanthobacteraceae; genus BOG-931. Next base: position 104,326 of record CAWGWO010000019.1, read on the forward strand.
TAGGACCGTCAAGATCACCGCGCCCCAGATGCCGATCGAGGCGTAGGTCGGCACGAACGCGACCAGGAAGGTCGCGATGCCCATGCACAGAAGCGTCGCGATCAACGTCGCCTTGCGGCCTACGCGATCGCCGTAATGGCCGAAAATCGCCGCGCCGATCGGACGGGCAGCGAAACCGACGAAATAGGTGCCGAAGGCGGCAAGCGTTCCCGCAACCTGCGATTCATGGGGAAAAAAGATCCTGCCGAAAACCAACCCGGCCGCGATGTTGTAGATGAAAAAGTCATACCACTCGATGGTCGTACCGATCGTCGAGGCGATCACTGCCTTCCGAAGTTGCGCACTGTGTTCGGCCTGCGGTAGCGGCGCGTATGTCGTTGCCATGGCCATGGCCATCCTCCCAAGTATGCGTTTTTTGCGGGGCCGGCTGAATCGCGGCTCTTCACAAACTACGATACTTCGGGGCGGGGTCGATGGCTATAGATGCCGACCCGGCAACGGCGGGCGCGGCAACTTGCATCCCTCCCCTCAACAGGGACGGGGGAAAATAGCTACTCGCTGGGTTTGCTCGACGCCATCACGGTGACTGGCGTGTCGCGATAGACGCCGGCGAACAACCGCTTCAGATTATCGACCTTAGGCAGGTCGTTGAACACGATATACGGATAGGACGGATGCAGCACGGCAAAATCCTGGTGATAATCTTCCGCGGGATAGAAGCCGCGCAGGGGCTCGAGCTGGGTCACGATCGGCCGCGGAAAGACATGCGCCTTGTCGAGCTGAGCTATGTAGGCACTGGCGACGCGCTTTTGGTCGTCGTTGGTGTAGAAGATCTCCGAGCGGTATTGCGTGCCGGTGTCCGGCCCTTGCCGGTTAAGCTCGGTCGGATTGTGGGCGACGGAGAAATAAATCTGCAAAATCTTGCCGTAGGAAATTTGCCGGGGATCGAACGTCACCGACACCGATTCCGCATGACCGGTACGGCCGCCGCTGACGGTTTCGTATTGCGCGGTGGTCTTGTCGCCGCCGGCATAACCGGAGACGGCCGACGTTACGCCCTTGGTGTGCTGAAACACCGCCTGGACGCCCCAAAAGCAGCCTCCGGCCAATATGACCTTCTGCGCGCCGGCGCCGTCCGGGGCGGTCGCGTCCAGCGTCGGCGCCGGTATCACGACAGCGGGCTCTTCGGCGCGCGCGGCGCCGATCGCAAAGCCGACCAAAGGAATAACGAGCAGTGCGCGCAGGCTTCCCATCTGTCCCTCCGAAGATTTCTCCGCACTCCAGGCGGCGGCTGTGCAACGGCTGAGGCTTACGGCCGGCGCGCCTGCGCCGCCAATCACAATTGCCGCCAGGCCCGCGCACCGCGCGGTCACGACTTCGTGTCCCGCCCGGTCGCCGGCATTGCGGCATTCACCCACCGTTTGCAAAAGCATTTACCAGGGAGGCTAAGCTTATGAGTCTGCAAGTACGCCGCGTTGTAACCGGCCACGACGAACACGGGCGCGCAGTCGTGACCACCGACGAAATGACCAAGAACAACTATTCGTCGCGCCCCGGCATAACAGCGAGCGTAATCTGGACCACGGACCGGACGCCGGCCGACAATTCGGGCACGGAGGACGCCGGCGCGCGCAAGGTCGGCCTGACGCTTGCCGGCGGCAGCGTATTCCGGGTGATCGAATTTGCACCCGGCGCCTCGCCGCGCCGGCATCGTACCGATTCCGTCGACTATGCCATCGTCATTTCCGGCGGGATCGACATGGAGCTCGATGGCAGCGAAGTGCATCTGCAAGCCGGTGACGTCCTCGTGCAGCGCGGCACGATCCACAATTGGGTCAATCGCGGCGACAAGCCGTGCGTCATGGCGTTCGTGCTGATCGACGCCAAGCCGGTGACGGTCGCGGGCACGACGCTGCACGCCGAAGGCTAGGCGATCGGCCGAGGCCCGAAACCGCCGATTAACAATTTCCTTAGATTATACGCGCCGGGGCGGTTGAACGGACGATGAGCACAGCAGCGGCGCAGCTGAAATCTGCAACTTCAGGAACGGCGCAGGCCGCTGTCGGGGGACGTGGCGACGGCGCCCGCGCGCCGTTGTGCTTCGTCGTCGACGGCGACGCCAGCATCCGGCATTTTTTATCGCTCGTCCTCCACGGCGCCGGCGTCAATACCGAGGAGTTCGCCGACGGCCAGAGCTTTCGCTCCGCGATGGCCCGGCGCTCGCCCGACCTCGTTTTCCTCAACGTCGGTCTCGAGTTCGACCGAGGCCATCGAATGCGTGGCCGCGCTCGGCAGAAGCGGCTATTTCGGATTCGTACAGCTGGTGAGCAGCCGCGGCTCGGCGGTGCTCGAGCACGTCAAAAGCATCGGCGACCAGCACCGGCTGCACATGTTGCCCGGGCTCAAGAAGCCGTTCGAAACCACCAGCATCGTGAAAATCCTGCAGCGGCTCAAACTCGGGGACCCGCCCGCACTGGCCGCGCGTCTCGATCTCGGTGAAGCGCTGCGCAACGACTGGATCGAGTTCTGGTACCAGCCGAAGATCGACCTGCGCAAAAAGCAGCTGGTCGGCGTCGAAGCATTCGCCCGCGCGCGGCACCCGCAATATGGGGTACTGACACCGAATGCGTTCATGCCCGGCGCCCAGGAGTCGGAGCTGATCACGCTTTCCGAACAAGCGCTGACGCGCGGCCTGAAAGCCAATCTCAGCTTCGCCAAGCTCGGCGTCAATTTGCGGCTTGCCGTCAATATTCCGGTCAATGCATTGATCAAAGTCCCGGTGGTGGAGATCGTGGGGGCTTATCGGCCGCAATTCGAGAAGTGGCCGGGCGTCATCATCGACGTCATGGAGGAGCAGATTGTCTCCGACCTGGCGCTTGCGAACGAGCTTACCCGCAAGCTCAAGCCGCTCAATGTGCAACTTGCCATCGACGATTTTGGCCGGGGCTATTCTTCGCTGGTGCGGCTAAAGGAATTGCCGTTTGCCGAACTCAAGCTCGACCGCACCTTCGTCGCCGATTGCGGTACCGACAAGGTCAATGCGCCGCTGTGCAAGACGGTCATCGATCTGGCACACAGCTTCGGCAGCACCGCGGTCGGAATCGGCATCGAGAAGGCCTCCGACGCGCTCGCTCTGGTCAGTATGGGTTGCGATTACGGCCAGGGATTTTTGCTCGGCCAGCCGATGCCGGAGGAGCGTTTCGTTTCACTATTGCGGCAACGCGCCGCGTCGCAGAGCCGGCAATCGCCCGCCAACCCCGCCGACAGACGCTACGCTTAGGCTGATGCGATTGCGTCAGTGCGTCCAGGCTTCGCGGCGCGGATAGGCGAAATTGTCGGAATAGGAGACGCGCGGGCGAACCGGCGGCTTGGTCTCGAATACCTGGTAAGGGATGCCTTCGCGTTGGCAAAATGCGATCGCTTCTTCCTTGGTGTCGAAGCTCAAATGCACTTCCTGCTTCATGTCGGTCGAACTCGTCCAACCCATGAGCGGGTCGATGGTCGGCGGCTTCTCCGGTTCGTAATCGAGCACCCATTCCTTGGTATTGGCCTTTCCGGACTGCATCGCATTGCGGGCCGGCTTATAGATACGGGCGGTCATGGCTGATAACTCTTTGCGCCGATCGAGGCTAAAGATGCCGCTTTGAGAAGGCCCTGCCGGAACCAGTCTTCAAGTAGGCTTCAAATTTATCCGCTTTCGCGTGATCCGAAAAGCCAACGTAGGTCATAAGCGTCCATGGGACAAACTTAT
>CAWGWO010000020.1:0-81905 GCA_963826295.1 uncultured Alphaproteobacteria bacterium
TAGTGTGCGCCGAAAGACCCGCATTATGGTCGACCAATCGCCGTTTAAGATCAGCCGAACAACCGACGTAAACCCTTTCCGGATTACTTTGGCTGCGCAAAATATAAACGTACTTCACGCCGACGCTCCAACGAGCGAGCTATAAAGTCCGCCTTCGCCAAGGCTACGGCGCGACATCTGCCGTCGCTGCACTCGCAGAGGCTGCGGGCGGACTAGTCCCGCCGAAGCGCAGCGACGGCGGATGGTCGGGGCAGCAGGATTCGAACCTGCGACCTGCAGTACCCAAAACTGCCGCGCTACCAGGCTGCGCTATACCCCGCCTGGTGGCCCGATTCTAACATTCGCATCGCAGCTCGGCAGTCTCTCATGGGAATGTTAGAATCAAATGGGCCACTGGGAAACACAAGTATTAGTGGAGCTTTGGATTTGACATTCGCTTCATGAGTTCGCGGCTGGGAATAGCGAATGTCAAATCCGCTCCACTAGCGCGCCGTTGGATACACGTTTCAAAGGCTTGCAGCAACCGCGCCGCAAGCGCGCCGGTTCAATGGGCCGTGCCGAAAATCGGGCTTTCGACGCGGTCGCCCGGCGCTATGCCGAGCTTGCGCGCCGTGCCGCCGATGACCTCGAGAACCGCGCGGACCGGACCGCCGGACGGGATCAGGCGGTCCGACAGCGGCTCGGCCCTTTCGGCGATGCGCAAAATGCTGCCGTCGCCGCGGATGAAGATCATGTCGAGCGGGATGTAGGTGTTGTGCATCCAGAAGGCGACCGGCCGGTCTTCGGCGAAATCGAACAGCATGCCGTGGCCCTCGGGCAGTTCCTTGCGGAACATTAGACCGCGCTCGCGCTCGGCGTCGTTGGTGGCAAGCTCGACGGTAAAGGCATGAACGCCGGTCTTGCTGACGATCTCGATGGTCGCTTCTCCGGCCGCGCGCGCAGGCGCGCAGACCATCAGGGAACCGAAGATAAGGACAATAGTGGCGGCAAGCGCCGCTAATGCGAAGCGGGACCGAGCGATCCGCTCTCCGGCTGCACTTCGGCGGCCATGAGGCCCTTCGGGCCCGGCCCGTAGCGGACCAGGACGAACTGGCCGGGGCGCAACTCGGTGATGCCGAACCGGCGCAGGGTCTCCATGTGGACGAAAATGTCCGGCGTCCCCTCCCCGCGCGTGAGGAAGCCGAAGCCGCGAAGCCGATTGAACCATTTTACCTGCGCCCGTTCGAGGCTGCTCGTGGCCGCCACGGTAACATGGGTTCGCGGCGGCGGCATCTGCGCCGGATGGATCGCTGTCGATTCATCCATCGAGATGACGCGGAACGCTTGCAGTCCCTTGGGCCGCGGCAGCACCTCGCAGATCACCCGCGCGCCTTCATAGGCGGTCTGATAACCGTCGCGGCGCAGGCAGGTCACGTGCAGCAGCACGTCCGCCATGCCGTTGTCGGGAACGATGAAGCCATAACCCTTGGCAACATCGAACCATTTGATGACGCCGGATACTTCGATGACGTTGGCGGCCGTCTCATCGCTGAGATCGACGTCCGGCCCGAGCAACGTCTCGGTTGGTTCTTGTTCAATTCCGTCCGACGCCATGACGCCGTGACCGCCGTCGTTTTTGTGCCGGCGCCCCGAGCGGGCGCATCAAGGAAACGAATCTCTTGAATTGAAGATAACACCCGCCATCCTCCGGAAAAGCACAAAAATGCAACACAGTGCGAAAAGCGTCACAGCCTGTGAACATCGGTGGATGACGCGCGATCGACGAATGGCTCGAGCACGGTGCCGATATCGCCACGCACTACGAGGTCGGCGATGTCGTCGAAATCGGTCGGCTCGCGGTTGATGATGATCAGCCGGGCGCCGTTGCGCTTGGCGATTAAAGGGAATCCGGCCGCCGGCCAAACCACGAGCGAGGAGCCGATCGCCAGAAACAGATCGCACGACAACGTCAGCTCTTCGGCGCGCCGCATTGCGGCGTCGGGCATCGGCTGGCCGAACGAAATGGTCGCAGTCTTGATGAAGCCGCCGCAGGCCGGGCAGTCCGGTGCGCAACCGTTGCCCGCCGCCATGCGTTCGCGCACCCAAGACACTTCGTAGCGCTGCTCGCAATCGAGGCACAACGCGTAAGTGGTGTTGCCGTGCAGCTCGATAACGTGTTCGGGTGCGATGCCAGAGGCTTGATGCAGGTTGTCGATGTTCTGCGTCACCACCGCCGGCACCTTGCCACCGCGGTAAAGGCTCGCGAGTGCGTCGTGGCCCCGCCCCGGCCGGGCTTGCCCGAACTCCTCGCCGATGGCGAAACGGCGCCGCCACGCTTCGTTGCGCGCCTCCTGGCTGCCGAGAAATTCGTCAAACGGGATCGGCCGGTTCTTGGTCCAGATGCCGCCCGGCGAACGAAAATCGGGGATGCCGCATTCGGTCGAGATGCCGGCGCCGGTGAACGGAAGGACGATTTTGGCCGCCCGGACCAAGTCCGTGAGTTCGGCGACGGCGTTATCGAGGTCGGCTGCGGCCATGCTTTCTAGCCTCCGATCAATGTCATACATACTTCAGCCGCAACCCCGAGCGTGATCCGGAACAGGGGCGCCCGGTTTTCGGAAAAAGGTCGTGCCGCACCGGATAGCGGAGCGATAATCGGTTTCAATCCCGAGCGGTTGCCGCTCTCGGACAACGGCAATCCAATACCAAGGTGGCATCATGCGGTATCTGCATACAATGCTGCGCGTGCGCAATCTCGACGCCGCGCTCGATTTCTACTGCAACAAGCTCGGGCTGAAGGAGACCCGCCGCCGGGTCGACGACAAGGGCCGCTTCACGCTGGTGTTCCTCGCCGCCCCCGGCGACGAGAAGCTGGTCGAGGAAACCAAGTCCATGGGCCGTCCCGGGCTGGAAGTCGAACTCACCCATAACTGGGACGGCGATGAGGATTACGGCGAGGCGCGCTATTTCGGCCATCTCGCCTATGAGGTCGACGACATCTATGCGCTCTGCGAGAAGCTGATGAAGGCCGGCGTCACCATCAACCGGCCGCCGCGCGACGGGGTGATGGCGTTCGTGCGCTCGCCCGACAAACATTCGATCGAGCTATTGCAAAAAGGCGCGGCGCTGCCGCCAAAGGAACCTTGGCAGTCGATGCCCAATACCGGACATTGGTGAATCGCCGACCCAGTTGGCGGCCGGTTCAATTGCGCTCCAAGCTAATCCTCTTTATATGTCGCGCCCTCGCCGCCGCGCCGTTAGCGCGCGGCCACGCGCCCTTCGTCTAGCGGTCCAGGACGCCGCCCTTTCACGGCGGAAACACGGGTTCGATTCCCGTAGGGCGCGCCAGTGAATCAAGCCTGGCCGGCAATCGGCGGCGCTCGAATTCCAGACAATTTTATTGGCCGGAAACGCAGCTTTGTTAAAGCTGCCCGCGGATTTCGTTGCCGAACCGACGCCGCGCTACTCGACGCGGCTGGTGACGCGTGCGTATCGTTTGATTATGGCTATGTTTGATACGCGTCCCCGCCGGTCCGCGGGGGACGATTGGAAACACGACCATTGGCTGGCACATACCGGCTTCGGTTTGTTCATAGCCGGCTTAGTCGTGTGGCTGATCGTGCTGTACGACGGCGCCCCATTTGTTTTCTGACAAACTTTGAGGCGGTCTCTCGCCGCGGCCGCAGCCTCGACGCGCGGCCTGGATGCCCGGACGCGTGACCAACAAGAAAGGGCCTGCCGGCCGGCAGACCCTCTCTCGTCGCTTTCGATGATGCTGCGCGCCGTCAGTAGCAAGCGCGCACCCAGTTGTAGCCGTTCCACACCGGTTGGCAGGCCGGAGCATAGTACCCGTAGTAGCGGTAAGGCTGGTAATAGGGCGCAGTCGCAGCAGCAGCCACCGCGCCGCCGACGATGGCGCTCGCCACGAACGGCGCCGGACCCCAGCCCCAGCCCGGTCCATACCAGTGCGCCTCGGCCGTGCTGGACAAGCCGACCGCACCCGCACCGATTGCCGCAACCGCCACAGCAGAAGTCAGAAGCTTTCTCATAAGACCACCTCTTTTGCTTATTCGATGGCCATTGAATTACCCCCGAACCGCCAAGGGCGATGTGATCGGCAGCACACTTCAGCCAGTTCTGCCCGGAACCTGACGCTTCATCGGAAGCGTCGCTGGATTGGGGCGTCGCCGGGCGCAACGCAGCAACGGCGTGGCCCAGACAAGACGAGCCCGGAACTTTATTGCAGTGCACCGATCGCGACGTCGTTACTCGGCGTAATGATGATGCCGCCGGTGGTGCGAGTGAAACACGCTGTGCGCCGGATTGACCACCTCATTGGTCCCGGCAAGATTGGCGCCGGTCGAGAACACCGATCCGGGCGACGCCGGCGACACCGGTACTTCGCTTTGCTGCGGCACAACAAACGAACTGCTCGGGTTGAGGTTCGGCGCCGGCGGGCCGACGACCGGCGGGGGTAGTTGCGCCGCCGCGCCGGTTGCCGACAGCAACAACACCGCAAGTGCAAAGGTTTGGGAGCGGATCAACATCATGGCTACACCTGTAAGAATTGATCAAATCGCTCTCCTCCAATTGGTGCTGGTCCGCGCCGCTTCCAGGACATTTTAACGAATACCCGATCTACCCGCCGCGCGTGTCGCATAAGCTTCGTTCCGCTGCCGGTCCGGCGACGCGAGAGGGTCATCGGAAAGCCACAGACCCGGCCTAAACCTTCGCTCCGGGAGGGGTGAGCAGGAGAAAAATCATGGCACTGCACACCGATACAGCGGCTCGGAGACGGCTCGTCACCTACGAGAAGAATATCTGCCCGCAATGCAGCGCGTGGCTCCTTGCGCCCGACTGGTCCGAGCACCTCAACGAGCGCTGCGTGCGCCACACCTGGTCGTGCGAAACCTGCGGTTATGGGTTCGAGACGGCGGTGTTCTTTCCGACGCTGCAAAAGGCCGTTGCCTGATCGTGACCATTCTCCCCCGATCAAGTCGGGGGCGCGTCTCTCAGGATGAGAATAAAGACCGAGCGAATTGTCAGCGCCGCGGCGGATAAATGTGGCGCTGCCCATTGAAATCTTCGACCATTCCTCCGGCTTCGCTTACATAGCCCGGCCCGATCGGCGATTTGCCGTAGCCGCCGGGAATGTCGAGCACGTAGGTCGGCTGACATAGCCCGGAATAACGCCCGCGCAGCGTCCGCATCAACGCCTGGCCTTCGGCGATACCGGTGCGCACATGCGCGGTGCCGGGCGCGAAATCGGCATGATGCAGGTAATAGGGCTTGATGCGGCACTCGACCAGCGAGCGCATCAGCGCGCCCAGCGTTTCGGCATCGTCGTTGACGCCGCACAGCAACACCGATTGCGACAGCATCGGAATGCCGGCATCGACCAATCGCGCGCAGGCCGCGCGCGCCTTCGCGGTCAATTCGCGCGGATGATTGACGTGGAGCACGACAAAGGTCGCCTTGCCGCGCGCGCGCAAAGCGCGAACAAGCGCGGTGTTGATGCGTTCGGGCGCGACCACCGGCACGCGCGTATGGACGCGGATCACTTTGATTTGGGGGATCGCCGCAAGCCGTGCCACCACGTCCGCGAGGCGTCGCGCGGAGACGACAAGCGGGTCGCCGCCGCTTAAGATCACTTCCCAGATCTGCGGGTGCGCGCCGATGTAATCGAGCGCCGCCGCGAGCGTCTTTGACGACAGCCCGCCCCGGCCCGGCCCGATCATCTCGCGGCGAAAGCAGAACCGGCAATAGACGGCGCAGACGTTGACAAGCTTCAACAGCACGCGATCGGGATAACGATGCACGACGCCTTCGACCGGGCTGAACGGATCGTCGCCGATCGGGTCGGGGTGCTCTTGCGCCGTCTGCGTGAGCTCGCGGGGGTCGGGCACGAATTGCCGCGCGATCGGGTCATGTGGATCGTTGACGTCGATCAGGTCCGCCACCGCCGGCGTGATCGCGATCGCGTAACGCGAAGCGACCTCTGCCAGCGCACCAAGCGTTTCGCGCGGCACCAGCGAGCGCTCGCAAAGTTCGTCGACGCCGCGCAAGGTGCCGGATCGGGATTTGCTGGCAGCGGATTTGACGGCAGCGGATTTCATGGCAGCGGATCCCACAACACCTGCTCGATGCGCGCGGCGCCGGTCGCCAGCATGACCAGCCGCTCGAGGCCGAGCGCGATGCCGCAAGCCTGCGGCATGGCCGAAAGCGCGGCAAGGAAATCCGCATCGAGCGGGTAGCGCTCGCCGTAGATGCGCTCCTTCTCCGCCATCTCGCGCTCAAGCCGCGCCCGCTGCTCGACCGGATCGGTCAGTTCGGCGAAGCCGTTGGCCAGTTCTACGCCGCAGACGTAAAGCTCGAACCGCTCGGCGACACGCGGGTCCGCCGCGGGCTTTGCCAGCGCCGCCTGCGCCGCCGGGTATCGGTCGAGAATGGTGGCGCGGCCGATGCCGAGCTTGCTTTCGATCTTTTCCACCAGCACGCGGCTGAAAATGTCGCCCCAGCCGTCATCGTCGCCGACGCGGATGCCGGCGCCACGCGCGGCCCGGGCAAGCGCCTCGTGGTCGGGCGCGCCGGCGGACAAAGTCGCGAGCAGATCGATGCCGGCGAACCGAGTAAAGGCGTCCGCGACGGTGAGGCGCTCAGGCTCGGCGAACGCATCCGCCGTGCGGCCGCGAAAGCTCAGTTCCCTCGCACCGGCGGTTTCCGCGGTCAGCGCCAGAATTGCCGCGCAATCCTCCATCAGCGCCGTATAGGGTTCGGCGGCGCGGTACCATTCGAGCAGCGTAAATTCCGGATGATGCAGCGCGCCGCGCTCACGGTTGCGGAACACTTTGGCGAATTCAACGATGCGGCGCTCGCCGGCCGCCAAAAGCTTCTTGCAGGCGAATTCCGGCGAGGTGCGCAGATAAAGCGGCGACCGGGCGCCGCCTGGCGCGGCCAGCGTCGTTGCGAAGGCGTGCAGATGGGTCTCGTTGCCCGGCGAGCGCTGCAGCGCGCCGGTCTCGACCTCGACGAAATCCCGGGCTGCGAACCACGCCCGCAATGCCGCAACAATACGGCCCCGCCCCAGCAGGAACGGCCGCCGGTCGGCATGCACGCGGGCGGCCCAATAGGGCGAAGCGGCCGGGACGTTTTTGGACATGCGCTTGCTCGCGGCGCCCTAAGGAAATATGTGGCGGTCGGGCGCAAGATCGGTATGGTGCGGCCCGAATTGAGATTCCAACGAGGCATACGTGAAAGTCATCGCCAGTTCGCTCAGAAAAGGCAATATCGTCGAGGTCGACGGCAAGCTCGGCGTCATTGTGGCGACCGAGAATATCCATCCCGGCAAGGGCACCCCGGTGACCCAGATGGACGTCCGGCGCATCGCCGACGGGGTGAAGCTGTCGCTGCGCTTTAAGACCACCGAACAGGTCGAGCGCGCCTTCGTCGAGGACCGCAAGCACCAATATATGTATCAGGACGGCGAAGGCTTCCATTTCATGAACATGGAAAGCTACGATCAGGTCGCGGTATCCCCGGACATCGTCGGCGACCTCGCCGCCTATCTTCAGCCGGAGATGGAAGTGACGCTGAGCTTGCACGAGGGCAATCCGGTCGCCATCGAGCTGCCGCCGCGTGCCGTCCTCGAAGTCGTGGAAACCGAGCCGGCGATCAAGAGCCAGACCGCGGCGTCGTCCTACAAGCCCGCGGTGCTTTCCAACGGCGTGCGCACGATGGTGCCACCCTTCGTCACCACCGGTACCAAGATCGTCGTGATGACCTCCGACGGCTCTTACGTCGAGCGGGCGAAGTAGCGGGCGTTTTTCGCCAAAATCGCGCAGAGGGGCCTCGAATGGCCGCACCGCTCGCGTTCAACCACGTTGGAATGACGGTCCCCGATATCGATCGCGCCATCGATTGGTACGGGTCCGTGATGGGTTTCCGGCTCATCTTCCGCCGGCTCATCGAATATCAGCCGCACATCCCCGAAGTCCGGGAAATTTTCGGCCCGCAATTCACGCGCGCCCACCAGGCGCACCTTCTCTCGGCCAACGGCGTCGGGCTCGAGCTCTTTCAGTTTCTCGACCCGCCCGTCGTGCCGCCGCCCGACAACTTTCACTACTGGCAGACCGGCGTCTTCCATCTGTGCATCACCGACCCCGACCTCGACGCGCTGGTGGCGCGGATCGTGGGCGGCGGCGGACGCCGGCGAACCCGGATTTTCACCTTCCTGCCGGGGCGGCCCTATCGACTGGTCTATTGCGAAGACCCCTTCGGAAACGTCATCGAGGCGTTTTCGCACTCCTACGCCGAGACATTCTCGAACATGCCGGGATGGAATCCGGGTGCGGCGGCCCCGCCCGCCGGATAACGCAGATGGCAAGAGCGCCGGCGCGCGTCACGCCTCGGCGACGCAATCGATCTCGAGCAAAAAATCCTTGCGCGGCAGCCGCGCCTCGACCGTGGTGCGGGCGGGCCATTGCGACGGGTCGGAACCGAAGAACTCCTTGTAAATCTCGTTGAGCTCGTCGAAATCGGCCCGGCGGTCGAGGTAGATGTTGACCTTCCCGATCTTGTCGATCGAACTGCCGGCATATTCGAGTGTCGCCTTGATGTGCTTGAGAGCCTGGCGCATCTGGGCCGCGAAATCACCCTTCGCCACCTGGACGTTCTCGTCGTAACCCGGAAAGCCGGAAACGAAAATAAGGCCGCCAATCCGGACCGCATTGGAATGCGGCGACTTCGATCGCGGCAAGGCCGGATTATTGAAGATAGTACGCGCCACGATTAGCTCTCCTGCGCCGTTGTCCGGTCGGTTGCGTCAACAAAAAGCAGCATGCCTCACGCCGGCGCCATCGTTGCGTCGATCGGGGCGCCGACCCGCCAGATGGTCGGAATTTTGCGGTCGTTCTTGCGAACCCATTGCTTCCACGCAGCCTGCACCTTGACCAGATCCTCCTCGATATTGGCGACCAGGAATTCGCCGCGAAACTCAAGATTGCCGGCCTCGTCGTACCATTCGAGCGCATCGACCTCCCCCGGCTGCCGATAGCGTTCGACGACCAAGCCGATGCACCCTTCCGGCCGCTGCGGCGAATGCCTCACGTGTGACGGCAGAAGATACATCTCGCCCTCGCGCACCGTCACTGCGCTTCGCTCGCGCGTCACCGGGTCGAGCAAGTTGAGGGTCAGATCGCCGCGAAGCTGAATGAACAATTCCTCGCCGGGGTCGTCATGATAGTCCGGACGATAGTTCGGACCGCCTACCATCATGACCAGCAGATTTTGCCAGTCGCCTTTGAAGAACTGCCGGTTGCCGATCGGGGGCTTGAGATTGGCTTTGTTTTCTTCGATCCAGGTTCCGAGGTTGATCGGAGGATTTTTGAGCGCGTGCCGCACGTTCTGTCTCCCATCGGCTTCGCGATGCCGGATTGATCGCGCCAGCACGTTGTAGCCAGGTCCGCGCCGCCAACGCAAAAGGAAATCGCCGGACCGCCTGCCCGGTTGCCGCGCCGTGACCCGCAATGACGAGTTGCAGAACCTAGAAAAATGCCAGCGTCCGGATTTCGATGCTTTCGCGCGGACGCGCATTCGGCGGCGCGGTCGGGTCGTCGAAGGCGGTATGCGCCGTCCAACGCGCGCGGCCATCTTTGAGCGAATCATAAACCTTGAACACGATCGCTTCTTCGCGGCGCTGATGCGGGAACCAGAACCACTCGTGGTTGGGATTGTAGGTGATGGCGTACGTCTGACCGACGCGGTTCGGATAACGCCGTTCCGAGACGACGAGATTGTCGGCCGAAACGCTGCGGGCGTCGCAGATCGCGAGCGGAAAGCTTTCGACCGGGTGGCGGATCGGGCGCCACACCTGGACGATGGCGAAGCGCCGGCGCAGCAGTTCGTCGGCTTCGTCGGGCAGCAGATCGCGCACGCGCTGCGGACCTGACCACTCGGTATAATCGTTGTGCACGCGCGGCACGACTTCGCGGATCTTGAGTTGCTCGCGCAGCGCATCGTCCGCGGTGCGCAAGGTGTGGTCGAATACGACAACGCGGGACGCGCCGCTCTCGGCCTTCACCAGCGCTTCCATCTCCGGGTAATAAACCCGGCGCACCTGCGCCTCGTCGTAGAAATCGGCCACCTCGGTGTCGTGGCGCACGAAGCGGAAGCCCTCGCGGTCGAGGACAAGATCGCGGGCGCTCGGACGGCCGTTGCGGATCAAAACCCGGCGCGGATCGAGCTTGCCGCCGCGCTGGTCGGCGGTTCCGCCGGCGCCGGCTTCGGTGACGATCTTCTCGCCGGTGTCCATGAGGTAATTAAGCGTCGCTTCGATTGCCGGGACGCTTTCGGGCGTCGCCCGCCGTTCAAGGACTTGATCCATTACCAACTCCTTCGCGCTAGGTCGCGCTGGAAACGATCTCACTGAAGATAGACCGCAAACCGGAGCCGAGTAAGAGGCCCCGGTTGGCGCCGGTTACAAGGCCGCTATGCGTGCCGAACACGCGCGCTTCGGGCTCGCAGCATGAACAACCATTAATAGGATGTGTCGCATTCTCTGAAATAGCGACGGTGGAGAAACTTTTCTCTGCATTTTCCGCTCCGGCGCGATGGCACTGCTTGGCAGTATCCGCGTTGACGGGGATAGTGCGAGGTTCGCGTTTTCTTTGGATGAGACCCGTGGGCATTGCGCCAAACGCCAAAGTCAATACCTCTCGCCGGCTTGTTTATTTTATTGCAGCCGGGCTTGGCTTTCTCGGCGCGTTTTCCCGGACCGCGTCAAGCACGGAATGCAAGCCGCACCATTTCCGGCCGCCGTTTTACGTCAAGACCATGGGCGCTTGTTCCTTCGACCTGTCGCTCTTGAGCTTTCGCGGCGAACCCATTGATCAGGCGCGGTGCCTGATGCGCGGCATGGACGCGTCGCGCAACCTCGCGCCGACGCTCGAAAGCTTGCCTGACGGGCTCGCAAGCCGCATCGGCACGACGACCGGTCTGCCCAGTCGCGACGCGCTTGCCGCGTTTCTTGCCGAGCAGGATCTGCAGTCCGACTTTGCCGCCTATCTGTGGACGCCGCTGTCGCATGCCGATGACAACGATCCCGACGCGGTCACCGCGCGATACTTCGTGATCCACGACACCAGCGGGCCTAACTACGGACGAAGAGCGTTTCCCGCCGATATCGACACCAATTCCGACATCAACAATCTCGACGATTTCAAATGTTCGGACGGCTGGGGCAAGGCGCATGTCGTCGTCAACCGCACCGGCGCCATGCTGCTCGATCACGAGCTGAGCATTCCATGGCGCGAGACGCGGTTCGAGCAAGCCGCGAATTTCGCCGGCGCTTTGAAAGGACTGTTCATCCACACCGAGCTCATTCAGCCGCGGCGCAGCGCTCCCAGGCATAGCCGGCGCAACGACGCGCAGACGCCAAGCCCGGCTTTCACCGCCGTACAATACGACCGGCTGGCGCTCCTTTATGTCATCGCCAGTGTCAGGGGCGAGCGTTGGATGATCCCGGCCTTCCATGCCGCCATCAACTCCGGCATCCCGAACGGCCACGACGATCCGCTGAATTTCGACGTCGAAAGCTTTGCCGGCAGCCTCGACCAGCTGGTCGCCAAACTCCAAGCACCCGAGAAAC
Organism: uncultured Alphaproteobacteria bacterium; assembly: GCA_963826295.1. Taxonomy (GTDB): domain Bacteria; phylum Pseudomonadota; class Alphaproteobacteria; order Rhizobiales; family Xanthobacteraceae; genus BOG-931. The sequence continues at coordinate 11,624 of CAWGWO010000020.1, forward strand.
TCGAGGCGGCGCATCAATGATGACGCTGCGCGACGCGTTGCCGCTTTGCTGCGTCGCCGCGCTGATCTTCCGCCATGCCGGCTGCCGCGCAGGAAACGCCGCAGGACACCGCGCAAAACTCTACCCCGGAAATTTCGAAACAGCCGGCGCCAACGCCAGCCCCGCCGCCGGCGGAGCCGGAAATGAAAAGCCCGCGCATCACGTCCGTTACCGTCGACTGGGACGCGGCACGCGCGGCGCTGGCCGGTTTGGAGCAATTTTCCGCACGCGACGACTCTGCCGGAGCGAACCCGCCCGATGCGCTCGCACGGCTCAACGCCGCGACCGGACGAATCCTGCCGAACATTGCCGCAAGCGGCGTTCCCGTCTTACTGCCGTTCGACACATCCGCGTTTTTGCGCGACCAGGTCCAGAATGCCGCCGGCGACAGCGGCGTATACTTTTCCGACTTTAGCCCTCCGACTTTTTTCCTCCCCGGCCCGTCCGGCTACGATGCCGCGTTTTCCGCGGCGCGGCGGGATTCCCTGCGCCCGGTCAGTGTGGAGATTTCCGCCTCCACGCTCATCTATGAACTTGACGGCGCGCCGAGCGATGCCGGCGATCCGGTGCCACAGCTTGAAAGCCAATTTCCCGGCATTCGCCGCGTCATGCTGGAAAACCGGCTGCGCTATGTCTTCACCCGCTTCGGCGCGCCGTATTTCGTTTCGATCCTTTGCTCGGACGGAGGCAGACGACCACATTGGTTGTCATGCCGCGCCGCGGATCAAATTGCGGTCGCGTTCGTCAAGTCGCTGCACATCGCCGGCGGCTCGCCGCAATCCGCGCCGCCGCCCGCAACGCAAACGACCACCGGCCTGCCGGAGCAGACCGCGCCGAACTTTACCTATTACGCGCCGGGCGACCTATTGCCGGGAACCGGTATGGCGGGCCGCGGCGGCCGTGCCGACACCACGGTCTATTCGGCCATCCGCTTTCCCATTTCGCGGGCGCCCGCCTACGTCAACTCGCAGTCGTTCATGAATTGGGGCAACTGCGATCTAACCGGACGCGTCGCGCTTGGTGGTCACGGCAGGGACGCGACCTATCGCTGCCGCGTCAACGAGCTGACGTTGTTCAACGACGAAGCAAAGAACTACGCCTATCCGTGGCGCGATAACTTCTGCGAACACCGGCATTACCGGATGACGCAATGCCCGGCCGGCCTCGGCCACCAAGGCGAGGACATCAGGCCGAGCACATGCAAGCTGCGCAATGCGGAGGCCGGGCGCTGCGAGCCCTACCAGGACGATGTGGTCGCGGTGCGCGACGGGGTCGCCTTGCGGACGCCCGGCGACGAGGCGCTTTATCTTGTGGTCGACACCCCGGGGGAGCATGTCCGCTTTCGCTATCTGCACTTGAACCCGCACAGACTGGATGCAGCAGGCATGATCAGCGGCCGCGCGCTCCACGAAGGTGACGTGCTGGGGCAAGTCGGCAATTACGGCGCACACGAGGGCGGCACTTCGTATCACCTGCATTTCAACGTGCAGGTGCCGACGCGGCAGGGCTGGATCTACGTCAATCCGTATATGACGTTGATTGCGGCGTATGAACGGCTGATCGGCGGCCGCGGCCGCGTCGTCAGCGACCCGATGGTCGCGAGTTCCCCCATCCCGCCTGATATGATGATGCAGGCCGATGCAGCCTCGGAACATCCGGCGGTCTCCCGGCAGGAAAGCGAACGCCACCGTGCGCGCAAGGAAATCACGATCATCAGCGCCGAGCGCTGCCCGACGCGCATCGTTAAAGGCCATCGCCGGCGCGTTTGCGGCAGCGCTGTTGTCGAGAAGAGCGGACGCGGAAAACGCGTCGTTCGAGCAGTGGATCGCCACGTTTCGCGCAAAGGCGATCGCCCGCGGCATCGCGCCGGAGACATACGCGCAGGTCATGAATGGACTAAAGCCCGACACAGCCGGGCTTGAGGCGATCCGCCACCAGCCCGAATTCGGCCTCCAGCTTTGGCAATATCTCAACCGCGCGACCTCGGATTGGAAGATCGCCGCCGGCAAGGAAAAGGCGGCGCAATACGCGGCGCTGTTGTCGCGGATCGAGCGGGACTTCGGCGTCGAGCCGGCCTTCATGCTCGGCGTCTGGGGCATCGAAACGGCGTTCAACGATCCGATCGTCGAGAAGAACCACATGCGCCCGGTGATCCCGTCGCTGGCGACACTCGCCTTCGCCGAACGCCGCCGCCGCGCTTATTGGGAGCAGGAACTGATCAATGCGCTCGCGATCGTCCAGCGCGGCTGGAGCACGCCGGACGAAATGATCGGCTCCTGGGCCGGCGCAATGGGCGCGACCCAATGGATGCCCGAGGTGTGGCTGCATGTCGGCATGGATTACAACGGCGACGGCAAGATTTCGCCCTACGGACCGCCGGACGATGCGCTCGCTTCCACCGCGCGCTACTTCGTCGAGCGCGGCAATTATCGCCGCGGCGAACATTGGGGCTACGAAGTGCATATGCCGAGCAAGCATGGCCGCAATGCGCCGCGCACTTACGCGGCGTGGCAGGCGCTTGGCACTCGCCGCGCCGACGGCGATACTTTCCCGCAACCGGACGCCACGGCGCGACCGTGGGTGCCGGTGCCGGGCGGACCGGCATTCCTGATCGGGGCGAATTTCTTTGCCGCCAAGAGCTATAATCCCTCCATGGCCTATGCGCTCGCACTCTGCCATCTCGGTGACCGCTGTGTCGGCGGCGCGCCGTTCGTGCAAAAATTCCCCGGTGGCGAACCGGCGCCGACATTGGCTGAAATCGAGGAAATCCAACGCCGGCTCACCGCGATCGGCTTCGACACCGGCGGTGCCGACGGCCGCATCGGCATGGCGACAACGCTCGCGGTGCGCGATTTCCAGCGCCGCGCCGGCATCGAGCCGGCCGACGGCTATGCCGGGGTCAAGCTGCTTGCCCGCTTGCGTCAGGGCTCATGATCCGGTTCGATCACGCCTCATAACTTAGAACCAAACCTTAGAACCAAGGAAACGCCCGCCGATGCCGCCCACGCAAACCGCACCCGCTCGCCATCCGGTAATGCCGGCGCCCGCCGATACCGCGATTGGCGCACTTGAACGCCCGCGCCAGGCTGGCGCCAACGCGCCCGGCTTCGGCAGCGACGTCGTGGCTGAAACGCTGCGCGCGCTGCAGATTCCCTATATCGCCGTGACGCCGGGCGCGAGTTATCGCGGGCTGCACGACAGCATCGTGAATTATCTCGGCAACGCCATGCCGCAGATGCTGCTTTGCGTGCACGAGGAAGCCGCCGTCGCCATCGCCCACGGCTATGCCAAGGTCACCGGCAAGGCGATGGCCGCCGCCGTGCATTCAAACGTCGGACTGCAGCACGCCACCATGGCGATATTCAACGCCTGGTGCGACCGCATGCCCGTGGTCGTGCTCGGCGCAACCGGTCCGGTCGATGCCGCCAAACGCCGGCCTTGGATCGACTGGATTCATACCGCGCGCGACCAGGGCTCGCTTATTCGCGAATACACCAAATGGGACGACCAGCCGGCATCGCCGGCCGCGGCGCGCGAAGCGCTGATGCGCGGCACCTGGATCGCCGACACCGCGCCGCAGGGTCCGGTTTACATCAATCTCGACGCCGAGATGCAGGAGGCCGATCTCCCCGAACAGCTGCCGCCGCTCGACGCGGCTCGTTACACGCCGCAGATCGCCACCGCCGCACCGGCCGAACTCGTCGAGAAGGCGGCGGCGATGCTTAAATCGGCGAAGCAGGTGGTGATCCTGGCAGGCCGCGCCTCGCGCAGCGAGGATGCCTGGAATGCCCGCGTCGCTCTTGCCGAGGCGCTCAATGCCAGCGTCGTCACCGACTTGAAAATCGGTGCGAGCTTTCCGACCGATCATCCGCTGCATGCCGGCGCGCCGCGCGACGTGACGCCCGACAGCGTCCCCACCATCCGCAACGCCGACGTGATCTTGAGCCTCGACTGGGTCGATCTCGCCGGCGCGCTGCGCGCCGTGGGCCCCTCGCCCGCCGCGAAAATCATTCAGGTCTCGCTCGACCACCGCATCCACAACGGCTGGAGCATGGATTACCAGGCGCTGCCGCCGGTCGATTTGTTCCTGTCGGCCGATCCCGACCTGGTCGTGCCGGAACTCGTCAAGGTCATCGCCAAGGATGGCGCAATCCGCAGCAAGCCGCGCGTCGCGCCGCCTCCGCGCCCCCAAGCCGCCGAGCACGAGCCGGAGGGCTTTACCAACGAGGCCATCGCCTATGCGATGCGCAAGGTTTTGGGCGAGCGTCCCGTGACGCTCACCCATTTGCCGATTTCCTGGGAGGACCGCTGGTGGACGTTCCGGCATCCGCTCGACTTTCTAGGCTCCGACGGCGGCGGCGGCATCGGCGGCGGCCCGGGGATTTCCGTCGGCGCGGCGCTCGCTTTGAAAAATTCCGGCCGGCTGGCGGTCGCCGTCTGCGGCGACGGCGATTATCTGATGGGCGTGACCGCGGTGTGGACCGCGGTACATTATAAGATCCCGCTCCTCTTCGTGATCGCCAACAATCGGTCGTTCTATAATGACGAACTGCATCAGGAGCGGATGGCGCGCATGCGCGCGCGTCCGGTCGAGAACAAATGGATCGGTCAGCGCATGGCCGACCCGGAAATCGATCTTGCCGCGATGGGCCGCGCCCAGGGCGCCACGGGCTTCGGTCCGATCGACAAGCCGGCCGATCTTGCCGCCGCACTCACGAAAGCCATCGAGGTCGTCGATGCCGGCGGTGTCGCCGTGGTCGACGTGCGCGTCGAGCCGGGCTACACCGCGAACATGACCGCCGCGATGACGCGCGCCAAAAGCTAAAAGGAGAGGAAAAACATGAATACCGCAGTGCCGCTCAAATCCCTCAAAGCCGAAACGCTCCGCCTGCCCGAGCATCGCGACGCCTTCTACGGCGGGCAATGGCATGCGCCGAAAACCGGCCGCTATGTCGATTCGATCAATCCCGGCACCGCGGAATCGCTCGGCCCGGTAGCCGACGCCGGCTCAGCCGATATCGACGCCGCCGTCACCGCGGCGAAAGCGGCGTTCGAAGGCTGGCGCAATACGCCTCCGCTCGAGCGCGCGCGGCTTCTCAAGCGCATCGCCAATGTGCTGCGCGAGCACGCCGACGAGTTGGCGCTGATCGACGCCGCCGACTGCGGCAATCCGGTCCACGAAATGGTGATGGATGCGACTGTCGCCGCGGCGCAGATCGAATTCTACGCCGGCCTCGTGACCGAGGTAAAAGGCGCTTCCATCCCGATGGGCCCGGGCGTGGTGAATTTCTCGGTGCGCGAGCCGCGCGGCGTCATCGGCCGCATCATTCCGTTCAATCACCCGTTCATGTTCTGCGCCGGAAAGTCCGGCGCGGCGCTTGCGACCGGCAACACGGTGGTGGTGAAGCCGCCGGACCAGTCGCCACTTTCGGCGCTGCGGCTTGCCGAACTGATCGGCGGCATCCTGCCGCCCGGCGTGTTCAACGTCGTGCCGGGCGGCCGCGAAGCCGGCTCGGCGCTGTCCTCGCATCCCGGCGTCGCCATGGTGGCTCTGGTCGGCTCGGTGCCAACCGGGCGCGCGGTGATGAAAGCCGCGGCCGACACGCTCAAGCCTGTGCTGCTGGAGCTCGGCGGCAAGAATGCGCTGATCGCTTTTCCGGACGCCGACCCCGACGACGTCGCGGGCGGCGTGGTCGGCGGCATGAACTTCACCTGGTGCGGGCAGTCCTGCGGCTCGACCAGCCGCGCCTTCGTCCACGAAAAAATCTATGACGCGGTGCTCGAAAGGGTGAAAACCAAGATCGCGCATTTCAAACCCGGCATCGCCACCGACCGCTCGACGACGATGGGTGCGATCATCTCCAAGACGCAATACGACCGCATCCTCGGCTTCATCGAGTCCGGCAAGCAGGAAGGCGCACGGCTGTTCCACGGCGGCGGCAAGCCATCCGATCCGGCGTTGAGTAAAGGCTTTTTCATCGAGCCGACGGTTTTCGCCGACGTGCAGCCGACGATGCGCATCGCCCGCGAGGAGATTTTCGGCCCGGTCCTCTCGATCTTCAAATGGAGCGACGAAGCCAAGATGCTCGAACACGTCAACGCGGTGGAATACGGTCTGACCGCGTCGATCTGGACCAACGACCTCTCGATCGCGCACCGCACCGCCGCCGCCGTACAGGCCGGCTTCGTGTGGGTCAACGAAGTGTCAAAGCATTTTCTCGGCGCGCCGTTCGGCGGCTACAAGCAATCCGGCATCGGCCGCGAGGAATGTTTCGAGGAAATGTTCGCCTACACGCAGGAGAAGAACATCCACGTGAAGTTCAAGCCGGCGAAGGCGTAAGGGATCGCCGGAAACGCAGCGGCCGCCTTCAACGGCCGCTGTAACGGCTGGCCAGATCGCTGGCGCGCTGCTCGGTTTTTTCCAGAAGGCATTGCTCGGTCGCGGCGCCCATGCCCGTGCCGTGACCCCATTCATAGGCCGTGAGCGCGCCGCAATCGGTATCGCGAAACACGATCCAGGCCAGCTCCGCCTTTTTGAGTTCCGCCTTCCACGCGGCGGCCGTCGCGGCGTCCGACGTTTCGATGATCTTCATGGCGCTGCGGTAAGCTTCGTTGAGCTTCGCATTGGCAGCATTGACGAGTTTTTCGAGACACCCGGATTGGGCGTTGGTCGGCAGATTATCGCACGCCGAGGCGGCGGCGGTTGCGGATTCGCCGGCTTGGCTCGGCGAGCAAAGCGCCAGCCAAACCGCCAGCACAGACCATTTCGTCGCACGCATGTCCGCTCCTGAACCGCCGCGGTTTCGGCGCCGCCGATATCAGAGCTCGCGAATATATCAGAGCTTAAACGTCTCCAGCGTCCCCGGATGGAACAGCTCTTCGACCTTGACCAGCCGCGACGACAAACCCTGCGAGTGATGGTGGCGCAGGAACGTCTCCAGCGTCTTGCGGTTCGCTTCGACGCCGTAAGGCCAGAAATCCTGGCCCATGAGCGCGCGCGCCTCAATCAACCGCTCTTCGACAAACGGCAGCGTCACCTTGGTCGATGAGGTGTCGTTGAGCTTTTCCAGCGCGACCGTCTTTGAGCGCTCGAATGCCTTGAACACGGCGGCCGGCAACCACGGATGTCGTTCGGCCAGTTCGCGCCGCACCCCGATCAGATGCATGATCGGAAAAATGCCGGTCCGCTTGTAATAGTCCTTGGCCGCCGCCACCGGATCGGGGAATAGCCAACCCACCTGCGGATCGCCGCGCTCGAACGCCGGCGGCACACGCGGACCGATAAAGGCGTCGATCTCGCCCGCATCAAGCATGCTGGATAAGGTACGCCCGGGCGGCGCGTCCTCGAGCTTCACGTCCTTCGGCAGCGTGATCGATATCTTCTCCAGCCGTCCGGCCTCAAGCAGGCCGCCGCGGATCCAGTGGATGTCGGACGGCTTGACGCCGTGATCGTCCTCGAGGATCGCGCGCGCCCAAACATTCGCGGTGAGCTGATATTCCGGCACGCCGACTTTCTTGCCTTTGAGGTCGGCCGGTTTCTTGATCCGGTCGGTACGCACATAGATCGCGGTGTGGCGGAAGGTCCGCGAGACGAACGCCGGCACGCCGACGTAAGGGCAATCGCCTTGCGCGGTCTTGACCGTGAAGCTCGACATCGACAGTTCGCAGATGTCGAATTCGGCATGGCGAAAGGCGCGGAAGAAGATTTCTTCCGGAGGCAACGCCATAAACACCGGATCGACGCCGTCGATTTGCACCAGACCGTCCGAGAGCGGGCGGGTGCGGTCGTAGTCGCGGACGGCGATTGATAAATTGAGCTTGGCCATTTCCCCTCATCCGAATTCCGTCATTGCAAGGAGCGGAGCAATGAAGCGATCTAGGGCTTGCCGAATAAGACCGGATTGCTTCGCGTCCCTCGCAGCGACGAGTGTGCCGAGTTATGCCAATAAGGGAAGCGGCGCAACCTGGGAGATTGCATGATGCGTCTGCCGATCTATCAGGTCGATGCGTTCACGGACAGGCTGTTCGGCGGCAATCCGGCCGCGGTCTGTCCGCTGCAAAGCTGGCTGCCGGATGCCGTGATGCAGTCAATCGCGGCCGAGAACAACCTGTCCGAAACGGCCTTCTTGGTGCGCGAAGGCGCCGATTATGCGCTACGCTGGTTCACGCCGACGGTCGAGGTCGAATTGTGCGGCCATGCGACGCTCGCCGCCGGTCACGTGGTCATGCGCTTTCTCGAACCGCAGCGCGACGCCGTTAGCTTCCGCACCGCGAATGCCGGCACGCTGACCGTCGCCCGGCACGGCAGCACCTTGGCGATGGATTTTCCGGCGCGGCCCGCGGCGCCTTGCGAGCCGCCGCCCGGTCTCTTGTCAGCCTTGGGCGGCAAGCCGCACGACGTCTTGCGCGCCCGCGATCATCTGATTGTCTATGGCAGCGCGGCTGAGGTCGCCACGCTCAAGCCCGATCTTGCCGCGCTCGCCAAGGTCGATTGCTGGGCGGCGATCGTCACTGCGCCCGGCGAAGACGGGGTGGATTTCGTCTCACGCTTTTTTGCCCCGGCGCAAGGCGTGCCGGAAGATCCAGTCACTGGGTCGTCACACTGCACGCTCGCGCCTTATTGGGCCAAGCGCCTTGGCAAAACCGAGCTCGAAGCCCACCAACTGTCGCGCCGCGGCGGCACGCTCCGTTGTACGCTTCGTGGCGACAGGGTAAGCATCGCCGGCCGGGTCACCCTCTACCTTGAGGGACAGATCGAAGTGTAGATAGGCCCATGCTCAGAATCGAAAGTGAGCAAGAGGACGATGGTCGCTGGATTGCGGAAGTTCCCTCACTTCCCGGCGTCTTGGCTTATGGAATTACCAAGGCCGACGCAAATGCCAGGGTGCAAGCACTGGCCCTGCGCGTGATTGCGGATCGTCTTGAGAATGGCGAACCGTTGCCGCGTGAGATTGCGGACGTCTTTAAACGGCATGAGCAATCGGCCCGCAACAAAAACACAGCGTGTTCTTGCTGCATTGTTGCGTCAGGGTTGGACAATCAAACGACAAGCAGGTCACACCGCGTTCTGCAACGAGTGGGTTGGCCGGATTACGTCTTTGCTTTCCACGATCATGAAGAAATCGGTCCGCGAATGCCGAACCGGACAGCCAGACATACGGGTCTCAAGCCCGACGACTTGTGACCTTTCAGCCGTTCACCGGCCGGTGAACGGCTCGGCCAGCGCGACATCGATGAGACGGAACTGCACGCGCTCTTCGCCGTTCCAGCGGTCGAGCGCGAACGAGCCGGCAGCATGGACCTGCCGGCCGCGATTTTGCAAAAGCGCCGCGCCGAGCTTTTGTCCGCCGGCGCGAAAGGCAATCGCATTAACGCCCGAACCGTCGGCGGATTTAAGCCGCACGCGCACATGCGCCTGGCCGACTTCCTCGGCGTAGACCACGGAATGCGCCGGCAGCGCGATCACCGGCTCCGGATTGCCGGAACCGAACGGCCCGGCGCGCTCGATCATCGCGACCAAGCCGGCATCGGCCGCAGCCGCGCTCACGGCGCCGTCGATCATCAGCCCGTTCGCGCGCCGCGCGATCTCGACGTCGGCGGCAAGCGCGCCTTCGAGGAACGCGCGGAACGGCGCAAGCGACGTTTTGCGCAAGGTTACGCCCGCCGCCATGGCGTGGCCGCCGCCCTTTTCGAGCAACCCCTCGGCGACGGCGCGGCGCACCGCGCGTCCGATATCGACGCCGGCGATGGAGCGGCCCGAGCCGGTGCCGATGCCGCCGGGCTCGAGCGCAACGGCAAAAGCGGGGCGGCCGAATTTTTCCTTCAAGCGGGCCGCCACGAGACCGACGACGCCGGGATGCCAACCCTCCGCCGCGGTGACGACGACCGCGCCCTTCTCCTCGAGGCCGAGCGCGGCCAGCGCCTCGGCTTCCGCCTGTGCGACAGTGTCAAGCTCGATCGTCTGCCGTTCGCGGTTGAGTCGATCAAGCTCGGCGGCAATGCGCGCCGCTTCGATCGGATCGTCCTCGATCAGAAGCCGCACGCCGAGATCGGCACGGCCGATGCGGCCGCCGGCATTGATACGCGGGCCGAGCAGAAAGCCGAGATGCCACGCCTCGGGCCGACCGGACAGCCGCGCCACGTCCATCAGGCTGGTGTGCCCGACGCGCTCGCGCCGGCGCAGCGCGATCAGGCCCTTTGCGACGAAAGCGCGGTTTAATCCGATCAGCGGCACCACGTCGGCGACGGTGCCGAGCGCGACATCGTCAAGAAGCGTAAGGAGGTCCGGCTCGGCGCGTTCGGCGGTCCAAAATCCCCGCCGGCGCAGTTCCCGGTTCACCGCAACGACGGTCATGAAGGTCAATCCCACCGCCGCGAGATGGCCGAGGCCGGAGAGGTCGTCGCGCCGGTTCGGATTGACGATCGCCACGGCAGGCGGAAGCGCTTCATCCGCCTGATGGTGGTCGACGACCACGACATCGACGCCCAGGGTGTGCGCGACCTCAAGCGGCTCGACGCTGGTGGTGCCGCAATCGACGGTAACGAGGAGCGTGGCGCCGCGGGCGGCAAGCGCACGCACCGCCTCGACATTCGGGCCATAGCCCTCGAACAGCCGGTCGGGAATGTGGATCAGCGGCCCGAGGCCCGCTTGGCGAAGAAAGCGCGCGAGCAAAGCCGCGGAAGTCGCGCCATCAACGTCATAATCGCCGAAGATGGCGACGGTCTCACCGCGCCCGATCGCGTCCGCGATGCGCGAAGCCGCCTCCGGCATGGCGGTGAGCACGTTTGGATCGGGCATTGAGCGTTTGACTGTCGGATCGAGAAAGTCTTCGACCGCATCGACCTCGACATTACGTCCGGCGAGAATGCGCGCCAGCAACTCGGGAAGATCATGGCGCTGCGCGATGCCGAGCGCACGCGCCGAGCCGCGCGCGTCGAGCCGGTCGCGCCACGCCCGCCCGGTCGCGGAGCTTTCAACGCCGAGGAAGAAGCCGCCGTTTTTCAATGACAAGTCGCGCGGTTCAAAGCCCATCGTGCCAGCGTAGCTGATTCGCCACGCGGTCGGGTTGCTGCGTTCAGGGCGGCGTCAACGTGATTTTCTTTGACGAGCCCTTGACCGGTCCGCGGTGGGCCGACTGCGCAGGCCGTCAACGAAAACATCCACAAGCCGCAGCACGCTCTTCTGCCAGCCCGGTTGATTGTGCGTGAGGCACATCCCGACTAAGGCACGAAGCAGGTCTTCCGCGCTGACGTCGTCGCGAATGTCTCCAGCCGCGATAGCCCGATCCAAAAGGCCGCCGACGGCCCGCGTCAGCCGGTCGAACGAGTAAGAGGTGAGTTCGGAGTTTTTGTAGGCGGCGAGAGCCAGCGCCTCCGACATGCCTTTTTTTGTAGCTACGAACCTTACATTCGAGCGCATCCAGCGACGCAATGCCTCGACGGGTTGCGCCTGCTCTTTCAATTGTTCGGCCAGATCGGCAAGGTGCTGCACTTCGCGGCGGTACACGGCCTCGAACAAGGCCTCCCGAGTTGGGAAGTGTCGATAAAGCGTGCCGATACCGACACCGGCGGTACGCGCGACGGCTTCGAGACTGGCATCCGGGCCGCCGGCGCTGAATACGGTTTCGGCGGCTTCGAGGACACGTTCACGGTTGCGCACCGCGTCGGCGCGCGGCCGTCGCTTGGTCCTGTCCGGTTGACTGACGGCGGCCCTCAATCTTGACCCCTTGCAAAGCGGAGGCGCCCTCCGTATCTGTGCAGAACGCGCTCACCCATCATATGGGTGTCAAGTGGCGCCGACAAAGATTGAGGTGGCCGCTTCCGTGTAGCGTCAAGAACTGGCCGTCCTTCGGTGGATGGACGCGCCCTCACCAATCGCTCTTATGGAGCACAGCATGAGCTTTTCAACGACGCTCACCGTAAACGGTGTGACGAGAACGATCCAGCTTGATGACCCGCGCGTCACGCTGCTGGACCTCCTCCGCGAACGCCTGGATCTGACGGGAACGAAGAAGGGCTGCGACCGCGGCCAGTGCGGCGCCTGCACGGTGCTTGTCGACGGACGACGGGTCAATTCGTGCCTTGCGCTCGCGATCAGTCATGACGGCGCCGACGTCCTGACGATCGAAGGCCTGGCGCAGGGCAACCGGCTTCATCCGGTGCAGGAGGCCTTTATTGCCCATGACGGCCTGCAATGCGGGTTCTGCACCCCGGGCCAGATCATGAGCGCGATCGGTCTCATCCGGGAGGGCCAAGCCGGAGACGATCCCGAGCGCGTGCGCGAGGGCATGAGCGGCAACCTCTGCCGCTGCGGCGCGTACCAAGGAATTACCGAAGCCGTGCTGGAGGCGCAAAACGCTCTGAATGCGGCGGGCCGCAAGGAGGTCGCATGAAGACGTTCGATTACGTCAGGCCGGCGACGATACGTGAAGCCGTCACCGCCGCCGCGGACCCGAATGCGGCCTATCTCGCCGCCGGCACGAATCTTCTCGATCTGATGAAAGGGGGCGTCTGCCGCCCGGACCGCCTCGTCGATATCAGTCACCTTCCCGGCCTCGAGCGCATCGAGGACCTCCCCGACGGCGGCGTGCGGATCGGCGCGCTGGTCCGCAACGCGGACCTCGCTCACGATGTCGGCTTCGCCCGGCGCTTTCCGGCGGTAGCGGAAGCGCTGCTGTCCGGCGCTTCGGCACAGCTTCGCAACGCCGCTACCGTCGGCGGCAATCTGCTGCAGCGGACCCGTTGCGCGTATTTCTACGACGTCGCCGGCGCCTGCAATAAACGCGATCCCGGATCGGGTTGCGAGGCCCACGGCGGCGACAACAGGCTTCACGCCATATTGGGATGGAGCGCCAGCTGCATCGCCACTCACCCATCGGATTTTTGCGTCCCGCTCGTGGCACTCGACGCCGTCGTGGAAGTGGAAGGCCAAGCGGGCCGGCGCGAAATTGCGCTCGAAACATTCCACCGATTGCCCGGCGATGCGCCGGACCGCGAGAGCGTGCTCGAACGCGGTGAGATGATCGTCGCTGTGCGGCTGCCGCCGGCGGCGGCGGGTTTCGCCGCTCACGCGCGTTATCTGAAAATACGCGACCGGACCTCGTATGCGTTCGCGGTCGTGTCGGCGGCGGCGGCGCTGCGCTTCGAAGGAGACACCATTGCCGCTGCGCGGCTCGCGCTCGGCAGCGTGGCGCTCAAGCCGTGGCGCGCCCGCGAAGCGGAGGAGATATTGATCGGCGCGCGCGCCGACGCTTTGAGCTTTCGTCGCGCCGCGGGGGCGGCGCTTGCCGGAGCAAAACCCGCAGGCGACAACGCCTTCAAGATAGAGCTCGCGCGGCGCATCGTGGTGCGGGCTTTTACGCTCGCCGCCGCCGGCACGCCGAAGCAACTGCCCGCGCTTCCAGCATCGCCCTTCGCTACCGCTTCCGGAGCTTCAATCCATGCCTGAGATCGCACTGACACAGGTTGCCGCCCATGTTCGGCATGGCTCGAACATCGGTCAACCGCTGACGCGCCGCGACGGAGTCCTTAAAGTCACCGGGACTGCCCGCTATGCCGCCGACCATCACCCGCCCGGGATGCTTTACGCCGTCCTGGCAGTGAGCAGCATCGCACGCGGCCGCGTCGAGTTCCTCGACGTCGAAGCAGCCAAAGCCCATCCCGGTGTCGTCGAGGTGATGACACCGGCCAATCGGCCGGCGCTCGCACAAGACCCCGACGAAAAAACAAATCCCTTCATGTTCCGGCTCGACCTCCTGCAAAGCGATCGGGTCCGCTTTGCCAACCAACCGATCGCGGTCGTCATCGCAGAAACGCTCGAAGCTGCGACCGAGGGAGCCGCGCGGTTGTCGCCGCGCTACCATGCCGAGCCGGCACGAGTTGGGCTCGACGCGGCCGAGAGCTTCGTGCCTGCCGTTGTCGGCCCGGGACATCCGGCGAACGCCAAACGGGGCGACACCGAGGCCGGCCTCGCCGCCGCGGCAAAGCTAGTCGAGGCGACCTACGAGACCCCGCCGCAATATCACAATCCGATGGAGCCGCATGCGATCGTGGCGGCGTGGGACGGCGACGCGCTTTCAATCGACACGCCAAGCCAAGGTATGGCGCTGGCGCAAGCTCGCATCGCCGGACTTTTTGGCATCGCTCCGGACAAGATTCACATCCGCAGTCCATTCCTCGGCGGCGGCTTTGGCTGCAAAGGAATGATCTCCGGACCTCAGGTTCTGGGCGTGATGGCGGCTCGCCTGGTCGGAAGGCCGGTCAAGCTGGTGCTCCGTCGCGAGCACATGTTTGGTCCGGTCGGTCACCGCGCTCCGACGCGGCAGACCCTGCGCATGGGAACCGACCGCGCCGGCAACCTGACGGCACTCGATCATCATACGAAGACGACATCGAGCACCTTCGACGACTTCTTCGAGCCGGCGTCCGACGCCTCGCATACGCTCTACGCGAGCCCGGCCATCGCGACGTCGCATGAAGCTGTCCGCATCGATACCGGAACGCCGCTGTTCATGCGCGCGCCTGGAGAAGCAACAGGGTCGATCGCGCTGGAAAGCGCCATCGACGAAATGGCGCATGCCTGCGGATTAGACCCGCTGGCATTTCGCCTCAAGAACTATGCCGAAGTCGAACCGATCTCCGGAAGGCCGTTCTCGTCCAAGGCGCTGCGCGACTGCTATACGCAGGGCGCCGAGCGCTTCGGCTGGCAGCGGCGGCCGCTCGCGCCGCGGCAAATGCGGGACGCCGACGGATTGCTCGTAGGCTGGGGCGTAGGTACCGCAACATTTCCGGCGTTGATGTTCGCTGCGGAAGCCAAAGCCATGCTGCGCCGGGACGGCAGCGGCATCATGGAAATCGGCGCCCACGATATGGGCCAGGGCGCCTGGACCGCATTGGCGCAGATTGCAGCGGATGGCCTCGGGCTCGACATCGATCAGGTCGATTTCAGGTCCGGCACGTCCGACCTTCCGGACGCCGGCATCGCCGGCGGCTCAGCCCATACCGCGACCGCCGGCATGGCGATTCACAATGCCGGGGCCGACGTGGTGGCCCGGCTCGCGGACCTTGCTACCAACGACGAGCGATCGCCGCTGTTCGGCGCCGGAAATGCCGGCGTGATTGCGCAAAGCGGCCGCTTGTTTCGCCGCGATGACGAGAGCCGCAGCGAAAGCTATGCCGACATCCTCGATCGCGCCGGCCTGGCGCAGATCGAGGGTCGCGGAAAGGGCTCGTCCGATGCGGCCGCGCAATCGAACTACGCGATGCACGCGCACGGGGCCGTATTTGCCGAGGTCAAGGTCGATCCCGAGTTCGGACAGATGCGCGTTACTCGGGTGATCGGCGCATTCGCCGCCGGCCGCATCATCAACCCGCGCATGGTGCGCAGCCAGCTCTGCGGCGGAATGATCTGGGGCGTATCGTTCGCGCTGCATGAGCGCGCTGTCATGGACCCGCGATCCGGCCGTCCGATGAACGCCAACCTCGCCGAGTATCATATTCCGGTAAATGCCGATGTGCCGTTGCTCGAAGCGATCCTGATCGAGGAACGCGATCCGCATGTAAATGCTCTCGGCATCAAAGGCGTGGGTGAAATCGGGGTAACCGGAACGGCGGGCGCGGTCGCGAATGCGGTCTGGCACGCGACCGGTGTTCGCGTGCGCGAATTCCCGATCACGCTTGATCGTCTGATCGAGCCTCAATCGTGATCAAACGCCAGGTAGTCGCGGCGCGACCGTCCAAGATTGGCTTATAAGCAAGCGCGGACGGCCGACTTCGGGAAGGTCAGCCTTCCAGCCTGCGCAACTGGGATGCGCTGCGCCCGAGCCGGCGGCGCAACAGGTTACGCAAGGTGACGGCATCGGAATAGCCGACCTTGCTGGCAATTCGCTCGACGCTTTCGCCAGTCGTTTGCAGTAGATGGACAGCGCGTTCAACTCGCAAATCTTGAAAATACGACAGCGGCGACCTGCCCAGCACGGCGCGTAGTCGTCGCGCCAAGGTGCGGGGGCTGGCGCCGACCGCGCGTGATGCGTCGTCCAGGGAAAATCCGTCGGACAAGTTCTCGCGGGCCCAGCGCTCGAAGCGCTCGACTACTGCATCTGCGTGGGTCAGGTGATCCGGTATCGCATAGACCGCCTGGGAGGAGCGCGGATCGATCATCAGATAACGCGCCGTGACGGCGGCTAGCACCGGGCTGATCCGGCGTACGAACCAGAGCGCGAGATCAAAATGCGCAAGCGCCGCGCCTGCTGTCACGACGTCGTTGGATCGAACGACCATGCGCCCATCGTCGAGAGCGACCTTCGGATAGCGCGCCCTAAAAAACGGTCCCAACCACCAACTGGTCGTCGCCTTTTGGCTGTCAAGCAATCCGTTTTCGGCGAGAACGAAGGTGCCTGTGCAAGCGGCGGCCGTCATTACACCCTCGGTCTGCCGGTCGCGCAGCAGCGTCCCCGCCCTGGCAACATCTCGGTGGCCGAGCGCGCCGGCCAGGGTCAGCGGCGTCTTGGCCCCGAGCGCCGGCACGACGATGACGTCCGGACGCGACAAGGCCGATGCCATCTGGGTCGGAACCTTTAGGCCGTTGGCCGTTGTCACACCGCGCCTGACGCCGACGACGCGCGTGAGGACCGGAGCCGACAGCCCGCGCTGCTCCCTCCCGAGCTCAGCCGCTATCGCGAACGTATCTTGCACCGCGGCAAGGCCGGTGTCGAAAACCCCATCGAGCGCAAGAATGTCGATAAGCATGGCAGGAATAGTATCAAAAATGTCGATCTTGCCAAGCGCGTCGACGGTCTGTTTCTCCTATCTTCCAACTCGTCATTGCGCCAGCAACGGAGAGACCGATGGTGAAACTTGCGCTGTATGTACGCCTCGAAGCCAGGCCGGGACGGGAAGCTGCGCTCAAGGCGTTTCTCGAAAGCGCCTTGCCGCTGGCCCAGACTGAAGTGTCGACGCCCGTGTGGTTCGCGCTTCAGTTCGGCCCGAGCACATTCGGCATCTTTGACGCCTTCACCAACGAGGCGGGCCGGCAGGCCCATCTCGGCGGCCCCATCGCCGCGGCGCTTATGTCCAAGGCCGACGAGTTGCTGGCGGCTCCGCCCACGATCGAGAAAGTCGACCTTCTCGCTGCAAAACTGTCGGGATAGGTAGGAGTCCGCTTTTGGGCGCAAAGCGGGAGTGGCGCGGACGCAGCTCGACGTCCGCTAGTCACCCAAAGCGGGCGTGGCACGTGTCGAATTCCAGTTCACCGGTATGATATTCGTTGGAACTCTGTCCCAATCGATTGAGCATTAAATCGGTGCTAAAATGGCGCTCAAGCGATGCGCGCTGTGGAACGCGAATGCACCATCGCCAACATGAAAGGACCCCTCTCATGTCTGACGATTTAGGGGGCGATCTCGACCGTCGCAATTTCATGGTCGCAGCCATTGGCGCGTCGGCAGTCCTCGCGGCCAATGCCGGCGCCGCGAATGCCCAGGGCGCAACAGCGCCCGCCGCTGGTTCGGCACAGACCGCTTCACATGGCACGGTCTACACTGGTGACGTGATCCAGGGAAAGAAGGTCATCAGCGCGCTCGACGTCAACGACCTGGAACCCGGCAAGCATCTCTTCTATTTCCAGGGCGTACAGATGCCCACCGGACAGCATTGGTATGTGTCCGTGATAGTCGCCAAGGGGGCGAAGCCAGGCAAGCGCGTCACCCTCACCAGCGGAGTGCACGGCGACGAGATCAGCCCGATCCATACGATACAAACTGTCATGAGCCAGCTTCACCCAGCCGAGATGTCCGGCACGGTGATGGCGGCCCTCGATATATCCCGCCCGGCCCTCGAGGGCATGGCGCGTCGGTGGCCTAACTCCGGAAGAGGAATCGACCTCATCGACATGAATCGAGAGTGGCCGGGAAATGAGAACGGCGCCAGTGCGCCGAGCCGGCACGCCGCACTCGTGTTCAACAGGCTCTTCAGGCGCAACACGGACTGCGCGATCGATTTCCACACAGGGACGACCGGGATGGATATAACGGCGTTTCATGTCGCGCGGATGGACTTACCCGAGGTCAGGGCGATGGCCGAACTCTACCCGATCGATCAGATATTCGACAGCCCCATCTATCCTACGGTCCTGGCGAACGCGTTCATCGACGCAGGTATCCCGGCCTTCACGCCGGAGATTGGTGCGCCGCGCGTCCTGGACCACGCCATGATCGCCCTATTCGTGGAAGGCACGATGAATGTGCTCAAACACCACGGCGTCATCGCCGGTCCGATCGGCCGAACTGGACGGGACACGGGCGTCTTCGTCGCTGACGCGGGGCATGCCATCCTTGCAACTCATGGCGGATTCGTTGAGCTTCTGGTCAAGCTGAACGACAAGGTCAAGGTCGGGCAGATGGTTGCGATCCAACGCAATACATTTGGCGAAGTCGTCGCGGAATACACGTGCGGCGTGGCCGGCGAGGTTTCCGGTTTTCGCACAGACGCGACGGCGGAGCCCGGCACGCCGCTGGTGTTCATCTTCTACAACAATGCAACTCATGAGGAACCGGTTGATTATTCCGAGTGACGTCTCGTTGTGGCGCTTTGCGGACATTCCACGATTGCGGTTTAGAGGCTGCTCTCAGGGGCAAAGCGGACATTGCCGAACTGGGCCCGCCAACCTCAATTTGCCAGTACGCGTCCTAGAACTTTTCGAGCTGCCGGTGTTCGGGCAAGATCGAGCACACGGCGCCGACGCTTGTGATTCACAAGGAGGACGACCGGATCGTTCCCCGTCCTGGCGACAGCGGCCGAAACCGGCTTTCGCCGCCTACTCGCTTACGACCCGCGCGATCGTGCGATACAGCGTGGGGGCAAGCCCCACGTGCGCGGCAAAGAAGTGAGTGAAATGATCCGACGAGCAAAATCCCAATTCCGCGCTGATGTCCGTGACTGACGCCCCTGAGCCCGTCAACCGATCGAGCGCCCGCTCGATGCGCATCGTGTTCGCGTAAAGTATCGGCGTTACCCCGGTATTCTCGCGGAACAGTTTGAAGAAGTGCGGGCGAGAAAGTCCTACATTGCGCGCCAACGCTTCGATATCGATGCGGCCCATGAGATTATTGCCGAGGAACTGCAGCGATTTTCGCACCCGAAAGTCAATCGTCGATCTTGCGGCACGGCTTTGCCGACCGCCCTTTGACCACGAATTATCCAAGCTGGCGTCGAAAAGCCGGTTCAGTCCCCGATTGACGATCCGATAATTAGCCCCGGCGACAAGGGACTCGGCCAATTCAAAGGCAATTGTTCGTATCGGCGCTCCGAACGGAATCCGGTTGCCGCCGAAACGAAGGTCGCCGCGACCTTCGTTACCGCGGTCAAGCCATCGATCACAAATATAGGCAACAAGAAAAACGCCGGGTTCGTCGTCGCGGCACGGCCGAAACAAATGCGGCTGCCAGGGATTGATCGCTACTCCTGCACTCTGATCGACCAAGTGGGAAACGCCGGAGATGGTGAGGATGGCCGGCGGCCCACTGAGGTGAAAGATCAAATGGGCTTCGCGATGAGCGTGGGCGCGCATCGGACGGTCGAAGCGGTAAACCGTCACGCGCCCGAACACGCCATGGCAGACCGCAAGAGCGGAACTCATTCGTCTTCCTCGCCGAAGATGCCAATTATTGCCGTTGTTTCACGGATTAAACGGCTGACAGGGGCCGGTGACAAGTGCCGGCTCATCGACAGCCGCATTGCACCAAAAAAACAGACCCGCAGACAGGTTCGCGCCCGGGCTACGACTTGTGGTGTCGAACTGCCCATTGGTACGATTTGGCGGCGGCCACCGTTGGGTGATCAGCGCTCCAACGAGCTAATCGCATTCGGTCAGCGAAACGACGTATCTCAAAGGCGTCGGCAAGAGGGGGAGAGAAGTTCATGCGCAAGAGCATTGAAATCGCGTCGGTGATCGCCGTTACGGCGGTCCTGGGGACAATTTCGGCCCACGCGGCCGGAAAGATCAAGATCGGTTTTTTCTCGACCCTTGAAGGGACCTACACTGCCCTCGGCGAGGACGGTCAGCGTGGGTTCGATTTGGCGCTCATGCAGCATCACAACAAGGCTGGCGGCAAAGACCTCGAGATTATTAGAGGCTCGTCGGACGCCTCTCCGGATTCGGCGCTACGCGCGGCCAAAAAACTCGTCGAGCAAGATAAGGTCGATGTTTTGATAGCGCCGCTTTCCGGCTCGGAAGGCATAGCTTTGCGGGATTATGCGAAGACGCAGCCGCAAGTCACCATTGTCAACGGTTGCTCGGGCGCGCTGGAAACGACCTATGTCACTCCAGCACGCAATTTCTTCCGCTTCAACACCGACGGAGCCCAGATGCATAAAGGCCTGGGCGAATACATCTACAACGTCAAACATTACAAGAAGATCGCCACTATCGGCGAGGACTACTCGTTTGTTTACACGCAGGTGTTCGGTCTCGCGCTCGACTATTGCCCGGCGGGAGGACAGATTACCAAACGCTTCTGGGTGCCGTTGGGAACCAAGGATTTCAGCTCTGTCATCGCCAACCTTCCGGACGACGTCGATGCCATCTATTTGGGACTGGGCGGCGCCGATGCTGTCAACTTCCTCAACCAGTATCAACAAGCCGGCGGCAGCGCCAAGCTCATTGGCGGTTCAATCATGGTCGATCAGACCGTGTTGTCGTCGAAGGGCAAGGCAAAAGACGCGCTTGATGGTACCGTTTCGGCCGGTCCCCAAGCCGACACTTGGGAGAACCCAAAATGGCAGGCCTTCGTAAAGGCCTACCAAGACGCGTGGCCGCCGGAAAAACGCTTCACCGGTCCGTCGCTGTGCGCAACCAATTATTACGATGCAACACAGGCCGTCCTCGAAGGTCTCGACAAGGTCAAGGGCGATCTCAGCAATGGTCAGACCAAATTCCGCGAAACGCTTGCAACGCTCGTCCTCGATGCTCCAAACGGAAAGATCAGGCTCGATGCGAATCGTCAGGCCATCGGCACGACTTTCGTTACAGAGGCGGTCAAGGATAAGAACGGGGATCTCGTCAGCAAGGTTGTGAAAGTTGTGCCGGACGTCAATCAAACGCTTGGCATTAGCCCGGCCGCGTTCGCCAAGATTGGCCTGCCGGGGCGCGAAGTGCCGGTGTGCAAAAAAGTCTACAACTGAGCCGGCACCGGCCGAGAGTCTCGGCCGGGCCTGCGCGCAGCCTAGGCCGGAGAATGTGCATATCGCGCGTATCAACGCGCGACGCGGCGGCCCGGTGATATAGCCGGAACCGCCAACCCTCGGACCAAGCTGAGTGGAGAACAGAACGATTTTGCCGCGGATACGAATCAAGGGCGCGACGATCGTCTCCATGGATCCGACCCTCGGCATCATCGAGTTGGGCGACCTTCTCGTCGACGACGGCAAGATCATTGCCGTCGGCAGAAATGTCGGCAGCTGGGCGGTGATGGAGATCGACGGCCGCGGCATGATCGCTATGCCGGGCTTCGTCAACGGACACATCCATCTTTGGCAGACCGCTTTGCGCGGCATCGCTGCGGACTGGACGCTTGACCACTATTTCGGAATGCTGATCGGCAAGGTGGTCAACCTCTACAGGCCGGAAGACGCCTATATCGGCAACCTCGTCGGAGCGCTTGACCAGATAAATTCCGGCGTTACCACGCTGTTCGACTGGTGCCACATCGTCAATACACCGGCGCATGCCGACGCTGCCGTCGACGCGCTGCGGGAATCGCGCATTCGCGCAGTATTTGCATACGGCACGCCAATGACCCTGTTCGGCAGCAAAGAGCCGCATCCAACCGACGCGGCGAGGATGCGCCAAGAGCGACTGGCTTCGAATGACGCATTGGTGACGATGGCGCTTGCCATCCGTGGCACCGACTTCGCACCGGGCACCGCGGAAGCCGATATCAGGTTCGCCCGCGATCTTGGCTTGTTGGCTTCGTTTCACGTAGCGTGCGCCAAGCACGGACCACGACCGCAATCAATGCAGAGTCTGGCGGACCAAAGCTTGCTCGGCGAAGATATCAACGTTGTGCACGCGAATTTCCTCACCGATGACGAGTTCAGAATCCTTGCCGACAACGGGTCAAGCGTCTCTGTTACCCCGGAGGTGGAGATGTATATGGGCCTCGGCCTGCCGCCGACGGGAGCGGCGCTCGCTGCCGGCGCCCGCCTGAACATCGGGACCGATGTCGTGACCGGCGTGAGCACCGATATGTTCACCCAGATGAGGTTCCTCCTGCAAACGCAACGGGCGCTGACCAACGACGGCTTTCATAAGCAGGAGATGATGCCCGATAAACTCGCCCTCAAAACTCGCGACGTGCTCGAGCTTGCTACTATCAAGAGCGCCAAATGCTTCGGTCTCGACGGCAGGATCGGGTCACTCGTTCCCGGAAAGGACGCTGACGTGGTGCTGTTGCGCAAGACCGACATCAATATGCGCGCCGCCGCCGACCCGATCTCGGCCATTGTTCTGCATGCCGGCACCGCCAACGTCGATACCGTCCTGGTGGGCGGCAACATCGTCAAACAGAACGGCAAGCTCACCTATGGCGACCTGCCGCGACAATTCGCGGAATTAGAGCGTTCCTCCGAGCGGCTCCGCGCCGGATTCATGGCCGGCGCTTCAGCCGCATGACTGAGCAGCCTGGCGCCGATTCGGTTGCAGGTTTTCCGCGATCCTAGAACTTTTCGAGCTGCCGGTGCTCGGCGTGAATCCAGCGCACCGTGCCGCTGACCGAGCGCATCACCACCGTCTGCGTCTCGACGATGCCATCCCCGAACTTGACGCCTTCCAGCATGCGGCCGTCGGTGATGCCGGTCGCGGCAAACAGGCAGTCGCCGCGGACCATATCCTCGATCTGGTACTTCTTGCGCGGGTCGTCGATGCCCATTTTGGCGACGCGGTCGCGCCGCTCGTCGGTGTCGACCACCAGGCGGCACTGCATTTGGCCGCCGATACAGCGCATCGCCGCCGCTGCCAGAACGCCTTCGGGCGCGCCGCCGATCCCCATGCAGATGTCGATGCCGGTCTTGTTCGGCGTCGCGGTATGAATAACGGCGGCCACGTCGCCGTCGCTGATCAGGCTCACCGATGCCCCGGCCTTGCGCACCGCCGCGATCAGTTCGGCATGGCGCGGACGATCGAGGATCATGGCGTTGATGTTTTCCGGCTTGACGCCCTTGGCCTTGGCGAGGCTGCGGATATTGTCGCCGGCCGGCGCATCGAGATCGACCACGCCCTTCGGATAACCTGGACCGACCGCGATCTTGTCCATGTAAATGTCCGGCGCATGCAACAGCGTGCCGCCGTCGGCGATGGCGATGGTCGCGATCGCGCCGGGCATGTTCTTGGCGCACAGCGTGGTGCCTTCGAGCGGATCGACGGCGATGTCGACTTTGAAGCCGCCGGCGGCGCCGACCTTTTCGCCGATGAACAGCATCGGCGCCTCGTCAAGCTCGCCCTCGCCGATCACCACCGTGCCGTCGATCGGCAGCTTGTTGAGTTCGCGCCGCATGGCGTCGACAGCGGCCTGGTCGGCGCCTTTTTCGTCGCCGCGCCCGCGCAACCGCGCCGCGTTGACCGCCGCGCGTTCAGTCACCCGCACAATTTCGAGAGTGAGGATACGCTCAAGAATGAGGCTGTGCGGAACCGTGATCGACGCCATCGTCTTTCCTTGCAACTGAGTGTGCCCCGCTCGGTGAGCTATTTGAAGTCGAACATGATCTTGTCCGAAAACCGGCAGCCACTTTTCGGGATCATGCGCTAATTCTTCTCGATGCGAATGACTTGCGGCCGCCCGGAGATTACACGGTCGCGGCGTACCGCGGCGAGCGCCTTGCGCACCGCTTCCTCGCTGGTAGCGTAAGTAATCAGGATAACGGGAACCGGCTCGCCGGAGCGTCCGGGTTGGCCGGCCGCCAGCGCGCGGACGTCGTGGCGCTGCACAATCGATTCCAGCGAAATGTGCCGCTGCGCCAGCCGCCGCGCGATCGTCGCCGCGCTGCCGGGGCGGTCGCGGGCCAAGAGCCGAATGTAATAGCCGCCTTCGTGGCGCTGCATCGGCGCTTTGCGGATTTCGGTCATTCGCGCCGCCGGTCGGCCGAACGGCGGCGTGTAGACGCCGCGCGCGATATCGGCGAGATCGGCGACCACCGCGGACGCGGTCGCCATCCCGCCGGCGCCGGGGCCGACCAGCGTGATCGGGCTCAACCCTTCAGCGTCGATCGTCACTGCGTTGGTCACGCCCATGACCTGGGCGATGGCGGAATCCTTGCGCACCATGGTCGGATGCACGCGCTGTTCGATGCCGGCCTCGGTACGCACCGCCACGCCGAGAAGCTTGACGCGGTAGCCGAGCTCGGCGGCCGCGTCGAGGTCGGCGAGCGTGATCGAGGCGATGCCCTCGACGTAGATCGCGCCGGGATCGACTTTGGTTCCGAAGGCGAGAACTTCGCCAGAATGGAAAGCTTTTGCGCCGTATCGCGACCCTCGACGTCGAACGACGGATCGGCTTCAGCGTAGCCGAGCCGCTGCGCTTCGCGCAGGCATTCGTCGAAGGCGAGCCGGTCCTCTTCCATGCGCGAGAGGATGTAATTGCAGGTGCCGTTGAGGATGCCGTAGATGCGGGTAAAGGAATTGCCGTCGAGCCCCTCGCGCAACGTCTTGACGATCGGAATGCCGCCCGCCACCGACGCTTCGAAATTGAGCGCGACGCCGCGGCGCTCTGCGAGCCGGGCGAGCTTATAGCCGTGACCGGCAAGCAGCGCTTTGTTGGCGGTCACCACCGGCTTGCCGGCGGCAAGCGCGGTCTCGACCGCGCGTTTCGCCGGATCGCCGGCGCCGCCGATAACCTCGACAAACGCATCGATCTCAGGATCGGCCGCGAGCGCCACGGGATCGGCGATCCAGCGGATTTTCTTCAAGTCGATGCCGCGTTTCTTGCTGCGCGAACGCGCACTGACCGCAACAATGTCGATGGGGCGGCCGCAGCGCGCCGCAAGCTTCTCGCGGCCCTGTTCCAACAGCTCGACGACGGCCGAGCCGACGGTGCCAAGTCCGGCAAGACCGACTTTTAACGGCTTGACCATCAACGTCGCTAACCTGGAGTGAAGCAACGCCGACTAACGTCGCGTCGCGATCGGTAGGACGTTGTGCAGCATTTCCGGGCCGGTTTCAAGAAAGCGCCGGATATTGCGGGCCGCCTGGCGGATGCGTTGCTCGTTCTCGACCAGCGCGATGCGCACATGGCCCTCGCCATACTCGCCGAAGCCGGCGCCCGGCGATACCGCGACGCTCGCCTTCTCGACCAGGAGGGTGGCGAACTCGACGCTGCCGAGCGACCGGAACGGCTCGGGTATCGGCGCCCAGGCAAACATCGAGGCGCTTGGCGGCGGCACGGTCCAGCCGGCGCGGCCGAAGGCGTCCACCAGCGCGTCGCGACGGCGTTTGTAGGTCGCGCGCATCTCATGGATGCAATCGTCGGGCCCGTTGAGCGCCGCGGTCGCCGCCACCTGGATCGGCGTGAACGCGCCATAATCGAGATAGGATTTGACCCGCGCCAGCGCTGCGATGATGCGCTCGTTGCCGACGGCAAAGCCGATGCGCCAGCCGGGCATCGAATAGGTCTTCGACATTGAGGTGAACTCGACGGCGACGTCCATGGCGCCGGGAGCTTGCAGCACCGACGGCGGCGGATTGTTGTCGAAATACACCTCACCGTAGGCGAGATCGGAGAGCACGAACAGACCGTGCTTTTTCGCGAACGCGATCAGCTCGCGATAAAAATCGAGGCTGGCGACGCACGCGGTCGGATTCGACGGATAGCAGGTGACGATCGCGATCGGCTTCGGGATCGAATGCAACACGGCGCGTTCCAGCGCGCCGAAAAAAGCAGAATTGGCTTCGACCGGCACCGAGCGGATCGCGCCGCCCGCCATCAGAAAGCCGAACACATGGATCGGATAAGTAGGATTGGGAACGATGATAACGTCGCCCGGCGCGGTGATCGCCTGCGCCACATTGGCAAAGCCCTCCTTGGAGCCGAGCGTGGTGACGATCTGCGTTTCGGGATTGAGCTTTACGCCGAAGCGGCGCGCGTAATAGGCGGCTTGCGCGCGACGAAGTCCGGCAATCCCCTTGGACGCCGAATAGCGGTCGGTGCGGGTTCGGCCGACGGTTTCCTTAAGCTTTTCGACCACATGCGCGGGCGCCTGCAGATCGGGATTACCCATCCCGAGATCGACGATGTCGGCGCCGCCGTTGCGCGCCGTCGCCTTGGCGCGGTTGACCTCCTCGAACACGTAAGGCGGCAACCGGCGGATGCGGTAGAACTCTTCCATTGGCGTATCGTCAGCAGCGTCCTCGGCGACTTCGTCAGTCTCTTATCACGGCTTGGCGGAGGCGCCAGTGGTCATCGCGTCGTCGGGCGCGCCGGTCCGCGCGGCTGCCGGTTGCGGCGGCAAAGGCTTCTGCGCCGAAGCGTTGCCCGGCGTAAGATTGACCGGCATCACCTGTCCGGTGGCTTCGGTGTCAAGATGCTGGCCCTGGGAGACAAGATCGTCGGTCGCCTGCTTGACTTGGTCCGGCGTCAACGTGTTGTCGGCGCGCGGCGCCGGCAGGTCGTGGACCGACGGATAGCCGATGTCGGAGGAGCACGCCGACAGAAGAAGGGCAGCCGCCACGGCAACCGACAAGCTGCCAAGGGCGAGCTTCGCACCAAATCCGCAACGATTCACTGCCGTCCCCGGTTGCCTCTAAGCCCGCCGCGGCCGGCTCGTTTATCCGGCCGATCAGCACCCTGCCCGCTTTGCCGCCCCCGGGCGGAAATAATGTAATGCCTCAAAGGTTTACAAAAACCAACTGAAAGGTCGGAAGGGCTCCAAGTAGCCGGGTAATATGGTGGAAACAAGGTGTGCGGGACAGGCATAAAGCTTGCTCCTGGCATCAGAATCTGGCGCAGCCTTGTGGCGCAGCTTGCCTTGCGCGAGCGGTTTGAACAGGCCATTTCTGGCTCAACGGGCGGTCCGTGCGCCCGCAGACATTGGGAAACGCTCGCGTGCCGGCTTCTTCGCAAGATCCCGTGAAAATCGGCAGCGTCGACGTCGAGGCCTTCTCACGCAACCTCGCGCGCCTCGTCGAAGAGAGCGGCCGCGCGCTCGCGGCCTACCTCAAGCCGCGCGAAGACGGCCACGATAACCGCGAATTCGCCGGCGAAATCAACGAAGTGGTCAAGACCCTTGGCACGGTGGGGCAATACTGGCTGGCCGATCCGCAGCGCGCCATCGAATTGCAGGCGCGGCTCGGCAAGGTCTATCTCGATCTGTGGGCGGCGGCGGCCAAGCGCCTTGCCGGCGAACAGACCGAGCCGGTCGCCAAGCCCGCAGCCAACGATAAGCGGTTTTCCGATCCAGAGTGGACGTCCAACCAGTTCTTCGATTTCCTCAAGCAGGCCTATCTGGTCTCGACCAGTTGGGCCAACCAACTGGTCAGTGACGCCGACCTCGATCCGCATACCAAGCAGAAGGCCGAGTTCTACGTGCGGCAGATCGCCAACGCGCTGTCGCCGACGAATTTCGTGCTGACCAATCCGGAACTGCTGCGCGAAACGCTGACCAGCAACGCCGGCAACCTGGTGCGCGGCATGCACATGCTGGCCGATGACATCACGGCGGGCGGCGGCGATCTGCGGATTCGCCAGTCCGATGCTTCGCTGTTCGAGGTCGGGCGCAATCTCGCGGTATCGCCCGGCAAGGTGATCTTCCAGAACGACATCATGCAGCTCATCCAATATGCGCCGTCGACAGAGACGGTGCTGAAAAAGCCGCTGCTGATCCTGCCGCCCTGGATCAATAAATTCTACGTGCTCGATCTGACGCCGGAAAAGTCCTTCATCAAGTGGTGCGTCGATCAGGGCATCACCGTGTTTTGCGTGTCATGGGTCAATCCGGATGCGCGGCTCGCACAAAAGAGCTGGGAGGACTACATCCGCGAAGGGCCGCTGGCCGCGCTCGACGCCATCAAGGCGGCAACCGGCGAGGAGCAGGTGCACGCCGTCGGCTACTGCGTCGGCGGCACGCTGTTGTCGGTGGCGCTGGCGGCGATGGCGGCGAAGGGCGACCAGCGCATCGTGTCGGCGACGCTGATGGCCGCGCAGGTCGACTTTACCTATGCCGGCGACCTCAAAGTCTTCGTCGACGAAGAGCAGGTCGAGGCAGTCGAAGAGCGCATGCGCGAGCGCGGTTACCTCGAAGGCAAGGCGATGGTCACCGTCTTCAACCTGCTGCGTTCCAACGATCTGATTTGGCCCTACATCGTCAACAATTACATGAAGGGCAAGGCGCCGTTCCCGTTCGACTTGTTGTACTGGAATTCCGACGCGACGCGGCTGCCCGCCGCCAATCATTCGTACTATCTGCGCAACTGCTATCTCGAAAACAATCTTGCGCGCGGCAAGATGACGATCGGCGGCACGCCGATCGATCTGCATGCGATCAAGGTGCCGATCTACAATCTGGCGACGCGCGAAGACCACATTGCACCCGCCAAATCGGTGCTGCTCGGCTCGAAATACTTCGGCGGCCCGGTGAAGTATGTGCTGGCAGGCTCGGGCCACATCGCAGGCGTGATCAATCCACCGGACAAGCAGAAATATCAGTACTGGACCGGCGCGCGGCCGCGCAGTGCGAACCTCGCGGGCTGGATCGAAAAAGCGACCGAGCATCCGGGCTCGTGGTGGCCGGACTGGCTTGCGTGGTTGCGGGCGAAGGACCCGACGCAAGTGCCGGCACGCGTTCCCGGTGACGGTGGGCTCAAACCAATCGAAGACGCGCCGGGAAGCTACGTGAAGGTGCAGGCCTAAAGCGCCGGGCCTGTTACGGAAATAGCGCCACCTGCTCGAGCCCCATCGTCTCGGGAAAGCCGAGCATCAGATTCATGTTCTGCACCGCCTGCCCGGAAGCGCCTTTGGTCAGATTGTCGAGCGCCGCCACGATGATGGCGCGGCCGGCGAGGCGGTCGGCGGCGACCCCGATGAAGGTCATGTTGGAGCCGCGCACGTGACGGGTCTGCGGCAATGCGCCGAACGGCAGCACGTGGACGAACGGCTCGTCCGCGTAGGATTTCAAAAGCAGCGCATGAAGATCCTGCGCCGACGCTTTGGAGCTGCGGACATAAATCGTTGAAAGGATACCGCAATTCATCGGCACCAGATGCGGCGTGAAGCTCGCGACGACATCGCGGCCGGCGGCCTTGGAAAACTCCTGATCAAGCTCCGCCATGTGGCGGTGATGGCCGACGCCGTAGGCATGAAAACCCTCGGACACCTCCGAGAACTGCATCTCCTCGCGCGCGCCCCGCCCTGCCCCACTGACCCCCGATTTGGCGTCGATGACGATTTCGTCGGGATCGATCGCCTTCGCTTTCAGCAGCGGTATGAGCGCAAGCTCGGCGCAGCTCGTAAAGCAGCCGGGATTGGCGACGAGTTGCGTCGCCTTGATCTCGTCGCGATAGATTTCGGTCAGCCCATAGACCGCCTTCTTCTGCAATTCGGGCGCGGCATGGGCGTGAGCATACCAGCGCGCATAAGCGGCGGGATCGGCGAGCCGAAAATCGGCGGAGAGATCGACGATCTTGAGCGCCGGCATCCGCGCGAGCAAATCGGCGATGACCTTCTGGGTAGTGCCGTGCGGCAAAGCGCAGAACACTAGATCCGGATCGACCGAGCGCCAATCGACGGCGTCGAGCGCCGTCAGCATCGGCAAGGCGTAGGGCGCAAACTGCGGAAACACCTCGGCCATCGGCTTGCCGGCGCGGCGATCGGCCGTGAGCAGCGCGATCTCCACGCGCGGGTGACGGATGAGGAGCCGCGCCAGTTCGGCGCCGGTGTAGCCCGACGCGCCGAGGATTCCGATCTTCGCTTTGGTTGGTGTCGCAGGCATGATTCAGTCTTCCGGCTGGAGTAGGAAAGCCGACGCCCGCGGGAGAGATTTGGGATAAACGTGCCGCGGAGCCGGCGGCACGAGCGGTCAGACGCGAACGCCCGCTCGTGCCGTGTCATTACGGCGGCGGCGCTTGGCGGCGATGGTCGCAAAAGACCGTTTCATAGCCCGCCATATAAAGGCCGCGCGGCGGAGCGTCAATGCGCCCTGCTCTTTTCAGAAAGCGACGCTCTGCCCGAGCGGCGCTGCTGAAAAGCTGGAACGCCGGGAGCACAGCGCGAGACACGCCATAGCTTCACAACTTTTTTCATGGCTTTTTAGTTTGGGTTTTACTTTTGCCTACTTTCGTCCGCGTGGGCGCGGGCGTTTTCTTCTTCAATTTGCTCTGATTGTAATCGACGGCGGCGCGGACGAGATTTTTTAGAGCGTGCTCGTTGATCTTATCGCCTGCGAAAAAATCGATCGCGCGTCTCATATTGCCTTCGAGGCTCGCGTTGAAGAGCTTGTCGGGATCCGGGAGGCTCGCGCCGTGGGCAAAGGTCAACTTTACGGCCTGCTTATAGCTTTCGCCGGTACAGATCATTCCGTCGCGATACCACACCGGAACGCCTCTCCACTTCCACTCCTCGACCACCTCGGGGACGGCCTCTTTGATCAGGCCACGGAGCCGGGAGAGCATCTCGCCCCGCCAGTCGCCAAGCTCACTGATCCTCGCGTCGATCATCTTCGACGGCGACGTTTGTTTCGGCGACTGGCTCTTGCTCATTGCGGTCATTTCCCTGCGCCGGCGCATCGCCCGCTGCCCCACTCGGCGGCATCGGGCAGCGCGAATATGTATAACCCGCTGAGACCGTGCGCCGAAGTGAACGTGCAACTTGCGCCGGCAGACTTTTAGTCTTTCCGCGCCACTACCTGCTCCAGGTTATCAAGGAATTTCAGCCAGCCATATTTGGCGCCCTGGTAGGCCTGCTGCTGATCCGGCCGGAAGCCCGTATGCTCCATGCGCAGGCGGGTCCCCGTGCCCGTCGGCGTGAGCGTCCACGTGACGACGCTCTCAAGACCCAGGGCCCCCCAAGTGTAAGACAGCGTTTTGTTGGGCTCGACCGCCAGCACCTGACAATCGACAGCGCCCCAGTCCGCGCGAAGATTGAAACGATGGTCTACGACAGGCTTGAAGTCGTTCTTCATCAGCCACTCCTCGATCAGGTGTGGCTGTGTCAGTGCGCGCCAAACCTTTTCGGGCGGAAAAGCTATGTCTCGTTCGACGACGACAGAGAGCACTTCGGTCGCTTTTTCGGTCATTGATCTATCCTTTTGAGCAGATCTTCGAGGTCGTCGAACCGGCTTTGCCAGAAGCCGGCCATCCGGCTGGTCCAGTCGATCAGCGGCGCCAAGGCGCCGAGTTGCGCGCTATAGTGCGTCTGACGACCTTCGTGGCGGTCGCGCACCAGCCCGGCCTGCTTGAGGACCCCAAGATGCTTTGAGACGGCTGGTTGCGAGACCCCGGCGCGGGCCGTCAGGGCTCCAACCGTCTGCTCCCCTTCACGGCACAGCCGCTCGAAGATGGCCCGCCTAGTCGGGTCTGCGAGCGTTCTGAACAGCACATTGTGAGTGTTCGGCATGCGGGATCGATAACCGGTTGGCTATCGATCGACGTATAACCACCGGGATATGTGTTGGTCAAGTATCGCGGCGCGTTCGCGGGAACAGTCGTCGTTGGCGCCGACGAATTCGACTACTTTATGAGTGAATCCATCGAAAGACATGATTTGACTTTGCAAATCGGCCGCATATCTCATGGGTCGAAGCCATCATCGCCAAGCAACCAGCTAATGCTTTCGCCGCCGTCGTGGCATAGTTTTTCCGATTGATTCGTCATCACCTGACCGTCTTCCCGAGGCGCAAAGGAAGGCGAAATTTCTCGCATGGGACAAACTGTGGCAAAGACCGCGAAATCACCGAAAGCATCGACCGCGCCGGACCTGTTCGCCAATACCAGCGAGCCGCGCGGCCGCGCGAGCCGCGCCCTGCGTTCCCCGGCGCCGGCGCGCGGCGCGGGCGAGTCGAGCTACACCGCCAAGCATATCGAGGTTCTGGAGGGGCTCGAACCGGTGCGCCGCCGTCCCGGCATGTATATCGGCGGCACCGACGAAAAGGCGCTGCATCACCTGTTCGCCGAGGTGATCGATAATTCCATGGACGAAGCGATTGCCGGGCACGCCGACTGGATCGAGGTCGAGATGGCGGCAGACGGCTTTATCACCGTCACCGACAATGGCCGCGGCATCCCGGTCGATCCGCATCCGAAATTTCCGAAGAAATCCGCGCTCGAAGTCATCATGTGCACGCTGCATGCCGGCGGCAAATTCAACTCCAAGGTGTACGAGACCTCGGGCGGCCTGCACGGCGTCGGCGTATCGGTCGCCAACGCGCTGTCGGAGCGCATGGAAGTCGAGGTCGCGCGCGGCCAAAAGCTCTACCGGATGGCGTTCGAGCGCGGCCAGCCGAAGACCAAGCTGGAGGACGCCGGCAAGGCGCCGAACCGCCGTGGCACCAAAATCCGCTTCCGGCCCGATCCGGAGATTTTCGGCCAGAAGGCGCACTTCAAGCCCGAACGCGTTTTCAAGATGACGCGCTCGAAGGCGTATCTGTTCGGCGGCGTCGAGATCCGCTGGTCGTGCGTGGCGGAACTGCTGCGCGGCGTCGAAGGCGTGCCGGAACGGGCGACGTTTCACTTCGCCGACGGCTTGAAGGACTATCTTTCCGAGACGCTCGCCGACGCCACGCTGGTGCATCCGGATATTTTCACGGGCAGCGCAGGCAAGACCGGCGCCCACGGCGGAACGCAGTGGGCGGTGGCCTGGACCGCCGACGCCGACGGCTTTCTCAACTCCTATTGCAACACCATCCCGACACCCGATGGCGGCACTCATGAATCCGGTCTGCGTTCGGCCCTCACCCGCGGACTGAAGGATCACGCCGAGCGCGTTGGGCAAGGCAAGCGCGCCGCGTCGATCACCTCGGACGACGTGATGACCGGGGCCGGCGCGATGCTATCGGTCTTTATCCGCGAGCCGGAATTCCAGGGCCAGACCAAGGACCGTCTCGCCACCGCCGAAGCGCAAAGGATCGTCGAGCAGGCGATCAAGGACCCGTTCGATCACTGGCTCGCGGGCAATCCGCTGCAAGCCAACAAGCTGTTCGACTTCGTGGTCGAGCGCGCCGATGAGCGCCTGCGCCGCCGGGCGGAAAAGGACATCGCGCGCAAAAGCGCGGTACGCAAATTGCGCCTGCCCGGCAAACTCGCCGACTGCACAAACTCGGCCGCCGAAGGCTCAGAGCTGTTCGTGGTCGAAGGCGACTCCGCCGGCGGCTCGGCCAAACAGGCGCGCGAGCGCGCCTCGCAGGCCATCCTGCCGTTGCGCGGCAAAATCCTCAACGTCGCTTCCGCCGGCAAGGACAAGCTGGCTCAGAACCAGCAGCTTGCCGACCTCGTGCAGGCGCTCGGCAGCGGCTCCGGCGCGCACTATCGCGACGAGGATTTGCGCTACGGCCGCGTCATCATCATGACCGATGCCGATGTCGACGGCGCCCATATCGCCTCGCTGTTGATCACATTCTTTTACCGGGAGATGCGCGGGCTGATCGACAACGGACACCTTTATCTCGCGGTGCCGCCGCTCTACCGCCTAAGCCACGGCGGCAAGACCTTTTATGCGCGCGACGACAAGCACCGCGACGAAATCCTCAAAAAGGAATTTCACGCCAACGCCAAAGTCGACGTGAGCCGCTTCAAGGGCCTTGGCGAGATGATGGCCGCGCAGCTCAAGGAAACCACCATGGACCCGAAGAAGCGCACGCTGCTGCGCGTGGTGCTGCTGTCCGAGGCGCAGAAAGATACCGAGAAATCCGTGGAGCGGCTGATGGGCACCAAGCCCGAGGCGCGCTTTGCCTTTATCTCGGAGCGGGCCGAGTTCGCCGACGACGCGGCGCTGGACGTTTAAGGTCCTTCGTCCCGCCCGAAGCCGGGGCGGATGCAATCAGGACTCCAGCCACTCCGCCATCGCCTTGGTCACCGCTGCGGGCTGCTCCAGCGTCGAGAGATGCCCGCAATCCGAAATGACCGCGAGCCGCGAGCCTGGAATAGCGGCCACGATCTCCTGCGACAGATGAAGCGGCGTCAACTCGTCGCCGTCACCGACCAGGACCAGCGTCGGGCATTTGATCGCGGCAAGAGCCGCGCGCGCGTCGGCACGGCCGATGATCGCCCGCTCCTGGCGCAGAAACGCCGCCGCTCCGGTTTCTTCCGCCATCAGGCGGACCAGG
Organism: uncultured Alphaproteobacteria bacterium; assembly: GCA_963826295.1. Taxonomy (GTDB): domain Bacteria; phylum Pseudomonadota; class Alphaproteobacteria; order Rhizobiales; family Xanthobacteraceae; genus BOG-931. The sequence goes on from CAWGWO010000020.1 coordinate 45,956, forward strand.
TTTTTCAGCGCGGCGTCACCGTGGCGGTTGCGATTTACGAAAGCGGGAAACAAAAGCTCCGGAACTTCGGCAAAGCGGCCGGTTTCGGCGAGTTCGATGACGCGGCGGCGACGCTCGGTCTGTTCCGGGGCTTCGGCCCGTGCCCCGGTGTCGAGAAGCGCGAGCTTCGCCACCCGCTCCGGCGCTTGCCGCGCCACCTCCATCGCGATGTAGCCGCCCATCGACAATCCGGCCAGCGCGAAGCGCGGCGGCGCGGCGGCCAGGATCCGCCGTGCAATCGCGGTCATCGAATCGTCACGGGTGTGATCGGCGACCATGACCGGGCCGAACCGCCACAAAGCCGGGATCTGCTCCGCATAGAGCCGCGCCGAGCAAATCAGGCCGGGAACCAGCACCACCGCGCGGCTTTCAGATGAAAACTCCGAGACCATGTCGCGCCCCTTTGCACCGCTTCGCGGTCGGTTGCGGAAGCCCCGTTTTGGCTCAACAAAAGCGGCGGCGGTTGACTTTCGACGCTTCGACCCTATGTTCCGGGTCAATAAAACGCGGCAGATTCGAGCAAACTTGCATGTTTCGCCGTTCAATCCATGGGTTTGAGCGCCCGGCGCCGGCCCCGATCTGAGGGTTCATGTCCTTTTCTCATCTCGGCTTGTCCGATAAAGTTGTCTCCGCCGTAGCGGCGGCCGGTTACAAAACCCCCACCCCCATCCAAGATCAAGCCATTCCCGACGTGCTCGCGCGGCGCGACGTTCTCGGCATCGCGCAGACCGGCACCGGCAAGACCGCGGCCTTCGTGCTGCCCATGCTGACGATGCTGGAGCAAGGCCGTGCCCGCGCGCGCATGCCGCGCACGTTGATCCTCGAGCCGACGCGCGAACTCGCCGCGCAGGTTGAAGAAAGCTTCATCAAATACGGCGCCAACCACAAGCTCAACGTCGCGCTGATCATCGGCGGCGTCTCGTTCGACAATCAGGACAGCAAGCTTACCCGCGGCGTCGATGTGCTGATCGCCACGCCGGGCCGCCTGCTCGATCACTCCGAGCGCGGCCGGCTGTTGCTGAGCGGCGTCGAGCTTCTGGTCATCGACGAAGCCGACCGCATGCTCGACATGGGCTTCATTCCCGACATCGAGCGCATCTGCAAGCTGGTACCCTTCACCCGCCAGACGTTATTCTTCACCGCCACCATGCCGCCGGAAATCCAGCGCATCACCCAGCAGTTCCTGAGCAATCCGGTCCGCGTCGAGGTTTCCCGCCCGGCGACCACCGTCGCCACGACGACGCAACTTCTGGCCAGAGCGGGGCGCGAGTCGCACGACAAACGCGACCTGCTGCGCCGCCTGATCCGTTCGGCCGACGGCATGAAGAACGCGATTGTGTTCTGCAATCGCAAGCGCGAAGTGGCGACGCTTTATCGCTCGCTGCTGCGCCACGGCTTCTCGGTTCAGGCGCTGCACGGCGACATGGATCAGCCCGCGCGCACGGCGGCGCTCGAGCAGTTCCGCAAGGGCGAAGTGACGCTGCTGGTGGCATCCGACGTCGCCGCGCGCGGCCTCGATATTCCCGATGTGAGCCACATCTACAATTTCGACGTGCCGCACCACGCCGACGACTACGTCCACCGCATCGGCCGCACCGGCCGCGCCGGACGAAGCGGCACCGCAATTACTCTCGTCAGCGGATCGAACGATGAGAAAGCGGTGGCCGTGATCGAGAAGTTGATCGGCCAACCGATCCCCTGGATGAGCAACGATGCTCCGACTGCCGCGGTGGCGCCGCCGCAACCGGTTTCGGCGCCGCGCCAAGGCGCGACGCAAGCCCGCCGCGGACGGCCGGATCGCGAGCACAAGCCGCACCGGCCCGCCGGCTCCCCCGCTCCAGTGTCACGCATTCCGCAGCAGCGGGCGCCGCAGCCCTCAAAGCCGCGCCACGACGACGGTGATGCTTCTCACCTGCCGGCTTTTCTGCTGCGCCCGGTGACGCTCAAGGCCTAAGCACCTACTTCTGATTGTCGCGCGCGTGTATCGCCGGATACGCGTTGCGCCCGCGCATTTACCGGTCCTTCATCGCTTTCTCTTAGGTTTTGCCGCGGGGCGAGGTTCCTCGCGTATTTGAATCACCTCGGACTTTGATCGGAGACGATGTTATGAGCGTGCCCAGCGAAGAGCACGAGCGCACACTTGCCTTCGCCGAGACCGCGCTGCAACAGATCCGCGCGCTGCGCCAGGCGGCTTTGCCGCGGAATTTCGAGATCTGGTACCGATACGCAACCGGCTACAACCCCGAGTTCAACCGCGCGATCAACGAAATGCTGGCGCGCAAGGGCACGCTGGACGACGACGACATCGACAGTATCCACCGCACTTTTCTTGCATCCAGCCGAGTCAGCGAGCGCATCGATTTGGTCAGCTCGCGAATGATGACCGAGATCAAGCAAGTGCTGGACACGATCGACAACGCCACGGGCTCGGCGACGAGCTATTCGGCGAGCCTCGCCGATGCCAGCGAAAGGCTGCAAGACGCCAGTGACGGCGCCGCGCTGCACACCGTGATCGAGCGGCTGCTGGCCGGCGCCAAGGAAATGGAAATCAACAACAAGAAGCTCGAAGCGCGGCTATCGGCGTCGCGCCAGGAAATCGAGCAGCTGCAACAGAACCTCGAGACGGTACGAGCCGAAAGTCTCACCGATCCCTTGACCAGCCTCGCCAACCGCAAGTTCTTCGACGCCGAGCTCGGCAAGGCGATAGCCGACGCCAAGCTAAGCAGCGAGCCGCTGACACTGCTGATGTGCGACGTCGATCACTTCAAGGCGTTCAACGACAAATTCGGACACCTCACCGGCGATCAGGTGCTGCGTCTCGTCGCCATCTCGGTGAAACAGAACGTCAAGGGCCGCGACATCGCCGCGCGTTACGGCGGCGAGGAATTCGCCGTGGCGCTGCCGAAGACGACGCTGCACGCGGCGCTCGCCATAGCGGACCAGATACGGCGTGCCGTTATGACCAAGGAGCTGATGAAACGCTCCAGTGGCGAACGGCTCGGCCGGGTGACGATTTCAATCGGGGTGGCATTGTCGTCGCCGCACGATACGCCGCAATCGCTGATCGAGCGGGCCGATCGCTGCCTGTATGCCGCCAAACGCAACGGCCGCAACCAGGTGATCGCACAAACCGATCCCGAGGCCGTGGCCGAAGCCGTCAAGCAGCGCGTGGCTTGATCCTAAGCCGGTGTGGACGCGGCCGGCCGGGGCAAAACCGCAAGCCGCGGCAGGCCGGATCGCGGCTCAGATCGCGACCTTGTGGATCGCGGTCATCAGCGTGTCTCTTCTGCGCTTTTTGCAATAATTGCTGACCCGTTTGCTGTTAGCCTTATATCTGGCGATGTCCAGGTCCTGGCGATTGAGCGACGCATTGTAATAACCGCTCATCCAGGCGCCGATCAGAACTTGTTTGTCGTACGCGTAATTGATGAATTCCTGACACGTGATCCTGGACATATCGACCCTCATCACAGCCTTGTTCGGGTCGCCCTGGAACGCAGCGGTTCCGGTCGCGCGCTGGATACCGGTCATGACAAACTGGTTCGGATAGGTGGCGCACCACGCTTTGACGCTGGCGACATTGCGCTTCTGAGCGCCGACGTCGATCCAGGTGTAGCCGGTCTTCTGATTGAAATAGCCGCCGATCCACGATCCGAAGACGTCGGATTGTTCCGGCGTCATGGCGAGATAGTCCGCACAGGTCACGCGGGACATGTTGATCACGACCTGCGCATGGCCCACCGTCGGCGACATGGCGCCGGCCAAGACAAAAGCCAACGCCAGGCGTCGTAGTGAAAGAGTCATCTCGGCTTCCCCCTCTGCACACGGCTCGCTTTCGCGCACCGCGATCGGCCCAGCCGGCCTTGCATCACTCTATGTGTTTAGCGGGGCGGTGCAAAGTCATTAAAATTGCGCGCGGGAATGCACGAATGAGCGCAGGATTGTTCGTGCATTGCCAAGAACGGAACCGCAGCTTTTCGACAATCGTACAAATAAACTTTGCTTACTTGTCAGCATTGCTGACGTTTCACGGTGAGCGTTTCTCGCTATTGTGATCGACGCGTCATAATCTGCGGGGATGGGTGTGCTTTTCTTCTCCCCGACCTTCGAACGGCCATCTCACGGGGCGGCATCAATGGTTCGCGAAGGGACGTTCGATGTTGCGTTCGTACCCGGCGGTACTTTCCGCATGGGCTCGGACCGGCATTATCCGGAGGAAGCGCCGGCGCACCCGGTTACCGTCGGCGATTTCTGGATCGACCGGACGCCGGTCACCAACAAACAATTCCGCAAATTCGTCAACGACACCGGCCACGTCACCTTCGCCGAGCTAAAACCGGACGCGAAAGACTACCCCGGCGCGTTGCCGCATATGCTCAAAGCGGGCTCGCTCGTTTTCACGCCGCCGCAAGTTCCGGTCGATCTGCGCGACTGGTCGCAGTGGTGGAAATTCAAATTCGGCGCCAACTGGCGCCGGCCCTATGGACCGCGCAGCTCGATCAGCGGCCTCGACGAGCATCCCGTCGTGCACATCGCCTATCGCGACGCCCAAGCCTACACGAAGTGGGCCGGCAAGGAATTGCCGACCGAGGCGGAATGGGAATTCGCCGCGCGCGGCGGGCTCGACGGCGCCGAGTTCGCCTGGGGCGAAGACTTCACGCCCGGGGGCAAACATCTGGCCAACACGTGGCAGGGCGACTTTCCGCGGCAAAATCTGGCGATCGACGGCTACGAGCGCACCTCGCCGGTGACCGCCTTCCCGCCAAACGGCTACGGCCTTTACGACACGATCGGCAATGTCTGGGAGTGGACGGCCGATTGGTACACGGCCAAGCACGACGCGGACCCTGCGAAGCCGTGTTGCGCTCCGGCAACCGCGCGCGGCGGACGCGAAGAAGCCAGTTACGACCCGCGGCAGCCCGACATCAAGATTCCGCGCAAGGTGCTCAAAGGCGGCTCGCATCTGTGCGCCCCGAACTACTGCCGCCGCTATCGCCCTGCTGCGCGGCACGCGCAGCCGATCGATACCTCTACAAGCCACGTCGGATTCCGATGTGTGATCAGAGCAGGGAGCGAAAAATGTCCAATGAGCGCCGCGGAGACGAGTCCAGGCTAGAGAAGCGCGCCGTCAATCGGCGAAATATTCTGCTGGCGGGCACCACGATTGCCGCCGCGTCGGCGTTGGGGTCAGCGGCGGCGGTGCAGGCCGCAGTCGCGCAAGCGCAAACGAAAACTTCGGGCAAGCAGCCGAACATCCTCGTCATCATGGGCGATGACGTCGGTTGGTTCAATATCGGCGCCTACCATCAAGGCATCATGTCCGGCAAGACGCCGAATCTCGACAAGATTGCCGCCGAGGGCATGCGCTTTACCGATTACTATGCGGAAGCGAGTTGCACCGCCGGCCGCGCCAACTTCATCACCGGCCAAATCCCGCTGCGCACCGGCATGACCACAGTTGGGCAAGCCGGCGCCGACGTGGGTATCCCCACTCAAGCGGTCACGATCGCGACGGTGTTGAAATCGCTTGGCTATGCAACCGGCCAATTCGGCAAAAACCACCTCGGAGACCAGAACAAGTATCTGCCGACGGTGCACGGCTTCGATGAGTTCTTCGGATACCTTTACCACCTCGACGCGATGTCGGATCCTTATTGGTTCGACTACCCGCAAGACTGGATCGACAAATCCGGCCCCCGCAACCTCGTGCATTCGTGGGCGACCGACACCGATGATCAGATGGTGATGCCGCGCTGGGGCAAGGTCGGCAAGCAACGTATCGTCGATGAAGGTCCGCTGGCGCCATTCCCGGACATGAGTGCCGACCACCAAAACTGGCAAAAGGGCCGCGCCGCAAAATACGACATGGAGACGTTCGACGGGGTGCTGGTCGAACACACCAAGGGCTTCATGGATCAGGCCAAGAAGGACGGCAAGCCGTTCTTCATCTGGCACAACACGACGCGCATGCACGTCTTCACTTATCTGCCGCCGAAGTACCAGGCGAAGATGAACTACGACAGCAACTACGGGCTGGAAGAGGCCGGCATGGCCCAGCTCGACGACAATGTCGGCGACTTGCTCAAGCATCTCGACGACATCGGCGTTGCCGACGACACCATCGTCATTTTCACCACCGACAACGGCGCCGAAGTCTTCACCTGGCCGGACGGCGGCATGACACCATTCCGCTCCACCAAGGGCACCGTATTCGAGGGTGGCTTTCGCGTGCCGTGCCTCATCCGCTGGCCGGGCAAGATCAAGCCGGGCTCGGTCGAGAACGGAATCTTCTCCGGCCTCGACTGGCTGCCGACACTGGCGGCCGCGGCAGGCAATCCGAATATCACGCAGCAACTGCTCCAAGGCGTGCAGCTCGGCGAGCGCATCTACAAAAACCACCTCGACGGCTACGACCAGACAAATCTGCTGACCGGAACGGGGCCGTCGGCGCGCCACGAGATCTTCTACTTCGGCGAAGCGCAGCTTGGCGCAATCCGAATCGATGACTTCAAATTCCAGTTTTTCCAGCAACCTTACGGCTGGCCGGGTGAAAAAGTGGCGACCGATATGCCGACAATCGTCAATCTGCGCCAAGACCCGTTCGAACGGACGCCATCCGTTCGCGGCGAGTCGCTGAACAATGCGGGTGGCGGTTACATGAATGACTTCCTTGCGCGGGAGTTCTGGCGTTTCGTCCTCGTGCAGCAAAAAGTGACGGCCCTGGCGCAGACGGCTGTCGATTATCCGCCCATGCAGGCGCCGGCGTCGTTTAATCTTCAGGCGGTCAAGGCCAAGGTCGACGCAGTCATCAGAAGCCGCGAGGGGCAATAGCGGAAGAGCGCCACAGCGATATCGCTTGAATAGAAAGAGAGAGAAACATGAATGATAAAAACGACCGCAAGCGTGATGTGAGCCGCCGCAAAATCCTGCTTGCCAGCACTACGATTGCCGCCGCGTCGGCGTTGGGGTCGGCGGCGCCCGCGACAGTCGCGCAGGCACAACAGCCGGCATCCTCGGCAGGCGGCAAGAGGCCCAACATCCTTGTCATCTTCGGCGACGACATCGGTCAGTCCAACATCAGCGCTTATACCTTCGGCCTGATGGGGTACCGCACGCCGAACATCGACCGTATCGGCAAGGAAGGCATGATGTTCACCGACTACTACGCCGAACAAAGCTGCACGGCGGGGCGGGCTTCGTTCATCACCGGCCAATCGGTGCTGCGCACCGGTCTTTCCAAGGTCGGCATTCCCGGCGCCACCGTCGGGCTGCAACCGGAAGACATCACCATCGCCGAGGCGCTCAAGCCGCAGGGCTACGCCACCGGACAATTCGGCAAGAACCATCTCGGCGACCGCAACGAATATCTGCCGACGGTCCACGGCTTCGACGAATTCTTCGGCAATCTTTATCATCTCAACGCCGAGGAGGAGCCGGAAGACCCCGATTATCCGAAGGATCCGGCATTCCGGGCCAAGTTCGGTCCGCGCGGCGTGATCAGGAGCAAAGCGACCGATCGCGACGATCCGACCGTCGATCCGCGCTTCGGCAGGGTCGGCAAGCAAACCGTCGAAGATACCGGCCCGCTGACGAAAAAGCGGATGGAAACGATTGACGATGAAACCACCGCCGCCGCGATCGATTTCATCACGCGACAGGCGCAAGCCGGCAAGCCGTTCTTTTGCTGGATGAACACGACGCGGATGCATCTCTACACCCACGTGCGTCCGTCGATGCGCGGGCAAAGCGGCATGCCGGACAATGAATATGCCGACGGCATGATCGAGCATGACGGCGACGTCGGCAAACTGCTTAAAACCCTCGACGATCTCAACATCGCCAACGACACGATCGTCATTTACACGACCGACAACGGCCCGCACATGAACTCGTGGCCGGATGCGGCAATGACGCCGTTCCGCAGCGAAAAGAACACCAATTGGGAGGGCGCGTTCCGCGTGCCGGCATTCGTGCGCTGGCCGGGGCACATCAAGCCGGGAAGCATATCAAACGAAATCTTTTCCGGGCATGACTGGTTCCCCACGCTGCTGGCGGCCACCGGCGATACCGAGGTCAAGGATCGGCTCCTCAAGGGCTGGCAGATCGGTAACCGCACCTACAAGGTTCATCTCGACGGCTTCAACCAGCTCGCCTACCTCTCCGGTACGCAGGAGCATTCCGACCGCAAGGCCTTCATCTACTTCAACGACGATAGCCAGCTCGTCGCGATCCGCTTCGGCGATTGGAAACTTGTTTTCTACGAGCAGAAAACTCCTGGCACGCTGGATGTCTGGGGCGAGCCGTTCACCCCGCGGAGACTACCGCTGTTCTTCAATCTCCGCATGGACCCATATGAGCGCGCGCAGATCACGTCGAACTCCTATTTCGCCTGGACGCTTCATAAGGGGTATTTGGTGTATGGAGCCCAAACGATCGCCGCGCAATTTATCGCCACGTTCAAGGAATTCCCGCCACGGCAGAAGCCGCAGAGTTTCAATCTCGACCGGATCATGGAGCAATTGCAGAGCCCGGCGCAAAACGACTGAGCTGCAAAACGACTAAGTTGCAAAACGACTAAGTTGAAGGACGACAGCAAGGCGGAATGAAATGCCGCACGCCCGCCGACCGGCGTTAGTCCGGCCGGCTCTCTCTCGCCGGAGAGAAAGGAGCGCCAAACGTGTTCAATCGCCGTAGCTTGCTCGCCTGCATTTTCATTGCCGGCATCTGCACCGGTGCCGCGGCACAGCAATCCGTATCCGATCCGTTGCCGTCCTGGAACGACGGCGCGGCGAAGAAATCCATCACCGATTTCGTCGCGCGTGTGACAACGCCGGGCGCGCCCGATTTCGTGCCGGCACCGGAACGTATCGCCACCTTCGACAACGACGGCACGCTCTGGACCGAGCAGCCGATCTATTTCCAGGTCGCCTTTGCGCTCGACCGCGTTCGCGCGCTTGCGCCACAACATCCGGAATGGCGAACCACCGAGCCGTTCAAGGCGGTCATCGACAACGACATGGACGCGCTGGCGGCGTCCGGCAGAAAGGGATTGCTTGAGATCATGGCCGCCTCGCAAGCCGGCCTGACCACCGACGAGTTCCCCAAGCAGGTGCTCGATTGGCTCGCCACCGCTCGCCACCCGCAATTCGATCGGCCCTACACCGATCTTGTTTATCAGCCGATGCTGGAATTGATGACGTATCTGCGCGCCAAGGGCTTCAAGACCTTCATCGTGTCGGGCGGCGGCAGCGAGTTCATGCGGTCGTGGACGGAGACGATTTACGGCATACCGCCCGAGCAGGTGGTCGGTTCGTCCGGTGGATTGCAATTCGAAATGCGACCGAACGGCCGTCCGGTGCTGATTAACCTCCCCCAAATCGAGTTCATCGACGACGGTCCGGGCAAACCCGTCGGCATCGAGCGCTTCATCGGCCGCCGCCCGATCTTCGCGTTCGGCAACTCCGACGGCGACCAGCAAATGCTTGAATGGACCGGAGCCGGCGCCGGCGCGAGATTCATGGGCCTCGTGCATCACACCGACGCCGTTCGCGAATACGCCTACGACCGGCATTCCAAAATCGGCAAGCTCGACAAGGCACTCGACGAAGGTATGGCGAAAGGCTGGACCATCGTCGACATGAAAAACGACTGGAAGGTGATCTACCCATACCAAACGGACAGCAAATAACATCGGGATGGAGACACGATGAACTTGAACAATCGCCGTCCGGCTCTTCGGCTAGGTGCGCTTCTGGCAATGGCGGCCGCAATTGTCGCGGTGCAGGCGGCCGACGCGCAAACCCTGACCGCGCAGGATACCTATAACGTCGCCCGCGACGCTTATCTTTACGCTTATCCGCAGGTGAGCATGGAAACGACTATGCGCCAGGCTACCAACGTGCCGAACGCAACGGCGGTCTTCATGCGTGCTCCGATCAATCAGTTCGCCAACCTGCGCACCTATCCAAAGGCGGATTCCAAGGACGTCGTTCGACCGAACTTCGACACGCTTTATTCAGTTGCATGGCTCGACCTCGCCAATGAGCCGATGGTGCTCTCGGTGCCCGATACCGCGGGACGCTATTATCTGCTCCAAATGCTCGATATGTGGTCGGATGTATTCTCGGTTGTTGGCAGCCGCACCACCGGCACCAAGGCGGGCAACTACGCCGTCACCGCACCCGGATGGAGCGGCACCCTGCCGGAGGGGATGACCAAGATCGTGGCGCCGACGCCGGCGATTTGGATTCTCGGCCGCACGCAGACCAACGGCCCCGCGGACTACGACAACGTCCACAAAATACAGAACGGATACAAGCTCGTGCCGCTCAGTCAGTGGGGCAAGGACTACGCGCCACCGCAGAACATGCCGGTTGATGCTTCGGTCGACGACAAAACGCCGCCTGCGGTACAAGTCAACAAGCTGGACGGCATGACAATGCTGACGCGGCTTGCCGCGCTCATGAGCAAATATCCGCCGCATGCCAATGACTATCCGATCCTGTTCCGCATGCGCGCGCTTGGAATAGAACCCGGCAAGCCCTTCGACGCCGCCAAGCTTGATGCGGCGACTGTCGCGACGATCAACAAGGCCGCAAGGGATGCGCTGGAAGATTTGCCGCGCGGCATGCGGAAGATGGGCAAACTTGAGAATGGCTGGAATGTGCTGACGGAAAACGTCGGCACCTACGGCACGTCTTACCGGCAGCGGGCGATCATCGCCCTTGGCGGTCTCGGCGCCAACCTGCCGGAAGACGCGATCTATCCGACGGCGTTCGTCGATGCCACCGGTCAGCCACTCAGCGGCGCCAACAAATACCTGTTGCATTTCGACAAGGGCCACACGCCGCCGGCCAACGCGTTTTGGTCGATCACGATGTACGACCAGGACGGCTTCCAAATTCCGAACCCGATCAATCGCTTCGCGATCGGCGACCGCGACAAACTCGCCTTCAACCCCGACGGCTCGCTCGACATCTACGTGCAGGCGGATTCGCCCGGCACCGACAAGGAAACGAACTGGCTGCCGGCGCCGAAAAACGCCCCGTTTCAGCCGACCATGCGGATTTACTCGCCGCAATACAGCGTCGTGGACGGCACCTGGGTGCCGCCGAGATTCCAAAAGGTGAATTGACCGATGAAAATCAGGCTCATCATTTACGCCTCGGCCGTGACGCTCGCCGGGCTCTACTACGCGCAGGCCCAATCGCCGGCTGGCAGCACCATTTCCGTGACGGTCGATAATTTCGTTCGCGCCGAGTCCGATCTCTATGCCGCCGGCATCATCAAGGATAGCGGCGGCATTGGAAAGCTTCTTCACCGCCGCGAGCCGGCTTCTATCGACCAACAGACGGTCATCCGCCTCAACCGTGACACGCTATACTCGTCGGCCGCATTCGATCTTGACGCCGCGCCGGTGACGATCACGCTTCCCGACGCTGGCAAGCGCTTCATGTCGCTGCAAGCCATCAGCGAGGATCACTACGCCAGGACGTTTTATGACACGAAGCCTCACACCTTCACGCACGAGAATGTCGGCACGCGCTACCTGGTTGCCGCCATCCGCACGCTCGTGAACCCGAGCGATCCGCAGGGACGTGCAGAGGGTCCACGTCTTGCAAGATGCGATCAAAGTCGACCAGAAAAGCCCCGGTGTGTTCGAGGTGCCCAACTGGGACCCGATCAGTCAGAAAAAAGTGCGCGACGCGCTGCTGATCCTTGCCTCCACGATGTCGGACTTCAAAAGGGCGTTCGGCACCAGGGAGCAGGTTGACCCGGTCCGACACCTGGTCGCATCGGCGGCGGCGTGGGGAGGCAATCCCGACAGGGACGCGACTTATCTAAACGTCACACCAGCCCACAACGACGGCTCAACCGTTTACAAGCTCGGCGTCAAAGACGTGCCGGTCGACGCGTTCTGGTCCGTGAGTGTCTACAACGCCGACGGCTACTTCGAGAAAAATCCGTACAACGCCTACACGATCAACAATCTCACGGCGAAGAAAAACGACGACGGCTCGATTAACATTCAGTTCGGCGGTTGCGACGGCAACATTCCGAACTGCCTCCCGATCATGAAGGGTTGGAATTATACGGTTCGACTCTATCGTCCGCGCGCTGAAATTCTAAACGGAGAATGGAAATTCCCGGAACCGCGGCCGGCGAGCTGACCGGAAGGGGAGCGCTATGTTCCGCATCAACGTTCCGCGACGCCCCGCGAGACCGGTAACCCTCGCGTTTCTTGCCGTGGCCGCTCTTGCGATCCCCGATGACGCATTTGCCGACGAAGGCGGCGTCAGCTTCTGGCTGCCAGGGTTATTCGGCAGTCTCGCGGCAGCGCCGCAAGTGCCGGGCTGGGCGCTCGGGATCGTGAACTATTACACGTCGGTCGGCGCGGCCGGCAGCGTGGCCGCGTCCCGCGAGGTCACGATCGGCCGGTTCAATCCGACGGTCAACGTCAACCTCAACGCCAACTTGAACGGCAGTGCGGATCTTGTAGTGATTAGTCCGAGCTACGTGTTCGCGACGCCGGTGTTCGGCGGTCAATTTGCCGCGAGCATGGCCGCATACGGCGGACGTAACAGTGCAGAGATCAACGGGACCCTGACCGCGAGCGCAGGCGCCTTCACCGCCACGCGCCAAGGCAGCATCAGCGATTCTCTAACCGCGTTGGGCGACCTGTTTCCGCAGATATCGCTGCGCTGGAACGCCGGCGTTAACAATTGGATGCTCTACGGAATGGGAGATATTCCCGTCGGCAATTACAACTCGGCGAACCTGTCCAATCTCGGGATCGGCCACGGCGCCGTCGACGGCGGCGCCGGTTACACATACTTCGACCCAAAAGCGGGTCACGAATTCTCGGTCGTTAGCGGATTGACCGGCAACTTCACCAATTCAAGCACCGGCTATACCAACGGCATCGATTGGCACACCGATTGGGCGGCTTCGCAATTCGTATCGAAGACGGTGTTCATCGGCGCAGTGGGTTATTTCTATCAGCAGATCACGCCCGACACCGGCGCCGCGGCCTTCCTCGGCGCTTTCGAGTCGCGTGTCGCAGGAGTTGGCCCCCAGCTCGGCATCATCATCCCCGCCGGGCGGACACAGGTCTATCTCAACTTCAAGGCATATTGGGAATTCGCCGCAGAGAATCGGCCGTCGGGCTGGAACGGTTGGGTGACGCTTGCATTTTCGCCAAGCGCAGCCCCCGCCGCGACACCCACACCGCCAATCATAACCAAATAGCGCAGCGCCGTGGGTGCCGGAGCATTCGGCTTGGTGGCCAAAACGCGGCTAGCGGGCGTTGCCGCACTCTGCATCGTCGCCTGGAACGAAGCCGAAGCCCAGCAAGCACCACCGGCCGGCCAGCAGGGCGCCGTCGGCGCCGTGATAAATAACGGTCAAGACTTTACCCGCCCCGAAAATCTCTTTCAGTTGCGCTACACCTACCAAACCGCGCCGGGCAGCGGCAGCGTGCCGGGTACCATCCGCACGGTAACCACCGATTCCACGGTGTTGCGCTCAGACTTCAAGATCAACGTCGCCCCGCAATGGGTGCTGGCGCTGCGCGCTGATTTGCCGTTCGTCGCCAGGAACGCAATCACTGCCGACGATCCCGGCGGCGGTTATGCCTACGGCCTCGGCGATGCGCTGGCCCAGGCGGCGCTGATCGATACGCTGAACTCGCGATGGGCCGGCGGCGCCGGGCTGCGCATCGTCGCGCCGACCGGCACCAACGATCTGACCAGCGGCACGTGGCAGGCGCTGCCGATTGTCGGCGCCCGTTATGCGTTGCCGGAAATCAGCGACGGGAGCTTCTTTACCGGGCTGGTGCGCTATGACGTGAGTTTCGCGAAAGCGATGCCTTCGGCAAGAAACATCAGCAATCTGCAATTAGCGCCGACGCTCAACATCGACTTGCCGGGGCGCTGGTTTGTCACTTTCTATCCGGATCCCGATATCCGCATCAATTTCGGCGATCCGATCGCAGGCCAAACCGGGCGGCTGTTCGTGCCGGCGGATTTCCTGATAGGGCGCGAATTCACGAAAAGCATCGTCGTTTCGCTGGAGCTCGGCATTCCGATCATCAACGACTACCCGGTATACGATTTCAAAACGGTCGCCCGGCTCAACGTCAAGTTCTGATGCGTGCGCGCTCGCCTTGATTTACGTCGCCGTGCGTCATCTACTGCGCGCAGGGCAGCCGACGACACGCGGTCGGCGACGGATTGGGATGAAAAGCGGCACGTCCACCAAACAGCCGATCGGCAAGCGAATAACCCGAGAGTTAAGGGAATTCGCCGCCGTCGCCGCCTATCTTTTCATTTGTTTCGCGGCAATCCTTTATCTGAAGGCGGCGGTTTTGCGCGCCAACGGCATCGAATACGAGCCGTTCGGTTTCGCCGCCGCGAAGGCACTGATCTGCGCCAAATTCATATCGCTCGGCAGCGCTTTCCACGTCGGGCAGCGGTTCAGGACGTTGCCGGTAGTTTGGCGCACGCTTTGGATGTCGCTGGCTTTTTTGGCCCTGTTGCTGGTGCTCAACGCGCTCGAAGAAATCGCCATGGGCGCGATTCACCATCGCGCCGTCGCGGTTACGCTCGCCGAACTCGGCGGCGGCACGCTGCCGCAGATCGTCGCGACCAGCGTCGTCGTCCTGTTGATATTAATTCCGCTATTTGCGTTTCGCACGCTCGGCGACGCCGTCGGCGAGGGCAAACTCTTGCGCCTGCTTTTTAGGCGCTTCGAAAGCCTCAGCGACCCGCAATAGCTGCGGCGGCCAAAACCTCAGTGCGCCTCGACGCCGGCATGCGCCGGATCGACCGCCGGCTCAATCTGCACCGATTCGCCGCAGCCGCAGGCCGCGGTCTGGTTCGGATTGTTGAAGGTGAACTGCGCGGAGAGCTTGTCGATCTTGTAATCCATCTCGGTGCCGAGCAGGAACAGCACCGCCTTGGGATCGACCAGGATGCGCACGCCCTTGTCCTCGATAACTTCGTCGAGCGGATTGACCGCGTCGGCGTACTCCATGAAGTAGCTCATGCCAGCGCAGCCGCCGTTCTTGACGCCGACGCGCACGGCGGCGATCGGGCGGTCGGCGTTCGCCATCACCGCCTTGATACGGTCGGCGGCAGCTTCTGTAAGCCGCATCACCTGAGGTCTCGGCCGAACAGTCGCCATTGTCAGTCCCTCAGTCCATTACCTGTTGCGAAGTGTTATATCTCGAAACTACTAACAATCGCACTCACTTGATGTAATGCGCCGCGACGGGCGACGCAACTCACCACCTGCTTTCACCACATATTGAGCACGGCCCGCGCCTCGTCCGACATCCGGCTCGGATCCCACGGCGGATCCCAGACGATGTTGACCTTGGCCTCGCGCACGCCAGGCACACTCGCTACCGCGTTCTCGACCATGGTCGGCAGCTCGGCGGCCGACGGACAATTCGGCGTCGTCAGCGTCATGTCGATCTTGACGAGACGGTCGTCGTCGACGTCGACCTTGTAGATCAGGCCGAGCTCATAGATGTCGGCCGGGATTTCCGGGTCATAGACGGTCTTGAGCGCGTTGACGATCTCGTCGCTCAAGCGCGCCATATCGCCGGACGGAGCCTCCGCGTTCGGAGCGAGCGCGGCAGCGGACGGCGGCTCGGCGGCTTGTGGCGCGGCACTGGCGGCGGCATCGTCCGCCACCGCGGCACCGGCCGCATCGGGTTTCGGATCGTCCATCATGCGAAGAAATCCTGAGCTTTGATCAGCGCCTGCGCCAGGTGATCGATCTCCTCGCGGGTATTATACATCGCAAACGAGGCGCGGCAGCTCGCGGTGAGACCGAAGCGGGCCAGCAGCGGCATCACGCAATGGGTGCCGGCGCGCACCGCGACCCCCGAGCGGTCGATGATGGTCGCAACATCGTGGGGATGCGCGCCCTTTAATTCGAACGAAATGATCGGGCCCTTGTCCTTCGCCGTGCCGAGGATGCGCAGCGAATTGATCTCGCGCAGGCGATCCTGCGCATAGTGCAGCAAGCCCGCTTCGTGGGCGCGAATGCGCGGCTTGCCCACCGAGGCGACGTAATCGATCGCCGCGCCAAGGCCGATCGCCTGCACGATCGCCGGCGTCCCGGCCTCGAATTTGTAAGGCGGCTCGCCGTAGGTGATGCGGTCCTCGAACACTTCGCGGATCATCTCGCCGCCGCCGTTGAACGGCGGCATGGCCTCGAGGTGCTGGTATTTGCCGTACAGCACGCCGATGCCGGTCGGCCCGTAAAGCTTGTGGCCGGTGAAGGCGTAGAAGTCGCAGTCGATGTCGCGCACGTCGACGTCGGCATGCACCGCCGCCTGCGCGCCGTCGATCAATACCGGCACGCCGTGGGCATGCGCGATGCGCACGACCTCCTTCACCGGAACCAGCGTGCCGAGCATGTTCGACATATGGGTGATCGCCACCATCTTAGTGCGGGGGCTCAAAAGCTTCTCGAACTCGTCGATCAGGAAGTGGCCTTCGTCATCGACCGGCGCCCATTTGATCACCGCGCCTTGACGCTCGCGCAGAAAATGCCAGGGCACGATGTTGGAATGGTGCTCCATGATCGAGAGCACGATTTCGTCGCCGGCCTTGATGCGCTCGCGGCCGAACGTATAGGCCACGAGGTTGATCGCTTCGGTGGCGTTGCGGGTGAAGATGATCTCTTCCTTGCGGCCGGCATTGAGGAACGCCGCCACTTTTTCGCGCGCACCCTCGTAGGCCTCGGTCGCCTCGTTGGCGAGATAATGCAGCCCGCGATGCACGTTGGCGTATTGCGCCGTGTACGCTTTATTCAAGCGATCGAGCACCGCCAGCGGCTTCTGCGCTGAGGCGGCGTTGTCGAGATAGATAAGCGGCTTGCCATAGACCTTGGTGGCGAGGATCGGGAAATCCGCGCGGACGCGGTTCACGTCGTAAGCGCCGTTGGTCACTGCGTCATGCATAGTTACGGACTTTTCGTTTTGCGCGCGATCTTATCCGAAAACCGATCGCCATTTTTCGGGATCATGCGCTTCGCGCCTTCAACCATATTGCAACCCGATCCATCAGCGCTTCGCGCACGCCGGCATGCTCGATGCCCTCGACAGCCTCGCCGAGAAACGCCTGAATGAGCAGCGCCTCGGCCTCCGGCTCCGGAATGCCGCGCGCCATCAGATAGAACTTAAGCTCGCGGTCGATGGCGCCCGCGGTGGCGCCGTGGCCGCACTGCACGTCGTCGGCGAAGATTTCGAGCTCCGGCTTGTTGTCAGCCTCGGCGCGGTCGGACAGAAGCAGCGCCCGCGTCATCATCTTGGCGTCGGTCTGCTGCGCACCCGGCTTGACGATGATGCGGCCCTGGAACACGCCGTGCGCCTCGTCGTCGAGCACCGACTTGAACACTTCGCGGCTCTGGCAGCCGCGCGCAATATGATTGGCGATCAGCGTCGTATCGGCGTGCTGGCGGCCCTTGATCAAGGTCGCGCCACGGATGTTGGCGACGGTTTCCTCGCCGTCGAAATTCAGGAACAGCTGATTGCGCACCACGGCGCCGCCGGCGGTAAAGGTGAAGCTGTTGAAGCGGGCTTTTCCGCCCACCGCCGCCGCTAAAGTCGAGACATGCAGCGCGTCGGCGCCTTCGCCGATGATCTTGACGTGATCGACATGGGCGCGGTCGCCGATGAACAATTCGAGCGCCGCGTTGACCTGATATTCGGTCGCCGCCGGGCCTTCATGGCTCTCGATCAGCATGACGCGCGCGCCCGGCTCGACCAGCACGAGCGAACGGGTAAAACTTGCCGTGGGGCCGCCGCCGGCGGCGAAAATCAGATGCAGCGGTCGCTCGATGACCGCGCCGGCGCCGATGCGGATCAGAGCGCCGTCGCCCATGAAGGCGGTGTTGAGCGCAACAGCGACGTCGCCCGAGGGGGCGAGCTTGCCGAGCTTTTCCAGCAACGCCGGATCGCCCGCGGCGAGCGCGTCAGCAAGCGAGCCGACGACAAGCCCCTCCTCTAACGCAGCGGTGTCGGACAATTCCGGCACGAAGGCGCCGTCGATGAAGGTCAGCCGCCGCGATTCCACGTCGCCGAGCATCGTGCCGGCGGTCTTGGCCCGGGCCTTCGCCGCCGCGTCCGGCGGACCGGCAAGCGGCCTTGCTTCGTGCATCAATGCGCGCAGGTCCGTGTATTTCCAATCCTCGACGCGGCGATGCGGCAGGCCCTGCCGGGCAAACACATCGAAAGCAGCGACGCGCGCCGCCGCGACGGCGCCGTCGCCGGGCAACCGGCCGCGCGCCTGCAGGAACTCCTGCGCCAGGGCGCTCTCCGCTGCCGTCTTGATGACTTTCACTTCGGCCATGTTCTAGTTGGTTCTATTTCAGCGTGTTGGCATCGATTCCGGCGTCGATCCGGCCTCAGGCCGCGGCTTCTTCCTGGTATTCGGCGTAACCGCGAGCTTCGAGTTCGAGCGCCAAATCCTTGCCGCCGGTTTTGACAATGCGCCCGCGCGACATGACGTGGACGACGTCGGGCACGATGTAATTGAGAAGGCGCTGGTAGTGGGTGATGACGAGAAACGAGCGCGACGGCCCGCGCAGCCGGTTGACGCCTTCAGAGACGATCCGCAGCGCGTCGATGTCGAGGCCGGAATCGGTCTCGTCGAGCACGGCGAGCTTTGGCTCGAGCAGCGCCATCTGCAAAATTTCGTTTCTTTTCTTCTCGCCGCCGGAAAAGCCGACATTGACGGCGCGGCGCAGCATCTCCTGCTCGATGCCGAGGTCCTTGGCGAGCGCGCGCACTTTCTTCAAAAATTCCGGGGTCGACAATTCGGCCTCGCCGCGTTTCTTTCTTTGCGCGTTGAGCGCGGTACGCAGGAACGTCATGGTGGCGACGCCGGGGATTTCCAGCGGATACTGGAAAGCGAGGAACAAGCCGGCCGCGGCGCGCTCGTCGGGCGCCATGTCGAAGATGTTATGGCCGTTGAACAGCACCTCGCCGGCGGTCGGCGCATAGCCGTCCTTGCCGGCAAGCACGTAGGCGAGCGTCGACTTGCCTGAGCCGTTTGGCCCCATGATGGCGTGCACTTCGCCGGCATTGACGATGAGATCGAGGCCGCGGAGGATTTCCTTGCCTTCGATTCCGGCGTGCAGATTTTTGATTTCGAGTAGCGGCATTGTTTTCGTGCTTCTGATGATCGTTTGTTCAACCGGCGTTTTGTCTGGTCATTGCCGCGAAAGCGGGAATCCATCCTTACGAGCGGCTCTGAGTCCCCGCTTCCGCGGGGACGCGCGGCATAGACGTCATCCGACGCTGCCCTCCAGCGAGACCGAGATCAGCTTCTGCGCCTCGACCGCGAATTCCATCGGCAGTTGCTGCAGCACGTCTTTGACGAAGCCGTTGACGACCAGCGCGGTCGCCTCTTCCGCCGACAACCCGCGCTGGCGGCAGTAAAACAGCATCTCCTCGGAAATCTTCGACGTCGTCGCCTCGTGCTCGAACACGGCCTTCGCGTTCTTCGCTTCGATATACGGCACGGTATGCGCGCCGCACTTGTCGCCGATCAGGAGCGAGTCGCAGTTGGTGAAGTTGCGCGCGCCACTGGCGCGGCGATGCGCCGTCACCAGGCCGCGATAGGTGTTGTTGGAATGGCCGGCGGCGATGCCCTTCGAGATGATGCGGCTCGTCGTGTTCTTGCCGAGATGCAGCATCTTGGTGCCGCTGTCGACCTGCTGATAGCCGTTCGAGATGGCGATCGAGTAGAACTCGCCGCGCGAATTATCGCCGCGCAGGATGCAGCTCGGATATTTCCAGGTGATAGCGGAGCCGGTCTCCACCTGGGTCCAGGAGATTTTCGCGTTCTGGCCGCGGCAGTCGCCGCGCTTGGTGACGAAGTTGTAGATGCCGCCGCGCCCGCTGGCGTCGCCCGGATACCAGTTCTGGATGGTCGAATATTTGATCTCGGCATCGTCGAGCGCGACGAGCTCGACCACGGCGGCGTGAAGCTGGTTCTCGTCGCGCATCGGCGCCGTGCAGCCTTCGAGATAGCTCACGTAAGAGCCCTTGTCGGCGATGATCAGCGTGCGTTCGAATTGCCCGGTGTTGCGCTCGTTGATGCGGAAATAGGTCGATAGCTCCATCGGGCAGCGCACGCCCGGCGGCACATAGACGAACGAGCCGTCGGAGAACACCGCCGAATTGAGCGTGGCGAAGAAGTTGTCGGATACCGGCACCACCGAGCCGAGATACTTTTTCACCAGCTCGGGATGCTCGTGGATCGCCTCCGAGATCGGCATGAAGAGCACGCCCGCCTTGGCGAGTTCGGCCTTGAACGTGGTCGCGACCGAGACGGAATCGAAC
The DNA here is from genome assembly GCA_963826295.1 of uncultured Alphaproteobacteria bacterium. Lineage (GTDB taxonomy): Bacteria > Pseudomonadota > Alphaproteobacteria > Rhizobiales > Xanthobacteraceae > BOG-931. The sequence goes on from CAWGWO010000020.1 coordinate 66,357, forward strand.
ACCGCGTCGACGGCGACGCGTCTTTCGCTACCGCCCTCGCCTTCTGTGCCATCCTCGTTCGCCGGCTTCCGGATCCCCAAAAGCGCCTCGCGCTCGCGCAACGGAATGCCGAGCTTCTCGTAGGTCGCGAGGATTTCGGGATCGATCTCGTCGAGCGATTGCGGCGCCCGCTTCGGCGCGGAATAGTAATAAATGTCCTGATAGTCGATCGGGCCGTAATCGACCTTGGCCCATTTCGGCTCGCGCATGGTCAGCCAGCGCTTATAGGCGTCGAGCCGCCAGGCCAGCATCCATTCCGGCTCGTTCTTCTTGGCCGAGATGAAGCGGATCGTCTCCTCCGACAGGCCCTTCGGGGCCTTGTCGGATTCGATGACGGTCTCGAAGCCATACTTGTATTGGTCGACGTCGATCCGCCGGACCTGATCGACGGTCTCTTGCACTGCCGGCATTCGTCCCTCCGCTCACGGTTTCAAGGACCGCGGGTTGGATTTGTCGGTATGGTTGTCGCTCTGTCGGTCGGAGCATTCCCCAAAAGGCGGCTTGAACCGTTCAAATCGCCGGAAAATCGTTTATTCACGCAGCGGGTTAGGCTGCGATCCCATGACCCTTAGATAGTGCAGTTGCGAGCTTTCTCCAAGCATTTAGCAACCGCTCGACATCGGCTTTCGTCGTCGAACAGCCGAGGCTTAAACGCACGGCGGCGCGCGTCAGCGGCGGCGAAACCCCCATGGCGGCAAGGACATGGGAGGGCTGTACCTTGCCGGACGAGCACGCCGCACCGGATGAGACCGCCACCCCCTCGAGGTCGAAGGCGATGACGGCGGTCTCGGCATTGAGGCCGGGAACCGCGAAAAGGGTCGTATTCGGCAAGCGTGCCGCGCTCTGGCCGAAAATGAGCGCCTGCGGGGAAATGGCGCGGATGCCCGCCTCCAGCGTGTCGCGCAACGTGGCCATATGGGCGGCTTCGTCGGCAAGGCCGGCGCTTGCGGCAGCCGCTGCCGCGCCAAACGCGGCGATGCCCGCGACGTTTTCGGTGCCGGCGCGAAGCCCGCGCTCCTGGCCGCCGCCGCGAATAAGCGGATCGGTAAAGTGAATGTCTTCGCGGGCGCGCACCACGGCGCCGACGCCTTTAGGCCCGCCGATCTTGTGCGCCGAGAGCGTGAGCAAATCGGCCCCAAGGGTGCCGATATCGACGGGAATGCGTCCTGCCGCCTGCACCGCATCGACATGCAAAAGCCCGCCGGCGGCGTGGACGATGGCGGCGGCCTCGGCAATCGGCTCAATGACGCCGGTTTCGTTGTTGGCGAGCATGATCGAAACCAGCGGTCGCGTCGCGCCGGCGAGCCTATCGGCCAGCGCCGCAAGCTCGATGCGGCCCTCGGCGTCGGCGCAGGCAGACGAACGCCATCGCATCACCGTCAGCGCCTTGTCAACCTCCCTGGAGAGTCACGTTCACGCCCATCATGCAATGGGCAACTGGCCGCCCATACAACCTCACGGAGGGCATAACCGACGTCTATGGATTCGGTAGCGGCGTCGGCACCACTCACGCGATTGTGTTGAATAATGAACCCACAGATCTGACGGCCACGGGCTGGGACACTGACGCACAATTGCTCGCGTGTCTGAGCGCAAATACGTGCCATCAGTTGCCATACGACTACATGCGCGGCGAGGATTTCTTCCAACTCGATGCGCGCTTCGGCAAATTCATCAACTTTGGAGAGAAAGCAAAGCTCGAACTCTTCTTCCAGGCGTTCGACCTTACCAATCGCGCCAATTTCGGAACCAGCTACGGCGGCAACATCCGCACTAGCACCTTCGAACAGCCGACCGGTTTCATCACCGCCTCCGGAGTCATCGTGCCGAAGTCTTTCGCGGGCGAATTCGGCGCGCGTTTTAGTTTCTAAGTTAGATTGCAAAGAACACAGGACCGGTGGTGGAAGCTACCGGTTCGAAGAACACCATCTCACAAGTACGGAGCATTGATGTCTCACCGGCTTTCATTTGTCACACCGGCGCTGATTCTTTTCTGCGCCTTTTCCGCTCATTCAGAAGGACTGCATAGTCAAGACCTCTACAAGCTTCACGCGGTGGGAGAAGTCGAATTCTCACCTGACGGTAAATATCTTGCTTACGTGGTCAGCACGTATAGCGGACCGCGGTCGCCGTCAACCCAGATCTGGGTTATGGACATGGCCACGCGCAAGACCATCCATCTTGGCAGTCAGAACGAAGCCACTTCGCATCCGCGTTGGTCTCCGGACAGCGCCTGGATTGCGTATACAGGGGGAGCGGATGACAAGCGCGGCCTCATCATCGCGCACCCGGACGGTTCCTCCGTTACGTTCCTGGCCAAGCTGCAGGGAACCAATTCGCCGCTGCCCGGACAAGGGGAAAACGTCGTGTGGTCTTCCGACGGCAAGAGGTCGCGTTCGTCTCTGCTGTACCCGGCCCCGAAACCGCAGGACGCCACCGGCGATCCGGTCGTGATCACGCGCTATCTCTACCGGCCGACTGCCAGCGAAGGCTTCACGCACTTCAACGACAACCGCCGGCTCCACATTTCACAGGTGGATGTCGCCTCCAAGCAGGTGCGCCAGCTCACCACCGGCACGCACGACGAGCACTCGATCGCCTGGTCGCCCGACGGCCGAGAGCTGCTATGTGAATCCAACCACGACCCGAACTCGGATGAGTTCTTCCACTACGACATATTCGCGGTCAAGCTCGGCGATGGCAGCATCCGCCGCCTGACCGCGATCGAAAGCTGCGAGTACGCTGCGCTCTGGTCGCCCAACGGGAAAAGGATCGCCTACGCGGGCAACCAAGCGCGGGGTCACTGATCGCGAGACGACGATGGAAGACACGCACGTCTGGATCATGGACACCAAGGGCGAGCAGCGCCGCGAAATCGGCTCCGTCATCGACCAACGCCAACACGGTGACCTGGTCGCCCGACTGGTGGCGCGATCTTATTTCACCCACAGCGAGCGCGGCAGCAATCACGGCTCACTCGCGTTCCCTTCGCAGGCGCGCCAGCCGGCAGGTCGTGGTCAATGACCTCGGCACCGTCGGCAGCTTCTCGGTTGGTAAGAATGGCGAGTTCGCCTACGCCCTCGACTCCCAAGGACATGCCGGAGCTGTACATGAAGACCGGCCACCGGCCGCGCCCAGGCGACGGCGCTGAACGCCGATGTGCTCACAGGCAAGCAAGTCGCGAGGTGGACTCGCTCACGTTCGTCAGCAACGACAACCGATATGAAGTCGAAGCGTTTCTGGTGGGCCCGCTCGGCATGACGGCCCGTCAGGAAGTATCCGATGATCGTCGAGCTGCACGGCGGCCCGCACGGACAGAACGGCCCGGCGTTCATTCCAGGACCAGGTGTACGCCGCGCACGGCTGGGCGACGCTGCACGTGAACTACCGCGGCTCTTCCGGCTACGGCCAGAAGTTCGCCGACGGCGTCTTCGGCGATCAGGATGGCGACGAAGGCCAGGACGTGCTGTACGCGGTCAGCGCCGCCGTCCGCCGGAATCCGTGGATCGATCGCGAGCGCATGGGCATCGAAGGTGTCAGCTACGGCGGCCAGCTTGAGCGACTGGCTCATCACGCAGACGAATGAGTTCAAGGCGGCCGTGCCGATCGCCGGCATCACCAACATCATCAGCTACAACTACATGACCTACTACAACCAGTACGAGGAGATGGAGTTCGGGCAGTTCCTCCACCAGGGCCGACCATGGACGAAGCGTGGAAGCGCTCGGCGATCCGCTACGTCGCCCAGGTCCACACGCCGACGATGCTGGTGCACGGCGAAAATGATCCGGACGTGCCGATCGAGGAGGCGGAGCAATTCTACGTCGCCCTCAAGGACGTCGGCGTGGACACGATCTTCGTCCGCTATCCGCGCGAAGGCCATGGCGTGCGCGAGATCAAGCATCAGATCGACCTTATGGACCGCAGCATCCGCTGGTACGAAGCCCACTTTCCGGCCTCGGGAAGCGAGCGCGTTACCAACGCACAGCCTTGAGCGGTCTCTGCCGCTTGTGCGCAATGGGCTCGAGGAGAAACCGCCTGCCCCTTCTTGCGAGCAATTAGGCGCGTCGCTGCTCTCGCGCGGAGTTATGCAGCGCGCGGATGTACCCCAGGCTGTATGACCAGGCAGAATGCCGGCCCCCAGACATTGCAGGGACATGATCGGCGATCAGGTTACCGTGGAAGTCTACGTCGACGAGGATTTTCATGAGCTTCGACACGTCGGTATAGCCGTTATCGATGTATGTCTCGACAAAGTCGGGAATGGGAGAGGTCACATTCCGGAAATGGATTTTCCAGAGCTTTCCCATTTGCGCGAAGGCGCGCGCTGCGTCGTAGACATTTTTGCCTGTGTGTTCTCCGCCCTCCGCCCAGGTACCACAGCATAGGCAGACACCGATATTGGGGGAGTTGGCAATTTCAAGCGCCCGGACATATCCGTCGAAAGTGCCAAAGATGTGGCGTGGGACACCGCCCAACTCGGGCACGGGGGGATCATCCGGGTGGATTCCGATTCGTACACCCGCTTCCTCGGCAACGGGGGCAATTTGACGAATGAAGTATGTGTAGTTCTCCCAGAGTTCCTCTTTTGAATACTTCCGGCCGTGAGTGAGCGGTCCTTCGTAGACCTTTCCATTCCAATAGCCCTTGGCCGTTGCAAGATGGAAAGCCCGCGATGCGCCACCTCCTCGCGTCGTTTCCGGCGGGCTCGACCAGATCCCATTCGCCATGTGCGCGTAGGTGATGTAGCCGATGCCCGCTTTGCCCGTATCGCGAATGTATTGTTTCAGCCACTCGATTTTCTGGTCACGTCCGGGCAGATTCAGTGTGATCTCTTCAATATTGCGATTGTCGTTATTAGGTATGTTCCAGACTTTCAGGCCTGCCGCTTCAATGCGCCGTTTGATAGCAATGAAGTTCTCGAGAGTGGCGCGCCCCTTGCCCGTCTGGACGTTGAGGTAATCTATACCCATTTGCTTAATCCAGGTCAGATCCTCATCGCCAACATTCTCGTCGACCTGCATCGAAATCTTAATGCCGGGAGATAGCGGTTCCAGCGTCCTCACCTTTTCAAAGGGAGCAAATGTCGCAGCCGCAGCTGCTGTCGAGAAAGCACGTCGTGTCATTTCCATGTTCAATCCGGCTCCTGGTGAATGATGATATCGCCCTGGTTTAATTCGAGGTGACTCGCCACATGATTTGCCCGGGAACAAGTCCTCCACGTTCGGGTAATTCCGATACATACGAGAATATTCCGTGAAAAATGGTGCGTTCAAAGTATATGTTGCCTGGCCGCGCGGAACTAGTATTTAGCTAGGTGAACGCAAGACTCATGAGCCATGAATGAAAGGAGTTTCTATGAAACCGTTGATTGGCGGACTCATAGTCATCGGAGGGCTGGCGATTGCTAATTTGTTCGGTGATCCCTCCCCCTATCTCATCTCGGCCAAACCGGGCTCGATTAATTATTTTGAAGGCAAAGCCTGGTTAAATGAACGGCCTCTCGAACAAAGGATGATTGGAACGACGTTCCTCAACACCAATGACGTTCTGAGGACGAGCCACGGCAAGGCCGAGATCCTGCTGATGCCGGGAGTCTTTCTCCGAATTGGTGACAACAGTCAAATTCGCCTATCTTCTTTGTCGTTGATCGATGTGCGAATTCAATTGCTTCAGGGTGAAGCGATGATTGAGGCCGACGAACTGATGAAGGGCAATAATGTCCAGGTCAATCTTCAAGGCGCAGCGGCCGTCATCCGGAAACCTGGCTTATATCGCTTCACTGTTGTCCTAAATAGGAAAGAGAAAGCTGTGGACTGAGCAAAGAACAAGCCCTCCTATAATTGTTCCGGCGTCGAACCGTCTTTAGCCGGGCCGTTCGGTCGCCAGATTCCCAACAGGAGGGCAAAACGATGGTACAGGCAATGAGTCTGTTTAATCAACTGCTGCAGCACTTTCCCGAGCCTTGAGTTCGCGGCGCTGGTGAAGAAGCACAAGGCGGAACGAGCAGCCAAGGGCTTCAGTTGCAGGACCCAGTTGGTGGCGATGCTGTTCTGCCAGTTGGCCCACGCCGATTCTCTGCGCGAGATTTGCAATGGGCTGGCTTGTTGTCGTGGGCAAACTGGTTCATCTCGGCATCACCAAGGCGCCGAATAAATCCACCCTGTCATACGCCAATCGAGCATCGGCCTGCGGAACTGTATGAGGAACTGTTCTACACCGCGCTCGGTCGGTTCCGCGAAGAAAAGGGGCTGGGTGCGCGCAAGCGCAAATTCCGTTTCAAGAACAAACTGCTGTCGTTGGATTCCACCACCATCAGCCTGTGCCTGGAGATGTTTCCCTGGGCAAAGTTTCGCCGGGCGAAAGGCGGCGTCAAGGCTCACGTGCTGCTGGACCACGACGACTACCTGCCGTGCTACGTGCTGATCACCGAAGCCCGCCGCAGCGATGTCAAGATGGCGGACGCCTTCACGCTCAACCCCGGTTCCATCGTCGCCATGGATCGCGGCTATAACGACTACGCGCCTGTTCGGCAAGTGGACCGCCGAGCAAATTTACTTTGTCACGCGACTGAAGGACAATGCCGCCTACGAAGTGGTGAAGGAATGCGCGGTGCCGGAAAAGCGAAACATCCGCTCAGACCAGGTGATCCGATTCACCGGCGAGAAAGCGCAAGCCGATTGCCCGTGCCTGTTGCGGCGCGTCGCGGTGTGGGATGCTGCCCAGCGAGCGGGAGATCGTGCTGTTAACCAACCTGCTGCGATTTCGGCTCCACCACCATCGCCGCCATCTACAAGGACCGCTGGGAGATCGAACTGTTCTTCGAGAGATGGACATATTGCACTCCTTCGGATGTTATGGGATTTCAAGGTTCAATTGGGTCGAGTCGAGCGTTGGTGGGGTCTCTGGGCGGTTGCGGTCGGCTGCGCATCGCTCAACATCCTCTGCGCGCAGCATCCAAGGTGCGCCGGCACAGGCTTGTGTTGCCGGCAACTGTTTCAGCCGAATCAGCCGCAAAACGCTGGTCGGCGTAACGCCCAGTACAACGGCGACTTCACTCACGGACATTTCTTGGCGGGCTTGCCGCTCTCCTTCGCTGTGGACCGGAATCGCATAGTTGTAGCGTAGCGAGCAAATACGCTTCGCCGTCCAGGTCTGTCCATGTGCGGTACGGCGTTGATTCCGATTCAGAATCGAGGCGATCCTTGCGTCTGGTTCAATGCGCGCTAGCCCGCGAACAATCTCGACTAAGTCATCGTCGGTAACGAACCGGTGGCGACCCGCGCGAATTTTCTCGAACTCCACCTGCGTGTGATCTCCGCCCTGCCAATGCATCACGAGGCGGATCGTCTCGCCTTCACATGTGGCGACAATCTCTTTGAGAGCGATACGAAGGAGACGTTTCTTGTGTTCGGGCGAACCTTGGGGATCGTCCCACAGCCTGGGCAAGTCTTGCGCAAGGGATAGCAAATCGCGTTTCTGCGTGTCGGTGAGAGGGAGTTCGCGGCCCTGTTGCAGCGTCATCAATTCGGCTTCTATTTGCGCTTCGGCGGCCATGGCCTGATTCCAGCGGCGTTCCAGTTCCGCGGCGACAAGCCGATTCGCTGGATCTACCGCGTCATACTGGCGCCGGGCGCGTGTCACTTCATAACATGCATGCTCTAATGCCAGAGACTTCTGTTGCATGCGCTCGTCGTTAGCGCCTTGCAGCGTTTCGATCGCTTCGATAGCTGCCTCTATGGCCAACGGCGACAGGGACCGTATCAGTTGCTCCGACACCAAGCGATCCGCACGGAGTCCGCCGAACATAATGCAGCAGGCGAGATCGCGATTGAGGAGATACCCCGAGCACTGATACCGGATCACGTTTGGGGCGGGATATTGCGCCAGCAGCTTGGCGCCGCAATGACCACAGCGCTGCAGCCCAGCAAGCAGAGCCGCGCCTTGCCTGATCGCGCCGCGCACTACTTTCCCTCTGGCATTGTCATTGTTGGCAATCATCGCTTGGTTGTTCTCGTAGACGTCCCAATCAATGTAACCCTCATGGTGATTCGCGATCAACACCGCCCAATCCTCGCGTCGACGCCGCAACTGCCGATGGACCTGCTTCTGTCCGGCGTCGAGTCGCACGATTGTCTTGCTGCGCCCGTAGGCATATGCTCCAGCGTAGACCGGATTCTTCAAGACACTGAGCACCGCGTGGTATCGAGCGGGCTGCCAGACAACCTCACGCATCTCTTCAGTCCCACGAGCGACCGGCAACTGAATCCGCTGTTGATCGAGCCAGAAATACACCTGCCGCACGCTGCTCAACTCCGCAAATTTGCGGAAGATCAGATCGATGGTTGATCTGATCCTGACATCGGGGTCCTTTTCGATGCGGTCGTCCGATCCCTTCACGTACCCGATCGGGACCCGTCGAACCAATGCGCCTCTCTGCGCCTTCTGCAGAATAGCCGCTTGCGCACGCTCGCGAAAACTCACGACTTCCATTTCGCTGATTGTGCCTTTCATGCCCAACAGCAATCGGTCGTTGGTGAGTGTGGGGTCATACACCGCTTCGGCGTCGATCAACAGCGCACCCACCACGCTGCAAAACTCCAGCAGCGTATGCCAGTCCCGGCCATTGCGCGCCAGTCGCGATGCCTCAATGCTGAAGACCGCACCGATTTGCCCGTCGCACAAGGAACGCAATAAGCGTTCAAAGCCCGGACGGCGTGTTCCTGAACCCGAGATCCCGAGATCGTCATCGATTACGTCGACATCTTGCCAGCCCAACGTGCGTGCTCGCTCGACCAGGGCATATTGGCGGCGCTGACTTTCAAGATTATGTTGCACTTGATCGGGTGTGGACTGGCGGATGTATACACAAGCCCGCCGGGCTAGATGATTAGCGGTGATCTTGTTCGTCATCGCACTCTTCCTTCCGGATCGTCTTGGCCAACACCTGCATCCACTGCACGAGCGCTTGGCGTAACTGGTCTTGTACGTTTGGCGGGAATCGCACTGCGGGAACTGTCGGCGGTTCTTCGAAGAGTTGGCGTTGGCGTCCTACTCTGAGTTGGGGCATCCTGATTCTCCTCGTGAACATTGTCCACGGGTGTAGAGAAACAGATTGCAGTAGTGCGGTGTAATTCGAGCAACACTCGCACCGGCAGGCGAGCAGCAGGGATAATCTTCGCGTATGCAGCTTCAGCACGCGTCATCCACACCGGCACCGCGACCGGCGTGCCATCGGCCCGCCGCACGACATAGTAGGCCTCCTGGTCGAAGTCGTACAACCGAACCACAGGAAGAGTCTGTGTACGCAACGGGTGAAAACGATAATGGATCGTTACTTCAGCAGGGCGCTGTTGATGGGTAGTATGTCGTTCAGTTGTTCAAAGCGCTCAAGCAGAACCTCAAAGTGAAGAGCTTTGTGGGCACCAGCGAAAACGCGCTGCGTATCCAGATTTGGACAGCCTTGATCGCTATCCTGCTGCTCAAATGGCTGCACCATCTCTCCCAGGCCAAATGGTCGCTGTCTAACTTGGCCTCCATGTTGCGCTTGAACTTGTTTACTTATCGGGATCTCACCGCCTGGTTGGACAATCCCTTCGGCACGCCGCCCTTACTGCCCGACTCTCAGCAACTTGCTCTCGGTCTGGCGTGATTAGGACAGGCTACCGCCCGTGAAACGGAGACCTCATTCTGAAATCATCGCTTCTCTGCTGCCAAACCCTTTCGTTTCCGTTGCCCTAGCCGCAAACTTGTCCTGTTTAGGACAGCAGTGATATCAACCAGCTTTAAATTGGGCCAATACAGATGCCCCGTTTGGGCTCAAAGCTTCACACCTCAGGTCTTTTGGCGCCTTTCGGCCGACACGCGAGGATCTGTGTCGCTGAGATGGGCGATGCCCAGCCCCGTGGTACCCTGGCGGTTCTTATCGTCAGGCTGAGCAACTGAAAGATTAACGCGGCGAATTCAGTAAAGCGGCGGGGTACTTACCGGTGGACGCCTGTGATGCGTGGCCTGCTCGTATGCATAGGCAAATTTGATCAGAGATGGCTCCGACCAGGGGCGGCCATAGATCGTCATGCCCGCGGGAAGGGTGCCGCCTCGAGTGAAACCCATCGGAACGTTGATGGCGGGAAAGCCGGTGACGGGCGAGAAAAATTGGCTATTATCGCAGGCCGGAGTGTTCAAATCGCCAATGAGCCGGGGAACGTTGCTCCAGGTGGGGTAAACGAACGCGTCGAGTTTGAGTGTATCCATCGTCTTGAGAACGGCTTGGCGAACCTGCTCGCGATAGGTGTTATCGGCTTGGCAGGCGGCAGAATCCGGGCCATTTTCCGGCGCTTTTTCGGCCTGCTCCAAACGGCGTTGGACCGAAGGATGAAATCCTCCCGACATGATAATGTCTTCCAAACTCTTCACGGGGACGCGATCGCCCCGCGCGGCCAGGAAATGGTTCATGTCGTACTTGAAGCCCATGCAGGGTCCCGCATCGCGTGAACGCTTGATGGCATCGAGCCCTTCGACGGTTGCAGGGTCCACGATGGTAGCGCCCGCGCGCCGGAGTTCCTCCACGGCATTCATAAATACCGCTATGACTTCGGGATCGGCGCTCTCGCGTGCATAGGCTTGGCGGAGTATTCCGATCACGGCGCCATGCAGTCCGTTCCGGTCCAACGAATCCATATAATTCTGGGGCAAGTGAGCTGAGGCTTGCGCGGTTACGGGATCGTTGGGATCGGGTCCAACGATCGCTTGGAAGACCGCGGCGGCATCTTCGACGGTGCGCGCCATCGGACCGGCGATATCGGCCCGCAGACTGAGCGGGAACACGCCGACACGGCTGGTGAGGCCCATGGTCGATCGAATGCCGACTAGGGACTGATGACTGGAGGGCCCACGAATTGAGTTGCCGGTATCGCTGCCGAAGCCGACCAGTCCAAGACTTGCTGCGATGGCCGCGGCAGTTCCACCACTTGACCCGGCCGTAACGCGATTCAGCGCATACGGATTCCGCGTATAGCCGGGAAGAATGGAGCTGACCGTCTCATACGGGCTAAAGGCCCATTCGGCCATGTTGGATTTCGCGAGGACCAGGGCTCCGGCGGCTTTTGCACGCTGCACTTCAAAGGCATCCTGGTCCGGGATATATTTTGCAAACGCCAGCGCGCCGTCGGTAGTCCGCAGTCCCTTCGTCTCAAAGTTGTCTTTAACGATAAGCGGTACACAGTGCAGAGGTCCGGTAAATCCGGAAGCGGCATAGCGGCGGTCCAACTCGTCGGCTTCGGACTGCACAGCGGGATTGATCAACACAATCGAGTTGATGGCAGGCCCGTTCTTATCGAAAGCGTGAATGCGATCAAGGTACGAGTCGACCAGTTCGCGACACGTTAGCCGCGGCCTTCATCGCCTCATGCACCCGTGATATGGTCGCCTCTTCAACTTCAAAGTGGGGTGTGTTCAGGGCCAGCAGGGGAACGGCCGCAAGAAGCAGGCCACAAAGAGAACGCATGTTCAGATCAGGATAACCTGCTGGACTTCGAAAGACGCGGAGCTGCAGTACCGTAATTGTTGGAGGCTTTACATGGAAATTCTGCTCCCGTTGCCGAAACTTGAAGCGAAGAAGTACACGCTGGATTACATCCCTAAGGTTAAACTGGACGTCGTCCAAAAAATCGAGAATCTTGCGTGGCCGGTGCCGGCCCTGGCAGCTTTTGGAAAATTGTCCGTTGACGAGATATTCGAGGTGAAAGGCCCGGAAGACTGGCCCGATTGTTGTAAGAATATTGGCAAATTAGTCGGATTTACGGCAATGAAAGTACAGGCTTTCACAACACTCGACGATCAAAACGAGCATCGAAAGATCTATGTGGGATTTGAGACAGGAAACGCGATCGCTGTTTTTCACGAATGCTTGCATTGGCTTAGCCATACCTCGTTTCAAAAGGCTTCCAACGCTCTCGCTAATAAACGGCTAAGACAAGCCATGGTAGAAGGAACCACTGAACAGCTCACTCTGAGTCTCATAAATAAGGAAAAGCGTCCAAAGCTGGCGGTATATGAGCAGGAACTGGGGGATTTCAGGGTTTGCTTCTCCCCGGATCAGCCGGATCAGATGGCGAAAGTCCGGAAGGCTTACTTCGAGGGGTCGCCCGAAGACATCGACTACATGACAAAAATGCTGGTCGGAATGCAGTCTCTTCTCTCAAAGTAGGAGTTTAGGACGACTCCCGGGAGGTTAGCGCATTAGAGACTAATTCCGCCGTCTACGCTCAGCACTTGGCCCGTGATGTAGCTGTCCGGCTCCAAGAGAAACCTCACGGCACGCGCAATATCGTCTGGCCTACCGAAACGCGCAATCGTTTTCTCCTGTAGATAGCGGTCGTACTTGCCGGAGGCGATGCTCGCTTCCGCCATCCCCGCCGCCATTACTCCCGGCGCAACGACATTCACGCGAATGTTATCGGCCCGCATCTCCTTGGCGAGAATCTGAGCGGCATGGATGAGAGCCGCCTTCGCACCCGCGTAAGTCGTAGAGTTCGGAAACAGCGCCACACCCTGCATGGTTGAGAAGAGAACAATGGCCCCAGCGATTCGGCCCTTTGCATTCGTTCCGCCGCCTTACGCGCCAAGAGAATCGGTCCCAGGTAGTTGACCTCGTGAGAAACCTGGAACATTTCGAGCGCCTGGTCTTTCGATGCGACTCGGGCGGGATTGCCGGTGAAGACCACGAGTCCGTCGAGAGCACCCGCCCGATCGAGCAACTGTTCCCGGTCTTCGGCGCGCGTAATGTCGGCTTGAACGATCTGCGCGATATCGTGTAGTTCCTCTGCCCGTTCGCGATCGCAGTGAAAACTCACGATCAATTCGCAGCCTTCCTGTGCCAGCAAGCGAGCGGAGGGCCGTCCGAGTCCGCCGGAACCGCCTACGAGCAAAATTTTTCTTTTCATCTATCCGCTCGCTTTCAGATCCATGCTGTGCAGCGCCGCGTAGCCGATGGCGATGACGCTGACAAACATCATCAGCACTTCGCTATCGCCCAAATTGAACTCGCCCAAACCGCCGACCATGATGGCAATCGTGCAGGCGATGCATCCATGGAGAACAAACAATTGTTGCGATCTTGTCTTACTAAGCTTACGAATTCCCCGCGCATAGTCCCAAACCGCTTCGCCGATAACCACAGCATCAGCAACAGGGCCGGAATACCGCGCTCTGCCGCATATTGAATGTAAATGTTATGGAGATGGCCATAAAAGCCGGTGGGCAAAGGCCGTGGAATGTCGGCTGGAACATAAGAATCGAATTTGCGGCCAATCTGCTCCGGTCCCAACCCGAACCACGGATGCGCCTGGATCATTCGCAGCCCGGTTCGGAAAACGACCACGCGATGCTCATTCGAATCGATGTCTCCGTGAGGAGAAACCAGCGAGACCAGCCGCATTCGCGTGGACGAGGGCGCGACCATCACTGCCAACACCGCGATCAATGGCACCAGCGCCATCATTTTTCGGTTCCAGAACCAAACCAGGTAAAGTACAGCCGGAATGGTGGCAATCCAGATACTACGAGTCCATCCGAGGAGGATGGCGGCACAAAGAATCGGGGTGGACCCATAGGCCCAGGCAGGCATGCGGCGGCTGGAAAAGAAGAGGTGCGCGATGACAATGCACAAGACACTCAATTGCAAGGCGCCGAACGTCATCCAGTGGCTCTCGAATCCCGTAATGCGCTGCGCGACATACGCAAGATAAAAGTTCTCTCCAGTGTGCTTCGCGTGTTCATACTTCAACACGAATTGCACCAATCCCCAGATTCCGGAAGCCGTTGCCGCGGCTGTCCAGACAACGACCAGATAATAGACGTTCTCAAATTGTTCGGAGAACACCCCATACAGAAGAGGAATCAGCATAAACACAAAGAACTTCTTAATCTGCGGGTATCCGCCCAAGGGGTCGGGGGATAATGCATCCGAAAGCATTGTCCAGACAAAGAAGAGGAGCAGCGGCAGCCAAATCCGGGGAATTTCAGACCGCGGCGGAAGACGAGTAAAAGTAGGATTCCAACACCAAGCAGGATCTGACTACCCGCGATCGATACGTGAATGAGACCCGCGGAAGCTATGGCCACACTAAGCAATAGCCGTCTTTGAGTCTCCAATGAGACGTGCATGCGCGACCAGTATGACAGAATGAAAGGCGAAACCTCTTTCTATGCAGGTGTATTTGCTGCGGCACGGAATAGCGGAAGAAGTCGCGGATTGGATTGAGCGACGCGGACCGTTCCCTAACGCAAGAAGGACGGCAGAAATTGCGGGAGGTTCTTCGTCTGGCCTCGGCCGCCGATGTGGAGCCGTCTCTCATCCTGACCAGTCCTCTGACTCGCGCCGTCCAGACTGCGGAAGTCGCCAGAGACGTCTTCAAGTATAAGAAGGAGATCCTAAGAACCAAGGCGCTACTCCCTGGCGCGACAACGGACCAGGTCTGGGACGAGATACGAGTTCATCGCGACGAGGCACAGTTGCTGCTCGTCGGCCATGACCCGCTCTTCAGCCAGTTGGGAGGTTATCTGCTCGGGACTCCGAATCTCAAAATAGACTTCAAAAAAGGCGCTCTGATGCGAGCCGATCTTGAGAATTATCCCGCGCACCCGCACGGTATTCTTCGCTGGTATCTGACAGCGAAGCTGGCCGCGAAACGAGTCCATACAAACCCCAAACCATCGACCGGAATTGCTTAAGTGAAGTACCTTAAAACCAACGCTCTCTTATGTAACGCGCAAAACGGGCTCCACCCACCGTTTGCGCTTCCTGGCTTGGCCGGCCCTTCTTGCTCTGACATCTTCAGCTCTAGGCGCAACGCCCGCTGAACCCCCAACCGAACTTACGATAGCGATGAATCGCCTGTACAACACTGATTATTCAGGTGCTTTGAAGATTCTTAAGGAATGGGAAAAAGCCCACCCCGTCGATCCCGTCGGCCATGCGCTGGAGGCGGCTGATTTCATGTTCAGCGAGTTTACGCGGTTGAAGATTCTCGAGAGCCAGTTCTTTGAAGACGATAAAAAGATCATTAGCAAGAAAAAGCTGCCGCCCGATCCCGCGACGCGCGACGAATTTTACCAACAGATCGACGATGCGCGAAAGATCGCGACCGCGGAACTTCAAAAGAATCCCGACAATGTGAACGCGCTGTTCGCTCTGACCATTTCCGGCGGTCTTCTGACCGACTACACTTCGCTCATTGAGAAGAAGAACATTGCCAGCCTCTCGATGGCGAAGGAGACCCAAGCCGACGCAGTCCGGCTTCTCAAGATCGATCCGAATTACGGCGATGCCTATCTGACGACAGGATTCAGCGAGTATTTACTAGGCAGTCTGCCGTTTTTCGTGCGTTGGTTTACGCACTTTGATGCGACGGAAGGCAGCAAGCAGGTGGCGATTGAGAAGCTGCAACGAGTCGCGAAAACGGGCCAGTATCTGGGCCCTTTTGCCAGGCTTTTATTAGCGATCATCTA
>CAWGWO010000021.1:0-515112 GCA_963826295.1 uncultured Alphaproteobacteria bacterium
TCCGAGACGAAGTACTTCCGCTCATCGGTGAACCGCACGGCCAGTTCCCGCGGAGAGAACTCCGGCAGTTCCAGCGCCAGGTCGATGATCAGGCTGCGGACGTCATCGGGGATGCGGTTCCAGACCCGATCCGGCCTCGATCGATGATCGGCCAGCGCCTCGACGCCGCCCTCCCGGTAGCGATCGTACCAGCGATAGAACGTGGCGCGCGGGATGCCGAGCTTGTCCAGGGTGCGCTTGGCCGGCAAGTGCGACTGCTCGACCAGTGCAATGATCTCGGCCTTCTCCAAGGCAGGGTACCTCATCCTTCGTCCTCCCCATCCCCGTTCATACTTTTTTTGAGCAGGCGGTTCTCCAAGGTCAGGTCGGCCACGACCTCTTTAAGGGCGGTGGCCTCCCGCCGAAGATCCTTGACCTCGCCCGAGGTCGCGGCACGCGCCGTGTCGCCCGCCAACCGGCGCTTGCCGGCTTCCAGGAATTCCTTGGACCAGCCGTAATACATCGAGGCGGCGATGCCCTCGCGCCGGCACAGCTCGGAGATGTTCTCCTCGCCGCGCAGCCCCTCGAGCACGATGCGGATCTTCTCTTCGGCCGAGTAGTGCCGGCGCGTTTGGCGCCGGATGTCCTTCAGCACTTGTTCTGCCGGCGCTTTGCCCGGCCCGGATTTCTGCTTCATCTTCGCTCCTTGCGGCTACGATGAACCAGAAATCCTCCCTGCGTGAAGACCCTCAGTTTGTCTCAAGGACGCTGACGGCGAACAACCAGCACTTCATTGATCGCTTCATTAAGGTCAAAACACTCCCTTTGGGGAGGCACTTTCTTGATGTGATCACGAATCCGGTCAATGATATTTCCGGCTCGATCGGCATCGAGCACTACGCACTCAAGCGCTTGTTTCACTTCACCCAAATTCGGGGGCTGAAGATCTAAAAAATTCAAGGCCACACGCGCATTGTTGCGCGCGGTAGCAATCGGTTGCGCGACTTCGTGAGCGAGCGAGGCGGCCAGTTCTCCCATCATGCTAAGACGGTTCATGTGCGCGATATCTGATTCGAGTTATCGCGCGCGTTAAGACTGCTTTGCATGACTACGTCGGCAGTCTGCGAATCGTCTGATTGGTTCGATCCGGAGGGACTCCACCACGATGATTTCTTCGCGGCTGGAATTCGTCAGCCTTCCTCAGCCTTCGGCGCCCGGCCGATCCATTTTCGGGTCCGCTAGAACCAGCGAAAAGAACCATTCATCGACCCGCCGGGGTACGGACAAGCTTGTATCCGACCTTTTCACGGTCCCACGTCGTTGCGGTGACGCCACGTTCGCGTAGCCGGTATTTCGTCACCTTGCCGCTCTCGGTCGTCGGTAGGGCGTCGACGAATTCAAGATAACGGGGCACCGCGAAGTACGGCATGCGCGGCTGGCAATAGTCGAGGAGTTCGGACGGCGCCAAGCTCGCGCCGCCCCGAAGCACCACGGCCGCCATGACTTCATCCTCGGCGAGTTCTGAACGCACCGGAAAGACCGCCGCATTCTCGATTGCGGGATGGCCGACCAGCACCTGCTCGACTTCGTAGGAAGAGATGTTTTCGCCGCGGCGGCGGATGGCATCTTTCATGCGGTCGACAAAGCGGTAATAGCCGTCGGGATCGCGCACGACGCGGTCGCCGGTGTGGAACCAGAGATTGCGCCAAGCCTCGACCGTTTTTTCCGCCATCCCGAAGTAGCCGGTCGCGAAGGCAAACGGCTGGTCGGCGCGCAGCACCAATTCGCCGGCTTCGCCGTCGGGCACTTCGTTGTCATGCGCGTCCACCACACGGGCGGCAAAGCCGGGAAGGACCTTGCCCATGGCGCCGGGCCGCTGCTCGTCAAGCGGCGCGCCCATGATGCAGTTCGTCTCGGTCGAGCCGTAGCCGTCGAGCAAGCCAAAGCCGAAACGCTCGCTGAAAGCCTTGTGAAACTGCGCCGGTACGGCGGGGGCGAGGGCAACGCGCACATTATGCGCGCGATCGGTGTCGCTCGGTTCCTGTGCCAGTAGCATCGGCACCATGGCGCCGAGCACATATGTCACGGTCGCGTTTTGCAGCGTCAATCTCGGGATGAACCCGGACGCCGAGAATCTGGGCTCGACAATAAGCGTCGCGCCGTTGAGCAATGCCTGGAAGAAAGCGTTCAACGCATTGGTGTGGAATATCGGCAACGTGGTCATCAGCACGTCGGCCTCGCAGACGCCGAGCAGTTGCCCGGTGTAGACCGCCCACCAGAAATATTGCGCGTGCGGACAGCACACGCCTTTCGAAAGACCGGTGGTCCCCGAGGTGTAAAGGATTGCGAAGGTGTCGCCCGGTTCGGATGGGTGTGGCGGGATCGCGGCTTGCGGTGGCGGGAAGGCAATCGCTTCAAGGCGTCCTAAATCGGCTGCCGTTCCATCGCCCGCGAGCCACACCGCTTCAAGCGCGATCCGCGTGGCGTCGAGGAAGCCGAGAGCGGATGTTAATTCGCGCTCGATCACGAGCAGGCGCGCGCCGCAATTGGCGAGAATGTGTTCGAGCTGCGCGCCACGCGAGGCCGTGTTGATGGGAACTGCAATGGCACCAAGCCAGGCGCAACCGAGAATTGTGAGCAACAACTCCGCCCGGTTGCCGCACATGATGGCGACGCGGTCGCCGGCCTTGATGCCAGCTGCCGCGAGAGCCCCGGCACAGCCAGCCGCGGCATCGCGGGTCTCGGCATAGCTCAGCGTCCGGCCGCCGATCGTCACCAGCCGCCGCCCGCCGTAACGCTCCGCCTGCCGCGCCAGCATTTTCGGCAGCGTGCGCTCGGCCGGCACGAACAGCTCGGGAAGGGACGCTGTCGGACCTGCGCCGAACGGCAATGTCGCAGTTGCTGACATCGGCGGCCTCATTTCTTCCGTCGGCAATTGTACTAGCACGAAGTCCATTTATCGCTGCAATACCTGCGACCGTTCATTCGCGGTTCCAGGCCGACGTGATGGCCCGCACTTGAATGTAACCATCGATCGATAGCCAAAGCTTTCGTCCCGACCTATTTTAAGCTTAAAGTATCCGTCGATACTTGATCGGGTGGCGACGGCGCGCGAGCCGGTGCCCCGGGGCTCGCCGGGTGGCGTCGGCGTATAGGATCAAATACGAAGCAAGGATCGCCATCGTGGACAGTGATGCCGAAATCGAGGTCGTGCTGGCGCGTTCCGGGCTGACATTCGTCGTTCCGCCCGACAAAAGCATCCTCCAGGTGCTGATAGAGGAAGGCATTGATCCGTTGTACGATTGTCAGCGCGGCGAATGCGGCATCTGCCAAGTTGCCGTGCTCGAGGGCGTGCCCGATCATCGCGATCACATCCTGAGTGACGACGAGCAGGCCTCGAACAAGGTGATGCAAATCTGCGTGTCGAGAGCGAAGACGCCGCGTCTCGTTCTCGACCTATAGGACATGATCCGGAAAGGTTGATGCGGGCTTTCCGACAAAGATTGTGATCCCGGCTCGATAAAGGAGACTGCGCATGGATCGATACAAAAAAAATGCCGCAGCGGTCGGCGACTTGGTGCGCGAAACCGAGGTCCACCGCGACGTCTATATCGATCAAGACGTCTTTGATCTAGAGATGGACCATCTGTTCGCCAACACCTGGATTTATGTGGGCCACGACAGCCAGGTACCGAATGCCGGCGATTATTACGGCACCACGATAGGCAAACAGCCGGTGATGATGGTGCGGCACAGCGACGGCGTGGTGCACGTCCTCTATAATCGCTGCCCGCATAAGGGCACCCGCATCACCATCGACACCTGCGGCAACGCCGGGAAATTCTTTCGTTGCCCGTATCATGCCTGGTCGTTCCGCACCGACGGCTCGCTGCTGGCGATCCCCCTGCGCAAGGGCTACGAGAATACCGGGCTCGAGGAGAGCGTTGCGGTCAAGGGCATCGCGCCGGTCAAGCACGTCAAGAATTATCGCGGCTTCGTTTTCGCCAAGCTGAGCGACGCCGGCCCGGACTTTGCGGATTACTTCGGTGACAGCCTCTCTACCATCGACAACATGGTCGATCGCTCGCCAGCCGGACGGCTGGAAGTCGCCGGCGGCGTGCTGCGCTACATGCACAATTGCAATTGGAAAATGCTGGTCGAGAACTTGACCGACACCTGCCATCCGATGGTGGCGCACGAATCTTCGGCGGGTACCGCAATCGAGGTATGGAAGAAGATGGCGCCGGGCAGCAACAAGAAGCCGCCGGCAGTCGAGATCTACGCGCCGTTCATGTCGTCCTACGAATTTTTCGAGAAGATGGGCATCCGCATCTGGCGCAACGGCCACGGTCACACCGGCGTGCATCACTCGATCCATTCGGATTATTCGGCAATTCCGGACTACTTCGCAAAAATGGTTGCCGCTTATGGCGAGACCCGTGCCAAAGCGATTCTCGACGAAAACCGGCACAACACCTCATATTTTCCGAACTTCACCGTCAAAGGTCCAATCCAGTCGATTCGCTTGTTCAAGCCGATTGCGCCGAACAAGACGCTCGCCGAATCCTGGACCTTTCGGCTTGTCGACGCGCCGGACGCACTGCTCGAGCGCACGCTGACTTACAATCGTCTGGTCAACGCGCCGACCTCGATCGTCGGGCACGACGACTTGGAAATGTACGAGCGCGCGCAGGAGGGGCTTCACGTCGACGCCAACCCGTGGGTCAACATCCAGCGTCTCTACGACCCCGCGGAAGTTGAGCAGGAGACCGCGGTCATCAACGGCACGTCAGAATGGCAGATGCGCAACCAATTCCGCGCCTGGTCGAAATTCATGACCATGTCGATGTAACCACGCGGCAATGGGAACGCCAACCGACCAGGAACTGATCGGCTTTATCGTGCACGAAGCGAGGCTGATCGACCAGCACCGCTTCGAAGAGTGGCTCGATCTATTTGCCGACGACGGCTGTTACTGGATGCCGCTGGAATGGGGACAGACCGATCCGCGGCTTTCCACTTCGCTGATGTATGAGGATAAGCTTCTGCTGCAGATTCGCATCGAGCGCCTCAAAGGCAATCGGACTTTCTCGCAGAAGCCGAAGAGCCGCTGCCACCACGTCCTGCAGTTGCCGCAAATCGATAAACGCGACGAAGCGGCGAACGAGTATGTGACCTGGACGCCGATGCACTATGTGGAGACGCGGCTTGACGAACAGGACCTATACGCCGCGTGGGCAACGCACACGCTTACGGTGGTAGGCGGCAAACTCAAGATAAAATTAAAGCGCGTTGATTTGATCAATTGCGACGCCGCGCTGCGCAGCATTCAACTCTTTATGTGAGCGATATGAGCGAACGTCCGGTCGCCATTGTCACCGGCGGCAGCGCCGGCATCGGTGAAAGAATCTGCCGCCATCTGATCGAGGCGGGTTACGAAGTCGTGTCGCTCGCGCGCCGGCGACCGCAATGGTCGCACGCTGCGCTGCATTCCGTCGACGTCGATCTCACCGATGCACGCGCGACCGAGCAAGCGGCCGCGGGCCTCGCCAAGCAATTTGCCGTCAGCACCGTAATCCACAATGCCGGCGCTATCCGGGCGAATCTCCTGCCCGATGTGAAGCAAGACGATTTACACGACCTCACGCAGCTTCATCTCGGCGCCGCCATCTTGATCGTGCAGGCGGTGCTGCCGGGAATGCGCGAGCGGGCTTTCGGTCGCGTTGTGCTCGTCTCGTCGCGCGCTGCGCTCGGACTGCCGACGCGGACCGCCTATTCCGCGACCAAGGCGGGTATGGTCGGCATGGCGAGGACGTGGGCGCTCGAATTGGCGTCATCCGGCATCACGGTGAACGTAGTGGCGCCCGGGCCGATCGCCGACACTGAAATGTTCCGGGAAGTGATCCCGGCGGGGAGCGAGCGTGAGGCGGCGCTCGCGAAAGCGATACCGGTTGGTCGCCTCGGTCGAGGTGAAGACGTTGCCCGCGCGGTGATGTTTTTTGCCGATCCGAGAAATTCTTTCGTCACCGGTCAGCTTCTGTATGTGTGCGGCGGAACAAGCGTCGCGAGCTTCAGCCTTTAGGAAAACTCAATGCGCATCTGGTATCAAAGCTATGTCGATGAGCCGAACGGCAAAGTCTATTGGGACCGGCTACGTCGGCATATCGCCGCGATCGCCGACCCCGGCACGACGGTCGATATCAAAGGCATTACGCCGCACGACAATTATGCCCATCCGATCGTCGAATTCCGCTGCGCACGGGAAGTCATTTGCAACGCAGTGAGGGCCGAACGCGAGGGCTACGATGCTTTCATCATCGGCCACTTCCAGGATGCTGGCCTCTACGAAGCGCGCTCGGTCGTCGACATTCCGGTGGTGTCGCTCGGCGAGGCTTCGATGCTTTATGCGTGCCAACTCGGCCAGCGCAGCGGTATCGTCACCATCAACCCGCGCTACATTTCGTGGTTTCACCACCAGATCGGCAAGTACGGACTGGAAAAGCGCGTCACTGGCGTGCACGCGATAAAATTCGAGCCGGGGCAAATACTCAAAGCTTACGAATCCGAAGCCCTTGCCGCCGATGTCGAGAGCCTCTTCGCCGATCAGGCAAGGCCATTGGTCGCCGCCGGCTGCGACGTGCTCATTCCCGGCGGTGGCATTCCGATGCTGCTGTTTGCCGCCATCAAAGGCCATGCGGTGGATGGCGCGCCGGTGATCAACGGCATTCCGATCGTCGTGAAAATGGCCGAGCTTGCCGTAAAGCTCCGAAACCTGACCGGCCTCGGTGTCAGTCGCGTCTCCGACTACGTCAAAGCGCCGCCCGAAATCATCGAGGAGTTTTTGACCAATCCGAAGGGGCTTTGACCGTCGCCGCTTCGCGAAGAAGGCGAGGGGCTACTGCACCAGCTTCCACTTGCCGTCGACCAGCTTCACCAGCACAAGCGCGCGCTTGTCGACGCCGAAGCTTTCACCGGGATGAAAGTTATAAATGCCGTGCGTGCCGACCACGTCCTTTGCATTGACGAGTGCGTCACGCAAAGCGGCGCGGAATTGCGGTGTGCCCGGTGTCGCGCCGGTCGCCAAGGCCCGCTTGGCGGAATCGAGCAGCACTAGCCAGCCGTCGAAGGCATACGGACCGAAGGCACCGCGCGCCGGCTCGTTGTTAGCTTTCTGATAGGCGGTTCGATATTCCAGCGCGATTTTCTTGGTCGGATAGGAGTCCGGCAATTGATCGGCCACCACCACCGGTCCGGTCGAAGCGATCACACCCTCGACCGCGGCGCCGCCGACGCGCACGAAATCCGGATTGATCAGCGCCGGGGTGCCGTAGATTTCCTCGGTATAACCGCGTTCGCGGAGCGCGATGAAGGGCAGGGCGCCGGGAGTGCCCGAGCCGCCGGTCATCACCGCGTCCGGTGCGGCCGAGATGATATGCAGCGCCTGTGCGGTCACCGAGGTGTCGGCGCGCGCGTAGCGCTCGTTTGTCAGAATTTTGATGCCATCCGGCCCGGCGGATTTTTCCAGACCGCCGTAAACGAGATCGCCCCAGCCGTCGCTAAACCCGATATAGCCGACGGTTTTGACGCCGGCCGCCTTCATGTAGTCGACCACGACGGACACCATCAGCGTCGGCGGCTGCGGTATCGAAATCATCCAGGAGCCGGGCTCACCGGGCATGTTCACCGGCGCCAGCGTGATGCAGGGAACTTTAAGCTCGTGACAAACCGCGGTCATGGCGGTTGAGGTCGGCGTGCTGCCGGCGCCCATCAGCACGTCAACCTTGTCCTGCTCGATGAGCTTGCGCGCGTCGCGCGTTCCGGTTGACGGATCGGAGGCGTCGTCGAGCTGTATCAATTTAAGCTTGGCGCCGGAAACCTCGTCCTTGTAGGCGACGCCAGCTAACGAGCCCTTCGAATAGGGTATGCCGATTGATGCGCCCGGGCCGGTCATCGAGGTTATAAGACCGACCGTGATATCGGCGGCTTTGGCAGGCAGGATCATCAACGATGCGATCGCCGCACCGGCAACGATGCGCAAATGTTTTTTCACGACGAACCTCCTCAATGACGGCGGTTGGACAATACTCTACTCACCCTGGCGGTCATTCTAAACTTTTTAAGCTTGAAACAATTGAGCCGCAATGGTCTTGTTGATTATCGACCGCTGCGAAGCGCCGCAGGCTGAGCCGCCGGGGATACATGACACCTGACATCGGCCTCATCCTCGGCATCGACGGCATCGCGACCGGATCGATTTACGTTCTAGTCGGCTTGGGTCTCGTTCTCATTTTCTCGGTCACGCGGGTCGTGTTCGTGCCGTTCGGCGATATCGTTGCTTTCTCGGCACTCACTCTGGCCTCAATGCAACTCGGCCGCATGCCGGGCACGGTTTATCTGGTCGCGACCTTGGCGATCCTCGCCTGCCTGGTCGAGACGCTGCACCACGTTAGGCGGGGCCAGCCGCGACGCATCGCGCGCGGACTGCTGGGATATGGCGTGTTGCCGCTCATTCCGGCGGCGCTCGCCTGGCTCGCCGCCGGAACAAACTTGCCGGCGTCGCTGCAAATCCCGCTTGCCATCGCGCTCGTTGTGCCGATCGGACCGTTGATCGAGCGTGTCGCGCTGCGGCCGCTGGCCGATGCTTCCGTCCTGCTCCTTCTCGTGGTTTCTGTTGCGCTGACCTTTGGACTGTCCGGGCTCGGTCTGTTGTTCTTCGGGCCGGAGGGCTTCCGCACAAAGCCGTTGACCGACGAGGTTTTTCGTTTCGGCACGATCGTCGTAACGTCGCAGACGCTTTTGATTGTCGCGACTGCCGCTGTCTTCAGCTTGCTGCTGTTTATCTTTTTTGAGCGAACCTTGTCAGGCAAGGCGCTGCGCGCCACATCCGTCAACCGCGTCGGCGCCCGTCTCGTGGGTATTCGGCCGGCGAACACGGCGACGCTCGCTTTTCTGCTGGCCTCGCTGCTTGGCGCAATTTCCGGCGTTCTGATCGGGCCGACCACGACCTTGTATTACGATTCCGGTTTCATCATCGGGCTGAAGGCGTTTGTCGGCGCGATCATCGGCGGGCTTATGAGCTATCCGGGCACCGCGCTGGGCGCGCTGCTGATCGGTATTCTGGAGAGCTTCGCCTCGTTCTGGGATAGCGCCCTCAAGGAGGTTGTGGTCTTCAGCGTGCTGATTCCGGTCTTGCTCTGGCGCTCGCTCTCGCTCGGCCGGGTCGATGAAGAAGACGTGGAGATTGAGGGATGACGGCGCGCACCGCAACGGTGCTGCTGGCGATCGTCATGGTTGGACTGCTGGCGGCGGCTCCGTTCTTCGTGTCTTCGTTCACGGTCACTTTGCTCAACTACATCGGCATCTACGCGCTGGTGGCGCTTGGGATCGTGCTGCTGACCGGCTTTGGAGGGCTCACGTCGTTCGGCCAGGCGGCGTTTGTCGGCATCGCCGCCTACGCGACCGCGTGGTTGACGACCGCCGAAGGCGCCTCGCCGTGGCTCGGGTTGATCTTTGCGCTCGCCTTGACCGGCCTGATCGCCGCGCTGCTTGGCGCCGTTACGCTGCGGCTCGGCGGCCATTATCTGCCGCTCGGTACCGTCGCCTGGGGCCTCGCGATCTTTTTTCTGTTCGGCAATCTTGACGCGCTCGGTCGCCATAACGGCATCAGCGGCGTGCCGCCGATTTTCCTCGGCGCCGTTTCGCTCGAGCCGACCGAGGCCATCTACTATCTGATCTGGGGCGTGCTGGGCGCCGCCACCATCGTGGTTGCCAACCTCTTGGAGTCGCGAGAGGGCCGCGCTATCCGCAGCCTGCGCGGCGGCGTCGTGATGGTCGAAAGTCTCGGCATCGGCGTATTTCGCATCCGCTTGATCACCTTCGTGCTGGCCGCTTTGCTCGCCGGACTGTCGGGCTGGCTCTACGCCCATATGAGCCGTTTCGTTAGCCCGACACCCTTCGATCTGCGCATGGGCATCCAGTATCTGTTCATGGCGATTCTGGGCGGATCGGGCCACATCCTCGGCGCTGTTGTCGGAGCGGGGTTGGTCACTTTGCTGCAGAACGCGCTGCAGGACGTGTTGCCGCTGTTCTCCCGTGATGGCGCGCAGCTTGAAGTGATCGTCTTTGCAGTCATCTATGTGTTGACGCTGCAATTCGCCCGCGGCGGCGTGATGCCGTTCGTGCTGCGTTTGCTGCCGAGCGGGAAAAATCCGGCCATTGTTTCCGCTGCACCACTGCCGCGCCGCGCCATGCCGGAGCGCGGCAGCCCTCTTCTGACCGTCGAGCGCCTGCTCAAACGTTTTGGCGGGCTCGAAGCGGTCAGCGAGGTTGGCTTCGATGTCAGAGCCGGCGAGATTGTCGGGCTGATCGGTCCGAACGGGGCCGGCAAGAGCACGGTGTTCAATCTCATCACCGGCGCATTGCCGAGCGACGACGGTAGAATCATTTTCCTCGGCCAGGATATGACCAGGGCCGGTCAGCGCCGTATCGCCAAAGCCGGCATCGCCCGCACCTTTCAGCACGTGAAGTTACGATCAGGCATGTCCTTGATCGACAACGTGCTGCTTGGCACTTATCTCCGCACCCATTCCGGCTTTTTCCGGGGCGCGCTGCGGCTCGATCG
Source organism: uncultured Alphaproteobacteria bacterium (assembly GCA_963826295.1). Lineage (GTDB taxonomy): Bacteria > Pseudomonadota > Alphaproteobacteria > Rhizobiales > Xanthobacteraceae > BOG-931. The sequence goes on from CAWGWO010000021.1 coordinate 10,601, forward strand.
CGCCGAGGAGCGGTGCGCGCGCTTCGAAGCGCTCACGCAACTCAGGCGCGTCGGCCTTGATGGCGATCCGTACGATCACGCCGGGAATCTTCCGCTGGGCCGGCAACGAATCCTCGAAGTCGCGCGCGCACTCGCCGCCGATCCGGCACTGATCATTCTGGACGAGCCGGCCGCCGGGTTGAGCCGCCCAGAGAAAATCGCGCTGGCTGGATTGTTGCGCGCCTTGCGGGAGGAAGGCGTCACCGTCCTGTTGGTCGAACATGACGTGGACTTCGTCATGGGCCTGGTCGACCGCATTGTGGTGATGGATTTTGGCTCCAAGCTGGTTGAAGGGACACCGGCCGCGGTGCGGGCCGACCCTCGCGTGCAGGAAGCCTATCTCGGAAGCGTGGCATGAGGCCGCTCCTCGAAATCGAAGACCTGCACGTCGCCTACGGCAAGGTCGAGGCCGTGCGCGGGGTCGGGCTGACCATGCTGCCCGGCCAGATCGTGACCGTGATCGGACCGAACGGTGCCGGTAAGACCACGTTGCTGGCTGCCGCCGCGGGGCTGCTGCGTTCGCGCGGCCGCGTGATCTATGATGGCATTGACCTCGAACGGGTCGATGTCGAGGAGCGTGTCGAACGCGGCTTTTGTCTGGTGCCCGAGCGGCGCGAATTGTTCGGAGACATGGCGGTCGCCGACAATCTTCTCCTCGGCGCGTATACGCGACGGCGGAACAGGTCCGATGTGAAGCAAAGCCTGCAGCAGGTGTTCAGCCGGTTTCCTCGTCTTGCCGAACGGCAACGGCAGAAGGCGCAGACGCTCTCCGGCGGCGAGCGGCAGATGCTGGCGCTTGGCCGCGCCCTGATGGCGCGGCCGCGCCTTCTTTTGCTCGACGAGCCTAGTCTGGGGCTTGCGCCGCTCGTTGTCCGCGAGATTTTTCGCATCGTCGCCTCGCTGCGCGAGCTCGGCGTGTCGATTCTGCTGGTAGAGCAGAATGCGCGGGCTGCGCTGGAGACCGCCGACTACGGCTACGTGCTGGAAATGGGGGAGATCACCCATCAAGGCCCGGCGACCGTTCTGGCTCACGATGCGCGGGTGGTTGCGACTTATCTCGGCGGAGCCGCCTGATGACCGCGCGCGGCTACGACGGTGTCGTGCTGGCGGCACCAGTGACAATTCCTTATGTGCGATATTCCATCAGGAGCGCGCATTGGTTTCTCGGCCGCGCCGTGGCCGAACTGATAGCTGCGGCGAAAATCCCGAAAAGCCGGATCGACGGGCTCGCAGTGGCGAGCTTTACGCTTTCGCCCGATACCGCGGTCGGCTTGACCCAGCACCTCGGACTGACTTTGCGCTGGCTCGATCATGTGCCGATGGGCGGCGCGTCAGGCGTCGTCTCCATTCGGCGCGCCGCGCGCGCCGTACAGGCCGGCGACGCCGAGATCGTGGCTTGTATTGGCGGCGATACCAATCAGACCGACAGTTTTCGCCGCAATACGGCGACGTTCAGCCAATTCTCCCAAGACGCGGTCTATCCCTACGGATCCGGCGGGCCGAATATGAGTTTTGCCCTGTTGACGGCTCATTACATGCGCGCACACGGCGCGGTGCGCTCGGATTTCGGGAAATTGTGTGTCGCGCAACGCAACAACGCTCTGAAAAATCCGCTCGCGCTGTTCAAAAAGCCGCTGACGCTCGATGAATATCTCAATGCGCGGCTTGTTGCCGATCCGCTGCGGCTTTTCGACTGCGTAATGCCATGCGCGGGCGCGGAGGCCTTTTTGGTCATGCGGCGAGAGGTGGCCGAGCAGCTTGGTCTGCCCTTCGCGCGGCTTTTGGGCGCGATCGAACGGCACAATGCCTTTCCCGACGACCCAATCCAGGATCGCGGCGGCTGGGAAATGGATAGTGACGGGCTTTACGCGCAGGCAGGCGTCGGGCCGTCCGATATGGATTTTATCGAGACGTATGACGATTACCCCGTCATCAACGTCCTGCAATTCGAAGGCTTGGGTTTTTGCAGCCGTGGCGGCGGCGCCGAGTTTATTCGCGCCAACAGCTTCGAGGCCGTAGGCACTTTCCCGTTCAACACATCGGGCGGACAATTGTCGGTTGGACAGGCCGGCGCGGCCGGCGGACATCTTGGCGTCGTCGAAGCCGTCCGCCAGCTCACCGGGCAAACGCTCGGGACGCGCGTGGCCGACGCCAAGCACGGCCTTGTCTCGGGCTTCGGCATGATCAATTACGACCGGGGAATCTGCAGCGGCGCGGCCGTGCTTGCCGCAGCCTGATTTTTGTCGCTCTTTGGAGGAAATCCGGGGTGTCCCAAGCCGTGCAGCGGCCGAAGCGAAAGAATCCCCTGTTGCGGACGCGCCTGCCGACGCTGCCGCCGGTTGCGCGCAGTCGCGTTGCGCTTGGGTTGACCGCCGCCGCGGCGCGCGGCCGGCTCGAACTGCAAATCTGTGTCGATTGCGGCGCGGTCCAATATCCCCCGCGCGAAGTATGCCGCGCTTGCCTGTCGCATCGTCTCGTCTGGCGGCCGCAGAACGGTGCCGGCGAACTCATCAGCGAAACGGTGTTGCGCCGCGCCCAGGAATTATTCTTCCGGGAGCGATTGCCCTGGCGCGTCGGCAACGTTCGCCTGGATGCCGACGTCAACGTGATGGCTTACCTGCACGAAAGCGTTGGCGCCGCGCCGTTCCGGGTGCGCGTCGAGGCTGCCCTCGATCGGGCCGGTCAGGCAGTGCTGGTCGCCATTCCAGAGCAGGGGGGGGTATTCTTGTCAGACGATGCCAAGCTGCGTGAAATGACCTGCGATCCCCGTGCACGCAAAGTTTTGATCACCGACGGCAAGTCGGCCGTGGGGCAAGCTGTCGCGCGCGCGCTTGCGGCGGCGGGCGCGGAGCTAATCTGGGTGGGTCAGGCCGAGCCGTGGAAAAAAGCGGTCGGCTTCGAAGCAGTGCGTGAACTGCCGCAGGTGGTGCCCGTTGCGCTCGACGTCACGGACGGCCGCTCGGTACGTGAGCTTGCCGGCGAAATCGGAGGCAAGGTCGATATCCTGATCAACACCAATGACTGCCATCGCGCCTTCTCGATCGCGTCGCGTCGCGGCGTCGAGACCGCTCAACTGGAAATGGACGTAAACTATTTCGGTCTCCTTCGATTGGCCCAGGAATTCGCGCCGGCGCTTAAAGCGCGCGCCGCCGATGGCGCCGCAAACGCAATTGCCTGGGTCAATGTGCTGTCGATCTTTGCGCTGACGAATTATCCGCCGCACGGCACGTATTCGGCATCGAAGGCTGCGGCACACTCGTTGTCGCAAGCCTTGCGCTCGGAGCTGCAGACCGCAGGTGTGCGCGTCATCAATCTGTTTCCCGGCCCGATCGACGACGAGTGGGACCAGTTGGAAATGCCGCCGAAGCTTTCGCCCGCCTCGCTTGCTTCGTCCGTGGTCCAGGCGCTCAGAGGTTCGGTCGAGGACGTTTATCCTGGCGAGGTGGCGCAGGATTGGCTGACACGGCATTTGGAAAGCCCGAAAACGCTCGAGCGCGAATTGAGCGAGGGAGGCCGATGAAAACGGCGCGGCGGAAAAACGTGCGCGCAAAGAATGCGCGCAAGAAAGGCGCCCGCACCGAGGCCGCGCGCAAAACGGCGAGTCCGCGTGCCGATCTGGCCCGTCTGCTGGCTTCAGCCGGCGTGCGGCTGGTCGATCTCACGCAGACTCTGTCGCCGGATTTTCCGACCATCGCCTTGCCGCCGGAAATGGGCCAATGCCGGCCTTTTCGCATGGAGGAAATATCGCGCTACGACGAGCGCGGGCCAGGCTGGTACTGGAATAATATGAGTGTCGGCGAGCATAGCGGCACGCATTTCGACGCGCCGATCCACTGGATTTCCGGTAGGGACCTACCGAACAATTCGGTCGATACACTGCCGATCGAGCATTTCATCGCGCCGGCAAGCGTTATCGATTGCAGCGCAGCGGCCAAAGCCGACGCCGACTTTCTCCTCACCGTCGATCACGTAAAAGCTTTCGAGAAACGCTACGGCCGGATCGCTGCCGGGTCCTGGGCGCTGATGCGGACCGACTGGTCGAAACGTTCCGATCCCGTCGCCTATCAAAATCTTGACGAAGCTGGCCAGCATACGCCGGGCCCGGATGCCGATTGTGTCCGCTTCCTGGTGAAGGAACGCGACGTGCTCGGCTTCGGTACCGAAACCATCGGCACCGATGCCGGCCAAGCGGCGCACTTCGCGCCGCCCTATCCGTGCCATTACTACATGCACGGCGCGGGTAAATACGGTTTGCAATGCCTGTGCAACCTCGATCGCCTGCCGCCGACCGGTGCGCTCATCGTCGCCGCGCCTTTGAAAATTCTCGAAGGCAGCGGCAGCCCGTTGCGCGTGTTCGCGCTCGTGTCCGCCGGGAAACGCCAACCATAAGGCGCATGGCAGGCGCTCAGTGGTCGCCGGCTTCCAGCGTGCGCATTCCGCTTAGTAGCGCTTTGTGAAACACCTCGGGCGCCTGAATCTGCGGCGCGTGGCCGAGATCGGAAAATTCAATCAAATGGCCGTGCGGAAAACGACCCACCGCGGCCTTGGCGAGTACCGGATAATCGCCCAACGTCTGACGAACATCCGGGGGCGCCAGGTTTTTTCCGATCGCTGTGGTGTCCTTATCGCCGACCATCAACAGCACGGGAACCGCGATCTTCTCGAATTCATAAAACACCGGCTGCGTGTAGGCCATGTCGTCGACCAGTGCTCCATTCCATGCGACGATGTCGTGACCGGGACCGCGATAAAGGCCTGCCAGCATCTGTACCCAGCGCTCGTATTTGGCGTCCCATGTTCCGGCATAGTAGGTTGCGCGCTGATACGCCCGGATGCTGTCCGCCGTCGTTTTCAGCTCTTGCTGATACCAGAAATCGACGCTCTGCCACGGCACGCCCTTGGCCTTCCAATCTTCCAGACCGATCGGGTCGATAAGTACGAGGTCGCCGGTATCGCCGGGAAACGTCAGCGCGTAACGCATGGCGAGCATCCCGCCGAGCGAGTGACCAATGATCGTCGGGCGCGTTACTCCGAGCGATGCCAGGAGGGCGTGCGTGTTACCGGCCAATTGCTGCAAGGTGTACTGATAGTGGGCCGGCTTGGTCGATTTACAGAATCCGATTTGATCCACCGCGATTGCCCGGTACCCGGCCTGAACCAATGCAGCGATGGTGCCCTGCCAGGTTGCCGCGCAGAAATTCTTGCCATGGAACAGCACGGCGGTGCGGCCGTTCGGCGTGCCAGTCGGCTTCACGTCCATGTAGGCCATCTCAATCGCTTCGCCTTGCGACGTGAAGGCAAAGCGCGACACGGGCCAAGGATATTCGAAGCCTTCTAATTGCGGGCCATATGAGGGTAGGTCGTCCGCCGCTTCGGCGGCCGGAAGGCCAAAAACCCCCACAGCGAGCGACAGCGCCAGGAGTGCGGCAGGCAGGCGTGACCACATTTTCCTTCCTCTATGGTAGTCTTCGTCAGCCCGTAGCCGACGATCGCATGGCTTGCGTGCGCAAAATAGGGTGGGGACGTCGAAATGGCCGGCGCAGATAACGCGCAAATCGAAACCGTGGAAATTGGGACCGTGGTTCCGGCGCTCATTTGCGCACCAATTTGGATCGCCGAACAGCGCGGTTACATGCGCGAGGAGGGGCTGAGCGCCCGGTTGCGCAGCTTCGGCAGCACCGACGCCGTCACCGAGGCGCTCCGCAACGGAATCGTTTCCGTCACCATGGGATCCCCCGAAGGGGCCATCGTCGATGCTGTCAATGGCGGCGATCTTCGATTGTGCGCCGGCTTCGTCAATAAGCCGCCACTCTCGATGATCGCTCAGCCCCGTTACCACTCGCTTGATGAGCTTCGTGGTGCTCGCCTCGGAACCACTTCGCTCAAGGAGGGCACCTGCCATCTTATGGAGCGGATGCTGGCGGCCCACGGTTTGCACCAGCCGAAGGATTTTCAGTTCGTCATGGCCGGCGCCCACCCGCAACGTTGGGAAGCCCTCCAGGCCGGGACCCTCGATGCGGCGATTCAACTGGTGCCGTTCAACTACATCGCCGAGGAAGCGGGCTTTCCCAATCTGGGAGATGTCGACGAATATGTTCCGGACTTTCTGTTCTGTGCGATCTGCACGAGGCTGAGCTGGGCGGAAATGCACGCTTCGCTCCTGACGGGCCTGCTTCGAGCGCTTCGGCGCGGCGCGGAGGCGTTGTATGACGATCCCGACGGTGCGGCTGCAATCGTGGCCAGCGAGATGCGCGTAAAGCCCGAACATGCCCGCCGCGCCTGTCGCGAGTTCGTCAGAAAATCGGTCATTCCGAAAGATTTGTCGATCAGTCCCGCCGCGTTTACGACGACGGTGGAGGCGCTGCGGCGCTCGAACTTAATTGACGAAAGCGGACCTTTGCCAAAGCTGCAAAAATGTGCCGATCTGCGGTTTCTCGACGGCGGATAATTTCGGCTGCCGCATGCCAGCGACAGCACTCTCGGATAGCTAACAGATAGGACGTAAATGGCCGGCGCATCCGATTTCGACGCGGCGACATTGCGCCGCCTTGCGACCCGCATTCGCATACGCGCAACGCAGATGGTCGCGATCCAGGGCTTCGGCTATCTCGGCCAGGCTCTTTCGGCCGCGGAGATCTTTGCCGTGTTATTCGGCGACGTCATTCGCGGCGGGCTCGATCGCTTTGTGCTGTCTCCGGGCCACTACGTGATCGCTCTCTATGCCGTGGCCGCAGAGCGCGGTCTGATCGACCCGGGCGACCTTGCGGCCTACGGCAAGGATGGCGCCCTCCTCGAGGCGATCGGCAGCGAACGCACGCCAATAGCCGACTTGGTATGCGGCTCGCTGGGCCAAGGTTTATCCGGCGCAATCGGGTTTGCCTTGGCGGCCGAACTCGCCGGCGAGGACCGCGATGTTTTCGCCTTCCTCAGCGACGGCGAAATGGAAGAAGGGCAAGTGTGGGAGGCTGCCATGTTCGCCGCCCACCGGCGCCTCGATCGTCTGGTCGTCGTGATCGACGCTAACAATTCGCAGGTTGACGGACCGGTTACGTCGGTCACCACGCTTGAGCCGCTCGCTGCGAAATGGCGGGCGTTCGGCTGGCGCGTCGCCGAGGTCGACGGCCACGACGTCGCAGCGCTCTGGCGTGCGCTCGTATCCCGGCGGGATGCGCCCGGGCCGCTTGTGATCATCGCGCGCACCGACATCACCGGCCGCGTGCGGGCAATTCCGCCGACAGTCGACGGCCATTTCATCAAACTTGACGGTGCGCTTGAGACAGCAATCTTGAGCGAATTGGAGGCCACGCTTGCGTGAACCGCCCTACCAGACGGTATTGAAACCCTATGGCGCCGCGCTGGTCGAACTGGCGCGGCGGCGGCCGGAAATCGTCTGCCTCGGCGCCGATCTGACGCGCCAGACCGAGACCGATCTGTTTCGCGACCAGATCGCCGAACGCTTCATCAATGTCGGCATGGCCGAGGCGAACATGCTCAGCATCGCCGGCGGCTTGGCGCGCGCCGGCAGGGTCGTCTTCGTCAATACTTTCGGCGTGTTCTGCACGCGGCGGTGTTTCGACCAGATCGCGATGTCGGTCGCCTATCCAAACCTCAACGTCAAGATTGTCGGGTTCATGCCCGGCCTGTCCAGCCCGGGCGGCCCAAGCCACCAGGCAATCGAGGACGTCGCGTTGATGCGCGCGCTCCCCAACATGACGGTGGTAGAACCGGCCGACGCCGTCGAAACCAAACAAATAGTCGAAGCAATCGCCGATCGGCCCGGGCCGGTCTATCTGCGGCTAAAGCGCGGCGAGATTCCGCTGATCTTCGACGACAATCATCGGCTCGATCTGAGCAAGGCCCAAGTCGTGACGGGAGAGGAGGGGTGCGAGGTCTGCATCGTCACCGCCGGCATGATGCTTCCGGCAAGCTTGGCGGCAGCCCGCACTCTTGCCGAGCACGGAGTGACGGCCGCGGTCATCAACGTGCCTGTCATCAAGCCCTTCGACAGCGCCACGGTTGCGGCGGTGGCGCGACGAAGCCGCATGGTCATCAGCGCTGAAAATCACACCATCGTCGGCGGCCTTGGCTCGGCGGTCGCCGAAGCTCTGGCGGAAGCCGGCGTTGCCGCGCCGTTGCGGCGCCTCGGCATCGCCGACACTTTTGCCGAAGCCGGCAGCCGCGAATATCTGTTCGCCAAATACGGGCTTGGCACGCAGAATATTATCGATGCGGCATGGCGCGGATTGGCGATCAACCGGCCGGTCCCCGCCGCGCCGGTCCTTGCGGCCCCTCCGGGGGCTTATGCACCAGTATAGCGACACGCTGCGCGTCACACTCGCGCATCAGGCGTGCGCTTCGCTGTCGAGGTGCGCCATCTGCGGTGCGTCGTAGCGCGTGCCGGCCGTCTCGTCCGGCGATACCGCGGCCTCGATGCGGGCGATGTCGGCAGCGTCAAGCTTGAACGCCAACGCGCCGAGCGTTTCGTTGAGCTGTTCGCGGCGGCGCGCGCCCATCACTGGGACGATGTCGGCGCCGCGCGTGCGCACCCACGCGATAGCGAGTTGCGCAGGCGTCGCTCCTTTTTCGTTGCCGATTTGCCGCAGCGCCTCGACAAGCCGCAAATTCTTTTCGACATTGCCCAGCTGAAAGCGCGGCATGCGGACGATGCGAATGTCGCCCTTGTTGGTGGCCGGCGGCACGCGTCCGCTCAGCAGTCCACGCGAAAGCACGCCGTACGCGGTAATGCCGATGCCAAGCTCGCGTGTCGTCGGCAAGATCGCCTTCTCGATGCCCCGGCTCATCAAGGAATATTCGATCTGTAAATCGGCGATCGGATGAACCTTGTGCGCGCGTTTGATGCTTTCCGCGCCAAGCTCGGACAAGCCGATATGACGAACGTAACCGGCGCGGATCATGTCGGCGATGGCGCCGATGGTGTCTTCGATCGGCACCGCGGGGTCCAGCCGGGCGGGGCGGTAAATGTCAATGTAATCGGTACCGAGACGGCGCAACGTGTAAGCGAGAAATGTCTTGACCGCCTGAGGTCGCCCATCGTTGCCGTGGAATGCCCCCGCCGGATCGCGCAGCGCGCCGAACTTTACCGAAATGACCACCTTCGAACGCGGCACGCCCTCCAGCGCACGGCGGATCAGCATCTCATTGTGCCCCATGCCGTAGAAGTCGCCGGTGTCGATAAGCGAAATGCCGGCGTCGATCGCGGCATGGATCGTGGCGATGCTTTCGGCTTCGTCGCTGGGTCCGTAGACGCCGGGCGACATGCCCATGCAGCCGAGACCAAGTTCGCTGATTGTAGGTCCGTTTCGCCCAAGCGTGATCGTTTGCATCTCGTCTGCTCTTTCAATGGTCGTTTACGGCAGGTCTGCGCTCAGAGATAGACGCTCTTCATCTGCGGTTCGGGATAACGCAGGCCGGCGGCGGCACCGGCCGGAATGGCGTCCGAGATTTCGATGAGATCGTCTTCGGTCAAGTGGACCGCCAACGCGCCGATGTTTTCCTCAAGCCTGGCGCTCTTCTTGGTGCCCGGAATAGGCACGATATCGTCGCCCTGTGCCAGCAGCCACGCCAACGCAAGCTGTCCGGGCGTACAGCCTTTGCGACGCGAAATCTCCTCGATCCGGTGCACCAACGCTACGTTGCGCGGGAGGTTCTCCGGTGCAAATCGCGGGTGACGGCGTCGTGCGTCGCCGTCGCCCAGGCTTTCCTGACCCTCGACCGCGCCGGTCAATAGACCGCGGCCGAGCGGGGAATAGGCAACGAAGGTGATGTCGAGTTCGCGTGTTGTCCGCAGCGTCTCTTCGGCCTCGCTCCGATACAGCAGCGACAACTCGTTTTGCACCGCGGCGAGTGGGTGAACGGCATGGGCCCGCCGAATGGTTTCCGGACGCGCCTCGCTTATGCCGAGCGCCCGCACCTTGCCTTCCTTGACCAGCCGGGACATGGCGCCGACCGTATCCTCGATTGGCACGGTCGGATCAATTCGATGCTGATAGTAAAGATCGATCGTCTCGACCCCCAAGCGCTTGAGACTTAGTTCGCACGCGCTCAAGACGTATTCGGGCCGGCCGTCGGCAATTTTGCCGCCGCGGCCGCCGAGATTGCCGAATTTCGTCGCCAGCACAATCTCGGCCCGCCGCCCCTTGATCGCCTTGCCAACCAGTTCTTCGTTGTGGCCAAACCCGTACATGTCGGACGAATCGAGGAGCGTGACACCCTCGTCGATCGCTTGGTGGATGATGGCAATTCCGTCATCGTCGTTGCTGGCGCCATACACTCCGGAGAGCGACATGCAGCCGAAACCGATAGCGGACACTTCCATGCCGGACGAACCGAGCCGGCGTTTTGGCATAGTCTTCATCTGTTGCTCACTTCAAAGCCCCGAATTGCCGGAGCGGCATTGGCTTGATTTTTAATTGGGCCTATCAACGAAATAATGCAAGCAGCGCGGCCACTCCGAGCAAGCCCCGAGGATTCATGGGTCGAAAGTTCGAGGCTGCTGGTCCGGATGACAAATCGATGACGACGCAAGTATATACGCCGTTGCCGGCCATTCCGATCATCGATATCCGCGATGGCGGGCCGCCCCGTCACGCGCGCCAAAGCGCCGCGCGAGCCCGCGCCTTGCGCGATTGCTGTCTGCGGTTTTTTCCACGCGCCGCGCTGCCGCTCGTGCCCGCGCTCGACAGGTTGTCGCATCGCGCGCTCACGCGGTCACGCTCGCCGTATCTCCCGGAAATTGCGGAGATCGCAGCGGCGCTCGATTTTTCGGGCGTATGGATGCTCAATGCGTCCTATCAGTGGGGCTGCACCGCACGGGCTTTCGAACAAGACGGCGTGAGCTGGCTTATCCGTACGCTTGATTGGCCGTTTCAGGGGCTCGGACACTACACCGAGGTCGCCCGCATGGGCGGCGAATGCGGTGATTTTATCAACGTCACTTGGCCCGGCTATGTCGGCACGCTAACCGCCATGGCGCCGCGACGCTTCGCAGCCGCCCTTAATCAAGCGCCGCTGTCGCGGCAGACCCAGCATCGCTGGCTGCGGCCTTACGACTATGCGGCGAACGCGCTTCGTGCCGCGGCCAGCGCAAATCGCATGCCGCCGGATCAGCTTTTGCGCCGCGCGTTCGAATCGTGCGCGGATTTTAACGCAGCACGGCGGTTGCTTGAGACAACGCCGGTCGCGCGCCCGGCGATCTACTCGCTCGTTGGTTCTGCGCCGAGCGAACGCTGCGTCATCGAGCGTACGGAGACCGATTTTGTCACGCGCGAGGATGACACCTGCGCCGCCAATGATTGGGTGCCGTCGCGTCCGGGTTGGGAAGGCCGTATCGGTATGCGCCGATTTCTGACAAGTTCATTTGCCGATGCTGCAGGCTATAGCCAAGCCCGTCGCGAAGGCTTGGCGGGCTGGTGCGGCTCGTTGTCGGCGAGCGGTTTCGACTGGGTGCGCGCGCCCGTGCTTAATCCCTATACCAGGCTCGCTGTCGCCATGTGTCCGGCGCGCGGCACCATGCGTGTGGTCGGTTACGACGTGGTAGGGGGCGCCGGGCCGTTACCCGAGCCGGTGACCCAAGCACGGGAATTTGCTTTTTGAGCCGATGAGACGCCCCATGCCGACAATTGCAAGCGCAGATGGCACCAAGCTTTATTACGAGGAAGCTGGCGCAGGCACGCCGATCGTGTTTGTCCACGAGTTTGCCGGCGACTATCGCACCTGGGAGCCGCAGCTGCGCCACTTCGCCCCCGCGCATCGCTGCGTGACATTTTCCGCACGCGGCTACCCGCCCTCGGACATTCCCGGCGATCCGATGCAATACGGTCAGGATATCGCGCGCGGCGACGTGGTTGCGATCATGGACGCGCTCGGCATCGCCAGAGCCCACGTCGTTGGCCACTCCATGGGCGCTTACACCGCGCTGCATGTCGGCATCAATCATCCCGAGCGCTGCATCTCGGTGACCGCGGCCGGGTGCGGTTGGGGCTCGGTGGCCGATTCGGCGGTGCGCGAAGCGATGCGCAAAAACGCCGCCGCGACCGCGGCGATGTTCGCGGAGAAGGGCATGGCCGAAGCAGCGAAGATATATGCCGACGGTCCGTCGCGTCAGCCGCACAAGCACAAGGATCCGCGCGGCTATGCCGAGTTCGTCCGCAAGCTCGCCGAGCATTCAGCGCAGGGTCATGCGCTCACCATGACGATGCTGCAAGCCCGTCGCCCGACGCTGTGGGATATGGAGGCCGCCTTGTCACGCTTTGCGGTGCCGTTGCTCGTCATCGTCGGCGATGAAGACGACACTTGCCTTGAGGGCAGTCTTTTCCTCAAACGCACGGTGCCGACAGCGGGTCTTCTCGTCATTCCGCGCTCGGGCCACACCATCACCAGCGAGGAGCCGGCGACGGTCAACGCGGCGCTTGCCGAACTATTCGCCGCGGCCGAAGCCGGCCGCTGGCTCGCCTACCGGCCGGCGCGAGACGCCTAGCCGGTGTGTCGATTGAGGAAACCCAAAGTCTTCTCGTTGAATTCGGCTACGTTTTCGTAGATCGGCGCATGCGCGCTGGTTTCGAACACGTAGAGTTCGCTGCCTTTGATGCCGTTCTTCATCGGATCGGCAAAACGGGTTGAGCACACGGCGTCGTGGCGGCCGAAGGTGATCTGCGTCGGCGCCTTGATATGCGAAAGCTGGGCGAGCGCATCGTGCGCCAGCACGGCGCTCGATTGGCTGACGAATGCGTCGTAGGGCTGCTTCGGCCGGCTGCGCACGAAAGCCGCGAGTTGGTCGATATAATCGGGCTTGGCCGCGTAAAGGTCAGGCGTGAAACACCAGGGGAAGATGCCCTGGACGACCATTTCCGTGACGTCGCCCAATCCCTTCGCGATGGTTCGCCAGCCCTCGACCACGACCGTGAGGAACGGATCGGTCTTGGTCCAGCCGCTGTGCACCGACAACGATTTGACGCGCTGCGGATATTTGGAGGCAAGCCACAGCCCGGTGGTCGCGCCGAGCGATAGGCCGCTTATGTGCGCGCGTTCTACGCCGATAGCCTGCATCAGGGCAGCGATATCGTCGGAGAACAATTCCATCGAATAAGCGCCGGCGGGCTTGTCGCTCTCGCCGGAACCGCGCATGTCGACGGAGATGCAGGTGAAATGCTTGGCATAGTCGGCGACCTGAAACGCGTAACAGGCGTTGTCGGCGGCGAGAAAGGGAATAAGCACGAGTGGCTCACCGTTGCCTTGCTGCTCGTAATTTATGGTGATGCCATTTGCTTTGACCTTCGGCATGTGAACCTCCCGGTTGCTTGCCTGGTTGCCTTCTTCACCGAGGCCTGAGATCAAGCGTATAGTCTGTGGCTAGACGGGGTCAACGCACCAGGGGTAACACATTATCCGCCGTCACTAGGTGAGGCGAACGGTTCGTCGCCGGTCCGCCGGCGCATTTTTCTGCCGCACAGGTCAGCGAAATTTTGGTCATGCACTCAAACGCGTCGCAGTGGCATTGACCAGGCGAGCCAGGCACCAATGCCAGTGAATACGGCAACCGCGATAAAGGCGGCGCGAAAGGCGTGTCCAATCTCGGTCTGCACCGCAGCGCGCCGCGCCGGTTCGAGTGCCGCAATGGCATCGGGTCCGTGGTCGATCATGGTCCCGAACAAGCCAGCTGTTCGCCGGTCCATTGCCGCCAGCGCGGAAAACAGAACAGCCGCGACGACCGCTGTGCCGAAAGCTGCGCCCACCGAGCGCGAAAATTGCACCATGGCTGCGCCGGTTCCCAGCATCCGCTGCCCGGCCACCGCCTGCACCGTGACCTGGACGACCCCCATGACGGTGCCCATGAACACCGCCGTGACGCCGAACACCCATGCCAGTGCGAACAGGCCCAAATGCGGTATCCAGAAAGCCACGAACAGCAATCCTGCCGTTGCCGCCACATAGCCATAAGACGGAAAGAGCGCTGTGCGGCCAGTTCTGGTCACCAACTGACCGGTCACCAGCGAGCCGATGCCGATACCGAACATCAGCGGCAGCAGCAACAGCCCGGTCTCGGCGGGCGAAGTACCGCGGACCGCGCGCAAGTATAGGGGCAGGAACGTGACCAACGATACGAGCGCCGCGCCATGACAGGCCGCGAGCCCATCGGCGCGCCAGACCGAAGGCTCCCGGAACAACGTCGGCGGAATAAGCGGCGAGTTCGAATGTTTTTCCTGCCAGATCAGCGCCAGAAGCGCGACCGCGCCGAGTCCTGCCAGGCCGAGAATCATCGGCAGCGTGCGTGCGTCCATCCGCTGCGCCTGCTCGAGGGCCAGAATAACGGGACTGACGAACAGCGTGAATAACACCAAGCCGGGCGCGTCGAACGTGGTTCGTCGCCAGTCACCCTGTCGCGCTTGCAGGCGCAGCACCAAGAGCACGGCGGCAAGTCCAAGCGGCACATTGACCAAAAAGATCGATCGCCAGCCGAATGCCTGGGTGAGATAGCCGCCGGCGATCGGTCCGAACGTGCTGGAGCTCACCGAGACGCCCGCGAGATAGCCCTGATAACGGCCTCGTTCGCGCGGCGGTATGGTTTCGCCGACCAGCGCTTGCGACAACGTCATCAGCCCGCCGCCGCCGAAACCCTGCAGCACCCGCGTCGCGGTGAGGATTTCGATATTGGGCGCGAACGCACAAAGCACCGATCCGAGGATGAAGATCGCGAGCGCAGTCAGCATCATCGGCTTGCGGCCGAACGAGTCGCCGAGCCGGCCGTAAACCGGCGCCGCGATCGTATTGGCGATCAGATACGAAACAACCACCCACGATACCCGCTCGACGTCGCCAAGCTCCGAAGCGATGTTCGGCAGCGCCGTGGCGACGATCGTTTGATCCGCCACGGCCATGAACATCGGCAACATGATTGACGGAAAGACCCGCCAGAACAGCGATCGCGATGAAGGCGGCGTTGAATTTGCGGAGGGCGTCCCAGGCTCAACGCGGGTGAGATTTTCGTCCATGTTTCTTCAATCGGCCGGCAATTTTCGCGTCTGCAATCATCTGGCGTTCGGCGAACGGCCTCGCGCGACGCACGATCCGGCGCCCTTGCCAAAACGCCGCCGAAGTTCCGCCGTTCCTATCCTCTTCAACGCCGCTGGAGAAGGCTTATACTTACCGTGATTGAGGGTGGTTTGCGTCGGCATGCGTTAAGTCGAGAGCAAGCGGGGCTTAGCGAATATGCCAGCGGAGCCATGAACCATGCCTCAAACCCATTCACGCGGCGGAAACCATCACGCCGTGCGTCCACGCAACGCCAGTTCACGTTCGGAGCGCAACGAAATTCCACGGCCCGAGAATTCAGCCGGCGCAATTGAGGCCATCGGAGCCGAGATAGGTGAACTCAGCGCCGAGGACATCAAGGCCGGTCTGCGGATGCAGGCTGAAATGTTCGAGGCGTTACACTCTATCGGCCGTGACTGGATGGCGCGTGCGACCTCGCAAGCCGAGCTTGCCTTCAATCTGCCCAACCGGTTGACCACCGCCCGATCCGTACCTGATGCAATTTCGGCATACCAGGAATGGTTTACCGAGTGGCTGGCGCGCTGCGGCGAGGATAGCCGCCGTTTGATCTCCGACGGTAAGAAAATCGCGAATGCGGCCCGCGTTCCACCGAAGTGAGCCCCGGACGGACGGCGCTCGCCGGGGATTTACGCGCGGAACGAAGGTGAAAATGCCGCGTTACGATTCCTGCGAGCGAAGCTGGATAGCGTTCGGCCGCGCGGCGCACTGACGTGGAATTGCAGCGTCGGTATTACAGGCGAGAGTGTAGAGCCGCGCGTTAGCGGCGGTGTTGGCCGATGCGGCTCCGTGTTCTGGAGAACAGCATGAGTTGGCGAATCGTGCTTGCCACCCTTGTTTTTTGCGCGCCCGCTATGGCCCATGACAACGGCCAATTCGGCAACGTTCCCCCTGAAGTCCGCGCCTGGTTCAAGGCCGTCAAATCGCACAGCGGTATTCCGTGTTGCGACATCGCCGACGGGCATCCGACCGATTACGATATGCGCGAGAACAAATATTGGGTGCCGATCAACGGCGAATGGACCGCGGTGCCGCCGGAAGCTGTCGTGAGCGATGAAGGTAATCCGACTGGCGACGCGGTCGTTTGGTATACCTTTTACAACGGAACGGTTTACATCCGCTGTTTCGTGCCTGGCGGCGGCGCCTGACTAATGAATGACTGGTCCGCGGAAACACCGGCCGCCGGGAAGGCGGCCGGTTTTACACGTTAGACGGTGAAGCGCTGGCGCCTCAGCCGAGGAAGCCTACACGCTCTTGTTCGCGGGCCTCGGCCTCGGTCTTCGGTTGCGCCGGCAACTGCAGCACTGTTGCCGTCTGACCCTCGCACAAAAGGGTCAGCAACACGGTGCGCCCGTCGGGAAACTCGAGCGCGTCATGATGCGCGGCCAACTTCTCTTTGTTGACCTGACGGAAGATCGCGGTCTCGTGGCTGATGGTCCTGGTTTTCCAACCCAACAGGCCAGCCGGCAAGCAAGCAACTTCGCCGGCGAACGCCATTTCCGTTCCCGGCAACAAGCAAACAGCCATACCGAGATCGTCGGAAGCAGCGAACCCACGCGTTCCGGTGCCGAAGTCACGCGTTACGAGCTTGTCGCCGACCTTCGCGGGTCGCGACCGCACGCTTTGGAGGCTAAAGTCACACATTGTGGCGACTCCTTTCTTCCCGGCAGTGTCGTCCGGGGTCTTTCTACCCCCCACTACCCCTCCGGCAACGAGTTCAAGCAAGAATAGTGCCGTCCGCAAGGTACGGCAGACATTTGACCGCAGGAGCGTGTCGCAATTACGGCTTCGAGCATCCTCGCGCCCATGTGCCGCCCCGGCGGCTTACTCCGCTGCTCTCAGTACCGGCACGGAGCCAACGCATCGCCCCGGCTAACGTTCAGCCCGGGCGCATTTTTTCATCGGCTTGCCCATGATGCGGGCGGCTACAGGCGGCCGGCCGTTTCGACGTGGCCGGCTTTCAGTGCCCGATCGGCGCTTCGCCGCTGCCCGGTCCTACTCGCCGAATCAGCAACAAAACGACCGGGATGAGCACGGCGGCGAACACGAACCAGCTGTAGAAAATGTCGATGTAGGCCATCAATGCGGCTTGATTTATGACCGTTTGACCGATCAACCCGATTGCCCGGCCGCGGGCACCGACGGGCGAGCCAAACTGTGTGAAGTATTGAGTGAGATTGTGAAGTGCCGATTGGAATGACGGCGAAGACGCGCCCAGATGCTCGATCAGGCGCGCCTGATGGAATTGCGAGCGTTGCACCAATTCGGTATTGGCGAGCGATACCCCGACGCTGCCGCCGAGATTGCGCGCGACGTTGATCAGCGCGGACGCCTCGCTGGTCTTTTGCTGCGGCAGTCCGGTGTAGGCGACCGAATTGATCGGAATGAACATGAACGGCATACCGATAGTCTGAAAGATGCGGACCGTCGCGAAGTAGCCGAAACTCGCATCGGGCACGAGCGAGGTCGACAGCCACATGCCGAGCGCAATCAATCCGAATCCGATCGCCAGCCAATATTTCGGCTGCATGTAGCCGATCACCTGACCGGCAATCGGCATCATGATCAGCATCGCCAGACCGCCGGGCATCATCGCCAGCCCGGAAAGCATTGCCGTGTAGGGAAAATTCGTTTGCATAAGCTGCGGCGTGATCTGGTTCGAGCCGAACAGTATGGCCCCAACGGCCAGCATGACGATGAACGCCATCCCGAATTGCAATTGGAAAAGCAGCCGCAAATCGACGACCGGGTTCTCGTGCGTAATTTCCCACGGAATAAAGAAAATGAATGAACAGGCGGCAATCGTCGCGAAGGTCATGATAAATGTCGAGTGGAACCAATCGTCGATCTGGCCGCGGTCGAGTACCATTTCGAGGCAGCCGAACGTCAGCGCGATCAGAACAATTCCGACCCAATCGATTCTTGAGTCCGCGGTCCAGCCGCTCTCGCCGTTCATGCTCAAGCACCTCCGGCTCGACGACCAGCCATTGCACCAGAAAGAGGGACAGGATGCCGAACGGCACATTGATGAAGAAGATCCAGTGCCAGGAATAGTTGTCGGTGATCCAGCCGCCGATCGTCGGCCCCACCGTCGGCGCCACGATGACGGCGATGCCGTAAATCGCGAACGCCTGCGGGCGTTGGTGTGGCGGAAAGGTATCGGCGAGCATTGCCTGCTCGCTGGTCGGCATGCCGCCGCCGCCAAGCCCCTGCAGGATGCGAAACACGATCAAGGCATTGAGGCTGGACGCCAGTCCGCACAGCAGCGAGGCAACTGTGAATAGCGCGACGCAAATCATGTAAAAGCGCTTGCGGCCGACGATATTCGACAACCAGCCGCTTACCGGCAGCACCACGGCGTTGGCTATGAGATAGGTGGTGACCACCCAGGTGCTTTCGTCGACGCTCACCGCCAGGCTGCCTGCGATATAGCGGAGCGACACGTTGGCGATCGCCGTGTCGAGGACCACCATGAAGGTGGCAATCGAGACGACGCCCGCGATCAGCCAGGGGCTGCGGTCCCCCGCCGCCGAGCGGCTCTGCGGTCCGGAAAACTGCCGTTGCTCGCTCACCGCGTTTTGACCGTCGGCACCACCGACATGCCCGGTCCCAAGAGCACGTCCGGAGGCTTGTCAAACACGATCTTGACCGGCACGCGTTGCACGATCTTGACGAAATTGCCGGTCGCATTCTCTGCTGGCAGCAGGCTGAACGCAGTGCCGCTGCCGGCTTGGATGCTGTCGACGTGGCCTTTGAATTTACGGTTCGGGTAGGCATCGATCTCAATGCTGACCGAATCGCCCGGCCGCACAGTCCGCAACTGCGTCTCCTTGAAGTTCGCCGTGACCCACACTTTGAGCGGCACGAACATCATCAGAACTTGACCGACGGCGGCGTAGTTGCCTTTGGCGGCTGTCAATTGCGTCACCCGACCGGCCTCCGGTGCGGTGACGAGAGTGCGCGACAAGTTGGCCTGGGCCTCCTCGAATTGCGCCGTCGTCTGCTCGTGCTGCGCTTGCAACACCGGCAACTGCTTCTCGGTGGCGATAGCGTTGGCCTGCGCGGCCCGATAGGTGGCTTCGGCTTGGCGCATGCCCGAGGCGTATTGCTGGGCCTGTTCGACCGTCACCGCACCCTTGCTTACCAGATCGGTGTAGCGCTGCTCCTGTTGCCGGGCGAAGGTGAGCGCCGCTTCCGCTTCCGCGGATTGCTTTTCGGCCTGTTCGATCCGCGCTTTCTGAGCGGCGATTTGGGCATCGATATTTGCGATGTTGGCCTTGCTTTGATCGTATTGCGCCTTGAAGTCGCGGTCGTCGAGACGCACCAAGATCGTGCCGGCTTCAACTAATTGGTTGTCGGTTACAGGCACGTCGACGATGGCGGCGCCGATTTGCGAACTGATCGAAACCGTGCGGGCGTCGATGAAAGCGTCGTCGGTTGATTTCATAGCCGCTGGTGTTCACCCACCAGACGACGACGGCGACGATGGCAATGATTATCAGAGCCGTGACGACCAGCACCATGCGCCGCCGCCGCTGCAGCCAATCGGCCCAGCGCTGAGGCTTTCGTGCCAGGCCGACAGCAGGCTTTGCGTCGCGGCCCGTCGTCGCGTCCTGGCGACGTTCGTTGTCAGTGCGCTGATCCATGATCGGAATAAACGTCCGGCGCGCCACATCGGTTTCCGCTTGCCCCGGAGGGTGGGCGGAAGCGCTGAGTTGGGACATGGTTTACCCGGTTACGGCCGCGGAGGCCAGTCGGAGCGGCGTGAGGCAAGCGCTTCAAGGACCGCCCGAGTGTCAGCGAACCAGCGCCGCCGGTTTGGCGGCCGGGTTGGCAGCCGGCTTGGCGCGGGGCTGTTTGATTGCTGTGTTGGTGCTGGGACTTGCCCGCGCCGCGCAGAAATCCTCGACCGCGGACGCAATGGCGGCGGCGGTCAGGGCACGGCGCTCGGGCGTTGCCAAGTCCAGCTCCTCCTGCCGGTTGACGATCGACCCGGCCTCCAAGAGGACCGCCGGCATATGCGTCTCGCGAAGTACGATTAATTGATCGTAACGATAAACGCCGGCTTCAGCGTCGACGAGCTCGTGACGATGTCTCCCCATTAAAGGCAGCGTGTAGTGGGGCGTGTAGTGCAGACCCCGCGCCTGCAGTGCGTCGCCGAGTAAGTGTGCGAAGGCGAGGCTGCCTTTGCGGTCACCGTTGTCGTTCGACACGAAGATGGAATAGCCTTTGAAACGATCGCTGAACTGATGCTGCTGACCCTCGTATTCCCAACTCTCGATCAGGTTATCGGGCACGGAATCATGATGGATCGCGATGAAGAGATCGGCATGCATGGCGTTGGCGCGCGCCGCCCGCTCGACCAGGCCGTGCCAAGGCGGTGTCGCGGTAATAAGCCGGACGGTCTTGTCGAAACCCGCTTCGACGAGCGCTTGCTTGGTCGCATCGGCAAGTTGAAGATTGAAGGCGTATTCGGGCACGCCGCGCGCGCTGTCGGCGCCCGGCACCTCGACGGTGTGACCGACATCGACAACGACGCGAAACGCAGAGCGTTCGCAGCCAGCGGCTTTACCCCTTTGCGATGCCTCCTGTCCGCTTTGCGCCGGATGTTGCGCTGCTGCGAGCATAAGAACGGAAATCGCAAGCGCCGTCGTGCTCCGTTGGCTCGTCTTCATGTTCGCCTCGCGCACTCCGCTATCAGAGAACAACATCATAATGGATCGACGCCGGCGATTGCGAACTTCATTCCGGGGCATCCACGCCTAGGAACCGCTCAGGGCCATTGCGGCAAATCGAGCCGAGCGGTAGCGTAACCTTTCTCCGCCCGCGCCTGCGGGCCCTCGGATGGCGTGGGTACCGGTCAGTGCGCGAAATTCATCCCTGTTCCTTCCACGCTCCGGCTACCTGCCTCGCGGTTTGCTGCGGCGTGGTCGATCGAAACGAATTGGCTGCCTGATATGACGCGCGTCCGGGACCCGGTGCTGTCGACGGTGGCGATTGTCGATCTGCGGCCCACCCAAATCACCGTCGGCATGCGCGAGGTTCTGGCCAAGCGAAAGCGTTGGCGAGAAACCGGCATGAAGAAGGGTGGCAAATTCCTCGGCAAGCATCTCATTCCGGTCGTGCTCGGTCCTAAGCACCGGCACTACGTTATCGATCACCACCACCTCGCGCGCGCCTTGCATGACGAGGGCGTCGAGAAGGTCGCCATTACCGTCATCTCCAACCTTAGCGATCTCGACGGCGAAGCGTTTTGGGCGGTGATGGATAATCGGAGCTGGATGCATCCATTCGACGACGAAGGCCGCCGCCGTAATCACCGGGACATTCCGAAGTCGGTGACCGACCTGGTCGACGACCCCTTCCGCTCGCTCGCCGGCGAATTACGGCGTGCCGGCGGCTTCGCCAAAGACACGACGCCGTTTAGTGAGTTTCTGTGGGCAGATTTTTTGCGCAGGCAAATCAAGCGCAAGTCGGTCGATCGCGATTTCGATCGCGCCATGGAGCAAGCGCTCGAGCTCGCCAAAAGCCCTCAATCCGGTTACTTGCCCGGCTGGTGCGGTCCCTCGCCGGAGGATTGATAGGCCGCGCTAACGGCTCTCTTTGCCGGCTTGATAAAGCTCCCAGTCGTGCAGGACGCTGTCTTTTTGCTGGCCGGCCAAGGTTCCGTTTCCGGCCTGCGGCCACGACGGCGAAGCCCCTCTTAATTTGGCCCCGGCGGCGACCGCGGCATCGGAGGCCGTGGTGGCGGTCAAGCTTGTTTCGACGAACCTGTTCTGGTCGGAGTGAATTTGCAGCTGGTAACGCAAGCCGTCCGGCTCGTAGCAGCTTTCGACATTCCGGCAAAAGCTTCTGGCGAAATCGCCGAGGATGCGGCTGCCGAATCCGGAGTTTTCCGGGGGCGATACGAGCGGTCCGTCGCGTTCCTGCCAGATGAAGGTCAGTATCCACGATGCCCAATCGAGTCGCAGGCTGACGCGTCCCTCGGGAACCGACAAGGCGCCGTATTTGAGCGAATTGATCAGCAGCTCATGCAGGATCAAGGAAAAGTTCTGGGTCATTTGTGGGCCCAAGATCAGTCCCGGCGCTCCGGTGATCTCGAACCGGGACTCGAATCCGCGAATTGTGCCGTTGACGAGATCGAGCAGCGGCACCCCTTCGCCCATTGAATCCGTGATTGCCCGATTGGTCGCCGACATCGACTGGAGCCGCTCCATCAGACGTTCCTTGATTGCGGATTTTTGGATCATCCCGTCGCCCGGCAAGCTAAAGCGGATGATCGCCTGGATCACCGTGAACAGATTCTGGATTCGATGGTGCAGTTCCGTGGTTAGAAGATGTTGATGCTGCTTGGCCCGTTTCTCCTCATCGATGTTGGTCAGCAAGAGGTCGAGGGTTCGGTTGATGAAAACAATCAGCAATACGCAGAGGGTCGCGTCAAAGGCATACGAGACGATCGCAAGCCAGTGCTGGGTCGGAATGAACAGACCCCATTGCGATACCCCGGCAAGTGCGGCGGCGAGAAGTCCGGCGCCAAGTCCACCGACCAGGGTCGTCAGGATCACCCCAGGATAAATGGTCAGGAACGGCGCGCCCGCGTAGCCGTCGCCCACCAGCCACTGCAGCAGCGTTGCCAATCCGATGATGAAGCAGGCTGCCGTGTAGCCGAAGCCTTGATGCTGGCGTAGCCGTTTGGAGACCTGCAGGATGCGGATCGCGGCCGAAGTGCCCCCGTCGTTGAATAACGATGGTCGCATGCTCAGAGTTACTTGCCGTCCAGAAATCTGCATTTATCCGCGGGCCGTCGACTCGAACGAACCGCTTACGCCCGATAATAGGGGGCGAAAGCTAACAAATCGGGCGTGGCTGAACGCCATTCAGCGTAGCGCGGTAAACCGCCGCATAGGATATTCGTCTCGGCGAGCCTCTCTTGGCCATCGGTTTATCCTCCCTTCGTCTCGCTATTTGGGAGAATAATCTTCTGTTTCGACGCCAAAGCAGCGCCTATATAGAATATCATTTCTGCCGGTCGAATTCCTCCGCGGCGCACCAATCTAACGCCCGGCCTATCTTCCGACCCGACCGGCACAATCGTGAGGATCTGACTCCTATGACCTCGCCGCTTGAGCAAAAAATTAAAATCACCGGGCCTGTCGTGGTGACCGCGAACCGCGTCGGCGACGGCGCTGTTGTGTATCGCGGCGCCGACGGCGCCTGGACGACGCAATTGCATGAGGCCGTGGTCACGGCGAATGCGGGAACCGCCCGCGAATTGGTGCAGGCTGCAATTGCCGACGATCTGCATGCGGTCGGCCCTTACGTGGCGCCGGTGACGTTGACGCGCGACGGCGTGCGACCGGGTAATTTGCGCGAGCGGATTCGCTTTGCCGGGCCGACCATCGAACTCCCAGCCGCCGGCCGCGATCCGGCGCAAAACCATAAGCTTGGCGTCCATGTATCTATACGATGAGCTCGATCGCACTTTGGTTACCGAGCGGGTCGTGGAATTCCGCGACCAAGTTGCACGGCGGCTGTCCGGCGAACTGAGCGAGGATGAGTTCAAGCCTTTGCGGCTGATGAACGGAGTATATCTGCAGCTTCATGCTTACATGTTGCGCACGGCGATTCCCTACGGGACGCTGTCGTCGGCGCAGATGCGCATGCTGGCGCATGTCGCCCGCCGCTACGATCGCGGCTACGGGCATTTCACGACGCGCCAAAATATTCAATACCACTGGATCAAGCTCGGGGAATTGCCCGATGCGATGGCCGATCTCGCCAGCGTCGGCATGCATGGCATGCAAACCAGCGGCAATTGCGTGCGCAACCTCACCACCGACCAATGGGCCGGCGTAGCGCCGGACGAAATCGAGGATCCGCGCATCTGGGCCGAGCTCGTGCGCCAGCACGTGACATTACATCCCGAGTTTTCTTTCCTGCCGCGCAAATTCAAGATCGCGGTCGGCGCCTCGAGCCACGATCGCGCGGCCTTGCGCGTCCACGATCTCGGTTTGCGGCTACATCGCAACGGTGCCGGTGAAATCGGCTTCGAGGTCATGGTCGGCGGCGGGCTTGGCCGTACGCCCTTCCTTGCCAAGACGATCAAGCCGTTCCTGCATAAGCGCGACGTGTTGAGCTACGTCGAAGCGATCTTGCGCACCTACAACGAGTTCGGCCGCCGCGACAACATCTACAAGGCGCGCATCAAGATACTGGTGCATGAACTCGGCGCCGAGGCTTTCGCCAAGGAAGTCGAGGCGGAGTGGCAAAACATCAAGGATGGAGCGCTTGCGCTCGATCCCGCGGCTTTCGACGACATTGCCGGGCGGTTCCAGTATCCCGCCTATGAGCGCCTCGATGATAATCCGCCTGGCCTTGCCGCGGCGCGCAGTGCCGACCGTGCTTTCGATGCTTGGGTCAGCAATTCGGTCGCCGATCACAAGGTTTCCGGCTATGCCATCGTCACCCTCTCACTCAAGCCGGAGGGTGGCACGCCCGGCGATGCCACCGCCGAGCAGATGGACGCCATTGCCGATCTTGCCGACCGATATTCGTTCGGCGAAATCCGCGTCGGTCACGAGCAAAACCTCGTCCTCCCGCATGTCGCACGGCGCGATCTTTTGCCGCTGTGGCGCTCGCTCGATGCCGTCGGGGTCGCCACGCCGAATGTCGGGCTCGTCTCGGACATCATTTCCTGCCCCGGCCTGGATTATTGCAGCCTCGCCAATGCCCGCTCGATCCCGATCGCGCAAGAAATCACCCGCCGGTTCCGCGATCATAATCTGGCGCGCGAACTGGGGCGGCTGCACATCAATATTTCCGGCTGTATCAACGCCTGCGGTCATCATCACGTCGGCCACATCGGCATTCTCGGGGTCGAGAAAAACGGTGAAGAATTTTATCAGATCACGCTTGGCGGCAAGGCTGATGAAGACGCCAAGCTCGGCACCCTGATCGGGCCGGCGGTGCCCTACGCGGAGGTCGCCGACGTCGTCGAAGACATCGCCGCGGCCTACGTCGAGTTGCGCGAGCGGCCGGACGAGCTGTTTATCGACACAGTGAAGCGGACCGGCGTCGAGCCGTTCAAGGAGCGCGTTTATGCCGCTCGTTAAGGCAGGCGGGATTATCGAGGATCCGTACGTGCGCGCGCTTGACGACGCGCCGGTTCCGGAAGGCGTGCCCGTGATCGTTCCCGCGCAGCGCTTTCTCGCCGATGCAAGCGAGCTTGTTGCGCGTGGAGCGCCAATCGGTGTGTTGTGGCCGAATGACCGCCGGGTTGCCGAGCTTGAGCCGTGGCTCGCTGGCCTTTCGCTGATTGCGCTCGTTTTCCCCAAATTCCGTGACGGCCGCGCTTACAGCCAGGCACGGCTTCTGCGCGAGCGATACGGCTTTCGCGGCGAATTGCGCGCCACCGGCGATGTGCTGCGCGATCAATTCCAGTTTCTGCTACGCGCCGGCTTCGATGCGTTCGAAGTCA
Organism: uncultured Alphaproteobacteria bacterium; assembly: GCA_963826295.1. Taxonomy (GTDB): domain Bacteria; phylum Pseudomonadota; class Alphaproteobacteria; order Rhizobiales; family Xanthobacteraceae; genus BOG-931. Next base: position 36,183 of record CAWGWO010000021.1, read on the forward strand.
AGAAGCCGGCTGACGCCCGCGTATTTGCGGAGGCAGCCGCGCGCTTTAGCGTGTTCTATCAGCCTAGCGCCGATGGCCGCTTGCCGGCGCTGCGCCGCCGGCTCAAAGGTGGCCCTGCCGCAAAGACCCACGAAGCGGTATAAAGCCGCCGATGGGTTCCGTTGTTGCGGTGATCGCGCCGGGCGCGATGGGTGCTGCGGTCGGCAAAAGGCTTGCCGACTACGGCGTCAAGGTATTGACGTCCCTGAACGGCCGCAGCCAAGCCAGCGCGGCGCGAGCGAGCGCGGCCGGAATGATCGCGGCGCGCGACGAGGAGATTGCCGCCGCTGACTTCGTCCTTTCAATCCTGCCGCCGGGGGAGGCGTTGGCATTGGCACGGCGCCTTACGCCGGTGCTGCAGGTAAGCAACGCAAAACCCGTCTATGTCGATTGCAATGCCGTCAATCCCGCGACTGTCGAGCGGGTGGCCGCGGCGATTGTGCCGAGCGGCTGTGCGTTTGTCGATGCCGGCATCATCGGCGCGCCGCCCAAAGGCGACGATGCAGGCCCGCGCTTTTACGCTTCGGGCGAAGCCGCGTCGCGCTTCGCCACATTGCGGCAATATGGGCTCGACATCCGTTTGCTTGAGGGGGCTCTGAGCGCGGCGTCGGCGCTGAAAATGTCTTACGCCGGCATCACCAAGGGCACGCAGGCCATCGGCGCGGCTATGATGCTGGCGGCGTCGCGGGCCGGCTCTGCCGAGGCCCTTTTCGAAGAACTCTCTTTCAGCCAGAAAGAAATGCTCGCCCAGTTTAAGCAACAACTGCCGATGATGCCGGCGAAAGCCTATCGCTGGATCGCCGAAATGCAGGAGATCGCAGGTTTTGTCGGCGACGATCCCGCCGCGAGCGAACTCTATGCGGGCGCCGCGCACTTCTATCAGCGCATGGCTGAGGATTTTGCGTCGGATGGAAAAGCTGTTGCCGCCCTCAAGGCGTTTTTGGTGAAGGACCAGCCGTAGCCGATAGCGGCGGCATCACGCAGCGGGTTGGTTGAGCAATTCCAGCACCAAGCCGCTGATACGTGCAATCGAACGAAAATTTGCCGGCGTCATGTCGCGCTCGGGAATTTTGACGGCGAATTCCGTCTCGACGGAAAGCATAAGCGTGACGAGTTCCAGCGAAGACAATCCGCTGGCGCGCAGATCATCGTCGGGGCCGACGGTTGGGACGACTGCCCGCTTGCTCATGATGCGGCGTACCAACGCCGCTACGCGATCGGCAACTTTGGAATTGGCGCGATCAAGCACGGTTAACAGCTCTCCACTTCGCGGCAACCTGTCCCGAAAGATCGGTTAAGCGCATTTAAGCTGATTAGCATGCCAAGTGTTTGCGATTGGTAACCTTTATGCAAAAGAACAAGGGCAATTGCTTGTGATCGCCCAATAGCTTGCAAGTTTCGCAACGCACGTTCGCCTATAGGAAGCAGCGACGTTGGCAATTGCGGCGAGGCGCACGCGTGAACCTACCCGTTACGACCAGACCAGCGACTTTGCAGGTTGCCGCGCGCGGAAGCGCCCGCAACCGCATTTCCGAAAGCAGCTTGATTGCGGCTGGCGCAGACCTCGCATCCCGCGCCGAGCGGGTCGCGGCAGTTGCGGCCGAAAACGCCCTTGCGGTCGACAACGAGTCCCGGTTTCCGGCAGAGGCGATTGCCGCGGCTCGCGCCGAGCGGCTCCTCGGCGCCGCAGTGCCGCAGGAACTTGGAGGCGACGGTGCGAGCATCTCCGACATCGTCGATGTCTGTTATGTGCTCGGCCGCGCTTGTGCTTCGACTGCGATCATTTACGCCATGCATCAGGTGAATGTCGCGTGTCTGACGTGCCACGGTCGCGGCAGCCCCTGGCATCAGCTTCTGCTGCGTCGGCTTGTTGGCGAGCAGATGCTGCTGGCATCCTCGACCACAGAGGGAGAGCGCGGCGGCGACGTGCGCAACAGTAAAGCCCCGATCGTCCGGCGTGACGGACGCATCGCGCTCAAGCGCGAGGCGACGGTCATCTCCTACGGTGAGGCTGCCGATGGCATCGTCACCGTTGCCCGACGCTCTGCCGAGGCCGGGAGTAGCGATCAGGTTCTCGTCGTCTTCCTGAAGGGGGACTACACGCTCGAGCAACGGGCCGGCTGGGACGCCTTCGGCATGCGTGGCACCTGCAGCGCCGGTTTCACGCTCTCGGCCTCCGGTACGAGCGAACAGATCCTTCCGGTGCGCTACGACGAAATTCACGCCCGTACCATGATGCCGGTCGCGCATCTGCTTTGGAGCGGCGCCTGGGCCGGTATCGCCGCGGCGGCGGTTGATCGCGCCCGCGCCTTCGTGCGCAAGGCGGTGCAGAGAGGCGACGGTGCGCTGCCGCCGGGCGCGGCTCATCTCACGCGCGCCAATGCGTCGCTGCAAAGGTTGCGCAGCCTCGTCGCCGGCGCGTTGCAGCGATTCGAATTGGCGGCGGACGATCCGATCGCGCTCGAGTCCATTGACTTTCAAAGCGGCATGAATCTCTGCAAGGTGAACGCCTCCGAACTCGCGGTCGCGACCGTCATGAGTGCAATGCAGACCTGCGGGCTGGCGGGTTATCGCAACGACGGCGATTTTTCCCTCGGCAGGCATTTGCGCGACGTCATGTCGTCGCCGATCATGATCAGCAACGATCGCATTCTTGCGGATCTTGCCATGGCATTACTGTTGAGCGCCGCGCCGGCCTCGCTACGCGACTGAGGCTGTCAAATAGTCAGACCATTACGGAAGTGAGACGCTGGTCCATGAACATTGCTTTCCAGAAGCCGAAACCGGCGATCCGTTCGCTCGATGCAATCGCCGAGTCTTTGTTGTTGCCGTCGGGAATCGATGGCGTCTATGCGCGCACCGGCGCGTTCGAGGCCGTGATCGACGGCCTTGCTGCGTTGATATCGCGGCATCGCGAGCCGGGGACCGAAGTCCTGCGGTTTCCGCCGGTCATGAGTCGCCGGCAATTGGAGAAATCGGGTTATCTCAAAAGCTTCCCGCACTTTCTCGGCTGTGTCTGTTGTATGAACGGCGCCGAAGCCGAGATCAGCGATGCCGTTGACAGCGCCGAGGCGGGCCAAGACTGGACACACGCGCTGTCGGCCGCCGACCTCGTGCTCACACCGGCAGCCTGCTATCCGGTATATCCGCTGGTGGCGAGCCGCGGCGACGTTCCGGCCGCCGGCCTTAAGTTCGACGTTGCCGGCGATTGCTTCCGCCGCGAACCGTCGCGTGACCTCGATCGGCTGCAATCGTTCCGGATGCGCGAATATGTGTGCATCGGCACGCCCGAGCAGATCGACGACTTCCGACGCCGCTGGATCAAGCAAGCGCGAGACATTGCCGCTCAATTGGGGCTCGCTTGCAACGTTGAGCAGGCGAGCGACGCTTTTTTCGGGCGCGGCGGCAAGCTGATGGCGATGAGCCAGATCGAGCAGGCCTTGAAGTTCGAGCTCTTAGTCCCAGTACGATCGGCGAGCGAGCCGACGGCCTGTATGAGCTTCAACAATCATCGCGACCATTTCGGCTCGGTGTGGAATCTCCGCAATGCGCTTGGCCAAGTGGTGCATACGGGCTGCGTCGCTTTCGGCATGGATCGGCTGGCGTTGGCGCTGTTCGTCAGATACGGCGTCGACTTGCCGCAATGGCCAGACGCCGTGCGCAAAGCGCTGGCGATCTAAAGGCCCTAAACGCCCATTACGGCGTGTTCGGTATAGGCAAGGTCGCCGAGACGCGGGGGTTGCGGCCCCTTGAAATATTTCGGCATGTGACCGCGGCTGAACCAGCCCACCAGGCCCGGAATGGGTCCGTTGGCATCGACGATGACGAAGGGATTGCCGCGCAGCGCCAGAACGCGTCCGACGGGCCCGGCGAAGCGGACAAAATCGGCGACGTCTCGGCAGTAGATCAGTTGCGCGCAAGGCATGATGCCGCGGACGAGGCGCGGTCTGAAAACGAAAGGATAGGCGCGCTCTGAGGTGGCACACCACAGGCTGATGCAGCCGTGCGCGGTGTGTTCCGTCAACATGTCCTGGTCGAAGGCATCGAATGGCACCGACGGCCGCCGGTCTGCCGCGAACACGTCTGCCTTCGGACCGCCGAACAAGCCATTCAACATCGGCAACGCGACGACGACGCCGTCGCAATAGCGCGAAAACCCCTGGGCCTCGATGATCGGCCTGGTGTGCGGCGCTGACGAGACGTTCAGATAAGTGACGTCCTTATGCCGCAGCGCCTGCAATACCAGCATCGGCGCATAGGCGCGGAACTGCGGATCGACATACCAACTCGAAAGGTTGCAGCGAATGGCCGGCTCGCTTGCCGACGGCATGGTCGAGCAAATAAGCAGGAGAGCGCCGACCACGACACCGTCACGCTCCAGCAGGTAACCATATTTCGGTAAACCCGGCGGCGTGCGGTGCTGCACCAGTTGGGCAAAAGCGTCGCGCCAGAAACTAAGCTTGTGCGCCGGGAAACCGCGCGCCAACAACGAGGCCACGGGGTCGATGTCGGCGTTTTCGATCTGCCGGCACCGCAGTCCTGTCTCGGGGGGAACCATTCGCATTAGCCACGAGCATTGCGTGAACTGGATCGTAAGTGTTGGCGAATATAACGGTGTGGGGTGAACAAACAGTAGGCGCAACGATGTCGGTAAAGTTAACCATAATCGAACAGATGGAGCAGATTGCCCGGGAGCACGGCAAGATCCTCGCGCCGTTGAAAGAGGAACTTGCGCTCGCCGATAGCGGCCTCAACTCGCTGGGTTTCGCGGTGCTGGTTGCGCGTCTGGAAGATGTCCTCGGCATCGACCCGTTCACCGCCGCCGAAGCGGCCGTGTTTCCGGTGACACTCGGCGACTTCGTGAAAGTCTACGAGCATGGCGCGCGTTGAAGCGCCATCGCTGCGGGATTTTCTCGCAAACGCCGGAGCGCGCGGATTCTTTTGGGACCGTGACGTATTCGCCCGTTTCACCGACCTCGGTAGCGGCACATGCCTGGACGGTCGGCTGGAAGATTTGACCGGCCGCTCCGTACTAGTCGCGACGGCAAGCCAACTGACGACGGCGCTAGCGCTTATCGAGCTTGATGGACGCGCGCGCCGCCTGGTGTTGGTGCCGCCCGACACCGATCCGGGCCACGTTGCCGCGGTGATCGAAGCCGCCGAAATCGACGCAATAGTCGTTGACGACGGCACGCCGCCCGGGCTCGGTCGCGATCTGCTGCGCGTTAGCTGTGCTCAATCGATTGCACCGGCGAATAGAAACTCGCGTGCGGGTGTTCGCACCGAATGGATATTGATGACTTCCGGCACGTCCGGAGTGCCGAAGCTCCTCGCGCATGATTTCGCGGCGCTGACCGCGGCGACCCGGACGCCCAGTCCGGCCGACGGCGCGGCCGTCTGGGGCACGTTCTATGACATCCGTCGCTATGGCGGATTGCAGATTTTCCTCCGCGCGGTGCTTGGCGGCGCCTCGTTGGTCCTTTCGAGCGTCGCCGAGCCGGTTGCCGATCACCTTGCCCGGCTCGCTCGCCTTCGCGCCACCCATCTCTCCGGTACGCCATCGCAGTGGCGGCGCGTGTTGATGAGCCCGGCGATCAGCGCAATCGCGCCAAGCTACGTGCGCCTGTCGGGGGAGATCGCCGACCAGGCCATTCTCGACGGCTTGCGGGCGGCATTTCCGCGAGCAACCATCGGCCACGCTTACGCGTCGACGGAGGCCGGCGTCGTCTTCGATGTCAACGACGGGCTCGCCGGTTTTCCGGCCGCCTATGTCGGCGACAGCCACGACGGCGTCGAAATGCAGGTAACGAACGGTTCGCTGCGGGTCCGCTCACCGGGTGCGGCGTCTCGCTTTGTCGGCAGTGAGCAAACGCTCGCCGATGCCGCCGGTTTCATCGACACCGGCGACATGGTCGTGCGGCACCGCGATCGTTACTATTTCGCCGGGCGCAACGGCGGCATCATCAATATCGGCGGCTTGAAGGTTCATCCAGAAGAAGTCGAAGCGGTCATCAACCGGCACCCGCTGGTGCGCATGTCGCTGGTTCGGCCGAAACGAAGCCCGATCACCGGCTCAATCGTGGTCGCCGACGTTGTGCTCAAGTCGGACCGGCAAGTGCAGGACGTGCGGCAATTCGAACTCAAGGACGATATCCTCAAGCACTGCCGTGCGGTTCTGCCGCTTCACAAGGTTCCGGCAGCGATCAGTTTTGTGCCGGCGCTAAGCGTGGCGACCACCGGCAAGCTGTCGCGCCGCCGAGGCTGAGCCGGTGCTCAAGGGAAAACCCGACGCGATGCGCAGCGTGCTGGTGACCGGTGGCAGCCGGGGACTTGGCCTCGCGATCGCGCAAAAGCTCGCCGCCGGCGGCTATCGCGTCATCGCGCTGGCGCGACACAGGAGCAAAGAATTGGCGGCGGCGATGGTGCAGGCCGACAGCGCCGGGGCGGGGGCATTGCATTTCGCGCCCTTCGATCTCGGCAAGATTGACGCTGTTCCCGAACTAGTCCGCGGATTGCGCAAGGAGTTTGGGCCGTTATTCGGCCTCGTCAACAACGCCGCGCTCGGTCAGATCGGCGCGTTGGCGACTATGCACAACTCCAAGATCGAAGAGCAGGTGCGCGTGAACACGCTGTCGCCGATCGTGCTGACCAAATACGTGGTGCGCGGCATGATGTCGGCCGGTACCGGACGCATCGTCAATGTCGCTTCGATCATCGGCTTTACCGGTTACAGCGGATTGGCGGCTTATGCGGCGACCAAAACGTCGATGATTGGATTCACGCGCTCGCTGGCCCGGGAGGTGGGACGGCTCGGTATCAACGTCAATGCGGTGGCGCCCGGCTTTTTGGCAACCGAAATGACGCATGGCTTTGACCGCGAGACGCTGCAAAAGGTCATGCGGCGCACGGCGCTGCGCCGCTTCGCCGAGGTCGAGGACGTGGCCGATGCCGTCGAGTTTCTGCTTGGTGACAAGGCGCGCAACATTACCGGCACGGTGCTCACCATCGATGCCGGCGCCACCGCATAACTTTGTCATTGCGAGGAGCGAAACGGGCGAATTTCGCTCTAAGTCATCTCGAAGGTGCCCTGCGAATAATTGAGCCGCACCGAAACCGTTCCCTCGTTGACCAGCCACGGGCGAATGCGGAATTTGCGCGCTCCGCTTTTGTGCATCGGGTCGCGTTCCGCGATTTCCCGTGCCTCGGCCAGGGATTTTGCGCGAATGACCACCATTCCGTCGCCCTCCCATGATTTCTCGTCATCGGTCCAATTCGGACCGGCAGCGAACATGATGCCCTCTTTTTCCAGCGCGGTCTGGAACGCCAAATGCTCTTTCATTTTTTCCATGATCGGCTTGATGCCGCCGGTTGGCGTTGTAAAGACCACATAGAGTTGCTTAGCGAGGTAGCCATCCTTCTTGCATAAGCTGACGATATCCTGGGCGTCGACTGCAGTGTCCGACATTACCATTCTCCGGGTGTGAAGACCTTCTGTTACCGCCAATCGTCCATGACGTACACGCCGGGGCGGTAGTAGTCATCGAGCGGTGGCTTGAGCAGCGCGAATAGGGCAGGAAGGTAATCCATGATTTTGACGGTTTTCATCATGTTCGCCGGCCTGATGGGCGCAAGCGGCGTCGTCCTCGCCGCCGCGGGCGCCCACGCCGCGCCCAATGCCGGCCTCGACAGTGCCGCCTATATGTTGCTTTTCCACGCGGCCGCGGTGCTCGGCGGGGCGGCGTTGACCCAGCAGGGCCTGATGTGGCGGCCGCTAATGGTCGCGGTCCTGATCGCCTGGATCGCCGGTGCCGGGCTGTTTTCGGGCGATATCGCGTTACGCGCTTTCGCCGGACATCGGCTGTTTGCTTTCGCCGCGCCAGCCGGCGGCGTCATCTTGATCGTCGCTTGGCTCGGCCTTGCCGGAGCGGCCGCCGGCGCCCTCCTGCACCCGCCGGCGTAACCGGATCGCCGGCGCGCCACGTTCTGCATCATCGGCCTCTTTTGAGCTGGTCATCCGCTCTCTCGCTTAGGCGCAAAAATTGCATGGGACGTCGTGAACTAAGCATTTGCGGCCTTGGGGGAGATTTCGATGAGTGAGACGGTCCATCCGGTCGACGAAGTATTACCGTTGCCAAAATTATTCGCGCTCGGCCTGCAACATGTGCTCGTCATGTACGCGAATGCGGTGGCTGTGCCGCTGATCATCGGCGGCGCGCTGCATTTGCCGAAGGATCAGCTCGCGATGCTGATCAACGCCGATTTGTTTGCTTGCGGGATCGCGACACTGATCCAGACCATCGGCTTTGGACCGTTCGGCATTCGGCTGCCGATCATCATGGGCGTCACCGCGGTATCGATTTCGCCGATGCTGGCGATCGCGGCGATGCCGGGCGTCGGGCTGACCGGTATCTACGGCTCCGTCCTGGTCGGCGGCATTTTCGGTCTCTGCGTCGCGCCGTTCGTAAAACACGTGCTCCGCTTTTTCCCCGCCGTGGTCACCGGCACGATCATCACCATGATCGGGGTGGTGCTTATGCGGGTTGGCGTTACCTGGGCGGGCGGTGGAGCGGGCAAGGCGGATTTCGGGGCGGCCGGCTATTTGTTGGTCGCGGGGATGGTGCTTGTCATCATTTTGTTCGTCATCAAATTCGCCCGCGGTTTTCTGCAGAACGTGGCAGTCCTGATCGGAATTACAGCCGGCTATCTGGTGACCATGGGACTCGGCTGGACCGATTTCGCCGGCATTGAGAATGAGCCGATCGTGCGTGCCGTCCTGCCCCTGCAATTCGGCATTCCGCAGTTCTATCTAATCCCGTGCCTGACCATGTGCCTTGTGGTCATCATCGTTTTCATCGAGGCGACCGGCATGTTCCTGGCGCTCGGCGCCATGACCGGCCGAAGGGTCGATGCCGATGCCGTCAAACGCGGCCTGCGCGCGGATTCGCTCGGCACCGTCATCGGCGCGATCTTCAATACCTTCCCTTACGTTTCCTACTCGCAGAATATCGGCCTGGTCGGCGTCACCGGCGTTTTCAGTCGCTGGGTCTGTGTCGCTGCCGGGATCATTATGCTGGTGCTCGGCCTCATTCCGAAGCTTGCCTTCATCGTTGCCTCCGTGCCGCAATGCGTTCTCGGCGGCGCCGGTTTCATCATGTTTGGCATGGTGGCGGCGACCGGCATAAAAATTCTGTCGACCGTGGATTACGTCAAACAGCGCCATAGCGTGCTGGTCGTGGCGATCTCGATCGGCTTTGGCTTGATCCCGATCGTGTCCCCGACCTTCTTCCACGTCTTCCCGAATACTTTGAAGCCGATTTTCGGTGACGGGATTATTTTGACCTCGATTTCGGCGGTCATCCTCAACGCATTTTTCAACCGGACCAGCACAGAACAGGCAGAGGCCGAAACTTTTATCGCCGCGCAAGCCGCGGAGCATATCTGATCAATCGCTACCCTTCGGGCGCCGGCGAAGCGGGTACGGTTGCGCCAAGAACGACGATGATCCCGCTCATGCGGGACGCCGTAGGATCAAAGCCCAGTGACGAACTTAGCCATGACGACGATGATCGCTACCTGCAATACGCCCTGGAACGCCGTGGCGTAGATGTAACGGCCCATCAGCTTGCCGATGCGCTGCAAATCCGGCGTGGGCTTTCGCATTTCCAGATAGGCCAACAGATTTGTCGGCAGCAGCACGCCGATGCCTTGGATGGTGAGGATCACGACAATGACCAGCGCCGCCAGAACCCATCCGTACTGCGGCCACGGCAGGTCGAGGAAGCCGAGCTGACGGGCATGAAACCAGCCGGCGGTGCCCGTGACGATGGCGAGCGTCGGCATCAGGAACAGCGTCTTCGGCAAAAGCTTTACGATGATCGCGCGACGCGCTTCGAGAGAAAGGGTCCTGATGATCGGGCCCACAACGAAACCCATGAACAGATCAATTCCGGTCCACATCACGCCGCTCATCACGTGCAGGAAATTCAGTGCCCAGGGATTATCGGCGACGATGGTTGCGATCAGCACCAGCAGCGCAAGCGCCACCCAAATGAGATTGCGCAGGTCGATCCCGCTCTCGGTGTCGACGCGCGCGACGATGGCCTCCGACACAGGCGCCTCCGCAACCGTGACCATATGACTGCTGGAGTTACCCGAAATGCGCTCAGGCGGCAACCACGCGGCTTCGGCGGTTTACAACCGCACCTTGCGTGCTTGGATGTGCTCATAAAGCGCCGGATCGACGCGCACAAACGCCTTCTTCACGGGATCGGCAAAATAGATCGGGTCACTTGTCGCTGCGGGATTGTAGCCGTCGCGCTGCAGCCCGGCCTTGATGCGTTTGAAGGTCGTTGTGGTCGTGATCCGATCGGTGATGCGAAGGAACTTCGGCCGCGCATAAAGCGGCAGGCGGCGCGCCAGATATTCGCCGAATTCACTCAAGTCCAGCTCGCCGTCGGAAACGATGGCCGCCATCGCGGCCGCGCCCTCGGCGCCCGGAACGCCTACGCCGTAAACGTCCGCCTCGGTGATGGCGGGAAATGCCATGATCGCTGCGGCAACCTCGGACGTTGCGACGTTCTCGCCCTTCCAGCGGAACGTATCGCCAATCCGATCGACGAAATAAAAAAAGCCGCTTGCATCCATACGCATGAGATCGCCGGTGCGGTACCAGGCGTCGCCCGGCTCGAACACGTCGCGCAGGATTTTTTGCTCCGAGTCCTCGGGATTCGTATAGCCCTCGAAATCGCCGCCGGGTACTGACGCGTCGTCGCGGATCCGGCCGATCGCTTCGCCAGTCTCTCCGCGAACGCAGCGAATGCAAAATCCATCAGCGTCACGCGCCGGCGCGGCGCTCGCAGCATCGAATTTCACCAAAGCGAGCAGAGCGCGATGCGCGAGGAACGGCGGCAACCGGCCGACGGCGCCGACCACGCCCTCAACGTTATAGAGCGAAACGTTGCCTTCGGTCGCCGCATAGAATTCGAGAATGCGCGGAATGGCGAATCTCTTTTGGAATATTTCCCACACGTCGGCGTGCAGACCGTTGCCGCAACACAATCGCAGGCGATGCGCGCGTTCGCGCGGATGTCTCGGCGCATTGACAAGGTAGCGGCATAGTTCGCCGATGTACTGGAACAGCGTGCAGTCGCCCTCGACCACGTCGTCCCAGAATTTCGTCGCGGAAAACTTGTCGCGGATGAGGACCGAGCCACCGCACGTCAAGAGCGCACCGGTCGCGACGACGCCACCGATGCTGTGATACATCGGCAGGCAATCGTAGAGCCGGTCGTCGGGTCCGCTATTCATCAATCCGGCGAACCAGAAGCTCCATTGCAGAACCCGCCGATGACTGACATTGGCGGCCTTCGGCAATCCGGTGGTGCCAGAGGTGTAAATCAAGAGCGCGCGATCCGCGATCGTCGTCGCGCGGCGCTCGACAGGCGTCAGCGGCGCGTCCGAGAACCGCTCCACCTCGCGGTCGATCCGCTCGAATTCGCCGGTTGTGTCGCCAGCCGCGCCATGCGTCCAGATTTTCGGCGCGCCGCCGATTTGCAAAATGACGGGACGCAACGCGTCGAGGAATTCGGTGGCGACGATGATGTGTTTCGACGTCGCCACATTGATACAATGGACGAGCGATTGCTCGCGCAGCTGCGTGTTGATCAAGGCGACGACAACGCCGACGGCGGTGAGGCCAAGCCAGATCGCCATATATTCCGGCCGGTTCGGCATTATCAGACAGACGACGTCGCCCTTGGCGATGCCTTGATCGAGCGCCCAGCGGGCGTATCGGCTCTGTCGCGCGGCAAGGGCGCCATAGCTCAGGCTTTCGCTGGCGCCGATGAGCGCGGGAGCACCGCCCTGCGTGCGCGCCAATTCGCCGATGACGACGGGAAGGAGACGCTGCGGGTTGGCGGCGATCGAAGCTGTCGCTTCGAGCGCGCCCACCCAATCCCGCAGCACGCGGTCTGTGCCGGCCTTTGCCGGTGTCATGCGTCTTGTCTCGACCAGCGCCATCCGACGATGATCCGCCAATAACGTGAATCTTTCGCTTCGCTGCCGGGCGAAACCCTAAGGTTCGATTTGTCTTAAGCCATTTCCTCGAAATCGCGCGTGCGTCGGCACCAATCGATTAAGGTTATTCTTTCTAATTCTCTCGCCGGTTCGTTGCCCGGCCATATCGCCACGGATAAGAAACCAGCAGCGGCTAAGTTTGCGACAGGGAACAATTCGCGACGCGGCGGAGAGCATGAAACGCGAGACGGTTGCCGTTCACGGCGGTTATGAGAATGACCCGACGACCAAGGCCGTCGCAGTTCCGATCTATCAGACCGTGGCTTACGAGTTCGACAGCGCCGATCACGGCGCCGCGTTGTTCAACCTCGAAGTCGAGGGCCATCGTTACAGCCGCATCAGCAATCCAACCACCGCGGTGCTCGAACGGCGCGTTGCCGAATTGGAAGGCGGTGTCGATGCCCTCTGCGTGAGCTCGGGGCAGGCCGCGCTCAATTACGCAATTCTCAACCTCGCCGGAATCGGCTGCAACATCGTCTCGATTCCCCAGCTTTACGGCACCACGCACACGCTATTCGCTCATATTCTTCCGACCCAGGGCATCAAAGTCCGCTTTGCCGACAGCGATCGCGCCGAGGCAATCGAGAAGCTGATCGACGCCGACACGCGAGCGATCTTCTGCGAGAGCGTCGGCAATCCTGCGGGCAATATATGCGACATCGAGGCGCTGGCGGCGGTGGCCACGCGGCACGGCATTCCGCTTGTCGTCGACAACACGGTGGCGACGCCGATCTTGCTGCGCCCGATCGAATACGGCGCCGCTGTCGTCGTCCACTCGCTGACCAAGTTTATGGGCGGCCACGGCACCACGCTGGGCGGCGCCATTGTCGATTCAGGCCGTTTTCCCTGGAAAGACCACGCCCGGCGGTTTCCAATGTTCAATGAGCCCGACGCGTCCTATCACGGCCTAATCTATGCGGAGCACTTTGGGCCTGCCGCCTACATTGCGCGTTGCCGCAGCGTCTATCTGCGCACGACCGGCGCCGTGCTGGCGCCGATTTCCGCCTTCCTATTGTTGCAGGGCATCGAAACAGTGGCGTTGCGCGTCGACCGCCATGTCGAAAACGCCCGGCGCGCCGCCGAATTCTTGCGCGGCGATAAGCGGGTCGCTTGGGTCAACTATGCCGGCTTCGCCGACAATCCCCACCACGCTTTGGCGCGGAAATATCTGGGCGGGCGCGCCTGTTCGATCCTGACCTTCGGCATCGCCGGCGGGTTCGAAGCGGGAAAGGCTTTTTACGACGCCCTCAAACTGTTCAAACGCCTGGTCAATATGGGCGATGCCAAATCGCTCGCCTGTCATCCGGCCTCGACGACGCACCGGCAGATGTCGGCGCGAGAGCAAGCCAGCGCCGGCGTGGGTCCGGAGATGATCCGGCTCTCGGTCGGCATCGAGCATATCGACGACATTGTCGCCGATCTCGATCAGGCTCTGGGCGCGGCGCACTCGAATGGCGACGCGCGGCTGGTCGCGGCCGAGTAGATCGCGGGGGACGAAAAGCCCAATGCCGCTTATTCTCGACACGGCGCGATCCCAGTCAGCCGGTGACGCGCGCGGCGGGGATTGCGTCACCATTGGCTTCGTCAACAACATGCCCGACGGGGCCTGGTATGCGACGGAACGTCAATTCATCAACCTGATCCGGGCGGCTGCGCCTGAAACTGTCGTGCGTCTCAAGCTCTTCTCAATTCCACAGGTGCGGCGCTCCGAGCAGGTGCGCGGCGAATTCGCTGACCGCTACCACGGCGTATCTGCGCTATGGGATACGCCGCTTGACGGGCTGGTCGTTACCGGCACCGAGCCGCTCGCGGCGAGGCTTGAGGACGAACTGTATTGGCCGGTTTTGACCGACCTGGTCGATTGGGCGCGGGAAAATACTATTTCGACGATCTGGTCGTGCCTGGCGGCCCATGCCGCCGTTCGCTACGCGGACGGCGTCGAACGGCGCCCGCTCGCCGACAAGTTGTTTGGTGTGTTCGAGTGCGAAACCGTTGCGGCTCATCCGCTGATGAACGGGCCGCCGCGGCCGCGCGTGCCGCATTCGCGCTATAACGATCTGCCGGAGACAGCTCTCGAGTCCACCGGGTACCGCATTCTCAGCCGCTCAAACGAAGCGGGCGTCGACACCTTCGTCAAGGAAGTACCGGCCTCGTCGCTGTATGTGTTCTTCCAGGGACATCCTGAATATGACGACAATTCACTGTTGCGCGAATATCGGCGCGACATCGGCCGCTTCCTTTCCGGTGAGCGGCCGAATTACCCGGCAATTCCGCAAGGTTATTTCGATGAGCAGGCGACGGCCTTGGCGAATGCCTTCCGCGCTCTTGCCGTCGACGACCGCCGCGCAGACCTCATGACCCATTTCCCGACGGAGGTCATCGAAGCCGGACTCAAAAACACCTGGCGCGGCTTCGCGGCAGGCTTCTATCGCGACTGGCTCGGCTTTCTAAAGGGCCGCAAGGCGGAACTACGTTTGTCCGCGGCCCCGGTGCGACGCTCGGGCCGGGGGGCGCCCAATGCGCGGCTGCCGCGTCCCCGGCCAGCGTCGCGATCGCGACGGATCATTGACAAGACCGCAACGCATCCGTAAGCAACCGCCAAAAGGCGGGTATTTAGCGATGAAAGTCCGTAATTCGTTGAAATCGTTGCGTGGTCGCCATCGCGACAACCGCATCGTGCGCCGTAAAGGCCGCGTTTATATCATCAATAAGACGCATCGCCGGTTCAAAGCCCGCCAGGGCTGAATTGACCAAGCCTCAATTGAACAGGCTGAATTGAGCAGGGCTGAATTTGGAGCGGCCCGTGCCGTCGCTTCTGCACGCATTTGCGTCAGTATTCACGGGGCTGTGAGCGTATTTCGGCCTTGATGGGGGCCAAGCAGTAGCTAGACTCTCGGTCATGCGACCGCGATTCCTGCCGGCGTCAGCATTCGGCGCCTTGCTTTTTATGCCCGTGCTGGCTGCGCCCGCCGCTTTAGCGCAAAATCCCGGCCGGGCGGTCCCGACGGCGGACTGGGTCGCGCCGCCAGGCAACCTGCCTCGCCCCGAACGCGGCGATCGGACATTCACCCTCGAAACTCTGTTTGATGCGCTTAAGATCGCGCCGGACGCCGAAAGCGCCAAGGCCATCGAAGACCGTATCTGGGCGGTTTGGATGGTTTCCGGCAGCGATACCTGCAACTTGCTCATGGCCCGTTCGAAGGCGGCCGCCGATGAGAAAGATTACGACCTCGCCATCAAGCTCCTCGATGCTGTCGTCGCCATCAAGCCGGATTACACCGAGGCATGGAACCGCCGTGCCACGATCTACTTTCTGCGCAAGGACTTTGGCCGTGCGCTCGCCGACATTCGTCAAGTCCTGATCCGTGAGCCGCGACATTTCGGTGCGCTATCCGGCCTCGGCCTCATCCTGCAGGAAATCGGCGATGACAAGCATGCGCTCGAAGCCTATCGCAAAGCGCTCGCCATCGACCCCCACCTCGAAAACCTGTCCGATGCGGTAAAGTCGCTCAGCGAGAAGGTTGAGGGGCGCGATATCTGATCGTTAGCGTTTCGCGTCGCTGCCTCCGGCGCCGTGCGATCCCGATTGACGGAATGGAATGGGATTGCTTGGCTGCGCTACCGCGATGCTCGCGCCAATAGGGTTGCCGCAATGCCCGATACAGCCGCCGACAAAGTACTCATCCGCGAACTGGTGGAAAACTGGGCCGTATGGCGCGACGCCAGGCTGTGGGACCGTTTCCGCAGCGTATGGCACGCCGAGGGCCGCATGATGGCGACATGGTTCCAGGGCGGCTTTGAGGAATTCATCAAGGTCAACGATGAAGGCTGGGCTCGCGGAGTGCGCATCCTGCATTTTCTCGGCGGCAGTTCGGTCGACGTTTCCGGAGATCGGGCGATCGCGCAGACCAAGATGACAATTTCGCAACGCGCCCCGGTGGAAGGTGTGATCTGCGATGTGGTCTGCACCGGGCGCTTTTTCGATTTCTTCGCCAAGCGCGACGGCCGCTGGGGGCTGGTGCTGCGCCAGCCGATCTACGAGAAGGATCGGATCGATCCGGTTGATCCTTCGGCCACGCTCGTCCTCGACCAGGATTTGCTCAAGCGTTTCCCGGAGGGCTATCGCCATCTCGCTTATCTGCAAAGCAAGATCGGTTATAAGGTCAAGTTAGACATGCCTGGAATCGAAGGGCCGGAACTCATTCAACTTTACGCGCGAGGCGCGCGCTGGCTCAACGGTGAAGCGATCTAGATCCCCGGCGTGCTTGCTGCCATGATTTTCGCGACCTGTAACGGCCGACCAGATCGAGCACCGCTTACGTCAGTTCAAGCGGTTCCTCATCGAAATCCGGATTGAACGGTCAATGACCACGCTCGTTGTCGTCGTGGCGATTTTCGGCGTCGGCGCGGTCATTACTTTGATCGGCACGCGGCTGATCGAGCGAGCGCATCGGCCCCGCGGCCGCTTCATTGATGTCGGCGGCTTTCGCCAACACGTGATCGAGCTTAACCAGGGTGCGGGCGCGCAAAACGGCTCACTTCCTGTCATCCTGCTGCACGGCGCCGGCAGTAATCTCGAAGACATGCGTCTGGCGCTCGGCGACCAACTCGCGGCCCGCCACCGGGTCGTGCTCATCGACAGGCCGGGCTTCGGCTTTAGCGCACGTAAGGCCGGCGAAGGTAGTTCGCCCGCTTATCAGGCGACGGTGCTGCGCGAAGTAATGGATCGGCTCGCGATCGATCGCGCCATCTTGGTCGGGCATTCCTGGGGTGGCACGCTGGCGCTGACCTTTGCGCTCGATTATCCGACGCGAGTTGCGGGGCTTGTTCTGATCGCGCCGCCGACCCATCCAGGCCTTTGGCGGCTGACCAAGCTCAACGCCCTGCTATCGACGCCCATTGGCTGGTTGTTCGCGCACACGCTGGCGCTGCCGTTTGGATCAGGTTTGATTGGTCCCGGCTGCCGGACCGCGTTCCTGCCGCAGCGGATGCCGCACCATTACGTCAAGCGCAGTGCCACCGCGTTAGCGCTGCGTCCCTGGGCGCTGTTGGCGAATTGGGCCGATGTCGGTCGCCTCGACGCGTTCCTCGCCCAGCAGGTCGGCCGCTATGGCGCGCTCACCGCAACGACCATCGCGCTCGCCGGTGACAGCGACCCCCTGGTGCCTCCGGAGCAGCACGCCCTGAAGCTTGCCGCCGCGGCGCCGGTCGCGAAAGTCGAAGTGCTGCCGGGTTTCGGTCACATGCTGCACCATGCCGCCGCCGACCGCGTTGCTGCTGCGGTCGAAGAAGTGGCCGCACAAGCCGCCTGACGTCACGCCTCGCCGTCCATCTGTCCGCCGACGAACGCGACGCGCATCATGTTGGTGGCGCCGGGCGTACCGATCGGGACGCCGGCAACGACGATGACCCGCTGGCCAGCCTTGGCGAAGCCTTCCTTGAAGGCGATCTGGCAAGCGCGTTCCACCATGTCATCTTGATCGTGCGCGTCTTCGGCGATGACGCAATGGATGCCCCAGACCAGCGACAATTTGCGACCGGCGCCGACCATCGGCGAAATGGCGACGATCGGCGGCTTCGGCCGCTCGCGCGACACCCGCATTCCAGTGGCGCCGGATGAGGTCCAGCAGACGATGGCGGCAAGATCGAGCGTCTCCGCGACCTGTCGCGCCGCGGCGGCAATGGCATCGGCGCCGGTCGCTTCGGGCTCGGTATGCAGGACGTGCAACGACGGCACATAGATCGCCTCGTTCTCCACCGCTTCGGCGATGCGGTTCATCGTCGCCACCGCCTCGACCGGATATTGGCCGGCCGCCAATTCCGCGGAAAGCATGATCGCGTCAGCGCCGTCGAAGACCGCGGTGGCCACGTCCGAGACCTCGGCCCGGGTTGGCACCGGGCTCGTCACCATCGATTCAAGCATTTGCGTCGCGACGACGACCGGCTTGCCGGCGCGCCGGCAGGCGCGCGTTATTTCCTTCTGGATGCCGGGAACCTTTTCCAGCGGCATTTCGACGCCGAGGTCGCCGCGCGCCACCATCAAAGCGTCGGCGAGATCGAGGATCTCCTCGAGGCGCGTCACCGCTTGCGGCTTCTCGATCTTGGCCATGACCGCAGCCCGCCCGCGCGCGATCTTCTTTGCTTCGGCGATATCCTCCGGGCGCTGGATGAATGAGAGCGCCACCCAATCGATGCCGGCATCGAGGGCTGCTTCGAGATCGGCGATGTCCTTTGGCGCCAACGCGGCAACCGGCACAACCGTCTGCGGCAGGCTGACACCCTTGCGGTTGGATATCTTGCCGCCGACCTTGACGCGGGCGACGATGCGTTGCGCAGTCGCTTCCGCGACGACGAGACGCAATTTGCCGTCGTCGATCAGAAGCGTATCGCCGGGCTTAACGGCGGCGAAGATCTCGGGATGCGGCAGGTTTACGCGTCTGGCGTCTCCGGGTGTCGCGTCGGCGTCGAATACAAACTCCTCGCCGGACTGGATGTCCGCCCAATCGCCCTTGAAGGTGCCGACGCGCAGTTTCGGTCCTTGCAGATCGACAAGGACACCGATGGGCCGGTCCCATTCCAATTCAACCGCGCGGATCGTCGCCACCAACTCGCGCATCTTGTCGTGGCTAGTGTGACTCATATTGATGCGAAAGACGTCGGCGCCGGCTTCGAACAGCCTGCTGATGACGATGCGGCTCGTAGAGGCCGGTCCTAGCGTCGCCACCACCTTGGTGCGGCGCTGCCGTCTCATCGGCTTTGGGTTCCGGGCGTACCGGCTGGGGCAGGGGGCGCAGGGATGACCGCGGGTGTGCTTACGGCAGCCGGCCCGGCGCCGCGAAGGCCGCTTTGCGGCGTCGGGGCCGGGCTCAGCGGATTGCCGGACGGCAGCGGATGCTGGGGCGATTGCTCGCTCGAACTCGGTGAGCTGGACGGTCCAGGCGCGCTGCTCACCGGTGTCGACCTCGAAGAAACCGGTGCGATCGTAACCACGCGCCAAGCAGTCGCTGATGCCGCGAATGGTGAACTCCTTGTCGCGGGTGCACATATAGGCCTGCCCCATCCATTCACCGCCGTGATCGTAGTCGATTGCGTAGACATAATAATAACGCGCAACGAGGTTGCCCTTGAGCACGGTCTCGCAAGTGCGTGATGGCAAATTCCACCAGCCTTCGGTGGTCCAGCCTTCGGCATCCTTATAGCCGACGGCAACTCCGACGCGGCCGCCGGTGTTGTTGCAAAGCCGAAAATCGGCCGCGGCCGGCCCGCCCGAGGCTGTCAACGCCAGCGTCGCCAGCAGGCTGGACGCGAGGGCGCTTACGGCCGTTGAGAAATGAATCCCCTTGCCCATTTCCGGTTCAGAATCCGGTATCTTCAGGCCCTGTCAACGACAATGGCGCGAAAGTCGGTGACGTTGGTGAACGTCGGACCTGGTCGAAATAAATCGCCGATGGCATTGAAAAACCCCGTGGAATTGTTGTCAGCGAGAAAGGCGGCGGGATCGAGGCCGGCAGCCCGGGCCCGTGTCAGTGTGCCGGCATCGGCAAAAGCTCCGGCCGGATCGTCCGGACGGCCGCTGCCGCCGTCGGTGCCGTCGGTATCGGCCGCGAGCGCCGCAATGGCGGGAGCGCCGTTAAGCCGTATCGCCAGCGCCAGGGCATATTCCTGATTGGGGCCGCCGCGACCCTGACCGCGCAGCGTCACGGTGAGTTCGCCCCCCGACAAAATCGCAACGCGGCGGTGCTCGGCCCTTAATTCGAGGGCGAGCCGGGCGTGTTCGGCTGCGACCTCGCGCGCTTCACCCTGCAGCCGGTCGCCGAGCACGACGCATTCGTAGCCGGCCGCCCGGCATTGCTCCGCCGCGGCGCGCAAGGCGTCGGCAGGCCGGGCTACGATTCGATATTCCGAGCCGGCAAACACCTTGTCGCCCGGTTTCGGCGTCTCGTTGTCGGCGTCGCCCAGCACGCGGGTTACGTCGTCGGGCAAATCGAGGCGGTAACGGCGCACGATCTCGTGCGCATCGCCAAGCGTCGTCGGATCGGCCACCGTCGGCCCCGAGCCGATGACCGCCGGGTCGTCACCGGGCACATCGGAGATCGCCAAGGTCACTACCCTCGCCGGATAAGCGCGTTGCGTGAGGCGGCCGCCCTTGATGCGAGACAGATGCTTGCGTACCGCGTTGATTTCGCCGATGGCGGCGCCGCTTTTAAGAAGCGCTCGCGTCACCGCTTGCTTCGCTTCTAGCTTAAGGTTTGCCGCCGGGGCTATCCAGTTGGCCGATGCACCGCCGGAAAGGAGCACAAGGACGAGATCACTGCCGTCGACCGCGTCGGCAAGCTTAAGGACCCGCTTTGTTGCGGACATGCCGACCTTATCCGGTACGGGATGTCCGGCCTCGATCACCGGAATATGTTGGGTCGGACGTCCGTAGCCGTGGCGCGTCACCGCGAGCCCGGCGAGCTTCGTCGGTCCGAGCTTGGCGTAGTGCCTTTCGGCGACCTGCGTCATCGAACCTGCCGCTTTGCCTGCGGCAAGAACGACCAAGCGTCCGCGCCGCGGTGCCTCCGGCAAATTCGGCGGCAAACACTGCGCCGGATCCGCGGCGGCAACCGCGGTACGAAATAACGTCTCAAGCAATCCGCGTGTCGACGATTCCGCTTGTTCCAGCAATGTGTTCATGGCGATCCCACAGCCCGTATGGCAAGACGCCCATCGCGGCTCTATGTTCCCTATAACTTACGCCGTGGAGGAAAAGCATGGCTATCGACGACAAGAACCGCGTGGAACTCGAAGCCGCAGTCTATCGGCGGCTGGTCGAGCATCTGCGGGCTCGCACGGATGTGCAAAATATCGACTTGATGAATCTGGCCGGTTTTTGCCGCAACTGTCTGTCCAACTGGATGAAGGACGCCGCGGATGAAAAAGGCCTGCCGATGACCAAGGAACAAAGCCGCGAGATGGTCTACGGGATGGCTTACGACGAATGGCGCGCCAAGTATCAGAAGGACGCCTCTGCCAGCCAAAAGGTGGCATTCGAAAAAGCAAGCCAAAAGCACTGACGCCAAGGTTTTCGCCGTCTTGTCCTGTGCAATGCGTGGATGAGCGCTCGCGCGGCTTGACCTGAGGCTGCGCGCTTTCGAAAAGTCCGGGCACCAAACTCAGCATGATCCCGAGAACCGGTATCCCCGTTTCGAGATCGTGCTGGCATCGCCAGGAGTATCCGATGGCCACCGCCGCCGCTGCCAAGGACGACCAGTCCGCTCACCGCTTCGCCAAAGACCACCTCAAGGCCTTTGTCGAGCGCGTCGAACGGCTGGAAGAGGAGAAGAAGACAATCGCCGACGATGTCCGCGATGTCTACGCCGAGGCCAAGGCAAACGGATACGACGTTAAGGCGTTGCGCACGGTCGTGAGGTTGCGAAAGCTCGACGTCAATGAGCGCAAAGAGCAGGAAGCAGTGCTGGAAACTTACATGCATGCGCTTGGCATGCTGGAGTGACGGCGGTTATTGCAAATCCGCCGTGTGCATCGGGTAGCTTATCGTCGAGACGAACACGATCGCGCTGCCCTTGAAGCGGTCGTCGGCAAGCCCGAGACTAGGATCGGCTGCAAACGTCATCATCACCGAATTATCCGGTTTGACCATCAGCGTCGCGAGCGTGCGGAAATCGCGCTCGCCGAGCGGTGTAGTGTAAAGCGAGTGGCTGATGTCCGGCGACACCACGAGCGCGCGCAGCCACGGATCGTTGAGACGGGCGGTGTCGGCAAGCGGGGTCGCCAGTTTTTTGTCGGCTACGGTGAGGATCGTCGACGCGGGCCGGCCGTCGATGCGTTTGACGGCAATTGTGGTTTCGTTATCGGCGGTCTGTGCCGGAATAATTCGAGGCGCGCTCAGTTCCGGCAGCGCTCCACTTATGACTGCATCAGCATGACCAGGCCGCGGCAACGCATCGCGTCCGGCCGGTGCGGCGTAAGCAAGCGCTGCGTCCGGCGCGCCATTGTCGTCGCGGGGCGCAGGGAAGGCGCCGGCCGTGGCAGTTGACTCCGGGTCCGCGCTGGCGAGGTCAACGCGGCGCGATGGAGAAACCCGGGCGAGAGGATTTGTCGAGGCTTGCGCGAGTTGCGCCGCGCTGGCGCCGTTGACAACGCCCTGCCAATAGCCCCGGGCGAGGACGATCTGGTTCGGCGTAGGTGCTGGGAGTGGCGCCGCTTCAGCCCGTGTGATCACGTGCACCTTTGAGGCGACCTTAACCAGCTTGGCCCTTTCGATCGCCAGCTTGCCCTCGGCGCGATCGATAGCCGCGACTACCGCCGCCTTTGCCCGTTTGCGCAGCGGCTCCGCAGTTGCAGACGTCGGCGCAGGCGGATTCGTTGCGGTGGCCACGGCCGTCGTGCCGGCGTCGTCGTCCTCGTCGTTGTGCGCCAAGCCGAAGAACTTTGCGAACGGGTTGGCGTGATGCTCGTTGCCCAGACTGGCGACATTGACGCCGGCGCTGCGCGCCGCCTCAAGCGACATCTCCGACGCGGTGCCGCCGCGCTTTTGGATGTCGGCAAGCGCAAGCGCGTAGCCCGGGAGTGGCCGTCCGTCTGCCGGAATGTGCACGGTACGGCCATCAGGGAACACACGGACCAGTTGTTCGCGGGTCATGCGCGGCCAATGCCGCACGCCGCCGGTATCCATATGGACAAACGGCGAGCCGGAGGTTGGGTAGAAGCCGACGCCGCCGCGCTGCAGCCGCAAACCGATGACCCGAAGCTCTTCGAGCGGCACGCCGGGGATGTAGAAATCCATGGCGTGGCCGAGCATGTGCTGGGAAAAGCGTGCGACGCCGCCACTGCGGCGGCGCAGCATGGCATTCGTCTCCGGCGAGCGATAACCGCAGACCACCCAAACCGGCTCCTTCGACCCGGTTTCGCGTTGCACCTCCCAGATAAGGTCGATGAGGTGCGGATCCATGCGGGTTTCTTGTTGGCGGCGCCAATCGCGCAGGAACCAGTTAAGCTTTTCGAGCGCCGCCTCGTCGTAGCGCCCGTCGCGTTTGAACGTGATGGTGATGTCTTCGCCGGTATGGATGTGATGCAGAGAAATGGTGCGAGTGTCGCCCTCGGCGATGGCGTTCTGCAGGGCGCGCGCGCCGAAGAGCATGAACAGAACGGCCAGAGCGCACGAATAGCAGGCGCGCGTCGCGGCGATACGACAGCTCATCAGGCGCGCCCCACCGATCAGCACCGGCGTCCCCGCGTTCAGGTACCAAGCCGCTGCCCGCCGCAGCACGCGCGACGGACACGCTTAACGCATTGTTAATTTGGGACGGGTTAACGCGAACTTACCGGTCACCCCACCCCCGACCCCATAACCGTTAACGGTCCAGTATGGCAAAAAGTGGCCGCCGGTGCTCGTTTATCCACCGCGACCTCAACGACGGCCGGCACCGCAATCAACATGGTTAGCGGCCGTCACGGCTGTTTGCGAGTTTATATATTACATATCAATTGGTTATGCAGAATCGATGCACCGAGGGAAAGGCGTGACCGGAGGGACCGGCCTCCGGCGCGAGGCTGCCTTTTCAGCGCCTGACGCCACATATTGGGCGCTCCGATGGAACTCGGCCTAAACGAGAGGCGTTCCGCTCTGGCGCGGCGGCGGAGGAATTTGTCCATGCGGAAGGTTGTGGCCAAGGTTGGAGCCATCGGAGCCATCGTTTGCCTTGCGGCTGTGCCGGGTTTGGCTCAGCCGGGTAGGCCGCGCGGAGGGCCCGCTCCCCATGCCGCCGCTCCGCACCCGGCCGCGCCGCACTTCGCTCCGCACCCGGCCGCGCCGCACTTCGCTGCGCCACGCGCCGCGCCGCACTTCGCTGCGCCCCGTGCGACACCGCATTTCGCGGCGCGACCGGCTCCACATGTCACGGCCCGCCGCGCACCGCATTTTGCAGCTCACGGCGCTCGACCACGCGGCGCTGGACCGCATGTCGCTGGGCGTCCGGGGACTGCACATGCCGGCGTTAGCCGGTTCGGCCCCCGCACCGCCGCGCACACACGTGCGGGCGGCGTTCATCCGGGAACGGCGGAGCCGCGCGGAGCGGAGGCCGCAATAAATGCGCGCGGCGCTTCCGGCCACAATGCCGGTCGCACCGATCCGCGGAATTTCGCGGCGCGACGGCGCTTTGCCGATAATCCGGCGCTCCGTCCATTTATTGGCCACGGTTACCACCGCGGCCTTGGAGGCCGCTACGGTTCCAACAACTGGGGCTGGGTCGGACCGGTGTTCTGGCCCTATGCGTTCGGTGACTTTTTCTATTATGCGATGTGGCCATACGAATATGGCGATTCCGACCCGTTCTGGGCTTACGGCTATGACGATATTTATGCCGGGATCTTCTCGCCCTACGACTACGAGCCCTATGTCCAAGGACCACAGGCTCCGGCGCGAATGACGGCGCTGACGCAGGGCATGAAGAGTGCCTGCGACAGCGAGGCGGCGGAGGTCACCAATTGGCCGATTGATCAAATTCAGCAGGTCATCGAGCCGAACGATCAGCAAAAGGCGTTGCTGGACGATCTCGGCAACGCCGTGGTCAAGGCGAGTAACGAAATCACCTCGCATTGTCCGTCCGGTGTCGCGTTCACGCCGGTGGACCGGCTGGGGCAAATGGAAATTCGCCTGCAGGGCATGATCGACGCCGTGAACATCATCAGTCCGCCGCTGGCCAAGTTCTACGATTCGCTCAACGACGAGCAAAAAGCGCGCTTCAACGATATGGGCACGGCGCAGTCTTCGACCGCCGAAAACCGGCCGCCGAATCCCGAGACGGCGAAAGCCGCGAATCCGCAGGAAGCCTGCAGCAACGGAAAGGTCGCTCCCTGGCCAACCGAGAAGATCGATCAGGTGGTGCAGCCGACCGACGAGCAGAAGCAAAAACTGGAAGCGCTACAATCGGCCGCCGGCCGGGCCGCCGACATCCTGAAAACCGCTTGCCCGAGCGAACTGCCGGCGACGCCGCCCGGTCGGCTCCAAGCCATCGGCGATCGGCTCCAAGCGCAGCTAAAGGCAGTGCAGACGGTGGAGGCGCCGCTGAAGGACTTTTACAACTCGCTCAACGACGAGCAAAAAGCGCGTTTCAATAACCTCGGCCAGGAGCTCTTCGCGCAGAAATGATCCACAGGCCGGTCCCGCCAACGGGATTGGATTGCTTCGCCGGGCGGACCCAACCGCCCCAAAAGGCGAAGCGTTTCGTTTCGTGTTCCGGAAGTTTGGCTTAACATAGCGGCGAGGGGCCGCCTCGGGGCCCGCCGAGGATTTTAGCCATGACGCTTGAGAGCACAGCCGCACCGGCGAGAGCCGCCGCGGCGGAGCCGATCTGGTTCGCCTCTTATCCGCCGGGGATCCCGCACAGCATCGATCCGGATATCTATCCGTCGCTCTCGGCGATGCTGATCGACGCTTGCGCCCGTCACGCCAACCATCCCGCCTTCGAGTGCTTGGGCACGCGTATGAGCTATACGGAATGGGACCGTGCCGGCCGCGCCTTTGCCGCCTTCCTGATCGAGGAAGTGAAGCTCAAGTCCGGCGACCGCGTCGCCGTGATGCTGCCGAACCTCATCGCCTATCCCGTGGCGTTTTTGGGGGCACTGCGCGCCGGGCTGATCGTCGTCAATGTCAATCCGCTCTACACGCCGCGCGAACTGAAGGAGCAGCTTGCGGATTGCGGGGCGGTTGCGATCGTGATCATGGAAAATTTCGCCCATAAGCTCGAATCTGTGATGGGCGAGACGCAGATACGCCACGTGGTGGTCGCCCGGCTCGGCGATTTCATGCCGGCGCTCAAGCGCGCGGCGCTCAACTTCGTCAACACCCATATCCGGCACGCGGTGCAGACGTGGCGTTTCGATCGCTTTACCCCGTTGCAGAATGCTTGCAAGCGCCGTCCCAGCGCGCGCTATGCCGATGCGACGCCGGCGGCTTCGTCGCCGGCGCTGTTGCAATACACCGGCGGGACAACGGGCGTGCCCAAGGGCGCCGTCCTGACGCATCGTAATCTGGTGGCGAACTCGCTTCAGGGCCGAGCCTGGATGAGGCCAAGCCTGCCTGACGAGCAGGGGTCGGTACTGACGCCGCTGCCGCTCTACCATATCTTTTCGTTGACCGCGAATTTGCTCGCGTTCGCCTTGATGGGCGGATTGAGCGTCCTCGTTCCCGACCCGCGCGACATCAAGGGGCTCGTTCGCCTCATGCGCCGTGCCCAAGTCACGACCATGACCGGCGTGAATACGCTGTTCAACGCGCTGATCAACACCCCCGATTTCGCGGCGCTTGATTTCAGCAAGCTCGCCTTCGCCATCGGCGGCGGCGCCGCCGTGCAGAGTGCGGTGGCGACGCGCTGGCGCGAGATCACCGGCACCGCGCTCGTGGAGGGCTACGGTCTTACCGAAGCATCGCCGATTGTATGCATCAATCCAGTCGGCAATCCGAAGCTCGGTACCGTCGGACTGCCGGTATCGTCGACCGAGGTCGTCATCCGTGACGACCTCGGCAACGACCTGCCGGTTGGCGAAGCCGGCGAGATTTGCGTGCGCGGGCCGCAGGTCATGCAAGGCTATTGGCAGCGGCCCGATGAAACGAGCTTGGTGCTCGCCAATGACGGCTGGTTGCATACCGGAGATGTCGGTGCGCTCGACGCCGAAGGATTCTTGAAAATCCTCGACCGTAAGAAGGACATGATCAACGTATCCGGTTTCAAGGTATTTCCCAACGAAGTGGAAGACGTCATGGCGCGCCATCCGGGCGTGCTCGAGGCTGCCGTAATCGGCGTCGCCAATTCCAACACCGGGCAAGCCGTGAAATTGTTTGCCGTCAAACGCGATTCGGCGCTCACCGCGGCCGAGCTGACAAAATTCGCGCGCGAACAGCTCGCCGCTTACAAAGTGCCGAAGGTCATCGTGTTCGTCGATTCATTGCCCAAGAGCAACGTCGGCAAGATCATCCGCAAGGATTTGAAGTGACCGATCCGCGCTCGTCAATGCGCCATCAGCACCGGAAGATTGGCATTGGCGAGGATGTGGCGGGTGGTGCCGCCGAAGATCATTTGCCGCAGGCGGCTCTGCGTGTAAGCGCCCTTGACGATGAGGTCGCAGCCGAGTTCGGCGGCCTTGGTCAAGATCGTTTCCCCTGCGTTGCTCTTTCCAGACGCCACGGTGAGCGGTTCGGCGATGATTCCGTTCATTCGCAGCGAGCGGGCGAGTTCGACGCCACTTGGTCCCGCTACCGTCGCGCCCTCTACAGTCAGGACGGTGATGCGCTCCGCCAGCCGTAACAGCGGCATGGCAAATGCGATTGCCCGGGCCTGCTCGGTCGAGCGATTCCAGGCGATCAGCACATTGGTGCCGAGCGAACGCGGTGACGTGGGTGGCGCGATGAGCACCGGCCGCCCGCTTTCGAACAGCGCGGACTCAAGCGTCACCATCGAGGGGCTTTGCCATTCCTCTCCCGGCCGCGCCAACACGATGATGTCGAAGACGCGGCCGTAGCTGCCGACGAACTCGTTGCCGCCGGGTGCCGCGGCATGCCAAGTCCACGACAACGATGCGGTCGACGTCTCGTCGGTGCGCTCGTTCACATCGCGGCGCTGCATGAAGGAGCGGAACAGGTCCTCGGCCTGCCGCACCAATTCCGCGTCATTCTCTTTGATGGCGACCATGGTCAATCCGGCATCCGGGTCCATGGCGACCAGGTCGGCAACAGCCGGACGCACCGGAAAGCCTTCGACGCAGCCGGCGAATTTTTGCGCGAGCAAGAGCGCCGCATCCAAGGCCGACGTCATCGCAACGTTCTGCTCAGTAGGAACGAGGATGCTTTTCATCCGCCACACGCCCCGCTGGTCCGCAATACTGCGGTAAGTACCATACTGCGCCGCCCAAAGACCCGATAGTGCGGTCGCCGCTCCGCATGGCTTTGTCCCTTGCCGGCAATCATATTGGCCGGCGAACCCTTCGCCAAACCATTGGCGTTTTTCGCCGACCTTGACGGCGAGACGCAAGCCGGGCTAGCCGCCATGGCTGGAGATTTGTATGGCCGTCTACACCGATGTCACGGCGGAAGACCTCGCGCCCTTCCTTGCCGGTTACGACATCGGCGAGCTTCTGGCCTATAAGGGCATAGCCGAGGGTGTCGAGAACTCGAATTTCCTGGTTCACACCAGCCGCGGCTATTTCATCCTCACGCTTTACGAGCGGCGCGTCGCCGAGCGGGATTTGCCGTTTTTCCTCGGTCTGATGGAGCATTTGGCGAGCCGCGGTATTACCTGCCCGCAGCCGGTGAAGAACCGCGCCGGACAAACGCTCGGCCGTCTCGCCGGCCGGCCGGCGGCGATGGTCACGTTCCTTGAAGGTTTGTGGATACGCCGGCCGAGCGCCGCCCACTGCGCGGCCTTGGGCGAGGCCTTGGCGCGTCTGCATGTAGCCGGTGCGGATTTCTCCATGCGCCGCGACAATGCACTGTCGGTTGCCGGCTGGCGGCAGCTTTATGCCGCGTGCGGAGAACGCGCCAACCAGGTACGTGGCGATCTGAAATCCGTGGTCACCGCCGAACTCGATACGCTCGAACGCGAATGGCCGCACGGGTTGCCGCAAGGCGTCATCCATGCCGACTTGTTTCCCGATAACGTCTTTTTCCTCGGCGACAAGCTTTCGGGGCTAATCGACTTTTATTTCGCGTGTACCGATACCTTGGCCTACGATGTTGCGATCTGCCTCAACGCTTGGTGCTTCGAAGCGGATCACTCTTACAACGTCACCAAGGGGCGGGCGCTGCTTTCGAGCTACGCCAAAACTCGGCCGCTATCGGCGCCCGAATGGGAGAAGCTGCCGCTGCTTGCGCGCGGCGCGGCGTTGCGTTTTTTGCTGACGCGACTGGTCGATTGGCTCGACGTTCCGCCGGGTGCATTGGTGCGTCCGAAGGATCCGATCGAATATCTGCGAAAACTTAGATTCCATCAGACCGTCAAAAGCGCAGACGACTACGGAGTGATGGCGCCGTGACGTCGTCGCTTCCGCATGTCGTAATCCACACCGACGGCGCATGTTCGGGCAATCCCGGCCCCGGCGGCTGGGGCGCGATCCTGGCGTTCGGCGACCACGAGAAGGAACTCAAAGGCGGCGAAGCCGACACCACCAACAACCGCATGGAGTTGACGGCTGCGATCGCGGCGCTCGAAGCCCTCAAACGGCCGTGCCGGATCGATCTGCACACCGACAGCCAATACCTGCGCAACGGCATCACGTCATGGATCGCCAACTGGAAGCGAAACGGCTGGCGGACGTCCGACAAGAAGCCCGTGAAAAATATCGATCTGTGGAAGCGGCTCGATGCGGCTCTCGGCGAGCATCAGGTGCGCTGGCATTGGTTGCGCGGTCACACCGGCCACGCTGAAAATGAACGCGCCGATACGCTGGCGCGGCAGGCCATTGCCGAAATACGTGCCGCCGGTCGGACGCAGAGCTAGGCATTGTGTGCGCCGTGACACCGAACAAAAACAAACAAATGCGCGGCTGTGCGCAGCGTGAAACATCGCGCCGCGATTGCTTAACGGCGTTTTCGCATTCACCGTTAATTTCAGTTTCGATTTATTTACCAACATGTTTCTGCTACTCGACTGCGCATCAGTTCGATCTTAAATGAGGAGCCATCGACATGTTGAACACCATCCGCAAGTTTCTGAAGAACGAGTCCGGCGCAGCTGCCGTTGAGTACGGCTTGATTACCTCCGGCATCTCCGTTGCCATCATCCCGGCGGTCACCGGCGTGGGCAACAAGCTGGTCGCCGTCTTCACCACGATCCAGACCGCTCTTTAAGTCGGACGCTCGCTCGGTCAAGAGCGACCCATACAGTCTGTCTATCTTTCAACTGGGCGCCTTCGGGCGCCTATTTCTTTTTTCAGGATTGTTTTGCTTGCCGGCGAGTTAACGCGTTCATTGTTAATTTAGGAAGCGATTCATTTACCATCGCGTCTGTGATACTCACCTCCGCCTCGGTCGATTTTAGATAGAGGAGCCATCGACATGCTGAAGACAATCCGCAAATTTCTGAAGAACGAATCCGGCGCAGCTGCCGTTGAGTACGGCTTGATCACCTCCGGCATCTCGATTGCCATCATCCCGTCGGTGACCGGCGTGGGCAACAAGCTCGTCGCCGTCTTCACCACGATCCAGACTGCGCTCTGACGCGCCGCAGCGTTGAAAGATACGCGAACGACCGACAGGGTCATGTATTCGGGCGCTCGGTATTTCATGAAAGAGCCGGACGAGTGCCCGGATCGTCTTCGGGCGCACCCAGAAATTTAGTTCCGCATAGGCGCGTGATGATCGAATCGTTGATGTTGTGCGGTATTGGGCTGCTGGCGGGGTGCCTGCTGATGCTGGCGTTCTTTCCGTTTATTCACGGTCGTGCGGTGCGCCTGACCAAGCGGGACATTGTCGAGGCGACGCCGCTGGCAATCAACGAAATCCAGGCCGACAAGGATCAACTGCGCGCACAGTTCGCCATGTCGGTACGGCGCCTTGAGGTCAACATCGAAGAGATGCGGGCCAAGGCGGCGGGCCAATACAGCGAAATCGGCAGGCGGGATCTCGAGATCAATCGTCTCCACGTCGAGCTCGACAAGAAAAGAACACAGATCCTGGCAATGCGGGCGCGCGATCGGCTCCACAAGGGCATCGTCAGACGGGCCGTGAAGATCGTCACGTACGTCTTCGTCCGGACCGACCGGCAGCGGCGCCGGGAAACCTTCGAGGAAATGCTCGGCCAGATCAGCCGGCGAGCGTAACCGCCCGCCGGCTCAAGCCCGGCAATTCGTCACATCTGCTTTAACAACGCATCCGCGCTCGACGCTTCGGCCTTGCCGGGAGCATCCTCGACGTTGAGCATCTTCACCACACCATCCTCGACCAGCATCGCGTAGCGTTTGGAGCGCGTACCGAGCCCGGCGCCCGAGCCGTCCAGCGCGAGGTCTAGCGCCTTGGCGAATTCGGCGTTGCCGTCCGATAGAAATTCGATCTTGCCGCCGGAGCCGGTTGATTTCTTCCAGGCTTCGAAGACGAAAACGTCGTTGACGCCGGTGACGGCGATAGTGTCGACGCCTTTGCTCTTGAACCCGTCGACGTTTTTGAGAAAGCCGGGAAGGTGGTTGTTGTTGCAGGTCGGCGTGAATGCGCCGGGAACGGCGAACAGCACGACCTTCTTTCCCTTGAATATATCCTCCGTCGTCTTAACGGCCGGCCCTTCCGGGCCCATGACACGGAATTTGACGTCGGGCGGCAGGCGATCGCCAACCTTGATCGGCATGGTCGAATCCTCTCGTGATGTAGATTGGGGTTTTCGTGTCGTGTCCTAATCCGAAGTTCGCACGCGTTGGTGGCACTCTGTCATGCGAACTCCGCAATCAAACGGAAACTGGCAAATTTGCTATTCCGATGCTGTTTTCGGATTTTGACGTTTCTGAGCGGGTTTGCCGTTCGATTGTAGGAATTTCAAATCCGCCGCACTAGGATAAATTAGCGTCACCGGCGAATTAGTCGAGGTGCGCTTTGACCTCGATAGCGTCGGTTGGCGAGACAGCGGTCAGCGTCAGCATCGCGCCCTTGGGCTTAGCGCCGGACGGCAAGCCGTCCAGCGCGAAGGTGAAGCGGTGCAATCCCGGGTCGCTTCCGGGGGCCATCGCGGTTGGCTGCGGAAGCGGCAACGCCCAATCGGCGGTCGGTCCTTCGGCGAATAGATTGACGGCCGTACCTGCCGGCGCGGCTACCTCGACCACGACGCCGTCGCGTCCGCCATCCATCGAGCGATGCACCGAGCGAATCGCGAGACTGCCGGCGGCGCCGAGCGCAACACGCCTCGGCACGCGCGCTTCCGCCGCCGTGAGGACGGCGTCCTCGGCGCCGCTTTTGCCGGACAACACGAGATCGAGATCGGCTTGCGCAGGCACGCAGAGATTACCGCAGATGGCGTAGCCGAGCTTGACGTGCAGTAGCGACGGTTTGTCGGGATTCTGGGCGGAGATGCGCAGCGGCAATACGACGTCGCCGCGATAGCCGATCGAGTGTCCGCCCGCTTCATCGGCGAACTGCTCCGGCGCCGGCCACAGTACCGTCACCGATTTGGCATTTTCGGAACCGGCGAAGTTCAGTGTCGGCGGTACGCCCGAATCACCCGGGTAGCGCCAATAGGTCTTCCAGCCGGGATCAAGCCGGATTTCAATGCCGCCCCGCAGCCATTGTGCACCGGCCGATTGGTGCGCCGCGCCGGCAATCAGGCGCGCCGCGGCATGCGGTTCGCCGTCCCACGCGGAAGCATCCTGCGCCCGCGCCGTCGGCACGCCGCCTGAGCACATGACAGCGACCGCAGCTAATATTATTCGAGGGGTCATTACATACCGCATGAGACTGGTGTGTAGGGCGCAGAAGCGCACACGCGCTACTGACATGATCGTGACCTTGTGCTGCCGCCGCTCCTTCGGCGGCGAGTCCGACGATACTTCCGCGAACTTTTGTCGCCGCCGTTTGTTTGCAAAAATGGATCGATCGGCTAACCTTTGGTCATGAAATTGCCACGCGGCGCGTCCGGAAAAGGCAAGGGTCGGGGCAGGGGCTATCTTGATGGCCAGATGCTCATTGCCATGCCGGCGATGCTCGACGACCGCTTTGCCCGTTCGCTCATTTATGTCTGTGCGCATTCGGCCGAAGGCGCCATGGGTATCGTCGTCAACCATCCGGCCCCCAATATCAATTTTTCCGATCTGCTGGTGAAGCTCGACGTGATCCCGGCGGCCGACGTGATCCAATTACCGTCGCGCGCCGGCGTGGTGAAGGTCATGCGCGGCGGGCCGGTTGAGACTGAGCGCGGCTTTGTGCTCCATTCGGCCGACTTCTTCATCGAAAACTCGACGCTGCCGATCGACGAGGGCATCTGTCTCACTGCCACTCTGGATATTCTCAAGGCGATTGCGCGCGGCGATGGGCCGGCAAGCGCGATCCTGGCGCTTGGTTATGCCGGTTGGGCGCCCGGCCAGCTCGAAAATGAAATCCAGGGCAACGGGTGGCTGCATTGCTCGCCGGATTCCGACCTCATCTTCGGGTCCGATATCGGCGCCAAATACGAAAAGGCGCTGAAGAAAATCGGCATCGCTCTCGGCATGCTGTCGAGTGAAGCCGGGCACGCGTAGCGGGTAAATTACCAATTCAGGTGGCTCAACCGACGTGTTTACTGACTGCCGACCGCTGAAACCTGGCGTGCGTGCGGCTGCAGAAGTTCGCGGGCCCGCTCGGGCGTCATCGGTTCGCCGAAAACGAACCCTTGCGCGTATTCGCAGCCGAGTTGGTAGAGTTCGATAGCATCGGAGTCGGTCTCCGCGCCTTCAGCGACCACATCCATGCCGAGGTCATGCGCCAGCGCGATGATTGAGCGCAGGATCACCGGCCGCGTGCCCTTCGCCGTCGTGCGCACGAATGACTGGTCGATCTTGATCGTGTCGAACGGGAATCTCTGCAGATAGGCAAGCGACGAATAGCCGGTGCCGAAGTCGTCGAGCGCGAGACCGGCGCCGAGTTCGCGAATCCGGTGCAGCATCTGCGCGGCGTGCTCGGGATTTTCCATAACCACCGATTCAGTGAGTTCGAGCTTGAGCGATCCGCGAGTCAGCGGCGCACGCGCCAATACCGTGCGCAAATCCTGGATCAGATCGTGGCGCAGCAATTGCCGCGAGGACACATTGACGCTGGCGAACAAGGTTTCGCGAGGCCGCAGCGTGCGCTGCCACGCGCTCAATTGCCGCGCCGTGCGTTCGAGGACGAATAGCCCCAGTTCGACGATCAGTCCGGTTTCTTCCGCGATGCTGATGAATTCGTTGGGCGACATGCGTCCGAGCTTCGGATGGTTCCAGCGCGCCAGCGCTTCGAAGCCTGCGATCGCGCGGTCATCCAGCCGCACGATCGGCTGGTAAAGGATGGTGATTTCTTCGCGCTCGAGCGCGCGGCGCAGGTCGGACTCGATCGACAAGCGGTCGGATTTGCGTGCTCGCATGGCGGGCTTGAATACGTCGATACGGTCGCCGCCGTTGCGCTTCGCATGGAACATCGCGAGTTCGGCGTCCTTGAGACGCTCGTCGGCTCGCTGCGGTTCGGAATCGCTGAGCGCCATTCCAATCGAGCCGGTAAGGAAGATCTCGCGGTCGTTGAAGGTAATCGGCGCGCGCAGCGTGCGGCGGAGTGTTTCGGCGAGCGACGTGATCCGTGCCGAATCGTGTTCCGAAAGCAGGATAAGGCCGAACTGATCGCCGGAGAGGCGGGCCAGCGTATCGTGCGGTTTGATCAACCGACCAAGCCGCCTCGCCAGCGTCAGCAGAATCGAATCGGCAAGCGCCATGCCGACTAAGTCGTTGACCTGCTTGAAGCGATCGACGTCGATGACCATTACGGTCGGCCGAATGGAGTTGTCGGCTTTGGCGAGACCGAGCACGGCTTCGAGACGATCGATGAACAGTTCACGGTTCGGCAGGCCGGTGAGATTGTCGTGCACGGCATCGTGCAGCAGGCGTTCTTCGGCGGTTTTGAATTCGGTGACGTCGGTGAGCGTGCCGACCAGCCGGATGACTTCGCCGTCGGAGCCGACCACGGGCCGCGCCCGCAGCGCGAACCACAGATAGTGCCCATCCGCCGTGCGCATCCGGAAGTCCTGCGCGATGCGCCCGCGGCGCTGCTCGACGATGCCGTCGAGCGTGGTGCGGAAACGATCGCGGTCGAGCGGATGCAGGACTTCAAGCCAGGTCGCGGCCGGGCCGTCGAGCGCGCCGCTTTTGAGGCCGAGCATCGCTTCCGTTTCCGGACTGGTAAAGACGCGGTCGGCGGAGACGTCCCAATCCCAGATCATGTCGCCGGCGCCGGTCAGCGCCAGCGCGCGGCGTTCGACGTCGGAGACGATGCCTTGCGCCATGCCGCCGGCAAAGGCGTGTTGCATCACCGTGAAGCCAATCAGCATGACGATAAGCACGAGGCCGCCGAGCAGGGCCGGCCCGACGATATCGTTGGTAAGAAAGCCGAGTACGGTCAGCGCAGCGCCGAACACCCAGACCACCAACAAGAGCCAAGTCGGTATCAGCATCACCGCGCGGTCGAACCCGTGGGTTGAAAGATAGACCACCAGCGCGAAGCCGAGCACCGCGATGAAAAACAGCGATATGCGGGCAATGCCGGAAGCGACCGCCGGCGAGAACAGAGCGACCGCGACGAGCGCGCCGAGGAAGGCAAGCCAGCCGACGGTGATATGCGCGTAGCGCACATGCCAGCGGTTCAGGTTTAAATAGGCGAACAGAAAGACCAAAAGCGTCGCGGCAAGGATCGCTTCGCCCGAGGCGCGCCAGATGCGTTCGGTGTTTGACGACACCTCGAAAACCTTGCCCCAGAATCCAAAGTCGATGCCGATGTAAATCAACACCGCCCAACCAAGCGCGGCAGCGGCGGGAAACATCACACTGCCTTTGACCACGAACAGGATCGTGAGAAACAGCGCCAGCAATCCGGCGATGCCGATGACGATGCCCTGGTAGAGTGTGAGCGAGTTGACCTTGTCTTTGAATGCGTCGGGCTCCCACAGATAGAGCTGCGGCAGATTGGGAGCGCGCAATTCGGCGACGAACGTAATGACCGTGCCGGGATCGAGAGTGACGCGATAGACATCCGCGGTCGGATTATCGAGCCGCTCCGGAGGATCGCCGGACGACGGCGTGATGTTGACGATCCGTGAAAGCCCGAGATCGGGCCAGATCAGCCCGGAACCGACCATCCGGTAGTGCGGCGCGACGATCAGACGGTCGATTTGCTCGTCGCCGTCGTTCGCAAGCGCAAACACCGCCCAGTTGTTTCCGGCTTCCCGCGCGCGAACCTCGATGCGGCGGACGATGCCGTCAGCGCCCGGTGCGGTGGAGACCTGCACGCGGTCGCCATCGGTGTGCTGGAACTCGACCGCGTCTGTCAGGTCGATTGCGGCGGCATCGAGCCGTATGTTGACGGCCTCGACCGCTGACGCGGCGGACACGCCGAGCCAGGCCGCGAACGCAAAGGCCGCAAGCGCCGTCGCGGCGCGAAATAATGCCAAGAAACGACCTCCGCGCAGGATGGCCGGCGCAGTAGGCGCCGCGAAAATCAGAAGTCCCCGAACCACAACCTAACCGGCTTTACGCCGAATTCGCGGCCCCCGTCGCGGGCCGTCCCGTGCCCGGCCCAAGCCTTTGATCGATGAGTAGCCGCAGCGTGCCTCTGGTGCAAGGATTTACCCGTTTGTTTTCAAAGGGTCAGTACGATTTCGCTGATATGGTGAGTGCCCAAGTCGCTGGCGCGGCGGCTGTTTCCCGGTGCAGCCGAGAAGTTCGCGCGATACACCGCGATCATCGGCGATATGACGGTCTTGCGACGCGCGAGGCCAAATTTGACCGCGACAACCCGGCGCACGCTCATTCGCCCGGTCCGGGCCCTGGGACAGCGTCGGTGTGACATTCACAACGCCGGCCGTTACTTTATCGGCACGGAGTGCGAGCAATGCCGGCTATCGACCCGGACGATCTGCCAAAGAAAAAAATCACCCATGAAATAGGGCAGGATTTGTCGCTGCTGTCGGTCGGCGAACTTGCCGAGCGCGCCGGACTTTTGAAGGACGAAATCGCGCGGCTGGACGCGGAAATGGCTCGCAAGCGCGCGTCACAAACCGCGGCGGATGCCTTCTTCAAGAAATGAAATGACGCGCCGCGAAAGCTTCCCGCAACTTTCTCCGATTTATTAACCTTCGGTTAAGCTTTCTCGTTCATTACAGTTATTGTCCAACTTTTGGACATCGAGTGGCTCCTGTCCACTCTGTTTGACGCCTCCCTGTTATCACCTTGAGCCGCCGGCGACGGCGGCTCCTTTTTTGTGTTTATGGGCGTCCGCGCACCGACGATGGCAACTATGTCGGAAACTCCGCCGCTTTGCCCGCTGGACTTAGGCGCGCGGTCGAGCGATGTTGGCGGCCGTGTGAGGCGTACCCATGTCCGAGAAGCGTGCGAGTGAAGCCGGCGCGGTTTCTTTCAGCGAACGGCTGGCGAGTTCCCCGGTTTTTGCTGCGCTTTTTCGCGACGGTATGGCGCTCGTCGAGGAAACAGCCAGTTACCTTGACGGCTTGGGCCGCTCTGAATCCAAAAAGCTCGAACGTAGCGCATCGCTGGTCTACGCCACCGAAAGCATGCGGTTAACCACGCGGCTGATGCAGCTCGCGTCGTGGCTCCTGCTGCACCGGGCGGTCAAGGAAGGCGAAATGACGCTGGCGCAGGCGCACAAGGAAAAAAGCAAGGTCAGGCTCGCGGCCTGCGATCCCGGCGACGCCAAATCGATCGCCATGCTGCCGGCCAAGCTTCAGGAATTGATCGCCCGTTCCACAAAGCTGCAGATCGAAGTGCGTCGGCTCGATGCCACCATGCACGCGCCGCAGCCACTCCAGGTCTCGGTGGGCAACCCGGTAGAGCGCCAATTAGGGCTGCTTAAAGCGGCTTTCGAACGCGACCGCGTCTGAGCGCTTTATCCCAGTCTGAGCGCTTCAGGGCTGCCGCGACGCGACGCCTGCTCGATTTGGAGCACGGTGCTTGACCGCGGCCCCGAGACAGCTGGCCGATTTAGGCCCAGCGCGCCTACTTTTTGAGGAAGCCCTCGAACTTTTTCTGGAATCGCGACACCCGGCCGCCACGATCGAGCAGATGCTGCTGGCCGCCGGTCCAGGCCGGATGCGACTTCGGGTCGACGTCAAGGTGCAAGGTATCGCCGGGCTTGCCCCACGTGCTGCGGGTCGTGAATTCCGTGCCGTCGGTCATGACGACCTTGACCAGGTGATAATCGGGATGGGTATCGGTTTTCATCGCGGTTTCTGTCAGCTTTGGCGCGTCACAGGCGCTACATATAGTGGAAATTCGTCGGCTCTATAGCGCGGCGGCCGTGTCGCGGCAAGCCGCCGCAATTGACCCGGATTGCCTTGGCAGGGCATTAGCCAAGCAGAATGCTCATTACGAGGCGGGCCGCGGTCGTCAGCCGGAAATAGATGCGATGGACAAACAGGAACTGCGAGCCGCCTGGTCTCTTGCGGCAGTCTTCTCGGTGCGGCTCCTCGGCCTGTTCATGATCTATCCGGTGTTCGCGGCTTACGCACGCAACCTCTCGGGTGCAAATCCATATCTGATCGGAGAAGCGCTCGGCATCTACGGGCTTACGCAGGGGCTGTTGCAAATACCGTTCGGCCTGCTGTCGGACCGCACCGGACGCAAGGTCATGATCATTGTCGGCTTGCTCGTTTTTGCGGCCGGCAGCGCGGTGGCGGCACTTTCCACATCGATTGGCGGCATCATTATCGGCCGCGCGCTTCAGGGCGCCGGCGCGGTCGGCTCCGTGATCCTCGCGTTGGTGGCCGATCTGACGAGAGAAGAAAACCGTACGAAGGCGATGGCCGTGGTCGGCATCAGTATTGGCGGTTCATTCATGGTCGCTCTTGTGGCAGGCCCGCTCGTTGCGAGTGTCATCGGCCTCGGCGGCATTTTCTGGCTGATGGTGGGGCTGGGGCTCGTCGGCATCGCCATCACCCAGTTCGTCGTACCGAATCCGCGCGGCGTTCGCGTACGCCGCGACGCCGAGGCGGTACCGGCGCTGATCGGCTCGGCGCTGCGCAACACGGAGTTGTTGCGATTGGATTTCGGCGTCTTCGCCCTTCACGCCATGCTGACGGCGAGTTTTCTGATCGTCCCCGGCCTGTTGCGCGCCACGACTGCCGTGCCGGTTCAACATCAATGGATCGTTTATCTGCCGCTGCTTGTGGTGTCGGTTGCCGTGATGTTGCCCGCGATCATCGTGGCCGAGAAATATCGTCGCATGAAGGGCGTGTTCGTGGGCGCGGTGGCCGCTCTCGCGATCAGTCAAATCATTCTTTATTTCGACGCCGGCAACCTGTTCGTCCTGTTGGCCGGCCTCGTCGTCTTCTTTTCGGCGTTCAACGTGATGGAAGCGAGCTTGCCGTCGCTGATCACCAAGACGGCGCCCGCCGACGCCAAGGGCACGGCGATGGGCGTTTATTCGAGCTCGCAATTCTTCGGCATTTTCGTCGGCGGCGTCGTCGGCGGCCTCGCACATCAGCACGGCGGCCCGGCGGCGGTCTTCGCGCTGACCACGGCGATTGCGCTGGTCTGGCTTCTCCTCGCCGCGACCATGGCGCAACCGAGCTATCTGACGACGCGGCTGCTCCCTATCGGTGACGGCCGGGCAGGTGATGCGGACAACCTCGCGGCCAGGTTGCGGCAAGTGCCGGGTGTGGCCGAGGCCGTGATCATCGCCGAGGAAAAGCTCGCTTATCTCAAAGTCGACTCCAAATCATTCGACGCCGCGATGGCGCAATCGCTGGCGGGCGCGCCTTAGCGGATATTCGCCGTTGCCGCCGACGACGATTTTTCAGGCGTGAAACGACAGACCCGATTGCGGCCGGTGCGTTTGGCCTCATACAACGCGATGTCGGCTTCCTTGAGCAATTCGCCGGTCAAACACGTCTCGCCCCGACAGACGCTCACACCGACGCTCACCGTAATTTCGATGGGTCGGCCATGGACGTTGATGGTGCGTTCGGCGATGAATTGCCGCAAGCGATCGCCGGCCGCCACGGCGCTGTCGAATGTCGCCTCGGGCAGGATCAGGGCAAATTCCTCGCCACCCAGGCGCCCGACGATGTCCGAGGTGCGCTTGTGATTTTGCAGAATGTCGGCCACCGCCTTGATCACCTCGTCGCCCGCGTCGTGGCCGTAGCGGTCGTTGATGGATTTGAAAAAATCGATGTCTATCATCAGCAAGGCGAGCGGGCGGCCGTAGCGCTTGAAGCGCGACATTTCGATCTCCGCAAGCGCGAGGAAATTGCGCCGGTTGTTCAGGCCGGTCATGCCGTCGACGCTGGCTAGTCGCTCGAGTGCGTCGGCATGCTGGGCAAGCTCGCTGACGTTGCCGTAGCTCAGAAGCCGGCTGCCGTTGGGCAGCGCCTTGCAGCGGAATTGAAT
This sequence comes from uncultured Alphaproteobacteria bacterium, assembly GCA_963826295.1. GTDB lineage: Bacteria > Pseudomonadota > Alphaproteobacteria > Rhizobiales > Xanthobacteraceae > BOG-931. Next base: position 76,386 of record CAWGWO010000021.1, read on the forward strand.
GACCGCGCCGTTGCCGAACCGGATATGCAGCGGACGTTCCTCGCCGGTTTGAATCAAATCCAGTTGCTTGGCGACATAATCGTCCAATCTGTCGGGTGACACCGCGTAGGCCCGCATGCCGCGACCGTGATACATCAATTCGGCGAAAGTCAGATCGCTTCTGACCATGTCGTCGGGAACGCGCCAAAAACGCCGGAACGCGCGGTTGATGAATTGCACCCGGCGTTCCTGATCGAGCAGGACAAGACCGACGTTGAGTTCGTCGACGATCGCGCGCAAGGCGGAGAGCTGCGCGGTGATGTCGGCAATCCGGGCGCCATCGTCATGATCCTCGCTGCCGCATTCCGCGCGCGGCGGAAATCTGATTGCATCAATTCGCATGGGCTCACGCGTTTTTCTTTAGAACGATCAACGCGCGAGCGGCTTCGCAGTTCGACTTGGGCCAAAAAGCCGTCGCGGCATTTGCACCGAAAGATTGCGCCGATCGGCGAATTTGTAACGGCTGATTTTAGGTTTCGATAATGCGTCTATCCCGTTATCAAAATCAAATCCTTCCGCGTCGTCTTCAAGGCCGCCAGCGCATGCGGTGTACCGGCTTGCCGGAAATCGGATTGACGCCGGCGCCGCTGATGGAAAATCCGTGCTTTTCATAAAATCTGACGGCGCGGAAATTATCCGTGTTGACGTCGAGGTCGAGGCCGGAAGGCGACTGCCGCTTGGCCTCGGCGATCAGCGCCGGGCCCACGCCCGCGCCCCAACGCTCCGGCGCCACCACGATCTGATCGAGATAGAACGTCGCCGGATCGACGGTGACGAAGCCGGCGAGGGCGCCCGCCGTCTCGGCGACGACGATCTTCGCCGTCGGCACGAGCTCGATCTTCCAGCGCGTCCGCCACCAGTCGAGCCGGGCGGCGAAGTCGAGCTGCGGATAGGCGGCCTGCCAGGTCCGCAGCCACAGCGCGATCGCTGCCGCCTCGTCGCGCGCCTCATAAGCGCGCAGCACGACGGCAGGATCGCGGCCGAGATCGCGCGTGCTCACTTCTCGGTCAGTTTGAGTTCGATCCGCCGGTTGCGGCTATAAGCCTCGTCGGTGGTGCCGGGATCGATCGGCTGGAACTCGCCGAAGCCGGCGGCGACGAGCCGCTGCGGCGATACGCCCTTGCTGATCAGATATTGCACCACCGAGATGGCGCGCTCGGCGGACAATTCCCAGTTCGACTTGAACGGCGAGGTCGACGACAGCGGCCGCACGTCGGTGTGGCCGTCGACACGCAGCACCCAATTGATCTCCGGCGGAATCCTGTTCTCCAGATCGAGCAAAGCGGTCGCGAGCTTGTCGAGCTCGGCGCGGCCTTCCGGCCGCAGCACGGCCTGACCGGAATCGAAGAATACCTCCGACTGGAACACGAAGCGGTCGCCGACGATGCGGATATCGGGGCGGTTGCCGAGGATGTCGCGCAGCTTGCCGAAGAAATCCGAACGGTAGCGGGAAAGCTCCTGCACGCGTTGCGCCAGCGCCACGTTGAGGCGCTGGCCGAGGTCGGTGAGGTGGAGCTGCGCTTCCTTGCCCTTCTGCTCGGAGGCGCCGAGCGCCTCTTCGAGCGCGGCGATCTGGCGGCGCAGCGCGCCGATCTGCTCATTGAGGATCTCGATCTGCGCCACGGCGCGCGCGGTGGCGGCCTTCTCGACGTCGAGCTGCGAGTTGAGCTTGCCGACCGCGGCTTTGCCGGTGTCGGCGATGGCGGCGCTGTTCGCTGCGCCTTCGGCGGCGCCGCGCAGCCGGTCGCGCTCGCCTTCGGCGGCCGACAGTGACGCGCGCAGCTCCGCCACTTCGTCCTGCAGGCTCGTTTTGCCGGTGCGTTCCAGCGACAGCAGGTTCGAAAGCCGCGAAATCTGCGCGTTCAAACGCGCCAGCGCCGTATCCTTGCCGGCGACCTCCTGCGACAGAAAGAACTGCGCCACCATGAACACGGTGAGGAGGAAGATGATCGACAGGATCAGCGTCGACAGCGCGTCGACAAAGCCCGGCCAGTAATTCATGCCGCTGTCGCGGCGGGTCCTGGAGAGCGCCATCGCGCTTGCCTATCTCATCTAGCGGTCGACGGTCTCGCGCGACAGGATTTCCATGTAGCGCTTGATGTCGCTGTTGAGCTTGGCCTGCGCGTCGGCCCATTCGCGAATCATCTGCTGCTCGGCGCGCATGTGCTGGACGAGGCCCTGGATCGCCTCGGCGAGGTTCGCCATCGCGGTCGTCGTTGCCTTGCCGGAGCCGGGATCGCCGATCGAGAGGCGAAGCCGCTCAATCGCGTCGGTGACGCCCGCAGGCAGCGCGGCGGCCGGCGCGCCGGCGGCGCCGAGGTCCTGCACCGTGGTCGCCAGCCAATCCTCGAGGTTGTTGTAGAAGCGGTTCTGCGCCTGGCTCGTCTGCAGATCGAGGAAACCGAGAATGAGCGAGCCGGCGAGCCCGAACAGCGACGAGGAGAACGAGATGCCCATGCCGCCGAGCGGGGCGGCGAGCCCCTCCTTGAGCGCGTTGAACACCGAATCCGCGTCGCCGCCGACATTGAGGTTGTTGATGATGTTGCCGACCGAGCCGACCGTCGCGATCAGGCCCCAGAAGGTGCCGAGCAAGCCGAGGAAGACGAGAAGGCCGGTGAGATAGCGCGAAATGTCGCGCGCCTCGTCGAGCCGGCTCGCCAGCGAATCGAGGAAGGCGCGCATAGTCAGCGCCGACATGGCGACGCGGCCGGTGCCGGCGCTGCGCTCGCCGCCGAGGATCGCGGCCATCGGCGCCAGCATGGTCGGCGCCCGCGGCAGCGGCCCTTCCGGCTCGGCGCGGCGGAACGCGTTGACCCAGGAGACTTCCGGGAACAGCCGGATGACGCGGACGAACGACAGGATGATGCCGATGAGCAGGACACCCGCGATCAAGGCGTTGAGCCAGGGATTGGCCATGAACGCATTGAGGATCTGACGCTGCAGCACGTAGCCGATCAGCCCGCACAGGATCAGGAACACCAGCATCCGCAAAAGGAAGATGCGGGGCGAGGCAAGCTTGGCGTAGTCGATCGTGTCTGCCATCGGCTTTAGTCCAGCGTCTCCCGGCGCCCCACTATGGCATAGGCCCGGTCCAAGAAAAACGCATGAGTGCGATCGAAAAGCTCAAGTTTCGGATCGCTTCGCTGCATAACGAAGCAATCCGGCGGCATTCTTTGCCGCGCGGTCGCGGCGCCGCGCCTGATCCGGCAAAGGCGAAGCGGGCTTTCCGATAGGGATCATGCCCCACCAAGGATTGCCCGGCTTAAGATTCCATCGCGGCATCTGTCGCTGCCTTCGCCGCTTCCTTGCCGGCCTCTTTCAACAGCCGAAGGAGTTCCTTGTGCATGGTGTCGTTGCCGGCAGCGACGTCGCCCTTGCTCAGCACCGTGTCGCCGCCGTCGATATCGGTGACGAAGCCGCCGGCCTCGCGCACCAGGATAATGCCGGCGGCGACGTCCCACGGCGATAGGTCGCGCTCCCAGTAAGCGTCGAGCCGGCCGGCGGCGATCCAGGCGAGATCGAGCGAGGCCGCGCCATAACGGCGCAGGCCGGCGAAATTCTGCTGCGCGGCGGCGATTTCGAGGCGCGCCAGCGCCATGTCGCTGCCGCGCCCGTAATGCGGCAGCCCGCAGGCGACGATCGCCTCGGCAAGCCGCGTGCGCGCCGCTACCCGGATGCGCCTGTCGTTGAGGAAGGCGCCCTTGCCGCGCTCGGCGACGAACAAATCGTCGTTCGCCGGATTAAAGACCAGCCCGGCGACGATGGCGCCGTTTCGCTCCAGCGCGATCGAAACCGCGAAATGCGGGATGCCGTGCAGGAAATTGGTGGTGCCGTCGAGCGGATCGACGATCCAGCGGTGGCTTTGATCGCTGCCGGCGGTTGCGCCGCCTTCCTCGCCGAGGAAGCCGTAATCCGGCCGCGCCCTGAGAAGCTCCTCGCGCACGATCGCCTCGGCGCGGCGGTCGGCGGCGGTGACGAAATTACGCGGGCCTTTGAGCGACACTTGCAAATTCTCGACCTCGCCGAGGTCGCGTTTGAGGCTTCGCCCGGCGCGATAGGCCGCTTTGGTCATGACGTTGAGGATGGCTGAGTGCGGCATGGCCGAGGGGTTCTGATGATTCGCTCGTCCCCGCGGAAGCGGGGACCCATTGGGTTCACGACAGCGCCAGATTTTCCCGCTGGATTCCCGCTTGCGCGGGAATGAGCGGGAAGGGGGTCAACTCGCCCGGAAGCCGCGCCGCGTCAAGTGCGCCGCTTTTCATCCTCCCGTGCGGAGGCTGACGCTCGCGACTTCTCGGCATTGGGGGGAACCGAAAGAGCCAAAGCTCGCGGACAGCGGAAGTCGTTCTCGCGGCTCGCTTTGCGTTTCCCTCTCCCCCTTGTGGGAGAGGGTGACTTTCGAGCGGCGCGAGAAAGTCGGGTGAGGGGGTTGCTTCGAAAAATCTTACGAAGAGGCCCCCTCACCCGGCTAGTTGCTCGCTACGGCTCGCAACTCGCCACCCTCTCCCACGAGGGGAGAGGGGAAAGGGAAAAGCGTTCTCGCGGCGCGCCTTGCGTCCGAGGTTTGCTCACAACAACCCCATGTCACCACCGGGTTTGACCCGGTGGTCCATGCTGAGGCGCGGCCCTGAAAGCTTGTCGGCAAATCCGATCGAGCTTCTCGTCCGCATGGATTGCCGGATCAAGTCCGGCAATGACGAAAGGAAGAACAAAAGCAAAAAGGGAAAGCGGAGCGCCGAAAAACTCACTTCAAACCGTGCACCGTGCCGGTGAAGGCACGGCAGCGCACCCTGGTCTCTTTTCCCTCTCCCGCGTGCGGGGGAGGGTGGGGAGGGGGCACGCCCGCCTTCCGGCGCTCCACTAAGCGGCTCACACCGTCGGGGCTTTCGCCCGTTCGGCGTCAACTTCAGGCCAGGCTTCCTGGGACGCGGCAGGACGTTCGATCCGGTAAGCTCACTCCAGCCGGGGAGCGAAGACCTTGCGCTGTGACGCGGGCGTTAGCCGCGCCCGCCTGTCCCAGTCCAGGGAATGCACCTCCCGGACCGGTCATAGTGCCGGCCAACATGATGCCCGAAACTGCCCGGATGCGGCATGCAACGCCGCGCGCGGGCACCGCATCTCGCTCCACTTCCGGATTCGCTTCGCGAAAGCGCCCTTGGATGAGCGAGATGCTCGTCCGTAGCTGAACGAGGGACGAATGTCAAGAAAAATGTGACTCCAGTGGCGCACTTAAGAACGCGTTTCGATACCGGGATTTCCACAGGAGAGCAGGTCAGCCCAGATACTTGCTCCCGTGCACGACCGCGCTCTCGTATAGACAGGCGAGCGCGCTTTATGCCCAGTCTTCGCTCTTCAGTCCGGGCACGCGAGCGAACTCACGCGCATTCGCCGTGACCAGCGTCGCGCCGCGGCGGCGCGCCTGCGCGGCGATGAGAATATCGTAGGCCCCGATCGGCGTGCCGGCGCGCTCCAGATCAGCGCGGATGTCGCCGGCTTCCTCGGCGTCGTCGGGCTCGAACGGCCATTGAGCGATATCGAGCGCCAGAAAGTCCGCGAGATTGGCGGCGTTCTGCTGCGGCCGTGTGCTCTTTTTGATGCCGTACCACATCTCGAAGAGGACGACCGACGAGACGGCGACCACAGTGCGCTGCGCCAGCGTCTGCAGCAATCGAGCCCGAACCCCTGGCGTGCGCCGGTTGATCGCGGCGACGACGATGTTGGTATCGAGACAAATCATTCGTCGAAGATTTTGCGCGGCGGCGGCATCGGCGGTTGCTCGGGGCGCCCCTCCGGCAGGAAGTCGGCACCGCCCTCGCGATCGATCTTGGCGAATATTGCTTTCATGGTTTCGAGACTGCGATCGACGGGCTCCAAAAGAAGGCCGGCGCCGAATCTGCGCACCCGCACTTCCTTCCCCGACAGCCGAAATTCCTTCGGCAGCCGCACAGCCTGGCTACGCCCGTGCTTGAAGATCTTGGCAGTACCGGTTTCGCTCATCGGGACACCACGTTCGATGGTATCTATCATTGATAGATACCATCTTTAAGGCGTTGCTTCAAGGCCTCACGGTCCTGAGATTTGAAGACACCCACCCCCTCCCTCGCAAGGGCAGAGAGAAATTGCTTCGGTTCGCTCGCAATCACGGATTGTGCCTCACCCCTTCGCCTTCTTGAGCGCGTCGAGCCAGGGTGTGGCGGCTTTTTCGCCGGCGGCGCGGGTCGCGGGGTCGAGGCCGTTGACGAAATCGTCCAGCATCAGATCGGTCTCGCCGCCGGCGCGGGAGACGAGGTGCCACTTGGTCGCCTCCACCGGATTTTCCGGTGCGCCGCGGCCTTCGGCGAGGATGCGTGCGAGGCGGTCCTGGGCGATGGCGCTGCCGTGGTCCGCCGCGCGGCGGAACAGGGCGGCGGCTGCTTGCTCGTTCTTGGCGACGCCGTCGCCGTTAAACAGCGCGATGGCATATTCGACCTGCGCGTCGGTGTCGTCGGCGAGCGATGACGCCGCCCATAATTTCGCCGCCTCGTGCAAATCCATCGGCACACCGCGGCCCTGCTTATAGAGCGTGCCGAGCGCATATTGCGCTTGCGGATTGCCGGCGTCGGCGGCGACGCGCAACAGCTCGCCGGCGCGGGTGAAATCCTGCGGGAACAGCTGGCCTTCCATGTAGAGCAGCGCGAGGTCGTAGGCGGCGAGCGGATGGCCGAGCTTGGCGGCGGCGGCAAGAAGCTTGGCGCTCGCCTCGCGGTCGCGCGGGCCGGCGCGGCCCTCCATGTGGAACATCGCCAGCGCGAAAATGGCGTTGCGGTCGCCGCGGTCGGCGGCGAGCTCGTACCAGTCGGCCGCTTTCTTGTCGTCCCGCGGCACTGCGAACCCCTCGGAGTAGAGCACGCCGAGGAGCGTCATCGCCTTGACGTCGCCTCTGACGGTGACGGCGTTGGTCGCGAGCGCGAACGCGGTGAGAAATTTGCCGGCCTGGAACGCGCCGTAGGCGCGGTCGGGGACGGGCGCGGCTGGCGCGGATGCCGTCGGCGCCGCAGTGCCGGCAGGCGCCGTTTCGCCGGCGCGCGCGGCGGATGCCAGCGGCGCGGCGACGAGTGCGGCGAGAACAAGCGCCGCGGCTTTATGTGCTCCCCGACGCAGCGGGGAAGGCGGCAATGGAGTTCTCCGCCCAGGTGGATTCGGCGTCATTTGCTTTCGGCCGTCTGCACAAGCGCATCGGCAGCGGCGGCTACGGCGGCGGCGGGCTGGGCTTCGTTCCATATCCAGTCACCGAGCGCGACGAAGTCGGCTTTGAGGCGCGACAGCGCCGCGGCCTCGTCGGGCGACGCCGCATAGCCGACGCAGGGGATTTCGACCAAATTCGCCCACCACGAAACCCGTTCCTCAATGTCCGCGAACGGCGGCCGCCGGCCCGCACGGTCAGGCTCGCCGAACATCACGTAATCGGCGTTAGCTTCGCCGGCGAGCATGGCATCATGACGGCTGTGCAAGCCGCCGGCGCCGGCGATGCGGTCGGGCTTGAGCATGGGGAGCGCGGCATTGAGCGCGTCGATCCCGGTCAGATGGGCGCCGTCGGCGCCGGCGCGGGCGGCGATCTCGGCATGGCCGTCGAGGACGAGCGCGCAATCGCGGCGCTGCACCAGCGGCGCCAGCGCCTTGACGCGGTTCATCAGCGTGCGCTCGTCGGCTGCCTCGAGGCGAAGCAGCACGGCGGCGACGTCGCCGGCGCCAAGCGCCGCCTCGAGGCGGGGCGCGAATGCCGCGGGATCGCCGAGCGGCGGTGTGAAGAGATAAAGGCGCGGGGGACTCACATCCGCCCCCGCGGAGGGGAGAGGGAATAGACGGAAGCCTCGCGCGAACTCACGCGGCCTTCATTTCCAGGTCGGCCTTCCATTTGCCGAGCGTGGCGAGGCTGTTCATGCGAGCGCGGTGGCCGAAGGCGCGCTGCGCGGTGGCGATGTTCTCGGCCTTGCCGGACCACGCCTTTTGCGGCGCGGCCTGCAGCGCGCGGCCGTAGGAGAAGGTCACGCGCCACGGCAGCGGCCCCATCTTATTGATGGCGTCGAGGTGCGCGGTCGCCTCCTCGTCGCTTTGCCCGCCGGAGAGGAACGCAATGCCGGGCACGGCGGCCGGCACGCAGGCCTTGAGCACGCGCAGCGTCTTGTCCGCGACCTCTTCGACGCTGGCGCGGTTTTCCGACTTCTTGCCCGGCACCACCATGTTCGGCTTGAGCACGATGCCTTCGAGCGCGACGCGCTGGTAGAACAATTGCTCAAATACGGTGTTGAGAAGCCACTCGGTCACCGTGGCGCAGCGTCCGATGTCGTGGTCGCCGTCCATCAGCACTTCCGGCTCGACGATCGGCACGATGTCTTCTTCCTGGCAGAGCGCGGCGTAGCGCGCGAGCGCGTGGGCGTTGGCGTCGAGCGCGCCGAAGCTCGGAATGCCGGGGCCGATGTCGATCACCGCGCGCCATTTGGCGAACTTGGCGCCGAGCCCGCGATATTCCGCGAGCCGCTCGCGCAGGCCGTCGAGCCCTTCGGTGATCACTTCGCCGGGGCAGAAGGCAAGCGGCTTGGTGCCCTTGTCGACCTTGATGCCGGGCAGCGCGCCGGCCTGCGTGATGAGCTTGACCAGCGGCGCGCCGTCCTTGGCGTTCTGGCGGATGGTCTCGTCATAGAGGATGACGCCGGAAATGTGCTTGCCCATCGCGTCGGTGTTGCGGAACAGCATCTCGCGGTAATCGCGTCGCGCGATCGGGGTGCAGTCGACGCCGATGGTGTCGAAGCGCTTCTTGATCGTCGAGTTCAATTCGTCGGCGGCCAGGATGCCGCGGCCGGGAGCGACCATCGCCTCCGCGACCTTGTTCAATTCGGTGAGGTTCATCGCACCCTCCACGGTTCGGCCGTGCCGGACATTACTATCCCCATTTTAGCGCCGCGCTCATAACCCGTCATCGGGAGCCGCCGGGCAGACATCGCACTCATCGGGCCCCCACCTTGAGCACCTCGACACCCGGCAACGTCTTGCCTTCGAGCCACTCCAAAAAGGCGCCGCCGGCGGTCGAGACGTAAGTGAAGCGGTCGGTGACACCGGCGCGGTTGAGCGCCGCCATGGTATCGCCGCCTCCGGCAATGCTGACAAGCTTACCGGCCGCCGTCAGTTCCGCCGCAGCTTCCGCCACTTCGATGGTGCCGTTGTCGAACGGCTCGTACTCGAAAGCGCCGAACGGGCCGTTCCACACCAGGGTTTTGACCCGAGCCAGCACTGAGACGACATGCTCGATGGTGCGCGGGCCGATGTCGAGGATCATGTCGCCGCCACCAACCTCCGTCACCGGCACCACGCGCGAGGCGACGCCGGCGGCGACCTTCGGCGCCACCACGGCGTCGACCGGGAGCACGATCTCTTTGCCCTGCGATTTGGCCTTGGCGAGGATATCCCGCGCCGTGGCCTTGAGTTCGTTTTCGCACAGGGACTTGCCGATCGGATGGCCTTGCGCCGCAAGGAAGGTGTTCGCCATGCCGCCGCCGATGATCAAAGTGTCGACATGCGTCAGCATATTGCCGAGCAGATCGAGCTTGGTCGAGACCTTGGCGCCGCCGACAATGGCTGCGACCGGACGCTGCGGCGCGTGCAGCGCGCGCTCCAGCGCCTGCAATTCCTCCGCCATCGCGCGCCCGGCATAAGCCGGTAGCAGGCGGGCGAGCGCATCGACCGAGGCGTGGGCGCGGTGCGCCACCGAGAACGCATCATCGACATAGATGTCGCCGAGCCGCGCCAAGGCGGCGGCGAATGCCGCGTCGTTTGTCTCTTCGCCTTCGTGGAAGCGGGTGTTCTCCAGGCACAAAATATCGCCCGGCTGGAGCGCGGCGACGGCCTTTGCCGCGGTCGCGCCGATGCAGTCGTCGGCAAAAGCGATCGGCCGGCCAAGGATGCGCGCCACGGCGGCGACCACCGGCCTCAAGGATTCGCGCTGATCGCGCCCTTTGGGCCGTCCGTAATGCGACAGCAGGATCACCTTGCCGCCGCGGTCGGCGATCTCGGCGACGGTCGGCGAGTTGCGAGCGATGCGCGAGACGTCCGCCACCTCGCCATCCTGCATCGGCACGTTGAAATCGACGCGCACCAACACGCGCTTGCCCTTCACGTCGGCGTCGTCGAGGGTTGCAAACGACATGTCGAGCGAAACCGGCCGGGTGGGTTCAGACGAGCTTTCCGATCGCCACCGCGGTGTCGATCATGCGGTTGGAGAAGCCCCATTCGTTATCGTACCACGACATCACCCGCACGAACGTGCCGTCGATCACCTTGGTCTGGTCGATGTGGAAGATCGACGAATGCGGATCATGGTTGAAGTCGGTCGAGACGTTCGGCGCGTCGGTGTAGCCGAGGATGCCCTTGAGCTGTTGCTCGGCGGCGCGCTTGACCGCGGCGGTGATCTCGTCCTTCGACGTCGCGCGCTTGGCGACGAACTTGAAGTCGATCACCGAGACGTTCGGCGTCGGCACGCGGATCGAGACGCCGTCTAGCCGTCCGGCGAGCTCCGGCAGCACCAGGCCGACCGCTTTGGCCGCGCCGGTCGAGGTCGGGATCATGTTCAGCGCGGCGGCGCGGCCCCGGTACAGATCCTTGTGCACCTGGTCGAGCGTCGGCTGATCGTTGGTGTAGGAATGCACCGTGGTCATAAAGCCTTTGTCGATGCCGACGGCGTCATTGAGCACCTTGGCTACAGGCGCGAGGCAGTTGGTGGTGCAGGACGCGTTCGACACCACGGTGTGCGCCTTGGTCAGCTTGTCGTGGTTGACGCCGTAGACCACCGTAAGGTCGGCATCCTCTGCCGGCGCCGAAATCAGGACGCGCTTTGCGCCGGCCTTCAGATGCGCCGCCGCTTTCTCTCTTGCGGTGAAGATGCCCGTGCATTCGAGCGCAATGTCGATGCCGAGCTCATGCCACGGCAGTTGGGCCGGATCCCTCAGCGCAGTGACCTTGATCGGCCCGTTGCCGCAATTGATGGTGTCGCCCTTGACGGTGACTTCGCCGGGAAAGCGGCCGTGGACTGAATCGTAGCGCAACAGATGCGCGTTGGTCTCCACCGGGGCGAGATCGTTGATGGCGAGGACCTCGAAATCTTTGCGCCCCGCTTCGATCGCCGCGCGCAAAACATTGCGGCCGATGCGGCCGAACCCGTTAATGGCTACGCGAACCGACATTCCGATCTCCCTACGACTTCGCCAAACGCGCTAGCGCCGCCTCCGCGACTTTCTCGGCCGTAATACCAAAGCGTTGATATAGTTCTTTATAGGGTGCGCTGGCGCCGAACCCGCTCATCCCGACGAAAGTTCCATCCGAGCCGATGATCGCGTCCCAGCCTTGGCGGATGCCGGCTTCGATGCCGACATTGATTTTGGCCTCGCCAACGATCGCGGCACGCTCGCTCGCCGGCAGGGCAAGCAGCAGCTCGAAACATGGCACCGACACGACCCGCGCCTGGACGTTGCGCGCGGCGAGAATTTTGCGGGCGGCGACCGCGATCGCCACCTCCGAGCCGGTCGCGAACAGCGAAACCGCGGGCGCGTCGTCGGCGGCGGCGACGAGCTCGTAGGCGCCGCGCGCGCACAGGTTCGCGGCATCGAGACCAAGCCGCAACTGCGGCACGTTCTGCCGCGTCAAAGCGAGAATGCTCGGGCCGTCATTCGACTGCAGCGCGAGCTGCCAGCATTCTATCGTCTCGACCGTGTCGCACGGCCGGAAGACTTTGAGATTGGGGATCGCGCGCAGCGCCGCGAGCTGCTCAACCGGTTGATGCGTCGGCCCGTCCTCGCCAAGTCCGATCGAGTCATGCGTCATGACGTGGATGACGCGCTGTCGCATCAGCGCCGCGAGCCGGATGGCCGGCCGGCAATAATCGGAGAACACCAGGAAAGTGCCCGAATACGGAATAATGCCGCGATGCAAGGCCATGCCGTTCATGGCCGCCGCCATGCCGTGCTCGCGCACGCCGTAGTTAATGAAGCGGCCCGAATAATCCGCGGCGCTCATCGCCTTCATGGCTTTGGTGCGCGTGTTGTTGGAGCCGGTGAGGTCGGCCGAGCCGCCGACCATTTCCGGCAGCGCCACGGTCAGCGCTTCGAGCGCGAATTCCGAGGCGGCGCGGGTTGCGATCTCCTTCGGCGTCTCCGCGAGCTTTTGCTTTACGGCGGCAACCGCGGCATCAAGCTTGACGGTGGCCAGCGTACCGCGTGTTCGGCGCTCGAACTCGGAGCGCTTGTCCGCTTCGAGCGCGGCAAGCCGCGCCTCCCAAGCAAGGCGCAGCGGACGGCCGCGCTCGCCGGCATTGCGCCATTGCGCGCGAATGGCCGGCGGAATTTCGAACGGCGGCGCGCTCCAGTTGAGTTTCTGCCGTGCCCCGGCGATCTCCTCGGCGCCAAGCGGCGAGCCGTGGCTCTTTTCGCTGCCGGCCTTGGTCGGTGCGCCGAAGCCGATGGTGGTGCGGCAGGCGATCAGCGACGGCCGTTCGGATTTTTTCGCTGCTTCGAGCGCCGCGGCGATGGCGGCCGGGTCGTGACCGTCGACGCGCGTCGCCGCCCAGCCGGCCGCCTCGAAGCGTTCCACCTGATCGACGGAATCGGCGAGTGTAAGCGGGCCGTCGATCGAGATGCCGTTGTCGTCGAACAGCACGACGAGCTTTTTCAGCTTTAGATGCCCGGCAAGGGCGATCGCTTCCTGGCTGATGCCTTCCATCAGATCGCCGTCGGAGGCGAGCACATAGGTGAAGTGATCGACGACATCGCCGCCGAACTCCGCGGCGAGATGGCGTTCGGCGATCGCCATGCCGACCGCATTGCCGAGGCCCTGGCCCAGCGGGCCGGTCGTGGTCTCGACGCCGGGGGTGTGGCCGTATTCGGGGTGGCCGGGGGTTAGTGAGCCGAGCTGACGGAAGCGCTTGATCTCGCCGATCGTGACTCGCTCGTAGCCGGTCAGGTGAAGGAGCGCATAGAGCAGCATCGAGCCGTGTCCGGCCGACAGCACGAAGCGATCGCGGTCCGGCCACGCCGGATCGGCCGGGTCGAATTTCAGGAAGCGCGCGAACAGCACGGTGGCGATGTCGGCTGCGCCCATCGGCAGGCCCGGATGGCCGGCCTTTGCCTGCTCCACCGCGTCCATCGCAAGCGCGCGGATTGCATTCGCCATGCGGTCGTGATCCGCCCGCGCGTTTGCGCTCGCGCCTGTGGAGGGAAAACGCTGCGTCTGGGCGAGATTGGCGCTCGCCGCGGCAAGACGGTCCGGCATCGTCATGGAACGGGCCAAGCGCGGCGCGGTTTTCGAGAAATCGCCGCGGTCACAGGAACATGCGGGCGCACCATTAGCATGCGAGGGCCTTGAGTCAATTGCACGGGCCTTCTGCCAAATGCGTCATGCACAGGCTCTGTTTCCCGGTGGTTTGGGCGTTGACGCTCTTGCTCGATGCGACGTAAGGTTCTTTTGGTAAACAATTGCCGCCGCACAATATTCACCTGCGGCGTGCCGGTGTTTACGCGACGGATGCATCGGATGAGCGACACCGATTTGATCGAGATCGCGAGCCGGCGTTTGATGCTTGCGCTCGACGCGCTCGAAGCGGCGGCCGAGCAGCGCGGCGAAACCGATCGCGGCCAAGCGGCGCTGGCGACGCAAATCCACGTGCTCGCGGACGATCGGGCGCGGCTCGCCGGCGAACTCGATGTCATCATGGCGCGCTCGCGCGGGCTGGAAGTCGCCAACCGCGAAGTCGGGCAACGCATTGACGCGGCGATCGGCACCATTCGCGGCGTGCTGGAGGGCGAGGATTGAGTTGGATGGGTCCAACACCACTGTCCTCACGAAATCAAACCGGACGACAAGCGTCCGCGGCTTGAGCATCCGGCGGTGAACGAAAGCTGAGCGATGTCGCAGATCAACGTCACCATCAACGGCCGGCAGTTCCGCATGGCATGTGAGGACGGTCAGGAGGACCATCTGACCGATCTCGCACGCGGACTAGACGCGCGCATCGAAGGGCTGCGCGGTAAATTCGGCGAAATCGGCGATACCCGTCTGACCGTCATGGCGGCGATTACGATTGCCGACGAGTTGTCGGAGATGGCGGAACGCCTCAAGCGTCTCGAGGCCGATTTTGCCGCGATGAAGGACGACAGCGTCGCCGCTTCGCATCGCAGCCAGGTTGCGCAGGCGGCGGTCGCCTCCGCGCTCACCACAGCCGCCGAGCGCATCGAAAGCGTGACCAGGAAACTCAATCAAAGCGCCGCCGGCGACGGCGTTGCGCTCGGCTAGCGTGATGCTGACGCCGACATGATGCTGTTTCTTCAACCACCTGCACAATACGACCATTCCTACCACGGCCGGGTGATCGAGCGCCGGCTGTCGCAGGATCAAATCATGCGAATGTGTCACGGCGCCGCGACCGCCTGCTCCTGGGTCAGCAAGGGTGTGTGCTACTTGGCTCTGCCGCAAAATGAAAAAGACATTCGCATTGTCGCCGCGATGCGCCGGCACGAGACGGCGCATTGCAACGGCTGGCCGCATACTCATGACGGCGGCCATTCGGTCGAGTACGGGCGGCCTCCGGGAGTGACCGTCTACAAAAGCGGCGGCACTTCCTTGACCCTGTATTGAGAGCGACCGGTTTACCATCACGTGAAACGGCGGCCTTTCGCAGTTCACGTAAGGACTGCTTTAAGCACACGGCATTAGGCATAAATGCTCAATTCGGCGGCGCGCCGGCCTTATCGAAACACGGCGGCCGTCCTCTCTGAGCCGGGGATTTTGCAAAGTGGATTTCAGTCTGGGTGCCGGACGGCGTAACAGCGCGGGCATTCGATCGCGCATCAGCCCGGTTTCGTGGTCCGCGATTTTTTTGACGCTGGCTCTCGCCGCGATGGGTGTTGTCGCTTCGCTTGCCACGAAATTCGATTTTGCGTCGCTGCCCAATATCCTCCTGCTGGTGCTCGGCGTGGCGTTGCTCGACGTTCTCAGTCAGTTTGCTCCACAAACTCGGATCGTCGAGGCCGTGCAGACCTTTCTTTACGGCTTCTTGTATCTAGCGGTCACCATCGTGTGCGGCGTGCTCGCGGCTTACGCGCTGCAGCGTTTCGCGTTTCCGCTGCAAGACCGCTTGCTCGACGGTATCGACAAGGCGCTCGGCCTGAGGTGGTCCGATTACGCTCACTGGGTGGACCGGCATGCCGCCGTGGAAACGATTTTCTATTTCGCCTATCACAGCATCTTGGCTCAGACGCTGCTGCCGCTGGTCGTCTTCGTCATCGCCGACCGGCGGGACGAGCTGCGGCGATATCTTCTCGCTTTCGCGATCGCGTTCACTTGCACGATTATCGTTTCCGCGCTGATGCCGGCTGCGGGCCCGATAGTCCTGGTCGATCGGTCGACATTCGATATCCTGCGCTTTTCCGGCGCGACGCCGATCGAGCATTTGATGCGGCTGCGCGTCCCCGGGCCGTTGTTCATGGACGATGCCCCCGGCGGCATTGCCACTTTTCCGTCGTTCCACGCGACGATTGCCGTTCTGACGCCGCTGACGCTGCGGCGCTTTCCCCGCATCTTCGTGGCGTTGCTGCTTCTGGATGCGGCGATGCTCGGCGCAACCGTGACCGAGGGCGCGCATTATTTCATCGACATCGCCGCCGGCTCCGGCATGGCGTTTTTCGGCTACGTCATGGCAAAGCGCGTCCTCGCCCTGGAAGATCGCGCGTTCTTGCTGCGGCGCGAGCGCGGTGTCGGCGGGGCGCTCAGTGGATCGGCCGCGCCAAGCTGAAGATTAAGACCCCCGCACGCGCATGGTGGCGCCAAGCGCCGGCGCGGATTACATTGTCAACGCGGGGCTGCCCGGTACGTCAGGAGCCAATTCTCGGGGCCTTATCGATCCTTTAGGGAGCTGTCCCTGGCCGAGCTCGTGGGTTCGGTCACACGGTGCCCACCTACTTCTGTAGGGAACCCGGGATCGCTGCTCCAACGGCCGGCGCGGCTCCGCACTTCGGCTGCTTGACCCCCATCCGGATCGGGCTCGCTATATTCGCTGCGTCGGCCCGTTGGGGAAGTAACGCCTTTAATGATTCATCCGGACCGTAATTCCGAAAGGAAGGCTGAGCTGCGCCGTGAGGTGGTCGCGCGACGGAGTTCGTTGCCGGCCGCGGTGCGGAGTGCCGCGGCGGAAACGATTGCAGGACGGCCCTTTCCAGTCCCGTTTCCGGGCGGCGCGATCGTTTCGGGTTTCATGCCGCTTCAGAACGAGATCGACGCACTGCCGCTAATGCACAAGCTTGCGGGGCAGGGCGCCCGGCTCGCGTTGCCGGTCGTGATCGGGCGGGGCATGCCGCTCCTCCTGCGCGCCTGGGATTTTGGCGAACCGCTTGCGCCGGGACCGTGGGGCATCCGCGAGCCCACGGCCAGCGCGGCGTCCGTGGAGCCGGATATCGTCTTGGTTCCGCTTGTCGCCTTCGACCGCGCCGGCCACCGTATCGGTTACGGTGCCGGCTTTTACGATCAGACGCTCACCCGACTGCGCGCGCGCAAGCCGGTTATCGCCGTCGGGGTCGCATTCGCGATGCAAGAAATTCCTGCTGTGCCGGCGACGGCCAGCGACGAGCGGCTCGATCTTATGCTAACCGAACGCGAAGTGATCCATTTCGATAAGCCGACGTAATGTGCATGAACGCAAAATCTTCTCCCCTCTTGAGGGAAAGACCGATGCCCAAACGGGCGGTCGAGAGGGGAGTGCATCGCGCAACGATGCAAACGATTCCCTCCTCAGTAACTCTCCCCCGCAACGGGGGAGATAAGCGCGCCGCACTGCGTTGGTGGGTGTGAGCGCATGCGGATTCTGTTCGTCGGCGATGTCGTCGGCCGCAGCGGGCGAACCGTCGTCTATGATCGTCTGCCCGGCCTTATCCGCGATTGGAAGCTCGACTTCGTGGCGGTCAACGGCGAAAACGCCGCCGGCGGTTTCGGCATCACCGAAACGATCTATAACGAGCTCGTCGAAGCCGGCGCCGATGCCGTTACGTTGGGCAATCACGCCTGGGACCAGAAAGAGGCGCTGGTCTTTATCGAGCGGGCGCCGCGCCTGATCCGGCCGATCAACTACCCGGCCGGCACGCCCGGCCGCGGCGCCGCTTTGTGCGAGACCAGGGCCGGCGCGCGCGTCCTCGTCGTCAACGCCATGGGCCGCGTTTTCATGGATCCGCTCGACGATCCATTCGCCGCGATCGACCGCGAGCTTGCCGCCTGTCCGCTGCGGCGCGGCGCCGACGCCATCGTGATCGACATCCATGCCGAGACGACCAGCGAGAAGCAGACGACCGGCTATTTCTGTGACGGCCGCGCCTCCCTCGTGGTCGGCACCCACACCCATGTCCCGACCGCCGATTTGCGCATCCTGTCGGGCGGCACCGCCTTTATCACCGATGTCGGCATGACCGGCGACTACGATTCGGTAATCGGCATGGCCAAAGAGGAGCCGCTGCAACGTTTCACACGCCGCATCAGCGCGGGGCGTTTCGAGCCGGCGTCCGGTCCTGCAACGCTGTGCGGCGTCGCGGTCGAGACCGATTCGGCGACCGGGCTTGCGGCACGCGTCGCCGCCGTGCGCCTCGGCGGCAAACTCGATCCGGCGAAGCCGGACTTTTGGTGCTGAGTTCCCGCCGCCCTTCGCCTTTATTTTCGCGGCGGCCGGCATTATTAAATCGTCATTACAAAGCAAAAAGGCGTTTACGCCCGTCTTCAACGGGCGGTGGCGATGAATAGCAATAAAGTCCCGCGCCAGATTGCTTCGCTGTGCTCGCGACGACGGAAGCGAAAGACGAAATGAGATGGCCGGACATTCGCAATTCAAGAACATCATGTACCGCAAGGGGCGGCAGGATGCGCAAAAATCCAAGCTGTTCGGCAAGCTCGCGCGTGAAATCACCGTCTCCGCCAAGATCGGGCTGCCCGATCCGGCGATGAATCCGCGGCTGCGCGCCGCCATCATCGCGGCGCGCGCCGAGAACATGCCGAAAGACAACATCGAGCGCGCCATCAAGAAAGCGCTCGGGGGCGACGCGGAGAACTACGAAGAGATCCGCTATGAGGGCTACGGGCCGGGCGGGGTCGCCGTGATCGTCGAAGTATTGACCGACAATCGTAACCGCACCGCCGGCGAGGTGCGCGCGACGTTTACCAAGAGCGGGGGCAATCTCGCCGAGACCGGTGCGGTGTCCTTCATGTTCGATCATCTCGGCATCGTCGAATACGACGCCAAGGCGGCGGGCGCGGATGCGATGTTCGAGGCGGCGCTCGAGGCCGGCGCCGACGATGTGGTGTCGGGCGAGACCGGCCACGAAATCTACGTCGCGCAGGACCGCTTCGGCTCGGTCGCCAAGGCGCTGGAGGCGAAGTTCGGCGAGCCGCGCAAGGCGGCGCTGGTATGGCGTCCGCAGAATACGGTTTCGGTGGACGACGAGCAGGGCGAAAAGCTCTTAAAGCTCATGGAGAGCCTCAACGAGCACGACGATGTGCAGAACGTCTATGCTAATTTCGAAGTATCCGACGCGCTGGTCAGCAGGATGAGCGCGTAGGCGCGACCGCGGTTACTGCGATCCTTTGATTTGCTGGAAGAGCTGATCCAGCCGCTCGATCGTCACCAGATCGACGAGCCTTCCGTTCGCGTCAAAAACGAAAAACTCGGCGCCATCGACCTTGATGCGGCGGTGGGTGGCGTGAAAGACCCCCTCGGGCGTTTGCAGGTCGCCCTCGTGGGTGCCGGTTATGACGAACAGGACCGCAGCTCTGTTGCCGTCGACGATGGTCACGAGGTCGTCGATTTTCACATCTGGAAACGGACCGGCGAAGCGGCCGGTCTGCTGCACAAAGGCCGCCCGGCCTTGCAGCGCAGTGCCGTTGGAAGTGACATGGACGTTGTCCGCGACGAGGTCGCCGTTCTTATCGAATTGCCGGTTGTTGAAGTTGATGTGGAACTGCGAAACGTTGTTCAAGACCAATTTTTCGTAGGCGGTATATTCGTGCAACGCGTCCGCTGCCGTGGCATCCGACGGCGACGCTGACGGCCACATCGCGGCTGCCAACCCGGCGGTAAGAATGTGACGGCGACGCATCATGCTTTGCTCCTTTGCGCGCAGCGTTGATCCCGGCTTCATCGCTGCTTCATGACCATAATACCTCCGGGCGAGCGCCTAACCCGCTGCGCGCCGTTGCCGCGGGCTGGCGGCACCGCCGCGGCGGCGTTATCAAGCAAGTGTTCATGACGCGCCCGATTCGCATTCTCGGCATCGATCCGGGGCTCCGCCGCACCGGTTGGGGCATCGTTGAGATTGCCGGCAACCGGCTCGGCTTTCTCGGCTGCGGGTCGGTGACGACGCGCGACGGCGACGGCCTTGCGCTGCGCCTTCTCGCCATCCACGACGGCCTCATGCGCGTGCTCGAGGAATTTCGGCCCGACGAAGCCGCGGTCGAGGCGACTTTCGTCAACAAGGACGCCTCGGCGACGCTCAAGCTTGGTCAGGCCCGTGGCATCGCCATGGTGGTGCCGGCAAGGGCCGGCGTGCCGGTCGCCGAATATGCGCCGAACCTCGTGAAGAAGAGTATCGTAGGCGCGGGCCACAGCGATAAGGCGCAAATCCGCATGATGATCGGCGTGCTGCTGCCCAAGGCCGACCCGTCGTCTGAGGACGCAGCGGACGCGCTCGCCATCGCGGTGACGCATGCGCACCATCGGCAGAGCATCGTCGTCAGGGTGGCGGCGCGATGATGGTTCCGCGCGGAAACGGACCGGGGCTGCTTGCTTCCCGCCCACGGAAGGTTGGGGCGGGGGGGCTTGCTCATTCCAGGCAGTCACACCAATTACCCGCCTCCCGGGCGCCTTGTGCGGCCGGTCTTCGCCTCAAGGGGGAAGGCAGCAAAGAGAATTCGCGCGCTGACGGACGCTGCGCATGATCGGCAAGCTCAAAGGCATTATCGATTCTTACGGCGAGGACTCCGTCATCCTCGACGTCGGCGGCGTCGGTTATCTGGTGCACTGCTCGGCGCGCACCTTGCAGGAACTGCCGCGCGCCGGTGAGCCGGCGATGCTGTCGATCGAAACCCACGTGCGCGAGGATCAAATCCGGCTGTTCGGGTTTTTGACCGACCTCGAGCGCGAGTGGTTCAGGCTTCTGCAAACCGTCCAAGGCGTCGGGACCAAGGTCGCGCTCGCCGTGCTCGGCACGCTCAAACCGGCCGATCTCGCCGCCGCCATTGCGACCCGCGACAAGGCGATGGTGGCGCGCACGCCGGGCGTCGGCCCAAAGGTCGCCGAGCGCATCGTCACCGAGCTCAAGGACAAGGCGCCGGCCTATACTGATATCGATCCGGCGCTGGTGCGGCTCTCCGGTGCACTTGACGAGAAACGCGCGCCGCAGCCGGTGAGCGACGCCGTCTCCGCGCTGATCAATCTCGGCTACGGGCAGCCGCAAGCCGCGGCCGCCATCGCTGCGGCGGCGCGCAGCGCCGGCGACGCCGCCGAAGTGAAGACGCTCATTCGGCTCGGCCTCAAGGAGTTGGCGAAGTGAAACGGCCAGCGAAGCTCAGCAAGGCGGATGAGGAATTGGTGGCGGCCGCGACGGCTGCCATCAAGCTGCGCTATCGCGACGATTGGCAAGAGGTCGGCGCGGCGTTGCGTACCCGCTCCGGCAAGATCTTCACCGGCGTTAATCTCGATGCCTATCTCGGCCGCATGGCGGTCTGCGCTGAGGCGGTCGCGCTCGGCTGCGCCTTCGTCGATCTCGGCGACGACGGCATCGACACCATCGTTGCGGTGCGGCATCCGCCGCCCGAAAGGACAGATCAGAGGATCGCGGTGGTGTCGCCTTGCGGCGCCTGCCGGGAGCTGATTTTCGACTATGATCCGAAGGCGCGCGTCATCGTGCCGAACGGCAAGTCGCCGGCGGCGGTGCGGATCGCCGAATTGCTGCCGAATAAATACAGCAGAGGGTCGGAGGGGTGAGCGTGAATGCCGGCCGCGAGCTGGTGACCGCCGAGCGCCGCGACGAGGACGCGGCGGAGGCGACGTTGCGGCCGCAGCGGCTTGCGGAATTCATCGGCCAGGAGCAGGCGCGCAAAAATCTCGCGGTCTTTATCGAAGCGGCGCGGGCGCGGCGCGAGCCGCTCGATCACGTGCTGTTCGTCGGCCCGCCGGGGCTCGGCAAGACGACGCTGGCGCAGATCGTGGCGCGCGAACTGGCGGTCAATTTCCGCTCCACCGCCGGGCCGGTGATCGCCAAGGCCGGCGATCTGGCGGCTTTGCTGACCAACCTCGAAGAACGCGACGTGCTGTTCATCGACGAGATCCACCGGCTCAATCCGGCTGTCGAGGAAATCCTTTACCCGGCGATGGAGGATTTCCAGCTCGACCTCATCATAGGTTCCGGGCCGGCGGCGCGCTCGGTGAAGATCGATCTCGCCAAGTTCACGCTCGTCGGCGCCACCACCCGCGCCGGCCTTCTCACCAATCCGCTGCGCGATCGCTTCGGCATTCCGGTGCGGCTCAATTTCTACGCCGAGGCCGAGCTCGAGCAGATCGTCAATCGCGGCGCGCGCGTGCTTGGCGTCACCGTCACGCCCGACGGCGCCAACGAGATCGCGCGCCGTGCCCGCGGCACTCCGCGCATCGCCGGGCGGCTCCTCCGCCGCGTGCGCGACTTCGCTGCGGTTGCCGGCGCACCGGCGGTCGACCGCAGCGTCGCCGACAAGGCGCTCGCCGCCCTTGAAGTCGATCCCGCCGGCCTCGATGCCATGGACCGCCGCTACCTTTCGACCATCGCGCTGAACTACGGCGGCGGGCCAGTCGGCGTCGAGACGCTGGCCGCCGCCTTGTCCGAGCCGCGCGACGCTATCGAGGACATCATCGAGCCGTATCTGATCCAGTGCGGCTTCCTGCAGCGTACCCCGCGCGGCCGGTTGATCACCGGCCACGCTTTCCGCCACCTCGGCCTGGCCGAGCCGGCGCGCGATCCGTCGCAGTTCGGCTTGTTCGCGTCGGAAGAATGACGGATGCGAAGATGCGAATCTATGAAGGCGGCTGCCACTGCGGGCGCGTGCGCTTTCGCGTGACGGCCGAGCTTTCGGGCGTCACCGAATGCAATTGCTCGATCTGCGCCAAGAAGGGGTTCCTCCATCTCATCGTGCCGCTCGAGCAGTTCGAACTCTTCAGCGGCGAGGACGCGCTGACCACCTACCGGTTCAACACCGGAACCGCGCGGCACACCTTCTGCGCGACCTGCGGCATCCACCCCTTCTATGTGCCGCGTTCGGATCCCGATAAGATCGACGTCAATGTTCGCTGCCTTGACGGCGTCGAGCTTGCCTCGCTTAAGGTGGAGCGCTTCGATGGCCGCAATTGGGAACAGGCCATCGCGCAGCAGGTGCCGTGGAGATAACAAAAATGACCGGCGCTTCCCTCGATGGTGAAATTCGCGACGGCCGCCACGTCCTGCTTGTGCGCGTCTATTACGAGGACACCGACTTCATCGGCATCGTCTATCACGCCAATTATCTGCGCTACATGGAACGCGGCCGGACCAATTATCTGCGCCTGATCGGCGCCGATCACCGCGCATTGTTCGAGGCGGCGCAACAGGAGGCGCCGGGATTTGCCTTCGTCGTGCGCTCGATGAATATCGACTTTCTGCGCCCGGCGCGGATGGACGACGTGCTCGAAGTCGTCACCGAGCCGGAGGAGGTAAGAGGCGCGTCCGTCACGTTGCGCCAGCGTGTGATGCGCGGCGAGGAGCTTTTGGCCGAAGCGGGCGTGCGCGTCGCTTTCATCAGCGGCGGAAGGGCGCGGCCGATCCCGAAGCCGCTGCGCGTCGCGATGAAGGCGGACCTCGACGGCGCGCAGTAATCGGGCTGCGGGCGGCGCCGCGCCGTCCTATATTGGCGCATCATGAGCGGTTCCTGGTTCGCACTGTTCGAAACGGCCATCGGCCATTGCGGCATCGTTTGGAGCGAGCGCGGCATTGTCGGGGTGGAGCTGCCCGAAGGCGGCGAGCGCGCCGCCCGCGGCCGCGTTTCGCGGCGCTTTCCGGCGGCACGGGCAAAGGTGCCTCCCGCCGAAATTCAACGTGTCATGGACGACATCGTCGCGTTGCTGAGCGGACAGCCGCGCGACCTCGGTGGCGTCACACTCGACACCGGCGCGCTGACCGATTTCCAGCGCCGCGTTTATGTCGTCGCCAGAACCATCGGCGCGGGCTCGACGCTGTCTTATGGCGAGATCGCCGAGCGGCTGGGCGACAGGCAACTGGCGCGCGACGTCGGCGAGGCGCTGGGGCAAAACCCGTTCCCGATCATTGTGCCGTGTCATCGGGTCATGGCGGCCGGTGGCAAGATGGGCGGCTTCTCGGCGCCGGGCGGGGTCCACACCAAGCTCCGCCTGCTTTCGATCGAAGGCGCCCAGCCCGGCGGACCCACGTTGTTCGACGATCTGCCGCTGGCGGCGTCGCCCCGCAGGAGGGCCTGAGCTGCCAGCATCGACGCGCCGGCCTGACTCATGTAAGGACTATTTACATGAGTTGGTCGAAGGACGACAGGGATAAAGACGCGCCGCGCGGTTATCACCACGGCAATCTGAAAGAAGCTTTGCTGCGCGCCGCGCTGGAATTGATCGCGCAGAAAGGGCCGGCCGGCTTCACCTTTGCGGAAGCCGCGCGGTGGGCCGGCGTGAGCCCCGCGGCGCCGTATCGGCATTTTCGCGATCGCGACGAGTTGCTGGCGAGCATCGCATTGCGCGGTTTCACGCAATTCGAAGCGGCGCTGGCCCGAGCGTGGGACGACGGCCGTCCGGACACGTTCACGGCCTTCGACCGGCTTGGCAAGGCCTATCTCGCTTTCGCCCGCAGCGAACCGGCTTATTATTCCGCGATGTTCGAAGCCGGCATTCCGCTCTCGGACAATCCGGAATTGCGCGAGGCGGGCGACCGGGCCTTCGCGGTGCTGCGCGCGGTAGCGGAACAACTCTGCGCCCTCACGCCGGCGCGACCCCGCCCTCCGGCGCTGATGGTCGCGCTGCATATCTGGTCGATCTCGCATGGCATCGCCTCGTTGTTCGGCCGTGGCGATGCGGCACGGCGCACCTTGCCGATGTCACCGGAAGAACTGCTCGAAGCCGAGGTGCTGATCTATCTGCGCGGGCTCGGCCTTACCCACGCGAAATGACGCAGCCCCTCCTGGCGGTTTCATAGTCGGCACCCAGATTCCGCTACGGCTCAGTCCGCCTGTTCACGAAATCGAGAGACCCTTGACAGGCTGAGGGGGGCTTATGTAAATGTTATTTACATTCACACGTGGAGGCCCCAATGGTCCTCGTTGAAAAGCTCGACGATCTCGGAAAGCCCGCCTGGATCATTCTCATCATCCTCGGATTCATGGCGTGGTGGCCGATCGGGCTCGTAGCGCTGTTTCTTTTCCTCGGCACCAGAAGTCTCGGGAGAGCAAGCATGGGTTGCTGGAATCATCACGGCGGCGGTCATTGGGATAATCACATGAACCGCTGGCAGGCGAAGATGGAGCGGATGCAGGAGAAAATGGATCGCGTGCGCTCCAGAATGGAAGGCGCGCGCGGCGGCGGCTGGGGAACTCCCCGCTCCAGCGGCAATCGCGCTTTCGACGACTACCGCTCCGAAACGCTACGGCGTCTGGAAGACGAGCAGCGTGAGTTCAAAGAGTTTCTCGAGCGGTTGCGCTTCGCCAAGGATCGGGCAGAGTTCGATCAATTCATGAGCGAGCGCACCAGCACCCCGCATGACGAAGGTCCGCAGCCGCAGGCCTGAACTTCCGCAAGCTTGAGCTTTCGCAAGCCTGAGCTTCCCTCGCGGCACGCTGCCAAGGCCGTCCACCTCCCCCGGGTGGGCGGCCCGCGCATTTGTGCGGACGCTTTGTCACGTCAGCCGCAAGGCGCCCCCATTAACGCCGGATTAAGGATAAACGGGCTTCGTTAGGCGCGAAGGATTGGTGTTGCGCCCTAGTTTGGACACGTTTCGCGATGATTTCGGTCGGGCCGGTGATGGGTCCGGCTTGGGTCCTCGCGAAATTTTCGGGTCTTGGTCGGCACGCACAAAGCGGCTGTCCGTGCCCTTCGGTCCAAGGGTGGTGCGCCGCCCCGGTCGCTGGTATCGCGATTCCGAAGTTTGCAAGCGCAAGCGTCGCAGTCTTGGGTGAACTTCGGAATTAAAGGGATACTGGAAAATAAGATGCTGACGCGTTTCCGGATTTGAAGTTCCGATGCGAGATTTGCTGCTCATTTGTAGGAACATCGAATCCGCCGCGGCAGGATCAAGTCGGATCGCCGAAAGGACGCGCCCATGAATTCTGCCGACATTGCCTCGTCGGCTCTGCCTTTGACATCGTCCGACCTGTCGCTGTTCCACCTGTTTTGGCAGGCGCACTGGCTGGTCAAGACGGTAATGACCGGGCTGCTGGTCTGTTCGGTCTGGGTGTGGGCGATCGCCATCGACAAGACGTTCTTGTTCGCGCGGTTGCGCCGCTCAGGCGACAGTTTCGAGCAGGCGTTTTGGTCGGGTCAATCGCTTGAGGAGCTTTACAATTCTCTGGCCGCCAAGCCGGGCCATTCGACTGGCGCTTTGTTCGTTGCCGCCATGCGCGAATGGAAGCGAAGTTTTGAGGGTCACGCTAAATCGTTCGCCGGCCTGCAAATGCGCATTGAAAAGGTGATGAACGTCGCGATCTCGCGCGAGGTCGAACATATGGAGCGGTGGCTCCTGGTGCTCGCGACGGTCGGCTCGGCCGGCCCCTTCATCGGCCTGTTCGGTACGATTTGGGGCATCATGACGAGCTTTCAGTCTATCGCGGCTTCCAAGAACACGTCGCTCGCGGTGGTGGCGCCCGGTATCGCGGAAGCTTTGTTCGCGACCGCGATCGGCCTTATCGCCGCCATTCCGGCGACGATTTTCTACAATAAGTTCATTACCGAGGTGAACCGGCAGGCGCAGCGCCTGGAGGGTTTCGCCGACGAGTTTAGTGCGATCCTGTCGCGGCAGATCGACGAGCGCGGGTGAGGGAACTGGTATGGCTGCGAACGTCGTGAGTGCGGCGTCGAACGGCGGCGGGCGTCGCCGTCGCCGGCGCCCGGTCATGGCCGACATCAACGTGACGCCCTTCGTCGACGTCATGCTGGTGCTGCTGATCGTCTTTATGGTTTCGGCACCGCTCCTGACCGTCGGCGTGCCGCTCGACCTGCCGCAAAGCCAGGCTAAGTCGCTCGATCAGGATCGTGAGCCGCTGACGATCTCGGTCAATGTGCAGGGCCAGGTATTCCTGCAAAACACCGAAATCAGCATCGACGATCTGGTGGCGAAGCTCAAAGCGATTACCGATGCCCGCGGCGGCTCTGACGAGCGCATCTATGTGCGTGGCGACAAAAAAGTGGATTACGGTACCATGATGCGGGTGATGGGCCGGCTGTCGGCGGCCGGCTATCATCGCGTGGCTCTGGTGACGGAAGTCGAGCAGGGCAGCGGTGGATGAGGCGGCCCCTGATCATATCGGCTATCGCCCACGTCTTCGTTCTGGGCTGGGGTTTGATTGCCTTCGCGGCGCGGCCGAACGACGCGCCGCAGGCGGACCCGTTGCCGGTCGAGTTTATTTCCTCCACGCAGTTTTCACAGTTGACCGCCGGCGTGAAGAACGCGCCGAAGGCGATCGCCGAGGCAAAGCCGCTCGCGGACAAAATCGGCGATCCGAAGCCGGTTACGGAGCTCGCGCCCAAAGTCGCGGACAAGCCGGAGATCAAAACCGATTCCAAGCCGGCGCCGGCGCCCAAGCCGCCAACCAAGCCCGAGCCCAAAGCGGCCGAGAAACCGGAAAAGCCCAAGGACAGTAAGCCCGTAACCGATCAAATCGCCGAAGCTTTGAAAAAAGAAGAGCCGAAGAAGCCGCCCAAACCGGTAAAGAAGCCACCGGCGTTTAGGCCCGATCAAATCGCGCAAGAGCTAAAGCGTGACGAGCCGAAGAAGCCGCCGACCAAATTCGACGCCAATCAGGTCGCCGCGCTGCTCGATCACCGTGAGCCGCAGCGGCAATTGGCGAGTGCTGCGACGCTTAACGGCAACGTCTCGCTCGGCGCGCCGACCGGGCATGCGGCGCAATTGTCGCAGAGCGAACTTGATGCGTTGCGGTCAAAGTTGATCTCGTTGTGGAATCCACCGGCAGCCGTAAGCACCCACCCGGACGAATATGTCGTGACCATCCGCATCAGGCTCACGCGCGATTATCGGCTCGATGGTCAGCCCGTCGTTCTCACCAACGGAGACGGGCCGTTATACGAGGCGACGCGCGACAGCGCCTTGCGCGCGGTGTTTCAAGCGCAGCCTTTCGACATGCTGTCGCAGCCGACTTACGATCAGTGGAAGGAAATGGATATCAATTTTGATCCGCGCGAGGTGTTCGGTGGTTGATCGGCTTTCAGTTTTTCCGGCTCTTTCCCGCGAGGAGGGAGACCGGCGCTTGGCGGATGTGGCGCGGCCCTTCCAGTTCAGCCGCCGCGGCGCGTTGTTGCTTGGCGGCGCGGCTGTCGCCGGCTTGCTGATCGATACGCGCCGGGCCGCCGCGGTTCTCAACCTCGACATCACGCAGGCCAACGTTCAGCCGATGCCGATTGCGATCCCCGGTTTTCTCGGTGGAACGCCGGCCGACAACGATACCGCGCAAGGCGTCTCGCAGATCATCAGCGCAAACCTCAAGCGCTGCGGATTGTTCGCGCCCATCGATCCCGCAGCCTTCCTGGAGAAGATCTCCAGCGTCGATGCAGTGCCCCATTTCACCGACTGGCGCACCATCAACGCGCAAGCGCTCGTCACCGGCCGCGTCACCCGTCAAGCCGACGGCCGCCTCAAGGCCGAGTTCCGGCTTTGGGACGTGCTCGCGGGCCAGCAGCTTGCCGGCCAGCAATACTTCACCACGCCGGACAACTGGCGTCGCATCGCTCACATCATTTCGGACGCCATCTACGAGCGGCTCACCGGCGAAAAAGGCTATTTCGACAGCCGCGTGGTGTTCATCGACGAAACCGGGCCGGCCGAGCATCGCATCAAGCGGCTCGCCATCATGGATCAGGATGGCGCCAACGTGCGCTATCTGACCCGCGGCGACGAACTCGTGTTGACGCCGCGCTTCTCGCCGTCGACGCAGGAGATCACGTACATGGCTTACGGCCAGGGCGATCCGCGCGTCTATCTGCTGAACATCGAGACCGGGCAGCGCGAAATCGTCGGCAATTTCCCAGGCATGAGCTTTGCGCCGCGGTTCTCGCCGGACGGCCAGCGCGTCGCCATGAGCCTCGAGGAAGGCGCCAACTCCAACCTCTTCGTCATGGACCTGCGCTCCAAGTCCATGACGAGGCTCACCGACACGCAGGCGATCGATACCTCGCCGTCTTACGCCCCGGACGGATCCAGGATTTGCTTCGAATCCGACCGCGGCGGCCATCCCCAGATTTACATCATGGCCGCATCGGGCGGACCGGCGCAGCGCATCAGCTTCGGCGAGGGCTCGTATTCGACGCCGGTCTGGTCGCCGCGCGGCGACTACATCGCCTTCACCCGACAGGCCGAGAGCAAGTTCGCCATCGGCGTCATGAAGCCCGACGGTAGCGGCGAGCGCATCCTCACGGAAGGCTTCCACAACGAAGGCCCGACATTCGCGCCCAACGGCCGGGTGATCATGTTTTTCCGCGACCCCGGCGGCAATTCCGGGCCTTCGCTGTTTACGATCGATATCGCCGGCCGTAACGAACTGAAGGTTCCGACGCCGAGCTTCGCCTCCGACCCGGCCTGGTCGCCGCTGTTGTCGTAGCCTCCTAAGCGTCGGATTCGTAGGCCTTTTCGAGTTCCGCAACGTGTCTTTCGCATTGCGCCCAGGACAAACGCCGTCCCCGGAGCCCCATACCGTTGCCGCATTCACGCCCTATTAACCATCACAAAAGCTTTCGGGGCGATGGGCAGTTCCAACAGTTCTTTGCAAGGCCGCGTCAAGGTTGACGGAACGTTCGCTTAACGAAGGCGCTGCTAGATCGCTTCAACGACCAGCCATGTCCGCCAACGACGGAACATTGGAGGCACCGGAATGAACGTTGTGAACATCGTCCGAGCAGCCAAATTCGCCGCGCTTGTGCTGGGCGCGCTGGCGATTGCCGGCTGCGCCAAGCAAACGCCCGATCAGACTGCAATGGCCGGCGCCGCCACGCCCGGCAGTCAGCAAGATTTCATCGTCAACGTCGGCGACCGCGTGTTCTTCGATACCGATTCGTCGGAGCTGTCCCCGCAAGCGCGGGCGACGCTCGACAAGCAGTCGCAGTGGCTCAATCAATACGGCCGCTACTCCTTCATCATCGAGGGTCATGCCGACGAACGCGGCACGCGCGAATACAACATCGCGCTCGGTGCGCGCCGCGCGCAGACCGTGCGCGAGTATCTGGTCTCGCGTGGCGTGATGGCGCAGCGCATGCGCACCATCTCCTACGGCAAGGAGCGCCCGGTGGCGGTCTGCAACGATATCTCCTGCTGGTCGCAGAATCGCCGCGCGGTGACCGTGCTCAATCAGAGCTCGTAGCCGAGAACCGCCTCGACTTTTCAAGGTGGGCAATTTGCATCGGTCGGCGCCATCGTGGCGCCGGCCCCGTTTTTAGTCGCACCGACATCTTGCCAAAGCGCCGCGTCCGTTGGATCGTGTGAGCGTCGGCTGTCGATTTTGTCTCCTGCCACTCCTTTTGCGTAAAACTCGACGAGGCTTAAGGTCATGTCGACCACGCCGTTCGCACGCATCGCGCCGATTTTTGCCGCCGCGATGCTTGTCGCCGGTTGCGGGCAAGGCAATCGCTACGCCGCGCCGCCGCCGCCCAAGGTGACGGTGGCGAAACCGGCCGAGCAAGAGGTCCGAAATTATTTCGAAGCGACCGGCAATACCGCCGCGATTAATACCGTCGATCTGGTGGCGCGGGTTCAGGGCTTTGTGCAGGCCATAGGTTACGCCGACGGCGATTTCGTGAAGAAGGGCACCTCTTTGTTCACGATCGAGCCCGAGCCCTACCGGCTCAAAGTCGAGGCCGCAAAGGCCTCGGTCAGCAGCGCCGAGGCATCGTTGACGCGCTCCGAAGCCGAATACAAACGCCAGTCCGAACTGGTGGCGAAGCAGTCGACCGCCGTGTCCACCTACGATCAGGCGCTGGCGCAACGCGATTCGGACCGGGCCAACTTACAGTCGTCGATAGCCAACGAGCAGCAGGCCGAGATCACCCTCGGCTACACCAACGTGACGGCACCGTTCGACGGTGTCGTCAGCGCACGTTTGGTATCGATCGGCGAGCTTGTCGGCGCCGGGACGTCGCCAACCGAATTGGCGACGATCGTTCAGCTCGATCCAATCTACGTGAATTTCACCGCCAGCGAGCGCGACGTGCAACGGGTACGCGCCAATCTTCTGCGCAGCGGGCGCAACGTGCGCGATTTGTTGGGCATCCCGGTTGAAATAGGGCTGCAGACCGACAACGGCTATCCACACCATGGCAAGCTCGATTACATTGCGCCGACCGTCGATCAGTCCACCGGCACGCTCGCGGCGCGCGCGTCCTTGGAGAATGCCGATCACGTGTTGTTGCCGGGCTATTTCGCCCGCGTGCGTGTGCCGTCGGAGCCGCACCCGGCGCTGCTCATCCCCGATGTCGCGCTCGGCAGCGATCAAGGCGGCCGCTATGTGCTCGTCGTCAACAAGGACGACGTGGTCGAGCAACGCCGCGTTGAGCTCGGTCAGTTGGTCGGCGAGCTGCGTGTGATCACGAGCGGCGTCACCAAGGATGATCGGGTGGTGGTCGGCGGCATCATGCGCGCGATCCCCGGTCAGAAAGTCGACGCCGAGCTGCAGACGGCAGCGGCCCACTAGGGAATTTGGCAGGTCGTGGCCGCACCATGATTTCGAAATTCTTCATCGAGCATCCGGTTCTGGCGAACGTCATCGCCATCTTGATGATGTTGCTGGGCGCCGTCGCGCTCTACGCGCTGCCGATCTCGCAATATCCCGACGTCGTGCCCCCGACCGTGCAGGTCACGACCCGCTATCCCGGCGCCAGCGCCCGCACGCTGATGGACACCGTCGCGCTGCCGATCGAGCAGCAGGTCAACGGCGTCGAGAACATGCTCTACATGCAGTCGACCAGCGCGAGTGATGGGTCATATTCGCTGGAAGTCACTTTTCGCATCGGCACCGACCTCAACGTCGCGCAGATCCTGGTGCAGAACCGTGTCGCCAGCGCGCTGTCGTCGCTGCCGAACGCGGTGCAGGCACAGGGCGTCACCGTGAAGAAGCGTTCCACCGCGCCGCTGTTGTTCGTCATCCTGACCTCGCCCGACAGCCGCTACGACGGCCTCTATCTCGCCAATTACGCCACCATCAATCTGGTCGACGAGTTATCGCGGGTGCAAGGGGTCGGCGAGGTGCGCCAGTTCGGCGCCGGTCAATATTCGATGCGCATCTGGCTCGACCCGGAAAAGCTCAAGGCACGCAGCCTCGACGCCCAGGACGTCGTCACGGCGGTGCAACAACAGAGCGAAGAAGTCACCGCCGGCCAGGTCGGGATGCCGCCGGCGCCGCCCGGCGTCAATTTCCAATATACCATCGACGTGCAAGGCCGCCTGTCCGACGTTGACGAATTCGAGAACATCATCGTCAAAACCGGTAATTCGGGCGAGGTGACGCGGGTGCGCGATATCGGCCGCGTCGAACTCGGCGCCCAGACCTACAGCCAGGAGTTTACGCTCGACGGCAAGCCGGGCGCGGGCATGGGCATCTTTCAGACGCCCGGCGCCAACGCACTCGACGTCGAGCGCGCCGTGCAGGCGAAGATGAAGACGCTGGCGCTGCGGTTTCCGCAAGGCGTCGTCTATTCGACGCCCTACGACACCACAGTCTTCGTCAACGCCTCGATCAATGAAGTCTACAAGACGCTGTTCGGCGCCGCGGTCCTGGTGTTGATTGTGATCCTGGTGTTCCTCCAGGATTGGCGCGCCATGCTGGTGCCCGCCACCACAGTCCCGGTGACGATCATCGGCGCCTTCGCGGCAATGTGGGCGCTGGGTTTCGGGGTCAACTTCTCAACCCTGTTCGCCATCGTGCTCGCCATCGGCATCGTCGTCGATGACGCCATCATCGTCGTCGAAGGCGCCGCGCACAACATCGAGCAGGGCATGAACAGCCACGACGCCGCGATCGGCGCCATGAACGTGCTGTTGGCGCCGATCATCGGCATCACGCTGGTGTTGATGTCGGTATTCTTGCCGGCGGCCTTCCTGCCCGGCTTGACCGGCCGCATTTACGCGCAATTCGCGCTGGTGATCGCCGCGACCGCGCTGCTTTCCGCCATCAACGCGATCACGCTCAAGCCGACCCAGGCGGCGCTGTATCTGCGGCCGGCGGTGCCGATCGAGCGGCGTAACTGGTTTTATCGCGGCTTCGATGCGCTCTACGCGCGCGTCGAGCGCGGCTATATCAATCTTATCCGCCGCATGGTGTCACGCGCCGGATGGATGACGATCGCCGCCTTGATCGTCGTCGCGCTGGCCGGCTGGGGCCTGGCGCGGGTTCCGACCGGCTTCTTGCCGATCGAAGACCAGGGCTATCTGCTGGTCGTGGTTCAGCTTCCCGACGGCGCGGCTCTGGGGCGAACGCAGCATGCGCTCGACCAGGTGTCCCGGATTGCCGGCGCCGATACCGCCGTCGACCACGTCGTCGCCATTTCCGGCATTTCGGCGCTCGACGACAGCGCGCCGCTGGCTAATGCCGGCGTCGCCTATGTCGTGCTCAAAGATTGGAGCGTGCGCCCCGATCTGCGGACGCTGTTCGGGAGGCTGTCGCGGGCGCTCGATACGGTCGATGCCCGCGTCATCACGCTGCCGCCGCCGCCGATCCAGGGCATCGGCAATGTCGGCGGCTTTACCATGCAGGTGGAACTGCGCGACGGCAGCTCCGACTTCGCCAAACTGCAAAGCATCACCAACGCGGTCGTCGCCAATGCGCAATCGCAAAGCGCATTGCAGCGCGTATCGACGACCTTCCGCGCGATCGCGCCGCAATTGCGCGTCGAGGTCAACCGCGTGAAAGCGCAGACTTTTCACGTCTCGGTCGATCAGGTGTTCTCCACCCTCGCCACCTATCTCGGCTCAACCTACATCGAGCAGTTCAACAGATTCGGCCGCGTCTTTCAGGTCTACGCCCAGGCCGATGCGCCGTTCCGGTTGCGGCCGCGGGATATCGAGAATCTCCAAGTCCGCAACCAGGAGGGCAACATGGTGCCGCTGGGCACGGTGGTCGACATCACGCCGACGGTCGGGCCGCCGCTGATCAGCCTCTACAACCTCTATCCGACGTCGAGCGTGCTCGGCTTGCCGGCGCCGGGCTTCAGCTCGGGCCAGGCGCTTCATTTGATGGACGAAGCGGCGGCGCGCACGCTGCCGCCCGGCGCCGCCGCCGAATGGACCGCGATGTCCTATCAGGAGAAAATCGTCGGCAACCAAATGTATTTCGTATTCGCGATGGCGTTGCTGCTGGTTTATCTGGTGCTCGCCGCCCAATACGAGAGCTGGTATATGCCGCTGTCGGTGATCCTGTCGGTGCCGCTGGCGCTGGTCGGCCCGGTGCTGGTGCTGTCGGCCTTGGGGATCGACAACAACCTCTACGTCCAGATCGGCATCATCTTGCTGATGGCGCTGTCCGCCAAGAACGCCATTCTGATCGTCGAGATCGCGCGGGTCGGTCGAGTGCACGAGAGCAAAGCCGTCCTCGATGCCGCGATCGACGCCGCGGCGTCGCGATTTCGGCCGATTGTCATGACTTCGTTTGCGTTTATCCTCGGCGTCGTGCCGCTTGTCCTCGCCACCGGCGCCGGCGCGAGCGCCCGCAAGTCGATCGGCATTACGGTGTTCTCGGGCATGATCGCTTCGACCTGCCTCGCGGTGTTGCTGGTGCCGTCGCTGTTCGTGGTGATTCAGCGCTTCGAGGATTGGCTGGCAAGCCGCAGGCGCTCGCGCGCGCAGCCGGCGCATTGAGGAAAACGCCGGGCGAAAAATAACGCGGCCCGCCGCCGCGGCCTTTAGACTTTGTTTAGGCGACCAGTCACAATTTCGACGCAGGGCGGCCTATGGTAGAACGACCGTTTACCGCAATGTTGCAAATGATGATCCGCCCGGCCTTTCTGCTTGTGGTTGCTCTCGCCTGTACGATGGGCGCAACGGCTTTGAGAGCGCAAGACTCCGATGCCGATCTGGTCACGCGGATCAGTCGCCTGGAGGCGAGGATCCGCGATCTCACCGGCAACGTCGAACAATTGCAATACCGCAATCAGCAGCTCGAGCTTCAGGTGCAGCGGTTGCAAGCCGGCGTTCCGGGCGGCGCTCCGGGACCGTCGGGCATACCGCCGCGCCCGACCGCACAATACTCGCCGCCGCCCGCGGCCGCGCCGCCGCCGGCTGTGGCCACCGCGCCGACGGCGCCGTATGCGGTTGGCGGCCGCCACGGCGACGCCTTTGATCCGTCGCTAGATCCGAACGCACCCGGGGTGCCGCGTCCGCTCGGCACCAGCACCGCCGCGACCGAACCGCCGCCGCCGGTTTCGGACGCACCCGGCGCGGGCCAGCGCCAGCTTGGCGCGCCGCTCGATCTGTCGACGGGCGCGCCGCCGGGCGAATTGCCGCCTCCGCCGCCCGCCAATCCGAGCGGAACCGGAGCCATGCAGGCGACGCTGCCGCCGGCCAATACGCCGCGCGACGCTTACGACCTCGCTTACGGTTACGTCCTGCACAAGGATTACGGGCTCGCCGCGGAGACCTTCCGCGGCTTCCTGAGGCAATATCCGAGCGATCGTCTGGCGCCGGAAGCGCAATACTGGCTGGGCGAAAGCTTGTTTCAGCAGCAGCAATATCGCGACGCGGCGGAAGCGTTTCTCGCCGTCTCCACGAAATATGATACGACCGCGCGGGCGCCCGAAGCGCTGTTGCGGCTCGGCCAATCGCTGGCGGCCTTGGGCGAAAAGGAAGCGGCGTGCGCTTCGCTCGGCGAGGTGCTGCGAAAGTATCCGCGCGCCGCGTCCAATGTGAAACTGGCCGTCGAGCGAGAACAAAAGCGTGGCCATTGCTGACGAAGCGGTTGGCGACGAGGAAGCGAGCGCGCTGTTCGGTGGTCTTGAGGATTTGCGCGGGCTCGTGCTCGCGGTATCCGGCGGCTCGGATTTCGACTGCGCTCCTTGTTGTCGCGGCGCGCTGGGCCAAGGCGCTGAAGAGCCGGCGCAAAAGTGCGCCGGCGCTAGTGGCGGTCACCATTGATCACGGCCTGAGGCCGGAAGCAGCGCGCGAGGCCGCGGCGGTCAAGCGCCTGGCGCGTCGCCTCGGCATTCCGCACCGTACATTGCATTGGCGCGGCTCAAAGCCGAAAGCCGGCTTACAGGAAGCCGCGCGCTACGCGCGTTATCGGCTGCTCGCGGACGCGGCCGGCCGCGCCGGCTACCACCATATTGTCACCGCTCATACGCTCGACGATCAGGCGGAAACCGTGCTGTTCCGCTTGGCACGGGGCAGCGGCTTGACCGGTCTTGCCGGCATGGCGCGGGCGTTGCCGATTCCGGCCGGCGGCGAGCGCGCCATCTTTCTGGTTCGCCCGTTCCTCGGCGTATCCAAGGCGCGGCTGCTGGCGACGCTGAAATCGGCGCGCATCGGCCACAGCGAAGATCCGACTAACCGCGATCCACGCTATGCGCGGACGCGGCTGCGCGCCATGCTCGCCGCGTTGGCGCATGAGGGCCTCGATGCGACGAGCCTGGCGCGGCTGGCGATGCGTATGCGCCGCGCCGACGCGACCGTCGAATTTGCGGTCGAAGTGGCGCGGGCGGCGTTGGCGCCGGAGCCTTGGCCAGAGCGCGGGCCAGTCGGGATCGACGCGGCGCGATTTGCCGATCTGCCGGCCGAAGTGGCCCTTCGGCTTCTCGGGCGCGCCATCGCGCACACCGGCGACGAAGGGCCGGTCGAGCTCGGCAAGCTCGAAGCGCTTTATGACGCGCTGCGGCAACCACGCGCGCCGCTGCGGCGCACGCTCGCCGGTGCCCTGATCACGCTCGCGAGGGGCCGGTTGACGGTCGAGCGGGCGCCGCCGCGTGGCAGCCGAACAGCGCGTCTTGGCAACCGCTGATTTACGAAATAGCCGGTAGAATAAAGAGCTTGCCGCATGGCCCGCTTCCCTTGGCAGGCGGGGAACCGACGCCTACATTGCCGGAATACGCGACGTGAAGCCGCCACGATTTGCGAGATAGATGCCCGTCGGGCGCCGGCGGATCGCCGGCCGAGGACATGCGATGAACGCCAATCTTCGGAATTTTGCCCTGTGGGTCATCATTGTCCTGCTGTTACTGGCCTTGTTCACGCTGTTCCAGAATCCCGGCCAGCACACCACCTCTCAAGACGTTTCCTTCTCGCAGCTCCTCAATGAGGTCGATCAAGGCCGGGTGCGCGACGTCCTGATCCAGGGACCGGAAATTCACGGCACCTTCACCGACGGCCGCAGCTTCCAGACTTACGCGCCGAGCGACCCGTCGCTGGTGCAGCGGCTCTACAACAAGGGCGTTTCGATCACCGCACGTCCGCTGTCGGACAATGTGCCCTGGTTCGTATCGCTGTTGATTTCCTGGCTGCCGTTTGTCGCGCTGATCGGCGTTTGGATTTTCCTGTCGCGCCAGATGCAGGGCGCTGGCGGCAAGGCGCTCGGCTTCGGCAAGTCGCGAGCGAAACTTTTGACCGAGGCGCATGGCCGCGTCACCTTTGAGGACGTAGCCGGCGTCGACGAAGCCAAGCTGGACTTGCAGGAGATCGTCGAATTCCTGCGCGATCCGGGCAAATTCCAGCGGCTCGGCGGCCGTATTCCGCGCGGACTATTGCTGGTCGGCCCGCCCGGCACCGGCAAGACCTTGCTCGCCCGCGCCATCGCTGGTGAGGCCAATGTGCCGTTCTTCACGATTTCCGGCTCCGACTTTGTTGAAATGTTCGTCGGCGTCGGCGCAAGCCGCGTACGCGACATGTTCGAGCAGGCCAAGAAAAACGCGCCTTGCATCATCTTCATCGACGAAATCGACGCCGTTGGCCGCCACCGTGGCGCTGGCCTCGGTGGCGGCAACGACGAACGCGAGCAGACGCTGAACCAACTGCTCGTCGAGATGGATGGCTTCGAGGCTAATGAAGGCATCATTTTGATCGCTGCCACCAACCGGCCGGACGTGCTCGACCCGGCGCTGCTGCGTCCCGGCCGTTTCGACCGACAGGTGGTAGTGCCGAACCCGGATGTGGTCGGCCGCGAGCAAATCCTGAAAGTGCATGTTCGCAAGGTGCCGCTGGCGCCGGACGTGAACCTAAAGACCATCGCCCGCGGCACCCCCGGCTTCTCCGGCGCCGATCTGATGAACCTCGTCAACGAGGCGGCTCTGATGGCGGCCCGGCGCAACAAGCGCATGGTGACCCAGGTCGAATTCGAGGACGCCAAAGACCGGGTGATGATGGGTGCCGAGCGCAAGTCGCTGGTGATGACGGAGGAGGAGAAGCTCCTCACCGCCTATCACGAGGGCGGCCACGCCATCGTCGCCATCAACGTCAAGGCGACCGATCCGGTGCATAAGGCGACCATCATTCCGCGCGGCCGCGCGCTTGGCATGGTCATGCAGTTGCCGGAACGCGACAAGCTGTCGATGTCCCTCGAACAAATGACGTCGCGGCTTGCGATCATGATGGGCGGCCGTGTCGCCGAGGAATTGGTGTTCGGCCACGAGAAGGTGACTTCGGGAGCTGCCTCCGATATCGAGCAGGCGACCAAGCTTGCGCGCATGATGGTGACGCGCTGGGGCCTCTCGGACGCGCTCGGCGCCGTCGCGTACGGCGAGAACCAGGAAGAAGTGTTCCTCGGCTATTCGGTGGCGCGCCAACAGAGCATGTCGGAAGAGACGGTGCGGAAGATCGATGCCGAGATCAGGCGTCTGGTCGAGACCGGCTACCAGGAAGCGCAGCAAATCCTCACCGACAAGCGTGCCGATCTGGAGACGCTTGCCAAGGGGCTTCTCGAATTCGAGACCATGAGCGGGGACGAGATCAAGGATCTCTTGATGGGCAAGCGGCCTAACCGCGAGACCACGATCGAGCCCCCAGGTCCGCGCGCGTCAACCGTGCCGACCGCGGGCGCCGGTCGCAACCGGCCACGGCCGGAAGCGGGTCCGATGGAGCCGCAGCCGCAGTCCTAGGCTGCAAAAAGTCATTAGGCTGCAAAAGCAAAAGGCCGCACGAAGCGGCCTCAATAACCTTGCTGTAAAGCCAGCCGCTCTTTCGACGACCTAGCGGATTGTCCGTAAACTGCCGCTCACGGTGGTGGAGTGGCCCGCTTTGACCAGCGGCGCGGTGCCGAGATCCATGTCACTGACGTGGGCAAATACGCCCACAGCCGCGACCAGAGCCGCGCAAAAAAGACCGACGACCACAATCTTTAAATGGGTCCGGTGATCGGCGCTGTACATCGAGTGATTCATTGCGGTCCCCCGCCGTTCAATTCAGTAACAATTCATTTGCCATGATTACGTTATGGCAGCCGCCGCGCGCAAAGCCAGTATGCGTTGGTAGACGCCCTGTAGCGGAAAAGGTTGGGGGACCTGTACTTTGGTCTGGGGTCCGCGCCGGTACGATGCGTGCCGGCACGAGCGCCTATTTTCCGGTACAAGCGCCTATTTCACCGTATCAGCGGCTGATTTCTCCGAGCGGCCGATCGCGACGCCCGAACAATGCGTGCCTGAGGCAATCAATCAGCGAACGATCATCGATCGGCTTGCGCAGGAAACCGAGCGCTCCCGCATTCAATACGCGCTTACGTACGGCTTCATCGCGCGACGCCGTCATGAAAATAATGGGCGTCGCTTGACCGTCGGCAATCAAAAAGTCCTGCAGGTCGGCCCCGCTCATGCCCGGCATTCGCAGATCGACGATAAGGCACGATGAATCGCCAAGCCGGTCAGACTTCAGGTAGTCCTCCGCCGAAGCGAATGTGACGGCGCTGTATCCCAACGACCGCACGAGACTTTCCATAGCGTCCCGGACGGATTGGTCGTCGTCTATGATGGAGATCACCGGCACCTTGGGCAACGTCAAGACCTTGTTGAGTTAAGGGATAAGCGATTGGGCGTGACGAACGCCACTGAACACTAGCCCATCTTTGATATCGGAAGGGTGGCAGGAACTATACTTGAGTATAGGTTTACGGTTTCGTCCGGCGAATGTCCAAGGCATCGGCCATACGCACCAAATCGGCGAGCGATTTCGCCGCCATCTTGCGCATGACATTGCCGCGGTGAAGTTTCACGGTGACCTCGCTCACTCCTATTTCGCTGGCAATTTGCTTGTTCATCAGGCCGGTCGTGACCAACCCCATGATTTCCCGCTCGCGCGGCGTGAGCATTTCGAAGCTCGCCCTCAGCTTTGAGCTGTCGCTGGCGCGTTTGCGGCGATCGCGATCGTGCTCAAGACCCGTCTGCACCGCGTCCAGCATATCCTGATCGCGAAACGGCTTGGGCAAAAACTCGACCGCGCCGGCTTTCATGGCGCGCACCGTCATCGGGATATCGCCGTGGCCGGTTATGAACACGATCGGAATCTGGATATTCGCTTTGACGAGTTCCGCTTGGAAGTCGAGTCCGCTCAATCCCGGCAGCCTGACGTCGAGCACCATGCAACTCGGGCCGTCCGGCAACTTGCTTTGCAGGAATTCCGAAGCGGAAGCGAAGACCTTGACCTGCAGGCCGACCGATCTGAACAACGCGGACAAGCCCTCGCGCACAGAAACGTCGTCGTCGATCACCAACACGATCGATTGTGGTTCGGCGCGTACGTTCATCGGTCTTTACCGTTGCCCGGGCGCAACATCACTCAGTTTTTGCAGCGCCCCCCGAAGGCGTCCAGCATCGCTGGCAATAAATCCGTAGCGATCAGCGCTCCCCATCCCATGAGGTCGCCGGTCTCGCGGTGGCAATGTACCAAGGATAAGCCGGGGCGGCCACCGCCGGAGGTGGCCGGAGACCATTGGTCGGAAATTCCCGGAGCGGGAAAGTGGGGCGCGATATCGCCGGTCGAAGCCAAGGTCCGCCTCGGGCCACGGCATGCCAAAAAGCACGGCGTGCAAACGAAAAAAGAGCCCCAAGCTTTTCGCTTGGGGCTCCTGGCAGACGTTGCCTCTATCTAGGGATTAGTCGGCGGGGGTGTCGGGGGGGGATGGGGCGCCGGCCAATCAGCCTGATATCCATTCAATAGCGCGGGCGCGCCGCTCGTCTCCACTGCACATAGGGGAAGCAGCACTATGTCAAATGAGGATGCCGCCTGTACGTTAGTATAGTGCGCGGCTTTCCAGCGCGGTCGATGAACTCGCTATACGAACGTACAGCGCATCCCGCCGTTGAGATACCAGCCGCTACCCAACGTTCAATAGTCCGCCGGCACTGAGCCGTTAATCTCCCGTTCATAATAACTAGGACGGGGAGCGGCGGATGAATACGAACGTGACACGCGCGACCGTTGCGAGCGCAATCGGTGCGGCGATCGTGATGGCGACTGGCGCATTCTGCCCGGTCAGTGCACAAACCCAGCTCTTGGCTTTTGCGACCGAGCAAAGTGACAGCCCGGTCGATCGTGCGATCATCCCGCCGCCGGCCGCGTCCGCGGAAACGAATATTCCTGCGGATTTTCCGGCCCGGCTGCTTCGCCAAGTGGTCGATTATCCGACCTCCGAGGCGCCCGGCACGATCATCGTCGATACGCCGAAAACGTACCTCTATTTCGTACTCGGCGGAGGCAAAGCGGTCCGGTACGGGATCGGAGTTGGCCGCGACGGCTTTACTTGGTCGGGCACCAGAACGATCGAGCGCAAGTCGGAATGGCCGGACTGGTTGCCGCCCGCCGACATGCTGGCACGCCAGCCCTATCTGCCCCGCTTCATGGCCGGCGGTCCTGGCAATCCGCTCGGCGCGCGCGCCATGTATTTGAGCGGCTCGGTCTACCGCATTCATGGCACCAACAAGCCGTCGAGCATCGGCACGCATGTGTCGAGCGGTTGCATCCGCATGCTCAACGCCGACGTGATCGACCTCTACGAGCGCGCGCGCGTCGGCACCAAAGTCGTGGTGTTGCCCGCGAACGACCGTCACGTCAACCAGCACGTGGCGCAAGCGACGCCGATCGCCCCGCCTACCGCGCGGAGGCACGGGGGCATCTTCGACCAGAGCATGCGCTGAGCACTGCCGGAGGAAGCAACACTTATCTGTTGGACGCTGGAGGGCGAAATGATCAGGGGCTTTTTTGCAATCATCATTGCCGCGGTAGGCGCTGCGGTTCTTGTCGGGTTCGTTCCGCCACCGGCTCCAGCCGTGGCGGCGGTTCAATCGGCGGCCCGGGACGTAACCAGCTTAATCGAACCGGCCGCCGCGCCTGTCTCCAATGTGCGTAGCGCCACCTGCACCCAAGCTTGGCCGTATTACGAGGCGTCCTGCCTCCGCGACAGCCGGTCGCAAAATGGCGGCGCGCGCATTGTGCGCGTCATAGCTGCCGGCGGCCCGATGGTCGACCGCACCCGGCAAGTGCAGCGCTAGAACGGGTAGAGGACCGAGTAATGCGTCGTACACATCCACGGTATCTCAGGTACACCATCGCGCTGGTGGGTTGCGCGATGTTCATCGGCTACAGCGCGATGAATGCACTCGGCGCCGCGAAGCCGGAGCCGCGCGCTGCGATCAGTGCCCCAGTCGTCACCGATGCGATCAAAAAGGGTGATCGCTTGCCGATCGTCTCGGCTTCGCCGCCGCGCGCGAACGTCCTGTCGCCAAGCACGATGCGGTCGTCGGGGAAGCGGCCTCCGCTGGGCTGCGACCCAATGTTCAGCCCAATTGTCGACCCGGCTCACGCGCGGCTCTACCGACGGTGCGAAGCTTGATCGCGAACGCTATTTCGCATTCCCTCTCAGCGGTTGCCCACCTTTAGATACGCCGCACGTTGCTGGATTCGGCGGATTGTCCGCTCCGCCTGTACCTGAAGCGGCGGGTGTGATATATTTGTTCCGCTACGATGCCTTTTCCCGATTTCGGGGGCACTATGAGAAGGCGATCGAAAGCGGGCACTCCGACCAATAAAACGCGGCGTCGCAAGACGGCGACGTTCAAGCGCCGCGATGGCTCAAAGCCTGCGCCAGCGCGCAGACCGGCCGCATCCGCCGACAAGACGAGAGTTGCACGACTCGCGCGCGACCTGAAAGAGGCGCTCCGGCAGCAGACCGCGACCTTCGAAGTACTCGAAGTCATCAGCGGCTCGACATTCGATCTGCAGAGCGTCCTTAATCGGCTCGTCGCGTCCGCGATGCATCTGTGCAACGCCCATGCGGCGAATATCTGGTTGCTTGAGAGTGGCGTGCTCAGGCTCGCCGCGAGCTGCGGTCATTCCAGCGAGTTCAAGGAATTTGCCGCGCAAAATCCGATTACCCCGGGCCGCGGAACGGTTTCAGGGCGCGTCATCATCGAAGGCGAGACCGTGCACATTCCGGACGTCCTTGCCGATCCGGAATTCAGGGGACACGGCTACCAATCGCGCGGCAACTACCGCAGCCATCTCGGCGTGCCGCTGTTGAGAGAAGCGGAAACCATCGGCGCGTTTGCCCTGACGCGAAAAGAAGTCATGCCTTATTCGGAACAGCAGATCGCGCTGGTGCAGACCTTCGCCAGCCAGGCGGTTATCGCCATTGCCAATGCCCGACTGCTCGAGATGGAGCAAAAGCGCACCCGGGAGCTGCGCGAACTCGTAACGCTGTTGAACCGCGAACGCGAAAATAAGCTGATGAACTTGGAGGCGATGGCGGCGTCGATTGGCCACGAGGTGAGGCAGCCGCTTTCCGGCATCGCCTCGAACGGCAATGCGGCGCTGCGATTTCTCGCCCAAATGCCGCCCAACCTCAAAGAGGCGCAGGCGGCGTTGAACAGAATGGTCAGAGACAGCCATCGCGCGAGCGAAGTCTTCGACAATATTCGTACGCTGTTCGGCACGTCCGATCGCGGACGAGAGCCGGTCGACGTGAACGAATTGGTTCGCGGCGCGCTACGCGACCTGGCTGAAGAGCTGAAGTCTCACGGCGTCGCGATCAAGGTCGATTTGTCGGCGCAATTGCCGCCAATTCCAGGCCATAGGGGCCAATTGCAGGAGGTCTTCATCAACCTCATTCACAACGCGGTCGAAGCGATGGACGCCGTCGAGGCCGGTCAGCGGTTGCTGCAAATCAGATCCCAGCGGACCGGCTCGGATTCGGTAACCGTTGCCGTGGAGGACTCCGGGCCGGGAATTAGCGCGACGCAGCTTGAAAACATCTTCAACGCGTTCGTAACGACGAAACCTCAGGGCATGGGATTGGGATTGGCAATTTGCCGAATGATCATTGAGCGCCATGAGGGCCGGCTTTCGGCCGCGCCGGCCCAGCCACGCGGCTCGGTTTTCAAAGTGGTGTTGCCTGTTGCGTCGCCCGCCACGGCGTGACGCGTTGGGCGCGATTTTTAAGGGCCCTGGCCGCCCTAGGCGTCGAGGACGATTGTCGCCAGCGATTGCTGCCCGCGCCGGGCGACTTCGAGCTCGAGTAGCGTGCCGCAGTCGCTGCAAATAAACTCCCGCAGCTCCAGTTCGGCGTGGAGCGTCAGGTGCGGCCCGCATGCGTCCGGCGACACCGTGCGCGCGGTGGCTAGCGCCTTCCAATCCTGCGTCGCCGGGCCGAGATCATTGCCGCAGATGCAGCGAAATCGTCTGCCGCCGTCGATCAGCGGGCAGACCGCGGCGATGCCGTCGCCTTCAGGCGGCTCGGCCTTTGGTGCGCGCCCGTCGAGGCGCTCGGTCCGGATAGCGCGGCGGCGCTCGCGCGTCGCCACGGCATCGACCGCGCCGTCGCGCACCACGACCCCATAAAGCAACGATGCCCAGTGCGGCGTGACCAAGCCACCATCGACGTCGCGGGCGA
The DNA here is from genome assembly GCA_963826295.1 of uncultured Alphaproteobacteria bacterium. GTDB lineage: Bacteria > Pseudomonadota > Alphaproteobacteria > Rhizobiales > Xanthobacteraceae > BOG-931. The sequence goes on from CAWGWO010000021.1 coordinate 120,558, forward strand.
CGCGCGCCGGATCGCGGCGGATCGGATCGCCGTAACCGCCGCCACCCTGGAACGAGTAAGCGAGCACATCGCCGTGATGCAGCGGGAAGTGACCGGGCTTTGAATCCAAGCGCTCGACCGAGCCGCCGGCTGCGAACAGGTCGTGCATATGGGTGTTGGCGTCGATCAGATCGCCGATGCCGTCTCCCGTGCGGCCACCGCTTGCCGAGGCAGGCGGGGAAGGGGTGCGCAACAGATGAAAAGCGCAGGCACCGGGCATGCCGCCGAATTGACCGACGGAATTGGGCACCTGCACGCCGTGGCCGACCACCATGGTGTGCAGTTCGTCCGTGTCGTGCGGGGTCACGGCAAGGCCCGTCGTCGCGCCGCCGCGCATGCTGCCGGCGCCGGCGGTGTCGGGGATGAAGGAGCGGAACAGATAAAGGAAGGGCCCAGCCGCCTCGTTCGCCTCCACATTGGCGATGCGCGGGCGTGGAATCGAGTAATCGCCGGAACCGTCGAGCCCGTCGTGATCGATGTAGGCGCCGCCACCGCCGGCCATGGAGTCCATCAGCAACGTGCCGAACGGCCCGCCGTCGCGATCGCGGCCGCCCATGGTCAATACCGACATTTGTCCCTTGGTGACGGCTTGGCCTTCCCGCACCAGGTCCGGCACTCCCGACACCATGCGCGAGAGTGCGGCGACGGCGACGTTTTGCGCCACCCAGGCGGTAGAGATGGTCGCGCCCGACACCGGCGTCGGCCAGCGCGCGTTGCAGATATTGGCCTCGGGCACCTCGATCGTCACCGGCTTGAGCACGCCTTCGTTCCAGCGGATGTCCGGGGCGAGGATCGGCAAGAGTCCGGTGAACAATGCGCCGCGCAGGCCCGAGCGCGTGCAGTTGATGAAGCCGGGGGCCTGCGGGGACGATTCCGACATGTCCAGGGTGAGGGTGTCGCCGCGTTTGATGGCGGCGACTTCGATCTGATAAAGCCGGTTGGCGTGACCGTCGTGATCGAGGAAGTCGCGCGCGCGATAGATGCCGTCGGGAATGAGCTTGAGGCGGTCGCGCAAACGCATTTCCGAGGTGTCGATCTCGGTACGCATCACCCGATCGACGGTCTCGACCCCGTACCGCTCCATCAGTTGATGAAAGCGGCGCGCCGCCACGTTGTTGGCGGCAATCATGGCCTTGAAATCGAGCCCGACGACATGCGGCAGGCGCGTCATGCCCATGACCATCTGCCAGATGTCTTCGCGCAGTACGCCATTCTCGATCAGCTTCACGCCCGGCAGCAGCATCGCCTCCTGCTGCACTTCGGTGGCGGCAAACGCCCAGCTGCCGAAGGTCATGCCGCCGGTGTCGAGTTCGTGCGCGCACGAGCCGGTCCAGGCGATGCGGCGGCCCTCGTGGAAAATCGGCATCACGATCGAGACGTCGGGCTGATGGATCGCGCCGCGATAGGGATCGTTGAGGATGAACATGTCGCCCTCGTTGATCCCGGGGTTGTCGCTGAAATTCTCGATGATCGAATAGATCACCGTCGACATGGTGCCGGCGTGGAAGATCACTTGCGGGCCCATATTCACGATGGCGCCGTCGGCGAGATAGATGCCGACGTTGAAATCGGTCGCCTCGGTGACCACCGGCGAGCCGGAAACGTTCTTAAGCGTGATCGCCTGTTCCTCGGTGATGGCTTCGAGCTTGTGGCGGATCACTTCGAAGGTGATGGGATCGATCGGTGTGTTGCTGCGCGGCGATTGAAGCGTGGTGATCATCGGGGTTTTCTCGTCAGCCAAGCTCGATGGAGAGATTGCCGGCGGCGTCGAGCCGCGCCGTTTGTCCGGGGCCGACATAAACGGTGGTCTCGGGATGCTCGATGACGGCGGCACCGGTTACGCAGAATTCCGCCGGCAGGTCCGGCCATTGGAATACGTCGGCGTCGGTCCATTTCAACGTCGCCGGCTCGAAGATGCGCCGCCGCTGCGGTTTCGGCTTTGCGACCGCGCTCGGCTTGCTGATCGAAGGCTTACGCGTGCGGCCGACCGCGACGACGCGGAACGTGGTCAACTCGATGCCGGCGAAACGAAAGCCGGCGCCTTTGCCGTAAACCGCTTCGTAAGATCGCTCGAAGCTCTCGACCAAAGCGCGCGCGGTGGCCGCGGTTACCGCTCCGTCCGGCACCGGGACCATCAAGTCGTGGGTCTGCCGCCGATAACGCATGTCGATCGAGCGCGCGAGCTCCGATTGGTTCTCGGCGAATCCCGATTGCTCCATCGCGGCGAGGCAGCGCGCCTGCAGTTCCGCGAATACGGCATTGATGGCCTCGTAGTCGAGGCCTTCCCAGGGGTCGCGGACGCCACCTCCGGCGCGCAACACCAGCGAGCGTTCCGCGGACTGCTGGACGTCGGAAGCAAGCGCGCCGTAAGCCGAATGCGCCATGCTGGTGGCCGGTATGAGGATGCGCGGCACGCCGAGCTCGGCGCCGTAGCCGATGCAGTGCGCCGGCCCGGCGCCGCCATAGGCGAGCAACACAAAGTCGCGCGGATCGTGGCCGCGGCCGATGGTGACTTCGCGCAGAGTATCGGCCATGTGGCCGTCAACGACGCGCCGGATGCCGGCTGCGGCCGCTTCCACGCTCATGCCGAGCGGGGCGGCGATCTGCGTGCGGATCGCGGCCGTCGCGGCGTCAAGGTCGAGCTTCATGCGGCCGCCAAGAAAGTTATCGGGCGAGAGAATGCCGAGCACCAGATCGGCGTCGGTGACGGTGGCGAGCGTGCCGCCGCGCCCATAGCAGACCGGGCCCGGCACGGCGCCGGCACTGTCCGGGCCGACCCGCAGCAGGCCGGTCTCGACCCGCGCGATCGAACCGCCGCCAGCGCCGATGGCGCGGATGTCGATGACCGGCGTGTTGAGATGAAAGCCGCCGACCTCGTGGGTACCCGACACGAGCGGCTTGCCGTCGACCACCAGCGCCACGTCGAAGCTCGTGCCGCCCATGTCGGTGGTGATAATGTTGTGGTGGCCGATCTCCTGCGCCAGCTGCAGCGAGCCCATGACGCCGCCGGCTGGGCCGCTCGCCACCAGCAGCACCGGCTTGCGCGCCGCCTCTTGCGCCGGAACGACGCCGCCGGCGGAGTTGAGGACGTTGAACTTGCCGCGAAAGCCGCGGTCGCGCAGGAGGCTCTCGATGCGGTCGAGATAGTTGGCGACCTTGGGCGCAAGATACGAATTGAGCACCGTCGTCGCGGTGCGCTCGTATTCGCCGATGATCGGCGAGACTTCGCAGGACAGGCTGACGAACGCATCCGGCCGCATATCGCAGATAATGGCGCCGACCCGTTGCTCGTGCGCCGGATTGCGGAACGACCAAAGCAGCGCCACCGCGAAGGTCTGCGCGCCGGCTTGGATCAATTCGTGTACCGCAGAGCGCACACTGTCTTCGTCGAGGGCAACGAGAACTCGTCCGGCTTGATCGACGCGCTCGCGCACCTCGCGCACCAGGCGACGCGGCACGATCGGATCGGGATACCGGCGACGGCTATACCGCCCGAGATGCTCGACTGGAATGCCGGCGGTGAATCCCATCAGCCGCTGCAACGCGAGCGTGTCGCCGAAGCCGCGGGTTGCTATCAGCCCGGTGGTGGCGCCGGTGCGCTCGATCAAGGCGTTGGTGGCTTGGGTAGTACCGTGGCCGAAGGCGGTGACGCGGCCGAGCAATTCCTCGGGCCGCAATCCTTGCGCTTCGGCCGCAACGGCGACGGCATCGAATACGCCTTTTTCCAGTTCACCGGGCGTGGTGGGGGCTTTTGCGGTTGAGATGTTGCCATCACCGTCCATCAGGACGAGGTCGGTGAAGGTGCCGCCGATGTCGATGCCGAGATACATGATACCAACCACAGGTCACGAACGCCGCGTCAGTTATTATATGCCAATATCGCGATATTCGCGCAGCGGCGCGCACGCGTGGCTGTGGCCGCATCTGGTCCAAATGCCGCCACAGCGATAGCATATCTGGGGCGTAGCCGAGGGGCGATTCGTGCGGAAGAGCTTGATTGTTGGCGTTGCTTTCGCGTTGGCGGCTGGGTCCGCAGCCGCCGATCCGCCGAAAGTGGTCGGCCAGCCGGTCCTCATAAGTCCGGCCGCCGCGCCGTCATCGGTTACCGCTGGTCCACCTGCCGCCAAGCCACATCCGGCCAAACCGTCGCGCGCGACGGTCAAGCCTCCGTCGACGCCCGAAGCGCGTTCAGCCGCGGCGCTGGCGCTGTCGGCCGATCCGGTTTTCGACGAGGGCACCTATCAGCGCATCAAAGAAGCGCTGCTGAGCTATTCCGACATTGCGGTTCGTGGCGGCTGGCCGGCGCTTCCCGCCGACGTCAAGCTTTCCCCGGGCGTCAACGATCCGACGGTCGCTTTGCTGCGCCGGCGTCTCGCCATCACCGAGGATTTGCCGGCCGAGCAGGAAGCGGGCGACGAATACGACGCCGCCGTGACCGAAGCGGTCAAGCACTTCCAGTTGCGCCACGGCCTGGCCGCCACGGGCAGCATCGACGCCAAGACGCTGCGGGCGCTCAACGTTCCGGTCGCGCAACGCATCAAGCAGCTCGAAGCCTCGCTCGAGCGGCTGCTCGGCATGGATTTCATTTTCGCCGAACGCTACGTCGTTGTGAACATTCCCGCCGCTTTCGTCGAAGCGGTCGCCAACGACAAGGTGGAGCGGCGCTATCGCGTCATCGTCGGCAAGATCGACAAGCCGTCGCCGACGCTGACCACCTATATCACCGCGGTCGATCTCAATCCGACCTGGACCGTTCCACTTTCGATCACCAAGAACGAGATTTTTCGTCACATGCGCAGGGATCCGAGTTATCTGAGCCGCATGCACATGCGCGTTTTGGGCGCGCGCGACGAAGAGATCGACCCGCACGGCATCGACTGGTCTTCCGACCGCTCGCCGAACTTCACCATCCGTCAGGATTCGGGCACCTGGAACGCGCTCGGTTATCTTAAGATCGACATGCCGAACCCCTATTCGGTGTACATGCACGACACCGACGCGCGAAAATTGTTCGACAACGATTACCGCTTCAACTCGCATGGCTGCACCCGCGTCGACAACGTCCGCGATCTCGCCGCCTGGATTCTGCAGGACGGTCCGCCCGGTTGGAATCGCGCCGCTATCGATGCCGGCATCGCCACCGGCGTGCGCAGGGCGATCAATCTGCCGCGCAAAATGCCGGTCGCCTGGGTCTATCTCACCGGCTGGATGACCCGGGACGGCACTATCGAGTTTCGTGAGGACGTTTATGCCCATGACGAGGCGCTCGATCGCGCCGGGCTCGACGAGGCGGCGCGCGCCGGCGGCTTCGTCGCGCCGCTGTCGCGCGACGTGAAGCAGGTCTCCAATCTCGACAGCCGCTGATGTCCAAAGCTCTCAGGCTCTTTCTATTGCTGTTGCTCGGTGGCGTCATAGTCGCGCCAGTTGCGCCGGTGCGGGCAGGCGACGAACCGGATTTGATCTTTCGGCGTTCGACGACGTTCAAGTTGCTCACGCCGAACGATAAGCTCGCGACCTATGGCATCGACGATCCCGATGTCGAGGGCGTCGCCTGCCATTTCACCGTTCCCGAGCGCGGCGGTGTGAAGGGCTGGCTCGGCGTCGCCGAGGAGGTGTCGGATATTTCGCTTGCCTGCCGGCAGATCGGCCCAATCCGCTTTCAGGCGAAATTCGCGCAAGGCGAGGACATGTTCCGCAAGCGCCGTTCGCTGTTCTTCAAGAAGATGCAGATCGTGCGCGACTGCGACACCAAGCGCAACGTGCTGGTCTACATGGTCTATTCCGACCGCATCATCGAAGGCTCACCGAAGAATTCAACCTCGACGGTGCCGATCATGCCGTGGGGACAAAATGACCAGATCCAGCGCTGTGAGAATTTCGTCGAGAAGTAACCACCGGCGCCAGCGCCTCGAATTCCATCTCGTCGGCGGGTTTCAGCTTGGGGTTGCGCAATACCGGATTGGTATCAAATCGATCCCGCTGCGTGCTTTTCATCCGCCGCGACGCCAGGCTTCATATCCTCGACCGCTCCCAGGCAACGGCAACGACCGCCGCCATTGCCACCTGCACGGCGACGATCGCGGCGACACAGCCGGCCCAGCCGGTTGCGTTCCAGACCAAGCCGATGAGGAATGCTCCGGCGCTGCCGCCGAAATAGAACATCGATGCGTAGAGGCCGGCGGCGGACGAGCGGCCTTCCTTAGCTGTGGTGACGACATAGCCGGTCGATACCGCCTGACAAATCATGCCGCAGGTGGCGCAAATCAGAAGCCCGAAAATGATGACGCCGACCGGTCGCGCGAGCATCACGAGCGCGCCGGCGATCCACACCGCGATGACGCCAAGCACGAAGCGACGGCGGCCGAAGAGCAAGATCGCGCGCCCCACCCAAGGCACGATCACGCTGCCGCTGAGATAAGTGGCAAACAGCGCACCCAAGAGCGTGGGTGTGAAGAAATAGGGCGCACCGGCCAAGTGAAAGCTCACATAGGTAAACGTGGCAATGAAGTTGAAGAGCACGCCGAAACCGACCGCGTAAATGGCGAGGAGCCGCGGGTTGCCCAAGTGCGCAAACATTTGCCGCATCGAGGCGAGGAAATCGCCCGACCGCACGAAGCTGCGTTCGCGCGGCAGCGCCACCGTGACGATCACAACCCCCACCAGGGTGAGCAGCGCGACCGCGGCAAACGAGGCGCGCCAGCCCACCAGATCGGCGATGACGCCGGTGAAGAAGCGCCCGCAGAAGCCGCCGACGCTCGAGCCGGAGATGAACAGCCCGGCGATGCGCGGCACGTCGGCCAGCGGCCATTCGTCGCCGACATAGGCGACGGCGACGGTGAAGATCGGCGGCAACAGCAGGCCTTGAATGAAACGCAGCATGATGAGTTGCGGCACGGTCGTCGCGAACGTCATCATCAGGGTAGGTATCAAGACGGCGAATCCCGCCGCCGTAATCAGCCGCTTGCGGCCGAGGACGTCGGCAAGCGCGCCGGTGAACGGCGCGGTCAGTGCTATGGCGCCCGTGCTCGCGGTCATCAGCGTACTGATCTCGCCGGCGCCGACGCCGAATTCGCGCGACAGCTCCGGGAGCAGCGCTTGTGGCGAATAGAGATTGACGAAAGCGGTGAAGCCCGCCGTGGCAATGGCGAGCGCTCGGACATCGAAAGCCATGCCGCATTATGGGGGAGGGGGCCGCAGAAAGCATCCGGCCAGGCCAAGCCCGCCGGGACGATCAGCTCCGCGTCATTCGCCGAACGGCTTGATGCTGTCGGCGACCGAATCGGCAATGTGCTCTTTCGAGATGACGCCGATGATTTCCGACGGCCGGCCGCGGCCGCGGCCTTTGACCACCACCGCCATTGTGGCCTCGTGGCGGCCCATGCGCTGTACGACGTCGAACATGATGTCGCCTTCGCGCGCGATGGTGAAGTTGCGCTGCGCGACGTCGCCGAGATGCACGCCGCTATAAGCCTGCTCGACGCCGCGCCGCAGGGTGGTGTTGACGCGAACCACGCCAGCGATGTGGTTGCCGCGGGTCACCACCACGTGCCTGAAGCCGCGAAGGTCGGCGTTCTGGCGCAGGAACGCGTCGAAATCGGCGTCGGCGTCGAGGATGCTCACATCCTTTTCCATGACATCGCGGGCGCGGCGCACCAGAAACATATTGGCATGCAGCGCTTTCGGCACGAAGTGGCCGCGGCCGACGAGCTTGATGGTGTAGATGTTCTCCTGCGAGAGCAACCGCCTTACGCCGATCGCCAGCGCCACCGCGATGATGCTCGGCATCACCAGATCGTAATCGCGGGTCATTTCGAAGATCATGGTGACGGCGGTCATGGCGGCGCCGGTGCCACCGCCGACCATGGCGGCCATGCCGATGATGGCGCACGTGGTGACGCCGAAATCCGCCACCGGCGCCATCGTATTGACCAGAAGGCCGAAGGCGCCGCCGATGGTCGCGCCCATGAACAGCGAGGGCGAAAAGATTCCGCCCGAGGAACCAGCGCCCAGGCTTATCGAGGTGGCGGCGAGTTTGCCGACGAACAACAGCGCCAGCAGCGCCGGGACGACGAGGTTGCCGTTAAGGATCGCCTGAATGGTCGAATAGCCGACACCCTCGACGAAATAGTGACCGGCGAAAGTGAGCAGTGCATAAATCAGCACGCCGATCATCAGCATGCCGATGATGCTGCGCAGATAGGGGTTCTTGATCTCCTCGAAGATGTCCTCGGCGAAGCTTAAGCCGCGAACGAAAGCCGCTGCTGCGAGACCGACCAGGGCGCCGAGCAGCGCGTAGAGCAGCAGCGCTACCAGCGAGGCCGGGTGCTGCGACGCCAACAGCTGGTTCGGAATTTCGAACGCCGGGTGGATACCGAAAAATATTCGGCCGATGAAGGTCGCCGTGCCGGTCGCCAGCGCCACAGGCAAAAAGGTGCGGGCACTCAATTCCGGCATCATCAACTCGATCGCGAACATCACCCCGCCGATCGGCGTATTGAAGGTAGCCGCAATGCCGGCGCCGGCGCCGGCGGCAACGAGCGTGATGCGCTGCCACGGCGCGATGCGAATAACCTGGCCCAGCGTCGAGCCCAGCGCGGCGCCGATCTGGATGATCGGGCCTTCGCGGCCGACCGCGGCGCCGGTGCCAATCGAGAGCGCCGACGCAAGCGACTTGATCACGGCGACCACCGGCCGGATCATGCCCTGCTTGTAATAGATGGCGTCCATCACCTCGGGGACGCCGTGGCCGCGCGCTTCGGGCGCGAAGTTGGTGATCAGGAAGGTGACGATCAGGCCGCCGATCACCGGAACGAGAATGATGAAAGCGCCCCAAGGACCGCGCGGCGTGAAGACGCTGGCGTCGTAGGCCATCACGAACTGGCCGAGGAAAGCGACGTTGTGGATAAGCCCGATCAGGGCGCGGAATACGACTGCGCCGAATCCGGTGACGACGCCGACGACTATCGCCAGCAGCGAAAGCCGAACTAGTCCAATGCGCAAAGGCCGCCGGAATTTCATGTTATCAACGCACGCGTGGCAGGAACGGTGCGCTTAAAGTTGCCGAATCGAGCTGAAATCCCAATGCGAACCGCTCGGGTTTTCGCCGACCCGGATCGTCGTATCGCTGACGAAGGTGTAGGGCGGCACCGGAAGATTGTAGGGCGCCGGCACGCCGGAGAAAACCCGCCCGGCCGGATCGTATTTTGACCCGTGGCAAGGGCAGAAATAGCCGCCCGGCCAATTGGCGACGGGGCTGGTCGAGCTCGGCTGCGGATAGAACATCGGGATGCAGCCGAGATGCGTGCAAATGCCGACCAGGATGCCGTATTCGGGCTTGAGCGAGCGATGCCAGTTGGCGGCGTAGGGCGCCTGCTGCATTTGCTCGGAATTCGGATCGGACAGCAGCGCCACCATTTTGGGGTCTTGCAGCGATTTGATCGTCTCCGGGGAGCGGTGGAAAACGAAGATCGGGCGCTCGCGCCAGCGGATGACGACTTGCTGGCCGGCCTCGATCTTCGAAACGTCGAGGTCGACCGGACCGCCTGCGGCGAGCGTCGAGGCGTCGGGATTCATCTGGGCGATGAGCGGGACTAAGGCGGCGACGGCGCCGACCGCGGCGACGGTGCCGGTGGCGATGTAAAGGAAATCGCGCCGCGACGGCTCTTCCGGGTGTTCGATCCCTGTCGTGGCCGATGCAGTGCTAGCCATAATCGAAGCCTCTCTAAGCCCGGTTCCCCCGCGCTTATCTCTCTAAGCCCGGTTCCCCCGCGCTTATATTGGCGCGGCCCCGTGTCAGTCAATCAACGCAAGTCCAATGCGGCTTTTGCGCGCGCCAAGGTCGTTTCCGGCGTTTCCGAGGCGTCGATCCGCGTCCAGTCGAGCGCACCAAGATCGTAAGCCTCCTGGGCGCGGGCCACGGCGCTATCGGCATCCGAGGCGTCGTGGGCGCGCGCGCCGACGCGGCCGAGCCGGGTCGCGAGGTCCGCGGTTAGGAATAATCCCCGCAAGATCGTGTGGGCGGATGCCGCCGCCGCGGCGATGGCTGCGCGCTCGTTATTCTGCGCGAACACTGCGTCGACGAGTGCCGAATGTCCGGCCGCGATGATGCGGCGCGCCTTGTAGGCGAGGAGCGCATAGACGCGGGCGTCGACTTCAGCGGTGTAAGCGTCGGTGGGCAGCTTTTCGGTCTCGCGCAGCCCGAACAGCGCCTTGCGCTCCACGTCCGAGCGCACGATGACGGCGCCGGGCATCGGCTCGATGTTGGCGGCGAGCATCCGCGCGAGCTTGCTCTTGCCGGTGCCGGAAAGGCCGCCGACCGCGATAAATTGCGCTGCGGGCGGCGTGATTGCGCGCTCGGCAAAAGCAAAATAGCCGCGCGCCGCGCGCGAAATCGCTCCATGCTCCGAGCCCGGCGCTCGTTCCATCCGCGCCATCGTGACTTTGGCGCGGATCGCCGCCCGCATCGACAGGAAGAACGGCAACGTTGCCAGCGCGTCGAGGTCTGCGTCCTCGCGCCGCTCGGCCAGATAGCGATTAAGGACGATATTGGCAGGCAGCTCCAAACCGCGCTCGCTCAAGTCCATCAGCAAAAAGGCGAGGTCGTAAAATACATCGCCCGTGGCGATGATGTCGCTGAACTCGATGGCGTCGAACAGCACCGGCTTGCCGTCGATCAGCACGATGTTGCCGAGATGAAGGTCGCCGTGAATGCGCCGGACAAAGCCGCGCCGGGCGCGTTCGCGCAAAAGCGGAACGATGCGTTCGTAGGCGGCGCGGCTGTTACGCGCCAGCGTGGCGGCCGCCGCGGCCGGAAACACATCCGGATGGTGCGCGAATGCTTCGGCGTGCTCGTCGATGTAGGAGCCGAGCGCGTCGATCCAGGTTTCGGCGGCGGCCTTCGGCGCTCTGGCGTGCGCGGCGGCGACGGCACGGCCGAGCGCGTCGGCGAGAGCTTCGTCGATCTCGCCGGCCAGATGGTCGAGCGTGCGCTTCTCGTCGAAGCGCCGCATCTCGACCGCCCATTCGACGACCTCGCCGGAGCCGCCGATGGCAAGCTTGCCGTCGGCCGTGCGCGTGATCGGCACGACGCCACGATAGATTTCCGGCGCGTAGGGTGCATTGACCGACAGCTCAGCCTCGCAGGCTTGCTTGCGCTTGTCGAGCGTCGAATAATCGAGAAACGCAAAGCGCACCGCGCGCTTGAGCTTGAGCGCGCGGTCGCCGGCGAGAAAGACCGAGGCCGCGTGGGTGTCGATCCGCTCGACCTTGCGCCCACCGTGGGCAGCGGGATCGGCGAGGAAAGCAAACACTTCCTCTTGGTCCTTTTGGCTGTCCGGTTTGCCGGTCATGGGATCAAAATCCGCCGCGGTATGCTAACGCGATGGTAACGCGCCGAGCAAAACACTGGACTATCGGCGCGGGTCGCGGCAATTCAAAGTTTACAACACCGGTCGCACCGAATCGGCTGCGTTTAGTTGTTCGTGGGAGACGCCAATGCGCGGCAAGGCCAATAATCGCAGCGCCGCCGAGGTGCTGGTCGATCAACTGCGGATCCACGGCGTCCGCCACGTGTTCTGCGTGCCCGGCGAGAGCTATCTCGCGGTGATCGACGCATTTCATGACAGCAATCTTGCCGTCACGGTCTGCCGCCAGGAGGGCGGCGCCGCGATCATGGCCGAGGCGGTGGGCAAGGCGACCGGCCGACCGGGCATTTGCTTCGTCACCCGGGGGCCGGGGGCCACCAACGCCTCGCCCGGCATCCACGTCGCCAGCCAGGATTCGACGCCGCTGATCGTTTTCGTGGGCCAGGTCGCGCGCGACATGCGCGATCGCGAGGCGTTCCAGGAACTCGACTACCGCGCCGTGTTCGGCTCGATGACCAAATGGACGGCCGAGATCGACGATCCGGCGCGGGTGCCGGAGATCGTCTCCCGCGCTTTCCACACCGCCACGAACGGCCGGCCGGGGCCGGTCGTCATCAGTCTGCCCGAAGATATGTTGACCGAGCGCCTCGCCATCGACGATGCACCCGCTTACACCGCGATCGAGAGTTCGCCGGGCGCAGCCGAGCTGGCGAAATTTGCGCAGCTCCTCGGCGCCGCGCGTGCTCCGATGTTGATCCTCGGCGGCAGCCGCTGGTCGCAGGAGGCGATCGACGGCGTCGCGCGCTTTGCGCAAAAATACGCATTGCCGGTGTGCACCACCTTCCGCCGCCTGCACCTGTTCGATGCGCTGCATCCAAGCTACGCGGGCGACCTCGGCATCGGTCCTAATCCAAAGCTCCTCGAGCGCATCAAGTCGTCCGACCTCGTTGTGCTGATCGGCGGCCGCATGGGTGAGTTGCCGTCGCAAAGCTACACGCTGTTCGACATTCCGCGACCGCAAATGACCTTCGTGCACGTGCATCCCGGCGCCGAAGAGCTTGGCCGCGTCTATAGCCCGCATCTGCCGATCCTGGCGTCGCCGACGGCGTTCGCCGCCGCGCTCGAGCGACTAGACGTGCCGGGCACGCCGCGCGGCGCCGCGGAAGCCGCGCACGCCGATTACATCGCCTGGACCGAGAAGCCGACCGAGCAGCCGGGCGCCGTCAACTTCGGCGCGGTCATGGTCTGGCTGCGCGACAACCTTCCCGCCGACTCGATCATCACCAACGGCGCCGGCAATTACGCCGGTTGGATTCACCGCTTCTTCCGCTTCCGTCGGTTCGCGGCGCACATCGCGCCGACCTCGGGCTCGATGGGTTACGGCGTTCCCGCCGCGGTCGCCATGAAGCGGCTTTATCCGGAACGGACCGTCGTCTGCATCGCCGGTGACGGCGACTTCCTGATGAACGGCCAGGAATTCGCCACCGCTGTGCAATACGGGCTGCCGCTGATCGTCGTCATCGCCGACAACGGCATGTACGGCACGATCCGCATGCATCAGGAGCGCGAGTATCCCGGGCGTGTCATCGCCACCGACCTGCGCAATCCGGACTTTGCCGCGTATGCGCGGGCCTTCGGCGGCTTCGGCACGACGGTCGAGCGCACCGCGGATTTCGCCGCGGCCTTTAAGGAAGCGGTGGCGTCCGGCAAGCCGGCGATCATCCGGTTGGTCGTCGATCCCGAGGCGGCGACGCCCGCGACCACGCTCGCTAAGGTGCGCGCCAAGTCGCTTGCGGAGCGCGGCGAATAGCCGTTGTCGGCTTCTCGCACCGAAACGGCGGGCTGAATCTTAATTCATTTTTTGTTACGCTGTGTGCGGCGCGATTCCCGCGTACAGGCCGCCAATGCCGTATCGCCGCACCGAAAACGTCGTCCGCCGGTTGGCCGCGCGTCACGACGCCATCATTGCCGCCGCGCGGCTGATGGCGAGCGAAGGCGGCATGGCGGCGGTTCAGATCGCGGCCGTTGCGGCCCGCGCCGGCATCGCCGCCGGCACCGTTTATCGGTACTTCCCGGCCAAGATCGACCTGGTCGCGGCGTTGCTCGCCGAAATGACCGAGCGCGAGATCGGCGCCCTGCGCCGCGCCGCCAGCGCAGCCCCGGGCCCGCTATCGGCGCTGTCGGCGGCGATCATGACCTTCGGCCGGCGCGCGCTGCGCGATCGGCGTCTTACTTTTGCGGCGGTCGCCGAGCCGGTCGACACCGAACTCGATGTGCCGCGCATCGCGTTCCGCCGGGCGTTAGCGAACGAATTTGCGGCGCGCATTGCGTCTGCGATCGCCGAGGCCCGTTTGCCCGAACAGGATGCGACGCTCGCCGCGGCGGCGCTCACCGGCCTTGTGGTCGAGGGGCTGATCGGCCCGCTTGCGCCCGACGCCACCGGCCGCGAGCGCGAGGTCGTGCAGTCGCTGACGCTCGCTGCGCTGCGCGCGCTCGGTGTCCCCGATGCGCGCGCCCGCGGCCTTGTGGTGCAGACGCCGCTGCCTGAGGAACTCGGCGCGTCTTAACTTCCCGACAGCACGTCGCCGAACAACACCCAGGTCTTGCCGTCGAATTTCTCGAGCCGCATCTGCTTGACCGGCGCGAAATCGTCCGGGCCGGTCGAAATGGTAATACCCGGCAGCAGCATTGGCAGTTTCAGGTCGTGGAGGCTGGCGGCCTGCTTCATGATGTTCTCGCGCGTGAGATTGTTGCCGCAGGCCTTGAGCACCGCCACCATGGTCTGCGTCACCGAATAGCCAACGACGTTGTCGCTGTCGGTCAGGCTTCCGGAGGTGTTGTATTTCTTCATCCAGGCAAGCCAAGCCTTGTATTCCGGCGTATCGAGCCACTGCGGATCGGTTGGCTCCTTGAGATAAGCCGCGGAAATGATGCCGACGCCTTTTTCCAGACCGGCGGGCTTCATCACCGTTCCGACCGAATTCGATACATTGGTGAGGAACTGCGTCGGCTTCCAGCCGACATCGGCAACCTTGCGGATCGCTTGGGCGGCGAATTTGGGCGTCGCCGCCGTCAGCAACACGTCCGCGCCGCTGCCCTGCAGCGCCACGACCTGTGAATCGACCGTCGGATCGGTGGTCTCATAGGTCTGCGTGGCTACGATCATCTTAGCGGCCTTGTCGCCTAGGCCCTGGCGTAGCCCGACAAGATAGTCTTTGCCGAAATCGTCGTTCTGATAGAGCACGGCGATCTTGGCGTTCGGCAGGTTCTTCAGAATGTAGCGGGCATAGATGCGCGATTCGACCCGGTAGCTCGGCTGCCAACCCATCGTCCACGGATGATGCTTGGGATCGTTCCACTTGTCGGCGCCGGTGGCGACGAACAACTGCGGCACCTTGTTGTCGTTGAGATAACCCTGGATCGCGGTGTTTGGCGGCGTGCCAAGCGTATTAAAGGTAAACAGTACTCCGTCCTGCTCGACAAGCTGGCGGATCTGCTCGACGGCTTTCGGCGGACTATAGCTGTCGTCGCGGCTGATGAAGTCGACCTTGCGGCCGTTGATGCCGCCCTGGTCGTTGATCATGGCGAAGTAGGCTGCGTCAGACCTGCCGATGGCGCCGTAGGCGGAAGCCGGTCCGCTGTAGGGCATGGTGTTGCCGATCTTGATCTGGGTGTCGCTGGCGCCGGGGCCGTATTGGCCCGCTGCCCAAACCAGTCCGCTGCCCAGAACAAGGACCGCCACCGCAAGCGTGGTAGGCATGGCTTGTTTCGTCCACATCGCGTTCCTCCGTTTGTGCGTTTTGCGTCTGAGTTTTTGCTCTCGACTTTAATGGCCGAAGCCGACGTCGCCAAACGGTTTCCGGCCGGTGCCGCCGGTTTTATCAGGCCGTGTTGCTGTAAGGGGGTATCGGCCGCCGCCATCGTCTTAAACGGCCGAACCAAGGTCCCAGCGAGCCGACCACACCGCGGGGCATGGCGTACATGAAAAACAGCATCGCCAGGCCGTAGATCGCCCAAGGCGCGGCGTCGGAAATGTCGTTGGCGAGATTCGGCACGAACTGAATAAAGAATCCGCCGACGATCGCGCCGCCGATGGTTGCTATGCCGCCGACGGCGGAGCCCACCAAAAAAGAAATCGAGAGAAACAGGCTGAAACTTTCGGGCGCGACATAGCCGATGACCATGGCGGAGAGCGCCCCGGCGACGCCGGTGAACAGCGTCGACGTGCCGAACGCGATGGTCTTATAGCGCGCCGTGTGGATGCCCATCGCGGCTGCTGCAATCGGATGGTCGCGGATCGCCACCAGCGCCCGGCCGGTGCGGCCGTTGAGCATATTGGCCGCGACCCGGATCGCCAGAAGCAGCGCAACGAAGGCCACGAAGTAGAGCCAGCGATCGCGGTCGAGGCCGAGCCAGGACGGCGGCTGCGGCTTGACGAGGTTGATGCCCTGCTGGCCGCCGGTCCAGGTGTCGAAATATTTGAGCAATTGCGGCATGGCGAGCGCCATCGCGAGCGTGACCAGCGCGAGATAAGGCCCTTCGAAACGCAGCGCCGGCAGACCGAACAGCACGCCGAGGACGAAGCAGATCAGCGCGGCCGGCGGCAACGTCGCCCAATAAGGCACGCCATAGCGATGCATCAGGATGGCGGCGGTATAGGCGCCGGCCGCGAAAAATCCGCCATGGCCGAGGGAAATCTGGCCGTTATAGCCGGTGAGGATGTTGAGCCCGAGAACGGCGATGGCATAGATCATCACCATCGTGAGTTCGAAAACCTGGTATTTGCTCAGCCCGAACGGCAGCACGGCGGCGAGCGCGATCAATGTCAGCGCGCCAATCGAACGCCATGCGGCGAGGCTCAGCCCGGCGTAACGGTCGGTGTTAAGTTCGCCACTAAGTTCTTGGCCGGGGGCGACGGCGATCGGGTTTTCCATCGTCAAACCCGCCGCACGATGGCCGTGCCGAACAAGCCGTTCGGCCGGAACACCAGCACCAGGATGATCAGCGCGAACGCCACCGTCAGTTTGAGCTGGCTCGCGATCAGATAAGTGCCGACCAGATTTTCGGTGACGCCGACGATCAGCCCGCCGACCACCGCGCCGAGCGGACTGGTGATGCCGCCGAGAAGCGCGCCGGCGAAAGCATAGATCAGCACGCCGCCCATCATGTTCGGATCGAGGAACAACACCGGCGCCACCATGATGCCGGCGGTGGCGCCGATCGCTGCGGCAAGGCCCCAGCCAATCGCCAGCATGCGTCCGACCGGAATGCCGCACAGCCGCGCCGATTGCGGATTTTGCGCCGCAGCGCGTATCGCGAGCCCTATCGGGGTGAAGCGGAAAAAGCCGTACAGCAGAACCAGCATCACCAGCGTCACGCCGATCACACCGAGGTCGCGCGTCGTCATCAGCGCACCGAACAGCGGCCGGTCGGGAAACGCCGATGGGAAATCCTGCACGGTGTAGCTGTAGATCCAACCTGCCGTGGCGTTGAAAATCAGCAATAGAGCGATGGTGACGATAACGGCCGCCAGCACTGGCGCGTTCTCGACCGGGCGGATGACGATGCGTTCGATCGCCATGCCGCCGATGAAGGAAACAATCAGCGTGATCAGATACGCGGCCCAGAACGGCAGCCCGGCGTTCACCAGCGTCCAGGCGATGTAGGTCGAGAACATTGCCATCTCGCCCTGCGCGAAATTCACCAGGTCGGTCGCGCGGTAGATCATCACCAGTGCCAGCGCCACGCTCGCGTAAATCGCCCCGGTGGCGAGGCCGGAGAAAACCTGTTGCAGGAATTCGTGCATGGCGGGTGCGTCAGTAGCCGAGATAGGAGCGGCGGATTTGAGGATCGTCCGACAGGGCTTTGGCGCTGCCGGAGGTGACGATGTAGCCGGTCTCGATGAGATAGGCCCGATCCGCGAGCTCAAGCGCCAGACTCGCATTCTGCTCGACCAGGAGCACGCTGACGTTTTGCTCGCGCCGGATGCGCTCGATGATCGTGAAAATGTCTTCGACGATTCGCGGGGCGAGGCCGAAGGACGGCTCGTCGAGCACGAGGAGCCGCGGCGCCATCATCAGCGCGCGCGCGATCGCCAGCATTTGCTGCTCGCCGCCGGACAACGCGCCGGCCTGCTGGCGCCGGCGCTGGGCGAGGATCGGAAAATATCCGTACATGCGCTGCATGCGTTCCGGCGCCGTCGCGCGCCGCGCGTAGCCGCCCAGCCGCAGGTTTTCCTCGACCGTCAATGCAACGAAAGTGCCGCGGCCTTCCGGCACATGCGCGACCCCCAGGGCGGCGATTTTCTCGGTGGCGCGGCGATCGAGCCGCTCGCCGGCGAACAATATTTCGCCTTCGCTCTTCACCATGCCGCAAATGGCGCGCAGCGTCGTCGTCTTGCCGGCGCCGTTGGCGCCGAGTAACACCGTCATGCCGCCTTCTTCGACCGCGATGTCGATGCCGTGCACGACTTCCGACGGGCCGTAGAACGCTTTGACCGAGCGCAGCTCCAGGATCGGCGCCATCAGTGCCGCGTTCCCAGATACGCTTCGGTGACGGCGGGATTGCCGCGGACCTCGTCCGGCGGCCCGTCGGCGATCACACGGCCGAAATTGAGCACCACGACCTGGTCGGAGAGGCTCATCACCAGGCCCATGTGATGTTCGACCAAGAGCACGGTGACGCCGAGTTGATCGCGGATCGAGCGGATCAGGGCGCCGAGCGCCGCGACTTCCTCGTGATTGAGTCCACCCGCCGGTTCGTCGAGCAGCAGCAATGACGGTTGCGCCGCGAGCGCGCGCGCCAGTTCGACGCGCTTGCGCGCGCCCAGGCTCAGACTCTCCGCCGGCAGTGCCGCGGCGCCGTCCAGGCCGACGAACGCCAACATCGCCCGCGCGCTCAGCTCGCACTCGCGCTCTTCGCGGCGCATGCGCGGTAGCGTCAGCGCGTCGGTGAGCGGCCCGTTGCGGCCGCGGGCATGAGCGCCGACTTTGACGTTATCAAGCACCGACATCGAGGCGAACAAAGCCGAGGCCTGGAAGGTGCGTCCGACGCCGAGCGCGGCGATGTCGGCCGGCGCGCAGCGATTGAGCGATCGCCCGTTAAGCCGAACCTCGCCGCGCATCGGCCGATACAGCCGGCTCAGGCAATTGAACAAGGTGGTCTTGCCGGCGCCGTTGGGCCCGATCAATCCGACGATCCGGCCTTTGGCGACCGAAAAGCTGACCGCTTCGAGAGCGACAATCCCGCCGAAACGCATGGTCACGTCAGCGATCTGCAACAGCGGAGTGGCGCTGTGGCGCGCTTCGGTCGCCGCGCTCAGCGGGACGTCGGACATGGCGCTTCCTCCCCAGGAAGTCGATCGTCAGTAGTCGCTAGTCAGACGGAGGTTTTGAACCTCTGATTTCTGATTACTGATCCCCGATCAATGCGACATCAGTACCGGCACGGTCATCGAGGTAAGGATACTGCGGGTCACGCCACCAAGCACGAATTCGCGGAGCCGGGAATGACCGTAACCGCCCATGACGATGAAATCGGCGCTGCAATCGGCGGCGTGCGACAGGATCACGTCGGCGACGTCGAGGTCCGCCAGCACCGTGCGCCTAACCTCGACCTTTAGTCCGTGCCGGGCGAGGTGCGCGCCCATGTCGGCGCCTTCAATCTCGTCCTCTTTGCCGCGTTCGTTGGCGACGATCACGACTTCGACGTGTCCGGCGCGCTCAAGCAGCGGCATCGAATCGGCGATGGCGCGTGCCGCCATCCGCCCGCCATCCCAGCACAGCAGGACGCGGTCGAGCTTGAGCGGATCCTTTTGGATATACGGCACGATAATTACCGGGCGGCCGGATTCGAACAAGGCGCCTTCGGCGATGATTTCCTCCGCCGGACCCTTCTCGGGCTCGGCTTGGCCGACAATGGACAGATCGAAGCGCCGCGCGACTTTGCCGAACTGATCGCCGACGCCGGCGAAGCTCGCCCTGAGTGTCAGCGGCTCGATGGTAACGCCGGCGCGCTTTGCGGCCGCCGCAAAGCGGTCGATCGCGGTCTTGGCCGCGGCGGAATTGTCGCGCTCCTGAGTTTCAATGACGTCGGCGGGGATATAGCCCGCGCCCGAGACCGGCACGATCGGATCGTAGACAAAAGCAATGCCGGCAAGATGCGCGTCGAATGCGGCGGCAACGGATACGGCATAGTCGCCGGCAACGCCGGCCTGCTCACCGACACTCAGACTGACGAGAATATCCTTGATCATAAATGCGCCTCCTGCGCTGCTAGCATGCAGGGGACAATAGACCAGATTGCTGCCTTATGCTCGCCGCCGGTCGGCGGACGGAGCAAGATCGGGCCGAAGCGCCTCTCTCTGCTACTTCTTCACGTTGCCTTGGGCGTCGAATTGCTTGACGTAGGCCCACAGGTCATTGATTTCGCCCTCGTTCTTGACGCCGGCAAACATCATTTTGGTGCCGGCAATCTTGGCCCTCGGATCTTTGATGTAATCCTTGAACGCCGCTTCATTCCAGACGATGCCGGAATTCTTGTTGGCGTCGGAGTAATTGAAGCCTGCGACGCTGCCGGAATGGCGGCCATCGAGGCCGTTGAGTTCGGGGCCGACTTTGTTTGTGGCGCCGGGACCGATGGAATGGCAGGGCAGGCATCTCTTGAACACATTGGCGCCCTTCTGAGCGTCTTGCGCCAAGACTGTTCCGCTTGTCGCGGCAAGCAACGCGACGGTCACTACAAACCTCGTCACCATCCCAAACCCCTCGTTTAGCGGCCGTCCCGCGCCCTCGGCCGTCAATTCCTCTAGCGGTTGAAGCCGCCGCGGCGCAGCGTGTCAACGCTGAATTGCCGGCCAGACTGCGGCGCGTCGGCGCGTTGCCGGCGGATCATACGGTTGCCATTTCAGCTATAATGGGCAGGCGAGGTCAGCCGACGGAGCCGCTTTCGATGCCTGTTGCGATGCCCGAACCTGACGACACGGTAGTGGCGCGACGCGCCGAGATTGTCGCCGCGCTCCGGCACATCGTGCCCGGCGAAGGCGTCATTGCATCCGAAGACGGCATGCGGCCCTACGAGAGCGACGGGCTGACTGCTTACCGCCAGGTTCCCATGGTCGTGGTCCTTCCCGATACCACCGCACAGGTTGCCGCCGTGCTCGCCTATTGCCATCGCGAGGGCGTCCGCGTCGTGCCGCGCGGGGCGGGGACTTCGCTGTCGGGCGGCGCTTTGCCGCTTGGCGACGGCGTCCTGCTCGGCATGGCCAAGTTCAATCGCATCCGCGCCGTCGACTTTGCCAACCGCGTCGCCGTCGTCGAGCCGGGCGTCACCAATCTTGCGGTGACGCAGGCGGTCGAGCAGGCCGGCTTCTACTACGCGCCCGATCCGTCGTCGCAGATTGCATGCACCATCGGCGGCAACGTGGCGGAGAATTCCGGCGGCGTGCATTGCCTCAAATACGGCGTCACCACCAACAACGTGCTCGGCTGCGAATTGGTGCTCGTGACCGGTGAGATCGTGCGGCTCGGAGGCAGCCATTTCGATGCCGCCGGCTACGATCTTCTCGGCGTCGTCACCGGCTCGGAAGGTCTGCTCGGCGTAGTCACCGAGGTGACGGTGCGTATCCTGCGCAGGCCAGAAACCGCGCGCGCGGTGCTGATCGGCTTCAATGCCTCGGAGGATGGCGGCGAATGCGTGGCGCGCATCATCGGCGCCGGTATCATCCCGGGCGGCATGGAGATGATGGACCGGCCTGCGATTTACGCCGCCGAGGACTTCGTCCATGCCGGCTATCCGCGCGACGTCGAGGCGTTGTTGATCGTCGAACTCGACGGTCCCGGCCCGGAGGTCGACCATCTCATCGGGCGTGTCGAGGAGATTGCCCGGGAGTGCCGTGCCGTCGTCTATCGCGCGTCCAATTCCGAATCGGAGCGGCTGTTGTTCTGGGCCGGGCGCAAAGCCGCGTTTCCGGCGGTCGGCCGCATCTCGCCGGATTACTACTGCATGGACGGCACCATCCCGCGCGCCAAGCTGCCGCTAGTGCTGCGCCGCATGCAGGAATTGTCGGCGCAATACGGGCTGCGGGTCGCCAATGTATTCCATGCCGGCGACGGCAATCTGCATCCGCTGATCCTCTATGACGCCAACAAGCCGGGCGAACTCGAAGCCGCCGAGAACTTCGGCGCTGATATCTTGCGGCTGTGCGTCGAGGTCGGCGGCGTGCTCACCGGCGAGCATGGCGTCGGCGTGGAAAAACGCGACCTGATGCCGGTGATGTTTTCGGAAGCCGATTTGAAGCAGCAGCAGCGGCTCAAATGCGCTTTCGACGATAAAGGCTTGCTCAACCCCGGGAAAGTATTCCCCACATTGCACCGCTGCGCCGAGCTCGGCCGCATGCATGTCCATGCCGGCCGTGTAGCGTTCCCCGATCTGCCGCGATTTTGAACTTCGCTCTCCCGACGCGCGCTCCCGGCGCGGGGAGGTGGTGGATGCCACGCGCAGCGGATTACGCTTCGCTAATCCCCACGACATGCTTACATCTGCGCTCATGACAGGCACTCTCAAACCGCGCGATCATGCGGAGGTCGAAGAGGCCGTCCGCTGGGCGATTGCCGGCGGCAAGGCGCTGGAAATCGCCGGGGGCGGCAGCAAACGCGCCATTGGCCGTGCCGCGCAATGGGATGCGACGCTTGATTTGTCGGGTCTGTCCGGCGTCGTCTTTTACGAGCCGGCGGAGCTCGTGCTTGCGGCGAAAGCGGGCACGCCGCTTGCGGAGATCGAGGCGCTGGTGGCGAAAAACGGTCAGGAGCTCGCCTTCGAGCCGCTGGATTACGGGCCGCTTCTTGGCGCCGCTCACGGCGTCGGCACGATCGGCGGCGCGCTTGCCGCCAATCTGTCCGGTCCACGGCGCATCAAGGCGGGCGCCGCGCGCGACCATTTCCTCGGCGTCGACGCCGTTTCCGGTCGCGGCGAGACGTTCAAATCGGGCGGCCGGGTGGTGAAGAACGTTACCGGCTACGATCTGTGCAAGCTTTTGGCCGGCTCGTGGGGCACGCTTGCCGCCATGACCGAAGTGACGATCAAGATACTGCCGCGGGCGGAGACCGAAGCGACGCTCGTGGTGCTCGACCTCGACGACGCGGCTGCCGGTCAAGCCATGGCGGCGGCGGTGGGCTCAGTCGCCGATGTTTCAGCGGCGGCACACGTTCCAGCGCCGCTCGCGTCGCGGGTCGCGGAAGCCGGCGGTGCCGCCAGCGTCACAGCGTTCCGGCTGGAAGGCGTCGCTCCTTCGGTCACTCATCGCAAAGCGGCGCTGGAGAAGCTTCTCGCGCCATGCGGTGCTCTCGGAACGCTAAGCGAGGCGGCATCCCGCGGCCTGTGGCGGACGGTGCGCGACGTGGCGCCGCTTGCCGCGGCCGGTCCTTCCGGCGAGCGGCTGATCTGGCGCATCTCGACTTTGCCCTCGCGCGGCGCCGAGGTCGGCCGCGCGCTCATCGAGCGGGCGCAGGCCGAGGTCCTCTATGATTGGGCGGGCGGCTTGATCTGGGCGGCGCTGCCGCCCGCCGATGATGCCGGCGCCGCGGTGGTGCGTTCGATCGTCGCCGCCGCGGGCGGTCACGCCACGCTGATCCGTGCGCCGGCGGCTTTGCGCGCCGCTGTCGAGGTGTTCGAGCCGGAGGCAGCGCCGCTTGCAGCTTTGACCAAGCGGGTGCGCGAGAGTTTCGATCCGCAAGGCGTGCTCAACGCCGGGCGCATGTGGGCTGGGGTGTAACGATGCAGACCTCTTTCACGCTGGCGCAGCTTGCCGATCCGGATGTGGCGGAATTGGAAAAGATCCTGCGCGCCTGCGTGCATTGCGGTTTTTGCACCGCGACCTGCCCGACCTACGTGCTTGACGGCAACGAGCTCAATTCGCCGCGCGGGCGCATCTACTTGATCAAGGACATGCTCGAGAATGACCGGCCGGCGAGCGCCGAGGTCGCGCTGCACATTGATCGCTGCCTGTCTTGTCTTGCCTGCATGACGACTTGTCCGTCGGGGGTGCATTACATGCATCTCGTCGACCACGCCCGTGTCCATATCGAGCGCACTTTCCGCCGGCCGCTCGCCGACCGGGTGCTGCGCACCATGCTGGCGAAACTGATGCCCTATCCGCGGCGTTTTCGTGTGGCGCTCGACGCGGCGCGTTTTGCCAAGCCGTTTGCGGCGCTCGTGGAGGCGATCGGCTTTCATCGCCTAGGCGCGATGCTGCGTCTTTCGCCGTGGCAGAATGCCCACACCCCGCTGGCGCCGCGGACTTTCCCGGCGGCAGGATCGGCGCGAAAAGCCCGCGTGGCGCTGCTCGCCGGCTGCGTCAACGACCTTCTGGCGCCGGACATCAATGCCGCCGCCATCCGCGTGCTTACCCGCCATGGCGTCGAAGTCGTCGTTGCCAAGGGCGCCGGCTGTTGCGGCTCGCTGGTCCATCACATGGGTCGCGAGGATGAGGCGCTTGCGCAGGCGCGCGCCAACATCGACGCCTGGACCGCGCTCGAAGGCCTCGACGCCATCGTCATCACGACCTCGGGCTGCGGCACCACGGTCAAGGACTATGGCTTCATGCTGCGGACCGATGAGGCTTATGCCGAACGCGCCGCCAAAGTGGCGGGTTTGGCACGCGATATCTCCGAATATCTTGCCGCGCTACCGCTTGAAACAAAGGCGAAGGATGCTCCACTCACCGTCGCCTACCATTCGGCTTGCTCGCTGCAGCATGGACAGCGCATCACCCAGCAGCCGAAAAGCCTGCTCGCCAACCTCGGCTTCGACGTGAAGGACGTGCCAGACGGTCATCTGTGCTGCGGCTCGGCAGGAACCTACAATATTATGCAGCCGGACATCGCAAGAAGGTTGCGCGAGCGTAAAGTCGGGACTATCGAGAGATTGCGACCTGATGTGATTGCAGCGGGCAACATCGGCTGCATGACTCAGATCGCCGCGGGCACGAAGCTTCCCGTCGTCCATACGGTCGAGTTGATCGATTGGGCTACAGGGGGGCCATGTCCACCGGGGCTTCGCCAGCTTCGCCGGCATTCGGCGAGCCGCTCGGCAGCAGCTGCGGGCTGAACGGAGGGCGGGGGCCCAGTCGTTATTGTGGCGTGAACCCGGTCTCCCTTTGGGGACCGATAAGATTTTTTGTTTCGAGCATCGATCGGGAGGTCGATCATGGCAAAGAAATCGAAATCGAAAGCGAAAAGGAAATCCGCCAAGAAAAAGGCGGCGCCGGCACGCAAGAAGAAAACATTAAAAGCGGCAGCGAAGAAATCCACAAAGAAGACCGTCAAAAAGGCCGTCAAAAAGACCGCCAAGGTCGCTAAGAAGGCCGCGCCGAAGCGTAAGGCGCCGGCGAAGAAGCCGGCTCCGGTGGTGCACACACCAGAACCCGCTCCGACCTGGCCGCCGCCGCTTGGCACCGGCTTTGGCGATAGCGGCAGCACCTAAGCTTTCGATTCTCGCGGCCGGGGACGGGAGATGAGGCGCGTTGGGCGGCCGGGGGTGAGGCCCGGCCGCTCCGTTGCGTCGGCGCGTGCCGCTTCGTAGCATCACCCGGGGATCAGGGAGGTCGTGATGGCGGCGGCTTACAACATCCTTATCTTGGGTGCGTCCTACGGCTCGTTACTGGCCTCGAAGCTGTTGTTCGGCGGTCATAGCGTCAAGCTCGTCTGTCTGCCTGCCGAGGCCGATCTGATCAACGCCGAAGGTTTTCGCGTGCGGCTGCCGGTGCGCGGCCGCAATGCTCAGGTCGAGATCGATTTGCGCAAGCTTCCGGGCAAGGTGAGCGCCGGCGGCACGGCCGGCATCGATCCGAAGGCCTACGATCTGGTCGGGCTCGCAATGCAGGAACCGCAATATCGCTCGCCGGGCGTGCGCGAATTGCTCGATGCGGTGAGACGGGCGAAGGTGCCGTGCATGTCGATCATGAACATGCCTCCGCTCGCCTATCTCAAGCGCATCCCCGGCCTCGACACCGAGCCGCTCAAGGCCGCCTATACCGATGCAAGTGTCTGGAACAGCTTCGACCCGGCCTTTATCACGCTGTGCAGTCCCGATCCGCAGGCGATCCGCCCGCCCGACGAAAAGGTCAATGTCCTGCAGGTGACGCTGCCGACCAATTTCAAGGTGGCGCGATTTCCCGCCGACCAGCCGACCGAAATCCTGCGGCGCTTGCAGCGGGAGATCGACGCGATCCGGTTCGATACGCCGGAGGGCAAGACCGAGCTGCCGGTGAAGCTCAAGGTCTACGAATTGATCTTCGTGCCGCTCGCCAAATGGGCGATGCTGCTCGCCGGCAATTATCGCTGTATCACCAAGGACGGCATGCGAACCGCGCAAGAGGCGGTGCACGGCGATATCGAGACCTCGCGAGCGGTCTACAATTTCGTCAATGAGCTCTGCGTCAAACTTGGCGCCCACCCCGATGATCTGGTGCCGTTCGAGAAATACGCTGCGGCGGCGCAGTCGTTGACGCGTCCCGCCTCGGCCGCCCGAGCATTGCAAAACGGCGCGCCGAACATCGAGCGCGCCGACAAGCTGGTGCAGCTCATCGCCGCGCAAAAGGGCATGAGTCTTCCCGCGATCGATGCGCAGGTGGCGCTGGTCGACGCCCGGCTCGAAGCCAACCGCAAGAAGGCGGCTTAGTAGTCGTCACTACTGCAAGCGGAGCGAAGTAATCCAGGCGCGGTAGGGCTCCGGATTACTTTGACGCTTTGGCCCTCGCAATGACGATGCGGGCTAGGCGACTTTGACGTCCTCCCAGAAGCCAAAACGGCCTCCGACCTTCGCCATCTCCGGACGCGGCCGTTCGTAGGACCAGGCGGCGCGCTTGTGGCGCTTGCCCTCAACCACGACGTCGTAAAACTGCACGCCGTGCGGGCATTCGAGGTCCTTCGGCGTCTTCTCGACTTTCTCCAGCCAATCCAGGTGAACCGCCGTGGGCGGAAAATATTGGTAGCCATGGGCTTCGACGATGTCATCGCTCTGGGCGACGACCTGCCCGTCAACGCTTGCCTTCATGATCAATCTCCGTCTCTCTCGCAGCCGGCGATAGCGCGATAACTCCACGAAGGTACTTAGGGTCACTCCGCCGCCGATGCCAGGGGAACCTCGCGCAGGTGAAAGTGGGCCGCGTCCGGCACCAATTCCACGCGGCGGCGGTGGAACGCGCCGAGCGTCGAGCGATGGCCGATGGAGACGATCGTCATCCCCTTGAAGCGATCCTGCAGCAACCGGTAAAGCTCGGCTTCGGCGGCCTCGTCGAGCGAGGCGGTCGCCTCGTCAAGGAAGAGGTAATCCGGCGCCTGCAGCAGCGCGCGGGCTATGCCGAGGCGTTGCTGTTCGCCGAGCGAAAGCGTGCGGTTCCAGTGCGCTTCTTCGCCGAGCCGCGTGACCAGTTCAGGCAGACCCACCGCAACTAAGGCTTCGGCGACGCGCGCATCGTCAAAGGTGCCGGCCTCCGCCGGGTAGCCGACGGCCGCCGCAAGCGTGGTCAGGGGAAAGTAAGGCCGCTGCGGCAGCAGCATGACTTTGGCCCCCTTGGGCACGAACACGCGGCCCGATCCGAATGGCCAGATGCCTGCAATGGCACGGAACAAGGTTGATTTACCGGCCCCGGAAGGTCCGGTGATCAGGATGCGCTCGCCGGCCGGGAACCCGATGTGGTCGGCGGCGATAACCGGCTCACCGCTCGGCAGCCGAACGTCGAGCCGATCGACCGCGAACGCCTCGCCGCCGCGCGGAACGATCTCGATCGCGGGCGGCGCGATTGCGGCCCGACGGCCGGCGGCGATCGCCGCCTCGAACCCGCTCAGGCGTTCGATGATCGCGGTCCACTCGGCGATATTCCGGTACGAGGTGATGAAGTAGGACAACGCGTTCTGCACGCTGTTGAAAGCGGACGCAGTCTGCATCAAGCCGCCGAGCTGGACGGCGCCGGAGAAGTAGGCCGGCGCGACCACGATGTAGGGAAAAATCACCGAGGCCTGCGAATAGCTTTGCGTGAAGAAGGTGAGCTGCTTCTGCCGCTGCATCAGCGCCATCCAATTGGCGACCACGGAGCTGAAACGGTTGAGATGGCGCTCGCGCTCGGCTGCCTCGCCGCCCAGCGCGGCGATCTGCTCGGCGTTTTCGCGCGAGCGCACCAGATTGAAGCGGAAATCGGCCTCGAAGCGCTGCTGCTGGAAATTGAGCGGAATGAGCCGCCAGCCGATCAGATGCGTGAGCGCGGTGCCGATCACGGCATAGATCAGTGCCGCCCACACCAGATAACCCGGAATGTTGTGGGTCGCGCCGAACAGCGTAAGTGGCGCAAGCTCCGACAATCGCCACAGGATGACGACGAACGAGCCCAGCGTGACTACCGAGTTGAGGATGCCGATGCAGATGGTGAGCGTGTATTGCACGAACATCTGCAAGTCGTCGGCGATACGCTGGTCGGGGTTGTCGGCGGCGTCGCCAAGAAGCTGCATGCGGTAGTGATTGGCGGCGTCGAGCCATTGCCGCAGATAAACTTCCGTCATCCATCGCCGCCAGCGGATCTGCAGCCACTGATTGAGGTAGAGCTGATAGACCGCGAGCACGGTATAGATCGCCGCGATCACGCAGAAGAACAGGATGGCGCTAACGAAGGCGTTCCAATTGTGATCCTGCAAGGTGTTGTAAAAGCGATTGTACCATTCGTTGAGGATGACCTGGATCGCGACCAGCGACAGTTCGATCGCGATCACCGCGCCGAGCAGAATCCTGCCGGCCCAACGATCCTCCGAGCGGAAGTAGGGAACGGCCAGCCGCCAGATCGTGGCGATTGTCGAGGAAAGTCGTTTCACTGAAAACCTCCGGTATCGGGGCGTCGGCACAAATGCCGGGCAATTGCCAATCGTCGCTCGCTAACAACTTTGGGCAGCCCGCCGTTGGCGCCAGATAGCGCACGCTGGCGGGCTAGCCTAGAGCGCGCGGGGGTGACAAAAAATCTCGTTCGTTTGATGTCTGGTGGGGGTACTTGCCAATCCTCGGGTAGCGACCGAGACTTAGCAGCATAGGCGCTGTTAAGGCGCTATCCGGGGGGAACCGCCAATGTTTACGCAAATACTCGATCCGACCGGTAATCTGTTCGTGACCTGGCTGGTCGCGCTTGTTCCGGTGCTGCTGCTGTTGTTTCTGCTGGCTGGCCTGCGCATGTCGGCCTGGCTCGCAGTGCTGATCGGCTCGATCGTCACTTTCCTGCTGGCGCTCTGGGTTTGGAAGATGCCCCTTGCCGAAGGCGTGCGGGCCTACCTTTACGGCTCGGCCACCGGCATCTGGTACGTCGATTGGATCACGTTTTGGGGCGTGATTCTGTTCAACACGCTGGTCACGACCGGCTCGTTCGACAAGCTGCGGCGCTGGCTGGTGCAGCAAGGCACCCGCGACGTGCGGGTCCAGACCATCCTGTTCGCCTGGGCGTTCGGCGCGTTGCTGGAGGGGCTCGTCGGCTTCGGATACCCTTGGGCATTCGTCGCCCCGATCCTGATCGCCATCGGCATTCCCGATCTGGACGCCATCCGCGTCGCGGCCATCGCCAACAATGCGCCGGTGTCTTACGGCGCGCTCGGCGCGCCGATCATCGCGCTTGCGACCGTGACCGCCGGCACGCTCGGAGTGCCGTTCCTTGAGCTGTTGCCGATCTACTCGGCAGCGGTCGGCAAGATTGTCGCCATTCTCGCGCTGCTGCCGCCGTGGATTCTGCTTTATCTGGTCTCGGGCCGCAAAGGCATGTGGTCGGCGTGGCCGCTCGCCATCGTCGGCTCGCTCGGCTACATCGCCGGGCAATTGCCGACCGCCATTTACCTCGGGCCATATCTGCCCGACGTCCTCGGCTCGATCGTCTGCTTCATCGTGCTGCTGCTTCTGCTCAAGGTGTGGCAGCCGGCGCAGGTGCTCGGTTATGGCGGCGTGCCGGTGACCGGCGACACGCGGGCGGAAGCGCACGGCCTCTCGACCGGCGATGTCGGCATGGCATGGCTGCCGATCGCCGTGCTGGTCGCCGTGGTCGTGGCCTGGACCGGGCCGTGGTCCGATCTGCCGAAGATCATCCTTCTGCATCTGAGCGTCGCCGCCGATTCGGCGATCACGCCCGGCGCCAAGATCAGCGCCACGTTCAATTGGACGCCGTTCGTCGGCGGCACCGCCATCCTGGCGTCGTGGATCATCACGACGATTTTGCTGCGGGTGAAATTCTCCGAGCTCGGCGCCATCTTCGCCAAAACCTGGTCGCAGATGTGGGGCGCCTGCCTGGTCGGCGTGTTCATCTTCGGCCTTGCTTACATCTACAACTACTCGGGCATGGCCGGCTCGCTTGCCAGCGCGTTCTCGAAGCTCGGGCCGGCCTTCATCGTCGTCGCGCCCATCCTCGGCTTTATCGGGGTGGCATTGTCGGGCAGCAATACGTCGACCAATGCCATGTTCGGCACGTTCCAGGCATTGGTCGGCAAGGTGCTCGGCTTTCCGCTGCTGCTGTTGCCGGCGCTTAACTCGGTGGGCGCCGAGGTCGGCAAGCCGATCGCCCCGCAGACTGCGAGCGTCGGCGTTTCCACCAGCCGGTTCGTGCGCAACGAAGGCGAAGTGATCCGGCATAATTTCGGCTGGTGCATCGTTCTGCTCGCCTATCTCGTCATCATCGGCGTTGCTTGTTATCTGTTCTTTCCGGGCATTGCGACGCTGCATCGCTAGGCGAGGCGCGGCGTGCAAAGGGAAGGGCCGTCAGGTGGCGGCCCTTTTCGTTGGCGCCGTGCCGGCCGCTTAGGCCTTGGTCGCGCGCGTCATCAGATAGTGCATGTGGATCAAGTTGCCGTCGTAGACTTCGCTTGCGAGGGCGTCGAACTCGGCGCGCAGCGCGGCGAGCTGCGCCGGATCGCCTTGCAGCGAGGCAACGAGCTTGGCGAGCGGCCCGATGGTTTTCTCTTGCGCGGCGCGGAAGTGCTGCAGACTGAGGGCCGGCGCCAACAGCACGCCGGGCGCGAATGTCAGGTCCTTTACCGCGGCGCCGAGGCGTTCGCGGATGACGTTCGGAACGCCCCATAACGGGGGCGGCGCCGGCGCGTCGGCACCCGGCGGCGGTGGCGGCATGTGCCGTCCGACCAGCGAGAACATCCGGCCGGTGAAGAACTCCGGCGGCCATGTCGAGAATGCGATGCGACCGCCGCTTTTGAGTACGCGCAGCATCTCCTTCACTGCGACGGCGGGGCGCGGCGCGAACATGTGGCCGAATTGGCTGAGCACGACGTCGAACGACCCGTCCGGGTGGGGCAGCGCCTCGGCGTCACCCTCCACGAACTCCAGGGCGAGGCCCGCAATGCGCGCGTTCTCCCGCGCGCGTTCAAGCAAGGCCGGCGTGAGGTCGAGGCCGGACACCTTTGCGCCGCGCCGCGCGGCGGTGACGGCGACGACGCCTGTGCCACAGCCAACATCGAGCACGCGCTGTCCCGGCCGGACTTCGGCAAATTGCACCAACGCCGCGGCCGGCGGGGTGGTGATGAGCTCAACCGGCGCGAACGAAGACCAGCCTTCGCGCTGGGTTTCCTTGAATTTCGTAAACGGGTCGGTGGTGGATGCCGTCATTGGTGAATTCTCCGACGCTTGATGCCGACCGACGATAGCAAAAGGGCGCGGTCTGCACCGCGCCCTTTGGAGTGACTTGAACCGACAATGAGCGGACGGACTAGAAGTCCATCCCACCCATCCCGCCCATGCCGCCGCCGGGTGGCATCGCCGGCATTGCCGCCTTGTCCTTCGGCAGTTCGGCGACCATGGCCTCGGTCGTGACCAGAAGGCCGGCAACGGAGGATGCGTCCTGGAGCGCCGCCCGCACCACTTTGGCCGGATCGACGATGCCCTTTTCGATCATGTCGACATACTCCTCGCTCTGCGCGTCGAAGCCGAACGTCTCCGACTTGTTTTCGAGGATCTTGTTGACGACGATCGAGCCTTCGAACCCGGAATTTTCCGCGATCTGGCGCAGCGGACTCTCCAACGCTTTGAGCACGATGTTGATGCCGGCCTGTACGTCGGCGTTGTCGTCGCGGATCTTGCCGATCGCTTTCTTGGCGCGAAGGAGTGCGACGCCGCCGCCCGGCACGATGCCCTCTTCGACCGCGGCGCGGGTCGCGTTGAGCGCATCCTCGACGCGATCCTTCCTCTCCTTAACTTCGACCTCGGTGGCGCCACCGACGCGGATCACGGCCACGCCGCCGGCGAGCTTGGCAAGCCGCTCCTGCAGCTTCTCGCGATCGTAATCGGAGGTGGTCTCCTCGATCTGCGCCTTGATCTGCTGGACGCGCCCTTCGATGTCCTTCTTCTTGCCGGCGCCGTCGACGATCGTGGTCTTCTCCTTTTCGATCACGATCTTCTTGGCGCGGCCGAGCATCGCCGGTGTCACGCTTTCGAGCTTGATGCCCAGATCCTCGGCGATGAGCTGGCCGCCGGTGAGGATGGCGATGTCCTCAAGCATGGCTTTGCGCCGATCGCCGAAGCCCGGGGCTTTCACCGCCGCGACCTTAAGCCCGCCGCGCAGCTTGTTGACCACGAGCGTCGCGAGCGCTTCACCCTCGACGTCTTCGGCGATGATCAGGAGCGGCTTGCCCGACTGCACCACCGCCTCGAGCACGGGCAGGAGCTGCTGCAGACCGGGAAGCTTCTTCTCGTGCAGGAGAACGTAAGCGTCCTCGAGTTCGGCCAGCATCTTTTCGGCGTTGGTGATGAAGTAGGGCGAGAGATAGCCGCGGTCGAACTGCATGCCCTCGACGATCTCGACGTCGGTCTCCAGCGCCTTGGCCTCCTCGACCGTGATGACGCCTTCGTTGCCTACCTTCTGCATCGCTTCCGCGATCATCTTGCCGATATTGGTGTCGCCATTCGACGAGATGGTGCCGACCTGGGCGACCTCAGAGGAGGAGCCGACCTTCTTGGCGCGCTTCTGGATGTCGTTGACGACGGCTTTCACCGCGATGTCGATGCCGCGCTTGAGATCCATCGGGTTCATGCCCGCAGCCACCGACTTGACGCCTTCCTTGACGATCGCCGCCGCCAGCACGGTTGCCGTGGTGGTGCCGTCACCGGCCAGATCGTTGGTCTTCTGCGCCACCTCGCGCACCATCTGCGCGCCCATATTCTCGAACTTGTCCTCGAGCTCGATCTCCTTGGCGACGGTGACGCCGTCCTTGGTGATGCGGGGAGCGCCGAAGCTCTTCTCGATGACAACGTTGCGGCCCTTCGGACCGAGCGTCACCTTGACGGCGTTGGCGAGCGTCTCCACGCCGCGCAGCATGCGGTCGCGAGCGTCGACGGAAAATCGTACGTCTTTCGCACTCATGATTTGTTTCCTCTAGTATCAGTCTTTGATAATGGCGGGACGGACCGTTACGCGATCACACCCATGATGTCGGACTCCTTCATGATCAGGAGTTCGTCGCCTTCCAGCTTGACCTCGGTGCCGGACCATTTGCCGAACAGTACGCGGTCGCCGGCCTTCACCCCCATGACGACGAGCTTGCCGTTCTCGTCGCGACCGCCGGGACCGACGGCGACGATTTCGCCCTCCTGCGGTTTCTCCTTGACGGTGTCGGGGATGATGATGCCGCCTTTGGATTTCTCCTCTGCTTCGATGCGTTTGACGACGACCCGATCGTGCAGGGGACGAAATTTCAGCTTCGCCATGGTCTCCTCATTGCCGTTATCGACGGTCCCGGTGCTGGTGAAAATCTATTACTTTGAGGCACTTGGCACTCATTGATGTGAGTGCCAATCGCCCGCAGGGACATAGGGTCTGCCGTCCGGGCTGTCAAGCGGGCGCCAGCATGGGCGGGTTACTTTCGCGGCCGATTTCAGCGTCTTTGGAAAGATGTGGGGGGACCGCGTGAGGTCCTGGTGATCGCCCCGAAATGTCGTCACCATACGGGCTAAATCTTTGGGCAAAGAAACAGGGGCGTCGGAGGGGGAAGATTGCATGAGGGTGTCGCTGCGCGGTCTGGGCTTGGGCGCTGCCGTCGTTTTCGCCCTGTTCACGCTTGCCGCCTGTGCGAGCAATTCACCGCCGGCGGAATCCGCGGCGCCGCCTCCACAGCCGCAGCTTCCGGCCTCAATCCGGTCCGAAGAAATCGTCGGCCGCTGGGGCTACGGCGCTTATCACAACGAGGTGGACCGGGCGCGCACCGAAGCGGCGGCGCGCAATCAATGCGGTC
Organism: uncultured Alphaproteobacteria bacterium; assembly: GCA_963826295.1. Lineage (GTDB taxonomy): Bacteria > Pseudomonadota > Alphaproteobacteria > Rhizobiales > Xanthobacteraceae > BOG-931. The sequence continues at coordinate 154,207 of CAWGWO010000021.1, forward strand.
AGCCGGTCATCATCAATCGCGGCCCGAACGGCGGCGTGATGATGTATCTCGCCGACAGCGCGCAGCTCAACGAGCTTTATTTGAAGGGCAGCCCGAGCGGCAAGAATTACATCGGCCCGCCGGGACCGGCGGGTGGTCCGCAGGATCGCGAGGTCGTGGCATTCGACGGCCGCACCATGGTGCTGCGCTGGATGAATCCCGAAGTCGCCGGCCGTTACGGCACCGGCGTCTATGCGCGCTGCGGACCGGAGGGCATGGGACGCAGACCGCCGCGCTAGAGCATGATCCGGAAAAGCTTGCCCTCGGACTTGATCCGGGGGTGGTGGCCGCTTTTCCGAAAAGATCATGCTCCACGAAACAGCATGATGCGGAAAAGATCATGTTCCTGAAAGAGAGCAGCAACTAGCGAGCGGCCGCGCTGCGTTGGCGGACTGCCGCGAACATCGCATCGACGTCGCTTTGCGAGACGTGGCCGCGATCGTCCGCCAGGCGGGGGCCGTGGAGCGGCGGTGCGGATTGCACGCCCGTCTGCCGCTCGAGCGCGCTGGCAATCCGGCGCTCGATGCGCACCAGCGCCGTCATCACCTTCGATACCCGCTGGCCGGTAATATCTTGGTAGTTGCAGGCCTCGAAAATCTGGATCACGCGATCGCGGATGTCTTGGGCGAGACCTTGCTCGCCGTCGTTCTTGAGCGACGCGGATAAGGTGTTTGCCGCTTGATCAATGTCTTCGGCGGCGGCGAGAATTTTCTGCGTCGCCTGCTCGCTCGCGGTCACGACGGCTTCGAGTTCATTCGTGATGCGAGGCGCCGGCGCGCCGTCGAACGAGGCGTCGTCCTCGTCCCGGCCGGTGATCGCGGAATGGACGACACGCAGTTCCGAGGTAAGCCGTTGAATTTCGTCGTGCCGCGCCGCCTCCCCCTCGACTGGAAATCCGGCCTGGTTTGGCGCGAGCATGGCGCGCAACGCGCCTAACTCCCGCAGCACTTCGGTGAGCTGTTGCGACGGCGCTTGCTCGGCCTGTGGAGCGGGCACAAGCGCCGGAGCCGTCTGCTCGATGCGAAAGACCTTGCGCCGCTCGCTCATGCTCGACCGTTCAGCCGGACCGTTCAGAAAATCCCGAACGAGGATGTATCGGTTCGGCGCTTAACGTCGCGTTGATGTTGTCGGCGGCCGGCGAGCCGGGGCGCCCCGGCGGGTTAACTATGACGGGCCGTTATTTACACAAAATAAACCGTAACTTGATGAACAATCTACGAACAACGAGCCTATTCGGCGGCGCGGCAAAAAATTTACCAAACAGTCGAGATTTGCGCCTGTACTTGTGCCGCCGGCGAACGCTCGCCGGGCGGTCGATTGTCAAGGTACAGAGATCAGCGATGCGGCGTGTCTTTGGTTCTGCGCGGGTGGCGTTTTTTCTTGTGGCGGCCGCGACGCCGGTCCTGATTGCTTCCAATGGCGCCGCGGTCGCGCAATTTCTCGATCCGGGCTGGCAGATCGTCTATTCGGGCCAATCCGGTCCTGGCGGCGCCGGCCTGATCGATTCCGTGTTCAGCGACGGGCAGGGGATGGCGGTTCCGCGCGTCTATCAGCCGGCGCCCCCGATGCCGATGTATTACCAGCCGATGGCGGCGCCGCGACCACGCGCCTATCAAGCCGCACCGGTTTATTACCCGCAGGTGCAGGCGCCGCAGCCGCGCGGCTACCAAAGCGCGCAGATCTATTATCAGGGGGTCGCGCCGCGGCAGCCTGCCGCCTATCAGCCCGCGCCGGTCTATTATCAGCAGGTGCCACCGCAACGCGCCGCCGCCTATCAGCCCGCGCCGGTCTATTATCAGCAGGCGGCACCGCGGCAGGCTGCCGCCTATGAGCCCGCGCCGGTCTATTATCAGCAGGCGGCACCGCGGCAGGGTGCAGCCTATCAGCCGGCACCGGTCTACTATCAGCAGCTCCCCGTCCAGCAGCAGGCCGCCGCTCATCAGTCGGCACCGGCCTATCTCCCACGACAAGCGCCCGTGCAGGTCCGCGCGGCGCAGTCGCCCGGTTCCTACCAGCAGGCTTCGGCACAACAGCCGAGCTCCGATCAAAGCGGGCCGCAATACGTCTCGTCGATACCCGCGAAGCAGGCGCCGGCGGAACAGACATCGCAGCCTGCGGCAAAGCCGCGTGGCTTGTTGTTGCAGGCGCGGGCGCCGCAGCCGGCCGGAGCGCCGGCATCGCCGCAACGGGTCGCGCAATCGAGCTGGCATTCCTATGAGCAGCAGCCGGTCGAACCCGGCTGGCACGCTTATCAACAGGAGCCGGCGCCGCAGCCCCGCGGTTTCTTTCAGTCGGGGTGGTCGGCACCGCCGCCGGTCGGCTACAACGCGCCGCCGCCGGGCTACGCGCCGTCACAATATGGCGACATGGCGCATCCGATGGTCGATCCGAAATACGATCGTCAGGTTGTCGACTATAGAACCAACGAACCGCCCGGCACGATCATCGTCGATACACCGCATTATTTCCTCTATTTGGTCATGGAGGGCGGCAAGGCGCTGCGTTACGGCATCGGCGTCGGCCGCGAGGGATTCACCTGGTCGGGCGAGAACCAGATCACCGCGATGCGCGAGTGGCCGGAATGGCGGCCGCCGAACGAGATGTTAGAGCGGCGGCCGGACCTGCCGCGTTTTGTCGCCGGCGGCCCCGACAATCCGCTTGGCGCGCGCGCGCTCTATCTCGGCTCGACGCTCTATCGCATCCACGGCTCCAACGAGCCCTGGACTATTGGCACCAATGTCTCGTCGGGCTGCATCCGCCTGCGCAACGCCGACATCATCGATCTTTATCAGCGTGTGAAGGTCGGCAACAAAGTCGTGGTGCTGTGATCCGCTGAGCCGCTCGTCCCGGCGAAGGCGGGGACCCGGCGCCGTATGCTGCATGATGTGCGTCTGGATTCCCGCGTTCGCGGGAATGAGCGGAAGTGGCGCACTACTCCGCCGCGGTGCGCGCGCCGGTTTCGGACCGCTTTTCATCCTCGTGCAGCTTCACCGCGTGCTCGGCGACGAAATAGACCGGCCGGCCTTTGATCTCGTAGAGGATCTTGCCGATATATTCGCCCACCACGCCGAGCATGATGAGTTGCACCCCGCCGAGCACCATCACGCCGACGAACAGCGACGGGTAGCCGGGAACGCGCTCGCCATAAACCACGGTCTCGTAGACGATCTGTCCGCCATAGATGAACGCCACAAAGGCGATGCCGATGCCGAGCAGCGTGGCGACGCGAAGCGGCGCGACCGAAAATGCGGTCAGCCCATCGATCGACAGGCCGATCAGCGAGCGCGTGCTCCAGGTGGTGCGGCCGTCGGCGCGCGCCAGCGGCTGATAGTCGATGCGGATCTGGCGAAAGCCGATCCAGCTCGACAATCCCTTGAAGAAGCGGTTGCGTTCCGGCAAGTGACGCAACGCATCGGTTGCGCGCGGCGACAACAGCCGGAAATCGCCGGCGTCTTCCGGAATCTTGGTGCGCGCGCCCCAATTGATCAGAACATAGAAAGCTTTTACCAGCACGCGGCGGAACGTCGATTCCTTGGCGCGATCCGCCTTCGCCGTGTAGACCACGTCGTAGCCGCCGTCGAGCCAATGGCCGACGAGCGTATCGATCAGGGTTGTAGGATGCTGACCGTCGCCGTCCATGAACAGCACGGCGCCGAGCCGGGCATGGTCGAGACCCGCCAACAGCGCAGCCTCTTTGCCGAAATTGCGCGATAACGACACCACCTGGACGTCGAGTTCGCTCGCCGGCAATTGGCGAGCGATGGCGAGCGTATCGTCGCGGCTGCCGTCGTCGACATAAACCGCCTCGCAGGCAAGCGATCGTGTGGCGCGCAATTCTCGCGCGACGTTGACGACTTCGTCATGCAGGCGCCCGAGCCCGGCAGCTTCGTTGTGTAATGGAACGACGATCGAAAGCCCGCGGGCAGCGCCGTCGCGCGCACTCGCCGGTGTGGGCACGCTTACGGTGTTAACCAAATGGCCGACCCTTTCGCCGCCGATCTATAGCGCAACCGCTTCGCCGTGTCGCGCGCCGGAATTGGCGAAACGGCGGCGCGTTCGGCGGCGGCGGGCTGGCGGATGGCGGCGAACGTGCTATGCGAAAGCCCCAATGACCAGCGTTTCTCGCTATGGCCGCGCCCGCGCCAAGCTCGCCACCGGCTGGCGCAACCGCGCGCTCAGTCTCAAGGCGCTCGCCTTTGGGCTAGTTGGTCTCGTGAACACCGTCGTCGATTACGGCGTGTTTCTGCTGGCGCGCGCCGCGCTCCACCACTCGCCCGCCGCGCTCGCGGCTTTCGCCTCCGTATCGCATTCCTGCCGGTGCGGCGAACCGGCGACCGTCGCTCTGATCGCGGCAAATACGATCTCCTGGATCGTCGCCGTCAGCGGCTCTTACGTGATGAACTCGTCGATCACCTTTGCCGCGGAATCGGGGCGCAAGCTCACCTGGCGAGCTTACCTTACGTTCGTCGTTTCCGGCATCGCCGGCTGGTTTGCCAATACCGGAACGCTGTTGATCGCCGCCGAAGTCTTGCTGCTGCCGGTGTGGCTCGCGAAGGTAGTCGCTATCCTGGCGAGCTTCGTGGTGAACTTCTCGCTGTCGCACTTCGTGGTGTTTCGGGTGAGCAAGACGCCGCAGGGGCACGCGGGCGAGGATGCCGCGACGCACTCTTGATGCCAGCCGCGAGTCGGGCGGCTAGTGAGGTATCCTAGTGCCGCGCGCCCGAGGCCGGGACGCCCAATTTGTCTTGCTCGCGATATTCGGCGTCGTAATTCATGATTTCGCGCATAAGCTGTTCGATCAGGTTTTGGCGGCCGGCGGTATCTTGGCTGGAGGTCAGTTCCGCCACCGTCTTTGCCAGCGCGGTAACGACTTCCTCGGTGTCGAACGTATCCGGCTCATCGGCCGCGAGCGGATAATCGACCAAAAAGCTGTCGATGGTTTCGACAATCAGACAATGCAGGCAGGGCCGCTCATCTTCATTTTCGTTTTGATCTTCATTTTGCTTGTCTAACATCGCGGAACTCCCCGGCTGGCTCGCTGCCAGCGCTCCAAAGTATGTAGTCGCAATAGCCGATCCTACAACGGGTTTCTCGCGGCTTCGGGCGTGCCCCGTTCGAGCTCGGCGACGAGCCGCGCGTAGACCGGATTGTCGCGCACATAGACGTAATCTAGGGCGGCGACGGACACCGCCTCGGCGCCGTGGTCGCGCAAAAAGCTCGCCAGCGCGTGGACGTGTTTCGGCGGGCAGTGCAGCGTCAGCATGCCGGACGAGGTCGGGCCGCCGAACGGCGTGGCGACGCCGAATTTCCCCCGCGCGACGTTGAGCAGCGTCTCGTTCATGTCGGCGAAGCGGGTACGCACCTCACGATAGGAATGCGCCCGTTTCTGCGCCGCGACGCGGTCGAGCAGGAGCCGCGCGGTCTCGCGGCGCTCGGCGTCCCAGGCGCCGGCGCGCGCGGCGACGAGGTTCGCCTGCGAGCGCAGGATGATGCCGTCGTCAATGACTTTGAGCCCATTGGCGGCGAGCGTCGCGCCGGTCGTGGTGATGTCGACGATCAGCTCCGCAGTGCCGGCCGCCGGAGCCGCTTCGGTCGCGCCCGAGCTTTCGACGATCCGGTAATCGACCACGCCGTGGTCGGCGAAGAAGCCGCGCGTCAGGTTGGCGTATTTGGTGGCGAGCCGCATCTTGCGCTCGTGCTTGAGCCGGAACGCGGTCGCGACGTCGTCGAGATCGGCCATGTTGCGCACGTCGATCCAAGCTTGCGGCACGGCGACGGCGACATTGGCGAAGCCAAAGCCGAGTTGCTCGACGAACACCACCAGCCGGTCGGCGTCCGGGATCATCTCGCGCACCAGATCCTCGCCGGTGACGCCGAGATGCACAGCGCCCTGGCCGAGCTGCGCGGTGATCTCGGCGGCCGAGAGAAAGGCGATTTCCACCCCCTCGAAGCCGACGATGGCGCCGCGATAGTCCCGCGGCCCGCGCGGCTTGACCAGTTCGAGCCCCGAGCGCGCGAAAAAGCTTTCCGCGTTCTGCTGCAGGCGGCCTTTCGCCGGTACGGCGAGAATGAGCGGTGCGCTCATGGCTCGCCTCCGCAGGCCGCAAGCTCCTCGATCGAGGCGGCAAAGCCGACCGCCGGGATCGGCTCCGCCGCGCCGAGCCGCGTCAACAGCCCGTCGTAACGGCCGCCGGCGATGAGCGGACCCTTGGTGCGGGCATCGTGAATTTCGAACACGAAGCCGGTGTAATAATCGAAGCCGCGGCCGAACGCGGTCGAGACCTGCATGGCGTGGACATTGACGCCGCGGGCGGCCAGAAATCCGGTGCGCGTCTCGAACAGGTCGAGCGCGGGGTTAAGCGCGATGTTGGCGTCGGCCGCGAGATTACGCAATTTGCTCGCCGCTTCGTCGGGATCGCCGCGCACGGCGAGGAAGCGCTCGATCAGCGCCCGGGTCTCCCGCGGCAGCCGCGAGCCGGCGCCGAGCGCCGCTTGCTCGAGGAAACGCTCGGCGATCTCGGCGACCGAGCGGCCGCCGACCGCTTCGATACCGGCGATGGACAAAAGATCGGTGACGAGGTGATGCGCCGCTTTCGGGTCTGAGCCGGCGAGCGCGGCGAGGACGCCCTGGTATTCGGGCGGGCCGCTCGCGGCGCTCAGCGCCAACTGATCGAGGTCGTGGGCCAGCGACCATTTCCGGTTGAAATCCTTGACCAGCCGGCGCTTCCAGGCCGGCGGCAGGTCGAGCGCGGCGACAAAAGCCGAGAACAGCCCAACATCGCCGATGCGGATGTCCGGCGCAGCCAAGCCGTAAAGCGTGGTGGCTTCGAGCCCGAGCGCGAGCATTTCGGCGTCGGCGGCGGCCTTGTCCGACCGGCCGAAGGATTCGATGCCGGCCTGGAGGAATTCCGCGGCCGCGCCCTCGCGGTGGCGGAACACCGCGCCGAGATAGCAGAAGTTCGCCGTCTTGCCGGCCGCGGCGGAGGCGAGGTAGGCGCGCGACACCGGAATGGTCAAATCGGGCCGCAGACACAATTCGCGCCCGGCCGGATCGGTGGTGAGAAACATGCGCCGGCGGATATCCTCGCCGGATAGATCGAGGAACGGCTCCGCCGGCTGCACCACCGGCGGCTCGATCGGGGTGTAGCCGGCGCGCACATAGGACGAAATCAACTTCTGCGCGCGCAGGTCGGTGGTGGTCGCCATGCTCGACATGTCGATATCCGCGCCGGGCCGTGGTTAACGCATTTCATCGGCGCGCGGCGTTTGTGCTGCTTGGACGGCCCTTTAGCACGGCAAACGTTGCGTTTCGACGAAGATCGAAAAGCGCCGTTAATGCTGATACCGGCGTGGGTTACGCGGGGTTAAGCGAGGCTGTGGCGCGCCAGCACCTTGCGCACGGCATCGACGAGTTCGGCTTCAGGCACCGCGAATTGGGCTTCGGCCTGCTTTTGCAGATGCTCTTCGCGGCCTTTTTCCAGCTTGGCGAGCTCCGCGCCGACGATCAAATCCTTGATGGTGACATCACCCTTGGCTTTTTCATCTGACCCTTGGATGACGACGCAAGGCGCGTTGCGCTTGTCGGCGTATTTGAGCTGGTTACCGAGGTTGCGCGGATTGCCGAGATAAAGCTCGGCGCGGATGTCGGCTGAGCGAAGCTTCGCGACCATTTGTTGGTAATCGGCGAGGCGGTCCTTGTCGAACACGGTGACGACGACGGGGCCGTATTCGGATTTCGTCTTGAGCTTGCCGAGATGTTGGAGCGCGGCGGCGAGCCGCGACACGCCGATGGAAAAACCGGTCGCCGGCACCGGCTCACCGCGAAAGCGCGAGACCAGGCCGTCGTAACGCCCGCCGCCGCCGACCGAGCCGAACCGCACTGGCCTACCGCGAGTATCCAACGCTTCGAATGTTAATTCCGCCTCGCAGATAGGACCCGTGTAGTACTCGAGCCCCCGAACGATTGACGGGTTCACTCGAATTCTCTTGCTGCCAAAGCCCGCTGCCTCCCAAATTAAAACCATCTGTTTTAGTTCGCCAATGCCTTCGAGCGACAGCGGACTTTCCGCGAAGATTATTTCCCACGCCTCCAAGGTCTTTGTGTTGTCGGCGAAATCAAGTGGCCCTACGGGTTCCATATCTCGACTCTCGCCCCCATCTTCGGAGCGACTCGTAGCAAAAGTGGCGGATCCGCGAACGGTTTTAAAACTAAAGTCGGGAATGACGATCGGTCGCCACAAACATGCGATTAAGCTGATTTGATTTTCGTCGAGTTCGGCTCCCTTTGTGAAGTCGCCGCTTTCGTCAGTTCTGCCTTTTCTAAGCAGTTCGCCGACAGCGTCAGGACCCAATCTCTCTAATTTATCGATCGCGCGCAGCACTATGAGGCGGCGTTGTTCGTTTTGTTCACCTGCAAGTCCCGCGGATTCCATGACGCCATCGAGAATCTTTCTGGTACTGACGTTCACCACATAAGAACCGCGCGGAATGCGAAGCGCCTCCATCGTGTCCGCTGCCATCATGCACATCTCGGCGTCGGCAGCAGGTGACGCGCTGCCGACCGTGTCAGCGTCGAACTGCATGAACTGACGGAAGCGGCCGGGACCTGGCTTCTCATTCCTGAAAACCCAGCCGAAGCGATAACTGCGATACGGTTTCGGCAGCGTGTCGAAATTTTCCGCGACGTAGCGCGCGAGCGGCGCGGTGAGATCGTAGCGCAGCGACAACCACTGTTCATCATCGTCCTGGAACGAGAACACGCCCTCGTTCGGCCGGTCCTGGTCGGGGAGGAATTTGCCGAGCGCGTCGGTGTATTCGATCTCCGGCGTCTCGACCGGCTCGAAACCGTAGCGCTCATAGACTGAGCGAATCGTCTCGACGATCCGGCGCGTTGCGGCGATCTCGGCCGGCCCGCGGTCGGCAAGGCCGCGCGGCAGGCGCGCCTTAAGCCTCGTGGGCTTGCCGGGTTTGTCGGCCTTTTCGCTCTTTTCGCTCATGGGCGGGTGGTTATCAGCGGCCGGGCAGGGCGGCAACCCAAGCGTCGTCTCGCAGCATCGTCCTCAAGCTTGTCATGGCCGGGCTTGTCCCGGCCATCCACGTCTTCCATGTTGCTGTAACCTAAAGACGTGGACGCCCGGCATAAAGCCGGGAATGACGGCGGAGACACTCATGCGGACGGCTACAGCGCCAGCGACCAACGACCTTGACGCCTATTGGGTGCCGTTTACGCCGAACCGGGCATTCAAGCGGGCGCCGCGGCTGATCGCGCGCGCCAAGGACATGCACTATTTCACGCCCGACGGCCGCGCGGTGCTCGACGGCCTCGCCGGGCTTTGGTGCGCCAATACCGGGCATAACCGCGATCCGATCGTCGCGGCGATTTCGCGCCAGGCGGCGGAACTCGACTATGCGGCGGCCTTTCATTTCGCCCACCCCAAATCGTTCGAGCTTGCCAGCCGGGTGGCGGCGCTGGCGCCGGCCGATCTCAATCGTGTGTTCTTCTGCAACTCCGGTTCCGAAGCGGTCGACACCGCGCTCAAGATCGCTCTCGCCTATCACAACGTGCGCGGGGAAGGCTCGCGCACGCGGCTCATCGGCCGCGAGCGCGGCTATCACGGCGTCGGCTTCGGCGGCATTTCCGTCGGCGGCATCGTCAACAACCGCAAATTCTTCGGGCCGCTCTTGGCCGGCGTCGATCATCTGCCGGCGACCTATAACCGCGAGCAGCAAGCCTTCACCAAGGGCGAGCCGGCCTGGGGCGCGCAGCTTGCCGACGAGCTCGAACGCATTGTCGCTTTGCATGACGCGTCGACCATTGCCGCCGTCATCGTCGAGCCGATGGCCGGTTCGACCGGCGTGCTGCCGCCGCCCAAAGGCTATCTCGAGCGGCTGCGCGCCATCTGCGACAAATACGGAATTCTGCTGATTTTCGACGAGGTGATTACCGGCTTCGGCCGTCTCGGATACGCCTTCGCCGCCGAGCGCTACGGTGTGACGCCCGATCTTCTGTGCTTCGCCAAAGGCGTCACCTCCGGCGCCGTGCCGATGGGCGGGGTGATCGCGCGCGAGAGCGTCTACGACGCCTTCATGCGCGGGCCCGAGCACGCCATCGAATTGTTCCACGGCTACACCTATTCGGCCCATCCGCTCGCCTGCGCCGCCGGCCTTGCCGCGCTCGATCTCTACCGCGACGAAGACCTGTTCGGGCGCGCCAAACGGCTCGAGCCGCACTTTGCCGACGCCGCCATGACGCTCAAAGGCTTGCCCGGCGTCCTCGATATCCGCACCGTCGGGATTTCCGCCGGCGTCGATCTTGCCGCGAGGCCCGGCGCGCCGGGCGAGCGCGGCTATGAGGCGATGGAACGCGCCTTTCACGACGAGGACCTCGTCATCCGCATCACCGGCGACACGCTCGCCATCGCCCCGCCGTTGATCGCGACCGAGGCGCAAATCGACGAGATTTTCGAGAAGACGGCGCGGGTGATCAAGGCGGTAATGTAACCTACCTTCCCTGGTAGAGGGGAAGGCGCCCGCCCTTGCGGCGGCGTGGCGCTTGTGGACACTGATAGTGTCCGGACGCGAATCGGCTGGGTTTCGCGTTTTGGCGACAGCGGGGTCGCTTTCCATGGTGCGAATCGGCGCGGTTTTCATCGCCGTTTGCATGGTGCTCATCGCCGCCTCGGTCGGCGCGGCGCTCTATCTCCGCTTCGGCTTTTCCGCCGCCGATGCGGCGCTGATCGCGCTTGGCCTTCTCAGCGTGCTTGCGATCTATAACGCGGTTGCCGGCCGCCGCTACGACCGCGCCGCGGTGAGCGATCAGGTCTCGCACCTCGCCCGCGGGTCGGGCGATCTCGCGCGCCAAGTCGCCGAATCCAGCCGCCGGATTGCGGACATCGAAGAGAAGCTCGACGGCGTCGTCGGCAGGGCGCTGTCGACGGCGCAGCCGCTCGCCGCCGAAATCGAAGAGCTGTCGCGCCTGGTGCGTCAACTCGCCGAATCCGTCGCGCAGCACGATATCGCGCTCAACAACCTTGATGCCGACGATCATAAGCCGGCGCAGGCCGCCGTCGCCGGCGCGCCTTCGCCTGCGCCCGCGGAGGAGCTGCCGGCGGCGCCGTTCACCGCGACCGGGTCCAAGGTCGCGGCCTTCAAGGGTCTCGACCACGACGCTATCGTCGCGTTGGTGCGCGGCGCCATCGACGCGCGGCGGATCGATCTTTACCTGCAGCCGATCGTGACCTTGCCGCAGCGCAAGGTGCGCTACTACGAGGCGATGTCGCGGCTCAATGCCGGCGACGGCGAGGTCGTCGCCGCCGCGGATTTTCTGCCGTTCGTGGAAGCCGGCGCTCTCTTGCCCAAGCTCGATAATCTGTCCGTGTTGCGCTGCATCCAGGTGGTGCGCCGCCTCCTTCTCAAAAATCGCGAAATCGGGCTGTTCTGCAACTTGGCAGCGGCGACGCTGACCGATGCCGGTTTCCCGCAATTGCTGGAATTCCTCGAAGCCAACCGCGCGATCGCGCCGTCGCTGGTGTTCGAGTTCAGTCAGAGCGCGGTTCGCGGCATGGGGCCGATCGAGCACGAAAGCCTCGCGGCGCTCGCCGAGCGCGGCTTCCGTTTCTCGTTGGACAACATGACCGACCTTCGCGTCGAGCCGCGCGAATTGACCGCGCGCGGTTTCCGTTTCATCAAAGTGCCGGCGGCGCTGCTGCTCAACCGCGTCGGCGGCGCGGCCGCCAATATCCACCCGGCGGATTTTTCCGATTTGCTCGGCCGCTTCGGCATCGATCTCGTCGCCGAGCGGATTGAAAGCGAGGCGACCGTGGTCGATCTGCTCGATTACGATGTGCGCTTCGGCCAGGGCTTTTTGTTTTCGCCGCCGCGGGCGGTGCGGGCCGAAGCCCTGCAGGCCGTTCCCGGCGACGGCAAGACGGAGTCGGCGGCTGCCACGAGCGGCGACGCCAAACCGGCGCTAGGCGGCCTCGCGCAACTCGTCCGTGCGCGCAACTGATGCAGGTCGTTTGCAGGTCATTCGTCTTTGCGAGGAGCGACAGCGACCAGGCATCCGGAAAATCTGCGATGGACTGGATTGCTTCGCCTAACCTGTCATCGGGCCGGCCGTTTGGGCCGGACCCGTTGGCCCGCAATGACAGCAAGCCGTGTCGGAAATCATCGAACGCTTTGCCCCGCTCGCGCGCGATTATGACGTACTTCTCTCCGACGTGTGGGGCGTGGTGCATAACGGGCTTGCCGCCTTTCCGGAGGCTTGCGAGGCGCTGACGCGGTTTCGCGCCGAGCGCGGCCCGGTGATCCTCATCACCAACGCGCCGCGGCCCGGCGATTCGGTGCAACGGATTCTCGATCGGCTCGGCGTGCCGCGGCAGGCCTACGACGCGATCGTGAGTTCCGGCGATGTGACGCGCGGCGTCGTCGAATCGCGGCTCGATGAAAGCTTGTTTCATCTCGGACCGGATCGCGACCGGCCGATTTTCAAAGGGCTCGGCGTCACCTTCGCGCCCGCCGAAACGGCCGATTATGCGGTGTGCTCCGGCTTATTCGACGACACGGTCGAAACGCCGGAGGATTATCGCGGGCTGCTGGCGGCGATGCGAGCCCGCTCGCTGTTTATGGTCTGCGCCAATCCCGACATCGTCGTCGAACGCGGCGACGAACTGGTTTACTGCGCCGGCGCGCTGGCTGATGCCTATGTGGAACTGGGTGGCGAGGTGCTCTACTGCGGCAAGCCGCATGCGCCGATTTACGAGGCGGCGCGCGGCCGGGCGGCGGCGTTTCGCGGCGGAGAGCCGCCGGCGCTTACCCGGGTCCTCGCGATCGGCGATTCGGTTCGCACCGACCTCAAAGGCGCCGCGGCCTTCGGCCTCGATTGTCTGTTCGTGGTTTCCGGCATTCACGCCGAGGAGTTCGGCCGCGAAGCAAGCGACGTGTCCGGCCTGCACGCGACTTTCGCCGCGGCCGGCGTCGCGCCGAAGGCGATCATGCGGCGGTTGGTGTGGTGACTGGACTGTGGCGGCGGAAACTAGGCCGGGGTCGGCTCGTCGGCCGTTTCGGGCTTGGCGAACACTGCTTCGATCTTGGCTTTCAAGGTCTGCGCATTGAACGGCTTGACGATGTAGTTGTTGACGCCCGCCTTGCGCGCCGCGATCACGTTCTCGGTCTTCGATTCCGCCGTGACCATGATGAAGGGCGTCTCGCCGATTGACGGATCGGCGCGCACCTCGCGCAGCAGATCGAAGCCGGTCATCGGCTCCATGTTCCAGTCCGAAATGACCAGCCCGTAGCGCTTGGTGTGCATCTTGGAGAGCGCCGAAGAGCCGTCGCGGGCATCGTCGACATCGGCGAAGCCCAGTTGCTGCAGCAGATTGCGGATAATGCGCACCATGGTGGAGTAATCGTCCACCACGAGCACCGGCATTGACGGATCGATCGCCATGGGCAAGCCCGAGTTTATCCATCGTATTTATCATTAAGGAATTGAATATCGGGTTAATCGCCGGAAGCCCTTGTGCCGGCAGCCGAAAGCCTCGGTAGCGCCTCCTGCTTGACTTGCCCTTTCGGCAACGGCACCTACGGCCGGCAGGCTCTTCTTAACCCCCCAGTGCCGATGACGCCGAAAGACTTTCTCGTCGTGCGCGACGGCGCGCCCGCAGGCGCGCTGCGCGGCGCCGTTCTGGCGCTTGGCAATTTCGATGGCGTCCATCGGGGCCATGCCGCGGTGATCGCGGTCGCGCGCGATCGCGCCAAACGTCTCGGGCGATCCGCGGCGGTGCTGACCTTCGAGCCGCATCCGCGGGCCTTTTTCAATCCCGGTGAGCCGCTGTTTCGGCTCACTGACGAAGCCGCCAAATTACGGCTGTTGGCGGCGAGTGGGCTGCAGGGGGCGGTCGTGCTGACCTTTGACGCGGCGCTCGCGGGGCTCAGCGCCGACGAATTCATCGCGCGCATCCTGGTCGAGCGCTTTGCCATCGGCGGCGCGGTCATCGGCTTTAACTTTCATTTCGGCAAAAACCGCAGCGGCTCGCCGGATTTTCTGGCCGCGCAAGGCCGCAAATATGGCTTTACCGTCGATATCGTGCCGCCGTTCGATCTCGACGGGCGGCCGGTGTCGTCAGGGCCCATTCGCGACGCCCTTGCCGCCGGGCGCGTTGACGAAGCCGCCGAACTCCTTGGCTTTCCCTGGTTTGTTTCCGGCGCGGTGGTGCACGGCGACAAGCGGGGCCGGGAGCTTGGCTTTCCCACCGCCAATTTGCGGCTCGACCCGGCCTGCCGGCTGCGCCACGGCGTCTATGCGGTGCGCGTCGGCCACGGCGGCTGCCGTTACGACGGCGTGGCGAATTTCGGCCGCCGGCCAATGTTCGATACCGGCGCGGTGCTGCTCGAAGTTTTCCTGTTCGATTTTACCGGCGATCTCTACGGTCAAAGCATCGACGTCGCTTTCATCGACTGGATCCGGGAGGAAAAGGTCTTCGGGTCGGTCGATGAGCTCCAACGCGCCATGGACGAGGACGTCCGGGCGGCGCGTGCCGCGCTCGCGCGCGAACCGGATGCGTTTCCGCCGATCTGACGAAAATTCGCTAGGCTTCGTCGTCGGACTTTGGTGTTTTGCCCTCGCGCGCCCATTGCGCCGCCAATAGACCGAGCAGCGCGACCGGGATGATGCGTTGCCAGCCCAGCGCGCGCCCGGCCTGCACCGCGACGCCGAGGATTTTCGGATCGAGCAGCCACGAAGGGCTGTGCGCGCGTGCCGCGCGCTCAAGAATGGCGCGCTCCCTGGCGCGGCGGCGCGAAGCGTTCAGTGCGATCAGGCCGACGAGCGCGATCACCACAAAAACACCGGCTTCGATAAGGCCGGCATACACGGCGCCGAATCGCAGCGACAGCCACATATAGGCGGCGAGACAAAGGAAGGCGAAGGCGGTGAGCGAAGCGACCACAATGACCGCGGCCGAAACCAGGGCCGCGGCACTGAGGCCGCTCCGCGCCTTAACCGAAAGCAAGATGTCATGCATCAAGCTTTTGAACATCTGGAGCCTCGCAGTTCGCCGGACGCGCCGAACTTATGTTTGCCAAAAACTATCTGCGCCAAAATCGCCTGTGCCGGAATTATCTGTGAACTTATTTGCGCCGGAACTGTCTGCGCCAGAGCTTATCTGCGCCAACGCCACCTGCGCCTAAGTTACCTGCGCCAAGTCGCACCGAATAGAAACGCAAGACCTGCAACAACAGCAAGCGTAGCGTAAGGCCGCGTCTTGATCAACTCATCGAGCGCCTCGACGAAATGATCGGAGACTTCGCGCACGGCGCTTGCCGCCTCACGGCCTTTGCCCTGCGCTTCGGCAAGAGCCTCGTCCATGGTCGACTTGGCGCGGCTCCAGGCCGCGTTGCCGGAAGAGGCGACAATGTCGCCGACCTGGTCGGCGAGGCGGCGGAAATCGTCGCGCAACGCCTGGAAGTCGGCCTCGAGATGGCGAGAAGATTCCGAAGCGGCATTGCGGACTTCGCGAACCGCCTCGCGCGCGTCTTTCGCGGTGTCGCGGGTATTTGCTGTTGTCGCGGTGTTCATGCCTGATCTCCCGTATCTGAATGAGCCCAATGAGCCAAAGTTGCCGCGACAAGTATATAAACCTGCGAAAGTTCCCTTCAATCGGGAAGTTTGGCGTCGTCGTGAGGAAACAGATGGTTGAACACCACCATGGCGACGATCGATAGCGGCGCTGCGAGAAACGCGCCGATCGGTCCCCACATCCATGTCCAGAAGGCAAGTGCGAGAAATATCAGCAGCGGATTGAGCGTAATGCGGCGGCCGACGATGGTCGGCGTGATGAAATGACCTTCCGCGGTGGTGAGTGCGATCAAACCGAGCGGCGCCAGCAGAGCGTGTCCGAGCGATGGAAAGGTGATGAGGCCAACGCCGAACAGCACGGCCACCATGACGGCCGGTCCGACATAAGGCACGTAATTCAAAACCGCCGCGAGCAGACCGAAAATCGCCGGATTGGGCAAACCGAGCAGAAACGCGCCCAAGGCGACGATCGCGCCAAGTGAGGCGTTGATGAGCGTCACTACGACGAGATAGCCGGTAAGGTTTCGCTCGATATCGTTCATGATTCTCAGGAAGCGCAGCTTTGAGTCGCGTTCTACAAACAGCGCGACGAGCCGCACGCGCATTTCCGACTGACCGACCAGGAAGAAGATCAGGGTGCCGAAGAAGAGCAGCAGCTCGCCGGCCGCCGGTGTTACAAAGGCGACCACCGGCAGCACCACGTTTGGCGCGGAGATGCCAGGCGCGGCGCCGCCGCCGAACAGCGCGCTCTGCAATTGCCTCGCCGCTGACAGCGGCTGATCGAGCACGGCGAATTTGTCCTTGATGCTCGCCCAGATTTCGGGTGCCCGTCCGATCCATTCAGTCACCGGCCCGGCCATCGCGGTCACCGCGAGGCTGAGGATGCCGAGGGTGCAGCCGACGATCAGGAGCGCCGTGATCCATGGCGAGATGCCATGGCGCTGGCCGGATTTGACCAGCGGCGCGAGCGTCAGCGCGACGACCGCGGCGGAGAGTATCGGCAGCAGGATGGCGCGGCCGAAATAGAGGGAAGCGGCGAACAGCAGCAGGAAAATGCCGACGGTGGCGGCCCGGCCGAGCGAGGTCCAGATGCCGCCGACGGCCTCCATCGGCTGCGGGTCGCTGATAATGAGCGCGCGCTGGGCCTTGCGGCTTGGCCGGATATATTCCACGAACCGTCCTCGCCCCGCCCGAATGTCCTGTCTTCCTCAACGCTGGGTCGCGGCGGGCGGTTCCGGGTTATTGCGGACTGGCGGGGACAGGCCTTTGCGCAATGCCAGCGGCTTGTTAGAAGGCGCGCCATGAACGAGCCGGCGAAAGCGCGCGATTACAGCGAAACATTGTTCCTGCCCAAGACCGATTTCCCAATGCGGGCCGGCTTGCCGCAGAAAGAGCCGGAAATCCTCAAACGCTGGCACAAGCACGACCTCTACGGACAGCTTCGCGCCGCCGCCAAGGGCCGGCCGCGATTCGTGCTGCATGACGGTCCGCCCTATGCCAACGGCAACATCCATATCGGGCACGCGCTCAACAAAATCCTCAAGGACGTGGTGACGCGAAGCCAGCAGATGCTCGGCTTCGATTCCAATTACGTGCCGGGCTGGGACTGCCACGGCCTGCCGATCGAATGGAAGATCGAGGAGGAGAATTACCGCGCCAAAGGCAAGGCGAAGCCGGATCTGTCGAATCCGGCGGCGCTGATCGAATTCCGTCAGGAGTGCCGGGCTTTCGCCGCGCACTGGATCGATGTGCAGCGCGAGGAGTTCGAGCGGCTCGGCGTCGTCGGCGACTGGGCGCATCCCTACACGACAATGGATTTTTACGCCGAGGCGCAGATTGCGCGCGAGCTGATGAAATTCGCCGCCAACGGCACGCTCTATCGCGGCAGCAAGCCGGTGATGTGGTCGGTGGTGGAAAAGACCGCACTCGCCGAAGCCGAAGTCGAGTACGAGGATTACACGAGCGACACGGTGTGGGTGAAGTTTCCGCTTCGGCCTATCGCAACTTCCGGCGGGAGTTCCGTTCCGGCGGATGCGTCGGTGGTGATTTGGACGACCACGCCTTGGACAATTCCCGGCAACCGGGCGATCAGCTATTCGCCGAACATCGAATATGCGCTGTTCGAAGTCACCGACGCGCCCGAGGGAAATTGGGCGCGGCCACGCGATAAATTTGTTCTCGCGCGAAAGCTCGCGATCGATGTCATGCGTCAGGCGCGTGTGTTGGCTTATCGCGAGCTGCGGCCGATAACCGCTGACGAATTGGCGGCGCTTAAGGCTTCCCACCCGTTGCGGGGCTTCGGCGGCGCATATGAATTCGATGTGCCTATGCTGCCGGGTCAGCATGTCACCGACGATACCGGCACCGGCTTCGTCCATACCGCTCCCGGACACGGCCGTGAGGATTTCGACGTTTGGACCGCGCACGCGAAAGAACTCGCGACGCGCGGCATCAACATTATCATCCCCTATACCGTCGACGAGGACGGCCGCCTCACCGAGCAGGCGCCGGGCTTCGCGGGCAAGCGCGTGCTCACCGACAGGGGCGAGAAGGGCGATGCCAACGAGGCGGTGATCAAAGCCTTGAGCGAGGCCGGCATGCTGATCGCGCGCGGCCGGCTCAAGCATCAATACCCGCATTCCTGGCGCTCGAAGAAGCCGGTGATTTTCCGCAACACGCCGCAATGGTTCATCGCGATGGACCGCCCCATCGCATTGCTGAGCGGCGCCGTGAGCCGCGGCTTGACGCTTCGGCAACTCGCGGAAGAGGCGATCAAAACCACACGCTGGGTGCCCGAGCAGGGCGAGAAGCGCATCACCGGCATGGTCGAGAGCCGGCCCGATTGGGTGATCTCGCGCCAGCGCGCTTGGGGCGTGCCGATTGCGCTGTTTATCAAGGAAGCGCCGGACGGCTCAGTCGAGATCCTCGACGATCCCGAGGTCAATGTCCGCATCATCGAAGCGTTCGCCGCCGAAGGCGCCGACGCCTGGTACAAGGCTGGCGCGCGAGAGCGCTTCCTCGGCGGCCATGCCAACGAGGGCTGGCGCAAGGTCGACGACATTCTCGACGTCTGGTTCGATTCCGGCTCGACGCACGCTTTCGTGCTGGAGGACGCCGAGCGTTTTCCGGCGTTGGCCGGCATCCGCCGCAAGGCCGACGGCGGCAACGAAGCGGTGATGTATCTCGAAGGCTCCGACCAGCATCGCGGCTGGTTTCAGTCTTCGCTCCTGGAATCCTGCGGCACCCGCGGCCGCGCGCCGTTCGACACCGTACTCACCCACGGTTTCGTGCTCGACGAGAACGGCTACAAGATGTCGAAGTCGCTCGGCAACGTCACCGCGCCGCAGGACGTCATCAAACAGTCGGGCGCCGATATCCTGCGCATGTGGGTGTGCGCTGCCGATTACGCCGACGATCTGCGCATCGGCCCGGAAATCCTCAAGACCAATGTCGAGACCTACCGCAAGCTGCGCAACACTTTGCGCTGGATGCTTGGCAACCTCGCGCATTGGCGCAGCGACGAGCGCGTCGCGATTGCGGACATGCCTGATCTCGAACGGCTGATGCTGCATCGGCTCAACGAGCTCGATGCGTTGGTCCGCGCCGCGTATGCCGATTTCGACTACAAGCGCATCTTCGCCGCGCTCAGCGCATTTATGACCGTCGATCTCTCGGCATTCTACTTCGACATCCGCAAGGACGCGCTCTATTGCGATCCTTATTCCTCGGTCAAACGCCGCGCCGGCCTCAACGTGCTCGATCATCTGTTCCGCTGCACGGTGACGTGGCTGGCGCCGATGCTGTGCTTTACCGCCGAGGAGGCGTGGCTGTCGCGCGACCCGGCGGCGGCCTCGGTCCATCTCGAACCATTCCCGACCGTGCCGGCGGCCTGGCGCGACGACGCCTTGGCGGAGAAGTGGCGGAAGCTCCGCAATCTTCGGCGCGTCGTTACCGGGGCGCTCGAGCTTGAACGGGCCGGCAAACGCATCGGTTCTTCTCTCGAGGCCGCGCCAATCGTTTATGTCGCCGACCCCGAGTTGTTCGGCATCGCGACCGAGGTCGATCTGGCCGAATTGTGTATCACGTCGGATGCGACGCTGGTCGAAGGCGACGGGCCGCCGTCGGCCTTTCGCCTCGACGACGTGGCGTCGGTGGCGGTCGAGCCGCGCCGCGCCGAAGGCCGCAAATGCGCCCGCTCCTGGAAAATCTCGCCGG
The DNA here is from genome assembly GCA_963826295.1 of uncultured Alphaproteobacteria bacterium. Classification (GTDB taxonomy): domain Bacteria; phylum Pseudomonadota; class Alphaproteobacteria; order Rhizobiales; family Xanthobacteraceae; genus BOG-931. The sequence continues at coordinate 174,038 of CAWGWO010000021.1, forward strand.
CAGTCGGCAGCGATCCACAGTATCCCGACGTCACGCCGCGCGATGCGCAGGCGCTGCGCGAATGGGATGCCATTCGCAAGGCGGCGGAGTAGGGCGCGTGGCCGATGCGGCGCAAGCAAAGGCCGGGCGCTCCTATTTGTGGGGACCCCTGAGCGCGCTCGGGCTGTCGCTCGCCATTGCGACCGGGATCGTCGATCAAGCCTCGAAGTTCTGGCTTTTATACGCGTTCGATCTCGCCGGGCGCGGCCGCGTGGCGTTGACGGCCTTTCTCGATCTCGTCGTGACCTGGAATACGGGCATCAGCTACGGGCTCTTGCAGCACCAGGGGCTCGCCGCGGCCTGGGCATTGCTCGCGTTCAAGGCGGCCGCGGTGGGATTTCTCTGGATCTGGCTGGCGCGCGCGTCGTCGCGGCTCACGGCGGCGGCGCTCGGGCTTATTATCGGCGGGGCGGTGGGTAACGCCGTGGACCGGCTGCATTGGCCGGGAGTCATGGACTTTGTGCTGTTTCATATCGAGACAGCCGGCTTTAACTTCCGCTGGTACGTCTTTAATCTGGCCGATGTTGCCATCGTGGCCGGGGTTGCGCTCTTGTTGTACGATTCGGTCCGGGTGAAAGACGCCGCAAAAGCGCCCTGATCCGGGATAAAACCGAGGCGTGGGACAGCGGTGGACAAGATTGCGGGGTGAGGGCATGCCGCATCAGAACCAAGCGACCGGCGGGCGTGGCAGGCTGCCGCGCGTAGTGGTTGCGTGCTCGTTCGCTTTGCTGGTGACCTTGAGCGCGCCGGCGGCGCGCGCCGGCGATGGCGACGATTCCGGTCCGTCGAACTGGACAAAATTCATGCAGTTCATGGGACTGAAGCAGTCCAGCGGGCCAGGCATCAACTACACGGAGCGCGCACCTTTGGTGGTGCCGCCGAGCCGTGACCTGCCGCCGCCCGCGGAAAGCGCAGGCCTGCCTGCGGCCGACTGGCCGAAGGATCCGAACAAGCCGCGTCCCAAGAGCGAGAAGCTCCACGCTGAGATTGTGCCGGGCACGGCGGTGCAGACGCCAAATCCGCACGTGGAAAAGAAGCCTTGGTACAATCCGTCCGGTTGGTTCGACAAAGAGGAATACGCCAGCTTCAAGGGCGAACCGATGCGCCAATCCCTGACCGATCCTCCCGCCGGATACCGGGTTCCGTCGCCCGACCAGCCCTATGAAATCATGCCGGAAAAGGACAAGGGCAAAAACAAAGTTTCGGCGCAGGACATGGGCTACGGCTCGGTGACTCCGCAGCCAGGGAAGTAGCTGGCGGCGTGGGAAGGCGCGGGTATGCCGCCCGCTGCGGAGATTTTATCCGGCTTAGTGCAGCCGAGTTAGGCGTCGGGCTAGCGTCTGCCGCGTTGCCAACGAATTCGGTACGACGAAAACGCGGAGATTGATCGTGCCGAAAACTCTGCTCGCGGTCGTTGCGATGACCTGCGCCCTGATCTGCGCCTTGGCGGGCGCCGGTGTCGCACTAGCCGATCCCGAAATCACGCATTTCACTCTGACCAACGGGCTCGAAGTCGTCGTCATCCCCGATCATCGGGCCCCCGTCGTCACCCACATGATCTGGTACAAAGTCGGCGCCGCGGACGAGACGCCGGGCAAATCCGGGCTCGCGCATTTTCTTGAGCATCTGATGTTCAAGGGCACGGCGTTGCATCCGGGCGGTGCTTTCACGCAGGCGGTCGCCGCCATCGGCGGTCAGGAGAACGCCTTCACCGACAGCGACTACACCGGTTTCTTCCAGCGCGTTCCGCGCGACCACCTCAAGGAAATGATGGGCTACGAAGCCGACCGCATTACCGGCCTCGTGCTCACCGATGCGGTCGTGCGCCCCGAGCTCAATGTCGTGCTCGAAGAGCAGAATATGCGGGTCGCCAACAATCCCTCCGGCAGACTTTCGGAACAGATGGATGCCGCGCTCTATCTCAATCATCCCTACGGCCGGCCGGTGATCGGCTGGCGGCCGGAGATCGAGCGTCTGGATCGCGACGACGCGCTGGCGTTCTACCGGCGCTTCTACACGCCGAACAACGCTATCGTGGTGGTGGCCGGCGACGTCGCCGCCGCCGAGGTCAAGGCCGACGCCGAGGACACCTACGGCAAGGTGGCCGTGCGCGCCGAGATCGCGCCGCGCCACCGGCCGCAAGAGCCGCCGCAGGAGGCGCCGCGCACGGTCACGCTCGCCGATGCGCGGGTCGAGCAGCCGAGCGTCAGCCGCTATTACCTTGTGCCGTCGCGCACGACGGCGAAGGCCGGCGAGAGCGAAGCGCTGGAAGTGCTGGCCCATGTCCTCGGCGGCGGCACCAACAGCCGCCTGTACCGGGCGCTCGTCGTCGAACAAGGCGTGGCTCTCAACGCCGGCGCCTATTATTCAGGTACGGCGCTCGATTACGGCAAGTTCGGTGTCTATGGCTCGCCCAAGCCGGGAAACACCCTGCACACCGTCGAGGCTGCAATCGACGCGGTGCTTGCCGACGTCAGCGAACACGGCATCACCGCTGACGAACTCGATCTCGCCAAGAACCGCCTGATCGCTGACGCGGTCTACGCGCAGGACAACCAGGCGACGCTGGCGCGCTGGTACGGCTCGGCGCTGGCGACAGGCCAGACGGTCGAGCAGGTCCGTAACTGGCCCGAGGGGATTCGCGCGGTCACCGCCGACGCGGTGCGGCAGGCCGCTCGCGCCTGGCTCGACCGCCGGTCTTCGGTTACCGGCTATCTGGTGAACAGTCTTCCGGGCGAGGAGAAACACTCATGAGCGGTCTGGGGCCTGCGGCTTTGCGCGGCGTCCTGCGCGGTTTCGCCGCCGCGGCGATCGCGTTCGCTTTCATGGCTGCTCCGGCGCGCGCCACGACCATCGAGCGCGTGGTCAGTCCGGGCGGCATCGAGGCCTGGCTCGTCCGCGAACCGGCGATTCCCCTGATCGCCGTCCATTTCGCCTTCGTCGGCGGCGCCGCGCAGGATGCCGCCGATAAAGCTGGTACAGCCAGCCTGGTCGCCGCCTCGCTCGACGACGGCGTCGGCGAACTCGACTCCAAGACTTTTCACGCGCGCCTCGAACGCAAGGCCATCGAGCTCGGCTTTCATGCCGAACGCGATACGTTGCGCGGCACGATGCGTACGCTCGCGGAGAATCGCGATGAGGCGTTCGATGATCTGCGGCTGGCAGTCACCGCGCCGCGCTTCGATCCGGCCGATGTCGAGATCAACCGCGCGCAGATCCTGTCGATGCTGCGGCGCGCCACGACGAGCCCCGCGCAGGTCGCGAATTTGCGCTGGTGGCAGGCGGCGTTCGCCGACCATCCCTATGGCCGCCCGGTCGCCGGCACGCTGGAAACCGTACCAGCCATCACTATCGACGACCTTAAGGGCTACTCGCGGCGGGTCTTGGCGCGCGCCAACCTGAAAGTCGCCGTGGTGGGCGACATCGACGCGGAAGCGGTCAAGGTGATGCTTGATCGCGTATTCGGCGCGCTTCCGGCGCAGCCCGAACTCGCTCCGATCGGGACTGTGGCGCCGCGCGGCCTCGGCCGGCGCATCGTCGTCAAGCTCGACGTGCCGCAGGCGGTAATGACATTCGGCGGTCCCGGCATTGCGCGCAAAGATCCGGATTTCATGGCTGCCTATCTCGTCAATCAAATTCTCGGCGGTGGTGCATTCTCGTCGCGGCTCTATCAGGAGGTCCGCGAGAAACGCGGCCTTGTCTACTCGGTCTACGACAACCTGGTGTGGCTCGATCATACCGCCGTGTTTCTGGGCAGCACCGCCACGCGCGCCGACCGCGCCGGCGAAACGCTCGATCTCATCGAGAAGGAAATCCATCGCTTAGCCAAAGACGGCCCGACCGCTGAGGAACTCGCCAGTGCCAAGGCGTATCTCAACGGCTCGTTCGCGCTCAATCTCGATACTTCGGGCAAGATCGCGGCGCTGCTCGTACAGTTGCAGCTTGACGGTCTCGGTACCGATTATTTCGCCCGGCGGCCGCAGATGATCGACGCCGTGACGCTCGACGACGCGCGTCGCGTAGCGAAGCCTCTTCTCGACAACGGCGTTCTCGTCACGGTGGCCGGCCGCCCGGAAGGCGTGGTTTCGACCAGCGCCGATTAAACGTGTATCTTCTCCGCGCTTCGCGGGAAGGGTACACGAATCGCCGCCATGATCCGGGTCACCGCCCAAATCAGCATCGACGAGCGCGACATCGAAGAAAGCTTCGTGCGCGCGTCCGGTCCCGGCGGCCAGAATGTCAACAAGCTTTCGACCGCGGTGCAGTTGCGCTTTGACGTGCGCGGCTCGCGGTCGTTACCGCCGGACGTGCGGGCTCGCCTCGAACGGATCGCCGGAGCGCGGCTCACGCGCGACGGCGTCCTGGTCATCATCGCACAGCGGCACCGTACGCAGGTGCGCAATCGCGAGGACGCACTTGAGCGCCTGATCGATCTTGTCCGTCAGGCCGCGACGGCGCCGCGGCAGCGCCGCCCAACCAAGCCGAGCAGGGCGGAGCGCGCGCGCCGCGTCGAAACAAAGAAACGCCGCGCCAGCCTCAAGCGGCTGCGCGGCGGCAAGCCGCCCATCGATTGATGGCGGCGAGTCGCCCATAAATTCATCAGGTCTAAAACTTAGGCGGAATTGGCCGCAATTTGACGAAGTCTTCAAATCAACTCGGCGGCTTTGTGACGCTCCGAATCCAATTTGTCACGGGTCCATCAATTCTGCCGCGCAGCGATCAAATATCCGTATGACGTGAACAACTCTTGCGCGTTGGGCGCGGCGCCATTAGGTGGACGGTGGGAAACGCCCACACGAAGACGCCTCGCGAAGATAGGTGTCGGTTCTGCTGATTATCAGAAAAATTGGGGAGCGACGGCGACGGTAGATGATCTTCCGTCCGCTGAACTTTGCAGTCGGGAGAAGTTAATGAATCAGATGCCGTCACCGGAAGCCATGGTCAGAGGCGCGACGCGTTTGCTGCCTTTCGAGCGCGTCGCGCTTGTCTTGCAGGGCGGGGGAGCGTTGGGCGCATATCAGGCCGGTGTCTACCAGGCGATCCACGAAGCGAATATCGAGGTGCATTGGATTTGCGGGACCTCGATCGGCGGTATCAACGGCGCGTTGATCGCCGGCAACCCGCCGGAGCGCCGTGTCGAGCGGTTGCGTGAGTTCTGGGAGGCCGTTACCAAGCCGCCGCTGCGGATTCCAAATGTGCCGTGGTTCACGGACCTGCCGTGGAACGGCAACGGCCACGCTCGTTACTGGACCAACAAGCTGAGCGCTTTTTCGGCGATGATTCACGGCGCGCCGGGCTTTTTCGGGCCGCGCCCCTTTCCGCCGGTGAATTCGACCGCCGAGAATCCCGAACTCGTCAGCTACTACGACATCACGCCGCTGAAGGAGACGCTCGCGCGGCTGGTGGATTTCGACTTGATCAACGCCGAACCGCCGCGGCTCACCGCGCTCGCGACCAATGTGCGCACCGGGGCGCCGGCGTGCTTCGACAATCGTGAGCAAAAAATGACCGCCGCCCATATTTTGGCCAGCGCCTCGCTGCCGCCGAGCTTTCCGCCGACCGAAATTGACGGCGAATATTACTGGGACGGCGGCGTGGTTTCGAACTCGCCGATGCAATATGTCATCGACAATCGCGGGCGCCATACCGCGCTGGTTTTTCAGGTTGATCTGTGGGATGCCAACGGCGAGGTGCCGCTCGACATTCCCTCGGCGAATTTGCGGGCCATGGAGATCCACAGCGCGAGCCGCATCAACGTCTCGCTCGAGCAGCATAAGAAGATGCAGAAATTCCGCTATGCGCTGCGGAGATTTTTGGATGAACTGCCCGAGCAGTGCCAGAACGATCCCGAGGTGCAATTTCTCTCGGAACAGGCGCGCGTGAAGGTCGCGACCATTGTGCAGTTGAAGTATCAGTCGAACAAGTTCGAGACCGCGAGCAAAATGTTCGAGTTCTCCCGGGTCACAATGGAGGAGCACTGGCAGGCGGGTTACGAGGATACCAAGGCTGCTCTCCAGGAGCCCGGCGTGCTCGAACTGCCGCATGTCTCCGAAGCGGCGCGCATCTTCGACGTGCATCACGGCTGGGCAAGCTAGCCGCGGCTGCGGCAGCCGCGAATGCGCCAGCGGCGAGAGGCGAATAGATTGGCGTTTTCACCACTATTCGCCGTTTTGCCGTCGGCTATTCGGGCGCGGGGCCTCCCGCGCCGAGAGTGACGCCGGTAGACTCGGTTTGAAAACGAGTCGCCGATGCCCGTCCGTCAGCTTTCGGAAACCACCGTCAATCGTATCGCCGCCGGCGAGGTCGTCGAGCGTCCGGGGAGCGTCGTCAAAGAGCTAGTCGAGAATGCGCTCGACGCCGGGGCAAGCCGCGTCGACGTGCTCACCGCGGGTGGCGGCCGGCAACTCATTCGCGTCACCGACGACGGCGACGGCATGACGCGCGACGATCTTGTGTTGGCCGTCGAGCGGCACGCCACCTCAAAGCTCACAGATGACAATCTCGTCGCCATCGCCACTCTCGGTTTCCGCGGCGAGGCGCTGCCGTCAATCGGGGCGGTGGCTCGGCTTTCGATCACGACGCGGCAGGCGAGCGAGCCGCACGCCTGGGCGATTGAGGTCGATGCCGGCGTGAAATCGGGGGTCAAGCCGGCCGCGCTCGGCGCGGGCACCAGCGTGGAGGTGCGCGAGCTATTCTACGCCACCCCGGCGCGGCTCAAATTCCTCAAACTCGACCGCACCGAGGCCGAAGCGGTGCGTGAGACGGTGCGCCGCCTCGCCATGAGCCGGCCGGACGTGGCTTTCACGCTCGCCGGCGAGGAGCGCGCGCCCGTCACCTACGCCGCAATGCTGCCGGGAGCCGCCGGGCGGCTTGCCCGGCTGGGCGATGTGCTCGGCGCCGATTTCCGCGCCAACGCCGTCGAAGTCACGGCTGAGCGCGAGGGCGTGACGGTCGAGGGGTTTGCCGCGCTGCCGACCCTCACGCGCGCCAACACGCTGGGCCAGTATCTCTTCGTCAACGGCCGCCCGGTGCGCGACAAGCTCCTCATCGGTGCCGTCAGGGGGGCTTACGCTGACTACCTGCCGCGCGACCGCCATCCGGTGGTGGCGCTTTTCATCACGCTCGCCGCGCGTGAGGTCGACGTCAACGTGCATCCGGCCAAGGCTGAAGTGCGCTTCCGCAATGCCGGCCTGGTGCGCGGTTTGCTCGTTCACGCGCTCAAGACCGCGCTGGCCCGTGATGGCATGCGCGCGGCGACGACCGGCGGCAGCGCGACGATCGCCGCCTTCCGGCTGCGCCAGGGTACCCCGCTCGCGCGATGGCGGCGGCCTTGGGGCGGCGGTTTCGCCGAATCGGCGCAAGCCGCGTTCGACGTCGGCGCGCCGTCGGCCGATCTCGGCACTGGACTTGATCCGCATCTCGCCGCTGAAGCGGCCGCTGGCCTGATCGTGGCCGCCGCTGATGCGTTCGATCACCCGCTCGGGGCGGCGCGGGCGCAATTGCACGAAACCTACATCGTGGCGCAAACCCGCGATGGCCTCGTCATCGTCGACCAGCATGCCGCCCACGAGCGGATCGTCTATGAGAAGCTCAAGGCGGCCATCGGCAAAAGCGGCATCGCCCGCCAGATTCTTCTCATTCCCGATATTGTCGAGCTTGACGAGGCCGAGGTGGCCGGTTTGCTCGCCCGCGCGGCCGAACTCGCGCAATTCGGCCTCGTGCTTGAGTCGTTCGGTCCCGGCGCGGTAGCGCTGCGCGAGACGCCGTCGCTGCTCGGCGAGATCGATGGCGCTGGGCTTGTTCGCGACCTCGCCGAACACATCGGCGAGTGGGACGAAGCGTTGCCGCTGGAGCGTCGCCTGATGCACGTCGCCGCGACCATGGCGTGCCACGGCTCGGTTCGCGCCGGGCGGCGGCTCAAAGCCGATGAGATGAACGCGCTGTTGCGCGAGATGGAAGTGACGCCGAATTCCGGACAATGCAATCACGGCCGCCCGACCTACGTGGAGTTGAAGCTCACCGATATCGAGCGGCTGTTCGGGCGAAGGTAAAACCTAAGCCGGCCGCAGGAAAATAAACTCCGTGTCGTCATAGCGGCGGCGGTCGAGTTCGTTAAATCCTTCCGGCGCGGCGAATTGCGCCTTCGCCGCTTCCTCGACGACAATAAGCGCGTCGGCCGTAAACCATCCGCCGCCACGCGCCGAGGCGAGCGCCTTTTCGACGAGGCCTTGCCCATAAGGTGGGTCGAGGAAGGCGAGCGAGAATGGAGCGAGCGGATGCGCCGGCCCAAGCTTGGTCGCGTCGCGGCGAAAGATCCGCGAAACCCCACCGAGACCGAGCGCCGCGACGTTCTCACGCAGCAATGCACGCGCGTCCGCCCCTTGGTCGATGAAGAGCGCGAAGTCGGCGCCGCGCGATAGCGCCTCGATGCCGAGCGCGCCGGTGCCGGCAAAGAGGTCGAGCGTGCGCGCGCCGGTGATCGGATCGTCGAAGCTGTGCAGCAGGATATCGAACAGCGACTCGCGCAACCGATCGGCGGTGGGCCGAACCGCTTGCGATTTTGGCGCAGCGATTGCGCGCCCGCGCAGCCGTCCGCCGATGACGCGCATCAGCGCGCGATCCGCAGGGGTGGATTTTCCGGGACCGTCATGCGCGACGGCCGCCGCGCCGGGAACGGCGCTGACCGCCGCCGCCAGGGCGGCGCGGCTTGGGCGAAACCGGTTGCGGTTCGGCCGCCGGTGGCCGCCCGAATTTCTCGACCAGAATGGGGCGGCCTTTGCGGTCGCTGAGCACGCCTGAACGCGGCGGCCCGGTCGCGTGCTCGCGCGGCTTCCCGTCATCGCGGCGCGAGCCCCGGAATTTGCGTTTGAGCTTTTTCGGCGGATGTTCTTCTTCGCGCGCGCGCCAGACATGGTCGATCGATTGCCGCTTCGCGGGCTTTTTCCGGGTTTCCGCTTTTATCTCCGGCGGTGGTGGCGATCGCGATGGCGGGGGCGGCGCGGCGACCGGCGTGGAGAAATCCGCGCCGGAGAGGGCGACGACGTGCTCGCCGAGTTGCTCGCGCAGGACCCGCGCGCGCACCTCTTCGACGGCGCCCTCGGCAAGCTCGGAGAGCTGGAATGGGCCGAACGAGACGCGGATCAGCCGGGTGACGGCAAGACCGAGATGGCCGAGCACGCTGCGCACTTCGCGGTTCTTGCCCTCGCGGATGGCGAAGGTGAGCCACAGATTAGAACCCTGCACGCGATCGAGCGTCGCTTCGATCTCGCGGTAACGGATGCCATCGATGGTGACGCCGCTGCGCAATTCGTCGAGCTGCGCCTGCTTGACCGCGCCGTGCGCGCGCACGCGATAGCGGCGCAGCCACCCGGTCGCCGGCAGTTCCAGGATGCGGGCGAGCGCGCCGTCGTTGGTCAGCAGGATAAGCCCCTCGGTATTGAAATCGAGCCGGCCGACGCTGACCAGGCGCGGCAGGTTTTTCGGCAAATGCTGGAAAATCGTCGGGCGCCCACGCGGGTCGCTGTGCGACGTCAGCAGGCCGCGCGGCTTGTGATAGAGGAACAGCCGCGTGCGCTCGCGCGCCGGCAGTGGCTTGCCGTCCACACTGACGCGGTCGTGCGCGCCGATGTTGAGCGCCGGCGAATCGATCACCGCGCCGTTGACGGCGACGCGCCCGGCGGCGATCCAGTCCTCCGCCTCGCGCCGGGACGCAAGCCCGGCGCGGGCGATCACCTTGGCGATACGTTCGCCGGCTTGGTCGGATTGGCTCTTGTCGTTCATGGTCGTGCCCGGCAATAACGCCCGGCGGTCAATCAGGCAATCGTCAATGGCATCTTTCATGGACATGGCGCTTGACGAAGCCCGCGCCGCCGGCGAGCGGGGCGAGGTTCCCGTCGGTTGCGTGATCGTGCGGAGGGGTAGCGTTGTCGCGAGTGCCGGCAATCGCACGCTCGCCGACTGCGACCCGACGGCGCACGCCGAATTGGTCGCCATCCGCGCCGCTGCCGCGGCGCTCGGCTCCGAGCGGCTCAACGATTGCGACCTCTACGTCACGCTTGAGCCCTGTGCGATGTGCGCCGGCGCGATCGCATTCGCGCGGCTGCGCCGCCTTTATTACGGCGCCGCCGATCCCAAAGGCGGAGCGGTGGACAACGGCGTAAAGTTCTTTGCTTCGCCGTCGTGCCATCATCGGCCCGAAATCTATGGAGCCATGGCGGAAGCTGAAGCTTCCGCGCTGCTCAGGCAGTTTTTTCAGGAGCGGCGCTAAAGCGTGATCCGGAAAAGCTTGCCCTCGGACTTGATCCGGAAGCGGAGGCCCGGTTCTCCGAAAACATCTTGCCTCGACAGAAAGATCACGCCGCCAGCAACGCGCCGAGCCGCTCTTTGATTTCGGGCTTCACCGCTTCGGCCGCGCGTATGACGGCGGTCGCCCGGTAAAAATCGAGCGTGCGGAAGATGCCGACATTGGGCCGGATGACGAGGTCGGGCGCGGCGTGAGCAAGCTTCGCCGCGACGATGGCGCTGCCCATGATGTTGATGGTCGTGACCAGCGATTCCCAGGTGCCCGGAATTTCGTCGCGTTCCACGGGCGGCACGGTCAAGACGTCGATCGCGACGAGGCGATCGGCCAGCCCGCGCAACCGGTCGAACGGCAGGGGATTGGTGGTGCCGCCGTCGATGAAGACGCGGCCGTCGATGACGACCGGCCGCAACAGGCCGGGTATGGCGACCGAAGCGGCGACCGCCGCCCGCAGCGGTCCCGACGTCAGCGGCGCCTCCAGTCGGGCGTGAAGATCGGTCGCGATCACGCTCAGCGGAATTTCCAGCGCCGAAAACTCGGCCGGGATCGCGTCGGGCAGGAACTGCGCGCAAAATTTCTCGGCGTCGATCTGCGTCGCCTGTCCGAACGCGCCGGCGAACAGGTCGGCGAACGTCCCGGCGCGTGCCGCCATCAGCCGGCGCATAATCTCGCCGCGGTCGTGGGCAAGCCCGATGACGTAACGGCGCATGTCCTTGCCGGGCATTCCGGCCGCATAGGCGGCGCCGACCAGCGCGCCGATCGAGGTGCCCGCAATGGCGACGGGTTTTACGCCCATCTCGTCGAGGGCTTCGACCACGGCGATATGAGCAAGCCCCCTGGCGCCGCCGCTGCCGAGCGCAAGCGCGAAGGATTTCATCGATCGGTGCTCCCACGCCTGCTGCTCAATCCGCGCTGGCCAGGCACGCGAACTCCCAGGCTTTGGCGGCAAGCGGACCTACCAGTTCAGCCTTGGCGGCAGCCGCGGCGCTGGTCGCAGTGCCGTCGCGCACGCGGCCTACGATGCCTTGCAGGATCGCCGCGATGCGGAAGAAGTTGTAAGCGGAATAGACCGCGAGATAAGGGCGCGGGTCGAGACCGGTGCGCCGCACATAGGCTTCGACATAGTCCTCAAGCGAGGGGATGCCGAGGGCTGGCAAATCCAAGCCGACCAGCGATCCGGTCCCGGCGTCCGACGGCGGCATGTTCCACTGCATCAGGTGGTACGAGAAATCGGCGAGCGGATCGCCCAGCGTCGAGAGCTCCCAATCGAGCACGGCCGCAACCGCAGGCGCGCCGGGCGCGAGGATAATGTTGTCGAGGCGATAATCGCCATGCACCAGCCGCGGCGTCTGCGGCGGCGGCAGATGCGCCGGCAGCCACGCGATCAGCCGCTCCATGTCCTCGATCTTCTCGGTCTCCGAGGCGCGATATTGCTTCGACCAGCGCTCGATCTGCCGGGCCACGTAGTTTTCGCCGCGGCCGTAATCGGCAAGCCCGATTGCCGCCGGATCGAAGTTGTGCAGCCGCGCCAAGGTCGCATTCATGACGTCGTAGACTTGTGCGCGTTCGGCCGGATCGGACGAGGGCATCTCCGCTTCCCAGAACACGCGGCCCTCGACATGGGACATCACGAAGAACGCCGTGCCGATCACGGTCTCGTCGGCGCAATAAGCGACCGGCGCGGGCACGGGGAAGCCCTGCGCGAAGAGCGCTGAGATCACGCGATGTTCACGGTCGACCGCGTGCGCCGACGGCAAGAGCTTGCCGGGCGGCTTGCGGCGCAACACGTAACGGCGTTGCGGGGTTTCGACCAGATAGGTCGGATTAGACTGGCCGCCCTTGAACTGGCTCAGAACGATCGGTCCGGCAAATCCATCTACGTGCTGGCGGAGATAGGTTTCAAGCTTGCCGACATCGAAGCGCAGCCGCTCGGCGACCTCCTTGGTGCCGGAAAAAGCCCTTTGACGTTCGGTCGTCGTCATAAAGAGATTTTAGAGCATGATTCCGATAAAAGCTCGCCCCCCGGACTTCGCCCGGTGACGCGCCTTTGACCCAAATCCCAGGCAGGAGATCCGTCAGACGTTTTGGATGACGCGGCTTACAAACTTGGCGCCGACATCGCGGCCACTGCGCCAGACCACCTTGTAGGTGCCATCCTGGCCGGGTGTTGCGCCGTGAAACAGCAACACGAATTCATCGACAACGTCGATGCCGTTAAGTTGCAGCCGAACCCCCTCGGCGGAAACGTTGGTGACGAGACAATAGCGCGGCTCAATGCCAACCCCGAGCTTGATGGTCGCTATCCGCCCCAGGCGATGACGCGGGCTGCTGCGCCTTTCTTCAAATTCGGGCGCGCTCATGTGCACGTTTCCAGTTTTAGGCCGCGCCTTTTGCGATCGGCGACGACGTCTGCCGGTTAAAATACCTAGCGAGCGTCCGTTGCAGCGGAACTAATACGCTGGCTTGGATTTTCCGCGCATTTGGTTGAAATTTACGCCGGTCGATAAAACTCGCGTGCGTCCCGATTGCGGCTACTTTTCACGCTCGATCGCGCGCCAGCCGATGTCGTGCCGGCAAAAGCCTTCAGGCCACTTGATGCGCGATACGGCCCGGTAGGCCCGGTCGTGCGCCTCGCGCACGTTGCCGCCGCTCGCCGACACATCGAGGACGCGGCCGCCGTTGGCGAGAATGCGGTCGCCGTCACGTTTGGTGCCGGCATGGAAGATTTCCACGCCCTCGACGGCTGCCGCGTCATCGAGCCCTTCGATGACGGAGCCTTTTTCATAAGCACCCGGATAACCGCGGGCGGCCATCACGACGGTGAGCGCGGCCTGTTCATGCCAGCGCAGATCGACCGATCGGAGCAAGCCGTCACGGCTCGCCAGCAAAGCCGGGACGAGATCGGACTTAAGCCGCAGCATGAGCGCCTGGCATTCCGGGTCGCCGAAGCGCACATTGTATTCGATGAGTTTCGGCCCCGCCGCGGTGAGCATCAGTCCGGCAAACAGCACGCCCTTGAACGGCGCACCCATCGCGTTCATCGCCGCCAACGTCGGCTGCACGATGTCCTCCATGACGCGCGTGCTTGTCGCGGCATCGAGGATGGGCGCCGGCGAGTAGGCTCCCATGCCTCCGGTGTTCGGTCCTTTGTCGCCGTCGAAGGCGCGCTTGTGATCCTGCGCCGAGGCAAGCGGCAATGCGGTCGCGCCATCGCAGAGCGCGAAGAACGACGCCTCCTCGCCCTCGAGAAATTCTTCGATGACAACTTCGGCGCCGGCGCCGCTCGGGTTGCTGATAGCTATGCCGCCGCCCAGCATCATGTCGATCGCGGCTTCCGCCATGACGATATCTTCGGCGACCACGACGCCTTTGCCGGCTGCTAGGCCGTCAGCTTTGACGACGAGCGGGGCGCCGCGCGCGCGGGCGTAGGCCTTGGCGGCGTCGGCCGTGCGGAAGCGCTCGTAAGCCGCGGTCGGGATGCCGGCCGAACGGCATATATCCTTGGTGAATCCCTTTGACCCTTCCAGGCGGGCCGCCGTGCGGCTCGGTCCGAAGGCCTTGATACCCGCGGCCTCGAGATCGTCGACGATGCCGGCGCATAACGGTGCCTCCGGACCGACGACCACCAGATCGACGCCGCGACTACGGCAGAACGCGATCACCGCCGCATGGTCAGCGATATCGAGGTCGACAAATTCCGCTTCGCGTGCGATTCCGGCGTTGCCAGGCGCGCAGAACAGCAGGTCCGTGAGCGGGCTTGCGGCCATTTTCCAGGCCAGCGCATGCTCGCGTCCGCCGGAGCCAAGAAGCAGAATGTTCATGGGCTGAAAATGCGCCAAAAAACCCGAAGCCACATCAGCGCGGCAATTTGCTATTATAGATCGATTCCGGGCGCGCGCACGGTCACGCTGTGGCGCCAGCGCCGGATTTGCACAAGCGCATCGTTACGACAATGAACGAACCACGTCTCAATCTGCCGGAATTGACGGTCTCCGAACTGTCGGCCGCGCTCAAGCGGACCATCGAGGACTCCTACGGTTACGTGCGCGTGCGCGGCGAACTCGGCAAGGTGAGCTATCACGGCAACGGCCACGTCTATTTCGATCTCAAGGATGAGCGCGCCTGCATCGCCGGCGTGATCTGGCGCAGCACCGCCACGCGCATCCGGCTCAAGCTCGAAGCCGGGCTCGAAGTGGTGATCACCGGGCGGCTCACCACCTATCCCGGCCGCTCCCAATATCAGATCGTGGTCGAGACGCTGGAGCCGGCGGGCCTCGGCGCACTCATGGCGCTCCTGGAGGAGCGCAAGCGGCGGTTGACGGCGGAGGGCCTGTTCGACGAAGCGCGAAAGCAGTTGTTGCCGCATCTGCCCTCGGTGATCGGCGTCATTACCTCGCCGAGCGGCGCTGTGATTCGCGACATCCTGCATCGGCTCGCCGATCGGTTTCCGCGCCACGTGCTGGTCTGGCCGGTCAAGGTGCAGGGCGACGGCTCGGCCGCGGAGGTCGCCGCCGCCATCACGGGCTTCAATGCGCTGCCGGAAGGCAGCGCGATGCCACGGCCCGATCTCATCATCGTCGCCCGCGGCGGCGGGTCGCTGGAGGATTTGTGGTCGTTCAACGAGGAGATCGTGGTGCGCGCGGCCGCCGCGAGCCTCATCCCGCTCATTTCAGCCATTGGCCACGAGACCGACGTGACGCTGATCGATTTTGCCGCCGACCGGCGGGCGCCGACTCCGACCGCGGCGGCCGAGATGGCGGTGCCGGTCCGCGCGGAGCTCGCGATCGACGTCCAAAGCCTGGAGCGGCGGGCGCTCGCGGGCTGGCTGCGCAGCCAGGAGGCGCGGCGGCAGGCGGTTCGTTCGGCCGCCCGCGCGCTGCCCGGTGCCGACGAAGTGCTGGCGTTGCCGCGGCAGCGGCTTGACCATGCGGCCGCGGCGCTGACGCGGGCGCTGCGCGCCAACGCGCATATTCATCGCCTGAGCTTTTCGCGGGTCGCCGGCCGGCTGAGCACGCACCTGTTGCGCAGCCACGTGGAGCGCCGCCGCGAGCGCTACGGCGCCGTCGCGCTGCGGCTGCGGGCGAGCGCTGCCGCGAATATCGAAATGCATCGAAGCCGCATTGCGCGTGAGCGCGAACGCATTGGTGTCCTTGCGGCGCGCGGCGGCCGCGCCATGGACAATTACCTCGATGCCCGCTGGGCGCGCTGCGAGCGCGATGCGCAGTTGCTCGCGGCGTTCTCCTACCGCGGCGTGTTGGCGCGCGGCTTTGCTTTGGTGCGTGACCGTACGGGCCGGCCGTTGCGCACGGCCGCCAGCGTGACCGTCGGCGCGTCGATGGATGTCGAGTTTTCCGACGGCCATGTCGGCGCCCGCGCCGAAGTCGTGCAGGCTTCTGCCGCGCCACGCACCGAGCCGGTGCGGCGGCGGGCGCGGCGCGGCAGCGATCCGGGGCAGGGCAATCTGTTCTAGCGCGGATGCGTCAGTTTGCTGAAATGCAAACTGACTATCTGTTCATCCCCGCAAATTTCTCCGCGATCAATCTGACTGTTTGTTCATCGCTAAAAAATTTTGCGATGAAAAATTTTGGAGTCTCGGAACCGCCATCATGTGTCGGCATTATTTGCTTGGGGACTTTCCCTTCATGGAGGATACCGAATGATTCGCATGGTGTTTGCGGCGGCAATCGCGGCGTTGACGCTGACGGCTGTTTCCGGTGTTTCGCAGGCAGCTCCGATCGCGCCGCTACCGGCCGCGGCCGCGGGCGATGCCGGCATGCTTACCCCGGTGTATTATCATCACGGCCACCATTGCTGGTGGCACCACGGTCACCGGCACTGCTCGTAAGGCTTGACGCGCGCCGCACCCGGCGCGGTTGACTGTATTGCGATCATGCGCCGCGCCGCGGAAAATCGGCGCGGCGCATGGTTTTTTCGCGTGCGAGTGGTTATGTTGCGGCAGGCTGGCCGCTGCGAACACGGGCCGGTTGCGAGGGAGGCCGTCTTTGCTCAATCGTACCGATCGTCCATCCGCGATGCCCGGCGAAGCCGAGGTTAAATATCTCGATGGGGATTTTCGCGTGGTGCGGCCGGGGGCCTTTGTGCGGTGCGCGGTGACCGGAGTGGCTATTCCGCTCGAGGAACTGCGCTACTGGAGCGTCGACCTGCAGGAAGCCTACGCCACGCCTGACGCCGTGTTGCAACGGCACGCCACGGACTACGCGCGAAAGCCCTAGCTTTTCATTGCGGGGCCGAGCGGAGCGCGAAGCCCGCAATCCATTACTACAATTGCTGCACCATCCATCTTAGCGTGCCGCCTTCGGCATGCGGCGTCTTCGGCGCGCGCCTAGCGCCGCTTCGCCGCTCCGAGAATCATATCGCCGAATGCGTCCGCTTCCTCGATCGCGAGCCGCACCGGCAACGCGCTCGCGCGCGCGGCGAGCGTCGCGAGTTTTGGATCGCCGGCGAGCCGGACGTGGTCCTTCTCTGTCGTGATGAGCAGGAGATTTTCGGTGTCGGCGCGCGCGAGCAGCGCCTGCGCCTCTGCTGCGGTGTAGCGATGGTGGTCGGCAAAGCCGGCGCGCTCGGCGACGGCGATGCCGGCCTCGGTGAGTGTCGCGAAGAATTTCTCCGGATCGGCAATGCCGGCAAAAGCGAGCACGCGGCGGCCGCGCAGGGCCGTGAGGATCTGACTGTCTGGTTCAAGGCGGCCGTGAAAGATCGCGACATCGTGGCGGCGTGCCCGCGCGGCGACCGCCTGCGCGCCGTCGCGCGGCCCGACGATGACAAGCGCTTGCGCCCGCGCTATCTGGGTTTCCAGCGGCGCGCGCAACGGCCCGGCCGGCACCATACGGCCATTGCCGATAGCGCGGCGGCCGTCGATCAGCAGGATCGCGAGGTCCTTGGCGAGTGATGGATTTTGAAAGCCGTCGTCCATCACGACGACGCGCGCACCGTCGCTCCGCGCGGCCTCGGCGCCCGCCGCCCGATCGCGGGCGACGATGGTGGGAGCTAGGCGCGCGAGCAGCAGCGGCTCGTCGCCGACCGAAACGGCGGAATGGATCGCAGGGTCGACGCGCACGGGGCCCGGCAAGCGTCCGCCATAGCCGCGGCTTAAGAAGAACACCCGCTCGCCGGCGGCAAGAAGGAGCCGGCCGACGGCCAGCGCCGCCGGCGTTTTGCCGCCGCCGCCGACCGTGAGATTGCCGAGGCAGATGACCGGCACGCCGGCGCTTTGGCCATGCGCGCGCATCCGTAACGCCGCCACCGCGCCGTAGATGCCGCCGAGCGGGCCCAAGAGGCCGCCGCTGCCGGGCCGCCACCAGAACGCCGGCGAGTGCATCAGCGCATGATCCCGAAAAGTGGACGCCGGTTTTCGGAAAAGATCATGCGCAGCTGCAAGAGCATGATCCCGAAAAGTGGATGCCGGTTTTCCGAAAAGGTCATGCGCAGCCCTAAGAGCATGATCCCGAAAAGTGGACGCCGGTTTTCGGAAAAGATCATGCGCAGCTGCAAAAGCATGATCCCGAAAAGTGGATGCCGGTTTTCCGAAAAGGTCATGCGCCGCTCTAAGATGCTCGTTGTTCGAGCTGAAGCTGCATCAGATACGGCTCAAGCGCCGTGAGCGTGCGCTCGAGCGCGCCGCCGAGCTTCGCCACGGTGACGGCGGCCGCTTCTGTCGCGCTCTTGCGCGCCGCCGGGTTCGTCAGCCAGTTGGCGAACGAAATGGTCAGCGCCTTGTCGTCCACGACCTGCGCGGCGCCCTGGGCGGCATCGAGGGCGTCGTAAATCTCGGCGAAATTCCAAGTGTGCGGGCCGTGGACGACCGCAGCGCCGAGCCTGATCGCTTCAACCGGATTTTGCCCGCCGTGGCTCGCCAGCGAGCCGCCCATGAATACCACTGGCGCCAGCCGGTAGATCAGGCCGAGTTCGCCGAGCGTGTCGGCGACAAATACATTGACATCCGCCGTCGGCAATTCGCCGCGCGAACGCAGTACAGCGGACAGACCCGCTTGCTTCGCCGCTTCGGCGATGCCGGTGCCGCGTTCGGGATGGCGCGGCGCGATGAGCGTCAGCAGCGACGGACACTTTGCCTGCAGCCGCTGGTGCGCGGCGACGATCGCTTCCTCCTCGCCGGGATGGGTAGAGGCCGCGGCGATAACGACGCGCGCGCCGATGGCGGCGTTGAGCTTGCGCAGCGCCGCTTCGTCGACCGGCGGCGCGGGGACGTCGAGCTTGAGGTTGCCGACACAGCGCACGCGCGGTGCACCGAGCTGGCCGTAGCGCTCCGCGTCGACGCTCGATTGGGCCAAGCAGAGATCGAAACGCTCGAGCAGCGCCGCAATGACCTTGGGCAGTTTCCGCCAGCGGCTGAACGAGCGCTCCGAGACGCGGCCGTTGACCAGAATCATCGGGATGTTGCGGTCGGCACAAGCCAATATCAGGTTGGGCCACAAATCGGACTCGACGAACAGCACCAGATCGGGCCGCCAATGGTCGAGGAAACGGCCCACAAAACGCGGCGCGTCGAGTGGAATAAATTGGTGAATGACTCCCGCGGGCAGGCGCTGCTCGGCGAGAGCCGCCGAGGTGACGGTTCCGGAGGTGACGAGCACGGCGAAATTCTTGGCGCGCAGCCGCTCGATCAAAGGGATCACCGCGAGCATTTCTCCGACGCTCGCGCTATGCAGCCAAATCAGCGCTCCGGCCGGACGCGCCAGGCTTGCTTGACCGTAACGCTCGGCGAGCCGCTGCGGATTCTCTTTACCGCGCTCCAGCCGCCATGCCAGCAGCCGCGACGCCACCGCCGGCGCCGCAGCGTGCGACGCGAGCCGATAGAATCGGAGCGCGAGCGGCACCCGGTCATGCACGATTTAGTCTCCTCCCCGGGGCGAAGCGGCGCGGTCAGCGGCGCTGCGTCTCGCGGCAACCAGCCGGGTCCACCTTCGTTGCCCACGATCCCTGCACAGCATGCATCCTCTCAGCGTGGCGGCTGGCTGTCTGGGTCGAGCAACCGGTGCAGATGGACGATGAAATACCGCGTTTCGGCATTGTCGACCGTGCTCTGCGCCTTGGCCTTCCAGGCCGCATAGGCGCTGGCATAGTTGGGGAAGATGCCCACGATGTCGAGGCTGTTGAGGTCACGGAACTCCATGGTTGAAACGTCATGGAGATCGCCGCCGAAGACGAGATGGAGCAGTTGCCGTGGTGACTGCTTGGGGATGTCCGACATGATAATCGCTCCGCGCAATCCGCGGTTTATGAAGACGCGAGGCGTTCATCCCTAAGAAGTTCAAGAAGCGCCGCGTGCCGGTCGCGGCCGGCGGCGACCAGCATCCCGTGGCGCGGCACGGGACGGTTGTAAGTTAAAGCGCCGCCCCCGACGGACGTTAACGCGCCGCCAGCTTCGTGCACCAAAAGATCGGCCGCCGCAAGGTCCCAATCATGGCTGTCGACGCCGGCAATGGCGACGTCCAAGGCGCCTTGCGCGACCCGCGCGAGCCGCAACGCCAGCGAGCGAACACGCGGCATGGCGACGAGGGTCGGCGCTATCACGCAAAGCCGCTCAAGGATGCGCTTCGGTCCGGCGACGCGCGCTTGTGCAAGCGAAGTTCCCGGCGTCGTCGCGATCGAAGCGCCGTTGCAGGTGGCGCCCTTGGCGGCGATCGCGACGAAGAATTCTTCGGTTACCGGCGCGTAGAGACACGCCGCGATCGGCCGTCCGGTATCGACGAGCGCCGCCGAGACGGTCCAATCCGGTAGTCCGGCCAGATACGCTCGTGTGCCGTCGATCGGATCCACGACCCAGACGTAGCGGGCGCCAAGACGTGCCGGATCGTCGACACTCTCTTCGGAGAGCCAACCGTAACCTGGGGTCGCCCCAGCCAGGCGTTCGTGCAGAAACCGATCGACGGCGATGTCGGCTTCGCTGACCGGAGACGATCCGTCCTTGGTCCAGCTTCGAAGCGGTTTGCCGAAGGTAGAGAGCGCCAAAGCGCCCGCTTCGCGCACGCACGCCGTAAGTCGTGCGGTGGCTTCGTTAGGGTCGACGGCCTCAGTGGCCGGCAACGGTCATACCCTCAACGCGCAGGGTCGGCGCATTGGTGCCGTAACGGAAGACGAGATCGTTGGCCGGCGTCAGGCTGGCGAATATCTCGGACAGATGTCCGGCGATCGTGACTTCGCTCACGGCGTAGGTGCGCTCGCCGTGTTCGATCCAGAAGCCGGAAGCCCCGCGGCTGTAATCGCCGGTCACCAGATTGACGCCCATCCCGATCATGTCGGTGATGTAGAAGCCATCTTCGATCTCGGCGATGAGCTGCTCCGGCGTCTTGTCGCCGGGGACGAGGTGAAGATTGCTGGCGCCGGGCGACGGCGTCGACGAGGCGCCGCGCTGGGCGTGACCGGTCGTTTCCATGTCGAGTTCGCGCGCGGTCGCGCAATCAAGAAACCAGGTTTTGAGCACACCGTCCTCGATCAGCTTGCGTTGGCGGCCGGCGACGCCTTCGGCGTCGAACGGCCGCGACCGCAAGCCCCGCGGCCGCAGCGGATCGTCGATGATCTCGATGCCGGAAGCAAAGATCTTGGCGCCGAGCTTGTCGCGCAGGAAACTCGTCTTGCGCGCAATCGCGCTACCGTTGGCGGCACTGGCGACATGGCCGACCAGGGAGCCGGAAATTCTCGAATCAAAAACGACCGGCACGCGGCGGGTGGTGACTTTGCGCGGATTAAGCCGCGCCACGGCACGCTCGCCAGCCCGGCGCCCGATCATCTGCGCGCTGTCCAGGTCGCTGGCGTGCAAGGTGGACGAAAAATCGTAGTCGCGCTCCATGCCGGTGCCTTCTCCGGCAATGGCGGTCATGGCGATGCCGTGGCGCGAGGCGATGGTAGCGCCATGGAAGCCGGTGCTCGTTACCAGCACGAGGCCGCCGATGCCGGCGGACGCCGAAGCGCCGCCCGACTTGCTGACTCCGGCCACCGCAAGCCCGGCGGCTTCGGCCTCGCGGGCGCGCATTTCGAGGAGGTCGACGCCCGGCATGTCCGGGTCGATGAGGTCGAGCGCGGGCAATTCGACTGCCAGCAAATCCGGATCGGCGAGGCCGGCGAAGCGGTCTTCCGGCGCCGCCCGCGCCATGGCGACCGCGCGCTCGGCCAGCGCATCGAAGCCGTCGCCTTTAAGATCGTTGGTCGAAACCACGGCCTGCTTGTGGCCGACGATAACCCGCAGGCCCAGGTCGTCGCCCTCCGAGCGTTCCGATTCCTCGACCGCGCCGTCACGCACCTCGACCGACAGCGACACCCCGCGAACCGCCAGCGCATCGGCCTGATCCGCGCCAGCGCGGCGCGCGGCGCTTACCAAACGTTCGGCAAGGTCTGTGAGGTCGGATTGATCGAGGAGCGACGCCATGTAAGCGCCGATTTATGCGGCTGCGCCGACGAACACAAGGCCAAGTTTGGCTGTCCCCGCGCCGCGCGGCGGCCATTTGGGCGGGTTCGGCAACGCCTCGTCAATCATGCGCGACGTTGGTGGGAGCGAAACGGGCTCTTAACCAGGGTTGTTAAGCCGTTTGCGACAGCGCTCTGGCATGGTCACGGCAACCGGGCGGCAACAGCCCGGTGGGAGCAAAAGCATGATCCGGAAGAGCGGTCACCGGTCTTCCGAAAAGATCATGCTCCACCAAAATTAGAGAGACAATCGGTTCGCTCTGAAGCGATTGTCGCTCTAAGTTTCGGGGCGTCAAATGGAAGCCGGCAGGTTTGCTGCCGGGTCGAGCCGCGCGTCGCGGCTCGACCCCTTCGCTTTGCCCGTTCGTTTCGAAGCCGCCGACGAAGCGGCCGACGAATGTCGGCGGGTCATCGATCTGCATCGCGAGCGCGTTGTGGTGCGCCGTTCCGTCGGCGGCATGCGCATGGCGCTCAATCTGCCGGTTGCGGCATTCCGCGGCGTCGCCATCCGCCTTGCCGGCAAGATCGGCGAGCCGCCGAGCGAAATCGCCGTCGTGCTTGAGCACGGCGATCCCGCGTTGTCGCTGCCGCTGTTTTCCTCGACTGCAACCGACGACATTGTCGCCGAATGGCAATGCTGGGGACGCGTGCTGGGCCTGCCGCTCCTGGTCGCCGAACGCGACGGCAGCCTGCGCGAGCCGTTCACGCGGCTTGGTGCGTTGCGCGTCGAAGCGCCGGCCTGGCGCCGCCGCCGGCGCACCGTCATCGCCCGCCGCCGGCCCGCGCTCTTGATGCGACGCCGCGCCGCGACGCCATCGGCGCCGAGCGTGCATCGCGCCGAGCGCGAGATTATCGCGCGGAACTAGATTGGCCGCGGCCGATCACGCACCTCACGCCATCGCGGTCTTGAGTACTTCGACGAAGCTTGCGGCAGCGATCGGCAATACCCGCCCGCGGCGAGTGGCAAGAAACAGCCTCGCCTGCAGCAACTGGGGATCGACCAGCGGCAACGCGATCATGTCGCCGGGTGGAATCGGCGCCTTGCCCGGCCAGCGGAATTGAAAGCACACGCCGCGATTGATGCGCGCAAACGACTTCATCGTTTCGACTGAGTTTGAAACGAGGCGCGGATCGAGGTCGAACGAGGCCTGCGCCAACACTTGCTCGATCAAGCCGCGTCCGGCCAATGTCGCGTCGCCGAGCGCCAGCGGATAAGCTAGGCAGTCGCGCAAGCGCAACTCGCCGCGGCCGGCGAGGGGATGGTCGCGGACCACGAGCGCGCACAGCGCCTGTTCGGCGGCGGCGACGATCGCCACGTTTTTCCGCGGCGGCGGATAATGGGTCAGGACCAGATCGACTTGGTCGGCGATCAATGCCGAGGTCAGTTCGTCGGGGACGCCGATGCGGACATTGAAGCGGACGTTCGGATGCTCGGCCTGGAATCGGGTAATCGCCGTCGGCAGCAATTCGGTCGCCACCAATTCGACGGCGGCAATGCCCACTTGGCCGCGCACCAGGCCGCGTAATTGCTCGACTTGCAACTCGACCGCTTTGAGTTCGGATATCGCCTGCCGCGTATAGGCAAGAAACACCTCACCTGCGGCCGTCAGCCGGACGCCCCGCGGCAAGCGTTCAAACAACGCCGTCGCCAAATCCAATTCGAGATCGAGGATTTGGCGGTTCAGCGCCGAGGATGCCACGTTGAGCGCATCGGCCGCCTTGCGGATCGAGCCGTGCCGGGCCACTGCATCGACATAGACCAGAAGACGAGGCGGCCGCAGCCGCTCGCGCGGCGGCCGCGCGACGCCTCCCGGCTGCGGCGATCGCGGCTGTCGTCCGGGTTGGCCGGCCGCCCGTTTCGATCTCGCCTTTCGCATCGGCGTCCCTTCGCCTGTCTGCATCGAGTATAGCCGGTTCACGGGGAGTGAGCGAATTTTTCGCTCGCTGCGGCCAGAATTTGGTTCTAGTCGCGCTCACTCAGGGGGAGGCATGGTTGCCGCCGCCGGGTTCTTTTTAGGAGGACAGCCATCATGCGCTACCGAGCAGTGGCATCCATCATCTTTTTAGCTTTGAGCAGTCTGTGGACCACCGCCTACGCCGACGAGGCGGTTACGCTGCGCCTCAAATGGCTTAATCAGGCGCAGTTCGCCGGATTTTATGTGGCCCAGGACAAGGGCTACTACAAATCCGAAGGCCTTGATGTGAACATCCAGCCCGGCGGCCCGGACTTTCCCGCGGTGCAGATGGTGACCGGAGGCAGCGAGCAATTCGGCGTAACCGGCGCCGATCAAATCCTGATCGCCCGCAGCAAGGGCGTCCCGGTGGTGGCGCTCGCGGTGATCTATCGCCGCAATCCCTTCGTTCTGTTCTCGCTCGCCAAGTCCGGCATCAAGACGCCGGCCGATTTCGTCGGCAAAAAAATCGGCCTCAAAATCGGCGGCAACGAGGAGCTGATCTACCGCGCCGTGCTCGCCAAAGCGGGCGTCGATAAATCGAAGCTGACTGAAATTCCGGTCAAATTCGATATCACGCCGCTGCTCGCCGGCACCGTCGATGTGTGGCCGGGCTATCTGATCAACGAAGTTCTGGCGGCGAAGGAAAAGGGTTTCGACGTCAATATTATCCGTCCGGTCGATTACGGCATCGATATCTACGCCGACACCTTGTTCACGACGGAAAAGATGCTCCGGGAAAAGCCCGAGCTGGTGAAGAAATTCGTCGCGGCGACGCTTAAGGGCTGGAACGCGGCAATTGCGTCACCGGAAGAGGCGGCCAAGATCACCGTCAAGCATGGCGACAAACTGACGTACGATCACGAGCTCGCCATGATGAAAGCAAGCGTGCCTCTGTTGAAGCCCGACGATAAGCCGGTCGGCTTCATGAGCGAAGCCGGCTGGGACTCCGCGCAAAAGCTTCTGCTCGGCGCGGAATTCCAGAAGCAGCCGATCGAGGTCGCCAAGGCCTTTACCACCCAAGCGATGCCGTGATCGCAGGATTGTGGTTGCACTCTCATGAATGCGATCGTCTTGACTGATCGATTGGACGCCGCGCCGGTTGCGCCGTGCAAGCCTGTGCTTTCGATCGCCGACCTTCACGTTCGCTTCGGCGGCGTGGTTGCGATCGAAAGCCTGAGCCTGACGGTCCGGCGCGGCGAATTTCTGTCGCTGCTGGGGCCGAGCGGCTGCGGCAAGTCGACCTTGCTCAAGGCGATTGCCGGTCTGGTCAAACCGAGCGGCGGAACAATCGTGCGGTCGGATGCGGCGTTGCGCACCGGCTTCATGTTTCAGAAGCCGCTGCTGCTGCCGTGGCGGACGACGCTCGATAACGTGCTGTTGCCCATCGAAATTCAACGCGGCGGCAGCACCGCCAATTCAGCCGAACGGCGCAACGCGCTGCGTATGCTCGACCTCGTCCGGCTCGGCGATTTCAGCGAAGCGTATCCGCACCAGTTGTCGGGCGGCATGCAGCAGCGCGCGGCGCTTGCGCGCGCGCTGATGTGCGATCCCGATGTGTTGTTGCTCGACGAGCCGTTCGGCGCGCTCGACGAGCTTACACGCGACGTGCTCAACGAGGAGCTGATCCGGATCTGGCAAAGCAAGGAGACGCGGCTGACCACGGTGCTTATGGTGACGCATTCCATTCCGGAAGCGGTCACCATGTCGGATCGCGTCGTCGTATTGTCGAGCCGGCCGGCGGTTATCGTCGAAGACGTCGCCGTCGCCGCCACCCGGCCGCGCGCCCCCGAAAACGCCGACACCGCCGCGATCATCCGCCGGATCCGCGCCATGGTGAGGAACGACCGATGATGGCGCGGGCGCTGCCGCCTGTGGCTTTCGGGTTGTTCCTGCTGGTCGCGTGGCAGGCGATCGTGACCTTGGCGCAGATCCCGGAATATCTGTTGCCGTCGCCGACCGCCATTCTGGCGACCGTCGACCGGTCGCTCGGCGTGTCCTTCGCGGTGACTTTCTTCGAAGCGTCCGCCGGCTTCCTCATCGCCAGCGTGCTCGCCTTCGTCATTGCCACCTTGTTCGTGCGCTTCCACACGCTGGAGGAGGGGCTGTTCCCGCTCGCCATCGCGGTCAAGACGACGCCGATCGTGGCGATCGCGCCGCTCTTGGTGATCTGGCTCGGCACCGGATGGTGGTCGAAAATCGTTGCCGCGATCCTGATTTGCTTCTTCCCGGTGCTGGTGAACACCGTCAAAGGGCTGAAAGCCGCGGACTTGGAGTATCGCGAGTTGTTCGAGACGCTGGGCGCGAGCCGCGCCCAGGAATTCCGCAAGCTGCGGGTGCCCTATTGTCTGCCTTATCTGTTCTCGGCACTGAAAATCTCCTCGTCGCTCGCGGTCGTTGGCGCGATTGTCGGCGAGTTTGTCGGCGCGACGCAGGGCCTCGGCTACCTCATTATGATTTCATCGGCGCATCTTGAAACGGCGACCCTGTTTTCCGCGATCTTCGCCGCCGCTTTTGCCGGGATAGCGATGTTCTATGCCATCAGCTGGGCCGAGGGCCGGTTGATCTTCTGGTCGAGCGGTGACGCGGAATGACCACGCGGACGATCTCGGTTGACGTGCTGCGCATCCCGACCAAGGGGCCGGGCGACGTGTCCGGCCTGATGCGGCTCATCGAAGCCGGCAAAGTCGCGCCGTCGTCGATCCTTGCCGTGCTCGGCAAGACCGAAGGCAACGGCGGGGTCAACGATTTTACCCGCGAATATGCGCTTGCCGCGCTGCGCGATGCGCTGGCGCCGCATCTCGGGCTGACGCCGCGCGCGGTCGAGGACAAGATCGCCTTTGTCATGTCGGGCGGCACCGAAGGCGTCCTGTCGCCGCATCTGACTGTCTTTGCGCGCAGCTTCAGCCCGGGGGCGACAAACGGCGGGTCGAACGGCAAGCGGCTTTCGATCGGCATTGCCCATACGCGGGACTTTTTGCCGGAGGAGATCGGCCGCAAGGTGCAGATCGAGGAGACCGTCAAAGCCGTGCATCTGGCCATGCGCGACGCCGGCATCGAGGCGCCGCAAGATGTGCACTTCGTCCAGATCAAGTGTCCGTTGCTCACCTCTGAGCGCATCGAGGCGGCGCTCCACCGCGGGCACAAGACCATAACCACCAGCGGCTACACCTCCATGGGCTATTCGCGTGGCGCTTCGGCGCTCGGCGTCGCGCGGGCGCTGGGCGAGGTCGAAACCGACATCGGGGAAGACCAGGTGCTCAGAAACTGGGATCTGTTTTCATCCGTCGCGTCTTCGTCCGCCGGCATCGAAGTGATGCACAACGTCGTGATCGTGATGGGAAATTCGCGCTGGTCGACAAGTCCGTATGTGATCGGGCATGCCGTGATGCGCGATTCGATCGATCTGTCGGCGGTGATCGAGGCGTTCAAGAGCGTCGGGCTCGGGCTCGCCGATGCGCAGGTTTCGGACCGGCTGGTCAACATCTTCGCCAAGGCCGAAGCCTCGCCCGACGGCGCGGTGCGCGGCTTTCGCCACACCATGCTCGACAACTCCGATGTCGGCTCGACGCGCCACGCCCGCGCCGCCGTCGGCGGCTTGATCGGCGGATTATCGGGAACGGGGGCCGTCTACGTGTCCGGCGGCGCCGAGCACCAGGGTCCGCCCGGCGGCGGCCCGGTCGCGGTGATCGCCCGAGCGTGAGGCTTTGGGTTCGCGCCGCAATCAAATAAAGCGGCGCAGCGCCGCGTCGAGCAGCATTCCGGCAAACAGGATCAGCCCGGCATCGCGATCCGACTTGAACAAGGCGAGGCAGCGGTCCGGATCGGCGATGTCGAGACGGGCGACCTGCCAAGCCAGATGCGCGGCGAAGGCAATAAGCCCGGTCCCAAATATCGGCCCTCCGCCGGCCATGAATCCCGCAGCCCCGACGAGGATAACCGCGATCGCGTAAAACAGCGCCAGCAACGGCCGCGTGCGCTCGCCGAACAACAGCGCCGTCGATTTGATGCCGATAAGCGCATCGTCCTCGCGGTCCTGATGGGCGTAGATTGTGTCGTAGCCGATCACCCAGGAGATCGAGCCGGCATAGAGAAGGAACGCCGGAATGGCGAGCCGCCCGAACGTAGCCGCCCAACCCATCAGCGCGCCCCAGGAAAACGCCATTCCCAGCACGATCTGCGGCCAGTAGGTGATGCGTTTCATGAACGGGTAGACAGCAACGATGGCAAGCGACGCGACGCCAAGCGCGACGGTGAAAGTGTTGAACGAGATCAACACCGCAAAGCCCACTGCCGCCTGCAAAAAGAGGAAAACGCCGGCTTGAAAGACGCTGATTTGGCCGGAAGGAATTGGCCGCGAGCGCGTGCGCTCCACTCTGGCGTCGAGATCGCGGTCGACGATATCGTTCCAGGTGCAGCCGGCGCCGCGCATGGCGAAGGCGCCGACCAAAAACAGTGCGAGCTGTATCGGGCTTGGCGCCGCTTTGTGGGCGGCGATTGCGGCGAGCGCGGACGACCACCAGCAGGGCAGCAGCAAAAGCCAGGAGCCGATTGGGCGGTCCAGGCGCGCCAGCCGCAGATAAGGACGAGACCAGGCCGGGGCGTGGGTGTCGACCCAATTGCCGGTCGCGTCGGCGACCGAACCGGCCGCCGGGTTCATCTGGCCAACGGATTACCGTTGAGCAAATCCAACGTGCCGTGGCCGGTCTTGGTATTGCTTCCGGTGTCCACGGAAGGCGTGCCGATGGCGTCGCTGAGCGACGGCGTCCGCGGCTTGGCCGCAGGCCCTTCGGTGCAAGCCGCGGTGCGGTATTTCAACGAGTTTTCGTGATTGACCTGCGCCGCCTTGATCGCCTGTTCCGGAATTCCGCACCAGGTCTTGTTCTCTTCGAGAAACTTCACCACCGCTCCCTCGGCCGCGTAAAAACGCTGCATCAGCACGCAAATCTCCTTGCGCTCCGCCTTTTTCTGAATGGCGCTACGCACGGCCGAGGCTCTTTGCTGAGCATCCGCCCTCATCTGACCGAACGCGGAGCACTGCGGCGGCATCTGCGCCGATGCACCAGAGGATCCCGCGGCAATGGCGAGGACCGCCAGCGGTATGGCTAGCCTCCACCTCATGTCAGGTCCTTTCCCGGTTCCCCGTCGCTCTCAGGTAGAGCATTGTGCGCCTTAAAAGCCCGTTGATTTCGGCGACAAGGCGGCAGAACCTCCACCGGGGCGCGGCACGGTCCCATCCGAGCCAATTGCATACACGCGAGTCGCCCTCGTCGGCAATGTCGCCCATACTCCTCCCATACTTCTAAAGTCTTCCCATGCCCCGGTACGATTTTCGCAGTCCGCGCTTGTATGTCGAGGCGCCGCTCGTCGAGGGCGCAAATGTCGCGCTCGACCGAGCCCGCTCGCATTATCTCGGCACGGTCATGCGCCTGCAATCGGGCGGCCGGGTTTTGGTGTTCAACGGCCGCGACGGCGAATGGAACGCGACGCTCGATGTCGCCAAGCGGGCCGCCGCGCTGGTCATCGGCAGCAAAATCCGCGCCCAGACCCCGGCCCCGGATCTTCATTACCTGTTCGCGCCGCTTAAGGCCGCGCGGCTCGATTACATGGTGCAGAAGGCGGTCGAAATGGGTGTGTCCCGGTTGCAGCCGGTGATCACCCGCCACACGCAAGTGGCGCGCGTCAACGGCGAGCGGATGCGAGCCAATGCGATCGAAGCCGCCGAACAATGCGGCGTTCTCTCTCTGCCGCAAGTCGAGACGCCGGTTCCACTAACCACCGCGCTTGGCGAATGGGAGCCGGGGCGCCGGCTGATATTCTGCGACGAGGACGCCGAGACCACCGACCCGGTCGTGGCACTATCTTCCTTGCCGCGCGCGCCGCTTGCGGTGCTGATCGGCCCGGAAGGCGGCTTTGCGGAGGAGGAGCGCGCGGCGCTGCTGAAGCTGCCGCAGGTGGTGCGGCTTGCGCTCGGGCCACGCATCCTGCGCGCCGATACCGCCGCGGTGGCGGCGCTCGCCGTGGTTCAGGCCGTAATCGGCGATTGGCGCTGAAGCCGGCTCAGTGGATGTGGCCGGGCCGATCCATGCAGACGAAGCCGACATAGTCGCCGTAGCGGCGGCGCAAGCTCGTGATGTGCGACAGGCGACCCCATTGCGCGCAATAGTCCGCCGCCATGGCCCGGTAGGCGGCTGTCGTGAATCCGGGCGAATAGGGAATTATCCCCCCGGTGTCGTTGCCCCACGGCCAGGTCCGCCCAAACCACGGACCGGCGCCGAAGAATCCAGCTTCCGCGAGACGGCCTCCGGTGGGCAACGCCACGGCGAGCGCGATAACGGTCAACAGGATACGACGCATGGCCGAGTTCTCCAGCAGGGACGAAAGACCTTAAAAGCTCGTAGCGGGAATGAAAAAAGTCTCGGCGATTGCGCGTGCGAAAGCTTCACAACATCGAATAGGCGCTCGCGACCATGCCGACCGGCCGCTTGTCGGCGGCGCCAAGCAGCATGACACGGCCGAAGCTGGTGCTGCGCCCGATGCGCACCACGCGCGCGTCGGCGATCACATCGAATATCGCCGGGCGCAGGAAGTGCGTGGTCTGGTCGATGGTGCTCATCGGACGATAGCCGTTCCAGGCTGCCGAGCAGGCAATGACCATGGCGCTTTCGGCGAGTGCCATCAGCGCCTGGCTGCAAACCGCTTCGCCGTCGCAGCAAACCTTCTTGGAAAACGGCAAGCGCAGCACGGCTCCAGGCTGCCAATCCGGCAGCGCGCCCGGTGGCCGAACCGGCTCGACGGTTTCTACCAGCAATGCCAGGTCTTGCACCCAGGGCGCGAAGACCTTCGTCATCAGCCGCCCCGCAGCTTGGAGACCGAACGGCGGTTCCGAAGTTACGAGCTGGTGCACCTTGCCCATCGTCCCAATTCCCCCGAAGAGTCTTTGCCCTTCATCGTCCGGATAGCCCGGGCCCTCGTCCCCGGCGTAACCGACGCCCCATTTTCCCCAGAGCCGCCGTGTGTCGCCGTCCACTCTCTGCGTTTGCTGGCGCGCAAAGGAAGAACGCACGGGCGCGCGACAAATCGCGGCCAATTCACGCGACGCCCACATATCCGACGAACATTTCTGACGAATCAGACAACGCCATCTTACATGATGGCGGCGCTCTGGTCGCGCGTGCGTGACGCGAAAAAAACTGTGACCGGGGCGGCGGCCGACCAAATTTCTTTGGACTTGAGACGGCTCGCAACGTGGGCCCCGCTCCGGGGCTTGCTGACCGGACGGCGGGATTCTTGAGGTGGCACGCAAAGCGTGGCCCGTTTGTCACGTCATCGCCGATCCTGTGCTTGGCGCGCATTCCCGCCCTTGACCCGCAGGTGCGAGCGCGGCACGGTTGAGCCCTTCCGTAGAGGGGGGCCGTAAGGCCGAAGGGGCATGCTGGGCCGAATTGCAAGCGCCGCGCTCGTGTTGGCGATCAGTCTCATTTGCGTATCGCAGCCGCGCGCGGCGAACGTGCTCGAGAAGAATTTCTGGTTGTCCGGTCCGCGCTACGATCGCGATATTCCGGCCTGCGATTTCCGGCCGGCGCTCGACTGGATTACCACCGACTTCAAGACCAAAGAGTCCCGCTTCTGGAACTCCGCGCTCGGTATCGTCGGTATTGAGAACATCAAGGAAACTGCCGAGCTGTCATGGGCGGCGCAGTCGATTCCGCGGCGCTTCTGCAGCGGTACGGCGCTGATCAGCGATGGCGTGCGCCATCCGATTTATTATTCGATCGCCGAGGACACCGGCACGATCGGCGCAAGTTGGGGCATCGAGTTCTGTGTCGTCGGGCTCGATCGCAACTTCGCCTATGGGCCAGCGTGCCGCGCCGCCAAGCGCTGACCGCGCCCCGGCCCGCCTTAGCGTACGCCGTGCCAGGGATCGTACTGTTTGTTCGGCAGATTGCGCAGCACCGCGTTATAGGCGTTGTCGTTGGCCTTCACTCGCTGCTGGTCGTTTTTGTTGTCGCCGCCATGGCTACGCTGCGCGTCCGCGGCTGAGCCGATGTTGGCGCCGCCGGGTATGTTGGCGGAATTCATCTGCGCCTCCGAGGCTGCCGTCGTCAGCGCCAGCGCCAAACCTGCGATCAAGCCAGCGATCAGCAATCTCATCGGCTCATCCTCCGGCCGGGATTTGCCTTGCGCCGCACCGACCCGCCCGGGGCGAGTATAGTCCGAGTCATTGCGGCATAAAATCGACAATTCAACGCGCGGAAGGTGCTATGGCCAGGCGGCATGTGCCGCTCGCGGCGCGACGGTTATTCGGGGACGCCGAGGGCCAGCAGCGCGGATTTGTACAGCCGATCCGGGTCGCGCTCGCCGTTGATCGCCAGCGCGATAATGCGCTTGGCGACGACTTCGCGTGCCGGTTTCGGCTGGCCCCGTTCGTGCAGTTCGGCGGTCGCTTTGTCATAGGCCGCGGCAAGGAGCGAGATCGTTTCCGGGTCGAAGGAAGTTCCAGAACGGACGAAGTGGAGAATTTCGGCCATGCTGCGCTCCTGCTGCTGAACCGGCGAAACGCCGACCCTCTTCTTAGTCGCTCGCGCCCGAGGCAAAGCCATCAAGCGTGCGCGCCAAATGCGCGTTCCTCCATTTAGGGTGCCGGTCTTTCGCTGGAAAGTATCGTGCCCAGCCTTGATTTTCTATCTGCCTTTTGCGCGCAATTTTCGGGCGTGATCCTCAAGGTGCCGCAGTGAACTCAGGTAGGTCTGGAGGGTTTTTTCGGCGTCAGCGGCCGACTGTCCGGACGCTGTCAAATCTGCGATCAGCGCCTGCTGGTCGGCGACAATTTTGCGTGCCGCCGCAACGCGTTGCGCGATCAGGACAAGTTCGGGCCGTTTCCTCGGCACTTGTTCCGCGTCGAAAAGAAGCCCCGGCAGCGGCCAAATCGGGGCTGTGTTTTGGGAGGAGTTGGGCAAACGAATCCCGCAAGCAAAAGTTTGCCACGGCGGATGCGACAGCCGCGTGACGTCCCGGCCCGGCAACGTCTGAGGCGCCTGCGCGCTTAATCGCGCCGCCACCGGCTGAAGACGTAAATTGCGGCGTAACCTGCGAGTAGGCCGATGCTGCCGATAGCGGCGGCGTGGAGGATGTGCAGCCAATGCAGCACGCCGGCCGCCAACAGCGCCACGCAGAGAATAAGGAGAAGATATAGCGCCGCCGTGCGCGTTCTCATTGCTCGCCCCCAAGCTTTGAGAAATCGGGTGTCCAGCGAGCCTAACCGGACCGGACGTGGCGAAAAAGCCCTGGTCGCTCGATTGGATGGAAAATCTCGAATGCGGTGCTGCTCGCTTGCATACCGCATTTTGTTCTTGCTGTGTTCACAGCTCATAAGCAACGCCGCCTACGATGCGTTTGCCGGTTTACAATGCGAATGTGCATGGTTGCCGGTTGGGAGGTCGTGATGCGTGGGTGTGAGGTCGTGATGCGTCGGTGTATTGGCGCTGCGTTCGCTCTTGTTGCGTTGGCTGCCGCCGTAGCGCCGGCGACCGCACAAGATCGCGGGCAGGACGAGGCGGGGCAGTTCGACTTCTACGTTCTGTCGCTTTCATGGTCGCCATCCTTTTGCGCCGCCGCCGCCGAACGCGGCAATCGATCGTCGTCGGCGCAGTGCGGCGCGCGGCCCTATTCGTTCGTCGTCCACGGGTTATGGCCGCAATATGATCGCGGCTTTCCGGAATACTGCCAGGTGCCGGCGCCGCGGCTTGGCCGCGACATCGTCTCTTCCATGCTCGATCTGATGCCGGCGCTGCATTTGATCTTCAACGAATGGGACAAGCACGGCACGTGCTCGGGGCTGGCGCCGCGCGCCTATTTCGACACCGTGCGCAAGGCGCGCGCGGTCATAAAAATTCCGCCCGAATATATCGATCTGCACGAGCCGCTGCGCGTCACGCCCGCGGCGGTCGAGGACGCCTTCATCAAGGCCAATCCCGACCTTTCGCCGGACGACATGGCGGTCGGCTGCGACAAGAAACGGCTGACCGAGGTTAGGATTTGTTTGTCCAAGGAACTTAAATTCCGCAACTGCGCCGAGATCGCGCGGCGAAGCTGCAAGCGCCAACAAGTGACGATGCCGCCTTTGCGCGGGAGTTGATGAATTACCGCCACGCCTTCCACGCCGGCAATTTTGCCGATGTGCACAAGCACTGCGTGCTGGCGCGCATCCTGCTCCATCTGCGGCTCAAGCCTTCGGCGTTTCGTGTCATCGACAGCCATGCCGGCGCCGGGCGCTATGACCTTCTCGGGCCGGAGGCGAGCCGCAGCGGCGAATGGCGTCACGGCATCGAGCGCGTTTGGCAAGGCCTGCCGGAAAAGGCGGCGCAGGAATTGCTCGCGCCTTATCTGGAGGCGGTCGCGGCGTTCAATCCCAGCGGCAGGCTTCGGACCTATCCGGGTTCGCCGCTCATCACCGCCTATCTGCTGCGACCGCGGGATCGCCTCATCGCCTGCGAAGCCGAGCCCGGTACCGCTGCATTGCTGGCGCGGGCGCTGCACGGCGACCGCCGCGCCAAGGCGCTCGCGATCGATGGCTGGATGGCGCTCGGCGCTTATCTGCCACCCAAAGAGCGCCGCGGCCTTGTCTTTATCGATCCGCCATTCGAGGCGACCGACGATTTCACTCACCTATCCGGCGCGCTTGCCGCAGCACACGGTAAATGGCCGACCGGTCTCTACATGCTCTGGTATCCGATCAAGGATCGCAGCGCCCCCGACGCTTTGGCGCGACGGCTCAGGAACCTCGCCGTGCCGAAGATGCTGCGCTCGGAGCTCATGCTTGGCGCGCCGGGCGCGCAATCGGGCCTCGTCGGCTCCGGACTGATTGTGGTCAATCCGCCTTTCACGCTGCATCAGGATTTGCGGATTTTGCTGCCCGCGGTGGCCGAAAGGCTATCGGCCGAGGCAGCGGTCAGGACTGACTGGCTGGCCCGGCAACGCTAGCTGGCCCCGCCGGTTAGCCGTCAAAGCTGATCTCCCACTTTTCCACACGTTAAAATTGGTCTAATTGACTCTGTGCTGGCTTAGACGTTCCGCCTCCTGTGGGGGGCCGGCGGAGTGACTTTAGGCCGTGTTCGCGGCCTAAGCCTTGCCCGTGTGGATGTCCGGCCAAGCCGTCGTGCCGTGGGGGCCGACGGCGAAGCAATCGCGGGGAAGGAGTTGCTCGATGGCAATGACCGGTACGGTCAAGTTCTTTAATGGTGAGCGTGGCTACGGCTTTATCAAGCCGGACGACGGGGGGCGCGACGTGTTCGTGCACATCACCGCCGTCGAGCGCGCCGGGCTGAAGTCGCTGATCGAGGGCCAGCGCATCACCTTCGACGTTGAACCGGACAAGAAGGGCAAAGGCCCCAAAGCGGTCAATTTGGTAATTACCAACTAGACTACAATAGGGCGAGCGCGGCGCCGGTGCGTGGGGACATCCGGCGTCGCTTCTGTCATCAACGTGCGGCCATGAGCCGCCGCAGCCGACTGTTATTGCCATGATGCTTCTTCGCTCCGCGGCGCCGTCTCCATTCGGCCGCAAGGTACAGATTGCAACCTCCGTGCTCGGTTTCGGCGACGTCAAAATCGAGCCGGCCGACACCATGGATCCGCGCGACCGGCTTCGTGAGCAAAATCCGCTTGGCAAGATTCCAGCCCTGATCGTCGAGGACGGCACCGTTTATTACGACTCGCGCGTCATCCTGGAATATCTCGACGACCGCGCCGGCGGCGGCAAAATCATTCCGCGTGCGGCAAACGAACGCCTCGCGGCGCTGCGTTTGCAGGCGTTGTGCGACGGCATTCTCGATGCCTCGATCCTGACCGTTTATGAGGCCCGCTGGCGCGCGCCGGAAAAGCACGAAGCGAAATGGCTCGAATACCAGGCCGGCAAGGTGGCGCGCGCACTCGGCGTGCTCGAGGCGGCGC
This sequence comes from uncultured Alphaproteobacteria bacterium, assembly GCA_963826295.1. Classification (GTDB taxonomy): domain Bacteria; phylum Pseudomonadota; class Alphaproteobacteria; order Rhizobiales; family Xanthobacteraceae; genus BOG-931. Next base: position 209,723 of record CAWGWO010000021.1, read on the forward strand.
CGCCGGTCTTCGCCGCCGCATCGCTTCCCAACGTCGGACAGATCGCACTTGCCTGCGCGCTCGGCTATCGCGATTTCCGCTTCGGCGGGACGTGGCGCGCCGATCATCCGCGGCTGGTCGCCTGGCTGGATGACTTTGCCGCGCGCGTGCCGGCGTTCGCCGCGACCATTGTCAAAGCCTGATTTTTTTTGCCTCGGCGATATAGCCTGCCGCGACGAAAAGACCCCGGGAAAATTCCCCGGGGTCTTTCGCAAGAACGGTTCGATTGGCTGTCGATCAGAAGCGGTAGTTGATGCCGCCGCGAATGAGATTGGTGGTGAACGAGACGTTGTTGCTGAGCGCGCCGCAGCCGGCGCCGCAATTGAACTTGCCGAGATCGACGTACAGATATTCCGCCTTGGCTGTCCAGTTGCCGGCGATGGCGAATTCGAGGCCGGCGCCGACGGTCCATCCGGCGTTCGTTGCGCTGCCGCCGGCGAGGCCGGGCGTTGAGGCGTTGATGTTGCCGAATGCGCCGCCGCCGGTGACGAAGGGCATGAAGCGATCGGCCGCATAGCCGAGCCGGCCTCGCACCGTCGCGAGCCACGAGTCGTTGGTGCTGCAGCCGGCGGGGCAGCCGAGCGAGTTCGTCGATCCGCTGATGCCGCTCCAGTCGATATCGCCTTCGCCGCCGATGACAAGGCGGTTGATCTGATAATTGTAGCCGAGCGTACCGCCGACGAGGCCTCCGTCGGTGTGGAAGCCGCCGGCCGAATCCCAATTCGACCAGCCCAGTCCGCCGCCGCCGTTCACGCCGACGTAGAAACCGCTCCAGGTGTAAGGCGGCACAAAAACCGGCGCCTTGTAATAATTGCCCGGCGCCGGAGGCAGATCAGCCGCCACCGCGGCTCCAGCCAGCGCGAGCAACGTCACGGCCGCAACACACAAACGCTTCATCTTTGAACCTCCGTCACGAGTAGGTTCTCGGATAGTATTCGCGGTCGATTTTTCGTCTAGTGCAGGATGGCAACAGGTGATTTCTCTATGTCGACAATATTGTGGCGACAATAGACTGCGCGTCGTCATCATTATCGCTAATTTTGTTTTAACGCCGGCGTAATCGTGATTAACAATTCTTAATCTTGCCGCAGCAGAGAGAACTTCGCGCGTGCGGCGAGCGCTTCCCGCGCGGCAGCCGAAGCCGGTTAGAAGCGGTAATTGACGCCGAAGCGCAGCAGATTGGCGGTCAGGTTGTTGCTGACGCCGCTCAAAGCAAAGTTGCTGCCGATAAGGTCGAGATAGAGCCATTCGGCTTTGGCCGACAAATGCTGGTTGATGCCGACCTCGATGCCGGCGCCGACGACCCCGCCGACGGTGGTGTGCGACTCCGCCGCACCTCCTGAGTTTGCTTGCAACTCGCCATAGGCGACGCCGGCGCTGCCGAAGATCAGGACATTGCCGACGGTGAAGCCGCCGCGGCCGCGGGCGGTGCCGAACCAGGGTGTGGAAAACTCAAGCGGCGCGACTGTGGCGCTAGCGTTCGACAGGTTGATATCGGTTTCGCCGCCGAACACGAAATTGCCAAGCTGCCAATTGTAACCGCCCTCGAGGCCGCCGGCAAAACCGTATGGTTGGGCCGGATCGTTGCTGACCCAACCCCACTCGTAGCCGGCCGAGGCCCCGAGATAGGGGCCGGCCCAGCTGTAAGGGCCGAACGGCGCCGGCGCGTAGTAATCGGCGGCGGCCGCCGTGCCCGTCATCGCCAGCAGGATCGCCAAGCCCAAAACTGGTCTCATGCCGGCTTTCCAAAGCACGCGACGGTGCGAACGGCCGTCCGGAAAGGATACGGTCGCAAAGGACGAGAGGGTCCCTTCGATTGAAAGGATTTATCGCGATGTTTAAGTTAAGCGGTGATGAAATAGTAAGTAACACCAGGTTGTTAGCGTTAAGGAAGCGCTAAAGCAGCCTTGCCGCAGCCGTTGCCGGAACGACGGCGAGCTTTCAAGACGCCGCACTGGCCGTGCACCGGCGCAAACCTTAGGTTCAAAATCAGCCGGCCGCAGCGACGGCAAAGTCTTGGCGCGGCCCGACATGCGAGCCAAGAAACGGACCAACGCACGAGCCACGAGCCAAGAACGAACGAGAATGGGCGTTCCGAAGAAAGACATCGAGCCCGAGATCGAGATCGCCGAGTCCGAAGACGAAGCGACGCTTCCGGCGGCCGATGAGATCGAGGCGAGGGACACGTTTGCGCAAGCGGACGATTCGCTTGCCGTCGGCCGCGCTGCGATTGTGCATTACGCCAAGCTCGCGCCGGCGCAGCCCGGTGTCTATCGCATGATCGATGCGCGCGGCGACGTCCTTTATGTCGGCAAGGCGAAGAACATCAAAAACCGGGTACGCGCCTATGCGCGGCCGGCCGGGCTCGACACGCGCATCGAGCGCATGATCGCGGCGACCCGCGCGCTTGAATTCGTCGTCACCCGCACCGAGCCCGAGGCGCTGCTGCTCGAAGCAAATCTGATCAAGCGGCTGCGGCCACGCTTCAACGTGCTGCTGCGCGACGACAAGTCATTCCCCTATATCTTGATCACGTCGGATCATTGGGCGTCACAGATCCTCAAACACCGCGGCGCGCGGGCGCGGCCGGGGCAGTATTACGGGCCGTTTGCTTCAGTCTGGGCGGTCAACCGGACCGTCAACGCGTTGCAGCGCGCTTTCTTGTTGCGCTCCTGCAGCGATCCGTTTTTCGAAAGCCGCACCCGGCCGTGCCTGCTCTATCAGATCAAACGCTGCTCGGCGCCCTGCACCAACGAGATCGATTTCAAGGAATATGCGGAGCTGGTGCGCGAAGCCAATGCGTTCCTCTCCGGCCGCAGCAAGACGGTCAAGGACGAGCTTGCCGCCGAAATGGAGAAGGCCTCCGACGCTCTCGATTTCGAACGCGCGGCTGTCTATCGCGACCGGCTGGCAGCCCTCTCGGCGATCCAGGCGCATCAGGGCGTCAACCCGCGCGGTGTCGAGGAGGCCGACGTCTTTGCCCTGCACCAGCAGGGCGGTTTCGCTTGCGTCGAGGTGTTCTTTTTCCGCACCGGCCAGAACTGGGGCAACCGCGCCTATTTTCCCAAGGCCGATCGCTCGATTTCGCCGGGCGAAATCTTCGCCGCGTTTCTCGCGCAGTTCTATGACGACAAACCGGTGCCGCGGCAGATCCTGGTCTCGCACGACATCGATGAATGCGAACTGCTCGTCGATGCGCTGGGCACCAAGAGCGGGCGCAAGGTCGAGATCATTGTGCCGCAGCGCGGCGAAAAGAAGGATTTGATCGAGCACGCGCTCGCCAACGCGCGCGAAGCGCTCGGCCGCAAGCTTGCGGAAACCTCGTCGCAGCGGCGGTTGCTGCGGCAGTTGGCCGAGACTTTCGGTCTGCAGCGGCCGCCGCGCCGTATCGAAGTTTACGACAACAGCCACATCCAAGGCTCGAACGCCGTCGGTGCGATGATCGTCGCCGGGCCGGAAGGCTTCCGCAAACGCGAATACCGTAAATTCAACATCCGCTCGGCCGATCTCGCTCCGGGCGACGATTTCGCCATGATGCGCGAAGTCCTGACCCGGCGCTTCAAGCGGCTTCTCGCCGAGGCGCCGCCGCCGGCCGCCATCGCCGCGCTTGCGGCATTGGAAGACGCAATCGTCGCCGAACCCGCACTGCCGCGCGAGGAGATCGAACTTTTGGCTTCGCAGCCGGCCGCCGATGACGTGGAATCGCCGTGGCCCGATCTGGTGCTGATCGACGGCGGCCAAGGTCAGCTTAATGTGGCGACCGAAGTGCTTGCCCAGATCGGCGTCGAGGTGCCACTGGCCGCGATCGCCAAGGGACCGGACCGCGACGCTGGGCGCGAGACGTTCTTTATTCCCGGGCGTGACTCGTTCAAGCTGCCGCCGCGCGATCCCGTGCTTTATTTCGTCGAACGGCTACGCGACGAGGCGCACCGCTTTGCCGTCGGCTCGCACCGGGCGCGGCGGATGCGCGATCTGCGCGAGTCCGGTCTGCAGGAGATTGCCGGCATCGGGCCGACGCGAAAGCGCGCTCTTTTGCACCACTTCGGTACGCTCAAAGCGATCGAGCGCGCCTCGGTCACAGACTTGATGCAAGTCGATGGTATCAGCGCCGAAACGGCGCGGCGCATCTACGAATTCTTCCACGAGGGTGCAGCGTGAGCGAACGTCATCGCCGCCGCCAACCCGGGTCCCTCAGAGCAAGACCTGCGCGACAATCATGCGCGGCAAGGCCCTGTCGGTCTCACCACTGCGGCGCTATGGTGTAGCTATGAATTCAACGACGACCTCCACCGGCCGGCTGCGCGTCCATCCGCTCGCGCTTCCCAATATCCTGACCTATGGCCGCATCGTCATTATCCCGATCGTACTCGGTTGCATGTTCTGGCAAAGCATCCTCAACGGTCCGCTGTGGCTGCGTTGGGTCGCGCTCGCCTTTTTCGTCGCCGCCGCCATCAGCGATTTCTTCGACGGCTATCTGGCCCGCATCTGGGCGCAGCAATCCTCGCTCGGGCGCATGCTCGATCCGATCGCGGATAAGCTCTTGGTGTCGTCTTGTCTGCTGATGATGGCGGCGGAAGACACCATCCACGGCTGGTCGCTGTTCGCTGCGATCGTCATTTTGTGCCGCGAGATCCTGGTCTCGGGCTTGCGCGAATATCTCGCTGAGTTGCGCGTCAGCGTCCCGGTCACGCGACTGGCAAAATGGAAGACGACCATGCAGCTCGTTGCGGTCGGCTTTCTTATCGCCGGCGATGCCGGTGACGCCCTCGTCCCGGTGGTCACCAAGATCGGCATTACGCTGTTGTGGTTGTCGGCGCTGCTGACGCTCTACACCGGATGGGACTATCTCCAAGCGGGGCTGCATCATCTGACCCGGGAGGATGCGTGAAGCTGATTTATTTTGCCTGGGTGCGTGAGCGTCTGGGCAAGGCCGAGGAGCGCATCGATCCGCCAGCCGGCGTACTCACGGTCGGCGAGCTCATGGCCTGGCTGGCGCGGCGTGACGAACAATACGCTCATGCTTTTGAAAACGCGAAAGTGATCCGCGCCGCGATCGATCATCGCCATGTGCATTCCGATGCCGCGATCGCCGGCGCTCGCGAGATCGCGTTCTTTCCGCCGATGACCGGTGGGTGAGGGCGCTCCTTCTCTATCCGGGTTCGGAGAGAGGGATAAGATGCGAGCCATGACCACGACCGTCCGACTGCAACGCGAGCCCTTCGATGTCGCCGCGGAGGCGGCCAAACTCACGCATGGCCGCACCGATATCGGCGCGCTTGTCACCTTCACCGGGCTCTGTCGCGCCGACGAAAACGGCGCAGCGATCGCGGCGCTGACGCTGGAACATTATCGGGAGATGGCTGAAGCGGAGATCGTCCGGCACGTCGAGGAAGCGCGCGCCCGCTGGCCACTTCTCGGCGTAACGGTGATCCATCGCCACGGCCGGATCTTGCCGGGCGAGGTTATTGTCCTGGTTGCCACTGCTTCCAGTCACCGTGAAGCGGCCTTCGCCGCGGCGGCGTTCCTCATGGATTACCTGAAGACGCGCGCGCCGTTCTGGAAGCTGGTGGAGACGGCCGCCGGAGCGTCGTGGGTCGACGCCAAGGCGAGCGACGACGCGGCGGCCGAGCGCTGGACCCGCCCGCTTCCCGGGCGTGAAAACGAGGGATAATTGCTGCCCACCGACTCTGCCAGGCCTGCTTTTTTGCGGTGCTGGCGGGTGCCGGCGCAGGCGGCATGGTTGAATTTTCTTGGTCCGGCGTTGGCATGGCGCGACGAGTTCGCTAGCTATGCGGGGGGAGATTCTCAATGCCGAGAGACCCGACAAAAAGTGCCGGCATTCAATCCGTTGAAGTCAGCGCCTCGCTGCTGAAGGCGCTTGCCGATTCGTCGGGCCCGATGACCCTTACAAATCTGGCCAAAGACGCCCGCATGAGTCTCAGCAAGGCGCACAAATATCTCGCGAGCTTCATTCGAATTGGCCTGGTCAGGCAAGATAGTGACTCGGGCCGATACATGCTTGGCCGGTTTGCCGCCGAGATCGGCTTTGCTGCGCTGCGCAATATTGATGTCGTCGATATCAGCCAAGAGACCCTCGATATGCTGCGGGATCGCCTCGACACGACGGCGGCGTTGTCGGTGTGGGGCTCGCACGGGCCGACGGTCGTGCGCAAAGCTCTCAATCTTCAGCCCGTGTCGCTGTTGGTGCAGCTTGGCACGGTCACGCCGCTGCTCACCTCGTCGACGGGCCGGGTGTTTGCCGGCTATCTCGATCGCCGTCAGACTCGCGCCATGATCGATCGCGAGCTGGCGGACAAAAAAGGCGCCGCGGCGAAGTCCGGTTTGCATGCGATGCGCGACGTGGAAAAGCTGATGCTCAAAGTGCGTAAAGACGGCATGGCGATCGCGGTCGGCTTGATGCATCGGGGCGTGATCGGCATGAGCGCGCCGATTTTCGACATTGACGGCAACATCGTCGCGACCATCAACCTGACGGGCGTGGAAGAAGTGATGGACAAGCGCCTCAATGGTGCGATGGCGAATGCCTTGCGCGCCGCCGCCGCGGACCTGACCCATCAGCTTGGTCACAACGCAACACGTTCGCCGCGGGGAGTGCGCGCGCCGCGCACTGAGCCGGTTCAAGATTCGTTGCGCTTCAATCGTTCAAATGCCGTGCGAATTGGCGCCGCCAGATAGACGACCTCGAGCAACGTGCCGATCGGGTGGTCGACGTCGAAATACGCAAAGCGGGTCTCGCCGTTTCTGCCGCTCTGGACCATCTCGAAGCCGCGCGCAATCATGTCCGCGACCGCGGCGGCATAGTCGTCGACGAAGACGCCGAGGTGGTGAACGCCGCCTTTCGGATTTTGCTCGATGAATTCTGAGTAAGTGCTCGCGCCGGAGAGCGATTGGATCAGCTCGATCTGCATATCCCCGGCGTAGCCGAAGGCGATGCTGTGGCGGGAATTGCCGGGCTTGTCGCGATAGGTCTGTTCGTCACCCCCGATGTCCTCCTTGACCAGAAAGTTCGGCACGCCGAGCTTCTCCTTGAAGAAGCGCACGGCGCCATGAATCTCAGGGACGACGTAGGCGATTTGACCGATATTGTTCGCGAGCGCCCGCGGCGTTGGCATCTTTAGTCCTCCCCTTCAATCGCCCCTGTTGGCGAAAAGTCTATGGCGCGCCTCCGAATTTCTCAATAGTAAAGTGATTTCCGATTTGGCATTGTGGTCTGGATCGTTTGGCCTAAATCGTGCCCAGATAGGACTGCCGGATAATGTCCGACCTGAGCAGTTCGTCCCCGGCGCCTTCGGCGGCGACCGAACCGCGTTCCAGCACATAGCTATATGTCGCGATCCGCATCGCCTGCCGTACATTCTGCTCGACCAGCAGGACCGCTACGCCGCCGGCGTTGATCTCGCGTACGATCTTGAAGAGCTCGACGACGATCTTCGGCGCGAGACCGAGCGACGGTTCGTCGAGCATGAGCAGAGCCGGCTCGCTCACCAGCGCCCGGCCGATGGCCAGCATTTGCTGTTCGCCGCCGCTCATGGTGCCGGCAAATTGCCGGCGGCGTTCAGCCAGGCGCGGGAATAGCTGCATGGCCTTGTCGATGCCGCGCCGCCGTTCGGCGCGGGCCACGCGAAAGCCGCCAAGCTCGAGATTTTCCTCGACCGTCATGTCGGGAAACAAGTGCCGCCCTTCCGGCACCAGCGCCAGGCCCTTGGCGACGCGCTCGGAGACCGAGGCGCGGGAGATATCTTCCCCGCAAAACTCCACGGCGCCGCTGTTGGCGATTACTCCGGCAATCGCCTTCAAAAGCGTCGTCTTGCCGGCTCCGTTGGCGCCGACCAGAACGGTTAGCGAATCGCGCTTAACCGCGAGGTCCACCCTGTTGACCACCGTGATGCCGTTATAACCGGCGCTGAGTTGAGCGATCTTGAGCACGGCGTCTACTCCGCCGTTTCGCCGAGATAGGCGTCGATCACGGACCGATTCTGCGCGACCTGCGCCGGGGGACCATCGGCTAGGACTTCACCGTGGTGCAGCACCAGCACCCGTTCAACCGCGCGCATCAGCGTGACGACGTTGTGCTCGATCCAGATCACCGAGATGTCGCGTTCACGCCGCAGCGCCTGGATCAACGCGGCCATTGCTTCGGCCTCGCTCTGGGTCAGGCCGGCCGCCACTTCGTCCAACAGAAGCAGGCGCGGATTTGTCGCCAGCGCCATCGCGATCTCCAGGAGCCGCTGCCGCGTCGGGGGCAGGCTGCCGGCCAGGTTCCGCGCTTGATCGGCCAGTCCCAGCCGCACCAACAGGTCGTCCGTTTCGGACCCGACATTCGCCGCTCTGCCGCCGCGGCGCCACGGGAAGCGCAGTCCGAACTGCACGTTTTCGCGGACCGTCAGATTGCGGAACACTCTGGCGGTCTGAAAGGTCCGCGCGACGCCCATGCGGTTGAAGGCGTGAGCGCGTCGTCCGGTCAGATCGATGCCGTGTATGCGAAACACGCCGGCGGTCGGCGACACCATCCCGCTCATGACGTTGAACAGCGTGGTCTTGCCGGCGCCGTTGGGGCCAATGATGCCGATGAATTCAGTGGGACCGGCGGTGAATGTCACGCCCGACAGCGCGGAAATGCCGCCGAAGCGCACGGCGAGGCCGGTCAACGCGATAAGCGGCTCAGGCATGCTTGCCTCCGGCGCGGCGCGTCAGCCGTGGCCAGCGCGTCGGCAGGATGCTCGCCAGGCCGTTCGGCACGTAGAGCACCGCAAGGATCAGAAGAACCCCGAGCAGGATCATGTAATAGTGCGCGAAATGGAGCCGCAGCAATTCCTCCAGCAGCCCGAACACCACGGCGCCGAGGATCGGGCCGGCCAACCGGTTTGCGCCGCCGATCGTGGCGACGAGCACGGTCTGAAACACAATGAACGGGTTGAACACCATCTGCGGCTCGATATAGGTCCACCGCACCGCGACCGCGGCGCCGAGCGCGCCGGGAATGACCGCGCTCAGGCAAAATCCCGCGATTTTCGCCGTTCTGACGTTGAGCCCGAGCGTCGCCGCGCGATCCTCGTCGCTGCCGATTGCACGCAAGGCGGCGCCGAAATCGCTTCGCGACACCAGCCAGTAAATGACCGCGGCGAGCAGCGCCAGCGCCAAGACCGTCCAATAGATGACCGGCAGCGACGGCGCGCCGAGCATCATCCGGCCGACCGTGCCGAACTGCGACTTCTCGATGTAGCTGATCAAATTCTTCAAGAGTTCGCTGATGCCGAAAGTCAAAATCGCGAAATAGGTGCCGCGCAAATGCAGAACGCAAAAGCCCAGCCCCAGCGCCAATAGCGCCGCGACCGCGCCGCCGCAGAAAATCACGACCGGCCACGGCCAGGAGCCAAGGACGATCGCGCACGCGTAAGCGCCGATGCCGAAGAATGCGGATGTCGACAGCGCGATGTAGCCCGTGGCGCCGCTGAACATCGCCCAGCTCAACGCCAGTCCGGCATACATCGCGATCGACAATGCGAGCGAAACGACGAAGCTCGACGCGAACCACGGCAAAACCACGAGACATGCGATCGGCGCCAGCCACAAAATCGACGCCCCGGGTTTCATCGCGCGAACAGGCCCCGCGGACGGAACAACAGCACGAGAACGAATATCGCGTAGGACAGCAATATCTTGAGCGACGGATCGGTGAAGTAGACGCCGAAGGTTTCAACAAGTCCGAGCAGAATGCCGCCGGCCATGCTGCCGGTGAGGCTGCCGAGGCCGCCGAGCGTAATTACGATCAATGCGGTGATCAGATACGGCGTCCCCATGTCGGGCGATATCAGATAGATCATCGACAGGAGTGAGCCGGCGACGCCCGCGAGCGCCAGTCCAAGCGCGAAGCAGAGCGGGTGCAGCGTTTTGGTGTTGATGCCAACGAGCATCGCACCGAGCGGCGCCTGCACCATGCCGCGGACGGCCCGGCCAAGCAGCGTGAAGCGCAATGCCGCAATCAGCCCGGCGCTGATCAGCACGGCGAGCGCCAGCACCAGCAGCCGGTTGGCGGTAAACGTTACGCCGCCGAAACCGAGACTGTTGGTCATGAAGTCGTAGCCGTGCAGGTCGGCGCCCCAGATCAGCACGGCGGCGTTTTGCAGAATGAACAAAAGCCCGAAACCGACGATCAGGCTTTTCTCCTCCATGACGTCGAGGTTGGCCGAGATGGCGGACAGCCGGCGGAACACCGTGACGTGAAGGAGCAGGCCGAAGACGAACATCGCAACGGCAGAGACCGGCAGAAACCACAGCGGATTTGCGCCGGTCGCCACCTTGAGCGTGTAGGTGATGAAGGCGCCGATCATCAGAAACTCGCCGTGCGCAATGTTGAGGATGCGCAGCATGCCGTATTGCAGGTTCAGGCCCATGGCGACGATGGCGTAGAGGCCGCCGATAAGAAGCCCGTTCACGATGAGGTCGGCGATGAGCGAGGGGGACGCGAGTAGGGTCGCCATGCCTCATCGCGCCTTTTGCGTTGCACGGGGTCGCCGGTGCCGGCGAAGTTGCCGAAAGCTCGTCGGTATTGCGGGCGAAACCCGCGCGCGGGTCCGCCGTCGTATTCTAGCCTCGCATTCTACTTGTCCGGTCGCGGCGTGGAAGTTACTTCCACGCCGGCTTCGGATAGAGCGGCGGCTTGGTTGCGTTTGCCTGCGGCCAGATCACCTCGTAACTGCCGTTCTGCCACTGGCTGAGCGTTCCGGTGTCTCGCGCCATGGCGCCGTCCTTGTACGACACGCGCCCGATCAGCGTCGAGAATTCGTGCGAGGCGATGTAGTCGCGGATGGCTTTGCGATCCAAACCGGCTTTCTCGATCGCTTCCTGTTGGACTTGCAAAGCGGACCAGACGAAGCCGGTCGTATCGCGGTCCGGCTCCTTGCCGAAGCGCTTGAAATAGGCGTCGCGGTATTGCTGCTGCGCCGGGCCCTGGCTGGTGCTCCAGGTGCCGAAGCCCATCATGCCTTCCGCGGCGTCACCGAAGCGCTGCTTGAAAAACGGAAACGCCGGGCCGATCGCGACGTAGAACAGCTTCGGGTTGAAGCCGATCTCCTTCGCCTGCGCCGTCATGAGAAAGCTTTCGGCCGGATAGGTCAATCCGACCAGCGCATCCGGTTCCTTGGCCTTGAAATCCTTGAGCACCACCGAGAGGTCCTTGACGTTCGCCGGGAAGCTCTTTTCGCCGACCACCGTGATGCCGCGTTCCTTCAGCATCGGGATCATGACGTTGTAACGCTCAAGTCCGAACAGATCGTCCATGTAGCCGATGGCGACGGTCTTGACGTGCGCCGCGACCATCACATCGACGAGCGCCTTGGTCGATTGAGCGGCGGTCCATGACGCGCCGAAGAAGTAGGGCAGCTTCAAGTCCAGAAGCTTCTTGGCGCTGCCGGTGGTCGAGAGAAACGGATATCCGTATTTGTTCGCAAGCGGCCCGACGGCGAAGGCGAAATTCGATCCCCACGGCGCGAAGATCAAATCCACCTTGTCGTCGTCCATCAGCTTCTCATAGGTGCGCACCGAGGTTTCGACGTCGCTCTGATCGTCGTAGCCGACCAGCTCGACCTTGCGCTTTTGTCCCTTGATATCGAGGCCGCCGCCGGCATTGACCTGTTCGGCCCACAATGTGTAGTTCGCTTCGACGCCGCTTTGGGCGGCTACGGCATTCTGCCCGGTCCGGGCGATGGAAAATCCGATACGCACGGGAGCGTTGTCTTCGGCGCGCGTCGGAATCGCCGCCAGTGCAAACAACAGAGCGAATCCGCACAACGCGGCGAACGGTGCCGCGATCGCCAAACCCGGATTACGAGGACGATTGCTCATCTGAATTCCTCCCCTAGAAATTAGTTTCTTATCCCGAACCCTAGCCGTTTTACGCGGCAAGTTCAATGGAGCCACGCCCGCCGTTCGCCGTGGTTATCGGGAAAAAGCCGGTGATGTCGCGGCGCAGCAACGGGACGAATAGCCATAATTGCCCCCGGCGCGGACGCGCCGAGACGGGGGCAGCATGGTCGTAACAATGCGAGCCGCGCCGACGCTCAACGCGCGGCCGGCGCCTGCCATTTGTCGTAATAGAGTTCGTCGACGTTGACGGTCCTGCCGTGCCCGCGCGCCGGCCCGCGCGGCAGCTTGTCGGCGTCCTTGAAGCCTTTTTCGCAGTAGAGTTCGATCAAGTTGCCCGATGGGTCGCGGAAAAACATCAGTGCTTCGACGCCCATGCGGGTCCAAAAGATCGTGCTCGGTATGCCGCAACGATTGAGCCAATCTTTCATTTGCTGCAATTGCTCGCCGCCGACATGGAACGCGAAATGCGGATATTCGGCGCTGCGTTCGGTGTACGAGCAACCCTCGGCGCCGATGCCGATGGCCGCGTCGGAGACCTGGATCGAGGCGAAGAACGGCTCCTTGACGCGAACCTTGCCGCCCATCACTTCGGTGTAGAAGCGGATGCCTTCTTCGAGATCGCGGCAGGGAATGCTGACGTGGTGAAACTTATCGAAGTGCGGCGGACCATCAACGGCGGCCGTCTTGGTGGCGCTCTCGAGCATGTATTCCTCCATAGGAAATGATTTTATTTTCTTATTTTGCCGGATCGCAGGCGCACTTTCAAGTAGGCGCGCCACAGCGCCCGCGCGAGTGCGCGGGTCGTCGGCGGCTAGCTGCGGCGGAGCGGGCTGTCGAATATACGCGGATCTATTCCGCCGCGACCGGCATGGCGGCGCCCTTGAGCTTCGGATTGAGCTCGCAGGCTTCTTCCCAGCTGATCACGTTGAGCGATTTGACGAACTTTCCGGCGCCGTCGACCTCGGCGCAGAACAGGCCGAGTTCGATGATCTCCTCGTCGGAGAAATGCTTGCCGAGGTCGGCGTAGACCTCGTCGCGGTCGATGGCGTGCTCGCCCTGCTTGAATAGCTCGGCGTAATGCAGCGCCGCTTTTTCGCGCGGGCTGAATTGTTTGCTATCTGCATAATCGAACAGATCGCCGATCATGGCTTCGGTCAGTCCTTCGGTTTTGGCGACGTTCGATCGCACGGTCGAGCAATAGCCGCATTGATGCGCGACCGAGATCTTGATGCGGCACATCTCTTTGAGCTTGTGCGGCAAGAGGCCCTGGTAAAGGAGCTTGTTCCAGTATTCGACCCAGGCGATGCCGAGCGGGCTTCGGGTCATCAAGCTGACGACGCGCGGATCGGGCGCGCCGGTGCGCTTGGCGGATTCGATCAGTTCCCGTACATGCGCGGTCTTTTCACTGTCTTCGATGTAACGCAGCCGTGGCATTGTATCCTCCGGGGTTGTTTTTGGTGACGGTCAGTTTGCGAGCTTGCGCAGCCACACCTTGTTGTCGTGAAAGGCTGCGCCGCCGAACGGCGCGACCGGGTCGGCGCCGGTCAGTGTATTGATGCCGCGGCCGTCGGCATAGGCGGTATTGGGCCACACCGATTCCGCGATCAGCACGCCGCGACGCACGCCTTCGAACAGCCGGGCATGCAGCCGCACGGCGCCGCGGTCGTTGCCGAGCCTGACCTCGTCGCCATCGGCGACGGCAAGCGCGGCGGCGTCTTCGGGATGGATCATCACTTCGGGGCGGCGTTCCTTGGCCAGCGAGGTCGGCGTTTCGGTGAAGCTCGAATTGAGAAACCCACGCGCCGGCGACGTGGCGAGCCGGAACGGATGCTCGGCATCGGCTTCCTCGATCACATCCCAATGGTCGGGCAGCGTCGGTATGGGCGTGGATTCGTGGGTGCGGTGCCAGCGCCGAAACGGCACGTTCGGCCAATCGGGCTTGAAACGGAACTTGCCGTCCGGGTAGGCGAAGCCATCGATATAATGCGCGGTGGCGAAATCGGGCTGGCAATCGATCCAGCGCTTAGCTTCGAGCTCTGCGAGAGTCCCCCAGCCGGATCGTTGCAGTGTCGCGTCGATCAGTTCGCGCGGCGTCATGGCAAAACCCGGATGCTCGGCGCCGAGCCGCTTGGCCAGCGCGCAGATCACCTCGTGGTTCGTGCGGCATTCGCCGGGCGGATCAATCAGCTTTGGGCCGAGCAGAATGTATTGGCTGCCGCCGGCGGTGTAGAAGTCGTCATGCTCGACGAACATCGTTGCCGGCAGGACGACGTCCGCCATCTTCGCGGTGTCGGTCATGAATTGCTCGTGTACGCACACGAACAGATCGTCGCGGGCAAAACCTCGCTTGACCGTCTCCTGATTGGGCGCGACCGAAACCGGATTGGTGTTCTGGATCAGCATCACGGTCACCGGTCCCCCGCCGCGCAGCGCATCGGCGTCTCCGGTGAGAACGGCACCGATGCGCGACTGATCGAGCATGCGGATCGAAGGATCGCGCAGCTCGCTGCCTTCGATCAGGCCGGTATCGAGGTGGAAGATACTGCCGTTGTTGTGGAAAGCGCCGCCGCCTTCGTAGCGCCAGGCGCCGGCGACCGCGGCAATGCAGCTTGCCGCGTGCATATTGATCGCGCCGTTGCGCGAGCGGGCAAAACCGTAGCCGAGACGGAAATAGGCGCGCTTGTTCTCGGCCACGAGGCGCGCAAACGCCTCGATCGTGGCGACCGGCGCGCCGGTGATCCGCGACGCCCATTGCGGATCGCGCGTAAGCAGATGTTCGGCGAGTTCGTGCGGCACATCGGTATAGCGCCTAAGATAATCCCAGTCGGCGTTGCCGTCGCGAAACAAGCAATGCATTACCGCGCAGGCGAGCGCGCCGTCGGTGCCGGGGCGGATCAGCACCGGCAAGTCGGCCTGCCGCATTGTGGCGTTCATATAGATGTCGACGGCGACGATCTTGGCGCCGCGTTCCTTGCGGGCGCGCGTCGCGTGCGTGATGACGTTGACCTGGGTGTTGGCGGCGTTGGTGCCCCAGATCACGACCAGATTGGATTTCGCCATCTCGCGCGGATCGGCGCCGGCGAGTTTCCCGGTGCCGGCAATGAAGCCGGTCCAGGCCGGGTTGACGCAGATGGTCGAGAAGAAGCCGGAATATTTCTTGGCGTGACGCAGGCGGTGGATGCCGTCGCGCATGACGAAGCCCATGGTCCCGGCATAGAGATAGGGCCAGACCGCTTCGGAGCCGTGGGCTTGTTCGGCGCGGATAAACTTTTCAGCGACGATGTCGAGTGCGTCATCCCATCCGATCGGGGCGAATTGCCCGCTGCCTTTGGCGCCGGTGCGGACCAGCGGTCGCGTCAGCCGGTCGGGATGATGGACGCGCTCGGCGTAGCGCGCGACCTTGGCGCAAATCACGCCCGCGGTGTAGGCGTTATCGGGCGCGCCGCGGACCCGGCCGATCGTGTCGCGGCCGAAGATCTCAACCTCGAGCGCGCAAGTCGAGGGGCAGTCGTGCGGACAGGCGGATGCGGCGATGCGCGGGCGGACGGCTTGGTTCATCGTGACGGCACCTTAGCGCGTTCCCGCCGCAGCGAAAACATCGCCGCCGCAGGTGATCGCGGTGATCTTGCCGACGCCGCCGGCCGTGCTACGCCGCCGCGGCGTTGCCCTTCGGCTGCACTTCGTCGGTGTAGTCGCGCATCAATTGCTGGGTGATGCGGCCGGGCGTGAAACTCCAGTCGGCGATTTGCGAGACGGCGGTGACCTCCGCGGCGGTACCGGTGATGAAGCATTCCGAGAAGCCGGCAAGCTCGTCAGGCATGATGCGGCGTTCGACCACCTCGATATTGTGCCGGCGGGCCAGCGCGATCGCGGTAGCGCGGGTGATACCCGATAAAAAGCAATCGGCGATCGGGGTGTGAATCGCGCCGTCCTTGACGAAGAAGATATTGGCGCCGGTGCATTCGGCGACGCGGTCCTGCCAGTCGAGCATCATGGCGTCGGCGAAGCCGCGCCGCTCGGCCCGATGCTTGGAGATCGTGCAGATGGCGTAGAGGCACGACGCTTTGGCGAGCGCCGGCGCGGTCCTCGGATCGGGGCGGCGGTAGTCGGCCAAATCGAGCCGGATGCCCTTCAATCGCTGCGCCGGATCGAAATAGCTCGGCCATTCCCAGGTGGCGATCGCCAGATGGATTTTGTTGTTCTGCGCCGAGACGCCGAGCTGCTGCGAACCGCGCCAGGCGATCGGCCGGACATAAGCGTCCTTCTGATTGTTGCTTTCGAGAACGAGCTGCTTGGCGGCGTCTATTTCAGCCACGCTGTAAGGAATTTCAAAATCCATCAGCTGGGCCGAACGCTTCAATCGTTCGGAATGCTCGGTGCCCTTGAAAATCCGGCCGCCATAGGCGCGCTCGCCCTCGAACACGGCGCTCGCGTAGTGCAGACCGTGCGTGAGCACGTTGATCTTGCACTCAGCGGTGGGAACAAGCTTGCCGTCGAACCAGACCAAATCCGGCCGTTGGTCGAAGGGCACTGCCATGGTCTCGCCTCCCTGGCATGGATCGCCCGCTCCGCGCCGGATTCTTTTACGCATTCCAGGCTACTGGCGCCGGGCTGCGGGCTTTTGCGTCGGGATCGGACTCCCGGTATGGTCGTATTCGCCCTGAGCGAAGCGCCGTTTGGCGCCCGGGCAATCTCGCGCTGTGAGCTGACAGCCACGAAGCTCCGCCACATCGCGCTTTTGGGGGTAACAACCAAACCGAAATATGTCAATATAGCTGACATAATGGCTGACATCAGTCTGACAACGCCAATGCAATCGCGCGCCTCCGCGGCGCCGGTCGGTGCCGCAGCCGACGGGCAAGAGCCCTATTGGGATTTGATCGAGCTTCTGTTCTTCGCGTACCGAGATTTTGTCGGCGATCCCGATCAGGTGCTCGATCGGCTTGGGTTCGGCCGCGCCCACCACCGCGTGCTGCACTTCGTCAACCGCAATCCCGGCATGAAGGTTGCCGAACTCCTGGATGTTCTGAAAATCACCAAACAGTCGCTCGGCCGCGTGCTCAAGCAGCTCGTCGACGACGGCTACGTCGTGCAAAAAGAGGGCGCCGACGACCGCCGCCAGCGGCTTCTCTATGCCAGTCCGGCCGGTGAAGCGCTGGCGATGAAACTTGCCGGACTGCAAGCCGAGCGGATCGGGCGTGTGCTTGACGAGCTCGGCCCCGGCGCGCACGACATCGCCCGGCGCTTTCTCGCCGGCATTATCGGTGCCGAGGATCGCGATAGGGTGCTGCGCCTAATCGCGCGCGCCGACCGTGCACCGCCGCGGGCCAGAGACTAGGCCGCATGACTACGCTCGCCGTGAATCCGGCCGATGACGCGCCTCATTTGCTCGTGGTCGATGACGATCGCCGCATCCGTGCGCTGCTGCTGCGCTTTCTGGTCGGCGAAGGCTATCGCGTGACCACGGCCGAGACGGCGCGCGAGGCTCGCGCCAAGCTCGAAAGCCTCAACTTCGATCTTCTCATTCTCGACGTCATGATGCCGGGCGAGAACGGGTTTGATCTGGCGCGCGGCATTCGCTCCACTTCCGCGGTGCCGATCCTGATGCTCACGGCCCGCGACGAAAAAGAGAGCCGCATCCGCGGCCTCGAAATCGGAGCCGACGATTATCTGGCCAAGCCGTTCGAGCCGCGCGAACTCTCGTTGCGCGTCGCCAGTATCCTGCGGCGGGCGCGGCCGCCGAGTTTGCCGCCGGCGGAGTCGGTGCGTTTCGGCGCGTTCGTCTTCCATCTCGCGCGCGGCGAGCTGCGGCGCGGCGAAGAGACGGTCCGGCTCACCGACCGCGAGCGCGACATGCTGCGCATCCTTGCCGGCAGCGTCGGCGAAACCGTACCGCGCCAGGCGCTCGCCGGTAACGGCGAGGCCGTCAGCGAGCGCACCGTCGACGTGCAGGTCAACCGGCTGCGACGCAAGATCGAGCGCGATCCCGCCAATCCCATTATCGTTCAGACTGTCCGCGGCCTGGGTTACCGGCTGATGGCGGCGCCGTGACCAGCCTCGACGAGGGCATCGGGCGTCTGCGCACCGCCGCGAGCTTTCTGCGCACCGCCGCCAATGCCGCGGCGACTACTGCCGGCTCCGTCGCAGCGCCCATCACCAGCCGCTGGGGTCGCTTCACGCTCTGGCTCAAGGGCATGCTGCCGAAAGGGCTTTATGCCCGCGCGCTGCTCATCATCATCGTGCCGATGGTGGTGCTGCAGGCTCTGGTCGCCTTCATGTTCGTCGGGCGGCAGTGGAGCGTGGTCAACTATTACCTTTCGTCGGCAGTGACGCGAGACATCGCGACGCTGATCGACATCTACAAAACCTATCCGCAGGGCGCCGATCGGGCCCAGCTTCGCCGCATCGCCCAGGATCGGCTCAACCTGGTGGTCGATTTCCTCCCGGAGACGCAATTGCCGCCGCCGGGCCCGAAGCCCTTCTTCTCTCAGCTCGACGCCACCTTGTCGGACGAAATCCGCCGGCAGATCGGGTTGCCGTTCTGGATCGACACGGTCGGCCGCTCCTCGATCGTTGAAATCCGCATCAAGCTGCCCGACACGATCATGCGCGTGTTTGCGCGTCGCGCCGACGCCTACGATTTCAACTCGTCGGTGTTTTTGCTGTGGATGGTCGCGACGACGCTGGCGGTGCTCGCCATCGCCATTCTGTTCCTGCGCAATCAGATCCGGCCGATCGTGCGGCTTGCCGATGCCGCCGAAGCGTTCGGCAAGGGCCGCGAAGTGACAAACTTCCGGCCGCGCGGCGCGCGCGAGGTACGGCGCGCGGCGGCAGCCTTCCTGGAAATGAAAACCCGCATCGAGCGCGCGATCGAACAGCGCACGACGATGCTCGCCGGCGTCTCACACGATCTGCGCACTATCCTGACGCGGTTCAAGCTCGAACTCGCGTTCCTCGGCGACAGCCCGGAAGTCGAGGCGGTCAAGAAGGACGTCGACGAGATGGCCGGCATGCTCGAGGCTTATCTCGCCTTCGCGCGCGGCGATCTGGGCGAGCAGCCGGCGCCGACCGACATGCCCGCCATGCTTGAAGAGCTCAAGATCGACAGCGAGCGCCACGGCCATCGGGCGACCGTCGCGTTTCACGGCCAGCCCGAAGTCACGGTGCGGCCGGCCGCGTTTAAGCGCTGTCTCGCCAATCTTGTTTCCAACGCGGCGCGCTTTGCGTCGACGATCGCGATCACCGGGCATCGCGATCACCGCTGGCTCACGGTCACGGTGGACGACGACGGGCCGGGCATCCCATCGCCGCTCCGTGAGGACGTGTTCAAGCCGTTCCTGCGGCTTGACGACGCGCGCAACCAGGACGAAGGCGGCACCGGGCTGGGGCTGGCGATCGCGCGCGACATTGCGCGTTCGCATGGCGGCGAAATCACGCTCGGTGACTCACCGCTGGGCGGATTGCGGGCCAGCGTCCGCGTGCCGGTCTGATTGCGCCTCTCGACTTCGGCTGCAGCTTACTTCCGCTGCAGCTAACGTCCGCGTAAGTCACTTCCGCAGCAAGTTACTTCCGCAGCAAGTCCGCCGCCGCGGCGGCCAGCACTTCAACGAGGCTCGCTTCGGTGTCGGCGTTGCTGTCGAGCCGCCTGCCGACGATCTCGCGCAGGTGATCGAACGCGGCCTCGACCAGCGGCGGCAAGGTGCGGCGATCGTCGCGTTCGCCGCGTGCCGCGCGCCGCCAGCGGTTCACCCGTTCGCCGAGCGCGGTGAGGCGGTCGAGTACGGCGTCGACGACGTCCTGGTTGGCTTTGAGGTAGGCGCGGCCGTCGTCGGTGATGGTGTAGAGTTTCTTCGAACCCTCGGTCGACCCGGTGACGTAGCCCGCTTCTTCGAGATAGGTCAGCGTTGGATAGACGATGCCAGGACTTGGCGAGTACCAGTCCGAAGTCTTCTCCTCCAACAGCTTGATGATCTCGTAGCCGTGGCGCGGTTGCTCGGCGATCAAGGCAAGCGCGATCAGTCGCAAATCGCCCTGCGCCAGCATACGGCCGGCGCGCATGTCGTCGGGGTCCATCCCGCGGCCGCCGCGCCCACCCATGCCATGACGGCCGAACTCAAAGCCGCCAAAGCGATGTCGACGATGCCTCCCGGCGCCCCACTTCCCCTCATAAGACTCACAGTTTCCACGCATTTCTATTCTCCTGCGTAAGTTAGATATATCTTTAGATAGCTCACACGGAGATGTAACGCAAGATATATCTTTGCGTGTTCGCGGATCGCTCGGTCGCTCGCTGCGCCTGATGAAATGCGGGCTGTGGCGCTTTGTGCAGCCGTCAGCCCCGCTCGACGGCTCGAGAGGGCCAGATTAGATTTACGGTGTGCGTCGCGCCGCAACGGGGCGGCCGCCGCGCACCACCAGAGACGTAAAGCGATGTTCGCCACCTTCTTCCAGGAATTGAAGCAGGCCGGCGTTCCGGTGACGTTGCGCGAATATCTCACGCTGATGGAGGCGATGGATAAGAACCTCGCCGGCCGGCGCATCGAAGATTTCTACTATCTGTCGCGTGCGGCGCTGGTGAAGGACGAGCGCAATCTTGATCGCTTCGACCGCGTTTTCGGCCACGTCTTCAAGGGCCTCGACTTCATCGAACAGGCGCTGACCGGGGAAATTCCGCTCGAATGGCTCAAGAAGCTGACCGAGAAGCATCTGACCGAGGAGGAGAAGAAACAGATCGAGTCGCTCGGCGGTCTCGATAAGCTTCTTGAAACTTTGCGCGAGCGGCTCGCTGAACAGAGGGCCCGGCACCAGGGCGGCAAAAAGTGGATCGGCACCGCAGGTACATCGCCGTTTGGCGCTTACGGCTACAACCCCGAAAGCGTGCGTATCGGCCAGGACGGCAATCGCAATTTCCGCGCCGTCAAAGTGTGGGATAAGCGCGAATTCAAGGATCTTGCCGGCGACGTCGAGCTTGGCACCCGCAACATCAAGCTGGCGCTGCGGCGGTTACGCAAATTCGCGCGAGCCGGCGCGCCGGACGAGTTCGACCTCGACGGCACCATCAAAGGCACCGCCCACAAGGGCTATCTCGACATCCTGATGCGACCCGAGCGGCATAACACCATCAAGGTGCTGCTGTTCTTCGACATCGGCGGTTCGATGGATTGGCACATCAAGGCGACCGAGGAATTGTTCTCCGCGGCCCGCGCTGAGTTCAAGCACATGGTGCACCTCTACTTTCACAATTGCCTGTACGAGAAGGTGTGGAAGGAAAATCGCCGGCGCTTCAGCGACACCACGCCGACCTGGGACGTGCTGCACACCTATCCGCATGACTACAAGGCGATCTTCGTTGGCGACGCCTCGATGTCGCCTTATGAGATCGCCGCGCCGGGCGGCTCGGTCGAGCATTTCAACGAGGAGGCCGGTCAGGTGTGGATGGAGCGCGTGTTCTCGACCTATCCGTCCTGCGTCTGGCTCAATCCGGTGCCCGAGCGGGAGTGGGAGATGACCGCTTCGATCAGGATGATGCGGCAACTCCTTGGCGGGCGCATGTATCCGCTGACGCTGGAAGGTCTCGACGCGGCGATGCGCGAATTGGGAAGGTGAGTGCCTGTTTTCGCGCCGAATTGGAGCCTAGTCGAACTCTGCCGATGCATCTTCCGAATCGCAGCGACCGCGTTATATTGGTGCATCGTCAACCCAACCGAAAGGAGGTGATCCAGTGTCTCATTGTCTATCGCCGCGGTCGCCGGCACTCGTGAACTGGATCCTCGCCTCTGCCGAGGTCCTCGCCTAGGTGGTCTAAACCCCCGGGGTTCACGGACGTAAGGCGGCAGATCGCCTACGTAACCGGGCCACGGCCTGACAATGGAAGGGCTGTCCGCAAGGGCAGCCCTTCTTTCTTTTGTCTTTCGCTTCTGCTTTGCACCGCGGCCGCGAAACGGGCTTATCATGGCGGGAACCCGGGAGGTGCCCCATGGCGTCCGAAAGCTCGAAAGTTAGCAATCTCGATGCCACCGCGCCGGGTGTCGTGGTGGTGCGCGAAACGCGGCGCGGCACATTCCAGCAGGACATCCTTGCCGGCGTTCATCGCCTCGTCGCCGATGAGCCGGTGAACGCCGGCGGGCTCGACAGCGGCCCGGGTCCCTATGATCTGTTGCTCGCGGCGCTCGGCGCCTGCACGTCGATGACGATAAGGCTTTACGCCGACCGCAAGGCGCTGCCGTTGACGCGGGTGGAGGTCAGGCTCCGGCATGGCCGGATTTACGCGACCGACTGCGCCGAATGCGAAACCAAGGAAGGAATGCTCGACCGGATCGAGTGCGCGATCACGCTGGAGGGCGACCTCGACGCCGAGCAACGCGCCAAGCTGATGGAAATCGCGGAGAAATGCCCAGTGCACCGCACGCTGACGTCGGAGGTCAATATCCGCACCGTCGAGGCGCCGGCAAGCTAGCTTGCCCGGAACGAGGCGCCGCGTGGTTGCGGAAAGCGAAAGCGACGAAGCGATCCAGACGCCGGCCTCTTACCGGATTGTTTCGCGAAGCTTGTCATCGGGCCGGCCACTTCGGGCCGGACCCGGTGGTTCGCAGTGACTGACCCTAGACCGCGGCCTTTTGCACGCGGCTGCGCACCGCGGCGATGACCTCCGGTATCGCGCTGTCGTTGCCGGGCGCCATGATGTGGACGCCGGCGATGCCCGGCACTGTCGCGAGTTCCTCGATCAGCTCAACGCATATCCGAATGCCTTCGCGCACCGGGTCGGCGGCTTTCTCCATTCGTGCAATCATCGCGTCGGGGATGATGGTGCCGAACAGGTTGTTTTTCATCCACTGCGCCGACTTGGCCGAACGCAACGGATTGACGCCGATCAGCATGCCTAGCTGCTTGGTGACGCCGGCATCGGCGAGCACCGCCGCATAGCGGCGGACGATCGCCGCATCGAGGCAGAACTGGGTCTGCGCGAACTGGGCGCCGGCGGCGATCTTCGCCAGAAGTCCCTTCGGCTCCCATCCGGCGGGCGGGTCGATCGGCATATCGGCCGCGCCGAGAAAAAATGCCGCCTTGCCGGCGACATCGCGCCCGGTCGGCAGCTTGTGCTCGTCGCGCAGCCGCCGCGCCGTCTCGAGCAACGTCCGCGAATCGACGTCGAACACCGGCTTGGTGTCGGGCTGATCGCCGGCTTTCGGGTCGTCGCCGGTCAGCACCAGGAGATTGCGGATGCCGAGCGCGGCCGCGCCCATCAATTCGCTCTGCAGCGCGATCCGGTTCTTGTCGCGGCAGGTGATCTGCAACACCGGCTCGATGCCGGCGCCGAGCAGGATCGTTGCAGCCGCAAGCGCCGCCATGTGCGAGCGGGCGCCGGCGCCGTCGGTGACGTTGACGGCATCGGCAAGGCCGCGCAGCGGCGTCGCCTTGCGCAGCAGGTCTTGCGCGTCGCAGGAGACCGGAGGCGCCACCTCGGCCGTGATGACAAAGTTACCCGCGCGCAGCCGCTCGGCGAGGCCGAGGGGATGGTGGGCGCTTGCATCGTTCATCGGCAAACTCACTCTAAACGGAGCGTCGGGGAGGACAGCGCTTATATGTTTTATGCGGCTGTTCTGCAATCAGCCTTAACGGCGTCGTTTCTGGACAGCCAAGACCCCTACCGCTAGAGAGATGCGGCTGGTGCGGCGGATTTGAAGTTCCTCCAGTTTAGCCGCGAACTTCAATGAGGAACTTCAAATCCAAAAGCCGCACCGGAAGAATTGTAGAGTTGCTAGTGTCCCTTTGATTCCGAAGTTCGCATCAGAGTGGGCCGGCAGCGCATGCGAACTTCGGAATCGGACACTAGATGAGCGGCGTCAACGACATCCGGGCGAATTTTCTCGCGTTCTTTGCTCGCGAGGGGCACGAGATCGTGCCGTCGTCGCCATTGGTGCCGCGCAACGACCCGACGCTGATGTTCACCAACGCCGGCATGGTGCAGTTCAAGAACGTTTTTACCGGCCTGGAAAAGCGTCCCTATCCGCGCGCGACCACGGCGCAGAAATGCGTGCGCGCGGGCGGTAAACATAACGACCTCGACAACGTCGGCTACACCGCGCGTCACCACACTTTTTTCGAAATGCTCGGCAATTTCTCGTTCGGCGACTATTTCAAGGAGCGCGCCATCGAGCTTGCCTGGAAGCTGGTGACCAAGGAATTCGGCGTGCCGGCCGAGCGGCTCTTGG
This sequence comes from uncultured Alphaproteobacteria bacterium, assembly GCA_963826295.1. Classification (GTDB taxonomy): domain Bacteria; phylum Pseudomonadota; class Alphaproteobacteria; order Rhizobiales; family Xanthobacteraceae; genus BOG-931. Next base: position 233,860 of record CAWGWO010000021.1, read on the forward strand.
TCACCGTCTATGTCGACGACGACGAAGCATTCGGCCTGTGGAAGAAGATCGCCGGACTGCAGGAAAGCAAAATCCGCCGTATCGCCGGGTCGGATAATTTCTGGGCGATGGGCGACACCGGCCCGTGCGGTCCCTCATCGGAAATTTTCTACGATCACGGCGATCACATAGCGGGCGGGCCGCCGGGCAGTGCGGACGCCGAAGGCGACCGTTTCGTCGAAATCTGGAATCTAGTCTTCATGCAGTACGAGCAGCTCGCCGGCGGCGGCGGGCGCATCGACCTGCCGCGGCCGTCGATCGATACCGGCATGGGGCTCGAGCGCATGGCCGCGGTGCTGCAAGGCACCCACGACAATTACAAGATCGACCTGTTCGGCGCGCTCATCGAGGCGGTCGCCGACTTCACCGGCGTCGATCCCGACGGCGAGCGCAAGGCCTCGCACCGCGTCATCGCCGACCATTTGCGCGCCTCCTCGTTTCTGATCGCCGACGGCGTACTGCCGTCGAACGAGGGCCGCGGCTACGTGCTTCGCCGCATCATGCGCCGCGCCATGCGGCACGCCGAATTGCTCGGCGCCAAGGATCCGCTGATGTGGCGGCTGGTGCCGGCGCTGGTCCGCGAGATGGAGCAGGCTTATCCCGAGTTGCATCGCGCTGAGGGGCTGATCACCGAGACGCTCAAGTTGGAAGAGGTCCGCTTCCGCAAGACGCTGGAGCGCGGGCTCGCCATCCTCGACGAACAAAGTAAGACGCTCAAAAAGGGCGACATGTTCAACGGTGTCACGGCATTCACGCTGTACGACACCTATGGCTTCCCGCTTGATCTGACGCAGGATGCGCTGCGGCCGCGCGGCATCGGAGTCGATATCGCGTCCTTCACTGACGCGATGGAGCGGCAGCGTGAAAAGGCTCGCGCTTCCTGGACGGGCTCCGGGGAGGCGGCGGACGAAGCGGTTTGGTTCGGGTTGCGCGAGAAATTCGGCGCCACCGATTTCCTTGGCTACGAGACCGAGAATGCCGCCGGCGTCGTCGTTGCGCTCGTGCACGACGGCAAGGAAGCGGCGGCACTGGAAAAAGGCGAGAGCGGCGCGGTGGTTCTGAACCAGACGCCGTTCTACGCCGAATCCGGTGGTCAGGTCGGCGATACCGGGATCATGATCGGGGAGGGCGTGCGTTTTGCCGTCACCGATACCCAAAAGCGTGCCGGCGATCTCTACGTGCATCTCGGTACGGTGGAACAAGGCACGCTAAAGGCCGGCGCGACGGTCGATCTTCAGGTCGATCACGCGCGGCGCGGCGCCATCAGGAAAAATCATTCGGCGACGCATTTGTTGCACGAAGCGCTGCGCCAAGTGCTCGGTGACCATGTCGCGCAAAAGGGCTCGCTGGTGGCGCCCGATCGCCTGCGCTTCGACTTTTCGCATCCGAAGCCGATCACCACCGAGGAGCTCCAACGTGTCGAGGATATCGCCAACGAAGTGGTGCTGCAGAACGCTCCGGTGATCACCCGGCTTCTAAGCCGCGACGATGCCATCGCCTCGGGAGCGCGCGCGCTGTTCGGCGAAAAATACGGCGACGAGGTGCGCGTGGTCGCCATGGGGCAGGACCCTTCCGCGGCCGTTGGCGGCAACACGCTCGGCTGGTCGGTGGAATTGTGCGGCGGCACCCATGTCAACCGCACCGGTGATATCGGTGTCATCTCCGTCGTTGGCGAAAGCGGTGTCGCCGGCGGTGTGCGCCGCATCGAGGCGCTGACCGCGCAGGCGGCGCGGGCCAATGCCAATAATCTCGGGCGGCTCGCCAAGGCCACCGCGTCGGAGCTTCGGGTGCCGGTCGAGGACGTGCCGGCCCGCGTTGCCGCCTTGCTCGACGAGCGCAAGCGGCTTGAACGCGAACTGTCGGAGGCGAAGAAGAAGCTCGCGATGGGCGGCGGCGGCAAATCCACCGACGGCGACGACGGCGTCGAGGACATTTCCGGCGTCAAGGTAATGGCAAAGACATTGAGCGGGGTCGATGCGAAGGATCTGAGAAGCCTTGCCGACGAGGGCAAGAAAAAGCTCGGCTCGGGTATCGTCATCCTCGTCGCCAACGACCCCGAAGGCAAAGCCGCGCTGGTTGTGGGCGTCACCGGCGATCTCACCGAGGCCAACAACGCGGTGCAGATGGTCAAGGCCGGAGTGGCCGAGCTTGGCGGCAAGGGCGGCGGTGGGCGGCCCGATATGGCGCAGGGCGGCGGCCCGAACGGCAATGCCGTGCCGGCAGCGCTCGCGGCGATCAAGAAACTGATCAAGCCGGCGGCTTAACCCTACGCTGCGCGCTTACACCTCGACGATCATGCCGTCGGACGCGGTTTCGTACGGTATCTCGGCGCGGCGCGCCAGCATGTCGTCGCTCATGTGGGAGAGGATTAATCGCTTGGGGCGGATTTGGTCGAGGTGACGTTCGAGCTGCGACAGCGCCATGTGGGTTTTGACCGGCTTGTCGCGCGTGTACGCCTCGCAGATGAACAGGTCGGCTTCATGGCCGATGTCGATCACCGAGTTGGTCCATTCGGTGTCGCCGGAAAAAGCGATGACCTTGCCTTCAGCCTCGAAGCGGAAGCCGAGGCAGGGGCCGGCGCGGTCGTCATGCTTGACGTGATACGGCGTCACCCGCAAGCCGGCCAATTCCGCGCGCTTGCCGATCTCAAGCTCGGTAAGCTCAAGCGGAAACCGCAGATCCAGATTCTGCGTGCCGGGAAAGCCGACTTCCATGATCTCCGGAAAGCGCGATTTCAGGCTCGGCGGTCCGGCTATGGTCAGGGCGCGCTCGCGCTTGACCACATAATTCGCTTCCAACAGGAAGAACGGCACCGCGCCGATATGGTCGCCATGAAAGTGCGTAAGGAAAATAGTGCCTATGTCGTTGCGGTTAATCGCAAGCTTGTTGAGCCCGACCAGCGAGGTGGCGCCGCAATCGATGAGGACGTTGATGTTGTGACCGACCAGATGGAAGCAGGTGTTGAATCGTCCGCCCGAGCCAAAGGCATCGCCGCAGCCGACGAATTGCAGGTGCATGGATGCTCCCTAGGCGGTTATGAAACGGCTCTGCGGATAAGTGCTGGAAGCGAGGGCAGTGTGCTACCGCCCCAAAGAATAATCCGTGATGGAGATCACACCGGAACGCCGGCTCGAAGCGGCTGGGATGTGGCCAAATCCCTGTCCCCTTATCGTTTTTTTACCTTTACCCCATTCCTTGTATGGCGTGCAATGCGCGGGCGCACAGCGCCGGACGGGCTTTCGCAACGGCTGCCACGATCACAACACAAACCGGCGCATTCTGCGGCGCTGGCCGGTCGCTCTGAGGGGGATGCCTGGGTGTTTGCTACGTCAAAACGCTTCGCCGCGGCAGCGGCGCTGACGGCGGCGGTGGCGCTCGGCAGCTGCAGCAGCGCCAATCTCGATGCCACCACCGGGTGGTTTTCCAAGCCGCTCGACCTGTTCGGCAGCAGGAGCGGCTACAGCTATTCGAACCTCGATTCCGGCGCCATCCAGGAGCATCGGATCACGGCGAACGATCTCATCGATGCCAACGGCGCCTGCCCGGCGGCCGCCGCGCGCCCGCAGCAGCCGCCGCCGCCCCAGCCGACGGCGAATGCCGCAGGCGCCGCGGTGCCGCCCGGCGATCTCGCCTCCATGCTTGGTGGCGGCGTCGCGATCGGCATGAGCGAGTGCGAGGTGGCAACGCGCCTGGGCCAACCGGGCGCCGTCAACCTCGGCAAATATCCGAACGGAAATCGCAGCGCGATATTGACCTACAACGCCGGACCGCGGCCCGGCATCTATCGCTTCGAAGCCGGCCGGCTCACCGAAATGGACCGCGTCGAGACGCCGCCTCCGCCGCCCGAGCCGGCGAAGAAAAAAGTCGCGAAGAAAAGGCGGTCGAAATCACAAGAGTCGGCAAAGCCCAACGGCAAGACCTGACCGCGGCGTCATCGGGCATCTGGAACGGCTTGCCGGGACGATGAGCGGCCGCTATAAGCCGCGCACTTCCAGACGGTTTTCGCAAATTCCCAAAGGACGATTGATGGCGATCGAGCGCACATTTTCGATTCTCAAGCCCGACGCCACGGCGCGTAATCTCACCGGCGCGATCAATGCGATGATCGAGAAAGCCGGGTTGCGCATTATCGCGCAAAAGCGCATCCGCATCAGTCGCGCCGAAGCCGAAACCTTCTACGGCGTGCATCGCGCGCGGCCGTTCTTCGGCGAGCTCGTCGATTTCATGACCTCGGGGCCGGTCGTCGTGCAGGTTCTCCAAGGCGAGAATGCGATTGCCGTCTATCGCGACCTGATGGGTGCTACCGATCCGGCGAAAGCCGCCCCGGGCACGATCCGCAAGGCGTTCGCGCAGTCGATCGGCGAGAATTCGGTGCACGGCTCCGATGCCGCCGCAACCGCCGCCCAGGAAATCGCTCAGTTCTTCGCCGGCAACGAAATCGTCGACTGACGCACTTTCGTTGGCGTTAAGCCGCTTCGACCGCCTTGAAGGGGCGGTCGCGTGGCTGTACCCAGTATGGCGGCCCGTGCTCGATGCTTGGCGCGGATAGGTCCCACCACGCAATGGACTATCTGTTCATCGCGCTTCTCGCATTTGTCCCGCTCGCAATCGGCGCTGCGTTTGCGGGCGCCTCGCCGCTCATTGTTTTTTTTCTGTCGGCGGTCGCCGTCGTGCCGTTGGCCAAATATATCGGCGAGGCGACGGAAGAACTGGCGACCAAGACGACGCCGGTGGTGGGCGGGCTTCTCAACGCGACCTTTGGCAACGCGACCGAACTCGTCATCGGCATCTTCGCCCTCAAAGCCGGTCTGATCGAGGTCGTAAAGGCGTCCATCATCGGGTCGATCATCGGCAATTTGCTGTTTGTCCTCGGCTTCGCGATGCTGGCGGGCGGGTGGTCGCGCGAGAAGCAAACCTTCAACAAAACCGGCATCCTCGCTCAGAGTTCGACCCTCTTGGTCGCTACGATTGCCTTCATCGTGCCGGCGATTTTTTTTCAGACGGCGGGCACGATCGCCGCCCCGACCGTTCAGGGTTTCAGCGTGCTGGTTTCGTTGATACTGGTCTGCCTGTACGGCGCCAATCTGCTATTTTCGTTGCATACCCATAAGCATCTGTATCTGGAACAGGCCGGCAAAATCGAGCCGCGCTGGAGTGTCGCGCGGGCGCTGGCGACGCTCGTCGTCGCCATGCTGGCGGTCGCCTACGTCAGCGAGATCCTGGTCGGCTCCATCCAGCCCCTGGTCGCGCGGTTGGGATGGTCGCAGCTTTTTATCGGCGTGATTTTTGTCGCGATCATCGGCAACGCCGCCGAGCATTTTTCGGTGGTTCTGGTCGCACGAAAAAACCGAATGGACCTGACGCTGCAGATATCGATCGGTTCGGCGACGCAGATAGTTCTGATCGTCGCGCCGGCCCTGGTGATTCTCGGTGTGTTTCTTGGGCAGCCGATGGATCTCATTTTCAACACCTTCGAACTGGTGGCGATGGTTCTCGCCGTGCTTATCGTCAACTTCGTCGTCCAGGACGGGGAGAGTAATTGGCTCGAGGGTCTGCAGCTGCTTGCGGCCTATGCCATCATGGCAATCGCATTCTACCTGCATGGCTGAGTCACCGTCGCCGGCGGCATGAAATTTCGTTTGCGTTGTAAAATTTGCAGCGTGTCTCGCTGCGCCGGCGCGGCGCGTTGCAGCCATGCTTGCGCCGTATTTATCGGCTTTTTTTCAAGCGCAATCGGATTTGGGCGATCCGGCCGGTGATGTCTCTTGGTGCTGTCTCTTGGCAATGTATTCGCGACTGACAATGTCTTCGCGACTTGCAATGTTTTGGCGACGCGATCGTGTCGGAATTTCTCCCAAAATCTGGCTTGTGGCGCGGAGCGCGGCGGTTGGACGCAAGCGTGCAGCTTCCGGTTTGGCGTCGTCGCTGGCATCTGGACTGACTTAGGAGACAGACGATGCAAAAGGGCACCGTCAAATGGTTCAATCCGACTAAAGGTTACGGCTTCATCAAACCGTCGAGCGGCGACAAAGATGTGTTCGTCCATATCTCCGCCGTCGAGCGCGCCGGATTACGCACGCTCAATGAAGGTCAGGAGGTCGAGTACGAACTCGTTACCAATCGAGGCAGGACCTCGGCGGAAAATCTGAAAGTTGCTTGATCTGCCACCGGCCATCGTCCCGGTTCCTTTAGCCCCCGGCTTCGCACCCGGGGGTTTTGCGTTTCCACCAGAGACGTTCCGACCAGAGACATTCCAGAAAGAGTTCCGGCGGCGCGCGTCAAACAGCGTCGTCTTTGCTGGAGACGGCCGGCGCGCGGCCTTCGGCCAATGCGCGCAATGCGCTCGGATAAATGCGGTGCTCGATTTCGAGCACGCGTGCGGCGAGCGTGTCTTCGGTATCGCCTTCGCGCACCGCGACCCAATCCTGCGCCACGATCGGTCCGGCATCCAGTTCCGGCACGACGAAGTGGACGGTGGCGCCGTGGCGCTCGACGCCCGCTTCGAGCGCCCGGCGATGGGTGTGCAGCCCTTTGAATTCCGGCAACAGCGCCGGATGGATGTTGAGCATCCGGCCGCTCCAGCGGCCGACGAACCACGGCGTCAACAGCCGCATGAAGCCGGCGAGGCAGACGATGTCGATGCGGTTGGCGCGAAGCTCGCTATCGAGTGCGTGCTCGAACGCCTCGCGATCCTCGCCAAAGCGCGCGTGATCCACCACCGCGGTGGCGATCTCTTCCGCGCGCGCCCGCGCAAGACCCGCGGCGTCCGGACGGTTCGAGACGACAAGCGCGATTTCGGCCGGGTAGTCTTTCGCTTTGGCCGCCTCGATCAAGGCCGCCATGTTCGAGCCGCGGCCGGAAATCAGAACGGCGACGCGCTTCTTGCCCATGCGCTTCACCAGGGCAGGTCGAGTTGCCCGCGAAAATTGACCCGCGGGCCGCCGTTACCGGCGATCACCTCGCCGAGCCACACGACGCTCTCGCCATTGGCGGTAAACGCTTCGAGCGCCCGGGGCGCCGCCGCGGCATCCAACACCGCGATCATGCCGATGCCGCAATTGAACGTGCGCAGCATGTCCGGCTGAGGAATCTTGCCGGCAGACGCGATCCATTTGAACACCGGAAGCGCCGGAACGCGGTTGAGGTCTAACGTTACGGCAAGACCGTCCGGCAGCACGCGCGGAATATTGTCGACAAAACCGCCACCGGTGATGTGAGCAAGCGCTTTGACGGCTCCGGTTTCACGGATCGCGGCGAGGCACGATTTCACATAAAGGCGCGTCGGCGTGAGCAATGCTTCGCCGAGGCTGCGCGACGAATCGAATGGCGCCGGCTGCTCCCAGGCCAATTGAGATTTGGCGACAATATCACGCACCAGCGAAAAGCCGTTCGAGTGGACGCCTGACGCGGCGAGCCCGACGACGGCGTCCCCCGGTGCGATATCGGACCTCGGCAACAGCTCGGCGCGTTTGACGGCGCCCAGGGCAAAGCCGGCAAGATCGTAATCGCCGGGCTGATAGATGCCCGGCATTTCCGCGGTCTCGCCGCCGATCAGGGCGCAGCCGGTTTCCCGGCAGGCTTTTGCAATGCCGGCGACGACGGCCGCCGCGACCTCGGGATCAAGCTTGCTGCAGGCGAAGTAATCGAGAAAGAACAGCGGTTCCGCGCCCTGCACCACGAGATCGTTCACCGACATGGCTACGAGGTCGACGCCGATTGTGTCGTGACGCGAGGTCTCGATCGCGATCTTGACCTTGGTGCCGACGCCGTCGGTCGCGGCGACAAGAATCGGGTCGGAAAAGCCGGCCGCCTTGAGATCGAACAGGCCGCCGAAGCCGCCAATTTCGGCATCCGCGCCCGCTCGCGCCGTGTTGCGCAAGAAAGGCTTGATCAACTCGACCATGCGATTGCCGGCATCGATATCGACGCCGGCGGCGGCGTAGCGCGCCTCTTTCACGGACTTGTCCAATCGGCCGGTTGATCCTTCCCGACAGGCAGCATCGTCGGGCCTCCTACGTTGGAATTGCGGGGTGCGCAAGCGCACCGGCGCGGCTAATATAACGACATCAGGATGGCGCGCCGAGGCCGGATACTTTTCCGGCTTTCGGTCCCGCACCGCCGATATCGGGTGACCGGATCGGGGAGCGGGCGCGCTGGTAGCCGGGGCAAGCGTTTGAGCATCCCAAACCTCATCACCTTGGGGCGCATTATCTTGGTGCCGATCGTGGTCTGGGCGATCACGTCGGGAGAAATGCGCGTGGCGTTCTTTCTGTTCGTGGCGGCTGGCATCAGCGACGCCGTCGACGGCTTCCTCGCCAAGCGTTTCCACATGGCGAGCGAGCTTGGCGCCTATATCGACCCGCTGGCCGACAAGGCCTTGATCGTATCGATCTACGTGGCGCTTGGGATCGCCGGCGCCCTGCCGATCTCGTTGGTCATCCTGGTGGTTTCGCGCGACATCATGATCATCTCCGGTTTCATGCTGTCGTGGCTGGTGGGCAAGCCGATGCCGGTGCGGCCGCTGCCGATTTCGAAGCTCAACACCGTGGCGCAAATCCTGCTCGCCGTGCTGGTGCTGGCCGAACGCGGTTTCGGCTTTGCCGCCGCGCCGGCCGTGGCGGTCATGGTGGGATTGGTCGCCATCTTGACCTTGCTGTCGATCGCCTTCTATCTCGCCGAGTGGCTCCGTCACATGAACTCATTCGGCACGGGGCACTGATCGCAGCTTCAAAGATGCAGGTCCTGTCCGCCCGCCCGCGCCAGCTTGCGCTTGCGCTTGATCACGTCGAGAGCTACGCGCGCGAGGACTATTTGTCCGGCTCGTGCAATCAAGACGCGCTCAAGCTCATCGATGCCTGGCCCGATTGGCCGGTCAACGCCATTGCCGTGGTTGGGCCGGAAGGATCCGGCAAGACCCATTTGGCGATGATCTGGGCGGCGGCGGCCGGCGCACGGATCATCGCCGCCCGCGCCCTCGACGAGGCCGGGATTCCGTCGGCGCTGGCGACCGGTGCGTTGGTGGTCGAAGACGCCGCGGCCGGAGCGGATGAGCGCGCGCTGTTTCATCTCATCAATCTTGCGCGCGAGGAAAAGGCGTCCTTGCTGTTCACGGCGCGCGCGGCGCCGGCGGCGTGGCCGGTGGCTATCCCAGATCTCGCGTCGCGGCTGCGCGCGTTGCCGGTCGCGACGCTGCAAGCGCCGGACGACGCCATGCTGCGCGCTCTGCTGGTCAAGTTGGCCGCCGACCGCCAATTGACGTTCGACGAGACCGTGGTCGGCTATCTATCGACCCGGATCGAACGCTCGTTCGCAGCGGCGCGCGCCGCCGTAATCGCGCTCGACAACGAGGCGCTGCGGCAAAGGCGGCCCGCTACCCGCGCGCTCGCCGCTGAGCTTTTTCGAGGGTAGGGCGCTTGGCGGCAGTTGCTGTTTCGCCGCTCGTGGTTTCGCCGCTTGCGGTTTCGCCGATCATTGTTTCGCCGATGATGTCGCCGAGGGCGGCGAAATCGCGCTTGCGCGGCGAGGTGCGGCGCCAGACGAGCCCGATCCTGCGCGCCGGCTGCGGTTCGGCGAAGCGCAAAAGCTTGACGCGGTTGTCGCGCGCTTCGGTGTCGGCGGCGACTTCGGGCAGCAGCGTGACGCCGTATCCGTTCGCCACCATTTGCATGACGGTTGCGAGCGAGGTGGCGCCGAGGCTCGCGGGCGCGTCATCCCTTGGCGCTCCACAGAAAGCCAGCGCCTGATCGCGGAGACAGTGGCCCTCCTCAAGCAGAATGAGCCGGTGCTGATCGACGTTTTCGACCGCGACGCGCCGGTTTGGCGGCAGGGGATCGGCTGCTGGCAGCGCGAGCATGAATCGGTCGTCGAACAGCGGCCTCGACTCCACATCGGCGGCGTCGGCCGGCAGCGCCAACATCACGGCATCGAGCTCGCCGCCGCCAAGCTCATTGAGTAACGCACTGGTCTGGGTTTCGCGTACTTCCAGACGCAGCAGCGGATAGTCGCTTTGCAATCGCGGCAGCACCCGCGGCAAGACGTACGGCGCGAGCGTCGGGATGATGCCAAGCCGGAGCTTGCCGGTCAGCACGCCGCGGTGGCGGGCGAAATCGACCAGGTCGCGGGTCGCGGCGAGAATGTGTTCGGCCCGGCGCGCGACTTCGAGGCCGGTCTCGGTGAGCGCAATCTCGCCGGGGCGCCGCTCGACCAGTTGGGCGCCGATCTCGTGCTCGAGTTCGCGCACCTGCATCGACAACGCCGGCTGCGTCACCGCGCAGTCCTCGGCGGCCCGCCCGAAATGCCGATGCCGGGCAAGCGACGCCAGATACCGTAGCTGCCGCAATGTGATCATGTCGATAAGATAGGCTTATCGACATCCCCAATCAATACGATTAGACCTTATCCCCATCGCGGCCTAAAACATGAAGTGCGTGGATCGGCGACGGATGCGACGAGGAACCAATATGGCCGATAAACCGGGACCCGCGCCGGCTGCGGCTGCTCGAGCGCCGGTCGGCAAAACTACCAGGCGCTGATTACATCCGCCATACGAAGCGGCGCGGAAAAATACAGAACACGATTGGAGAAAAACATGGACGCAAAGACCGACAAGAGCGCGGGCAAATGCCCGGTCGTGCACACGAGCTTCACGAACCGTGACTGGTGGCCGGACCAACTGAGCCTTCAGGGCCTTCACGGCAATTCCCCGCTGTCCAACCCGATGGGCGAGGCATTCGATTACGCCAAGGAATTCAAGAGCCTCGACCTGAATGCTGTAATCAAGGATCTCTATGCCTTGATGACGGATTCGCAGGAATGGTGGCCGGCCGACTTCGGCCATTATGGTGGTCTTTTCATCCGCATGGCGTGGCACAGCGCGGGGACGTACCGCATCACCGACGGCCGCGGCGGCGCCGGCGCCGGCCAGCAGCGCTTTGCTCCGCTGAACTCGTGGCCGGACAATGCCAACCTCGACAAGGCGCGCCGTCTGTTGTGGCCGATCAAGCAGAAGTACGGCCGCAAGATCTCCTGGGGCGACCTGATGGTCCTCGCCGGCAACGTCGCGCTCGACTCGATGGGCTTTAAGACGTTCGGTTTCGGCGGCGGTCGCGTCGACGTTTGGGAGCCTGAGGAACTCTACTGGGGTCCAGAGGGCACCTGGCTCGGCGACGAACGCTACAGCGGCGAACGCCAGCTCGCGGAACCGCTCGGCGCGGTGCAGATGGGCTTGATCTATGTCAATCCGGAAGGGCCAAACGGCAAGCCGGACCCGCTGGCCGCGGCCAAGGACATCCGCGAGACGTTCTTTCGCATGGCGATGAACGACGAAGAGACCGTCGCGCTGATTGCCGGCGGTCATACCTTCGGCAAAACCCATGGCGCCGGCGATCCGTCGCTGATGGGCCCGGCGCCCGAAGGCGCCGCCATCGAGGATCAGGGCCTCGGCTGGAAGAGCAGGCATGGGACGGGCTTCGCCGGCGACACCATCACCGGCGGCCCGGAAGTGACCTGGTCGCAGACCCCGACGAAGTGGAGCAACCACTTCTTCGACAATCTGTTCAAATACGAATGGGAACTCACCAAAAGCCCGGCCGGCGCCTATCAGTGGAAGGCCAAGGGCGCCGAGGCCACAGTCCCGGACGCGCACGACAAGTCGAAGAAGCATGTGCCGACCATGCTGACCACCGATCTGGCTTTGCGCTCCGACCCTGCTTACGAGAAGATCTCAAGGCGCTTCTACGAGCATCCGGACGAGTTCGCGGACGCATTTGCGCGCGCGTGGTTCAAGCTCACGCACCGCGACATGGGTCCGATCGTCCGCTATCTCGGCCCGCTGGTGCCGAAGGAGACGCTGATCTGGCAGGACCCGGTCCCGGCGGCTAGTCATCCGCCGATCGACGACAAGGATGCCACTGCGCTGAAGGCGAAAATCCTCGCGTCCGGCCTCACCGTCTCCCAACTCGTCTCGGCCGCCTGGGCCTCGGCTTCGACGTTCCGGGGCTCCGACAAACGCGGCGGCGCGAACGGCGGGCGCATCCGGCTGGCGCCGCAGAAGGATTGGGAGGTTAACCAGCCCAAGCAGCTCGCGACCGTGCTGGCGAAGCTCGAAGCGATCCAGAAGGAGTTTGGCAAAAAGGTCTCGCTTGCCGACCTGATCGTTCTCGGCGGCAACGCCGCGGTCGAAAAGGCGGCGAAGGATGCTGGCGTCGACGTCAAGGTTCCCTTCACGCCGGGACGCACGGACGCCTCGCAGGAGCAGACCGACGTTGCGTCCTTTGCTCCGCTCGAGCCGAGGGCTGACGGCTTCCGCAACTATATCGGTCGCGTGCCGCAGTTCATGTCGCCCGAGGAGGCGCTGGTGGACCGGGCGCAACTGCTGAGGTTGACGGCGCCTGAGACGACGGTTCTCGTCGGCGGCCTGCGCGTGCTTGGCGCCAATGCCGGGCAGTCAAAGCACGGCGTCTTTACCAACAAACCTGAGACGCTGACGAACGACTTCTTCCTCAACCTGCTCGACATGGGCACACAGTGGCAGCCCGCGGGCTCCGATGGCGTGTATGAGGGCCGTGACCGCAAGACGAAAGCGGTCAAATGGACCGCGACCCGTATCGACCTGATCTTCGGCTCGCACTCGCAACTCCGCGCGCTCGCGGAAGTCTATGCGTGCGCGGACTCGAAGGAGAAGTTTGTGAAGGACTTCGTTGCGGCCTGGACCAAGGTCATGAACCTGGACCGTTTCGATCTCGCCTATCAAAAGGCTGCCTGAAACGAAGCCGTAACGGCACTCGCCGGACGATAAGAGCGGCCGGGGGCGTTCCCCCCGGCCGTTTCACGTTACGGCTTCGCCTTCGGCAGTTTTTCGGCGATGCCGAGGCTGTCGGCGCGGCGGCGCATCTCGCCCCAGACCTCGCCGGTATCGATTCCGGCGCGCCGCCACAGCACCGCGAGATGGTAAAGCAGGTCGGCGCTCTCCCGCACGATGCCGCGATTGTTGTGCGAGACGCTTGCCAGCGCGACCTCGCCGGCTTCCTCAATGACCTTTTGTGCCACCTTGCGGGTGCTCGACGACAGCAGCCGCGCGGTGCGCGGATGAGCCTCCGGCGTCACCGCGTGAAGTGCGGCGTAAAGCCGGTCGAGCTCGTTGCCTTGAACGTCCACGCCGCCCGCCGGCGCGATGCCCACGCCGTGCGTATCATTCACCCAGAGCGCGTCGAGGTCTTCGCTGACTGGGCGGACCGGTGGAGCGCGGCGGCGTTCGGCATTCCCGTTTTTTGCAAGTCTTGCGACCATTCTTGTGACCATCGCTCGCCTCCTTGCCGGGCCAGCGGCCTCGGCGTGAGCGTCGGCAAGGGATCGCTATCCGCGGTCACTTGCCTTGGCGCCGAGTTTTCTCGGCAGGATTTTCCCGATCAAGGGGCTGCAGATAGGACTCAATGTTCGAGAGGTCAAGCATTAAAGTGCTGTAACCCTTTGATCTCTCAGCGTCTCAGGGGGTGCCCGTTCCGGCGACCCAAAACGCCGCCCGAGGGGAAGGCTTGACGGATTGAGGCCGTGCCGCCTTATCTGCGATCTGGGTGTCATTGAATCGTTACCGAGGACGGCGAGGGTGGGACTGGAAGAAACAGGAGCGGTTATGGCCGAACGCGGCCAAGCGACTGCACTCGCACTCGAGCCCGGGCAAACGCGGCCGTTGCGGGCGCCGGAGCGCCTCGCCGAGCCGGTGGAGCGGCACCCGGCATCCGAGCTGGCGTCGAGCCCGGAGCGCTTCGTCAACCGCGAGCTGTCCTGGCTCAACTTCAACCGCCGTGTGCTGGAAGAGTCCGCCAATCGCGGTCACCCCTTGCTCGAACGATTGAAGTTCCTGTCGATCTCGGCAAACAACCTCGACGAGTTTTTCATGGTGCGCGTTGCCGGCCTGCGCGCTCAGGTACGCGCCGGGATCGGCACCAAAAGCCCCGATGGACTGACGCCGGCGGAGCAGCTTGTGCGCATCGCCGAGGCCGTGGTGGTGCTGGTCCAGGACCAGCAGGCGCAGTGGCGCGAGCTGCGGAGCGGCCTCACTCAAGCCGGCATCATGCTGGTCGACGGTCCCGATATCGCCAAGCCGGAAAAATCCTGGCTCGAGGATTACTTCCTCTCGCACATCTTCCCATTGCTGACGCCGCTCGCCGTCGATCCGGCCCATCCGTTCCCGTTCATCCCCAATCTCGGCTTCTCGATCGCCTTGCAGCTGGCGCGGGCCAAGGACGGCAAGGCGATGAACGCGCTCATCCGCATGCCGAACCGCATCGAACGCTTCGTGCGTCTGCCGCAGGCCGGCGGTGGCGGCGAAGTGCGGTTGATCTCGGTGGAAGGCGCGACCTCGCTGTTCATCGGCAAGCTGTTCCCCGGCTATGTGGTCAAGGGGGTTGGCGCATTCCGCGTCATCCGCGACTCGGAATTGGAAATTCTCGAAGAAGCCGAAGACCTGGTGCGGCTGTTCGAGACCGCGCTCAAGCGGCGGCGCCGCGGGTCGGTGATCCGGCTCGACATCGAGGCGTTGATGCCGGCTGAGCTGCAGCGCTTCGTGCAGCGCGCGCTCGGCGCGGCGGAAGACAGCGTATTTAAGGTCGACGGCGTGCTGGGGCTCGATGAAATGTCCCAGATCGCCAAGCTCAATCGGCCGGACCTCGAATTCGTGCCCTATACGCCGCGCTATCCCGGCCGCATCCGCGACCATGGCGGCGATTGCTTCGCCGCGATCCGGCAGAAGGATCTCATCGTCCACCATCCCTACGAGTCGTTCGACGTCGTGGTGGATTTCCTGAACCAGGCGACGCGCGATCCCGACGTCGTCGCCATCAAGCAGACGCTGTACCGCACTTCCGCCGACTCGCCGATCGTCAAGACGCTTGCCGAGGCCGCCGAAGCCGGAAAATCGGTCACTGCCGTTGTCGAACTCAAGGCGCGCTTCGACGAAGAAGCCAATATCCGCTGGGCGCGCGACCTGGAACGCGCCGGCGTGCAGGTCGTCTATGGGTTCATTGAGCTCAAGACCCACGCCAAGCTGTCGATGGTGGTGCGTCGCGAAGGTGCGGCGCTCGCTTCCTATGTCCACGTCGGCACCGGCAATTATCATCCGGTGACCGCGCGCATTTACACGGACCTGTCGTTTTTCACGGCCGATCCGGTCATCGCCCACGATGTCGCCCGAGTGTTCAATTATGTCACCGGATATGCCGAGCCGGCCGAACTCGAGCGCATGGCGGTGTCGCCGCTGACCTTGCGCAAGTGCATCGTCGACCACATCGAAGCGGAGATCGCGCACGTCAAAGCCGGCCGTCCGGCAGGCATTTGGATGAAGATGAACGCGCTGGTCGATCCCGGCATCATCGACGCGCTTTATCGCGCCTCCAGCGCCGGCGTGCCGATCGAGCTCGTTGTCCGCGGCATTTGCTGCCTGCGTCCGGGCGTTTCCGGCCTGTCGGAAAACATCCACGTCAAGTCGATCGTCGGCCGCTTCCTCGAACACGGCCGTATCTATTGCTTCGGCTCGGGTCATGCCCTGCCGCACACCAAGGCCGCGGTTTACATCTCCTCGGCCGACATGATGCCGCGTAACCTCGATCGCCGCGTCGAGGTGCTCTGTCCGATTCTCAATCCGACGGTGCACGAGCAGGTGCTCGATCAAATCATGGTGGCCAATTTCAAGGACAACGAGCAGAGCTGGCAGGTCCTCGCCGACGGCTCCTCGTCCCGCATCAAGCCGGCTCCGGGCGAGGAACTTTTCAACGCCCACACCTACTTCATGACCAATCCGAGCTTGTCAGGGCGTGGAAAATCGCCCAAGGACTCGATCCCCCGGCTGCCGCATCGTTCCGAGCGGACTTAAAGCCGGGGGCGGAACGCCCCGCTTTTGGACATTGCCGATTTCAACCGATGAGCCGCGCCATCGACGCACTCGGACGCCTGGATCATGGTCCGCCGCTTGCCGTCATCGACATCGGCTCGAATTCCGTGCGCCTTGTGGTTTACGAAGGGCTATCGCGCAGCCCCACCGCGCTGTTCAACGAGAAAGTGCTGTGCGGGCTCGGCCGCGAGGTACAAACCACCGGGCTTCTGGCCGCCGATGCGGTCGAGCAAGCGCTGTCTTCGCTCAAGCGCTACCGGGCGCTGTGCACGACCATGGGCGTCAAGCGGATCCTGGCGATCGCCACCGCGGCGTGCCGGGACGCCAAGAACGGCCGCGCCTTCATCAAATTTGCCGAACGAACCATCAAGACCGAAATCGAAATTCTGTCGGGGGCGCGTGAAGCGGAATTGACCGCGCTCGGCGTGATTTCAGGCGTGCACCAGGGCGACGGCGTGGTCGGCGATCTCGGCGGCGGTTCGCTCGAACTGATCGATATCCACGGCACGCATACGCGGCGCGGCCTGACCCGGCCGCTGGGCGGTCTCGCCTTGGCCGATATTTCGGCGAAGTCGCTCAAGAAGGCGGAGAAGTTCGTCAAAAAGACTCTGAGCGCGCTGCCGGTGCTCAAGGCCTGCGAAGATCGCACCTTCTACGCGGTCGGCGGCACGTGGCGGGCGTTGGCGCGGCTGCATATGTGGCAGACCGGATATCCATTGCACGTGATGCACGGCTACGCCATCGCCGCCGATGAGGCGCTGGAATTTGCCCGCCTAGTGCATCGGGTCGACGTCGATACGCTCGCCAACATCGAAGTGGTGAACAACGCCCGCCGTCCGCTGCTGCCCTATGCGGCGCTGGTGCTTGAATACATCCTGCGCATCGGCAATCCAAGCAAAGTGGTGTTTTCCGCGCTCGGCGTGCGCGAGGGCCTGCTGTATTCGCTGCTACGCCAGAAAGACAAGGAAAAGGACGCGCTGATCGAAGCGGCGCGCGATCTCAACCAGCTACGCTCGCGCTCGCCGCGCCACGGCGAAGAGCTGATCGAGTGGACCGACCGCTTCATGGCGTCGTCGGGCCTCGACGAGCCCAGCGAGGAACGCCGGCTTCGCCATGCCGCGTGTCTTCTGGCCGACATCGGCTGGCGGGCGCATCCGGATTATCGCGGCGAGCAATCGCTCAACATCATCGCGCATGGCGGCTTCACCGCGATCGACCATCCCGGCCGCGCCTATCTGGCGCTTGCGGTGTTCTACCGGCACGTCGGGCTGGTCATGGACGACGAATTGTCGCCGCGGCTGCGCGAACTGGCCTCGACCCGGATGATCGACCGCGCCCGCGTGCTCGGCGCCGCGATGCGGCTTGCCTACGTCGTATCCGCGGCGATGCCCGGCGTGCTGCCGCGCACGCCGCTCACGGTGGAGCGGCATCGCTTGGCGCTGCGGCTGCCCGGTGAGTTCGCGCTGCTCGGCGGCGATCGCGTGCTCAACCGGCTGCGCTCGCTGTCGCGTCTGATCGGCCGCGAGCCGGTGATGCTGATGGGTTGACGCGGAGGTGATGCGGCGCGGGGATGCGTTGCCACTCCGGCAATGCTAGGTTCGCGCGGCGTTGCCTTGCAGCGAACGACAATCAAGGCAGGGGGGACCAATGGAAAATTTGAGGCGTTTTTTCGTCGTCATCGCCGTGATTTCTGTTCTCAATGGGATCGGCCTCCTGCTGACCCCGAACGTCGTTCTGGCCACATACGGTATCGAGCCCAGCACCGGCGCGGTGCTCGGTTTCAGGTTGTTGGGCCTGACGCTGATCGAATTCGGATTGATCAACTGGTTCGTGCGGCATTCTCACGACTGGACCGCGCTGCGCGGCCTCTTGATCGGCGGCACGGTCGGCTATCTGCTCGGGCTCGTCGTATCGGCCTGGGCCACGGTCACGCACATCATGAACCCGGCCGGCTGGGTGCTGGTCATTACCTACGCCGTCCTGCTGCTGGGCTATGTGTATTCGTGGTGGGCGGGCTCGCGGAAATTCGGCGCCGCCGCCTAAAGTTTATTCCCGCTCGACTGCCGCGACGCGGCCTTTCTCGATGGCAAGCGAAAGCTTGCCATGCTTGAGCGCCAGCGCCTTCTCGCCGAACAATTCGCGGCGCCAGCCGGTCAACGCGGCAACGTCGGCGTCGTCGTCGGCGGCGATGCGCTCGAGGTCATCGACCGTGGCGATGACCTTGGCGGCGACGTGGTGGTGCTCCGAGATCATGCGCAGCAGCACTTTGAGGAGTTCGACAACGGCGGTGCCGTTAACTGTCGTCGGCAGGCGTGCCGGACGCGGCAGGGTCTTGGTGTCGCGTTCGAGCCCGCGCATCACCGCGGCGACGATGGCCTCGCCCCAGCGCGAGCGTTCGAAGCCCTTGGGCAGCGACCGCAGATTCTTTAGCTTCTCGGTCGTGGTCGGCGCCTGTACCGCGATATCGGCAATCACCTCGTCCTTGAGCACGCGCGAGCGCGGCACGTCGCGCGATTGCGCCTCGCGCTCGCGCCAGGCCGCGACTTCGATCAGCACCGCAAGCTCTTTCGGCTTGCGCACCCGCGTCTTCAGCCGTTGCCAGGCGTTGTCCGGATCCATGCGGTAAGTGTCGGCCGACGTCAGCACCCGCATCTCTTCCTGCACCCAGTCGACGCGGCCGCGGCGGCCGAGATCGTCGACCAGGGCCAGATAGACGTCGCGCAGATGCGTCACGTCGGAGATGGCGTAGGATAGCTGCGCCTCCGACAGCGGCCGGCGGGTCCAATCGGTGAAGCGGTGCGATTTGTCGAGCGTGTCGCCGGTGATGCGCTGCACGAGCTGATCGTAGGAGATGGAATCGCCATAGCCCAACACCATGGCGGCGACCTGAGTGTCGAAGATCGGATGCGGAATGAGCTTGGCACGGTGCCACACGATTTCGATGTCTTGCCGCGCGGCATGAAAGACTTTCATCACGTTGCCGTCGGCTAAGAGCGCAAAGAGCGGGGCGAGGTCGATGCCCGGAGCCAAGGCATCGACGACGACCGCTTCGTCGGATGAAGCCATCTGCGCCACGCACAGCAGCGGATAATAGGTCGTCTCGCGCAGGAATTCGGTGTCCACGGTGACGAAGGGATGAGACGCCATGCGCCGGCAAACGGCGGCAAGCTCGGATGTTGTTGTTATTGGCTGCATTGCGAATCTGATTGCAAACTCAAACACCGTCAGGACCGGGCAGTGTCGTTCAGATGCAGCGCTTCTGGCAAGACCGCACGACAAGCCGCGGCGGCGATTTATTTCCGCGGTGGGCCGCCACGTACGCGTCCCATCAGAATGAATGGCCAGGGGCTCGGCATTTCGGTCGCCGGCACTTCGATGAGGGTGGGGCCGTCGCGGCGCGCGAACGCGCTGCGCAGCGCGCCGCGCAATTCCAGCGGGGTTTTTACCCGCATCGCCGCGGCGCCGAAGCTTGCCGCAAATGCCACGAAATCCGGGTTGGCGAGATCGCTGGCGATAAGGCGGTTGCCGTAACGCTGCTGCTGGATGCGGCGGACATTGCCGAAGGCGCCGTCGTTGAACACCACGGTCACCAGTGGAATGCGATGCCGCACGGCGGTCGCCATTTCGTTCGCGGTGTAGAGAAAGCCGCCGTCTCCGCTGATCGACAACACCGGCACGTCGGGGCGTGCGTGCTGCGCGCCGAGCGCGGTGGCAAAGCCGTAACCGAGATTGTCTTGAAAGCCCGGCGAAATGTAAGTGCGTGGCCGATAGACCGGAAATGCCAGGCGGGAGACAAAGCCGAGTTGCGTCACCTCATCGACAAAGATGCCGTCCTCGGGCAATTCGGCGCGGATCGCCGCGAGATAGGACAATTGCGGCTCGAGCCTGGCGATACGTTTTTGCATGCGCGCGTGGCGGCCGCGCATTTCTCCCGAACGCGAGGCTCGCCGCGTATTGTGCGCGGCAAGCACCTCGATGAGACGGCGCAAAATCGGCGCCGCTTGTCCGGTGAGCGCAACTTTCGGTTTGGCGGCCGACACGGCGTTTGGATCGGCGTCGATGCGGACGATCGCCAAATCGCGATCGATGCCCCAATGCAGCACCGGGTAGTGCAGGTGCGTGCCGACGGCGAGCACGACGTCGGCCGCCGCCCACAATTCGCGGCCGAGCGGCAGATTAACGGACAGCGGGTCGCGGTCGTCGATGACGCCGCGGCCGCGTCGGTACGAAACGACGGGCGCCTGCAGAAGATGCGCAAGATGCGTGATTTCGGCCGCCGCATCCTGCGCGCCGCCGCCGGCGATTATCAGCGGCCGCTTGGCGGCGTCGAGCCGTTTCGCGGCGGCCTGGACCGCGTCCTCGTCGATGGGTGGCGCGGTGACGGCAAGCGGCGCTACTGGGCGCACCGCGCCGCTGCGCCCCCAGACGTCGATGGCGCATTCGAGCGCTGCGGGACCCGGCCGGCCGGTGGACATCGCCCGCATCGCCTCGGCGACGAGGCGCGGCGCGTCGTGCGGCGCCCGGATGTGCGCGGCGTGGTCGATGAGCCGCGCGATGATGCCGGATTGATCGCGGATTTCGTGCAGATGCGCCAGGCCGCGGCCAATGTCATGCTGCGGTATCTGGCCGAATATGGCGAGGACCGGCGCGTTCATCCCGTAAGCGGTCAGCAGCGCCGCCGCGGAGTTGAGAAGCCCCGGCCCTGGAACCACGCAATAGGCCTGCGGCTTGCCGGTCGCGATCGCGGCGCCAAGCGCCATGTAGCCCGCGCCTTGCTCATGGCGTGTATGAACCGTGCGGATCTTCGCGGCATTCCTCGCCAGCGCGTCGAGGAAATCGTCGTTATGGACGCCGGGCAGCGTGTAGACGGTGTCGAGGCCGTGCGCCAACAGCGCGCCCACGGCCGCTTCGGCCGTGGTCATGCGTGCGGCAGCTTTGTGAGCCTTGGTCTTGCGTGCCGGTTTGCTTCGTCGTTTGGCCATATCCGTGCGGCAGCATGCGTTGCCGGCGCAGAGCCGGCAATGTGAAAGTAACCAGCTTTCTTTCGACCAAGCCTTATCTTGACAAAGCCGCCGACGCATGCGCTTTCCGCGGTCCTGTCTGCAGATCAACGACGAAGTAAGTAGCAACAATGCACCGCTATCGCAGCCATACCTGCGGCGCGCTCCGGGCAAGCGACATCGACGCCGAGGTGCGCCTCTCCGGCTGGTGCCATCGCATCCGCGACCACGGCGGCGTGCTGTTCATTGACCTGCGCGACCATTACGGCTTGACGCAAGTCGTCGCCGATCCCGACAGCCCGGCGTTCAAGGTGGCGGAGACGTTGCGGTCGGAATGGGTGGTGCGTATCGACGGCAAGGTGCGCCGGCGGCCGGAGGGAACCGAAAATTCCGAGCTGCCGACCGGCGCGGTGGAAGTCTATATTCGCGACATCGAAGTGCTCGGCCGCGCCGGCGAATTGCCGATGCCGGTGTTTGGCGAGCAGGAATATCCCGAGGAGATAAGGCTCAAATACCGCTTCCTCGATCTGCGCCGCGAGCACCTGCATCGCAACATCATGAAGCGTGGCGAGATCATCAATTCGCTGCGCCGGCGCATGAAAGCGCAAGGCTTCTTCGAATTCCAGACCCCGATCCTCACCGCCTCGTCGCCAGAAGGCGCGCGCGATTATCTCGTGCCCGCCCGGCTGCATCCGGGAAAGTTCTACGCGCTGCCGCAGGCGCCACAGCAGTTCAAGCAATTGATCATGATTTCCGGTTTCGACCGCTATTTTCAGATCGCACCGTGCTTTCGCGACGAGGACGCGCGCGCCGACCGCTCGCCCGGCGAGTTCTATCAGCTCGATCTGGAAATGAGCTTCGTCACGCAAGACGACGTGTTCGAAGCGGTCGAGCCGGTGATCCGCGGCGTGTTTGAGGAGTTCGGCGACGGCAAGAAAGTGACGCCGAAGTTTCCGCTGATCCCGTACAGCGCGGCGCTGGCGAAATACGGCACCGATAAGCCGGATTTGCGCAATCCGATCGAAATGCAGGACGTGTCCGAGATTTTTCGCGGCTCGGGCTTCAAGATTTTCGCCCGCATCCTTGAAACAAGCGCCAAGGCGGCGGTGTGGGCGATCCCGGCGCCGCGAGGCGGCTCGCGGGCATTCTGCGACCGCATGAATTCATGGGCTCAAGGCGAGGGCCAGCCGGGCCTTGGCTATATCTTTTTTGCCCGTGACGGCGACGGAGTGGTCGGCCGCGGTCCGGTCGCCAACAATCTCGGCTCGGAACGGACCGGGAAATTGCGCGATCAACTCGGATTGGATGACGGCGACGCCGTGTTCTTCGTTGCCGGCGAGCCGCAAAGCTTCGTCAAGTTCGCCGGCGCCGCGCGCACCAAGATCGGCGAGGATCTGAGCCTGATCGACAAAGGCCGCTTCGAGCTGTGCTGGATCGTCGATTTTCCGATGTATGAGTGGAACGAGGAGGAGAAGAAGATCGACTTCTCCCACAATCCGTTTTCCATGCCCAATCTGCCTGCCGAGGAGTTCATCGCACTCGATCCGGCCGACCGCGATAAAATTCTCGGCCTCAAGGCGATCCAATACGACATCGTCTGCAACGGCGTTGAGCTTTCCTCCGGCGCGATCCGCAATCATCGCCCCGACGTCATGAAGAAGGCCTTCGCCATCGCCGGCTACGACGAAAGCGTGCTGGAGGAGAAATTCGGCGGCATGCTGCACGCCCTGTCGCTCGGCGCGCCGCCGCATGGCGGCATAGCGCCGGGCATCGACCGCATCGTCATGCTGCTCTGCGGCGAGGAAAATCTGCGCGAGGTCGTGCTGTTCCCGATGAACCAGCGCGCCGAGGATCTGATGATGGGCGCGCCGTCGGAGGCGACGCCCAGGCAATTGCGCGAACTTCACATCCGCGTGGTCAAGCCCGATACGGCGTGAGTCAGCGCCGCGGGCGCGCTCGCGTTTCCAACACGGATCATTCCGCCGCGACGGCCGTTACGATGCCGCGGAGTGTTGCAACGATCGCGTCGTATTCCGCGTGCATGCGCTTTCGCCGCATCAGCCGCAGGATGAGGCGCAGTTCGCTCAACACTTCGAGCGATAGCCGGGTGCCGCGGCCGAGTGCGCTTGCAATCGCGAAGGCTTTGCGCTCGTCGCGCCACGAGCGCTCGATCAGGATGATCGCCGCGTCGAGATCGCGTCCGCCCAGCATCGCGGCGCGCGCGCCGAAGCGGGCGCGCCAGGCGGGATGGTCCGGCCGCTGCCGCAGCAGCCGTTCGACTCTGGATTTGAACGCATTGATGGCGGCCGCTTCGTCGAATGCCGCGCCGATATGCGCCAACGCCGCCGTGAGGACCGAATTTGCTTCGCCGGCGCTGGCGCTGGCGGTGGCGGCGACGCGGCGGATGCGTTGCGCTTCGCGCTCCGCGCGCGAGGCGCGGGCATGAGGCCGCAGTTCGGACAGCGACATCGGGGGCTCGATTTTTCCGGGCGTGGAGCGCACGGTTTTGGCATCAGGTGCGCGCGCGAGATCGGTAACTGCAGGAGGGACGGCTGTCAAATCGCGGCGCTGGATCGGTGACGATGCGGGCGAGGCACGCGAGCCGTCAGAATCAGGGCCGTCGGGCGCGGTGACGCGCGTTTGCCAATCGTTGCGGCTATTTGGCGGGGAGCTTGGCGCGAAACTTAAATCAGTTTCAGGCAGCAGAGCACTTTGCCGACGATCTCGATCTCGCTGAGCTGGATTTCTTCACTCGGATGATTCGGATTGTCGGAAATGATCTTGACCCGCGTCGGCCGCGACGAGCGCACGACGTGCAAGCGCTTGACGACGATGCATTCGAACGTATCGCGGATGGCGTAGAGGCCGTCCGGCGTCGGCGTGATATGCGCGGTGTCGACGATGACACGCTCGCCGGACACGATGGTTGGCGCCATGCTGTCGCCAGTGGTGTCGAGCACCAGCAGCCGTCCCAGTGACGTATGCAGCTGCTCGCGCACGAAACTCGCCGGAAACAGCCATCCTTCGGGCTTTAGCGGGTCGGCGTGCCTGCCGTCCTTGCGGACTTCGCGCGCCGGCAGCCCGCCGCCGCCCATGCCGGCGCGGGTGTCGAGCTCGGGCACCTGGCCGGGCGAGGGGCCGAACGGCTCGTCCTGGCGGGGCTCTTCGCGCAGCACGTCGCTTGATTCGACGTGCCCGCCGGTGCCGGGAAACCGGCCCCACAGCAAAATCTGCTCGGGCGCATAGCCAAGCACGGCCGCGAACGGCTTGAGATGATCGAGCCGCATCCGGATCAGGCCGTTTTCCAGCCGCGATAATTGCTGTTTGGAAATGCCGGATCGCCGGACTAATTCCGACCGGCTCATGCCGCGCGCTTCGCGTGCGTAATAGAGCCCGGTCGGTTGCCTTACCGTTCGAATCTTTCGCGCCATGACAGCGATTGTCACCAATTCGGTTCAGCGCCACTAGTGCCCAAAAATGTGACTTGACCGTCTCAAATGCAAGGACTATATTCACAAATAGTCATAAATAGTGACGTCTTCCCCGAGGCGATCAGACCAGAGGCGGCCGCGGCGCAACCGCGCTGCGCCGGATTGGAACATGCGCATGCGAGGCGAAGCGTGGTCGCCGTCATCGATCGACGCCATGCATGTGCAGGCGGCACGGGTGCACGCTTGATACGCCGCTCGCATTTGCCGCCCGCCAACCCAAATGCTCGTGGCAAACTTGATACGCCGCTCGCATTTGCCGGCATAAGCGTGCCAACGCGCTGACGCGCTTTCGCAACCCCAATGCTCGCGGCAAACTTGATACGCCGCTGGCATTTGCCGTTCCTGAACCACCTGAACAATCACGATCGGAATAGCGATGGCAACTCAAGCCCAGCTTGACGCCGCGGTTAAAGCCGCGCGCGCGTGGATCGACCGCGAGGCCGGCTTTTACGCCAGCATGATCCCGGACGCCGACGTGCAAACGCTTTGCCAAGTCGTGATCGACGCGGCTTCGCAATCGACCGCAGCAACGCAAACGAAGGAGATCGAGACGTAAATCAGGATCAGCTTGGCGGCATCGTGCGCGCCATCGTGCCGCCGCTCGTCACCTGGCTGGTGGCCAAAAACATCGTCCCGGCCGGCTCCGCCGACGCCGTTATTTCGGCGGTGGTTGCGATCGCTGCCGCGGGGTGGAGCGTCGTCAGCAACAAGACCGGCAAGGTCATCGGCGGGAAGTAATCTTTTCCCGGCGCGCTTTGGCACCACCAATCCACTCGCGCAGCGCGGGTCGGAAATTTCACTCAAAAACTCAGAAGGAGTTTCGCATGCGCAAATTCATGCTTGGCGTTGCTTTGGCCGCGTTCGGCGGCCTCGCGGCTTGCACCACGGCCCAGATCGAACAGGCCACCTCGACGGTCGAAGGCGATATCCAGGCCGGGACCGCGGCCGTGTGCGGCGTCGTACCGACGGTCGCGTCGATCGCCGACGTGGTGTTTGCGGTCACCGGACAAACCGCAATTTCGATTTTGTCGAATGCGGCCGTGCAAGCCGTCGAAACCGATCTGTGCAGCGCGGCGCCATCGACGCAATCGGCGCGCTTTCGGGCGCTGCCGGCGCAGACCGCGGCGCCGGCCGTGATCGGCCGGTCCAAGCACGGCGTCGTCGTCTCCGGCTGGCGCGCAAAGTGACCTTCAAGCTCGGCAAAAAGCTGGCGCGACGCGGCGCGGTGCGGCTCAAGCTTGCGAGTTACACCAATGCCGCCGCGTTGCCGCCGTTGCCGGCGGTTTTCGGGCACGATGCGCTGATCGGCGCCCGCGACTGGGGCATGCTGGCGAACGATCGCTACGGCGATTGCGTGTGGGCTGGCGCCGCCCACGAGACAATGCTGCTCGCACGCGAAGCGGGCCGTATCGTTTCGTTCGGCGCCGCCAGCGTGCTCGGCGATTACGCGGCGGCGACCGGGTTCGATCCGGCGAAGCCCGAGACCGATCAGGGCACCGATATGCAGGAGGCGGCCGCGTACCGGCGCAATACCGGCATCGCCGACGCGCACGGCATCCGGCACAAAATCGCGGCTTACCTAGCGCTCGAGCCCGGCAACATCGCGCACCTTTATCTGGCGACATATTTGTTCGGGATAGCTGGCGTCGGGCTGCAGTTGCCGTCATCGGCGGTGGCGCAAAGCGAGCGCGGCCAGGCCTGGAACGTGGTCGCCGGCGCCCCGATCGAAGGCGGCCACTATGTGCCGCTGGTCGGCCGGGCGCCCGACGGGCTGCACGTCGTCAGCTGGGGCGTCGATCAGGTGATGACGGAAGCGTTCTTGAAGCAATATTGCGACGAGGCGATCGCCTATGTCTCGCTGGAATGCCTGTTGAACCAGAAATCCCCGGAAGGTTTCTCGTACGCCGATCTGATCAGCGATCTCGCGGCGCTGGCGTGAACAGAAAATGTCAACCAGGTGAGCGTTAGCAATGGCCGGCAAACTCGACGAAATCAGCCGCACCATCGGCGCCATTGAGACCAGTATCGGCGAACTGCGCCGCCGCGCCGAGGAGGATCGCGAAACGCGCGACCGCTGGCACACCGAAAGCCGCGCGGCGATCGCGGCACTCACGGAGAAGATCGATCAGCACGCCGTGGCGGTGGAGGTGATGCGCCCCGCGGTCGCTGCGCTCGAACTGTCGCGCTCGAAGCTCGCCGCCTGGGCGTCGATCGGCTTCGCCGCCATGGTCGTCTTCGGCTGGGTCGTCGAGGCGACGGTCAAATGGACGATTTCGTGGGCCTGGTCGCAGCTTCATTGAGCCGCCAAGCCGACGTTGAAAACGTGCGCAGGCGCAATTGAAGAAAGCCGCGCGGCCTTGTCAAATGCGCCCTGAGGATTGCTCGCGATGTTCAGGGCCGTTCAACACAATTCAAAGCTGGCGCTGGCCGGCCTCACGGCCGTGCTCGTCACCTATGCGGCGTTGGCCTACGTTTTGTTGCCGTTCACATGGCGGCATTACGAGCATCAAGAAGGGCTCGCCGCCTTCAGCATGGTGACGCGCACCGGCGACGACATTCCCGCCGATCCGATCAATGTCGGCGCCGTCGGCTCCAGGGAAGACGTGCTGTGCGCTATGCACGCCGCGAGTGGTATCCGGCCGATCCGGTGACGCTGCGCTCAAGCATCCAAATCGTCGGCAGCGTCCTGCTCGATCGGCCGTATCGCGACGCCCCGGTGAGCCGTTTATATTTCAACAGCAAGCGCGAAGATTTTGCCTTTGAAAAGCCGGTCGGCAATAGCGCGGACCGCCGCCACCACGTCCGGTTTTGGAAAGCGCTCGACCGCGGGCAGGAGGGCCGGGTGGTTTGGCTCGGCGCGGTAACCTTCGATCGCGGCGTCGGCTTAAGCCACGACGATGCGCGGATCACTCATCACATCGGCCCCGATATCGACGCCGAGCGCGACCTCTTGTCCGCAGACCTGCTGGCGGCAAAGGTCGTGCGCGCCGTTTACGAAGTGACCGGAATCGGACCGACGCTTAACGGCCGCAACGGCGCCGGCGATCCTTATTATACCGACGGCGAGATCAAGATTTCGGTGCCGGTGGAAGGCTGCACGCAGCGTGCCGCAGCCACCGTGATCGTCGGCAACCCGCCGATCGTCGACCTGAAAAACCTGGCATGGTCGGCGATCACGAAAATTCTGCTGCCCGCCCCTTCAGGCTCGAACGCCGCGGCCGACAGTCAATAACCCGGTATCATCTCGTCCGATACCCGCACCACGCCGGGCACGCCTTCGGCCAAAGCCAGCAGCGCCTCATGCTCCTGCTGCGAGCCGACCAGACCCCACAAGTGAACGATGCCGCCGCTGACGATGATGTTGCGTTCGCCGAAATCCGTCCATGACTGATCGTCGAGCCGGTCCATGAGTGTGAGCCGGATTTTGCGGTCGGAATCGGTGCCGCCGGCGCCGCCTCGCGTCATCGCCGACGCCAGCGCCTGAATCAGGTTGGAGCGGCTGACAATGCCGATGAGCTTGCCGCCGCGCAGGATCGGCACGCGCTTGATGCGGTGCCGCTCGAGCAGCGTCGCGATCTCTTCGAGCGAGGTATCCTCGGCCGCGGAGACGACATCGGTCGACATCACTTCTTCCACTCGGCGGCCGTGCGACTTGGCGAATTCGCCGGCCAGCTTCGAAGCCGGCGTTACCGCCTCGAGCCACCAAGGGCGCTGTTTCTCGGTGCCGATTTCCTCCCGATGCAGCAGGTCGGCTTCGCTGATCACTCCCACCACGTTCTCGTCATCGTCGACCACCGGCAGCGCGCTGACGTCGTGTTCGGCGAGAAGCTGCACCGCTTCCGCTACCTCATCGTCCGGCTTTACCGTGATGACGTCGCGAACCATGACATCCATTGCCTTCACGATAATCTCCTCTTCGGCCGGGCAAGCCCCGCAAAGCGGCGTCGATTGCGCGCCGAATTGCTTGCCGCACGAGCCCTGCTAGCTAAAGACCCCTAGCATTGCATTCGTATGACGGCGTCTAGTTCAGGCCGTGCGGGCAAAGGCTTTTTGCGTCGCCTCGACTAGGCGCTGCTCGGGCTTGTTGTAGTCGTAGAGCACGCGGCCGTAGGGCAGCGTCACGTCGGCGACGAAATGATGCGCGCCGACGATCTTGCGCACCGGAAAATCGGCGACCGGCGCGTTGACGTGCGGGACGAGATGCAATCGTCCCGGACCAAGCCACGAGCCTTTGACCGTTATGTCGGTCAAATTATAGCTGACCAATTGACAAATCTCGGCGTGTCCTTCGACGCTGGGAATAACCTTTAGGTTGATCTGGGTCTTCGACAGCATCGCGATGGTGCGCTCGCCGTTTCCGGCCATGGCTTCGTGCTTGTAGCCCATGGTGCCCATGGCGACGCGCTGGCCGGCGTATTCCAGAGTCCCGGTCAGGGTATCTTTGACGATTTCCAGCTTGGGATGGGCGTATTTCTTCGGGAAGCCCCAGATCTCGCGGCCGGCGGCGATCGGCGGATCGTCGTCGAGATACATCTGAACGACGAAATTAGCTTCCTCGCCATGAAAGCGGCAGGGCAGCACCATCCCGGATTCCGTGTAATCGCCGAAGCCGGAACTGTCGGGCATCTTGATCCATTCGTAATGCACCAGCGGCCGCTCGACCGGCTCAAGCGGTTCGGGCAGATGGTCACGCACCACGTCCGCGTCGGTCTCGTAGGTGATGACCATGAATTCGCGGTGGATGAAGCGGTAGGGGCCGGCGGGATAGCTCGGTCCGGCCGCCGGCATGGACGCCAGCTTGAGAATGTCTTCTCTGCGCATCGGTTCCTCCAGTTAATGGGCGGTCCAGCCGCCGTCGATCGGCAGCAATGCGCCGGTGATCGAGGCTGCGTCGTCGGAGCACAGGAATGTCGTGAGCGCGGCGATCTCCGAAACCTCGACGAACGTTTTGGTCGGCTGCGCCGCCAACAGCACGTCCTTCATCACCGCTTCTTCGCTGATGCCGCGCGCCTTGGCCTGTTCGGGTATCTGCTTCTTCACAAGCGGGGTAAGCACGTAGCCGGGACAAATCGCGTTGGCGGTGACGCCATGCTCGGCCACCTCGAGCGCGACTGTCTTGGTCAGCCCGGCAAGTCCATGTTTTGCCGACACATAAGCCGACTTGAAGGGCGAGGCGACCAGCGCGTGGGCCGAGGCGACATTTACGATGCGGCCCCAGCCTTTTTTCTTCATGTCGGGCACCGCCAGCCGGCAGGTGTGAAAGGCGCCCGACAGGTTGATGGCGATGATCGCGTTCCATTTGTCGACCGGGAATTCTTCGATCGGCGCCACGTATTGAATGCCGGCGTTATTCACCAGAATATCGATGCTGCCGAACTCGGCGCGCGTCCGATCGACCATGTCTTCAATCTCATTAGGCTCGGCGATGTTGGCGGCGGAATACATCACCCCGACAGTGTGCCGCCGCTTCAGATCGCCGACGATGTTGTCGATTTCATCGGCGGCGCCAAAGCCGTTGAGCACGATATTTGTGCCTGCCCCGGCTAATGCGGTTGCAATCCCGAGACCGATACCGCTGGTCGAGCCGGTGACAATGGCGGTTTTGCCTGCCTGCATGCCGTCCCCCTCAATCAACAAAAAATTCAACTACTCGACAATGCAGGAACAATGCCAACAATCGTGTGACGGTCATTCATTTTAAAATTTGTCATTTGACGGTCATGGGCTTTCGCAACACTATGCTTGTTTGTTCATCCGGCATTTTGAGCATCAAGCCATGCACGATTTTCCCGCTCGCCATAAGAAACACCCGTTGCGTTCGGGGCAGCTGCCTGAGGCTTGGCGTCCCGAGCGCTGCGATCGCATCGCGCTCGTTCTCCAAGGCGGCGGCGCGCTGGGCGCGTATCAGGCGGGCGTTTATCAGGCCATGCACGAAGCCGGTGTCGAGCCGGACTGGGTATCGGGTGTCTCGATCGGCGCCATCAATTCGGCGATCATCGCCGGCAATCCGCCCAAGCATCGACTGCGCCAGTTGGAAATATTTTGGGAGACGATCACCGAACGAAAGATCTGGCCGTTCACGCCCGACGGCGACATTTTCCGCAAGGCCCGCAACGCCCACAGTTGCGCAGTGACCAGCGTTGCCGGGCAACCCGGATTCTTCAAGCCGCGCTTTCCCAATCCCTGGATGAGTCTGACGGGTGCAAGCACCGCGACGAGCTATTACGACACGGCGCCGCTGCGCGATACTTTGCTCGAGCTGGTGGATTTCTCGCTGATCAACGAGCGCGCTACACGATTTTCGGTCGGGGCCGTCAACGTGCTCACCGGCAACTTCGTCTATTTTGACAATGCGAAGGAGGAGATCGAGCCCGAGCACATCATGGCGAGCGGCGCGCTGCCGCCGGCGTTGCCGATGGTCAAGATAGGCACCGATTATTTCTGGGACGGCGGCATCGTCTCAAACACGCCGCTGCAACACCTGCTCGATCAAGACGACAAGCTTAACACGTTGGTTTTCCAGGTCGATCTGTTCAGCGCCCGTGGCGTGCTGCCGCGCGACATCCAAGAGGTTCTGGCACGCCATAAGGACATCGTGTACTCGTCGCGCACGCGCTATACGACCGACGTCTACCGGCGCATCCACAATTTGAAGATGATGCTAGCGAAAGCGCTGGCGAAAGTCCCGACCGACCAGCTGAGCGACGACGACCGGCGGCGGCTGGACGAACTGGCCGACTTACCGGAGATCGCGATTCTGCATCTGATCTACCAGCAGAAGGCTTATGAGGGACACGCCAAGGACTACGAGTTTTCCGGCACCTCAATGCGCGAGCACTGGCAAAGCGGCTACGAAGATACCCGCCGCACGCTCAAGCACCAGGAATGGATGACTCTGCCACCACCGGGATCCGGCGTCCTCGTCCATGACGTTCATCGTCAACAGGACTGAGCAAACCTCGTTGGGCGGGCGCGAGAGACGAGAACGCCGCCGGCGAACCGGCGGCGTCCGTTTCAACAAGCTTGCAGGCGCGGCAGCATTATAAGCGCCGGCCAAAGCCGCCGCGCATGCCGCCCGCGATCAGCGAAATCAGGAACAGCACCAACGCGACGAAAAACACGATCTTGGCTATGCCTACGGCCGCTCCGGCGATACCGCCAAAGCCCAGCACGGCCGCGATCAACGCGATGACAAGGAGGGTGATGACGAGGCTTAGCATCTTGGATGCTCCAAATTCTCAGTTGCCGAGCAATAAACTCCCGAGCATCCGCGGGGTTCCCGGGGGAAGGCGCGGGCTTCAAATCTGATCGAGGTCGTCTTTGGGCGGAAACAGCAACACGCTTAAAACTACGACGATCGCCAGCGTGGCATAGATTTGAAATTCCGCATGGTGCAGCGCGGTCGAAAACTGTCCGCAAACACGGTTTATTCCGCCAAGAATCGACACCATGTCGGTCATGAAGATCCCCTGTTCCGCTCGTTTCCACCGGCGAAGGGGTGCATCGACGGTGAAACGAGCGAAAGTGTGACCCGGAACTGCTGAAGCTGCGACTGCTGAATATTTCGACTGCAACTGCCACAATGAGCGGCACCGCGAACGCTCGTTGCACAGCAAATTAACAAGTTAAATCAGTGGTCTGGCCAATGGCACGCCGCTTGCTGCTTTGCGGCAGGCGAGGGGAAGCTTTGGTCAGCCGACGGCTTCGCGGATGTCTCGGCGGCCAAAAGCCAAAGGGAGCCGAGATATGGATTACGTGAAGCCGGCGGATATTGCCTCCGCCATGGTCAATGCCGGGCGCGCCAAGCTCGCTTTGCCGCCGCTCGACCTTGTCATTCGCGGCGGCCTCGCGGGCGCCATCCTCGCGGCTGCAACCAGCCTCGCCATCACCGCTGCGGTACAGACCGGCCAACCGCTCGTCGGCGCCATTATCTTTCCCGTCGGACTCATTCTCATTGTGCTCCTTGGTCTCGATCTTGTGACCGGCAGCTTCGGCCTGGTGCCGTTGCCGTGGATCGAAGCCGATACCGACGCCAAGGCGGTATTTGCCAACTGGGGCTGGGTCTTTCTCGGCAATCTGATCGGCAGCGTCGTCTATGGCGGCTTGCTCGCGATCGCGCTCACCAATTTCGGCGCCACCGCGCCGGCCGGAGTGGCGGCGAAAATCATCGCCATCGCCCAAGCTAAGACCACGGGCTACGAGGCGCTCGGCTACGCCGGTCTGATCACGGTGTTCGTCAAAGCGATATTGTGCAACTGGATGGTTTGCCTCGCGATCGTTGCGGCCATGAGCACGTCTTCGACGATTGGCAAGATCGTCTGCGCCTACATGCCGATCTTGATCTTCTTCGCGCAGGGCTTCGAGCACTCGGTCGTCAATATGTTCATCATACCGACCGGCATGATCATGGGCGCCAAGATCACGGTCGCCCAATGGTGGCTGTGGAATCAAATTCCGGTCACCATCGGGAATTTAGTTGGCGGCTTCATATTCACCGGCCTCGCGCTCTACATCACGCATAAGCCCCGCACCGCGGCGCCGGCGCCATTGGCTGCCCCGACGCAAGTACCGGCGGAATGAGCGAGACGGACCTCAAATTCCTTGCCGCCGGCCAGACCGGCGATTTCGAGCCCGAACAGAAGCGCTACCTGGAAGGGTTCGTCGCCGGCGTACAAATCGCCAAGGCGGCGAAGAGCGTCGCCGGCGCTGCGGCCGGCGGGGGCGGCGCGGCGGAGCCGACCGGGCCCGATGCCGCCGCACTCAAAGCGCAGAACCGCGTCCTCGCCGCCGGCGGCAAGCTCTCCGATCCGGAAAAGTTCAAGCGCGAGCAGCACCCCTTCGACACTTATGGGCGGCTGAAGGAGTATGCCGCCAAGGGCGAATATCCCAAGCCCGCCGACAATTTCCGCTGGCGGTTTTTCGGCCTGTTCTATGTGGCGCCGAACCAGAATTCCTATATGTGTCGGCTGCGGATTCCGAACGGCATCCTGCGCTCCGCGCAGTTTGGCGGCCTCGCCGATCTCGCCGAACGCTATGGCGGCGGCTACGCCCATGTGACGACGCGCGCCAACATCCAGATCCGTGAAATCGAGGCGCAGAACGCGGCCGCGATGGTCGAGGCGGTCCAGGATTTGGGGCTGTGCTCGCGCGGCTCCGGCGCCGACAATATCCGCAATGTTACCGGCACGCCGACCGCCGGTATCGATCCGCAGGAGTTGATCGATACCCGCCCCTGTGCGCGCGAGTGGCACTTCCACATCCTCAACGACCGCTCGCTCTACGGCTTGCCGCGCAAGTTCAACGTCGCCTTCGACGGCGCCGGTATTATCCCGGTGCTGGAGGATACCAACGACATCGGCTTCCAGGCGGTGCAAGTGAATGAAGGGTTCGGGCTTGCGCCCGGCGTCTGGTTCAAGCTTTGCCTCGGCGGCATCACCGGGCACCGCGATTTCGCCCGCGATACCAGCGTGCTGGTGCAGCCGAGGGACGCCTCCATCGTCGCGGACGCGGTGGTGCGCGTCTTCATCGATCATGGCGACCGCACCGACCGCAACAAGGCGCGCTTGAAATACGTGCTCGACGCCATGGGTGTCGAAAAATTTCTCGGCTTGCTCGAGGAAAAGCTTGGCCGGAAGCTCGACCGGGCGGTGCCGGGTGCTGTCGTGCCGCGTCCGGCTTTCGATCGCTCCGCGCATATCGGCATCCATGCGCAGAAACAGGCGGGGCTGAACTGGATCGGCGTCGCGCTGCCGGTCGGGCGCATGTCGGCCGCCCAGATGCGCGGCCTTGCCGACGTTGCGCGCGAATTCGGCGACGGCGACCTGCGGCTGACCGTGTGGCAGAACCTTCTGCTCTCCGGCGTCCCGGATGAAAAGCTTCAGCACGCGACGCAGCGCATCGAAGCGCTCGGTCTCGCCACCGGTGCCAACGCCATCCGCGCCGGCCTCGTCGCCTGCACCGGCAATACCGGCTGCAAGTTCGCCGCCTCCGACACCAAACGCCATGCCGAAGAGATCGCGCGCTGGTGCGAAACCCGGGTGCAGCTCGACACGCCGGTCAATATCCACCTAACGGGTTGCCATCATTCCTGTGCGCAGCATTTCGTGTCGGAGATCGGCCTACTCGCCTGCAAGGTGCAGGCGAACGAAGACGACGATCCCATCGAGGGCTATCACATCCTGGTCGGCGGCGGCTTCGGGCCGAACGCGACGCTCGGGCGGGAACTCTACCGTGACGTGGTCGCGGAGGACGCGCCGCGGACAGTCGAACGCATTCTCAAAGCCTATGTTGCGCACCGCGCCTCGTCCGAGGAGACGTTTCTAGCCTTCGCGCGGCGGCACGAGATCGACGCGTTGAAAGCCATGACCGAGCTTGAGGCCGCCGGATGAGCATGACGCCGCGGCCGCCGATACCGTCCTTCATTCCGGAGTCGGCGCCGTTCTCGCCGGAGCAGCGGACTTGGCTCAACGGACTCTTTGCCGGTTTGTTCGGACTGCCGGACGGCGTCAGCCCAGTGTCGAACGCCGAAGCGACGAAACTTTTGGCCGGGTTGGTCGGCGTCGACGCCGCGTCGCTCGCGGCGCCTGGGGAGGCCGGCGACACCGTGGATGATGGCGCGCCCTGGCACGATCCCGCCACGCCGCTCGCCGACCGCATGAAGCTTGCCGAAGGCAAGCGGCTGCCGCGGCGTCTGATGGCGGCGATGGCGCAGCAGGACTGCGGTCAATGCGGCTATAATTGCCAGGATTATGCGGACGCGCTTTTCGCCAAATCGGAAATGCGGCTGAACTTGTGCGTGCCGGGAGGCAAGGAAACCTCCCGTATGCTCAAGCAACTTTATCAGGAGCTTGATGGCGTCGGCGCCGCGGCCGTCCCGCTTGAGGCGAAGCCGGCGCCGCTTGCGGCACCCGGCCGCTCGCGCGACAATCCGGTCCACGCCAACTTCCTTGGCCGCCGCCGCCTCAACAAGCCGGGCTCCGAGAAGGAAACCTGGCATATCGACATCGATCTCGATGGCACCGATCTCGATTATGCCGTTGGCGATTCGTTCGGTGTCTTCCCCAACAACGACCACGATCTCGTTGCGGCTGTGCTCGATGCGCTGCGGGCGCCGCCAGATTTCCCGATCGGCGGACGGACGCTGCGTGAAGTGCTGTTTGACGGCGTTTCGCTGTCGCCGGCGCCCGACATGCTGTTCGAGCTGATTTCCTACCTCACCGGCGGCGAGCGCCGGCAGAAAGCGAAGCGGCTCGCTGCCGGCGAAGATCCGGACGGCGATGCCGCGACGCTCGATGTGCTTGCGGCTCTGCATAAATTTCCCGGCATCCGGCCCGATCCGGAAGCCTTCATCGAAGCGCTCGAGCCGCTGCAGCCGCGCGTCTATTCGATCTCCTCGTCGCACAGATGCAATCCCGGCCGGGTCTCGCTGACGGTCGACGCCGTGCGCTACGGCATCGCCGAGCGCACGCGGCTCGGGGTTTGTTCGACGTTTCTCGGCGGCCGGGTTGCGCCGGGCGAGAAGGTCAGAGTGTACGTCCAGAAAGCGCAGCACTTCGCGCTGCCCGACGATCCGTCAAAGCCGATCATCATGATCGGGCCCGGCACCGGCGTGGCGCCGTTTCGCGCCTTCCTCCACGAACGGCAGGCGATCAAGGCGCCGGGCCGCAACTGGCTGTTCTTCGGGCATCAGCGCAGCCAATGCGATTTCTTCTACGAAGACGAGTTCGCCGCGATGCAGGCGGACGGGCTCCTGACGCGTTTGTCGCTTGCCTGGTCGCGCGACGGCGACGCCAAAGTCTATGTGCAGCATCGTATGCGCGAAGCCGGCGAGGAATTGTGGTCCTGGCTTAGTGAGGGGGCGCACGTCTATGTCTGCGGCGATGCGCTACGCATGGCCAAGGATGTCGAGACCGCGCTTGCGGATATTGTCGTTCGGCATGGCGGCCGCTCGCCGACCGAGGCGGTGCAATTTCTTGCCGAACTGAAAGCAACAAGCCGCTACCAGGCTGACGTCTATTAGAGCATGCGCACGCCGGTTTTCGGAAAAGATGATGCCGAGACGGCCGATCTAGCAAACGAGGAGGTTATTCAGCCGTGAGCGCCCATCGCACTCCCGCCGCAATCTCATCCGGCCGCCTGGGTCCGCTGGCGCGCCTGCCGGTTTTCCTTGCCCTCGAAGGCAAGCGTGCCGTGGTTGCCGGCGGCAACGCTCCCGCGGCATGGAAGGCGGAGCTTCTTTCGGCCGCCGGCGCGCGCGTCGATGTGTATGCAGCCGACGTCTGCGATGAATTGCGCGCGCTCGTCGCCGCCCCGCCGCGCGGCGTGATGAACGTGCACCACCGCTCCTGGACCGCTGACGATTTAGCCGGTGCGGCTGTCGCGGTCGGCGCATTCGACACCGAGGCGGATGCTGGCGTCTTCGCCGCGGGCGCTCGCGCCGCCGGCGTGCCGGTTAATGTCATCGACAAGCCGGCGTTCTGCGATTTCGCCTTCGGCGCCATCGTCAACCGCTCGCCGCTGGTGATCGGCATTTCCACCGACGGCGCCGCGCCGGTGTTCGCGCAGGCAATCCGCACCAAGCTCGAGACCTTGCTGCCGAACGGCTTTGCGGTCTGGGCCGCGGCCGCGCAAAGCTGGCGTGCGGCGCTCAAGGCCGCCGGATTGAGTTCGGCCGTGCGGCAAAAGTTCTGGCAGCTTTTCACCGCGTATGCCGTTGGGCACGCCGACAGCGATCCGGGACAGGCGGATTTCGAGCGCATCCTGGCCGAGGTCAACGCGCTCGGGCCCGCGGTCTGTCGCGGCTCGGTGACGGTCATCGACGTCGCCGCCGACGATCCAGAATTGATGACGCTGCGCAACGTGCGCGCGTTGCAATGCGCCGACATTATCCTGTTCGACCGGCTCATCTCCGCCGCCGTGCTTGATTTTGCCCGGCGCGAAGCGCGCAAGCTCTTGGTCGGCGAAGCCGGATTTGGCGGCGGCGGCGAAGACGACGTCAACGCGCTGATGCGCGGGCTTGCCGAACGGGGCAGGCGGGTGGTCCGGCTCAAAAGCGCAGACCCATCGGCCGCCGGCAGTGGCGGCGAAGGTCAAAGCGTCACTACCGACGGTGCAGCATCATCCGCAGCCCATAACGGGGCCGCAGCGTAATAAGGCCTTGCGGCTCGACCGGATGACCCGGTTTCAGACCGAGCCGGTAACGCTGCGCGATCGTGGCCAGTATCAGCACCGCTTCGGTCATGGCGAACGCCGCGCCGATGCAGATGCGCGGGCCGCCGCCGAACGGGATGTAGGCGAAGCGTGGCCGTGCCGCGGTGCGCTCGGGAGTGAACCGTTCCGGGTCGAAGCGGTGTGGGTTCTCCCAGAGTGACGGCTTGCGGTGCAGCAGCCACGGGACGATGAGCACTTCCGCGCCGGCCGGGATGCGATGGCCAAGGAGTTCGTCGTCGGCGAGAGGCTGCCGCGCGAAAGTGTGCGCCGGCGGGTAAAGCCGCATCGATTCCTCGATCACCATGCGCGTGTAACGAAGTTGCGCGATATCTTCGTAACGGGGTGTGCGGCCCTGCAATACGTCCGCCAACTCGTTGTGGAGCCTGGCTTCCACAGCCGGGTGCTGCGACAGCAGGAACCAGGTCCACGACAGCGCTTGGGAGGTGGTCTCGTGCCCGGCCATGAAGATGGTGACCACCTGATCGCGCACTTCCTTCGCGGTCATGCCACCGCCGGTCTCACTGTCGCGGGCAGCGATCAAGCGGGCGAGCAGATCTTTCGGCTCGGCCTCCGGCGCGCGGCCGCGTGCGGTCAGCAGCCGATCGACGGATTTGTCGAATTCCTTGAAGATTTTTTTTGCCCGCTTGGGAGATACAATGCGCGTAAACCACAGCGGAAAATGCAGCACGTCGAGCACGGTCGGCTTTGCTTTGGCCTGATATTTGTTCACGCCGCTTTCCACGACGTCGACGATCTCGTCGGAATCGGAGGAGAACATCGCGCGCGATATGATGTGCAACGTGGCCTGCATCATTGCCGCCGCGACTTCGACTTCGCTTTCCTCGGGCATCGCGTCCCATTTCGCGAGCAAAGCCTGCGTCACCTCGGTCATGATCGGCGCATAGCCGGCGGCGCTACGCGGATCGAACGCCGGCGCCATGGTGCGGCGATGGCTCCGCCAGGTGTCGCCTTCGCTGGTCAAAAGACCACGGCCAAGCCCGGGTTCGAGCACGCGGCGGGTGACCTCGGATTTGATGTAGTTGGCGGCGTTGTCGAGCAGCACCCGCCGCACGGCGGCTGGCTCGTTGACGACGAACATGCGGCGCCAGAGAATTCGCTGGGTGAGAATATCCTCACCGAAATTTTCCAGGGGATAAGCGGCCAGCGCGTTCGAGCGCATGGCGCGAAGCGACTGCCGTAAATTGGTCCGGCGGTGTTCCGGCGGCCGCGGCGCGGGGAGCTCCAAGAAACCGGTGGTGTCGATGACGCTCATCGTCGCCTCGTCTTGTTTACAAAGATCTAGCTGCCTTTATTCTTATAGCAAGCCGCGGCGCGGTGAATATGGCGGCGACCCTGCTGGCCGTGTTCGCTCTATTTTGCTGGGGGTTATCGCCGATATGGCGTGGTACAGCCTCGATTGCGGCCTTGAGATCGACATCATGCCGCTGCTATAACCGCGCTATGGGGACGCAGGGGCTAAGCATAAACGCGCCGATCCACCGATGGGCCGCCGCCAAAAGCCGGCGCTTCCGGTTTGGCGTCGTGATGTCTTCGCTGATATTGCCCGGGCTCGCCGGGTGTTCATCTAATTCCTCCTGGTCGCCCAGTTCTTGGTCGAGCAATCCTCCAGCCAATCAGGCGGCCGCCGTCGGGCCGCCGCCGAATGCCGCTGTGGCGTCTGCCGCTCAGCCGGCCTATGCGCGCCAGGCGACGGCACCGCCCGCGCCGCGGCAATACAGTGCCAGCGCGCAGCCAGCGCCGACGCCTGCCTCCGTTCCGTCAACAGCGGCCGCGCCTTCGAGCTACCAGAGCGCGGCAGTCACTCCAGCCGTCTCAACAGAAGATGCGCGGAACAGGGTCTATCCCTCGGTGTCGTTGATCGATCTGTTCAAGGAAGGGACGCCCGGATTCGAGTCGACGGCGAACATGCCGCATCCACCGAGCACCTACACGCCCTCCGATCAGCCTTACTCGCCGACTGCCGGCCAGACCGCGGCCACGGCAACCACCGCTCCAGCCTCGACCGACCACCTGCCTGGGGTGCCATATCCAAGTGAATCGATGGTCGATCTTTTCAAACGGCAGGCCCAAGAGAGCCAGTGATTGCTGGACGGCCGCATCGGCTCCTTCGCCGTGCGCTTTGTCTCCCTGTCAAAAGTTTAAAGTACGGCCGCGCTTGGAGCTGGGGATTCGACCCTGGATTCTCTGAGAGAGAGACCACGTGCTTTCGTGAGTTTTCGATACCTTGGGCGTTCGCGCAGTTGGCCAAAGCGCCGCGACATTCATTGAGCATCTGATCCCGAATCTCAAATTGCCGTGCTCGACGCCCTTGCCGGGCGATTTGGTGCGATCTCGACCCTTTCAGAAACGCGCCCGCCGATTACGTGACTCGAAAGGACAAACGCGGGAGAGCGAGCATGTCCAAGCCCCTTCGTGTGACAGCCATTATTGCCGCCGTCATTATTGCGGCCCTGATGTCATTCGCCGGCTTTGGGCCCGCGATGAGCGATAACTGCGACCACCTGGTTGGAATGTGGCCGATGGTCCATTGCGCGGACGGAAACAGCGACGTCGGGCAAGGCAAAACGGTTTTTGCGCCGCAATCGCATCCCTTTCCACGATACCGCTCGAAACCGTCGAGGACGCGGCGGCGCTAAGCTGCTTTGAGGTGCGGCACGGGTACGAGTAAGTGGGTGTATGCGCCGTGGGCGATATACACCGCCGCTGCAAGCGGCGTACTCTATGAAAAAAGCACAATCGAAAGAGCGCGGCCGGGCGGCCATCGTCCCCCGACGCCCCGCCGCCTAGCCGCGCCTAGTTGAGCAATGCACTCAAGCATCTTCAACCATCCACCCGCTTGGGGCTCTTTTTGTGGCGACGCGCGGCCTTCATTCAATTCCAGAAGTCACAATTGTTTTTTTGACTGTGATTATCCGGCAACGCCAACAAAAATCAGATGTCGGACGATGCCGCGCAGGCTGCTGTAAAAATTATGTCGCCGGGCGGAAATTCTTCCATAGGCCTTTTTTGCGCCGCCCGACTGCCATTTTAGCCGCCAAAAATCCTCCCGGTGGTAGGGCGGGGGAATCAAATGAAAAGCTGGTTTGCGAAACTGACCGACGTGCAGATATTGCTCGCGTGGCTCGTTCTGGCTTTTGTTGCTGCGCTGATTTATTTCACGCCAATCGCGCGGCTGATTGAGGACTTGACGAATACATTTGGATAGCTCGGTTCATCGAGCGCGCGATCGCTTCACGGACTGCCGATGCCATCGATGATTCATCGATGATAAAGGCTTCCGGGGTGCTGTGACGGTGAATTTTCGCGATCATTTTTTTGCGGCGCTCGACGGCGTTCGGCGGTCGGTTCGCGGCGTCGCCGTTACTCGGTTGGGTGTCGCGGGATGTACGGAAGGCGAGATCGCGATCCTCGCCGGTCACTTGCTGCGCGGTGTCGGCGCGATCCTCGATACGCATTACGTATTTGCTGAAAGTCTTCCGCGCTTTTGATGGATGCCTCATAGCGCGTCAAACTCGCGCTTTGTCCCCAACTAATGGAACCATTCACAGCGGAGGCCCTCTGCGAAGCCCCTACGATCACTTGAGCATAAGCGCGCAATTTCAGCAGTGCGTTCTTGAGGGAGCATAATGCTAGGCGGTACCAACTGGCCTAGCATGGCAAGTATCTGTTACAGTTGGGTATTTTATAGCGTGTCGCGAGCATGTCGCGTGCAGCCAGCCAGTTACCCCAATATGTTTCGCGCCGGAAACGAGTGGGTCGGAAATTTTGAAACGACGGCAACGGCGCGCGAGCCTGATTTTGGTGCCCATTTGCGGCGTCTGCCGTCCCGATCATTGCGGAGGAGGGGCGGGACACTTGCTCCACGGGCAAGGTCTGTAGGCATTCGGTTCTTTAAACCATTCTGGATGCTGTTGCTGGGCCGACTGTTCCGTAGCAGCCGTGCGGTTGCTCTGGTTCGACGCCGGGGAAGAGGAATTGCTTTGGGCAAATGCGTCGGGAATCAGCATCGACATTGAGACTGCGGTGACTATCAACAAGCGCATGAGAGATACTCCTCGTACCGCGAGCATGTTTTCTGCGGCTTTACGAAGGGAACGCACCATTCGTAAACAAGTTCGGTCCGTTTCTCCTACTGAGACTTTAACTCTTAAGTTTCGAGCTTTTTGGTCGAACCTGAGAGTTCACTGATCCTGAGTTCAGACCCTGCATCTGCCTAAGACCCCCCCATGAATATCTTCATGAAGGAACGGAGAATCCTTGGCGCTCTGATCCTTGAGACGAGCCCTTGCAGAGCTACCAGCCGAATGCACCAGCACAACCGACAACCCTATAGTTTCCGTAGCGGGCACCTTCCGGTTTACGACCCCGCGCCCGGGGCATCGTCGCTACGTCAGCTCCGACGCGCTATAGGAAACGCGCCACAGCCAAGGCGATGGCCTGTAGTCCGACGTCTGGTAACGTCGGTAGTGGCTGGGGAACTAGGATTCGAACCTAGATTCTCGGAGTCAGAGTCCGATGTTCTACCGTTGAACTATTCCCCAAAACCCGCCGTCTGCTCAAGACCTTCGGTCTGCGCTTGCCGTTGGCCGCCGGGGGCGGACAATGGCCGATCCGTTTAGGACATCTCGGTCTGCTTTCCAAGCCTCCGGGACAACTCGGGGCATTGCGGCCGGCGGTCCCCCGATCGCTGACGCCACGCCGGCTCAGCGTTGCTCGCGGCTTGAGAATCCGTAGATCACGGTGCCGATGCAGACGATGCTGCAGGCCGCCGAAAACAGAAACAGCGCCCGCGGCGCACCGTGGTCCATCATCATTCCATAAATGGTCGGCGCGAACATCGAGCCGATGTTGAACCCGGACGACACGAAACCGAATACGCGGCCGAAAGCGCCCGGCGGCGTGACCGAGCGCACCAGCATGTCGCGCGATGGGCTGACAATGCCGACGAATAGGCCGGTCAACGAGGCCAGCAGCAGCAGCATGGCAGAGGAGAAGCCGGCAAACCCGATCAGGGCGGTGGTGATGCCGGCAAAAGCCAGGCCGAGCGCCGCGACGATGGCATGGCGCGACGTGCGTGCGGCAAGCGTGCCGCCGACGAGGACGCCGAGTGCGTTCATCAGCAACAGCGCAGTCAACGCCATGTTGGCGAGCGTCGCGGGCGTGCCGTAAAGCGCGCCAAGCGCGACCACGAGGAAATTATTGAGGCCGCCCATCACCGCGATCAGAATAAAGAAACAAAGATTGAGAATGATCGCCGGGGCCAGCAGAAACCGCCAGCCGTGGTCTTTGCCGACCTGCGGCTCGGCTGCGGCGTCATCGGGCACGGCGCGGCGTTTTTCCACCAAAGGATCGGCTGGCGCGGGCCGCTGTATGATCAAGAGCAAGAGCACGGCGAAGCCGAGAATGGCGGCGCCGACAAACGCACCGCGCCAGCCGAAATGGCTCTGCATGACGAGCAGCGTGGCGGGAGC
The DNA here is from genome assembly GCA_963826295.1 of uncultured Alphaproteobacteria bacterium. Classification (GTDB taxonomy): domain Bacteria; phylum Pseudomonadota; class Alphaproteobacteria; order Rhizobiales; family Xanthobacteraceae; genus BOG-931. The sequence continues at coordinate 276,977 of CAWGWO010000021.1, forward strand.
GACCGCCGAACCGAGAATTCCCGAGAAGGTGTGAAACGAAAAGATCTGGCTAACGCGCGCCGGCGCGGCGTGGCTCGACAGCAGCGAATAATCGGCCGGGTGATAGGCGGTATTGCCGAGGCCGGCGAGCGCAAACATGGCGATGAACACGGTGTAGGAATGCACCAGCCCGGCGACGGCGAAGGCCGTGGCGCCGAGCGCGACGCCCGCGATCAATACGATGCGCGCGCCAACGCGATCGACCAAAAAGCCGACCGGCGTCTGCAGCGCGGCGGAGACGACGTTGAATGCTGTGAGCGCCAGCGCCAGGTCGGTATAGCTCACGCCATAATCCGCGCGCACGAACGCGAACAGCGGCGCCAGCAAAATCATATAATAGTGGCTCAGAAAGTGCGCGACGCAGATCGGCGCGACAATCCGCAGTTCGCCGTAGCGGCGCGCCGGGACGGAAACCGTTTGCGTCATTGGTCGTGACGATCCGCCCCGGCACCGTCGGCTTCGTGCAGGGCCTGCCAGATACGGAACGGCGTCAACGGCATGTCGATGTGGCGGATGCCGCGGTCGGCGAGCGCATCGAGGACCGCGTTCATGATCGACGTCAGCGATCCGGCGCAGCCGGCCTCGCCGCAGCCCTTCACTCCGAGCGGATTGGTTTTCGCCGGCACCGGATGCTCGGCAAGCACGAAGGGCGGAACATCGGTGGCGCGCGGCATGGCGTAGTCCATGAACGAGCCGGTGAGCAATTGTCCCTCGGCGTCGTAGACGGTCCTCTCCATCAGCGCCTGGCCGATGCCCTGGACCACGCCGCCATGTAATTGGCCGGCGACGATCATCGGGTTGACGACGACGCCGAAGTCGTTGACGCAGGAATACTTCACGACATCGACGACGCCGGTCTCCGGATCGATCTCCACCTCGGCGATGTGGCAGCCGTTTGGGAAGGTAGCCGAGCCCGGACCGTCGCTGATGTGCGTGACGTCGAGCGATTGCGGTGTTTCGGGCGGCAGCTTGGCGCTGCCGTCGCGCAGCATGCGCGCCAATTCCATAACCGAGACCGTGCGGTCGGTACCGGCGATCACGAAGCGGCCGCGGCTGAATTCGATGTCGGAGGGCGCGGCCTCAAGCACATGGCTCGCGATCTCCTTGCCCTTCTCGATCACCTTGGCGGACGCCTCGACGATGGCGGTGCCCGTGTGCATGATCGACTTTGACCCGCCGCTGCCGCCACCCATGACGACCCGGTCGCTGTCGCCCTGAACGAGCAAGATTTTGTCGAACGGCACGCCGAGCCGCTCGCACAACACTTGGGCAAAGGGCGTGGCATGGCCCATGCCGAAATCCATCGTGCCGGTGGCCAGCGTCACCGTGCCGTCGGCGTTGAAAGCGATTTCGGCCAACTCCTTCGAGGGCGGCGCGGTGACCTCGAGAAAATTGCCGATGCCGAGGCCGCGCAGCTTGCCGCGGCGCGCGCTTTCGCGCTTGCGGCGGGCGAAGCCCTTGCCGTCGGCAAGCTCGATCGCCTCTTTCGTCAACGCCGCGAAGTCGCCGCTGTCATACGTCACGTCGGATGCGGTTTTATACGGCAGCTCCCGCGGGCTGATTTGATTGCGCCGGCGCAACGCCACACGATCGATATCCATCTCGGCGGCGGCGGTGTCGATCAGCCGTTCCATGAAATAATTGCCCTCGGGGCGTCCGGCGCCGCGGTACGGACCGATTTGCGGCGTGTTGGTGAACACGCACTTCGACGAGACTTCGATCAGCGGCGTCCGATACATGCTCTGGACATTCTTGACGATGTTGAGCGTGCCGGGGAACGGCCCCATCGGCGACAGGAATGCGCCCATGTCGGCGAAGCAGTCGATGCGGACCGCGAGAAAGGTGCCGTCCTCGGCCAACGCGAGTTCGGCGGTGACGTCATGGTCGCGGCCGTGGCTGTCGGAAAAAAAGCTTCCGGAGCGATCGTCGGTCCACTTCACCGGCCGGTTGAGCGCGCGCGCGGCGTGAAGCACGCAAATATATTCGGGAAACACCGCCGCCTTCATGCCGAATGAGCCGCCGACCTGACCGGTCAGGATGCGGACCGCCTTGGCGTCGACGCCAAGCGCCTCCGCGATGTTGGCGCGCATGCCGGAAACGCCTTGCGAGCAGACATGGAGAGTGAAGCGGTCGCCGTCATAGGCGGCGAGGGCCGCGCGCGGCTCCATGGCGTTGACGACCACGCGGCTGTTCAAAAGCTTCATCCGCGTGACGTGCGCTGCCTTCGCAAAAGCGGCATCGACCGCGGCGGCGTCGCCAAAATGATAATCGAGCGAAATATTGGCCGGCACGTCGTCGTAGAGGAGCGGAGCGCCGTCACGGATCGCGTCTTCCGCCGAAGTAACGGCCGGAAGCGCCTCGATCTCGATCTCGACCGCTTCGGCGGCGTCCTTGGCGGCGAGCATGGTCTCGGCGACCACGAAAGCGACCGGGTCGCCCACGTAACGCACCTTGTCCTTGGCGAGCGCGCCGCGCCATGGCTTGTGCATCGGCGAGCCGTCACGATTTTTCAACGGCACGACGCATTTGAGCGGCCCATAGCCCGCCAGATCGGACGCGGTGAAGACCCCGAGCACGCCCGGCATTTTTCGCGCCGTCTCGGCGTTGATGGCCCGAATTAAGCCGTGAGCGTTGCGGCTGCGGACCATCACCGCGTAGGCCTGACCGGGCAGGCTGACATCGTCCGTATAGCGGCCGTGGCCCCGCAGCAGCATCGGATCTTCGCTACGCGGGACCGACTGGCCCACGGCGAATTTCTCGATGGCTAATCTGTCCGCTGCTAAGTCGTTCGTTGCCAGATTGTCCGCCGCTCGGTCGGCAGGCTCGTGCAAATTCATTGCTGCTCAATCCCGCGAAGCCGTGTCTCGTCCGTGAGATAGTGGACTTGGGAGAGCGCCACAAGCAGGGCGTCGGACATGGCTCATAGGCGGCAAAAGCGCAGTATTGGCCGTGCCGCCTTCGACTGATACATTTGCCGCCGATTTGAGCAAACCAGACCGCAGCCGTCGGGCCGCAGATTCCGACGCGTCAGGAAGGAATTGAATGAACGAGGAGGCCCCGCCGACGGGCGGCCTCGGTGGGCGCGGGACGCCGCGACGGCGCTGGCCTCGTCGAACGCCGTATGGCATTCGGCGCGATGGTTTCCGCCGCGATGACGCGCAACCGTCCGAGAACGGGCATTCGGACGGCACTTACGCGGCCCTCGATCTCGGCACCAACAACTGCCGGCTGCTCGTCGCGCGTCCGACCGCTGATGGCTTTCGCGTTGTCGATGCCTTCTCACGCATCATTCGTCTCGGCGAGGGCGTCGCCGCTTCGCGCCGCATCAGCGAGGCCGCCATCGCCCGCGCCGTCGATGCGCTGCTGGTGTGCCGCGACAAGATGCGCGCGCGCGGCGTCGGCCGCGCGCGGCTCATCGCGACCGAGGCCTGCCGCGCGGCCGAGAACGGCGAGGCGTTCCGGGTTCGCGTCGCCGAGCAAGCCGGTCTCGAACTCGAAATTGTCGATTCGGCGACCGAAGCTCGGCTCGCGGCGGCCGGTTGCACGGAGCTGTTCGACCCCTCCGCCTCGGGGGTCATTCTCTTCGACATCGGCGGCGGATCGTCCGAACTGGTGCGGCTCGGCCGCCCTAACGGCGCTCGGCGCGGACCGCCGCAGCCCGACATCGTCGGCTGGGCGTCGCTCCCGGTCGGGGTCGTCACGCTCGCCGAACGTTACGGCGGCACCGCGGTATCGCGGGAAATCTACGATGCGATGGTGGAAGAGGTCGCGGCATTCGTAGAGAATTTTGCCGTCGCTCACCGCGACGGTCTGGACGGCTTCCATATGCTCGGCACGTCGGGCACGGTGACGACGATCGCCGGAGTTTTCCTCAAACTCAAGCGTTACGACCGCCGGCGCGTCGATGGCTGCTGGCTCTCGGATGATCAAATATCGCTCGTCGTCACCGAACTGATGGCGATGAGTTTCGACGAACGCGCCGCCAATCCGTGCATCGGCGCCGAGCGCGCCGATTTGGTGCTCGCCGGCTGCGCCATCCTCGATGCCATTCGCCGCTTTTTCCCGTGCGACCGGCTGCGGGTCGCCGATCGCGGGCTGCGCGAGGGTATGCTGGTCGAGATGATGCGCGCCGACGGCGTATGGGGCGAAGCCTGACGGATCATGGCGCGGCTCAAGCGAGAGAAACGTCGCACGCCGTCCTCGCGCGCGTGGCTCGAACGACAGATCAGCGATCCTTACGTGGCGCGGGCCAAGCGCGAAGGCTTTCGCTCGCGCGCGGCGTATAAGCTCGCCGAAATCGACGACAAATTCCGCTTGCTCAAGCCGGGCATGCGTGTCGTCGATCTCGGCGCGGCGCCTGGCGGCTGGAGCGAGGTCGCCGCGCGGCGCGTCGGGGCAACCGGGCGCGTTGTCGCGCTCGACATTCTCGATATGAAGCCGATTGCCGGCGTCGAATTCCTCAAACTCGATTTTCTTGATCGCGCCGCGCCCGAGCAGCTTGACGCCGCGCTCGGCGGCAAATCCGTCGAGGTCGTTCTATCCGACATGGCGGCCAATGCGACCGGCCACCGCCAGACCGACCATTTGCGCATCATGGCGCTGGCGGAAGCGGCGGTGCACTTCGCCCGTGAAGTGTTGGCTCCGGGCGGCAGCTTTATCTGCAAAGTCCTGCAGGGCGGTACGGAAACGTCCCTGCTGTCCGACCTCAAGCGCGACTTTTCGAGCGTCCGCCACGTCAAGCCGCCGGCGAGCCGCAGCGATTCCGCAGAGCTTTATCTGTTGGCCCGCGGCTTTCGCGGCCGTCGTCCGGCGGAGGCGGCGGAGCGGTGAACGCGACCACGCAAGTCAAAGCGCGGCGGGCAGGGGCTGGATACGGAAAAGCGGACAGCGGGTTTCCGCTTGCGGCCTAGGGATGCTTCGGCACCGCCGCCGGCACGGGTACTTCGCGTCCCGCGAGTTCGGCGCCGGCGTCGGATGACAACCGCATAAACACCAGGCTCGCGGCTGCGGTGAACGCACCCACCGCGAGGAAGGCTGGCGGAAAGTCGTAAGCACCCATCGCGGTGCCGTGTTTCAGCCGCAGCGTAATCTCGACCACCAGCGCTCCGACCGCGACGCCGAGTGACAGCGCAAGCTGTTGAGCGACAGCGGTGATGGTGGTCGCCCGGCTCATCTGTGGCGCCTCGATCTCCGCATAGGCGATGGTGTTGATGGCGGTGAATTCGAGCGATCGGAAGAAACCGCCGCTGAGCAGGATCGCGACCATCGCGGCGAACGGCATGCCGGGTACGAAACTCGCGCAGGCGGCGAGAAAGGCGGCGCTGACGAGGCTGTTGTAGACCAGCACGGTTCGATAGCCGAAACGATTGAGCACCCTGGCGACGGCGGCTTTCATAAACATGGAGCCGAGCGCGCCGGTGAAGGTGATAAGGCCGGATTGAAACGGCGTGAGGTCGAATCCGATCTGCAACAGGAGCGGCAACAGAAACGGCAGGGCGCCGATGCCGAGGCGGAACAAGACGCCGCCGAAAATGCTGGCGCGGAACGTCGGCAGCTTGAAAAGCCGCAGATCGAGGATGGGAGCTGGCGTGCGGCGGGCATGGGCGATGTAGGCCGCGGTCGACACCGCTCCGACGCCAAGAAGAGCGGCGACGCCGCCGGCGGGCAAATAGTCCAGCCCCATCACCGAAAGGCCGAACGCGAGCCCGCCGATGCCCAAGCCCGAGAGGACAAAGCCGATAAAGTCGAACCGCGCCGGCCGCTCGGCATGGACGTCCGGAATATAAAGCGTGACCATCACCATGCCGACGAGGCCGATCGGCACGTTGATGATGAAGATCCAGTGCCAGGACGCGTAAGTCGTGATGAGGCCGCCGAGCGGCGGCCCGCAAATCGGGCCGACCAGAGCGGGTATGGTCACCCACGACATGGCGTGGACCAGAAACCGCTTGTCGATGCTGCGCACTAGGATAAGCCGGCCCACCGGGGTCATCATCGCGCCGCCGGCGCCCTGAAGGATCCGCGCCAACACCAGTTGTTCGAGCGACTGCGACAGAGCGCAACCGATGGAGCCCAGCACGAAGACGCCGATGGCGATGCGAAAGACATCGCGCGCGCCGAACCGGTCCGCTATCCACCCGCTCGCGGGAATAAAGATGGCGAGCGACAATAGATACGAGGTGACGGCGAGCTTTAGCGCCAGCGGATTGGTGCCGAGCGCGCGCGCGATTGCCGGCAGCGAGGTTGCGATCACCGTCGAGTCCATGTTCTCCATGAACAGCGCGAACGCCACGATCAGCGGCACGACGCGATTATAAGGGCGCGGCGATGGGCTTTCGGACATCTGCCGTTATCGTCCCGACACCGGTCCGGCCTTTAGCCGCTGCAAGCCTTCGGCAGGCTGCTTGAAGGAGGGATCGATCTGCAGCGCCTTACGAAAGTCGGCAATGGCGCCGGCCGTATCGGCGCGTCGTTCGCGAATGAGCCCGCGCGTCGAAAACGCGCTTGCCCAGCGGGCGTTGAGCGCAATGGCGCGGTCGGCGTCGGCGAGCGCCTCGGTGTCCTCGCCTGCGAGGTAATGTGCCCAGGCGCGGTTGTAAAACGCGAGCGCGGCGGTCGGCGACAGCTCGATCGCATGCGTGTAGTCGGCGATGGCATCGGCGAATGCGAGCTTGTCGCGCTTGGCGTTGCCGCGGTTGATGTAGGCGTCGGGTAAGCCGGGATCGAGCTTGATGGCTTGATCGAGGTCGGCCATGGCGCGTTCGTTTTCACCCTTGGCGAGCCAGGCGCTGCCGCGATTGTTATAAGCGGCCGCTGTCGGATTGAGCTTGATGGCTTGGTCGTAATCGGCGATGGCGCGGTCGAGGTCGCCTTTGCGGCGCCAGGCGATGCCGCGATTGTACAATGCCGCCGCGTAGTTCGGGTCGATGCGTAGCGCCTCGTTGTAGTCGGCAATGGCGCGATCGGGGTCGCCTTTGTCGTCGAAGGCGTTGCCGCGGTTGTTGTGGGCGACGGCGAACTTCGGGTTGAGCTTGATCGCCTGGTCGTAGTCGGGGATGGCGCGCGCGAAATCGTGCTTCTGATAAAAGGCGTAGCCGCGTTCGTTATACGCGCCCGCATGCTGCGGATTGAGCTGGATAGCCTGGTTCAAATCCGCGATGGCCCGATCGAGGTCGCCGTCGCGGCGGTAGGCCATGCCGCGATCGTAGAAAAAGCGCGCATTCTTGGGATCGAGGCGGATCGCTTCGTTGTAGTCGGCAATGGCCGCGTTGCGCTCGCCCTTGTCGTCGTGCGCGTTGGCGCGGTTGCCGTAGGCGCCGGCGTTCGACGGATCGAAGCGTATCGCGGCGTCGAAATCGGCGATGGCGTGGTCGTAATCGCGCTTCTGATAATAGGCGAGGCCGCGGTTGTCGTAGGCGAGCGCAAATTGCGGCGACAACTGGATGGCGTGGTCGAAGTCGGCCATCGCACGCACGAGATCGCCTTTGGCGCGCCAGGCATCGCCGCGATTGTTGTAGGCGGGGGCGAAATTGGCGTCGACACGCATCGCCTGATTGTAGTCGGCGATGGCGCGGTCGAGATCGCCCTTCTCGAACCAGGCGATGCCGCGATTGTTCAGCGCGGACGCATTTTTGGGGTCGAGCTTGATCGCCTGATCGTAATCGGCGATGGCATGATCGAAGTCGCCCTTGCGGCGATACGCCAGCCCGCGGTTGAAGAAGGCCGCGGCGTAATTCGGCGACAGCCGGATCGCCTCGTTGTAATCCGCGATTGCGTGATCGAAGTCCGCCTTCTCATCGAAGGCATTACCGCGCGTCATGAAGGCGCCGGCGTCGGTCGCGTCGAGCCTGATCGCATTGTCGAGATCGGTAATGGCGCCGTCCGTGTCATGCTGCGCCAGTCGTATGGCGGCGCGATCGGCGAAGGCCCGCGCGTAATCCGGATTGAGCGTGATTGCTTCGCCGAAATCGTCGAGTGCGCCGGCAAGGTCGCCCTTGGCGCGCATCGCGACGCCGCGATCGTGATGCAGGATGGCGAGGTTGGCCGGCTGATAGTGGCCGGAATTGATGAGCGTCGTGCAGGAGGCGATCCGCTCTTCGCTGCCGGCACGCGCTTGGCCGGTACAGCGGCGCTCGTCACCCGAATCTTGCGCGCCCGCGATGGCAGCGTAGCCCAGCGGCACTGCAAGAGCGAGCATCACCCACGCAGCCGAAAAGCGGAGCGGCCGTCGCCGCCGCATCATGCTTTGCCCCGCAAGAAGCCGGCGAAACGCGTGATCCTGGCTCGCATCGCTTTGTCTCGGTTTCGCCAATCTACTCCGCTGTGCACTGGCCGGCCAAGTTCCGCAGCACCATCTATCAATTCGAAACCGGACATGCTAGGAACCGCCGCCAACCCAAAAGCGGGCCATCGAGTCGGACGGCGGGCGGGCGCGGAGAAATGTTCACCCGCGCAGGCTTTCGTCTTTTCCACCGGCTTTTTCGAGGCGCCCGCAAGCCAGTCCGCGACAAATCGCGCGGGCGCAAGCGGAGTTGGCAATGACTGAAAGCGATCCGCGCGAGGGCCTCACCTTCGACGACGTCCTGATCAGGCCGGGCCTGTCGGACGTGCTGCCGTCGGAAGTGGACGTGCGTACCCGAATCACGCGCGGCATCTCGCTCAACCTGCCGATTATCGCGTCGGCGATGGATACCGTCACTGAGGCGAGCATGGCGATCGCTATGGCGCAAGCCGGCGGGATCGGCGTCCTGCACCGCAATCTCGAACCGGCGGTCCAGGCATTGCAGGTGCGGCAGGTCAAAAAGTTCGAGTCCGGCATGGTGGTCAATCCGGTCACTATCCATCCCGACGCGACGCTCGCTGATGCGCTGACGCTGATGCAGGAGAATCGCATCTCCGGCATTCCGGTTGTCGAAGGCGGCGGCAACGGACGCGCCGGCAAGCTGGTCGGCATCCTCACCAACCGCGACGTGCGTTTTGCCACCGACAAGCGGCAAAAAGTTTCCGAGTTGATGACCAAGGACGATCTGATCACGGTGCGCGAGGGCGTCGGACAAGACGAGGCCAAGCGGCTCCTGCACTATCATCGTATCGAAAAGCTTTTGGTGGTCGATGGCGACTACCGCTGTGTCGGGCTGATTACGGTCAAGGATATCGAGAAGGCGGTGGCAAACCCCAACGCCTGCAAGGACGAGCAGGGCAGGCTGCGCGTTGCCGCCGCCACCAGCATCGGCGAAGCCGGCTATGCGCGCAGCGAAGCGCTAATTGACGCCGGCGTCGATCTCGTCGTCGTCGATACCGCGCATGGCCATTCCACCCGCGTGCTCGAGGCTGTGGGCCGCATCAAGCGACTGTCGAACGCGGTGCAAGTGGTCGCCGGCAACATCGCCACCGCCGAAGGCGCCAAAGCGCTGATCGACGCCGGCGCCGACGCTATCAAGGTCGGCATCGGGCCTGGCTCGATCTGCACCACCCGCATGATTGCCGGCGTCGGCGTGCCACAGCTCACCGCAATCGTCGACGCGGTCGAAGCGGCCAAGCGCAGCGATACCCCGGTCATTGCCGACGGCGGCATCAAATATTCCGGCGATCTCGCCAAGGCGATGGCGGCCGGTGCGGATTGCGCCATGGTCGGCTCGCTCCTTGCCGGCACCGACGAGACGCCGGGCGAGGTGTTTTTGTTCCAGGGCCGTTCCTACAAAACCTATCGCGGCATGGGATCGGTCGGCGCCATGGCGCGCGGCTCCGCCGACCGCTACTTCCAGCAAGAGATCAAAGACACGCTCAAGCTCGTGCCCGAAGGCATCGAGGGTCAGGTGCCGTATAAGGGGCCGGTCGCCAACGTTCTGCACCAGCTGGTCGGGGGATTGCGCGCCGCGATGGGTTATGTCGGCGCCAGGACTCTCGCCGAGTTTCACGATAAGGCCGAGTTCATCCGTATTTCCGGCGCCGGATTGCGCGAGAGCCACGTGCATGATGTGACCATCACGCGCGAGAGCCCGAACTATCCAAGCCGCGAGTGATCGCCGGCCATGAGAAAAATGCCCGCCGATCCGTTCGCGGAGGTTCGCAAGGCTACCGACCGGCATCGTGCCCGCCACGGCTGCGGAGCCTATCCCTACGACAATGGCCCGCTGCTGAGCACGCTTGCGGCCACCGCGCATGCGCGACGTATCCTCGAACTCGGCACAGCGCTCGGCTACACGGCGCTGTCGTTTGCCTACGGCGCGACGGATTCCACCATCGACAGCATCGAGCGCGACCCCGAGCATGCGCGGCTCGCGCGTGACAATATCGCGGCGGCGGCGCTCGACCACCGTATCACCGTGCACGAAGGCGACTTCGCCAGCGTGCTGCCGACGCTCGATCCCGGCTACGACCTCGCTTTCTTCGACGGCAACGCGCCGGTGCCGGCGCTGCACACGGCGCTGCGCAACCTGTTGCGAACCGGCGGCGTGCTGATCACGGCCAACCTCAACCACGGCGGCACGGCGGACGCGGTCGCGCGCGCTTTGTTCGACGGCAAGTCCTGGCGCAGCGCGTTGATCGACGACGACGGCGAAACGGCGATCAGCGTCAAGCGCTGACCGCGATGCGATCGCTTGCATTGGCCGCGTTGAAAGACGCGTGTTAGGACTGCGGCGCTTGAACCTTGAGGGCGGGGCCAATGTCGCTTGCATCAGTTCTGTCGCCGCTGTTCGTCGAAGTCGTCCTGACTTTCGCACTTATGCTGTGGATGGGGGCGATGCGCCGGGCCGATTATGGCTCGGGCGCCGTCAAGCCGCAGGACGTCGCATTGCGCGAGCCGATCTGGCCGCGGCGCACGATGCAAGCCGCGAATGCCTACTCCAATCAGTTCGAGCTGCCTGTTTTGTTCTATGTGCTGACGATCCTTGAATGGGTCACTCGCCATGCCGGCGTGCTCTTTGTGGCGTTGGCCTGGGTTTTTGTGATTTTCAGGGTGGCGCAAGCTTACGTACACGTGAGCAGCAATATCGTGCGGCTGCGGGGCGCCTTCTTCGCCGTTGCCGCGCTGGTACTCATGGTGATGTGGGCGATCTATATCGTGCAGGTGCTCACCGGCAGTTGAGAACAGACCGTATGACGCCAGCCGCTCGTGTTTCAGCCGCGATCGAGGTCATAGCCGACATTGACGCGCGGCGGCGGCCGGCGTCGGATGCGCTCAAGGATTGGGGCCTCGCGCACCGCTTCGCCGGCTCTTCGGATCGCGCCGCCATCGCCGGGCTCGCATACGACGCATTGCGGCGTAAATCGTCGTCCGCGTGGCTGATGGGCGAGGCGTCTGCTCGCGCTGCGCTCGTCGGCATGCTGCGCCGCGAGCGCGGTCTTTCGGTCGAAGCGATCAGCGCTTTGTTCAGCGGTGAACGCTTTGCCCCGGCGACGTTGACGGCGGCCGAGCAGGCGGCGCTCGCCGGCGATGGGGTCGCCGGCGCTCCGGCGCATGTGCTGGGCGATTATCCGGAATGGCTCGATCCGCATTTCGCCCGCATCTTTGGCGACGACCGCGCCGCGGAGGGGGCGGCGCTTGCAAGCCGCGCCCCGCTCGATCTTCGGGTCAATACGCTCAAGGCCGAGCGCGACGAGGTGCTGCCGAAGCTTGCCCATCTCAACGCCGAGGCCTGCCGATGGTCGCCGGTTGGCTTGCGCATTCGGCTGTCGGCCGAGGCCAAAAGCCCGGCGATCCATGCCGAGCCTGCCTTTCTCAAGGGTACCATCGAAGTTCAGGACGAGGGCTCGCAGCTTGCCGCGTTGTTCGCCGGCGCCAAGCCCGGCCAGCAGGTCGTCGACCTCGCCGCCGGCGCCGGCGGCAAGACCTTGGCGCTGGCGGCGGCCATGGAGAACCACGGCCAGATCTACGCAACCGATATCGACAAGCGGCAGCTCGCCCCGATCCACGAGCGCATCACGCGGGCGGGGGCGCGCAACATCCAGGTTCGCACGCCGCGCGGTGAAGCCGACATGCTGTCCGATCTCGCCGGCCGCATCGATCTGGCATTGATCGACGCGCCTTGCACCGGAACCGGGGCGTGGCGGCGCAATCCGGACGCCAAGTGGCGGGTGCGGCCCGGCGCGCTGGAGCAGCGCATGCAACAGCAGCAGGCCCTGCTCGATAGCGCCGCTGCGCTGGTCAAACCGGGCGGCCGCATCGCCTACATCACCTGTTCGGTGCTCGCCGATGAGAACGATGATCAGGTGGACGCTTTCGTCGCCCGGAATGCGGATTTTTCCGTGGAAAAGCCCGCCGACATGGCGCAGGCGCTGGGGGAGCGCGGCTATCTTTTTGCCCGTGCGGCGCTTATCTCCAAAACGGGATTGCTGATGACGCCGCGCCGGACTGATACCGACGGGTTTTTTGTCAGCCTGTTGCGGCGCGCGGCATGAACCTGTTGCCAAGATGACATCTGTTGCCAAGACTAGTGCGGCGAAGACTGGTGTTGCTAAGACCAGCGCTGCCAAGACCGGTTTGGCTGGCGAGGTCGCAGGCGCTGCCGCCACCGCCGCGCACGACACCATCCTCATTGTCGATTTCGGCTCGCAGGTGACCAAGCTCATCGCTCGCCGCGTGCGCGAGGAGAACGTCTATTGCGAGATCGTACCGTTTCAGAAGGCCGAGGCGGCGCTGCGGACGCTGCGGCCGAAAGGAATAATCCTCTCGGGCGGACCGGCTTCGGTGCTCGAAAAAGACGCGCCGCTCGCGCCGATGGCGATCTACCAAGCCGGCGTCCCGGTGCTGGGCATCTGCTACGGCGAGCAGGCCATGGCGCAACAGCTCGGCGGCAAGGTCGAGGGCGGCCATCATCGCGAATTCGGCCGCGCCGAGGTCGAGGTGACAAAACCTTCGGCGCTCTATGAGGGCGTGTGGAAGGTCGGCGAGCGTTATCCGGTCTGGATGAGCCACGGCGACCGTGTCACCGGGCTGCCGGAGGGCTTTGCGGCGACCGGCACTTCGGCCAACGCGCCGATCGCCATGATCGCCGACGACAAGCGCGGGTTCTACGCGACGCAATTCCACCTCGAGGTCATGCACACCCCGCACGGCGCCGCCATCCTGCGCAATTTCGTGCGCAAGGTTGCCGGTTGCGCCGGCGATTGGACCATGCGCGCCTTCAAGGACGAGGCGATCGAGAAAATCCGCCGCCAGGTCGGCAAGGGCAGGGTGATCTGCGGGTTGTCTGGGGGTGTCGATTCCGCGGTCGCGGCCGTGCTGATCCACGAAGCGATCGGCGATCAACTAACCTGCGTGTTCGTCGACCACGGCCTGTTGCGGCTTGGCGAAGGCGAGCGCGTGGTCGCCTTGTTTCGCGGCCATTACAACATTCCGCTCGTCCACGTCGCGGCGGAGGAGCTTTTCCTCAACGCGCTCGCCGGCATCGACGATCCCGAAGACAAGCGCAAGACGATCGGCAAGCTGTTCATCGACGTATTCGAAGCCGAAGCGAAGAAAATCGCCAATGACGGAAAAGGACCGGTCGAATTTCTCGCGCAGGGTACGCTCTATCCGGACGTGATCGAGAGCGTGTCGTTTACCGGCGGCCCGTCGGTGACGATCAAGTCGCACCACAATGTCGGCGGCCTGCCGGCGCGTATGAACTTGAAGTTGATCGAGCCGTTGCGCGAATTGTTCAAGGACGAAGTGCGCGCGCTCGGCCGCGAGCTTGACCTGCCCGACGCTTTTGTCGGCCGCCATCCTTTCCCCGGTCCCGGCCTCGCCATCCGCTGTCCCGGCCCTATCACGCGCGAGAAGCTCGATATCTTGCGCGTCGCCGACGAAATTTTTATCGAGGAAATCCGCCGCACCGGGCTCTACGACGACATCTGGCAGGCGTTCGCCGTGCTGCTGCCGGTGCGCACGGTGGGCGTGATGGGCGATTTCCGCACTTACGATTTCGTCGTCGGCCTGCGCGCGGTGACGTCCACCGATGGCATGACCGCGGATTTCTATCCGTTCGACATGACGTTTCTCGGCGCGGTGGCGACCCGCATCGTCAACGAAGTCAAAGGCGTCAACCGCGTGGTCTACGATGTCACGTCGAAGCCGCCGGGCACGATCGAGTGGGAGTGAGGGAGCGGTCAGCTCTATCGTTCGAAGCCGCCCCACGTAGGCTTCTTCTTGTATTATCCCGGCCGCGCTCACGCGGTGGCCGTGCGCGTTAGCTGGTGCGCTCAGATCGCCATCCACAAACCGAGCGTCGCCGCGAGCCCGCCGATCAGGAACACCGCCGAATAGCCCGAGGAATCGGCCAGTAGGCCGGCCAGCGGTCCCGTTGCGCCATAAGCGAGATCCTGGAAGGCGACGAACCCGCCGAGCGCCGTGCCGCGTAAATGCGGCGGCACCTGCTTGACCACTTCGGAGCCCATCGCCGGAAACACCATCGAGCATCCGAGCCCCGTCAACAAGGCGCCCGCCAACGCCGGCCACGGCCCGGGCGCCAACCAGAGCAGATATTGGCCGCAGCCCTCCACGAACAAAGAGCCGATGGCCACCGGTGTTCTCCCGATCCGATCCGGCAGGTTGCCGCAGAACAGGCGGACGACAACGAAGCCGACGCCGAAGAACGTCAGGCCGAGCCCCGCATAAGGCCAGCCGCGGCTCAGGAAATAGAGGGAAAAGAAAGCGCCCAACGCCGCGAAGCCAACTCCCTGCAGCCCGACGGCGGCGCCCGGCCGCCAAATCCGACCGATGATCCGCCAAAAGGACTCGCGCTGACCAGCATGCGGCGCCACCGCCGGAAGCCAATGAATGGCGATCAGCCCCAGCAACGGCAACACCGCGCAGACGCTCATAAGCCCGGCGAAGCCCAACCGGTGCAACAGCGCCAGGCCCAGCGGCCCGCCGGCGGCAAAGGCGCCGTATATGCCCATTCCCACGAGCGACATGACCTTGCCCGACCGCGCCTGGCCCATAAGGCCGATGGCCCAGTTGATCATCCCCACCATCGCCAGACTTTCGCCAAGCCCCAACAGCAAACGTCCGACGATCAGCACGGCATAGTCACCCGCCACGGACAAGCGCGGCCAACCCGCCAGAAGACAAATCAGCCCCGCCGCCGCATACACGATCAAGCCGCGCTGCATGCAGACCTTGCCGCCGAGCCGGTCGGCCCGCGCACCGGCATGATTGCGCGTCAGGATCGTCGATAGAAAGGCTATGCCGACAGCGAGCCCGCCAAAGGCGTTACTCAGATGGAAGCCATCGACGACATAGATCGGAACAACCGGAAGCGACATCGCAACGGCGAGATAAGAAAGAAACAGCGTCCCGGTCAGGGCGAGAACGTAACGATGAGCAAGTTCAGGATGATCGTGAGCAGGCACGTTTTCACACTCCGCATGAGGACCGTCGCTCGATGGAGTGCGTGGTGAATATGCAATCGCACCCGTCCCGAACGAGGTCGGTAGGTGCGTTGGCTGACGTGAACGCTTACGGCCGGGAATGTCCCGCAGAGCATTTATGCCGGCAGATGAGATCGGCTTTAGTTGATCCGCATGGACAGCTCGATGTCCTCGGCGAACGGCGTGGACATGTAGCCCTCGGCGGGCGAGCGCATGCGCACCAGGTAATCGGGATTCACATCCGCGTCGTCGGCCACGACAAAGGCGCCCGGCCGCAGCCGGTCCTCCAGCAGAGCAAGGACGCTGGGATAGAGGGCCTTGGCGCCGTCGAGGAGAACCAGATCGATCGTTTCGGGAAGACCGACGCTCAGCGTCTGCAGGGCGTCGCCCTCCCGGATCTCCACCAGATCGACGAGACCGGCCGCAGTCAGGTTTTCTCGCGCGCGAGCGATCTTCGAGGCCTCGAACTCAGTGGTGATGAGCTTGCCGCCGCCGTTGTCGCGCAGCGCTGCGGCGAGATGGAGGGTCGAAATGCCGAACGAGGTCCCGAACTCGACGATGCTTCGCGCCTTCGCACCGCGCGCGAGCATGTAGAGGAGCGCGCCGGTCTCGCGAGCGACGGCGAGCGGAACGTCCCTCAGGCGGCCGTAGAAATCGAGGTATTCGGTCTTGCTCGCCCTCAGGCGCGCTAACTCTTCGGCGGGAATATCTCGCATCGCCGCCATGGCCGTGTCCGACGTCTCGTCCGCCTGTGCGAACAGTCGGTCGAGGAGCGGCGCAAGCGGAGTGGTGGTCAGGGTCGTCATGCGGGTCTCCGGTCTGAAATGAGCGTGTGCTTGTGTTGAGCGAGAAATACGACTAATTCGTCATGTTGCCTATTCGCATTGCCGTGCCGCTCCATGACCGATCGCCGAAGTGCCCGGATTTCCTCACGAAAGCAGCCCAAGCAGGCCCGCTCGGCCGGGCTAGTCGCCGCGGTTCTGGAGGCTGCGGTTCAGGTTTTGGCAAAGGAAGGCGCGCAGCGCTTCACCACGGCGCGGGTGGCGGAGAAGGCCGGCGTTAGCGTCGGATCGCTGTATCAGTATTTCCCGAACAAGGCCGCGATCCTGTTTCGGCTGCAGAGCGACGAATGGCAGCAGACGAGCGAGTTGCTCCGCTCCATCCTCGAGGACGCGCGGCGGCCGCCGCTTCAACGGCTGCGCGCCCTGGTCCACGCCTTCATCCGCTCGGAATGTGATGAGGCCGGGATGCGTGTGGCGCTCAATGACGCCGCCCCGCTCTATCGCGATGCGCCCGAGGCGCGGGAGGCGAGGCGGGCGGGAGATCGCACTGTCGAGGTCTTTATGCGGAAGGCGCTGCCCAAGGCTTCAAAAGCGACGCGGGGATTAGCCGGCGAGCTGATTACAACAACGCTCAGCGAAGTGGGAAAAAGCTTTTCGGAAGCCCCTCGCACCCCTGCGGAGATCGAAGCCTATGCCGATGCCATGGCCGATATGTTTTGCGCCTACCTCAGCGGCCTCGACGATGGCTGAGTCTGGCGCAAGACGCGGCGCGGCGGCAAATCGCTCGGAGCCGATAAAGCTCGCGGCGGCAAAGAGGACGGCATGGAAAAATCGACTGTGATCTACGGCATCAAGAACTGCGACACGATGAAGAAAGCGCGTGCCTGGCTCGACAAGCACGACGTCGATTATTCATTCCACGATTACAAAAGCGACGGGATCGAGCGCGAGCGGCTCGAACGATGGAGCAGGAAGGTCGGCTGGGAGACCTTGCTCAACCGCAACGGCACGACTTTCCGCAAGCTGCCCGACAAGGACAAACGCGTGCTGGACGCCAAGAAGGCCGTCGCGCTGATGCTTGCCCAGCCGTCGATGATCAAGCGGCCGGTGCTCGAGTTTGCCGGCGGCAAGCTCACAGTCGGATTTACGCCTGAGCTTTATGCGCAGTCGCTCGGTGTCTAGAGCATGATGCGGAAAAGCGCGCCCGGGCTTTCCGACAACATCGCGCTCCACCGAAAGCTTCGAGCGCCAGCAGAAAAAATGAAACGATTACGCCCAGCGCCGTTCGGTCACTTCTTGAGCGTCATCATGAACGCCTTTTCTTCCGGCTGCAGATAGACGATCTCGGTGAAGGTGCCGATGACGCCGGTGGTGTCGAAATAGGCGAACCGCGTCTCGTTGTGGCGGCCGCCTTGGACTAGTGCGAAGCCTGCCGCTTCCATTTCCTTGACGCCCGCGGCGTAGTTCGGGATTTCGATGCCGTAGTGATGAATGCCGCCTTGGGGATTGCGATCGAGGAAGTTCGAATAGGTGCTCACGCCGGCGATCGGCTGGATGAGCTCGACCTGCATGTCGCCGCACCAGCCGAAGGCCAGATGCAGGCGTAGCGGCGCGGGCTTGCCCAGATAGGTTTCGTCCTGCAATTCCGGCTTCTCGATGAAAAGAAATTGCGGGACGCCGAGCTTGTCCTTGAAAAAGGCCATCCCCTTGTGGATGTCGGGAACGACGATGCCGAGTTGGTAGGCGCCTTTGGCAAGCGTACTGGGCATTATTTCCTCCTTCGCTTTTGGGGCTGCTGCGATTGATTTGGTTTACCAGGCCGTCGTGCCGCCATCGACGGCAATGTCGGCCCCGGTCACGAACGAGCTTTCGTCCGAGGCAAGAAACAGCGCGGCGGGCGCGACCTCTTCCGGCTTTCCGACACGGCCGAGCATCAGTTTGTCCATCATCGGATCGAGGAATTTTCGATCCTTGAGGAGTTCGCGCGTGGCGCCCGTTTCGATCAAGCCCGGCGAAATCGTGTTGGCGCGGATGTTGTGCTTGCCGCCTTCCATCGCGAGTTGCCGCGTCATGGCGAGAACGCCACCCTTAGCGGCGGTGTGGGCGATGCCGGGGAGCGCCTTGTAGGCGACTTTTGCCGAGGTCGAAGCGACGTTGATGATCGATCCGCCGCCACGTTCCACCAGATGCGGCCACACGGTCTTGCAGAAACGGAATACGATCAGCAGTTCTTCGTCGATTGTCCGCGCGAATTCCTCGAATGTGAATTGATCCATCCAACCGAAATACGCGGTCGCCGCGTTATTGTAGACGACGTCGATGCCGCCATAGGTCTTTAACGCAAGCGCGACCAGCGCGTCGCATTGGCTTTGCTTGGTCAGGTCCGCCGGTTGCAAAGACACCATTTGGCCGCCGGCCGCCTTGGCGTCGCGCAATGTCGCCTCGGCGCCTTCCGCGCTGATATCGCAGCCGACCACCTTGGCGCCTTCGGCGCAGAACAGCAGCGCGGCAGCGCGGCCCATGCCGCTGCCGGTACCGGTGATGATGCAAACCTTATCCTGCAAACGGCCTGTCATGTTTCCTCCTGAAGTTTAGGTTCTTTACCCGCGTCGGCCGCGTTTACCGATCGTATAAATCGCGGCCGCGGTGATCAGTACGACGCCTTCGATCACGCCCTGGTAGCTGGTGCCCAAGCCGAGAATGTCGAAGCCGTTCTCCAAACTGTAAATGACGACGGCGCCGGCGACCGATTTGAGCACGCTTCCGGAGCCGCCGAATAACGACGTGCCGCCCAGGATCGCCGCGGTGATTACCGTCAGCTCCATGCCCGACATGGCGTTCGGCAACACCGCGCCCAATCGCGCCGCGAATAGAAGTCCGACGAACGAGGCTGCCAAGCCGTTGAGCACGAACGGGACGGCCCGATAGCGGTTGACGCTGATGCCGAGAAGCCGCGCCGCCTCGGGGTTGGCTCCTACCGCTTGGAGGCGCCTGCCGATGATGGTGAATCGCGTCACGCACCAGGCGATCGCCGTAATGGCCGCCATGTAATAGACCGGTTTTGCAAGCGACCAGCGGGCATCGAAAAAGCAGCCTGCGACGATCAGCATGATACCGCCGCCGCCCCACATCAGCGGCGCCGCGTCGCGCCTGCGCCGCCAGGTCACAACGGCTGCGATGATGGCCAACGCGGCTGCACACCACAGCAGATTCGGCGTGACCCAAAAGCCGTTCTCGATCCACTTCAGCGGTGCAAGCGCGTCGCGGTCGGAGGCGGAGGCGGTATGGCCCCCGGTGATGATCAAGAGGACGCCGCGCAAGGCGGTCATGGTCGCCAGTGTCACGATAAACGCGTTGATGCCGATGCCCTGAACCACGCCGGCGTTGATCAAACCGACCAGCAGGCCCGGAATCATGCTGATCGCCATCGCGGGGAAGATGCCGATCTGGTCGCTCAACAGCAGCACGCAGGCGGCGGATATGGCTGCGGTAGCCGCGACCGACAGATCGAAATTACCGCCGATCAGAACCAGCGTCATCGGCACGGCGATGATGGCGACAAACGAGGCCTGATAAAGGATATTTGCAAGATTGGCCGGGTCGAGAAAGTTCTGTGCGCCGAACGCGACCGTGAAAATCGTCAATACGATCCAGACCAGGGCCAAAGCGTAATAGATGCCGGCTTCGCCCAGCGAAAAGCCTTTGAAGCGCGCGCGCCAGTGCGGCGTCTTGGCAACGAGCGACTGCGATTCGATCAATTGCGCCATCTCAGTCAGCTCAGTTGGTCAGGCCGCCGACGAGAGCCATCAGCTCGTGTTCGCTGGTTTCGGTGGAACGACGCTCGGCGATGATGCGTCCTTCGGACACGACCAGCACGCGATCGCACAAAGCAAGCAACTCCTCGAAATCGGAAATCGCCACAATAATCGCGGCGCCTTTTGCCGCGATTTCGGCGACGGCACGCCGAATATCCGCTTTGGCGCCGATGTCGACGCCGGCCGTCGGCTCGTCGAGCAGCAGGACTCGGCAATCGGCGGCTAGGGCGCGGCCGAGCGCGACCTTCTGGGCATTGCCGCCGCTCAACTCGCCAACCAGAATCTCAGCGTTGGGCGCGACGACGGAGAAAACGGAGATGATTTCGGCCGCGCGGCGGTCCTCGCGCGCCTCGACCGGAAAAAGACGCATCGCGCACACCGGGTCGGGGTTCGGCAAGCTAGTGTTCCAGCGGATCAATTCATCGACGAAAAGCGCCTGCCGGATCCGGTCTTCGGGAACGAGGACGATCCCGGCACCGATCGCAGCGGCGATTGTTCGTCTTACCGGCTGGCCCGCCAATTCGACAACGCCACTCGCGCGCGGATCCGCGCCAAAGATGGCGTGAAGGATCTCGCTGCGCCCGGAACCGAGCAGGCCGGCAAGGCCGACAATTTCGCCCGGCCTCGCCGCGAGGTCGATACCGTGAAGCCGGCCGGGCGACGACAGTCCGCGCACGGTCAGCAACGGCTCTGCCGCTTCGTCTGCAAGAGCCGAACGGTTGACATTTGCAAGAACGGCTTGCCGCCCTACGATGGCGACAATCAGTTTTTCTTCGTCGATCGTGGCGCGCGGCTCATCGAGAACGGTGCTGCCGTCCCGCAAGACCGTCACACGCTGACACAGCTCCAGGATCTCATCGAGAAAGTGCGAAATGAACAGGACCGACGTTCCGTGGTTGTCGCGAAGGCGACGAATGGTATCGAAGACCATCGTGCGTTCGGTATCGGAAAGCGACGCCGTCGGCTCGTCCATGATCAAAAGACGCGCGTCGGCGGCAAGCGCTTGCAGAATGGAAACCATCTGCCGCCGTCCTATCGGCAAATCGTCAACGATCGTTTCGGGATCGATGTCGTAGCCCAGCGCCTCAAGCAGCTCATCGAATCGTCGGCGTTCCGAGCGCGAAACCCGCCAGGGCTGCCGCGAAGCCAGGAATACGTTTTCGCGCACCGACAGCGTGCCGGCTAAAGGAATGTGCTGGTGAATGGTAGCGATCCCGGCGGCCGCGGCTTCGGCCGGCCGCCGCCAATTGCGTTGTTCGCCGCGCCAGACGATTTCGCCGCCGGAGGCTTGAATCGCACCGGAGAGGATTTTGATCAGTGTCGATTTGCCGGCACCGTTTGCGCCGATGAGGCCATAAATCGTGGCGCCGGCAATATCGAAACTCGCATTCTTCAACGCGGCGGTCCCGTTCGGGTAGACTTTTTCCAAGCGTCGGACCGAGAGGACCGGTTCACTCGCCGCCAAGGCAGCAATCCTCAGAATTGGGGCGGGCAGCTGTCTACATTGTCCTTTCGGACGGTGTCCCACTTGTAAGTGAGAAAGCGGTCCTCGGGCAGTTTTTTGGTTCGGGCGTAATTGATGACGGCCGCCGTGGCCTGATAGCCGCTGGTTTCCGGATTGGCACAGGTGGTGACGATCGGCTCACCGGCGCGGATCAGAGCCTCCACGCTCTTCGAACTATCGAGCGTGTAGATTTTCGCCTTCGATTTGGCGGACTTCAGAGCCGCCAGGCATCCTTGCGCCATAGCCTGATCGTGCGAGAAAATGATGCTGATGTCCGGATGAGCCTGGACCGCGTCCTGGCAAATTTGATGCGCCCGCTCTGGATCCCAATTGCCGGCTTGTTTTGCCACGATCTCGAAGGGCTTTCCCGAATCCTTCAATGCCTTCTCGAAGCCTTGGGTGCGAAACAGGACGGCCGCGAATCCAGGCAACCCCTCGACAATGGCGATTTTGGCGCCGTTCGGATTGTCGGCCACGGCGAGCTTGCCGATGGCATAGCCTTGCTCGATATCGTTGCGGTCCGAATAGGCGACCAACGCGGGATAGACCCAAGGCGGCTGATGCTTCTTGGGATCGCCGACGAAGACGCCCATCGAGGCGATCGGAATGCCGGCCGCTTTAGCTTTATCGGCCCAATCTTCGGCGGCGATGCTGTCGCCCGGATCCATGACGATGCCGTCGACATGCTGCGCGATCAGCTTGTCGATATCGTTCGCTTGCGTAAGCGTGTTGAGATGTGAATCAAGGTCGATCGTCTTGGCGTTGAGCGCCTTGGCGGCTTTCAACTCGCCATTCTGCAAAGCGACTGCGTAAGGGAATCCCAGGCTTTGATGCGACACGCCGATCGTCAGCGTCTTGTCTTGCGCCCCGGCCGAGGTGGCGATCGCAACGCACGTCGCGGCCGCCAGCGCCAAACTTAGTCCCAGAGATTTTTTCATCTTGTCTCCTCCCGTTTTCATTGGTGACTCTTGACGGTCGTGGAGGGTCAGCCCCCCTTTCCCGCCATATACCACTGTGCACAAGGTCATGTATATGAATAAACGGCCGGTGGAGAAAAACGTCGCGCTTGCTGCAAATCGGTCGTCGTCACGGTGTGGCGCAGGTGGTCCAGCGCAACTCGCAGTAGGCCCCTTGTGGGGGTTTGGGCGTTCGTTGAATGTTAGAGCCGGTGGGATTCGTGGCTAAGCTGATAGACGAAACCGAATTTGCAGCGAATGCGGCTCGCAGCCGTTCGACCGTCAAATCGGCCGACCGCGTCCTGACTTTGTTCGAACTGCTCGGTCGCTGGGGGCGGGAAATGTCCCACTCCGAGATCGCCGAATTGATGGGCATTCCGAAGAGCAGCTTAAGTCAGCTCCTCAGAAATCTGGTCGGGCGCGGCTGGCTCGCCTATTCGGCCGAGACCAAGGGATATTTGCTCGGGGACGCAATTATCAGCATCGCGCGCGGCGCCGCGCAGACCCAAGACGTCATCGGCCTGTCCGCACCTGTGTTGGCGGAGTTGACGGCTGCGACCAATCAAACTTCCGCTTTTAACGTCTTGCGCGGCGATTTCGGCGAGACTGTCGCCACCGTGCTCGGTGGCGATACTTTATTGGCTGTCATGCGGCTGGGCCAAAGGTCGCCGCTTTACACGACGTCCTACGGTAAGACGTTACTGGCCTATCTGCCCGCCGACATGCAGGAAGACTATCTGGCCAGGGTCGAGCTCGTCCCCGTGACACCAAATACCCTTCGCTCAATCGAGGAGTTGCGCGTTCAACTGCAAATAATCCGGCGGGATGGCATCGCCTATTCGTTCCAAGAGCACATCTTGGGCATCGTCGGAACGGCGCGTCCCGTCGTCTCGCCCAACGGCAATATAGTTGGTGCCATCAGCATCGCGGCGGCGGCGATCCGCTACGACAACCGGCTTCGGGCGCAAATTTCCGAGGCCATTGCGCGTGCCACCGCGAAGTTGGCGCAGCATCTTCGTTATCTCAGTCACACGCCGGAAACCGCGCTGATTTCTCCGGCCGCGGCGATCGGCGAGAAGGTCCCGAACACATTGGGATAGGCCGCCAATTTCGTCGACCTCGGTCGCAACAATTGCGGCAACTTTGTCCCGCCATCATCCGATTCCCGCCACCGTCCGATCACGCTTTCCCCGAAGACGTGTGGATTGTTGTCCCTGCACAACGGGCGCGGGTGTCGTTCCCGTGATGCTGTTTGCGATGGCTGGTCGGAGCGATTTCGTCGGGGTCGCGGGTGATGGGGTTGATGAAGAGCTTGAGCGTGTTCGTCGCCGGCATCGCATGGGCCGCCGGAATCTCCATGTGCGTCTGCATGGGCATCGGCATGTGCGCCTGTCCCGCAGTTGCGGCCGATCTGCCGGTGCCGACGAAAGCGCCGGTCGCGCCGGTCGCCTACGCCCCGGCCGCGATCTACAGTTGGACCGGCATTTATATCGGCGGCAACGCCGGCGCCGGATTTTCCGGATCGTCCTGGAGCGATCCCTTCGCCGGCGGAAGCAACACGTTCAACAGCGGCGCCGGGTTCCTCGGCGGCGGTCAGATCGGCGCCAACTACCAGTTCAATACGCTCGTGCTCGGCATCGAGGGCGATTTCGACTGGACCGGGCTCAAGGCCAGTGGCTCCGATTCGATCGGCGATACTCTCAACACCAATACCCGGTGGACCTCAACCGTCACTGGCCGGGTCGGCGCGGCGTTCGATCGCCTGCTGGTTTATGCCAAAGGGGGCCTTGCGCTCGCCCAAGACCAGAGCAGCTTCACCGACCTCGCCGGCAGCAGCGCGGGAACGAGCTTCATGCGCACCGGCTGGACCGTCGGCGCCGGGCTCGAATACGGCATCACCAAAAACTGGTCGGCCAAGATCGAATACGACTATCTCGACTTCGGCTCGCAAAATTTGAATTTCTCGACACCCTTGCAACCGGCCTATACGTCGAGCGCAAGTCTCAACGTCCAGGAAATCAAGGCTGGCATCAACTACCGGTTCGGCGGCCCCTAAGTTCCGCGATTTTCTTTGTTGAGATGTCTCGCGCGCTGCCGCGCGGTCGGGCTTGCAGCGTCATTGACAAGGGCCGGCTGCCGGTCATGATCGCGCCGGTGCAACCAAAGGCCGTACGCGGCTTCATCCGACAACACTGAAATCTCAGCCATTGGGGTGGCGGTTCGACATGGGTCTCGCTGTCGAAATCATAGGGCTTGTGCTGTTTCTCGGCGCGCATGTGTTTGTCTCCCGGCGCGGCGAACGCGAAGCGTTGATCGCGGCGCTGGGGCGGGGGCCGTATTTCGGTCTGTTCTCGCTGGTTTCGATCGTTGGTCTCGTGCTGATCGGTTTCGGCTTCGCCCGCTACCGGGCCGAGGGCATTATACCGGTGTGGTATCCGCCGGCCTGGACGCGCCACATCGTGGTTGCGTTGATGTGGCCGGCCAGCATCGCCGTCGTTGCCGCCTACATCCCCGGCAACATCAAGCGCGTGCTTAAGCATCCGATGCTCGTCGGCGTAAAACTTTGGGCATTTGCGCATTTGTGCGCGAACGGCGATCTCGGCGGCATGATCCTATTCGGCGCGGTACTTGCCTGGGCGGTCTATGACCGCATCACGCTGAAACGCCGCAGCGATGCGGGGGCGCCGCCGATTCCGGTCGGCGGGCTGCGCAACGATATCCTCGCCATCGTTGCCGGCACCGTTTTGTATCTCGCGCTCGGCTTTCTCTTCCATCCTTACGTCATCGGGGTGCCGGCGTTTGCCACGCCGGGATTGGGACATTGATCGATGTCCGTGCATGACGATATCCGGCGGCTGACCGCGCCTGACATCGGTGCCCGCAAGGGCGGCGAGCCGATCGTGTGCCTGACGTCTTATCACGCCCACACCGCACGCATCCTCGACGGCCACTGCGACGTCATCCTCGTCGGCAATTCGCTCGGCATGGTGATGCACGGCCTCGAAACCACCGTGCCGGTCACGCTCGACATGATGATCCTGCAAGGCCACGCCGTGATACGCGGCTCGAAGCGCGCGCTGGTGATCGTCGATCTGCCGTTCGGCTCCTACGAAGCCTCGAAGGAGCAGGCCTTCGCGACGGCCGCGCGGGTGCTGAAGGAAACCGGCTGCGGCGCCGTCAAGCTCGAAGGCGGGCGGCGCATGGCGGAGACTATCGCTTTCCTGGCGCAGCGCGGGGTGCCGGTGATGGGCCATGTCGGCTTGACGCCGCAAGCGATCAACACCATCGGTTCGTTCCGCGCGCAAGGCCGTGACGAGAGCGACTGGGCGCCGATCGAGGCAGACGCGCACGCCGTCGCCGATGCCGGCGCATTCGCCGTTGTGCTCGAAGCCATTGCCGAGCCGCTGGCGCGCCGCATCACGGGCGCTGTCCCCATCCCGACCATCGGCATCGGCGCGAGCGTCGCCTGCGACGGCCAAATCCTGGTGCTCGAGGATATGCTCGGCCTCTCGCCGCGCGTGCCCAAATTCGTCAAGCGCTTCGGCGATCTGGGGCCGTCGATCGAGCGGGCTGTGAAAGGCTACGCGGAGGAGGTGCGGGCGCGCGCGTTTCCCGGCCCCGAGAATGTCTATTCGATGCGCAAGCCGAAAGCCTGAACGGTCCCCGCCAATGGTCGCAGCCAGGCGGTTCGCCTTTGCCTTGCTCGCGCCACATGATTATTCTAGTTCGCTCGTGATTTTCCGGGTGTAAACGACGGGAAATCCTTGGTTTTTGCCATCGTCAGTTCGGCAGAGCCCGCTGCTTTCGGTTTGCAGCGTCGCTGGGCGATCCGGACGAGGGATGGTGCTGGGGCAGGATCCGTGGCCGATATCTTCCATGAAGTCGATGAGGAAGTCCGTCGCGAACAGCTGAAAAAGCTGTGGCAGCAGTACGGCAATTACATCATCGCCGCGTGCGTCCTCCTCGTCATCGGTGTCGGCGCTTGGCGCGGTTACGAATGGTGGCAGAACAAACGGGCGCTGGCAGCCGGTGCGGCTTTCGAGCAGGCGGTCACGCTCGCGGAGGGCGGCAAGCAGCAGGAAGCCCAAGCAGCCTTCGCCAAGCTTGCGACCGACGGAACCGCCGGCTACCGCGTGTTGGCGCGGCTGCGGGAAGCCGCCGAACTCGCTTCGACCGACCGTAAGGCCGCGATCAAGGCCTATGAAGACCTGGGCACCGACGCCAGTGCCGGTCCGGTGCTGCAAGACCTCGCCACGTTGCGTGCCGGGTATTTGCTGGTGGACACTTCGTCCTATGGCAATCTGCGCGGGCTGCTCGAGCCGTTAACCGGACCGCAGCGGGCATTCCGCCATAGTGCGCGCGAGTTGTTGGCGCTTTCAGCCTGGAAAGAGGGCGACATGGGCGCGGCGCGGCAGTGGACCGACATGATCATCTCCGATCCGCAGACGCCGCCCTCGGCGCGTAGCCGCGCCGAGGTATTGAGCGAACTCATCGCCGCGAGCGGCAAGGGCTGAACGGATGCCGATGCAGCGGTTTTCCATGCTGGTTCGAGCCGGTTCGGCGCTGGCGCTGCTGCTCGTGATCGGGGCTTGTACGCCGGGCGGCCAGTTCGACCCCACCGAGATGCTTTCCTCCGACATATTCAACACCAAAAAGCACGTTCCGGGCGAGCGCGAGCCGCTGTTCCCGAACGGTGTGCCCGGCACGGAGACGGGCGTGCCGCCGGATTTGGTCAAGGGCTATCAGCCGCCACCGGATCAGTCGGCGGACGCCAGCGACGCCGCGGCTACGCCTGCGAGAGCGGCGGCCAAGCCCGCGGAAGCGGCGGCAAAACCCGAGGGAAAGCCTAAACCAAAACCCAAGCCGAAAGTCGCGCGGGCGAAGCCCCCGCACGATAGCGCCTGGGATCGGAAACCGGTGTCGCCCGTGCAACAATCGGGTCAGGTGGCTTGGCCGAACCCGCCGCCCAAGCAATCGGCGCAAACCAATTGGCCGGCGCCGCCAGCGCAATCGGCTCAGACCAATTGGCCGGCACCGCCGCCGCCAGCGCAATCAGCGCAAACCAATTGGCCCGCGCCGCCGCCACCCAAGTCGGCACAATAGGCGACCCGGATAGCGCGAACCGACCAGCTGCGTCCTGCTGTTTCAAGCACGTATCCTCCCGCGGTGGATCAGGATAAAGAGCGGCGGCGTGTAAAGCCGCCCGTGCCATTAAAGCGTTAAAGCTTTGCCATGTCCTTTGTCGTTGCCATCGTCGGCCGGCCCAATGTCGGTAAGTCGACCCTGTTTAATCGGCTGGTCGGCGCCCGCCGTGCGCTGGTCGACGATCAGCCGGGCGTCACGCGTGACCGCCGCGAAGGCGAGGGCAAGCTCGGCGACCTGGCTTTCACGATTATCGATACGGCTGGCCTCGATGACGCCGATCGCGCGAGCCTTTCCGGCAGGATGCAGGTGCAGACTGCAGCCGCGGTGGCGCAAGCCGACGCCGTGTTGTTCCTGGTCGATGCGCGCGCCGGCGCGACCGAGGCCGATCGCAGCTTCGCCGACCTAGTGCGCCGTTCCGGCAAGCCTGCCATCCTCGTCGCCAACAAAAGCGAAGGCCGCGCCGGCGAACAAGGCGCGCTCGAAGCCTACGCGCTTGGTCTCGGCGAGCCGGTCGCGATCAGCGCCGAGCACGGCGAAGGACTGGCGGGCCTTTACGAAGCGCTGCGCGCCGCGCTGCCCGCGGCGACCGCCGAACCCGCTGAGGACGAGAGCCCAGCCGGCGAGGGCGAGGATAAGCCGATCCGTATCGCCGTTGTCGGACGTCCGAACACCGGCAAATCGACGCTGATCAACCGCCTGCTCGGCGAGGAACGGCTGCTGACAGGACCCGAGGCGGGCATCACCCGCGACGCGATCTCCGTCGAACTGACGTGGCGAGGCCGCCGGCTGCGTATCCATGACACCGCCGGATTGCGCCGCCGCGCGCGCGTCGCCGAGAAACTCGAAAAGCTCTCAGTTGCGGATACGCTCAACGCCATCCGTTTCGCCGAAGTGGTGATTGTGCTGGTCGACGCGCAAACGCCGTTCGAGGAGCAGGACGTCCGGATTGCGGATCTCGTCGAGCGCGAGGGACGCGCCGTAGTGATTGGACTTAACAAGGTGGATTCGGTCGAGCGGCAACCCGGGGTCCGCCCGCGGCTGCGTGAGCTAGCCGACCAGGTGCTGCCGCAGATCAAGGGCGTGCCGGTAATTGCGCTGTCGGCGAGGAGCGGCGAAGGGATCGACCGGCTGATGGCGGCGGTGATGGAGGCGCACGCGGTTTGGAACCGTCGCGTGCCGACCGCGGCGCTCAACCGCTTTCTGACCGAGGCGATGACGGAGCATCCGCCGCCTGCGATCTCAGGCCGGCGAAGCAAGATCAACTATATGACGCAGCCGAAATCGCGGCCGCCGACCTTCGTTTTGTTTGCTTCACGCGCCGCGGCGCTGCCCGAGACTTACCGCCGCTATCTGGTCAACGGTTTGCGCGAAGCGTTTGCGCTGCCCGGCACGCCGATCCGGCTGGCGCTGCGCGCCAAACCCAACCCCTACGCCGGCCGAAAGCGGCGCCGCTGAGCGCCGTCGTTACGCCGGCGGCACGAAATCGAGCAGTCTGCCGGCGCGAAAATCGTACAGCTTCCCGCTCTCGACAAAATCCGGCAGGCACAGATCGACGATTTTCGCCGCCACATCATCGGGTGTCGGCAGCGTCATCGGGTCTTCGCCCGGCATCGCCAGCGCGCGCATGCGCGTGCGCGTCGGCCCCGGATTGAACAAATTCACGCGCACGGGTGTCGAACTCGTTTCGTCTGCGTAGGTTCGCGCCAGCACATCGAGCGCCGCCTTGGTTACGGAATAGGGCGCCCAATAGGCGCGGGCGCTGGCGGCGACGCCGGAGGTAACGAAGACGGCGCGGCCGGCGTCGGAACGCTTGAGCAGCGGGTCCATGGCGCGGATCAGATGCCAATTGGCTGTGACGTTAATGGCCAACGCATCATCCCAGGCCTTCGGCTCGATATGGCCGAGCGGTGAGGGCACGCCTGCGACCGCGGCATTGCCGACCAGCACGTCGAGCCGGCCGTAGCGTTCGTTGAGCGCAGCGCCGAGCCGGTAAAGGCCGGGAAAATCGCGCAGGTCGAGCGGCGTCAGCGTTGCCGAGCTACCGGCGGCGCGCACCGCATCGTCGAGCTCTTCGAGGCCGCCGACGGTGCGCGCCACGGCGACGACATGCGCGCCGGCGCGCGCCAGCGCCAACGCAGTCGCGTAGCCGATGCCGCGAGAGGCGCCGGTGACGAGCGCGATCCGGTCCGCCAGCGGCAACGCCATGCTCAGCTCGCTTCTGCGAGCAGCGAAAGCTGGTGCGCCGGAGCGTCTTGCGCGGTGCGGTCGGTGAGCGGGGTGGGGTATTCGCCGGTAAAGCAATGATCGGTGAATTGCGGGCGTACCGGATCGCGGCCCTTTTCGCCCATGGCGCGATAGATGCCGTCAACCGAAAGGAAGGCCAGCGAGTCGGCGCCGATGAATTGGCGCATGCCTTCGAGGTCGTGAGTAGCGGCGAGAAGCTTATCCTGCTCGGGAGTGTCGATCCCGTAATAGTCCGGGTGCGTTATCGGCGGCGAGGCGATGCGGAAATGCACTTCGCGGGCGCCGGCGTCGCGCATCATGCGCACGATCTTCACCGATGTCGTGCCGCGAACGATCGAGTCGTCAATCAGTACGATGCGCTTGCCGTTGACCACGGCGCGATTGGCGCTGTGCTTGAGGCGGACGCCGAGCGCACGGATCTGCTGCGTCGGCTCGATGAAGGTACGCCCGACATAATGGTTGCGGATAATGCCGAGCTCATAAGGAAGCCCCGATGCCTGGGCGTAGCCGATGGCGGCGGGCACGCCGAAGTCCGGCACCGGCACCACGACGTCGGCCGCGGCCGGCGCCTCACGCGCGAGCTCCGCGCCACAGGTCTTGCGCACCTCATAGACGCTGCGGCCGCCGACGACGGAATCGGGCCGCGCGAAATAGATGTACTCGAAGATGCAAGGGCGCGGCGACATCGGCAGGAACGGCTTATGCGAATGTGCCCCGTCTTCGTCAAAGACCAGAACCTCGCCGTTCTCGACGTCGCGCACGTATTGAGCGCCGATCATGTCGAGCGCGCAGGTCTCGGATGCGAGGATCGGACAGCCGTCGAGTTTGCCGAGCACCAGCGGCCGGATGCCCAGCGGATCGCGCGCGCCGACCAGTTTCTTGTTGGTGAGGCCGACGAAAGCGTACGAGCCCTCGAGCATGCGCAGGCCGTCGATGAATCTGTCGACGAAGCGGTTGCGTTTGGAGCGCGCCACGAGATGAAGGATCACCTCGGTGTCGGTGGTCGACTGCATCATGGCGCCTTCGCGCACCAGCTGGCGCCGCAGCGTCAGGCCGTTGGTGAGATTGCCGTTATGGCCGACGGCAAAGCCGCCGGCATTGAGCTCGGCGAACAGCGGCTGCACGTTGCGCAGAATTGTTTCGCCGGTCGTCGAGTAGCGCACATGGCCGACTGCCGCGTTGCCGGGCAGCCGATCGATCACCTCGCGGCCGGAAAAGGCGTCGCCGACAAGCCCGAGGCGGCGCTCGGAGTGAAACCGCCTGCCGTCGAAAGAGACGATGCCGGCGGCTTCCTGGCCGCGATGCTGCAAAGCGTGCAGGCCTAGCGCCGTGATGGCCGCGGCGTCGGGGTGGCCGAAGATGCCGAACACGCCGCACTCTTCGCGCAGCCGGTCGGCGTCAAGATCGAACAGGGCGGGTTCCGTCATGGTTTTTGATCCACGATCACCGTGATGCCCCGGGCTTTTCGGCTTCGCTATGCTGATCCGATGCATTGTCGGGTGAGTCAGTATCTCCCGGATGTCGCGGTTTCAGCTTATTCAAGATGGTGCTTTCCGCGTTCTCGGGCAACTGCTGCTTGAGCCAATCGCCCGTACTGCTCAACACGACCCTGGATTTGGCGCTTTTGACCCATTCCGGCTGACTGTGGTCGGGGACGAGCCAGTCGAAAAACATGAAGGCTACGACGACAATCAGGAGGCCGCGTGCAAGCCCAAATAAGAAGCCCAGCGTGCGGTCGAGCGCGCCGACCCGGCTGTCGAGCACCATGTCGGAAATTCTGACCGTGACGATCGAAACGATAAGGAGCGTCAGCAAGAAGACGCTGCCGACGACGGCGACCGTGGCGACAATGTCGTTGTTGAAGTATTGCTTGGCGTAGGGAAGAAGCTTCGCGTAGGAATAGAGCGTCGCTCCGGCCGCCAATACCCAGGCGATGATCGCGAGCACCTCGCGCATGAAGCCGCGCACCATCGCGAGCAGCCCCGAAATCAGCATCACGACGATGAGCACGATGTCGAGAAGCGTAATCGGCATAGCCTGCCTTATTCCGAGTGCGTGCGGGACACTAGAAATGCCTGGTTCCAGTGCGACTTTTGGGTTTGGAGTTCCTAAAGGCCAGTCCACTGCCCGACTGTAGGAACTTCAAATCCACCGCACCAAGCGAAACGCCCGCCGCTGTATAGCCGGGCCGGGCGGTGCCGTCATCCGCCTTCTGGCGCGCTCAACAGCCTCATGCGCAATCGTTAAAAATCCGCCGGAAGCTTCATGGGCCGGCGGGAGCCGGCTTAGGATTACGCCTCCTGGCGGCCGGCGCGACGGCGCGGCGGCGTGCCGTCCTGGGCAATGTCGGCCACCAGACTGGCCAGCGCGCCGATGGTGGAAAGGACAAAGCCTTCAGGTGATTCGTTGCGGGCGGCTTCCGGCACGACCGCGCGCGCAAAGCCGAGCTTCTGCGCTTCCTTGAGCCGCGCGGCGGTTTGCGCTACCGGCCGCACCGCTCCCGAAAGCGAGACCTCGCCGAAATAGACCGCATCCGCCGGCAGCGGTGCGTGCGCGAGCGAAGACACCAAGGCCGCGGCGGCGGCGACATCGGCCGCGGGCTCCGCGATACGCAAGCCGCCGGCGACGTTGAGATAGACGTCGTGGCCGGAGAGGCGGACCCCGCAATGCGCCTCCAGCACCGCCAGAACCATGGATAGGCGGCTTGGGTCCCAGCCGACCACGGCGCGGCGCGGCGTGCCGAGCGAAGTCGGCGCCACCAGCGCCTGGATCTCCACCAGGAGCGGCCGCGTGCCTTCGATGCCGGCGAACACCGCGGTACCGGCGCTGCCGAGGTCGCGCTCGGACAGAAACAGCTCGGATGGATTGGCGACCTCGCGCAATCCGCCGCCGGTCATTTCGAAGACGCCGATCTCGTCGGTAGGACCGAAGCGGTTCTTGATCGCGCGCAGGATGCGGAATTGCTGCGAGCCTTCGCCCTCGAACGACAGCACAGCATCGACCATGTGCTCGACAACTCGCGGACCGGCGATCTGGCCATCCTTGGTGACGTGGCCGACCAGGATGACCGCCGCGCCGCTTCGCTTGGCGAATCGGATCAATTCGCCGGCCGACCCGCGTACCTGGGTGACGGTCCCTGGCGCCGCCTCGACGGTTCGCGTCCACATGGTCTGAATCGAATCGATGACCAGGATTTGCGGCGGCTTGCCCTCCGAGAGCGTCGCCACGATGTCCTCGACCGAGGTTTCGGCGGCGAGTTCGACTGTTGCGTCGAAGAGGCCAAGCCGCTCCGCGCGCAACCGCACCTGCGCGACGGCTTCCTCGCCGGAAATATAGACGGCGCGATGCCCGCCGCGGGCGTAGGCCGCGGCGACTTCGAGCAACAAGGTGGATTTGCCGATCCCGGGATCGCCGCCGAGGAGCAGGACCGATCCGCGCACCAGGCCGCCGCCGGTGACGCGATCAAATTCGGCGACGCCGGAAGGCAAGCGCGGCGCTTCGCGACTCTGGCCTTGAAGCGGCTCGATCACGAACAGGCGTCCCTTTCGCGAAGACCGCGCCGAGGACAGGGCGCCTTCTTCGACCAGCGTGTTCCAGGCGCCGCAGGCTTCGCAACGGCCGGCCCAACGCGCCGCCGCGGCACCGCAGCTCTGGCAAACAAAGTTTTGGGCGCGCGCGACCATTCCGTAGTCTCCAAACCTCATCCGCCACGATAGACGAGATGCGAGCGCGGGCCGAGCCGGGTGAGGATCTCATAGCCGTTGGTGCCGGCGGATGCCGCCACCTCGTCGACCGGAATGTCTTCGCCGATGATGGTGGCAACGTCGCCGCGGAGAACCGCCCGATCGCCGACGTCGGTGACGTCGATGCAAACCAGGTCCATCGACACGAGGCCGGCGATGGGGCAGCGTTTTCCGGCAATGATGGCTGAGCCGCCTTGCCGGCGATCCGTGCTGCTTGCGGCGCGCATGAGCCCGTCAGCATAGCCGAGCGCGACGACGGCGATGCGCGAGGCGCGTCGCGCCGTCCAGACCGCATCGTAGCCGACGGAGTCGCCTTGCTCGACCTTGCGCACCTGCAGGACGCGTCCCGTCAATTCGACGACGCCGCGCATCGGATTGGCGCGGCCGGGCGTCGGATTGATGCCGTAAAGGGCGGCGCCCGGCCGCGCCAAATCAAAGTGTGCATGGTCGTCGAGGAAAATGCCCGACGAGTTCGCCAGCGACGCGGGAACGCCGTGGTAGAGCATGCGCAATTCGCGAAACAGGCGAATTTGACTGGCGTTGAGAGGGTGATCGGCAATCTCGGCGCAAGCAAGATGGCTCATCAACAACGTGATGCCGTGATGTTCGCTTTGCAGGCGCATCGCCAACGCCGCTGCTTCGTTCGGAGAAATGCCGAGCCTGTTCATGCCGGTGTCGATGTGGATCGCCGCGCCGCCGCGCCAATTTTGCGCGGCGACGAAAGCGTCCCATTCCGCCAGCTCCACCGTGCTGTTGATGACCGGCTGGGCATTAAGCTCGATGAAAGCGCCGGCCGCTTCGGGCATGAATCCGTCGAGCACATAGACGGCAGCTTCGCGGGTGCGCGCGCGCACGCGCCGCGCTTCGGAGATATCGGCCACGAAGAAAGTCTTGCAGCCGGCTTTGGCAAGCTTGGCGGTCACGGGCTCAAGACCGAGCCCGTAGCCGTTGGCCTTGACGACGGCGGCGCACTCAGCCGTCAGAAGCTTGTGCGCCAAGGCGCGCCAATTGGCTTCGACGGCGTCCAGATCGATCGTCAGCGTACCGCCGGTTTCCGGGTCCGTCGGCGGGGTCGCCAATTCAGGGAGCGGTTCTGCCAGGGCCATGGCCGCCTTATGACCGCCGCCGCGGCGGCGGTAAAGCCGGTCGGCAAGGACGGCCCTAAAAGCCCGGCCGGTGCGCGGTGTCGAGATTGGCGAAGCGGGTCACGGCGGCGTCGAATTGCAGCTCGACGGTGCCCGTTGGGCCATGACGTTGCTTGCCGATAATCACTTCCGCCTTGCCTTCGACCCGCTCGCCTTCGGACAGCCATTCGTTGAATTTTTCGCGATTCGCTTCGGAGGGCTTGCGCATTTGGTGATAGTATTCCTCGCGAAATACGAACAGCACCACGTCGGCGTCCTGTTCGATCGAGCCCGACTCACGCAAGTCCGATAGTTGCGGCCGTTTGTCTTCGCGGCTTTCGACCTGCCGCGACAATTGCGACAGCGCCACGATGGGAACGTTGAGCTCTTTGGCCAGCGCCTTGAGCCGCGTGGTAATTTCGGTGATCTCCTGCACCCGGTTTTCACTCGATCGGCGACTGTTGCCCTGCAGCAGCTGAATGTAGTCGATCACCAGGATATCCAGGCCGCGCTGCCGTTTGAGCCGTCGCGCGCGGGCCGCCAGCTGCCCGATTGACAGGCCGCCCGTCTCATCGACGTAGAACGGCAGGTTCTGCAACTCAATCGACACGTCTTTGATCTTCTCGAAATCGGCTTCGTCGATAGAGCCGCGCCGGATCTTGTTCGACGGGATTCCGGTCTGCTCGGAGATGATGCGGGTGGCGAGTTGTTCCGCCGACATTTCGAGCGAGAAGAAGCCGACGATGCCGCCGTTGACCGTCGCCATGTGGCCGTCGGCGCGATGTTCGCCTTGCCATGCCTTGGCGACGTTGTAAGCGAGGTTGGTGGCGAGCGCGGTTTTGCCCATGCCCGGGCGGCCGGCGAGGATGATCAGATCAGAGGGTTGCAGCCCGCCCATCCTCGAATCGAGGTCGGTGAGCCCGGTGGCGAGGCCGGACAGGCTGCCGTCGCGCTGATAAGCGCGCGCCGCCATGTCGACTGCGGTGGTCAGCGCCTGGGCAAAGCGCTGGAAGCCGGATTCGTAGCGCCCGGTTTCGGCGAGTTCGTAAAGCTTGCGTTCGGCCTCTTCGATATGGCTCTGCGGTGTCGCATCGACCGCCGCCTCGTAAGCGAGGTTCACCATGTCCTCGCCGATCGTGATCAGGTCGCGCCGGATCGACAGATCGTAGATTGTTTGGCCGTAATCCGCGGCATTGATGATGGTCGTCGCTTCGGCTGCAAGCCGCGCCAAGTATTGATTGACGTTGAGACCGGCAACGTCGAGGTCGACCGGCAGAAAGGTCTTGAGCGTAACCGGCGTCGCCAGTTTCCCGGCGCGGATCAAGCCGCCGGCAAGCTCATAGATGCGCTGATGGATCGCTTCCAGAAAGTGCTTCGGCTCCAGGAAATCGGAGACCCGGTAGAACGCCTCGTTATTGACGAGGATCGCGCCGAGCAGCGCCTGTTCGGCCTCGATATTGTGCGGCGGCGCGCGGAACGTCGGTTCCGCGGGCGCTTGTTTGCGTGCGATCGAATCGAATGTAGCCATAGCCCCGGTCAAAAGAATCGTTCGCTGTGGCCGATTTGCGGCGTGAAGCCGAAATCCGGCGGGAGGTTGTTTTGAATTGCGTACTCAACATGCGGACACTCAACGACAGCGCCAAACCAGAAGGATTCGCAACCGTTGGACTCAAACTACGAGCGCACCGTGTTAGTCGAGTGCGGGTGGGTTGGGAAACACTCGTTGCCGCTGTCCCCGTTAACCACTGTGCGCCTGCGAAGGATCGTTGACAGGCGCGATCGCGCTTGACCTCCGGGCTTTTTCGGCGTCGCGCCGCGGTGCTATTCGCCGGCGAGCCGCAGCCGTTGAGCGTAGCCGGATTCGATGGAGCGCAATCGCGCTTCTTCGCCCGCGATGTAGTCGCGGGTTTGCGGCACGACGCCCTTGCGCTTGGTCATCTGAATCTGGAACACGACCATATCGCTTTCGCGAAACGCCATTTCCGACGATGCCAGATAAAATTCCCACATGCGCACGAAGTGCGCATCGTACAGGCGCTCGATTTCTTCGCGATGAGCAAGGAAGCGCTCGCGCCATGCTTTGAGCGTCTCGGCATAGTGCAGCTGTAGAATTTCGACATCGCTGACCATCAGCCGCGCGCGCTCGATCGCCGGCAACACTTCCGACAGCGCCGGGATATAGCCGCCGGGGAAGATGTATTTGGCGATCCAGGGATTGGTCACGCTCGGCGGCTCGCTGCGGCCGATCGTATGCAGGAGAAACACACCGTCATCGGCGAGCACTTGGGCGCACTTGCGGAAGAATCGATCGTAGAAGCCGACGCCGACATGCTCGAACATGCCCACGGAGACGATGCGGTCGAAGCGGCCGGCGACATCGCGGTAATCCTCAAGGCGGAACACCGCGTCCTGCGCGCGGCCGCGTTCGGCGGCCCGCTGCTGAGCCCGGGCATATTGCTCCTGCGAGAGCGTGATGCCGGTGACATGAGCGCCGGCGACTTCGGCGAGATAGAGGGCGAGACCGCCCCAGCCGCTGCCGATATCGAGGACGTTCGCGCCGGGCTCGACGCGCAGCTTGGCGGCGAGGTGGCGCTTTTTGGCAAGCTGTGCGTCGTCGAGCGATTGATCCGGGGTCTCGAAATAGGCGCAGCTA
Source organism: uncultured Alphaproteobacteria bacterium (assembly GCA_963826295.1). GTDB lineage: Bacteria > Pseudomonadota > Alphaproteobacteria > Rhizobiales > Xanthobacteraceae > BOG-931. The sequence continues at coordinate 314,336 of CAWGWO010000021.1, forward strand.
TATTGCTGGTCGGCGTCGAGGAACAGCGAGTAGAGCCGCCCGTCGAGGTCGTAATGGTGGGCTACGTTCCGCCGCGAGCGGGATCGCGGGTTGAACTGCTGCAGGCGCCTGAGGCAGTAACGCGCCAGCCGTGCGGGTATGGCCCAGCGCGGCGGCGCGATGTGATCCTGTCGCAGGAGAATGGCGAGCACGTCGGCGATCGAGCCTCGATCGACGACAAACGTGCCGTCCATGTACGCTTCGCCGAGCCGCAGTTCGGGATTGAACAGCACCCGCCGCTGCGCCCATGCGTTGGTAAAACGCACCGCGGCCTGGGGCAGTGTGCCATCGCCGAAAGTGTATTTATTGCCGCCGGCCGTCGTAACCGTCAGCGAGCCGTGACGGATAAACCGCCGCAGGAAGATCGCCAGCAACCAATCCAATGTCGCCTCCACGCACTACCACCGGGACGCCGCGCTAAATGTGACAATCCACGGTTGGCCCTCCTTAAAAGGGCCATGCAATTAACATCGCGGCGTGCCTATTCCCCTGCCGTCATTAAAACAAAATCCTGCTTGACCAGCAATGCGCGCGAAGACGGTCTGGTGTGGGTCCGTCACAAGCCTCTCGCGTTCTGCCGCTTTTGCGCTATGGAAAGCGGGCCTCAGGCCAAGCCGGGATGATCGAGGAGTCGAGGGTGAATCGCTTTCTGGTGTCCGTGATCGGATTTTTCGCGGTGTTGGCGCCCAGTCTGGCACACGCACAGACCAATCTCGATCAAGGTAAGTCGGCGGCGACGATCTTTGCGAGCGATTGCGTCGAGTGCCACAAGGCGGCGCGCGGCCTGGCCAAAGGCAAAAGCCTCGCTGCCGTGAGGGACTTCCTGCACGAGCATTACACGACGAGCGACCAACAGGCGGCCGCGCTCGCGGCCTATGTGATGGGCGGCCGTGGCAGCGAACCCGTCGATGCGCCCGAGGGCCGTGGCCGCAAGCCCGCGGCCCAGCGTGCGAACGCCTCGCCGGAAGAGGCGAGGCCGCCGAAGCGTCAGGCCAAGCCCGGGACCGAGGAAGCCAGGCCGGCCCACGCCAAATTGCGACGGCCCGCCCGCGAAGAGGCCGAACCGAAGGACGACGAGAGCGGCGAGCAGCCGAACATGTCGGAGCCTGAAAATGGGCCGCGTGAACATCATTTGGCGACGCGCGGCCGCCGCAAGGAGCCCAAGGCTCCCGAATCGCCGCCGGAGCCGCCCGCGGTTCCGCACGCGCCGGCCGCGGTCGTCACTGCGCCCGCTCCGGTTGATGCCACGCCGAACCGGGAAACGAGCCCCAATCAGGGCTCAAGTCCGAGCCAAAACCCGAGCCCGGCGCCGACCGCGGCCGCGCCGAGTAATGCCGCCGCGGGGGAATCGGGCGAGGGCGCGCCGGTCGAGCGGGACAAGATTCCCGACTGAACGTCTCAACTCAGCAGTCTGCGCCGAAATCAGCTCTTATCTGCCGCCGCCTCGGTTTCGGCCGTCTCTTCGTCGTCCTGCGCCCGCAACGCTTCGGGCTCGAAGAACGCCTCCGCCGCAATCACGGCAGCTTCTTCGGGGGTCGGCTCTTCACGCAGTTGCGTAACGTCCTCGCCGCGTTCGATGCGCGCGGCTTCCTCGGTGTTGCGTGCGACGATGACGGCGATCGACGTGTCGATTTCCGGATGCAGCGAGATCTCGACGCTGTGGCGGCCGATCGTCTTGATCGGCGTGTTGAGCTCGATCTGGTTGCGGCCGACGGCAAAGCCGGCGGCGGCGAGAATGCCGACGAGGTCGCGCGGCGAAACCGATCCGAACAACTGGCCCGCCTCCGACGCTTGGCGCAGAACCGTGAAGTTCTTGCCATTGAGCGTGTCGGCGATCTGGCTAGCCTCGCCTTTGAGCTCGTGCGAGCGCGCTTCGAGTTCGCCCTTCATAGTTTCAAAGCGCGTGCGGTTGGCTGCGGTGGCCCGCAGCGCCTTGCGGCGCGGCAGCAGGAAATTGCGCGCAAAGCCGTCTTTGACGCGCACGACTTCGCCCATTTGGCCAAGCCGGGGCATCCGTTCGAGCAAGATCACTTCCATCTCGGTGTCTCCCTGCTCAGCGGATCACATAAGGCAGCAGTCCAAGAAAGCGCGCGCGCTTGATGGCCTGGGCCAGTTCGCGCTGCTTCTTGGCTGAAACCGCCGTGATGCGGCTCGGCACGATCTTGCCGCGCTCGGATACGAAGCGCTGCAGGAGTTTGACGTCCTTGTAGTCGATTTTGGGAGCGTTGGCGCCCGAGAAGGGGCAGCTCTTGCGGCGGCGAAAGAACGGCCGGCGCGCTCCGCCTGATTGCGGTGACATGGCCATTGTTATGCCTCCGCCGTGGTTGGGGTTTCGTCGGAATCTTCACGCGGACGGCGTTCCCGGTCCCGCGGGCGGTCACCGCGATCGCCGCGGTCGCCACGATCCCCACGATCAAATCTGTCGCCGCGGTCACCGCGGCGGTCATCACGGTCGCGGTCGCGTTCGACCCGGCGCATCATCGCCGACGGGCCCTCCTCGTGCTCGTCGACCCTGATCGTCAGATAGCGCAGCACGTCCTCGTTGAGCCGTTCAAGTCGCTCGATCTCGTTGATCGCGGCCGTCGGAGCGTCGAGGTTCAGCAGCGTGAAATGGGCCTTGCGATTTTTGCGCAGCCGGTAGGACAGCGACTTCACGCCCCAGTATTCGGCCTTAGAGATCGATCCGCCCATTCCTTCGACCACGCTCTTCAAGTGCGCGGTCAATTCTTCCACCTGCTGCGCGCTGGCGTCCTGGCGCGCAAGATAGACGTGCTCGTAGAGCGACATAGATGCCCTTTCCTGTTGTCTTCGCCCGCACCCGGCGCCAAGCCCCTCGAGCCCTTCAGGAAAGGCTCGGATGCTCTGAAGGCGGGGACACCGGACGCCGGACCTCATCGGTCCTACCGCACCTTATGGTGGCGCATCGCGCCGGTACGGCCGTCCGTTCAGCCCCCGGCCGGGGTCGAGCGGAAAGATCGGCGTTATACGCGGCCCGCGCGGAAAGGCAAGTTAATGCTTCGGAATCGAGGCAATGTCGTCAACGAGGCCGCGAAACGTCCAAGGTTGCCTGGATCAGCTCGGCAAGCCGTACCGCCAGCGCAACGGCCTCGCGCATTTCCATTGGGTTTGCGCCCGGATCGCGGCCGGTTTGGCGCTGCTTTTGCAGTTTGCCGAGCAGGAGTTCCAGGCTGTGTTGCAAAAGCTCGTGGCGAAACGCCGGATCTTGTCTGGCGCGCTTCAGGTCGGCGTCGGTCACCTGTAACGCTGGATTCATGTCCGCCTGCGCGCCTGTGGATCGGCGACACTAGCGACTTACGGTTGTTGCTTTGTTACCGGGTCTGTCCCTTGACACGGATGGGCTCGGGGTATCTTTCGCCCCTTCCGAGGGGCAAGCGATGACAGCGGCTTTTGTTTTTCCCGGCCAGGGCAGCCAGGCGGTCGGCATGGGCAAGGGTTTGGCGCAAGCCTTCGCGCCGGCCCGCCGCGTCTTCGAGGAAGTCGACGCCGCTCTCGGTGACAAGCTCAGCGAGACAATGTGGAACGGCCCGGGCGACGCGCTCACATTGACCGAAAACGCCCAGCCGGCACTCATGGCCGTGTCGCTTGCCGCGCTGCGAGTGCTCGAGGCCGAGGCCGGCGTCGATCTCGCGCGCGATGCGGCTTTCGTCGCCGGCCACTCGCTCGGCGAGTATTCAGCGCTTGCCGCCGCCCGGTCGCTGACCGTTGCCGATGCGGCGCGGCTGCTGCGTATTCGCGGCCGCGCCATGCAAAAGGCCGTACCGGTGGGCGTCGGCGCCATGGCCGCGCTGATCGGGGTCGAACTCGACGCGGCGAAGTCGATAGCGATCGAAGCTTCGGCCGCGGGAGTGTGCGCGGCCGCAAACGACAACGGCGGCGGACAGGTCGTGTTGTCCGGCGCCAAGCTCGCGGTCGAACGCGCGGTCGAGATCGCCAAGGCGCAGGGCGTCAAGCGGGCGATGATGCTGCCGGTATCCGCGCCGTTCCACTGCTCCCTCATGCAGCCAGCCGCCGACGTTATGGCCGAGGCGCTCGCCGCGGTCCCAGTGCAGGCCCCGGCCGTGCCGGTGGTCGCCAACGTCCTCGCCGCGCCGATCAAGGACCCATCCACTATCGTGAGTTCGCTCGTCGAGCAGGTGACCCACACGGTGCGTTGGCGCGAGTCTGTTCTTTTCATGGTGCAAGCCGGCGTGACCGTGTTCTACGAACTGGGCAGCGGCAAAGTGCTGACGGGCTTGATTAAGCGCATTGCGGAAGCGGCGGGCGCCTCCGCGATCGGTACGCCCGAGGACATCGCCCGGTTCCAGGCGGCGCGTCCCTAGCTTTGTCTATTTGCGAGGACGGTCATGTTTGAACTTACCGGGAAGACCGCTTTGATCACAGGCGCCACCGGCGCGATCGGCGGCGGCATTGCCCGCACGCTGCACGCCCAGGGAGCGACGGTCGGTATTTCCGGCACCCGCCAGGATGTACTCGACCGGCTTGCTGCGGATCTCGGCGGTCGCGTCCACGTGTTGCCCTGCGATCTCGCCAATGCCGCCGACACCGATGCGCTCGTCCCGCGTGCCGAGGAAGCGATGGGCCAGCTCGACATCCTCGTCGCCAATGCCGGGGTGACGAAGGACAATCTCTTCGTGCAATTGCGCGACGACGACTGGGAACGGGTAATCACGGTCAATCTCACCGCCACGTTCCGTCTCGCGCGCGCCGCGATACGCGGCATGATGCGGCGCCGTTTCGGCCGCGTCATCGCCATTACTTCGGTGGTGGGGACAACGGGCAATCCCGGCCAGGCCAATTATGTCGCCGCCAAAGCGGGAATTGCCGGCATGATCAAGGCAATCGCCCAGGAATACGCAAAGCGCGGCGTCACCGCTAATTGTGTCGCGCCCGGATTCATCGTCACGCCAATGACCGACAAGCTCAACCACAAGCAGCGCGAGATCATCCTCGCGAAAATTCCAGCGAACCGCGCCGGAACGGTCGATGAGGTGGCGGCCGCGGTCGCTTTTCTGGCCGCTAACGAGTCCGGTTACATCACCGGGCAGACGTTGCATGTGAACGGCGGAATGGTCATGATTTGAATGTCATAGTGGCGTGGTGTCGGCGCGCGCTCGCGCTGGTCAACGCAATTGAAGTGTGGTAACCGGACCCTGAGTTGGCGGGGGGACCGCAAAGCCGGAGTGCAGGGCGCCAACGTCCGCCTCTGATCGCTGTCGACCCGCGGCGTCGCCCGAGAGTTATTTTAACACTCGGACGGGGTCGGCGTGTCATTAATCGGGTCGCGTTGAAAGAAGAGGTTGGAAACGATGAGTGATATTGGCGAGCGGGTTAAGAAGATCGTTGTCGAACATCTCGGAGTCGAGCCCGACAAGGTGACCGAAAACGCCAGTTTCATTGATGATCTCGGCGCCGACAGTCTCGACACGGTCGAGCTCGTCATGGCCTTCGAGGAGGAGTTTGGTTGCGAGATTCCCGACGACGCCGCCGAGACTATTCTCACCGTGGGCGACGCGATAAAATTCCTCGAAAAGAACGCGAAGAGCTGACACCCGGCCGCGGCCTGCTGCGCTGTATGGATCGTGCGGTCGCGCGTAACGCGGGCTGCTCGGAGCGTTGATGATGAGGCGTGTCGTCGTCACTGGTCTTGGCATGGTGACGCCGCTCGCCTGCGGGGTCGAGCCGACGTGGCAGCGACTGATCGCGGGCGAAAGCGGAATCGGGCGCGTTGAAAAATTCGACGTCTCCGATCTGCCGAGCAAGATCGCCGGTCAAGTTCCGCGCGGTGACGGGTCGGGCGGCACCTTCGACGCGAATCAGTGGATGGAGCCGAAGGAGCAGCGCAAGGTCGACGAATTCATCGTATTCGCCATGGGGGCGGCGACGCAGGCGCTCAACGACGCCGGCTGGCATCCGCGCGAATACGAAGACCAGATCACGACCGGGGTGTTGATCGGCTCCGGCATCGGCGGCGTCGAAGGCATTGCCGAAACCGCGCTGCTGTTGCGCGACCGGGGCCCGCGCCGCGTCTCGCCGTTTTTTATTCCCGGCCGGATCATCAATCTCGCCGCGGGCTATGTCTCGATCGCGCATTCGCTCAAAGGCCCAAACCACGCCGTCGTCACCGCCTGCTCGACCGGGGCGCACGCCATCGGCGACGCCGGCCGCTTGATCGCACTGGGCGATGCCGACGTCATGGTGGCCGGTGGCACTGAATCGCCGGTCAATCGTATCTCGGTCGCGGGCTTCTCCGCATGCCGCGCGCTGTCGACCGGATTCAACGACACGCCCGAGCGCGCCTCGCGGCCGTACGATCGCGATCGCGACGGGTTTGTGCTGGGGGAGGGCGCCGGCGCCGTGGTGCTCGAAGAGTACGACCATGCCGTGCGACGGGGCGCGCGCATCTATGGTGAACTCATCGGCTACGGCATGTCCGGCGATGCCTATCACATCACCGCTCCGGCCGAAGACGGCGATGGCGCGTTGCGCTGCATGAAGGCGGCCATCCGCCGCGCAGAAATTTCGGCCAGCGAGATCGACTACATCAATGCCCACGGCACCTCGACGCCGCTTGGCGATGAGATCGAACTCAAGGCGGTCGAGCGGCTGGTCGGCAACGCCGCGGCGAATATCAGCATGTCGTCGACCAAGTCGTCGATCGGCCATCTGCTCGGCGCCGCCGGCACGGTCGAGGCGATTTTTTGCCTGCTCGCGATCCGCGATCAGGTGGTGCCGCCGACGATCAATCTCGACAACCCTTCGGTTGCCACCGCGCTCGATCTCGTGCCGCACAAGGCGCGAAAGCGTCCCGTCAACATCGTACTGTCGAATTCGTTCGGATTTGGCGGCACTAATGCTTCGCTCGTGTTCCGGCGGATGCATTAGTGACGCAATCACTGTTCCGCCATATTTGCTCCTCACTCGGCTGCAATTCACTGCGGATCGATCATCCCTTTGGTTCGCCGCGCGCGATGCGGCGGCTTTTTTCGCAGATCAAATGAGTGCCAACGTGGACATGTGGCGGTGACTGATTCTGACCCGCCAAAAGCTAACGGCCAGGCCAGTGCGCCGGCGCGTGCGGTGGCGGCGCGGCTTGGCGATGCACCGCAGCCGGCCGCGGCGGTGCAAAAACTGCCTGCCGCAACCGCGGCGACGCAGGCCTCGCCCAAGGCCGCTTCCGAACGCCCCGGCAATGCGAACGGCAAAGCGCCGCCCGCAGCCGCGGCGGTTGCTCGCGCGCGGCCGGTGGTTTTACCGCCCGGCGCGAGCCCTGCCGCCAGTGCCCCGGTCCGCGGATCTATGCCAAAGTCACGGGACGCTGGCCGCGGTGTACCTGGCGGCGAGCCATATCCGCCGATCTCCGAGCGGCTGGTGAATGGAATTGGCCCGGTTCCCATGGCCTCCAAAACTTCCAAGCACTTGACGCCACGCAGTCCACGGGCCGCGATCGAGCCGGATACGGTTGAAATGCCGGCGCGCCGCTCGCGGGGAGCGCGGCATCCGTTTGTTGTTGTCGGCAACGCCATCATCAGCATCTTCATTCTGCTGGCGATCGCGGCGGGCGCCGCGCTCGTCGCCGGTAAACAGCGCTTCGACGCTCCCGGCCCGCTGACCGAAGATCACGTCGTCAACATCCCGCGCGGTTCCGGCATCCGCGATATCGCCGACGTCCTCGTGCATGAAGGGGTTATCGACCAGCCTTGGGTATTCGTCGGCGGCGTGCTCGTGCTCAAGGCCCGCGAAGGTCTCAAAGCGGGTGAATACCAGTTCAAGGCGCGCGCCAGCCTGCGCGATGTAGTCGCGACCATCATCGACGGCCGCGTCGTGACGCATCAGGTGACCATCCCAGAGGGACTGACGTCCGAGCAGATCGTGGCGCGGCTTCTCGATGACGATATCCTGACCGGAAACATCAAAGAAATTCCGCGCGAAGGCACCTTGCTGCCGGATACCTACAACTTCACTCGCGGTGTGACGCGCGAACAGATGATCCAACGCATGCAGCAGTCGCAGCAGCGCGTGCTTAAGGAAATCTGGGACCGCCATTCGGACGATCTGCCGATCAAGACACCGGAGGAGCTCGTCGTTCTCGCTTCACTGGTCGAGAAGGAAACCGCCAAGCCGGACGAACGCAGCCGGGTCGCCGCCGTGTTTATCAACCGGCTGAAACAGAAGATGAGGCTGCAATCGGACCCGACCATCATTTACGGGCTGGTCGGCGGCAAGGGCACGCTCGGCCGCCCGATCATGAAGAGTGAGATCGAGCAGCCGACCCCGTACAACACCTATCAAATCGATGGCCTGCCGCCGGGACCGATCGCCAATCCCGGTCGCGCCTCGCTCGAAGCCGCCGCGAATCCGGCGCGCACGCGCGAACTCTATTTCGTGGCCGATGGCTCCGGCGGTCACGTCTTCTCCGAGACTTACGAGCAGCATCAGAAAAACGTCGCCCGACTGCGGTCCCTCGAGGCCGACCAGAAGGATCAGGCCCCGCCCGACGCGCAATTGGTTTCGTCGCCGCCGCAAGGTGCGCCGGCTCCGACCGCGCAACCGCACCACAGTGCGGGCCATCACGGCCAAAACACGCAGACGACGCATTAGCGCGCCGCAATTTGCCAAGGGATGAGTGTCTCGTTGCCCTTGTGACGGCGGAACGCCGCCGCTAAGTTCGCCGCCTATTTTGCGATTTTTCCGAGCAGGATCGCGTTTCATGGCGCTGTCGAGCATGACCGGATTCGCTCGCGGCCACGGCGTAACCGGCTCGTATGCCTGGGCCTGGGAGGTCAAGTCGGTCAACGGTAAAGGCCTCGATGTCCGGCTTCGCCTGCCGCCTGGCTGGGACGCGATCGAGGCGCTGGTCCGCGCCAAGGCCGCCGACGCGTTGGCGCGGGGATCCGTTCAAGCGAGCCTTTCCGTCGAGCGCACCGGGATCCTCCCGGTGGTTCGTATCAACACCGGCGTACTCGAGGCGATTTTGACCGCGGCGCGCCAGTTGACCGCGAAAGTCGACGTTTCACCGCCGTCGCTCGACGGTCTCCTGGCGCTCAAGGGCGTGATGGAAGTCGCCGACGCCGAGGAGCGCGAAGAGGACCGCCGCACCGCCGAAGCGGCAGCACTCGGCGGATTTGTCGAGGTGATCGGCGCGCTTGTCGAGATGCGTCGCCGCGAGGGCTCTGCGCTCGGCCGTGTGTTGGCGACGCGGCTCGGCGAAATCGCCGCGCTCGCGCAACGCGCCGAACTTGTGCCCGGCCGCCGGCCGGAGGCGATCCGGGCACGGCTTGCGGAGCAGATTGCGACATTGTTGGAACAGTCCGGCCGTTTTGACTCCGACCGGCTGCATCAGGAAGCCATCCTGATCGCGACCAAGGCCGACATCCGCGAAGAGCTTGACCGCCTTGCCGCGCACGTCGCCCAGGCGCGGCTGCTGATCGACCAAGGTGGCCCCGTCGGCCGCCGGCTCGATTTTCTTGCCCAGGAGCTTAACCGCGAGGCCAACACGCTGTGCGCCAAGGCGAACGACGTCGAACTCACCAACATCGGCCTCGAGCTCAAGGCCGCCGTTGAGCAATTCCGCGAGCAGGTGCAGAACGTGGAATAGCCGATGGCGCGTAAGAGGCAATATCGAAAGAAAATCGCGCGGCGCGGCCTGATGCTGGTTTTGTCCTCGCCGTCGGGCGCCGGCAAGACCACGCTTTCGCGCATGTTGTTGAAGGCCGATCGCAACGTCGACCTTTCGATTTCGGTCACCACGCGACCGCGGCGCCGCGGCGAAGTCGACGGCCGCGATTATCATTTCATCGATCTGGCGCGCTTCAAGAAAATGACGAAAACGGGCCAGCTTCTGGAATGGGCGGAGGTTTTCGGACATTGCTACGGTACGCCGCGCCGCCCGGTCGAGAGCGCCTTGCGGGCCGGCCGGGACGTGCTGTTCGACATCGATTGGCAAGGCACGCAGCAGCTGCGCGAGAAGGCACGAGACGATCTCGTCAGCGTCTTCATCCTGGCTCCGACGATCAGGGAATTGGAGCGAAGGCTGCGGCGCCGGGCGCAGGACAGCCACGACATCATCGGTACGCGCATGGCTAAGGCGGCGGGCGAGATGAGTCATTGGCCGGAGTATGATTACGTCATCGTCAATCACGACGTGGACGAGGCGTTCGCGGAGGTGCGGGCAATTCTTGCCGCCGAGCGCCTCAAACGCGAACGCCAGATCGGTCTGTCGGCCTTCGTGCGCGCCCTGCAGGCGAAATTGTGAACGCGCTGCGACTGACCGACTGTCGAGTGCGCTATTGCGCCGGCTAAATGCCGTCGCGTGCCGGCGCGGAGCCGGATCAGGCCGTCAAGACGGTGCGCCCGACGACGCGGCCGGCGCGCAGATCGTCGAGCGCCGCCTGCGCCTCGCCGAGCGGGCGGTCGCGGGTCGGGATCGGCGCGATGTTCTTTGCCCGAACTAGATCGAGCAGGTCGCGCGCCTCGGCGAGCGTGCCCGTCAGCGTGCCTTCGATTGTCATCGCTTTGATCGCGAACATGGCGGCCCCGATTGAGAAATTGCCGCCGAGAAGTCCCGTCACCACGACCTTGCCGCCTCGGCCGAGAACGCCCGTGGAGAATTGCAGGGATTTGTCTGAGCCGACGAAATCGCAGATTGCGAGTAGTCCGCCCGTTGCGGTCATCACTGCTTTGCGGGCTTGCGGGTCGGACGGATCGTAGGCCTCCGCCGCGCCGGCTCTGAGCGCGGCTTTTCGCTTCTCTGGGTCGATGTCGGCAACGATCGGCGGCGTGCGAAACAACGCTTGAGCAATCGCGAGACCCATCATGCCGACTCCGCCAAGCCCGACCAGCAGCACCGGGCCGCGCTCGGGCTTGCCGGTGAAACGCTTGAGCGCCGCATAAGCCGTCAAGCCCGAGCACATCAGCGGCCCGGCGAAGTCGGCCGGCAGCGGCGCGTAGTCGAGCAGATAACGTGGATGCGGAACCAGCACGTGGCTCGCAAAACCGCCATCGGCCGCAACCCCGAGGTGGCGGTTGTTCGAGCATAAATTCTCTTCCCCGCCGAGGCATGCGGCGCACACGCCGCAGCCGATCCAAGGATAGACGGCGACGCGGCGGCCGATGCTCGCGCCGCCGGCGTCCTCGCCCCCCGCTTCGATCACGCCGGCGATCTCGTGGCCAAGCGTGAACGGCAGTTTGCGACCCGCCGTCACATCAAGTTTCTTATCGCCGCCGAGAGAGAAATAGCCGTCTTGCAGATGCAGGTCGGAGTGGCACACGCCGCAGCGCCCGATCCGGACCAGCACTTCGCTGCCATGCGGCGTCGGGCGGTCGGCCACCGTCTCGCACAGCGGCGCGCCATAGGCGACGAGTGATTGGCGGCGGATCTGGTTCATGGCGGTTTTTCACTCCCCGGCGTGCGAATGCGACGTCCGATTGGAGGCATCATGCCCGAGGCCGCGTTGCCCGGCGAGAGCGCGGGCGAGTGCGACAAAGCCCGCAACCGGAATGTCTTCGGCGCGCGCCGTCGGGCTAAGGTCGGCGGCTGCGAGAAGGGCCGAAGTATCGACGCCGAGCGAGCGCAGGCTTTGCCTGAGCATTTTGCGGCGCTGGCCGAATGCGGCTTGGGTCACGGTTTCCAGAAGCGCGCGACTGCACGGCAGCGGCGCCGCCCGCGGCGACAGATGCACCAGCGACGACGTAACTTTCGGCGGCGGAACGAATGCCGAAGGGTTGACGTCGAACAGAATTCGCGGCTCGCAACGCCATTGCGCCAGCACGGAGAGCCGTCCGTAGCTTTTTGAGCCTGGCACGGCGACGATGCGTTGGGCGACCTCGCGCTGAAACATGAGCACCGCGGCATCATACCAGGGCGGCCAAGGCTCGACGGTAAGCCATTGCACCAGCAACGCGGTGGCGATGTTGTAGGGCAAGTTGGCAACGATGCGCGCCGGACGGCTGTCGACGATGGAACGAGGGTCGAAAGCGAGCGCGTCGGCGGCGACAATCTGCAGCCGGCCCGGATAGCGTTCGGCGATCTCTTGCAGCGCAGCGATCGCGCGATCGTCGCGCTCGACTGCGATCACGCGCGAAGCCCCGAGCGCCAGTAGTGCCCGCGTCAGGCCGCCGGGCCCGGCGCCGATTTCCACCACCGTCACGTCCGCGAGCGCTCCGGCGGAGCGCGCGATGCGGGAAGCGAGATTAAGGTCGAGCAGGAAATTCTGTCCGAGCGATTTTTTGGCGATGAGGCCGTACCGGCGAATGACCTCGCGCAACGGCGGCAACCCGTCCGGCGCCAGCGGATGTTCCGGCTTGATTGAATCGGCAGGCGCCGCGGTTTTTTTGTTTTGTCGCATTTTCCAACGGAAAGCCGGTGTCCACCTTTCGCGAAAATGCTGTTAGGTCACGACGCCGGCATCGTCGCCGGCTTCTCGGCCAGCGCAAGCCGAGCCGCGAGCCGCAGCGCCGCGACGAGGCTCGTGACGTCGGCAAGACCGGTGCCGGCGATGTCGAAGGCGGTGCCGTGATCGGGCGAGGTTCGCACGAAGGGCAGCCCGAGCGTGACGTTGACGGCGTGATCGAACGCCAGCGTCTTGATCGGGATCAGCGCCTGATCGTGATACATGCACAGCGCCACGTCGTAAGTGGCCCGCGCCTGCTCGCTGAACATCGTGTCGGCCGGCAGCGGACCCCTCGCGTCGATACCGTCGGCGACAAGCCGCGTCACCGCGGGCGCGACGAGCGCGCGGTCTTCCTCGCCGAGCGCGCCATTTTCGCCGGCATGAGGGTTGAGCCCGGCGACCGCAAGCCGCGGCCGCGCAATGCGAAACCGCATGGCAAGATCGCGCGCGACGATGCGTCCGGTCTCGACCACGAGTCCGGTCGACAGATGCTGGAAGATCTCCCGCAGCGGCAAATGGATCGTCACCGGCACGACAGCAAGCTCGGGCGACCACAGCATCATCACCGGACGAAGCGTTTTGCCGGTGGCTTCTTGCACCAGCGTAGCCAAGAATTCCGTGTGGCCCGGTTCGGCGAAGCCCGAGTCGTAAAGCACGTTCTTCGCCACCGGATTGGTCACGATCGCGGCCGCCTTGCCGGCGATGACGTCGGCGACGGCGCGGCGGATCGAGGCGATGGCGGCGGGAGCACTCGACCGATCCGGCACACCCGGTTCGGCGGTCGCTTCGACGCCAAGCGCCGCCACCGGCAATGCCGATGAAAACGTGGTGGCGGCAGCCGCCGGCGTCACTGTCGCGATCGGAATATCGAGACCGAGCCGCTTGGCGCGACGCTGCAAGAAATCGGGGTCGGCGACGATGTAGAATTCCGGAACGTCAAGCTCGCGGCGGCGGCGCCAGACTGCAAGGGCAAGGTCGGGCCCGATCCCGGCGGGTTCGCCGAGCGTCAATGCTAAGGGCTGCACAATTTCGCTGCTCGTCCGGCTATTTGTCTTCCGGCATCTTGTATTCGATCATCGCCTGGCGACGCAAATCCTCCAGATAGCGCTTGGCTTTCGCGCCGAATTTCTGCTGCATCATCTGGTCGCGAATTTCGCGCATTTCCGGGGTGTCGGATTTGGTTTCTTTCTTGGCGCAGATCGCGAACATCTGGATGCCCTCGGCCGTCTGCTCGGGCGGAGTCAGATGACCGACCGCCGTATCGTCGAGAATCTGGCGTAGCTGCTGCGCGAGATCGGCGGAGAACTTCGATACTTGATCGCGGACCGCGACGTCGGGCAAGGCGCGCGCGAAAGCGACGCCGTCGTTGCAGTTCAAAAAGCGGACACGCAGGGCTTCGGCGTCGCGCTTTCGGGATTCAAATGCAGCGTCGGGCGAACCGCGCGGTACGATGAGCACGACGGGCCGCATGATGTACTCGTAGCCGACGTCGTTCTTTTTCTCGTCGGGCTTGTGCAACTGGAGCTGCGCCTCGACGTCCTTGTCCCTGATTTCCAGGCTCGCCTTGTAGCGCCCGCGCACGAGGTTCATCCAGACCATCTGCGCCCGCAGCCGCCGCTTGAGCGTGTCTTCGCTCGCGCCGTTACTCACCAGCAATTGCGTCAGCTTCGGTCCGTCCATCCCCAGACGGTGCGCGACGTCGGCGTAGGAGGCATCGATTTGCGAATCGGGCACCTCGACGCTGAAACGCTTGGCCTCCTTCACTTCCAGGATTTCGTCGATCAGGCTGTCGAGCACTTCTTTGCGTGACGGCACCTTCTTGGTGGTCATCTGGAGGAACTTGGCGCGATGCTCGAAGTCTAGGGTCGTGATCGGCGTGCCGCCGACGAGCGCAATGACCTGTTGTGCGCGGGCGGCAGAGGACGCCGCGAGCATGATTGCGACGGCGAGCATGGCTGCGGCGGCGGCTTTCCAGCGGGGGCGGGGCGGAATCTGCAGTGTCACTTTCCCGGGTTCTCCTGCGTGGGTGTTGTTCCTGCTGTGCCCCCAGTCCGTCTCAAACTCAATAGTACCTCCATGTGGAGAAATTTAGAACGCGGAGATGGGAACTCAAGGAGTTGGGGCCGAGTGTACGCAAGCTCAGTTGCAGCATGACGCCATTATTCGGCGTTGGCGTTGGGCCGGTATAGAGGTAGCCGGTGATCACATTGACGGCCAAGAGCAGGCAGTCATCGGTGTAGCCCACGCCAAAACGCGTCTGGTCAATTTGGCCGAGTTTAAGATCATACTCGGCATAGCCTTGCAAAACCCAGTTCTGCGTCACCTTGACCGAAGCGCCGAGCTGGATTTCTTCGCGTCGCAACGGAAAGCCGATCTCGGGTTGCGGTGCATAGTCGCCATACCCCACCTGCAGCGTCCAGCGATCGAAGTTAACGCGGGTTTCGAATTCGAGGCGCTCGGGCGTGAACTCCTTTACGTCTTGTCCGAGACCCGGATCAAATCCACCCGAGGAGAATCGTCCGCGCGCCGTAAATGAGAGGACATCGTTCGGTTGATACGTGACCCGGCTGACGTAGTCGGAAACGGTCTTGTCGAGACCGCTTTCCAATCCGGTATTCGTGAGGTCGGAGGCTGCGTAAGAATTCACGCCGTAGATCTGATACGACTGCCCGAACAATACATCGAGCGAGCCGGCTTTGTTGACCTGGGCCGTGTATTTAAAACCGGCGTTGACGCGGCCGCCGCCTTCGACGCGGTCCCAGCCGGAAAATTTGTCGATCGAAAACAAATTGCTGTCGCTGAACACCACGCTCTGGGCATCTTCGTTGGGCCACCTGCCGATCTGTGGTTCGTTCGGACGCAGAATAACCTGCGCAATCGGCTCGATGGTCTGCGTGCCCCACGGCTCGACATCGACGAACGGGTAACGGTACTCGACGCCGGCGTCGGGCATGGCGCGCGCGAGGTCGCTCGAGCCGGGAGCGATGAAGTTTGATGTTCCGGGCTGGTTCTCGACGTCGAGCTGGGCGACATCCCCGCGCACGCCGAGGAAGGGCGTGATCATGAGGCCACCGTCCGTCACCACGGTGCGTCGCCAGTCCAGCTCGCCGGAAGCGCGCGTATAAGTTCCGGCGATGCCGCGCAACAGGCAGTTGGACTTAGTCGGGACTACTCCGGGAGTTAGTGACGGACACAAGTTGTTATTCAACGCATTCGTGTTGATGGCCTGAAACTCGGCCTGCTGGCGGGTCAGGCTGGTCAGGTTGAACTTGTAACTTAGTTCGCCGCCCAGCACCGACTGTGGCGCAACGTTGGAGTAGTCCAGCACTGGATGGATGATGGGGATCTGAGCCTGCACGTCCGCGCCGGAGAAGCCGTAGTAATAAATCGAGCGGACGTCGAAGTAGCTGCGGTCGTTGGCGCCGGTCAGGTAGAGCTGCGAAACGCCTTCGGCGGCGATGCCGGTGTGGAATGGATCGAACGAGCCGAGGAATTGGCCGAGACTATAGTCGTATAGGAATTGGTGGTCGCTCTCCAGAAGGCCGGTCCAGCCCCACACCCACTTGTCGCTGAGGGAGAATTGGCCGGCGGTCTGGGCGGCACCGCGAAATACGTTTGACGTCGGACTGTTGACGCCGTCGCGCGAGGCAAAATAACCCGGGTCGGTCTGAAAAATGCCGGCAGCCTTGATCGAAAAGTAGCCGTCTTGGAAGCGCTGGCGCCAAATACCCTGGAGCAGCGGACCCTGGTTTGTTGTCACAATCGTCGACAACGTCAGGTCCTTGTCCGGCGCGATCGCCCAGAAATAGGGGATTTCAACGCCGCCGCCGTAAACGCTGTAGTAGGTGAGATTCGGAAACAGAAAGCCGCTCTTGCGCGACACCGAAGGATCCGGCGTCGACATGAACGGGTAGTAGATCAGCGGCATGCCGAAAAACTCGACGCGGGCGTCCTCGAAATAAAGCATCTTCTCGCCGTTGTCGTGGATAATGCGCTCGGCCTCTATCTGCCAGAGCGGCGGCTTCTTCGGATTGTCCTTGCATGGCTCGCAAGCGGTATAAACGCCGTTTTGCATGACGGTGTAGACGCCCTTATCACGATCGGCGCGCGTCGCAGCAAAGCGCGCATCGTCCGGGGTCTCGAGCCGCAACGAATCGACGAAGCCGTCGCGATAATCGTCGGTCAGATCGATGAACTGGCCGTAAGTAATCTTGCCGTCGGGTTCGGTCAGCCTGACGTTGCCGCGTGCCTGCAGACGCTTTGTCTTCTGGTCGTAGGTGACCTCGTCCGCTTCCACGGTCGAACCGTGATAATAAATCTGCACGTTGCCGACCGCGGACACCGTGTTGTTGGTGTAGTCGTATTTGATCTCGGTTGCCTGCACGAGCATCGGCGCATCCGACGGCGTCGCGGGCGGTTTGGGCGCTGGCGGCCGTGGCGGAAAATGCATCAGGCTGGCCTGCGCCAGGGTCGGTTCGGGCACGACCAGAGAATACGCGGCAAAGGCCAGCAGCGCCGCAAGGACTGCGGCGCTCGCCCGAACATGACCACGTAACGCTGAACGAAGAGGCCGGAACGCACGCACCACTAGCCGTCCTCCTGGTGCAACAGCACGACGAAGCCAGTAAAACTGCCGACCAGTACCGGAATCCATGCCGCCAGGACCGGCGACATGAGCTCGGATTTGCTCATATCCTCCGTGAACTTCGACAACACGAAGAGCAGAAAGCCGGCGGAGATTCCGCCAAGCACCATTTTCTGCACACCGCCGAAACGGAAGAAGCGAAGGCTCACCGAAGCGGCGAGCAAAACCATGGCGGTGAGCAGGAACGGCCGTGACAGCAACTGCTGGTATTGCAGGCGGTAGCCGGCGGCGACTAATCCCGCCCGATCCGCCAGCTCGATGTATGAAGGCAGTTGCCAGAACGGCACGGTTTCAGGCGTGGCAAAACTCTCGCGTACCTGCTCGAGCGTCAAATTGGTGGCGAGCCGGTAGGTGTCCTGCAGCACCGGAGGATTGCCGGTGGCATAAATGCGGGCATCCCGGAAATTCCAGTAGCCTGCGTCCAGCGTCGCGCTTTTTGCCTCAATCCGCTCTTGGAACTGGCCGGCGGCATCGAAGGTATAGACGCTGACGCTGCCGAGCTGGGAGCCTTGCTCGCGGCTCGATCGGGCGTTGATGATGGCGGCGCCATCGGCGCTGCGCTGGCGAACCCAAAAGCCGCCGGAATTCTCCTGCACTGCCGAGCCGGCAACGCCGCCCATCATCTCGGCTTCGAGGCGCTTCGAGCGCTCGTGCAGCACCGCAGCGAGTGGATTATAGACCGTGGTGGCGACGATGCCGAACAGGAACGCCACGACCATCGAAGGCGCCACGAATTGCCAGGCCGAAACCCCGGCGGCGCGCGCCACGACCAATTCGAGACGGCGTGACAGCGCCAGGTAACAGGACATGGCGCCCACCAGCACCGCAAACGGCATGATGCGCTCGGCGAGCTGAGGAACCCGGAAAATCGAAATCTCGGCGAGGATCAGCGCCGTGGCGTTCGGCCAGTCGGAGCTGCGGCGCAACAGCTCGACGTAGTCGATCATTGCGGCAAGCGCGACCACGCCGAAGAACGACCCGGTCACCGACCGGAGAAAGCGAAACCCGAAATAGCGTGACAGCGTCCCGGCAAGCATTGAGCGGTTCCTTTAGCTTGCCGTCGCTTTGGCCAGGCGTTCGGTGATGACGGAGGCTAGGCGCGAAACCGCCGCGGCCGGTTCCATGGCTTGGCCACGCGAAATTTGCCAGCATGCGGCAGCGATCGAGCCGAGCAGCGCCACATATTGCACAGCGAGTACGCTCGGCACGCGCACGCCGACAATAACGCTGAGAAATCCGGCGAGCCGCAATATCGCCACCGCGCCGATCAGCCCCAACAGCGACAGCGTGCGGCTTTGCCGCGTGGTTTGCGGCGGCCCGAGAAACGCATAGGCCAGAATAACGAACGCGATGGGATAGAGCGGCGTCGCGAAACGATCATGCAGTTCGGAGCGGTATTCGGCGGCCTGCGCGGCGGTCAGCGCTTCGCCGGACTTCGGCCACATCAACTCCCAAATGTATTTTTCCCGCACGTTGTAGACCACGTTTTGTGGTCCGCTGGTGAACTTCGAGAGGTCGAAGGGATAGCGATCGAACGTCACGATGCGGGGATCGCGTTGGCCGGTTTCAAGACGCTGAACGCTGCCTTTTTCGAGGATGAGAAACGCGCCGCTGTCGTTTTTCACGATCTCGCCCTGCTCGGCGAGAAACGTGACGTGTTCTTTCGGATCACGCCGGTCGTCAAGGAATATGCCGCCGAGTAGGCCATTGGGCCGCCGGTCGGCGATGTGGAAGGTGAGATTGCCGCCAACCGTGGCGAAGCGGCCCGGCTGGACGATGTTGGTGAGGATGTCGGCGCGCACTTGTGTCGCCCAGTCGCGCAACTCGCGCAGGCTGAGCGGGGAGATGTAGGCGGCAAGAGCCGATACCAGGATCGAGACCACCAAGCCCGCGGCCAAAAACGGCGCGACCAGCCGCCACGGCGACACGCCGGCGGCATTCATCACGATGACCTCGGAATCCGAGCTCAGCTTATTGAGGACGTGGGCGGTCGCCAGCACGAGAGAAATCGGCGCAATCAGCATCACCAGCAGGGGGATGAGCAGGCCGGTGATGCCGATGAAGACGAAGACCGTCTGGCGCTGGCTGGTGATCAGGTCGAATTCACGGATCGCCTGCGTGAACCACATCACGATGGTCAGGCTGACGCACGTGATCACGAACGCACCCATGGTGGTGCGAAACATGTAGCGGCCGATCGACCCCATCGGACTCAAACTTCCCCTGACGGGCCAAAACGGCCGCCCCGGCCCCCCTAAGGCAGCGTCACCGCCCGAGCCGAGCTCCCCCTAAGAGCAAGCCATTTCTTGCGTTCACAAAATGGCCTCGCCAAGGCAAAGCCATTGAACTTGCGAAGCAAAGGGTTAACGCTTTCGCACTATCAGGCCGCCGCGCCAGGACCATGGCCCGGCCGAACGGCGGCTTTGCAGGATCACCCGGTCCGGTTCATAAGTCGGGTCGCGAAAAGCCCTGCCGACTGCCCGAGAAGGACCGAACCATGCCCGATGGCCCCAAGATCGGCTTCACCTCGTTGGATCGTTTTCGAGGTGTTCTTGTTACGTTCTGTGGGGAAGGGCTCAAGTTCGGCCCGGCGACACAAAAAGCGCTCGCGCCCATGGGCGATCAGCTACGCCGGGCTGCCGCAGCCGACCGCTTCACCGGCAAGCGCGGTTCCTCGCTGGAGATATTGGCGCCTTCCGGTCTCAATGTACCTCGCCTTGTAGTGCTCGGGACCGGCAAGGAGCGCGATCTCAAGGATCGGGACCTAGTCAAGCTTGGCGGTGCGGCGATGGGGCGGGTGCCTTCGGCCGCCCCGCAAGCAACGATCGTCGCCGAACTTGCCGCAGGCGCGCTGAAAGTCGAGCAAGTCACCGATGTCGCGCTTGGCGCCCGGCTGCGCGGGTATCAATTCGACCACTACAAGACCAAACGCAAGGAAGGCGACGACCGGGCCGACAAAGTGGATGTCAATATCGCTTGCGCCAATCCGGGTGCGGTGGAAAGGGCCTGGGCGCGCGCCGTGGGCCTCGCCGAAGGCGTCGTCTGGGCGCGCGATTTGACCAACGAACCGGCGAACGTGCTCTATCCCGGCGAGTTCGCGCGCCGCGCCTCAAGCTTGCGAAAGCTCGGCGTCGTCGTCGAGGTGCTCGACGTGCCGGCGATGCGCAAGCTCGGCATGGGCGCGTTGCTCGGAGTGGGCCAAGGTTCCGCGCACGAACCGAAGCTCGTCGTCATGCGCTGGAACGGCGGCAAGCGCGGCGGCGAGCCGATTGCCTTCGTCGGCAAAGGCGTGTGCTTCGATTCAGGCGGCATTTCCATCAAGCCCGCGAGCGGCATGGAGGACATGAAAGGCGACATGGCGGGAGCGGCGTGCGTGGTCGGGCTGATGCACGCGCTCGCCACCCGCAAGGCCAAAGCGAACGTCATCGGCGCGATCGGACTTGTGGAAAACATGCCTGACGGCAAGGCGCAGCGGCCCGGAGATATCGTCACCAGCATGTCCGGGCAGACCATTGAAGTCATCAACACCGATGCCGAGGGCCGCCTCGTGCTTGCCGACGTCCTCTATTACGTCAACAAGAGATTCAAACCGCGATTTATGATCAACCTGGCGACGTTGACCGGCGCCATCATGGTGGCGCTCGGGCAGGAATATGCAGGCTTGTTCAGCAACGACGATAAACTTGCCGAGCGGCTGGTAAAAGCGGGGGAGGCGACCGGCGAGCGGGTTTGGCGCATGCCGCTTGGGCCCGAATACGACAAGATCATCGATTCTAAATTCGCTGACGTGAAGAATACCGGCGGCCGTTTTGCCGGCTCCATCACCGCGGCGCAATTTATTCAGCGTTTCGTCAATAAGACGCCGTGGGCGCATCTCGATATCGCCGGCACTGCGCTCGGGTCGCCGCAGACCGACATTAATAAAAGCTGGAGCTCAGGGTGGGGCGTCCGGCTGCTCGATCGTCTGGTCGAAGACCATTACGAGCGGTGATCGTCGGCCACACCGCATGACCGAAATCCTGTTTTATCAGTTGAAGGGCCAGACGCCGGAGCAGGTGTTGCCGGCGCTGCTGCAAAAGTCGCTCGAGCGCGGCTGGCGTGTTGTCGTGCAAGCGTCGTCCGAAGAGCGCGTCGAGGCGCTCGATGCGCATTTATGGACTTGGCGCGACAATTCTTTTCTCCCGCATGGGACTTCGCGAGACGCCGAGGCCGCCCGGCAGCCGATCGTGTTGACGGCTGACGAAGGCAACCCGAACGGTGCGGCGGTTCGCTTTCTGGTCGATGGGGCGACAATGCCGGACGACATGTCCGCCTATCAGCGCGTCGTGCTGGTGTTTGATGGCCAAGATCCTGACGCGATTGAAGCCGCGCGCGGGCGCTGGCGCGAGGCGAAGGCGGCGGGCTTTGAGGTGACCTATTGGCAGGCCGATGACAGGGGCGGCTGGCAGCGCCAAGCGTGAGCAAATCCACCTTGAGCCACGATCAAGTCTGAACTCGGAATTAAGTATAGACTCCGCTCGTAACCATCTGAACGCCAAGCATTTTGGCTCTTAATCAATTACGCTAATAAGGTGTCGCAAAAGCGGTTTCGCGATACTATATTTTTTGCTCAGGAAGATGATTGCCTATATAGTGCGGTTCCATGAACAAAACTTCAGTGAAGAGGCGTCCGGCCAAAGCAGGCCGCAGCCAAGTTGTTCGCAAGACTGTTTCGCGGCAAGTTTCGGGCAAGCCGGAACCTGGCAGTAGCGTCAAGATTGCCGCCGCGGCCGTTGCGCAGCAGATCGTTGCGCGCAGCGCGATATTGCGTGCGCACAAATTCCGTGTCGGTCAGACCGTTTTGTACACGTCGAGCCCGATTACGCGGCCGGGCGCCAGCGGTACCTACGAAGTCGTCAAGTTGTTGCCGTCGGACGGCGACGATTACCAGTATCGCATCAAAAATCCCGGCGAAGCGTTTGAGCGCGTGGCGAAGGAAAGCCAACTCGACATCGAACACTGAGATCTTTGGTTCGCGGCTGCGCCGACGTATTCTTTTGCCAAATCTTGATCGGACTGGCATCCGGCGGAGTGCTGGGTCATACTTCTGCGGGGCTTTCTCGCTGTCCGCGGCGGAGTAGGTGATGCTCGGCGTCGACCCCGAACTCGGAACCTCGATATTGCGCTTGTGGGTCGCCGCCGGATCGGCAGCTTTGCTGATTCTGCTGTGCATGTTGGCGCTGTTTCAGCCGCAGCTGCGGATTGCACTTAGTCCTGCCCGCCGGACCGGCGTCGTCATCGTTGGCGCGGTACTCGGAGCGGCGATCGCGTGGAGTTTTGCTGCCCGGCCCGCAGCGGGCGACCGCGGGGCCGAGCGCCGTAGTTTCGAACTGCGCGCGGAGGAGTTGACCGCGCGCACGCTGGCGCCCGGATCCACGCTTGCCTGTCTCGATGCACTCGCGGGGGAGAGCGTCGAGGCGGCGTGTGAAAAGACGCTGTTTGCTTCGCCGGCGAGTGTCGCCGCGGCATCGGCCTATGTCGCCGCGGAGCTGGAACTGCTCTCAAGCTTGAACTCTTATGCCGCGCGGGGCGCTGCAAATGTCGACGACTTGGTGTCGCCGTTGCGTCGCTCGCTCGAAGCCGATCGTTTCGGCTTTCTGGCTCACATGCTCGCCGTGCGCGACGGCTGCACCGGCCAAAATTGCAGGGCGCTCGTGCTGCTGCACGATGCGAGCCGGGTACGGGCTCATTTGAGCGCCGAGACCTTCGACCGCTACCTCGACCATTACGTCGCGCAATGGAGTGCTCCATCCGAGGGGACGGTTGCCGAAGCGCCGAACTCGGCAGGCCCACACAAGCTCGTCAATATCGATTTCCCGACATCGGCGTCGATCCCGGCAGTCAGCATCATGAATCCGGAGCCGTCCGGTCCGGTTCTGCCGGGCGTTGCCGCGGCAGCTGCCGCCAGTCCCAACGGACAAGCACCATCGTCTCGTCATTCGCGCCGGCAAACGGCCAATCCGCCTGCGCCGGCGCCCGTCCAATCGGCGGCTTCCGGTCCAACCGTAACCGACCCGGTTTGGCCGGAGCCGATGCCAGCGCCGCCATCTTCGTCATCAGCGCGCAGTCAGGGGCAACCCACGGCGACGACGGCCCCTATTCAGCTTAATCCGCCCTCGGCCGCGCCCACCACGCGATAAGTCGAAGATAAGCCGGACCGTCGCGGCAATCCTTGGTCATGTTCAGCTCCGTCCTCATTGCCAATCGCGGCGAAATCGCCTGCCGCATCGCGCGCACCGCCAAACGGCTTGGCATGCGGACCATAGCGGTTTACTCGGCCGCCGACGCGCACGCGCTGCATCGACGGCTGTGCGACGAGGCCCACTTCATCGGCAGCGCCGAACCGCGCGACAGCTACCTCAACATCGAGCGGCTGATCGAGGTTGCGAAAAAGTCCGGCGCTCAGTGCGTTCACCCCGGCTACGGTTTTCTTTCCGAAAGCAGTGAATTTGCCGAGGCTTGTTCGCAAGCCCGTCTTGTATTCGTCGGCCCGCCGGCAGCGGCGATCCGCGCCATGGGCCTCAAGGATCGCGCCAAAGCCCTGATGGAAAAGGCCGGCGTTCCGATCGTGCCGGGGTATCACGGCGAACGGCAGGATGCCGCGTTCCTCAAGGCGCAGGCCGACTTGATCGGCTACCCAATTCTGCTCAAGCCGGCAGCCGGCGGCGGCGGGCGCGGCTTGCGCCGCGTCGACAGCGCGCCCGAATTCGAGGCCGCGTTCGAAGGTGCGGTGCGTGAGGTCGCCGCTGCTTTCGGCTCCGGTCGTGTCCTCGTCGAGAAATACATCGCCGCCCCCCGCCACATTGAAATCCAGGTTTTCGCCGACGGATACGGCAACACAATCCATCTCGGCGAGCGCGATTGCTCGCTACAGCGCCGCCACCAAAAGGTCGTCGAGGAAACGCCAGCGCCCGGGATGACACCAAGTCTGCGCGCAAAAATGGGCGCGGCGGCGGTCGAGGCGGCAAAAGCGGTCGGCTATATCGGCGCCGGCACGGTCGAGTTCGTTGCCGACGGCACCGCGGGGCCGCGCGAGGATGCCTTCTGGTTCATCGAGATGAATACGCGGCTTCAGGTCGAACACCCGGTGACCGAGGCCGTTACCGGGCTCGATTTGGTCGCTTGGCAATTCCAGGTCGCCGCCGGTGAAAAGCTGCCGCTTGGCCAGGCGCAAATCCGCTTCGAGGGGCATGCCATCGAGGCGCGTGTCTATGCCGAGGATCCGGACCATGGCTTTTTGCCCTCGACCGGCATCATCGTCGGCTTGAGCCTGCCAACCGACGTGAGGGTGGATAGCGGCGTCGAAGCTGGCGCCGAGGTAACGCCGTTCTACGACGCCATGATCGCCAAAGTGATCGCGCACGCGCCGAACCGTGAAGCTGCGCTCGATCGGATGACGAGCGCGCTGCAGCGGACGCTGATCGCGGGCGTTCGCAGTAATGTGGCCTTTCTTGGCGCGCTTTGCCGCGCGCCGGCTTTCCGTGCGGGTAAAGTCGATACCGGCTTCATCGATCGCAACCTTGCCGCGCTCGGCGCTGTCCCGCATGAGCCGGACTACGCCACCGCAGCGCTTGGCGTGTCACGGCTTATCGAACGGGAGATTGCGCGGGCCGGAGAAGAATCCTCCGCAGATGCCGCCGGGACCGTTTCACCCTGGGCCGCCCGCGACGGCTTTCAGCTTGGCGGGACTCGTTCGATCACGATTCCAATCCTTGTCGATGGAGAGGGCGCGGACGCCGATATCAGTTATGGCCCGGGCGGCGCCGATGTCACGGTTGCCGGTGCGAAGCCCGCAACCGACGCAAACGTGTACGAAACGCCCGGCGAAATCTACGTTCTGCGCCACGGCCGCCAGACCAAGGTTCGCTTGCGGGACGTTTCGACCCAAGCCGCGGAAGGAACGACCGGCGACGGCGTCGTCAAAGCCCCGATGCACGGCCGGGTGCTTGAGCTTTTTGTGCGCCTGGGGGACACGGTCGCCGGCGGCGATCGCCTTGCCGTGATCGAGGCGATGAAGATGGAGCACACGCTGCGCGCGCCGTTTGCCGGTGTCGTCACGGCGATTGCGGCGGAGCAGGGCATGCAAGTTGTGGAAGGCGGAGAGATTATGGTGATCGAACGCAGCGGTGAGGGCTAATCTCAAACCATGTCGCTTCACCTCATCAAGCTTTGTGTCGGTGCGGACTCGGTCCGCGACCTCGAAGGCTGGATCAAGCAAAAGCTCAAGGACAAACGCAAGCGCGGCGAAAAGCCGGAGCACATCCACCGTACGCGCATGGTGCCGAAACGCGCTACGGAACTTACCGACGGCGGTTCGCTCTACTGGGTGATCCGCGGCGAGATCGCCTGCCGGCAGCGTATCCGCGACGTCAGGCCGTTCCGCGACAAAGAGGGCGTGGGCCGTTGCGGGCTGGTGCTCGATCCCAAGGTGGTCCTGGTCGCACCGCGCCAGTTTCGCGCGTTCCAGGGCTGGCGTTACCTGCCCGCAGCGGACGCTCCGCGTGACCTGGAAAAAGCGATGCCGGGCGCCGCCGCCATGCCGGAAAAGCTCCGGCGCGAGTTGCGCGAGCTTGGCCTGATGTAGCGCATAGCCTCTCGCACGACTGCGCATAGCGCGGCCGCGGCCGATCACGTAAAATCCGCGTTGCGGCCTTTCCAGACGGTCGCGGGAGTAGGCAAATGATTATCGAAACTGAAAAAGACGTCACCAAGGCGGTGCTGAGCGAATTGCAGCGTGCGCCCAATGCGCGCTTTCGCGAGATTATGTCGTCGCTGATCCGGCACTTGCACGATTTCGCCCGTGAAGTGAAGTTGACCGAGCAAGAACTTCAGACGGCGGCGGCTTACATCAACGCGATCGGCAAGCACACCAACGACACGCACAACGAGGCCGTATTGATGTCAGGCACGCTCGGTTTTTCCGCGCTGGTATGCTTGCTCAATAACGGCGATCGCGGCCAGACCGAGACTGACGCCAGCCAGCTCGGCCCCTTCTGGCGCTTGAACTCGCCGCTGACCCCGAGCGGCGGCTCGATCGTACGCTCGCCGACGCCAGGCCCGGTGCTGTTCGTCGACGCTTACTATCGCGACGCGAGCGGTAAGCCGATCGAAGGCGCTGAGGTCGACATCTGGCACTCTTCGCCGGAGGGCTTTTACGAAAATCAGGATCCGACCCAATCCGACATGAATCTGCGCGGCAAGTTCATCACCGATGCGCAGGGCCATTTCAGTTTTCGCAGCATCAGGCCCGCAGGCTATCCGATTCCGATCGACGGGCCGGTCGGTGAGCTTTTGCGCGCGCAGGGTCGCCATAACATGCGGCCCGCGCACCTGCACTTCCTCGCCTACAAGCCCGGATACAAGACGCTCATCTCGCAGATTTATCCGCCGGACGACAAATATATCGAAACCGACGTGCAGTTCGGCGTCACCCGCCACTTGCTCGGCGATTTCGTGCGCCATGACGCCGGCAAGGCGCCAGCCCCGGACGTGACCCCGCCGTGGTACTCGCTCACGCACAACTTCGTCATGGAAGCGGGCGAAGCGCGCCTGCCGCGCGCGCCGATCACCGGCAAGGCCGAGGGTGAAAGGCCGCAGATACCGCACCTCGAACCGGCATGACGCTTTGCGGCCGCCATACCGCAGCTGATCGCAGGCATGGCGCGAAATCGACAACGACAGAACAAAAGCGATAAAACTAAGCGATAAAAAACTTCGGGAGGGACACATGTTGCGAAGAACGATGCTCAAGGGCATCGCCGCCGGCGCAGCCGTCGGCATGTTGGGCCGTCGCGCACGCGCGCAAGACGTGCTCAAGATGGGGATCAGCATTCCACTCACCGGCGCGGGCTTTAATGCCGTGGGCCGGCAACTCAACCATGCCATCAAGCTCTACCTGCAACAGCACGGCGACGTGGTGGCGGGCCGCAAGATCGACCTGATCGTTCGCGACGATGGGGGTGTCGCAGATACTGCCCGGCGCCTCGTCCAGGAAATGATCGTCAACGACAAGGTGAGCCTGATCGGGATCGGCACCACGCCGTGCTCGCTTGCCATCGCGTCGCTGGTGACCGAAGCCAAAATGCCGACTTTGGTCATGAGTTCGGGAGCGTCCATCACGGTCACCAAGTCGCCCTACATGGTGCGTGCCGGCTTCCTGCAAGGTCAGCAGGCGTGGATCATGGCCGAATGGGCGATCAAGAACGGCAGCAAACGCGTGGTGACGCTCGTCAACGACTGGGCCCCGGGCGTCGAGTCCGAGACCGCCTTTAAGACCCGCTTTACTCAGGTCGGCGGCCAGATCGCGGAATCGATCCGAATTCCGCTCGCCAATCCCGATTTTGCTCCATTTCTACAACGCATCCACGACATCAATCCGGACACGGCATTCATCTATTTCCCCGGCACGCAGGCGCCCATCTTCGCCAAGCAATTCGCCGAGCGTGGCCTGGCGAACTCGGGCATCAAGATCATCGGACCCGGGGACCTGACCGACGACGACGATCTCAATACGATGGGCGATCAGATGCTCGGCATGATCACGTCCGGGTCGTATTCCGCGGCGCACAATTCGGCGCTCAACCACGCTTATGTCGCCGCCTTCGAGAAAGCGAACGGCTTTCGCCCGGACTTCGTCTCGGTCGGCGCATACGACGGCATGCATCTGATTTACGAAGCGCTCAAGAAAACCGGCGGCAATGCCGAAGGCGACGGCCTGCTTGCGGCGATGAAAGGGATGACCTGGGAAAGTCCGCGCGGGCCAATCTCGATCGATCCGCAGAGCCGCGACATCGTGCAGAACATTTACATCCGCAAGGTCGAGAAAGTGAATGGACAGCTCTGGAACATCGAGCACGAGACTTTCGCCGCGGTGAAAGACCCGCTGAAAATCGCAACGAAGTAAGCGCGGCGCAGGCTACACCGGCACGTTGTCGATGAGCCGCGTCTTGCCGATGCGCGCCGCGACAAGGAGCCGGAGCGGCCCGGGTGGTCCGGCCGCCGGCGGCGCGAGCGTGTCGGCGTCGCGTGCTTCCAGGTAATCGAGCGCGAAGCCCGCCGCGATGATCGCCGCCCGGCCCTCGTCGAGTACGCGGCCGACCGTCCCGCCGGCAGCGATCTTTTTTGCGCAATCGGCGAGCACGCGGTGCAACATCGGCGCGGCGGCGCGTTCGCGCTCCGACAGGTATGCGTTGCGCGAGGACCGAGCGAGCCCGTCCTTCTCGCGCACGGTTGGCATACCGACGATCCGGGTTTTGAGGTTAAGATCGCGCGCGAGCCGCGTGACCACCTTGAGCTGCTGATAATCCTTCTCGCCGAATACCGCGATATCCGGCTGGCACTGGATGAGGAGCTTGGCGACGACGGTTGCGACGCCGGCAAAGAAATGCGGCCTGGAGGCATCCTCCAGTCCGACGGTCGCCGCGCCTTCCGGCACGATGCGGGTGGCGAAGCCCGTCGGATACATGATCTCTACCGAAGGCGCCCAAATCAGATCGGATTTCACGGTCGCAAGATGGGAAATATCTTCGGCGAAGGTCCGTGGATAGGTCTTAAGGTCTTCGCTCAGCGCGAACTGCGTCGGATTGACAAAGATCGATACGATGACCCGATCGGCGCGTCGCTGCGCGAGGCGCACCAAGGCGAGGTGTCCAGCGTGCAGAGCGCCCATGGTCGGCACGAGCGCAACCGTTTCGCGGCGCGCGCGCCATTGTTCGCGCGCGCGGGCAAGCGCCGGCAATGTCCGCACGACGTGCGGCCGATGCGGCTTCGATTTTGAGGAGCGTGCGGTCATGGCGTTGCAGCGCGGGCACACGGCGCTCGCATTCATCGTGCGGCGCGTGGTTAATGATTAACTTATAGCGACCGATGCGGTATCTTGACCCGGCGTGTAGCAAGCCGGAGAAGGGATCGCCACCCAGAGGTCGCGTACCCATGTTGATGCAGGCGGATGTTGGCAAGCCGTTCTCGGCGCATGTCATCGTCCTTGGGAACGAAAAGGGCGGATCCGGAAAGTCGACCACGGCAATGCACGTTGCCGTCGCGTTGTTGCAGGCCGGCCAGCGCGTCGCAACCATCGATCTCAACTCGCGCCAGCGCAGCTTCACCCATTACGTCGAAAACCGCCGCGATTGGGCGGGACGTGCCGGCGTCGCGCTTGAACATTCCCGGCATTACTGCGTGGCGCGCGGCTTCGGCGCCCGCCTTGATGAGATCGAGGAGCAGGAGTTCGGCGCGTTCGCCGAAGCGATCAGCGCGGTCGAGCAAACCCACGATTTCGTTGTCGTCGATACCCCGGGGGCAGATTCGTACCTGATGCGGCTTGCCCATTCGATGGCGGATACCCTGATTACGCCGCTCAACGACAGCTTCGTCGATTTCGACGTGCTTGGCTTGGTCGATCCGACGACGTTCCAACTGACGGGCGTCAGCCATTACGCCGAGATGGTCCGCGAGGCGCGAAAGCAGCGCCGCATGGTGGACGGCGGCCTAACCGATTGGGTGGTGGTGCGCAACCGGCTTTCCACGCTCGGTTCACGCAACAAGCGTCTCGTCGGGGCGGGCGTCGATGCCCTGTCGAGGCAGCTCGGCTTTCGCGCCATCGACGGGTTTGCGGAGCGGGTGGTCTATCGGGAATTCTTCCCGCGCGGCTTGACCGCGCTCGATGAGATGAACGAGGACACGCTGGGCCAGCGCCCGAGCGTGTCGCACACCACCGCCCGCGACGAGGTCAGGAACCTCATTAACGCGCTGAAATTGCCGATCGACGAGCGCGGCAAGCGCCGCGCCGCCGCCCGCGCCGAATGGGCGGCTTCCGCTCACAAGCCGCTCGACACCCACGGCCTGCTCGCGGACTAAATCCGCCAAGAGCATGATCCCGAAAAGTGGAAGCCGGTTTTCGGCAAAGATCAGGCTCAAACGCAAAACCAACCATGATCCCGAAAAGTGGAAGCCGGTTTTCGGCAAAGATCACGCTCAGACGCAAAACCAAGCATGATCCCAT
Source organism: uncultured Alphaproteobacteria bacterium (assembly GCA_963826295.1). Taxonomy (GTDB): domain Bacteria; phylum Pseudomonadota; class Alphaproteobacteria; order Rhizobiales; family Xanthobacteraceae; genus BOG-931. The sequence continues at coordinate 344,469 of CAWGWO010000021.1, forward strand.
AAGTGCAAGCGAAGCGTTGCGGACTACCCGCCGCGGTCGGTGCCGGTGAGGAAAGGCACGGCGAACGATAGCCATTGCGCCGGTTGCTGCAGAGCGCCACTTTAGCCTGAGTTTCTTAGGCGCGAAGGTTCCCCCAATGCGCGACGAGAGGCCCGGCCAAGCGCCGGCGCCGAGCCCTCATTCACCGGACAAAGCGCCGGATCGGAGTCCGGTGTCTTCATCGCGCGCCGAACTCGATGCGTTCCTCAACCGCGTCGGCACGCTCGGCCCGGCGGTTAAGCCCGACGGCCGCGGTCGATTGGTCTTCGCGCTCGATGCGACCATGAGCCGGCAGCCGACTTGGGATCAAGCTTGCGTGCTGCAGGCCGACATGTTCCGCGAAGCGGCCGCCGTCGGCGGCCTCGACATTCAGCTCGTCTATTATCGCGGCTTGGCCGAATGCCGTGCTTCGCCCTGGGTTGCCGAGCCGGCACGCCTTGGCGGTTTGATGTCGCGCATCGATTGTCGTGGCGGCCACACCCAGATCGGCAAGATTCTCGCTCACGCCAAACGCGAAAACGATAAGGGCAAGATCGGCGCGCTGGTCTTTGTCGGTGACGCGATGGAGGAATCGCTGGACGATTTGTGCGCCGGCGCCGGTGAACTCGCGCTTGGCAACGTACCGGCCTTCATGTTTCAGGAGGGCTACGATCCGGTATGCGAAAAGGCCTTCCGCGAGATCGCCCGGCTTACCCGCGGCGCCTATTGCCGATTTGCCCCGGGCGCCGCCCATGACCTCGGCGAATTGTTGCGCGCCGCGGCGGCTTACGCCGCCGGCGGCATGAAAGCCCTGGCCGACCTCAAGGGCAGGCGTTCGGGCGGTGTGATCAGCTTGATCGAACAGCTGAAATAGCCGTTAAACTAGCCCATGCCTTTTCTCCTCGGCGTCGTCCTTCTGATCTTGCTGCTGTGGGCTGCCAACGCCTTCTCCAAGGCCGATCCCAAGCAAGCGGCGCGCATCTTGCGCTATCTCGGCGGCGGCGGCGCGTTGCTCTTCGCCGCGTTCCTTCTCATTCGCGGCGAGATCGGCGTCGCCATCCCCATCGGCGCCGTGGGATTGGGGTTGCTTGGCTGGATCACGCTGTGGCCGGCGAGCTTCGGCGGCCGCACGCAGAAGAGCCCGGGCCAGGTTTCGCGCGTCCGCTCCGCCTTCCTGGAAATGGAGCTTGACCACGACAGCGGCGCTATGCGCGGCCGCATTCTGGCCGGGCGTTATGAAGGCCTGTCGCTCGATACGCTCGACCCGGGGGCGCTTGTCGGTCTGCTCGGCGACATCGACGCCGACAGCCGGCAGTTATTGATGGCTTATCTTGACCGCCGGGAGCCCCGCTGGCGTGAAAACGCGCAGCATGATGCGGCGGCGGGGCAGGGCGGCAGCGCTTCGCCCAGCGGCAAAATGACGGAGCAGGAGGCTTATCAGGTCCTTGGCCTTCAGCCCGGAGCGAACGCCGCGGAGATCGGGCGTGCTCACCGGTCCCTCATGAAGAAATTGCATCCCGACCAAGGGGGGTCGACGTACCTCGCGGCCCGCGTCAATCAGGCCAAGGATGTTCTGCTTCGCCGCCATCGCTGAGAGTCCTTGAAAGGAACCTTGGCGTGGCATCCCGTCCGCGTGAATGACGTCTCGTGCGGTCCCTTTGCGCGGGACCTGTTCTAGTTTTTCAGCGCCATGCATTGGATGTCGCCGCGTTTGAGTTGCTTGCAGGCCGCTTCCGCCATGGCCTTGTCAAAGCCGGAAAAGCGCGCCCGATAGAGAGCCTTGTCGCCTTTTTTCACCCGCTCGGTGAACCCATCGGCGGTCGCGAGAATGGCCGGCGCCTGAAGTTGCGCGGCGCTCAGATGCTGCTTGGCCTCGTCTTCGCCGTCGAACGCGCCGATCTGAATGAGCCAGCCGCCACGCGCGTGGGCCGCAGCGGAAAAGGCTTTGGCGATCTCGGCCTTTGCTTGCGCGAGCTTGGCCGGCTCCAACTTCGCGGGCTCCAATTTTGGTGGCTCGAACTTTGCCGGCTCGACATCGCTCGAACTCACGGCCGGAGCGGGCCCAGTCGCGGCGACGACCACGGGATTTGGTATTTGCGAGGTTTGCAGAACGGGAAGGGCATGGACCGGCGCGGATGCGGCCGGTTGCGCCGCCTGCGCCTGCGTGGCGGCGGGCACCAGATTAGGCAGCGGCGCAAGCGCAGTCGTCTGCGGTGGCGCGGTGCGATAGGTGATGGTCCTGACCACAAGCGGCTGGATCGGTTCGCTCGAGCCGACCGTTGCGCGGCCGTGCGGCGTCAGGCTGGCGGTGGCCGCAGGCTCCGCGCGTGACGACAGCGGCGCCGTGGAAAACGCGATGGGCTGCCGTTCGCCGCGCGGCTCCGACTTCTCGGCGACGGCCGGCGCGGTATGCTGTAGCGACGCTTCCTTGATGTGGGCGCCGATCAATTCGCGCATGCGCGCGTCGCGCGCGCCCGCCGAGGTGCCCCCGAGCACCACCGCCACGATGTGGCGTCCGTCGCGGTGCACCGAGGTGATGAGATTAAAGCCCGACGCCCGGGTAAATCCCGTCTTGATGCCGTCGACGCCGCTGACCACACCCAGCAGGTGGTTGTGGTTGCGCATTTCATGGCCGTGATAGACGAACTCCTCCGTCGAGAAATATTTGTAGTAGCGCGGAAACCGCTCCTGGATCGCGCGGCCGAGCAACGCCTGATCGCGGGCGGTGGTGGTCTGATCGTCGTCGGGCAGACCCGAGGCATTCACGTAGGTGGTACGGCTCATGCCCAGCGCATGAGCCTTTTGCGTCATCAGCTTGGCGAATTGGTCCTCGTCCCCGCCGAGATTTTCGGCGATCGTCACCGCGGCGTCGTTGGCCGATTTCGTGACCACCGCCTTGATGGCGTCCTCCACCGCGATGGTCTGGCCGGGTTTCAAGCCGAGCTTGGTCGGGGCCTGTTCGGACGCGTGTTCGGAGACCCTCAACGGGGAATCGAGCCTGATCTTGCCGGCGTCCAGCCGCTCGAACAGCAGATAGAGCGTCATGACCTTGGTCAGCGACGCCGGATGGCGCAACGCGTCGGGATTGGCCGCCTCCAGCACCGCTCCGGTGTTGCCGTCGACGACGATCGAGGCCGTGGGCGGCGCATAGACTTCTGCGCGGGCGCGGCGGTGAACCGGCGCGGCTTGGCGGATCCAAAGCACGCGATGAGTGCGGTGGTGGTATCGCGCGTCGGCGATTGTGCTGGTGGAGATGAGAGCCGCTGCGACCGCGGCAACAAGGAGAACGCTACCGCGAAGCCCATGCCAGGCTTCCATACTCACGCGACACATTACAAACCCCGTCCCTGACGCGCACAGGGCTCCCGGCGGAAGCCCAGTCCTGTTTGCTCCTTCGAGCGGCCGGCTTGATCCAGCCGCAACGGTCGGGCGTTCTTCCGCTCGACCAGGACCGGTCGCCGCACGGACGACACAGTCAAGCACGCTAGGCGAACGCTGTTGCCAAAGCGTTAACCCAATACGGCTCGTGGCGGTGCAGCCGAAGATGCACGTGGTGCGGCCGATTGTAATGTTTTGTGCGTCGCACTATAGTATTGGTTAACGCACAAAAGGCCTTTTGAAGGCAGCGGTCGACCAGTCTCACTTTCAAGGCTACAGGCAGGTCCGGGGCTGCCGGAAGGAAAACGATGACTAACGATCAGATGCAAAAGTTAGGCAAAGACGGCATGGACATGGCGCTGGCTTCGTTCGGCGCCTGGAGCAAGAACGCGCAAGCGATCGCGACCGAGGTTGCCGACTACGCGAAGAAGTCATTCGAGGAGTTGACTGCCGCCTGGGAAAAGGTCCTGGCGGCGAAGAGTCCGGAAAAGGTGATGGAGGTGCAAAGCGAGTACCTCAAGTCCTCTTACGAAGATTTCGTCGCTGAATCGGCCAAACTGAGCGAGCTTTACGCCGACCTCGCCAAAGAGGCCTACAAGCCTTTCGAAAGCGTGATGGCGAAGGCCTCGGCGATGAGGTGACGACAACCGTCCCGCCGGTTGTGCGGCGGTGACGAATTGTCGCCGGGTGTCCCTGGCGTTCGCCCGGACGGTCAGCTCTTCGACAGAACCGCTTCGAGGGCGGCGGCAATTCTCGCCAGGCTTTGTTCTATTCGGCTGACGCGAAAAGCGATGTGCTCGAGAGCGTAAGCGGTGCGCTTATCCGCAGAAGGCACATTGTGGGCATCGTAGTCCGGCAGGAAATCCTGCTCCAGTTCGCGGAGCAGCTTCGCGCGGCGTGCGGGATCGACCATTCTCTGTCTCCTGTCGCCTGCGGCGATCAATAACCGAGTCGGCGGTTGATACCAAACGCTGCGCGCCCGTGCGTAAGCACGCCGAAAAAATAGTGAGCCGGGTGAGGGATCGCGTGCCGCGGTGCCGAAACTTGTTGGCTACTTTGCCGCGATTCGTCCGCCGCGCGCACGTTCGAAGGGTTTGCGGCCGGCGCGCGATAGTTCGTATTGGGTGGGAGGAATGCCGCTTTGGGCGGACAGTTCTGCGCTTGGGGTCGGCTTGACCGGTCTGGAATCCGGGCCGCCGCGTATTTATGATAGTATTCCGGAATTGGGGCGACGAGACTGCGGGGAAGTCCCTGTAGGGCTGTGATCGCGCCGTCACCGGGCAGGACGACAGACGAGCAATGCCGGCGAATGACCATCCGACCACCCAGATGCCCACGCGCATGGCGGACGAAGACCGCAAGCGCAAGAACGATCAGGGCGGCCCCGGGACAGCGGTCATCACCAAGACGCGCCCGCAGACCAAGCGGCCGAACCTTTATCGCGTCCTTCTGTTGAATGACGATTACACGCCGATGGAGTTTGTGGTCCACGTGCTCGAGCGTTTCTTCAACAAGGATCAGGAGGCGGCGCATCGCATCATGATGCACGTTCACCAGCACGGGATCGGTGAATGTGGCGTCTTTACTTACGAAGTGGCTGAAACCAAAGTGACGCAGGTGATGGACTTTGCCCGCAAACATCAGCATCCTTTGCAATGCATCATGGAAAAGAAGTGATTCCGGGGGAACGGCCAATACAAAAGGAAGAGACAGTGAATGCCTACCTTCTCGCGCAGTCTTGAACAGTCGCTCCACCGGGCCCTGGCGCTAGCCAATGAGCGCCACCATGAATACGCCACGCTCGAGCATCTGCTGCTTGCGCTGATAGAGGATCAGGACGCGGCCGCTGTTATGCGCGCCTGCAATGTAGATTTGGACAAGCTGCGCCGCAGCCTCGTCGCCTATCTCGAATCGGAACTCGACAATCTGGTCACCGACGGCGCCGAGGACTCAAAGCCTACGGCCGGTTTCCAGCGCGTCATTCAGCGCGCGGTGATCCACGTCCAATCGTCGGGCCGTGAAGAAGTCACCGGCGCCAACGTGCTGGTTGCCATCTTTGCCGAGCGCGAAAGCCACGCCGCCTATTTCCTGCAAGAGCAGGACATGACCCGCTACGACGCGGTCAATTACATCAGCCACGGCATCGCCAAGCGGCCGGGGATGTCGGAAGCACGCCCGGTCCGCGGCGCCGACGAAGATACCGACAACAAGAACGGCGACGAGCCGAAAAAGAAGGGCGATGCGCTCGACGCGTATTGCGTCAACCTCAACAAGAAGGCCCGCGAAGGCAAGATCGATCCGCTGATCGGCCGCGAGGCTGAGATCAACCGTACCATCCAGGTGCTATGCCGGCGGCAGAAGAACAACCCGCTGTTCGTGGGCGAAGCCGGGGTCGGCAAGACTGCGATCGCCGAAGGACTGGCGCGCCGCATCGTTCACGGCGAGGTGCCGGACGTGCTGCGCAACGCGACCGTGTTCGCGCTCGACATGGGAACCTTGCTCGCGGGCACCCGCTATCGCGGCGACTTCGAGGAGCGGCTCAAGCAGGTCATCAAGGAGCTCGAGGCTTATCCCGGCGCGATCCTGTTCATCGACGAGATCCACACCGTGATCGGTGCCGGAGCTACGTCGGGCGGCGCCATGGACGCCTCCAATCTGCTCAAGCCGGCGCTGGCCTCAGGGACGGTGCGCTGCGTCGGCTCGACCACCTACAAGGAATACCGGCAGTATTTCGAGAAGGATCGGGCGCTGGTGCGCCGCTTCCAGAAGATCGACGTCAACGAACCGACAATTCCCGACGCCATCGAAATCCTCAAGGGGCTCAAGCCCTATTTCGAGGACTATCACAAGCTCAGATACACCAGCGAAGCGATCAAGGCGGCGGTCGAATTGTCGGCGCGGTACATCCACGACCGCAAGCTGCCCGACAAGGCCATCGATGTGATCGACGAGTCGGGTGCGGCGCAGATGCTGCTGCCGGAAAGCCGGCGCAAGCGGACCATCGGCATCAAGGAGATCGAGACCACGATCGCCACCATGGCCCGCATCCCGCCGAAAGCGGTGTCGAAGGACGATGCCGAGGTGCTGCGCCACCTTGAGGAGACGCTCAAGCGCGTCGTCTACGGCCAGGATAAGGCGATCGAAGCGCTGGCGGCCTCTATCAAGCTCGCCCGCGCCGGCTTGCGCGAGCCGGAGAAGCCGATCGGCTGCTACCTGTTCTCCGGCCCAACCGGTGTCGGCAAGACCGAAGTAGCGCGCCAGCTTGCCGCCACACTGGGCGTCGAGACCATCCGCTTCGACATGTCGGAATACATGGAGCGTCACACCATATCGCGGCTGATCGGCGCGCCGCCCGGCTATGTCGGCTTCGACCAGGGCGGCTTATTGACCGACGGCGTCGACCAGCATCCGCATTGCGTGCTCCTCCTCGATGAAATCGAGAAGGCGCATCCGGATCTGTTCAACGTGCTGCTGCAGATCATGGATCACGGCAAGCTCACCGACCATAACGGCAAGCAGGTCGACTTCCGTAACGTGATCCTGATCATGACCACCAACGCCGGCGCTTCCGATATGGCGAAAGCCGCCTTCGGTTTCACGCGCAGCAAGCGCGAGGGCGACGACATGGAGGCGATCACGCGGCTGTTCGCTCCGGAATTCCGCAACCGGCTCGACGCGATCATCACCTTCGCGCATCTGTCGCAGGAAGTGATCGCCATGGTGGTCGAAAAGTTCGTCCTCCAGCTCGAGGCTCAGCTCGCCGACCGCGATGTGACGATCGAGCTGACCGCCGAATCCTCGCAATGGCTGATTGCCAACGGCTACGACGAACTGATGGGTGCCCGGCCGATGGCCCGGGTGATCCAGGAGTACATCAAGAAGCCGTTGGCCGACGAGGTGCTGTTCGGACGCCTGAAGTCCGGCGGCCACGTGCGCGTGATCCTCATCACCGACGAACAAGGCAAGGCCAAGCTCGGCTTCGACTACCCGGACGGTCCGGTCACGCCGCGGGCGGAAAAGCTGCCGGAGCCGCGCCGCGCCAAGAAGCGCCGCTCCTCGCCGCGCCGCAAGCCGCCTGGCGGTCCCGGCGGCAGGACGCCGCCGGGCCGGGGTTCGGTGCCGAAAGTGCCGCTCGTCAAGGTTTGAGGCTAGCGCGCTTCGTTGCAAACAAGCGCCGTCACCTTTCTGGGTGGCGGCGCAATTGGCTTGCGAACCATAGTGCAACCAGCGGGAACGCGACGGCGGTGCCGATGTAAAGCGGCACGGCTCCCGACCGGTCGATCAACAGCGCGCCGACGGCGACCCCCGCGGTCTGGCCCAGATAGAGCGCAGAGGTGAACATCGCGACGGCGGTGCCGCGCGCCTGCGGCGTCATCTGCGTCGCCTTGGTCTGCAGCGTGTTGTGGAACATGTAGAAGCCGAGGCCGATCGTGGTCGTGGCGATCGGCGCCAGCCACCACCTCGGCTCGATCGCAAGCAGCACGTAAGCAGCGGCGACAATGAAGCCGCCGCCGATCGTGAGCCCGATTTGTCCGAGCCGGTTGACGAAGTGTTTGACCAGCGAGGCATAGATCAGTCCGCCGAGGCCGAAGAAGGCGACGGTGAGGCCGATCAACGTAAAGCTCAATTGGAAACGCGCGTGCAGGTCCGCGCCGATATAGGCGAAGGCGCCCCACGCTAGCGCCGCCTCGAGGATCGCCACCGCGAGGATGCGGCGTGCGAACGGGTTCGACAGCACCACCGTATAATCAGCGATGAAGCCGCGAGAGTTTTTCGCCGGGCCGCCGGACGCGCGCAATTCCGGATCGGCGATGAGCTCGAAGACGAGCCCGGCCGCGGCGAGGCCGAACATGGCGGCGAGGACGAAGAATACGCTGCGCCAGCCGATGAGGTCGCCGAGCACGCCGCCGGCGGCCTGGCCAAAAAGCTGACCGAAAATGTATCCGGACGCATAGCGCGCCAGAATCGGCTGCGTTCGTTCATGGGGTATGACGTCGCCGATATAGGCCATGGAGATCGGGATCACCCAGCCGGCAACCGCTCCGGTCATGAGCCGCGCCAGTGCGAGCTGCGGAATCGACGAGGCCGCGCCGCAAATCGCGACCAGGATCGAGGCAAGCAGGCTCGCGATTGCCACGGTGCGGAATTTGCCGAAGCGGTCGGCGACCGGCCCGGCAAGGAACTGGATCGAGCCGTGCGTCAGTGCATATGCGGTGACGACGATGGCGGCGGCGCCAATGGTGGTGTGAAAGTCGACGGCGATCTGCGGCAAGAGCGAATCGGTGACGCGCACCTGGGCCTGACTGGCAAAACCGGCGGCGGCGAGCAGCGCGATCGAGCGGGTCGGGGCTTTGCGCAGCGGCAAGGACGGAGCTTCGATTGAGGATGTCACGTCGCGGCACACCGCAGAGTTGGCGATCGGGGATCGGCACGGAAACACCGGGCGTTGACACGATGCGCGGCGCAGGTTTCTTAGGCGACCATCGCGAAACTGGAAACCCGTTTTCCGCCAACGGCCGCGCCGGGATGCCGATTGCTGCCATGCATTAGTGCGGTGGATTTGAAGTTCCTAAAATGTTACGGCGCGATTCGCCTAGGAACTTCAAATCCGTAAACCGCACTGCGATCATAGATTTGCCGGTGTCCCTTTGATTCTGAAGTTCGCATCAGAGGGTGCCAAAAGCTTTTGCGAACTTCAGAATCGGGACACTGGAAGCAAGACGATGCCAATTGAAAGCCGATACGATCCCGGCGCGGTCGAGGGCCGCATTTACGCGGCGTGGGACGAAGCCGGCGCCTTTCGCGCCGGCCGCCCCGAGCGCGCCAAGGCCGAGCCCTACTGCATCGTCATTCCGCCGCCGAACGTCACCGGCTCGCTGCATATGGGCCACGCACTCAATAATACGCTGCAAGACATTCTCTGCCGCTTCGAAAGGATGCGCGGCAAGGACGTGCTGTGGCAACCGGGCACCGATCACGCCGGCATCGCGACGCAAGCCGTGGTCGAACGGCAACTCGCCGAGCGCAAGGAGCCGTCGAGCCGCGAAATGGGCCGTGAGGCTTTCATCAAGCGGGTGTGGGAATGGAAGGCGGAATCCGGTGGCGCCATCATTGGCCAGCTCAAGCGGCTCGGCGCCTCATGCGACTGGTCGCGTGAGCGCTTTACCATGGACGAAGGTCTGTCGCGCGCGGTGGCGAAAGTTTTCGTCTCGCTCTACCGCGAGGGCCTCATCTACAAGGACAAGCGGCTGGTCAATTGGGATCCCAAGCTCAAGACGGCGATCTCCGATCTGGAAGTGGTGCAGGTCGAGACCAAGGGCCAGCTCTGGTACATCAAATATCCGATCGAAGGCAGCGCCGAGTTTATCGTCGTAGCGACGACGCGGCCGGAGACGATGCTCGGCGATACGGCCGTCGCCGTGCATCCGGATAACGAGCGGCTGCGGCATCTCATCGGCAAGCACGCGATCCTGCCGCTGGTCGGCCGGCGCATTCCGATCATCGCCGACGACTACGCCGATCCGGAAAAGGGCTCGGGCGCGGTGAAGATCACGCCGGCGCACGACTTCAACGATTTCGAGGTCGGCCGCCGGCACAACTTGCCGGTCGTCAATGTGCTCGACGACGCAGCGCGGCTCACCCTCAAAGGCAATGATGCGTTTCTGAAGGACGCTCATCCCGAGCTTGTCTTGCTGGACACGGTGGACGGCAAGAGCCGTGAGGTTGCTCGAAAGCTCATCGTAGACATCCTTGAGTTGCGGGGCCTTCTCGAGAAGATCGAGCCGACGACGCATGCGGTGCCGCACGGCGACCGATCCGGCGCGGTTCTCGAGCCGTTTCTGACCGACCAGTGGTACGTCGATGCCAAGATGCTGGCGGAGCCGGCGATCAAGGCCGTGCGCGCGCGCAAGACGGTGTTCGTGCCCGGCCAGTGGGAGGCGACATTCTTCAACTGGATGGAGAATATCCAGCCCTGGTGTATTTCCCGCCAAATCTGGTGGGGCCATCAAATTCCGGCGTGGTACGGCCCGGACGGCAAGATTTTTGTTGCCGAAACCGAAGATGACGCGGTCGCCGATGCGCTGGCGCATTACACCGAAATCGAGGAGATCACCGCCGAGGACGGTCACGACATCGCCGCCGACCCGGAACGCCGCGCCCGCTTCGCCAACGAATACCTGCACCGCGACGACGATGTGCTCGATACCTGGTTCTCCTCGGCGCTGTGGCCGTTCTCGACGCTTGGGTGGCCCGACGAGACGCCGGAGCTCAAGCGCTTCTATCCGACGAGCGTCCTCGTCACCGGCTTCGACATCATCTTCTTCTGGGTGGCGCGGATGATGATGATGGGACTGCACTTCATGCAAAAGGAGCGGCCTGACGCTCCGTTGGAAAAAGTGGTGCCGTTCCACGACGTCTACATCCACCGCCTGGTGCGCGACGCCTCCGGCGCGAAGATGTCGAAATCCAAAGGCAACGTTGTCGATCCGCTCGGCGTCATCGACCAATATGGCGCCGATGCGTTGCGCTTCACGCTCGCGCGTGGTGCCGCGCAAGGCCACGACATCAGGCTTGGCCCACAGGATGTGGAGAGCAACCGCAATTTCGCGACCAAGCTTTGGAACGCCGCGCGTTTTGCCGAGATCAACGGCTGCGAGACTGTTGAGGGCTTTGATCCAAACGCCGTCAGGTTGACGATTAATCGATGGGTCGTCACTCAGCTTGGCGACGCGCTTGGCAAAATTGAGATCGCTTTAGCCGACTATCGCTTCAATGAAGCCGCTAACAATATTTATCAGTTTGTCTGGAATCTTTATTGCGATTGGTATCTGGAGCTCACAAAGCCAATATTTGTCATACCTCAACCGAGCGACGCCACATTGCGTGAGACGCGGGCAACCGTAGCCTATATTCGCGATCAAATTTTGAAAGTACTGCACCCATTTATGCCCTTTGTTACGGAAGAGCTTTGGCGCGTTACGTCTAATCGTCATCGAGAGCCGACATTGGCTTTAGCCCCTTGGCCGGGTCAGCAGCCTGTTTTTGCGGATGCGCATGAAGAAGTCGCCTGGTTAGTCGATCTTGTCAGTTCAATTCGTTCGGTGCGAACCGAAATGAATGTGCCGGCCGGAGCGCTCGTTCAGCTTGCGCTGATAAATCCATCTATGACGATGCTCGAACGAGTTGAACGGTGGGATGATTCGCTTAATCGGTTGGCGCGAATTTCTGGAACCATAACCGTTCAAAAAATACCGTCCAGCGCAGTTCAAATAGTTGTTGGCGCCGATACCGTTGCACTGGAGCTCGCAGGCGTGATCGATCTCGCCGCCGAGCGCGCGCGGCTCGTGAAGGAAATGGCGAAGTGCGACGCGGATATCGCGCGCGTCGACGCCAAACTCGGCAATCCCAATTTCGTCGCCCGCGCGCCGGAAGAAGTTGTAGAAGAAGAAAAAGAGAAGCGCGAAGAGGCACAGGCTCGCAAAGCCAAAATCGCCGAAGCCCTTGAGCGCCTTCAAGGCGCGGCGTGAGATGATCGGCGTGAGGATATTTCTTGCCGGAGCGAGTGGCGTGATTGGGAGGCGGCTTGTTCCGCTCCTGATCGATGCCGGCCACCAGGTTACCGGCACGACGCGCTCAGCCGCCAAGGCTGCGGACCTTACAGCGCGCGGCGTGAATGCGATCATCGTCGATGTCTTCGACGCTCCCGCCTTGCGCGATGCTGTCGTTCGCGCGCACCCCGAAGTGGTCATTCACCAGCTGACCGATCTGCCGCAAACACTCGATCCGGCGCGCGTCGGCGCCGCATTGATCGCTAATGCGCGGCTGCGCATGGAGGGCACGCCAAACCTCGTCGCCGCTTCGGTCGCGGCCGGCGCCGGGCGGCTGATCGCGCAAAGCATCGCCTTTGCTTATGCCGAGGGGCCCGAACCGCACCGCGAGAGCGACCCGCTCGCGGCCGCCGAGGGCGACAGTCCTGCCGCGATCAGCGCCCGCGGGGTGCGGATGCTGGAAGCGGCGGTGCTCAAGGCGCCGGGCATTGCCGCCATCGTGCTGCGCTACGGACGGCTTTACGGACCCGGAACGTGGTCGGCGGCGGCGAGCGGACGCGCCCCGGTGCACGTCGACGCGGCGGCCCACGCTGCTTTGCTCGCCGTCGATCATGGCGCGCCGGGGGTCTACAACGTGGCGGAGGATGACGGCGCCGTCACCGTTGAAAAGGCCCGCACGGAATTGGGCTTCGATCCGGCATTCCGCCTTTCACGTTAAAACGGCTTGCTGAGAAAGCGCGAGCCTTTCAGCCCGTAGCGCCACGGCTTGTCGACCGCCTTGGTGAGGCCAATTCGCGGTCCGGCGATGACCTCCTCCGCGCCGGGGCGCGCGAACAACGCAAAGGGCGCCGCGTCGAGCGCCAAACCATTGTCCGTCCTGGTGATCGCCAACGCCTCGCAGAGCCGTCCCGGTCCGGCGCACAGCAGGCGTTCGTCGTCCATATGCCGCCGACGCCGCATGGTGGCGAGGCCTGTCGTCGGCTCCAGGGCCCTAATGAGCACGGCGCTGGCCGTTCCTTTGGGCTCGCAGACGAAATTCACGCACCAGTGAATTCCATAGGAGCGATAGACGTATACATACCCTGGCGGCCCGAACATTACGGCGTTGCGCTCGGTCGGCCCATTGTAACTGTGGGCCGCGGGATCGGTTTGACGGTAGGCCTCGACCTCGACGATACGGCCGCCGACGCCGTTGACCAGCAGCGTGACGCCAATCAGGTCAGGAGCGACCTCAAGGACACTTCGGCTGAAAAAGGTGCGGCTTAGGCGTTTCGGCATGGGTTCATCGTCGCAGCACTCGCCGCTCACGGTAAGCCGGGAGTTAACGGACGAGGTGCGGAGCTTAAATCTGTGGCGCAGTTGCAACAGCGTTGGACCATTTGGGTCCTTTCGCACTGCACACGCGCAAAGCGCCGCTTTTTGGCCATAGGATTTTTTGACATCCAACAGGCGGCCGGGGGGCCGATCGACGCAGGCAGTTGACGTCGTTTTCGATGTCCGGGCGACCGGCCTCGAAGTCGAGTTTGTAGGGCGAGGGGGCCAACGTTGGCCCGCAAGAGTTTGATGGACGCCAAGACAAATCTGAAATCGAGGCTACCGAGCCGCCACGCCACCGAAGGCGCCGAGCGCGCGCCGCATCGCGCCTTCTATTACGCGATGGGCTTGTCGCGCGAGCAAATTCATCAGCCGTTCGTCGGTGTCGCGAGCTGCTGGAATGAGGCAGCGCCCTGCAATATCGCCCTGATGCGCCAGACCCAGGCGGTGAAGCAGGGGGTGGCGGCGGTCGGCGCCACGCCGCGCGAGTTCTGCACCATCACCGTGACCGACGGCATCGCCATGGGTCACGAAGGCATGAAATCGTCGCTGCCGTCGCGCGAAGTCATTGCCGATTCGATCGAATTGACCGTGCGCGGCCATTCCTACGACGCGCTTATCGGCGTCGCCGGCTGCGACAAGTCGCAGCCCGGCATGATGATGGCGATGTGCCGGCTCAACGTGCCTTCGATCTTCATCTATGGCGGCAGCATCCTGCCCGGCACCTTCAAGGGCAAGCCGGTCACCATCCAAGACGTCTATGAGGCGGTCGGGCGTCATTCGATCGGCGCCATGTCGGACGCCGACCTCGACGTGCTTGAGCAGAGCGCCTGCCCTTCGGCCGGAGCCTGCGGCGCGCAATTTACCGCCAACACGATGGCGACGGTGTCCGAGGCTATCGGGCTGGCGCTGCCGTATTCGTCGGGGGCGCCGGCGCCCTACGAGATCAGAGACAAGTTCTGCATGCTGGCGGGCGAGATGATCATGGATTTGATCGTCAAGAATATCCGCCCGCGCGACATCGTTACCCGAAAGGCTCTGGAGAATGCCGCGGCGGTGGTCGCTGCCAGCGGCGGCTCCACCAATGCTGCGCTGCACCTGCCGGCTATCGCCAACGAATGCGGTATCGACTTCGATCTCTTCGACGTTGCCGAGGTCTTCAAAAAGACTCCTTATATCGCCGATTTGAAACCGGGTGGCCGTTATGTCGCCAAAGACATGTTCGAAGCTGGCGGCGTTCCGTTGTTGCTGAAGACATTGCTCGACCATGGCTACCTCCATGGCGATTGTCTGACCGTCACCGGACGGACCCTGGCCGAGAATCTCAAATCGGTGAAGTGGAACGATGATCAGGACGTCGTGCGTCCGGCCAACAAGCCGATCCAGCCGACCGGCGGCGTCATCGGTCTCAAAGGTAACCTCGCACCGGAGGGTGGTATCGTTAAGGTTGCCGGTATGGAGCGCTTGCAATTTTCCGGCCCGGCGCGCTGCTTCGATGGTGAAGAAGCCTGCTTCGAGGCAGTGAAGAACAAAAAGTACAGGGAAGGCGACGTGTTGGTGATCCGCTACGAAGGGCCAAAAGGTGGCCCCGGCATGCGCGAGATGCTCTCGACGACGGCTGCGCTGTACGGCCAGGGCATGGGCACCAAAGTCGCGCTGATCACCGACGGGCGTTTCTCCGGCGCCACGCGCGGTTTCTGTGTCGGCCATGTCGGTCCGGAAGCGGCCGTCGGCGGACCGATTGCGCTGGTGCGCGACGGCGACATCATCGAGATCGATGCCGAGAAGGCGACGCTCGAAGTCAAATTGACCAAGAGCGAACTGGACCAGCGCGCGCGCGACTGG
Organism: uncultured Alphaproteobacteria bacterium; assembly: GCA_963826295.1. Lineage (GTDB taxonomy): Bacteria > Pseudomonadota > Alphaproteobacteria > Rhizobiales > Xanthobacteraceae > BOG-931. Next base: position 359,573 of record CAWGWO010000021.1, read on the forward strand.
AAGCCGCGAGGCAACGACAACACGTCAGGCTATTTGTGGAAATACGCCCAGCAGGTCGGGCCGGCGCGTCAGGGCGCCGTCACCCATCCGGGGGCGACGGCCGAGAAGGCGTGTTATGCGGACATCTAAGCTGGTCCCGATTGCCAAGGGCGGCCTGTTGGCCGCGGCCATGTTCGGGCTTGGGCTCGGCATCGTCGCGCGCCCGGCATTGTCCTTCGACGGCACGACCTCGCCAAGCACGGCGTCGCTCACGCCCAGCGACGGCTTGCGCGGGCCGAGCGGCAATGCGGTGGACGATGGCGAAAAGGCAAAGGCGTTCACGGCTCTGCAATATGCCGCGGATCAGGGGCACCTCGTGGCGCAATGGAAAGTCGGGCGCATGTACGCCAACGGCGACGGCGTTGCGCGCGACGATCAGCGGGCCTTCGTTTACTTCAGTCAGATCGCCAACGCCCATCCCGATGAACCGCCGGGCACCGCGCAAGCGCGCATCGTGGCCAATGCCTTCGTCGCGCTCGGCCACTATTATCTTACCGGCATCCCCAATTCGACGGTCGCGCGGGATGCGACGCGGGCGCGCGAGATGTTCGGCTATGCCGCCTCCTACTTCGGCGACGCCGAGGCGCAATATTTGCTCGGCCGGCTTTATCTCGACGGCACACCGAGCGATCCGCACCAAGCGGCACGCTGGTTTCAGTTGGCCGCCACCAAGGGCAATTGCCACGCCGAGGCGGCGCTGGGCGACATGTTGTTTCAGGGACAGAAAGTGCCGCGGCAGGCCGCGCGCGGCTTGATGTGGCTGACGCTGAGCAAGGACTGCGCCGGCCCGGAAGAAAATTGGGTCAAGCCGCTTTACGATAATGCCTTCCGCCATGCCAGCGACGACGAGCGCGTCATGGCGCTGGTTTATCTGGAAGGCTGGCTCAAGGGCCGCAGGGATTAAAGCGCGATCCGGAGACGGCCGCGTCGGCCGCTGCGCCCGGGCGGCCGCGCTTAAAGCTTGTAGGCCGAGCGAAATCCGCCCCAGTGCTTGCCAAAGACCCGGATCGGCGCATCGATCTCGCGCATGATGATCGTGACCCCGTTTCCCATGTCGCGCGGATAGACCTGGATGACATAGGGCCGCACACTGCGCCCGGCCGCTAGTCCGGCGCGGTCGTCGAAAATCCGCCGATTGCGCGAATTCGCGGTATTCCAGATCGTTTCGCCGGGCCTTTGCTGCAGTGAATATTTGCGATTGTGGACCGGCAAGTAGCCGTTTCGATCGACTGTCGCGCAGAAAATCATGCGTGGGTCGCTCGCCAGCAGCGGCTCCTGAATTTGCGGCAGCACTTCTTCGAGTGCGGAGAGAAACCGCGTGCGGTGCTGCACGGGATCGGTGCCTTCGATCGGCACGTAATCGTTGTCGAACAATTCGTCCTGCGTCAGCTTGCCATGATCGACGAGCGCTTCGAGGAGACGCGAGATTTGGTTTGCGGTATCGACCGCGAGCGCGATGATTTCGCGGCTTTCCTCGCGGATCGACGCCAGCTTTTGCTCCAGCGCCGCGCGAACGGTCGAGCCCATCTCGGCAAATTCAAAATGCAGGCCGAGCGGCGAGATGCCAGCAAGACGAACCCGCGCTGAGCCAATGCCGTCGATGTCGGCGGCCAGCATGCTGTTGGCCGCAAGCTGAGCCATTTCCGTCAGATCGGCGGGCCGCACCAGCATGCCGCCTTCGGAAATATCGGCGGTCCGGCCGCGGATGACGGTGCCCGCGGTTCGCAGTTCGACTGAGATTTCGCAAGGCAGCCGGTCATGCCGCCGGCGGTCGCCGGCTTCGCTCTGACGCAGGAAAATCGTCATCCGCATCTTCAGCTTTCCGGCAAGCGCGATGACCTCCTTGCCGTTTTGCTCGACGGATTTGCCGCGCGCCGTCGCGCCGGCTGCGGCGTCGCGGATTTCCACGGCGCCTTCGGCGACGGCCTCGGCGAATTGCAGGGTCTCGTGCGCGTTGCGCGCTACGGCGGTGGCTGCGCTATTCTGCTGCGCCACGGCGGCAGCGACGTTGCCGAACAGCGGCCGAAGAACTTTGATCACCTCGGTGATTTGCAGGACCGCTTCGAAACAATCCGCCGCGTCGCGTTGCAGCGCTTCGATTTTTTGCGAAATCTCTTCGGTGGCTTTTTGGGTTTCCTGCGACAGCTTTTTGACTTCCGAAGCGACCACGGCAAAGCCGCGGCCGGCTTCGCCGGCGCGCGCCGCTTCAATCGTAGCGTTAAGCGCCAACAAATTTGTTTGCCGGGCCACCGTCGAAATCAAATTCAGTACATGACCTATTTGCGTCGAGGACCGTTTGAGCCCTTCGACGCCGCGCCCCGCCAGTGCCGCCGACTCGCTTGCCTGCCCGGTCAGGTCGTCGGCTTTGCGCGCCTGGAAGCCGATGTCATCGGATGAACGCGCCAATTCCTCGATGGCGGAGGCGAGTTGCGTCAAGTCGCGGCTGGCCGTGCCGGCTTGCCCGACCAAACCCTCGGTCCTTTCGGTAATTCCTCCGGTGGCGGCGGCGGAATCTTCGGCTTCCCGGCGCACGATTTCGCAAGCGCGGTGCACCGCGCCGATCATGGCGCCGAGGTCGGACTCGAGAAGATTGATGGTTTCGAGGATGCTGCTCGCTTGCAGCGTTCGATCGCCGGCCGTCGGCTGCTGCGGCTCCGGATCGCTGCTCGCCACGTCGTCGCGGCGTGCGGTGCGCTTTGCGGGGAGCCATTGCATGCGAGGCCGGGAGGTTCGCTGGTAGCGCGCAATTTGGGTCGGTTATGGTGAAGAATTGGTTAAGCGGCCGGCCGCCGCTTAACCTTATGGCCGCGCCGTGGCTTCGATCGCCAAATCGAGCCATACCGGCACGTGATCGGACGGCTTTTCCCAGCTACGCACATGGCGATCGATGCCCACCTCGCCGAGCCGGTCGGCGGCTTCGGGCGACAGCAACACGTGATCGATGCGGATGCCGTTGTTCTTCTGCCAGGCGCCGGCCTGATAATCCCAGAACGTATAAAGTCCGGGTTCATCGCTCGCCGCGCGCACTGCGTCGGTCAGCCCGAGATTTATCAGCGAGCGAAACTCAGAACGCGTGCGCGGCAGGAACAGCGCGTCGCCGAGCCAGGATTGCGGATTGTAGGCGTCGGGCGCCGCCGGAATGACATTGAAATCCCCGGCGAGGACGAGCGGTTCGCCGAGCGAAAGCCGGTCGCGGGCGTAGCTGGAAAGCCGCTTCATCCAGCCGATTTTGTAGCCGTATTTTTCGGTGTCCGGCGGATTGCCGTTAGGCAGATAGATGCTGGCAACCCGCAACGCGCCGCCGGCCGTCGATACCACCGCCTCGATAAAGCGCGCATGGTCGTCGGCGTGGTCGCCGGGCAGGCCGTTGTTGACTTCGTCGAATGGAAATTTGGAAAGCAGCGCCACGCCGTTGAAAGTCTTCTGTCCGTGAACCGCGAGATTATAGCCAAGCGCTTCAAACGGCTCGCGCGGGAACGCGTCGTCGACGCATTTGGTTTCCTGCAGGCACACGATGTCCGGTTTGCGCTCGGCGAGCCACGCCAGCGCCGAGTCGAGGCGCTGCTTGATCGAATTGACGTTCCAGGTAGCGATCCGCACGGCCGGGCAACTCTCACGCCCGCACTCGTGGCGGGCCTTCGGGTCTTACTCGAAGCGTCTTACTTGAAGCGCCTCACGACATAAAGCCGGGATATAGAGGAGCAAACGGTCACGCCGCCGGCCATGACGATAAAGACCGATGCCGGTGAGAGTTACAGCGCGAAGCTCGTGCCGCAACCGCAGGAGGCGGTAGCCTTCGGGTTGTGCACCTTGAACGCCGACCCGATCAAATCGTCGACGAAATCGATCTCCGAGCCTGCCATGTAATCGAGCGAGACCGGATCAATCAGCACCGTGGCGCCGGCGCGTTCGATGACGATGTCGTCGTCAGCCCTGGCCTGTTCGGTGCCGAATTTATATTGGAAGCCGGAGCAGCCGCCGCCTTCGACGCTGACGCGCAACATCGTCCCGACCGGCTCCTGGCGCAAGATTTCGCCAATCCTGCGGGCCGCTCGCTCGGTGACTGTGACGTTGATCGCGACCGTCATGACGCTCTCCAGCCGGGCAGGTACCGTTGCCACGGCGTCACCACGATAGTTAAGTGCGGCGATTGCCAACGTCAATTGCCAAGCCCGGACCGAGTCCGGACAGAGGCCCGACCCACCAATGGCCGTCAGCACTGCTGTTTTTCGCGCGCCCTATGCAAGCGATCCGGAGCAAAGCCGCGGGCGGCTGCATCCGGAGCCTGCCAGCAAAGCCCGCAGCGCCTTCCGCCGCGATTGCGACCGCATTATTCATTCGACCGCCTTTCGCCGGCTCAAGCACAAGACCCAGGTCTTCGTGTTCGACGAGGGCGACCATTATCGCACCCGGCTCACCCACACGCTCGAAGTCGCGCAAGTGGCGCGCGCGCTCGCTCGTGCACTCGGCCTTGACGAGGATCTCGCCGAGGCGCTGGCGCTCGCCCACGATCTCGGTCATCCGCCGTTCGGCCACGCCGGCGAGCGCGCGCTCGACGAATGCCTGAGTGCGTTCGGCGGCTTCGACCACAACGCTCAAACCTTGCGGGTGGTGACCGCGCTGGAGCGGCGCTATCCGAATTTCGACGGCCTCAATCTGACGTGGGAGACGCTCGAAGGCCTGGTCAAACACAATGGGCCGCTGACCAGCCGCGATGGCGAGCCGCTCGGCCGTTATCGCGCTCACGGCATCCCGGAGACGATCCGGGATTATGTCCGGCACCAGGACCTGCAATTGTGGAGCTTCCCCGGTGTCGAGGCGCAGGTCGCCGCCTTCGCTGACGATATCGCCTACGACGCCCACGACATCGATGACGGCTTACGCGCCGGATTGTTCGGTCTCGACGACATCGCCGCCGTCGCGCTCCCGGGCAGCATCATCGCCGACATTCGCGCAAGCTTTCCAGCGCTCGATCCGCCGCGCGTCGTCCACGAGTTCGTCCGCCGGCTGATCGGCCTATTGATCGAGGATGTGACTGCCGAGACCGCGCGCCGGCTTGCCGTGCTGGCGCCGCGCTCGGCCGACGACGTTCGCCGGGCGCCGTCCGGAGTGGTCGGCTTCTCGCCCGCGATCGCCGAGGCCGAGCGTACCGTTAAAGGCTTTCTCGAAACCCACATGTACCGTCACCCGCGGGTGCAGCGGGTCATGAACGACGCCGCCGGCGTGGTGCGTGATCTGTTTGCGCATTACAGCGTGGAACCCGCCGATCTGCCGGCGGAGTGGCGGGAAGGGCTCGCCGACTTCGATAAGCCGGCGCGCGCTCGCCGTACCGCCGACTTCATCGCCGGCATGACCGATCGCTATGCGCTCGCCGAACACGCGCGGCTTTTTGACTCGACCCCGGAATTGCGTTAGGCGCGCGGCGCCCATGTCTACGCCGCCGAACATGTCTAAGCCGCCGAACACGTCAAACCAGCCGAAGCCGGCCAACGTTTTCGCCGACACGCTCGAACGTGTCCGCCGGGCCGTGCTTATGGTGCTGCCGCCAGATACCGATGTTTCGCGCGTTCAGGTCGAGCCGCCGCGCGAGGCGAGCCACGGTGAATTGGCGACCAACGCCGCCATGGTGCTGGCCAAGAATGCTGGCAAGAATCCGATGGAGCTTGCCGACGCAATCGCCGGCGAACTGAAAAAGGATGCGGCCGTAGTCGACGCTGCCGTCGCGCGTCCCGGCTTCATCAATCTCACGCTCGAGCCGGTGGTATGGCGAGAGGAATTGCGGCGGGCGGTGGCGGCAGGGCGGGACTACGGCGGAAGCGATTTCGGCGGCGGCGAGCCGGTCAACGTTGAATATGTCTCGGCCAATCCTACCGGGCCGATGCATGTCGGCCACGGCCGCGGCGCGGTGTTCGGCGACGCACTGGCCAGCTTGCTTGAGTTCACCGGCTACAAAGTCACGCGCGAATATTACGTCAACGATGCGGGCGGCCAAGTCGATGTGCTCGCGCGTTCCGCATTCCTGCGCTACCGCGAGGCGCTGGGCGAAAACATCGGCCCCGTTCCCGAGGGGCTTTATCCCGGCGATTATCTCAAGCCGGTCGGGCAGGCGCTGCGCGCGGAATTCGGCGACGCCTTGGCAAAACGCTCCGAGACGGAATGGCTGCCGGTCGTCCGCGCCAAAGCGATCGAGATGATGATGGCGATGGTTCGCGCCGACCTCGCCGCGCTCAACATCGAGCACGCCGTATTCTTCTCCGAGCGATCGCTGATCGAAGGCTCGACAGACCAGGTTGCTGCGACGATCGCGTGGCTGAGAGCGCGCGGCCTCGTTTATGAGGGCCGCCTGCCGCCGCCCAAGGGCGCGCTGCCCGACGATTGGGAGGACCGCGAGCAGACGCTGTTCCGTTCGACGGCGTTCGGCGACGACAGCGATCGTCCGCTGAAAAAGTCCGACGGCTCCTTCACCTACTTTGCCTCCGACATCGCCTATCACCGCAGCAAGATCGAGCGCGGTTTTCACACGCTGATCGATGTCTGGGGCGCCGACCACGGCGGCTACATCAAGCGCATGCAGGCTGCGGTGGCGGCGCTCAGCGATCGCAAGGCCGAACTCGACGTCAAGCTCGTCCAGCTTGTGAAGCTTTTGCGCGCCGGCGAACCGGTAAAAATGTCGAAGCGGGCAGGGGAGTTCGTAACCTTGCGCGAAGTTGTGGATGAAGTCGGCCGCGACGCCGTCCGCTTCATGATGCTGTTCCGCAAGAACGACGCCGTACTCGATTTCGACCTCGCCAAGGTCATCGAACAGTCGCGCGATAACCCGGTCTTTTACGTCCAGTATGGTCACGCGCGCGGCCAGTCGGTATTCCGCAATGCGCGCGAGGCGTTTGCCGACCTGCCGGTTCAGGTCACGGATTTGTTGGCGAGTGCTGATCTGGGACGCCTTTCCGACCCGGTGGAACTTGCGCTGATGCGCCGGATTGCGCTCTATCCGCGGCTTGTCGAAGCCGCCGCCCCGGCGCACGAGCCGCATCGAATCGCCTTTTATTTGTTTGATTTAGCGAGCGAGTTTCATGCGCTGTGGACGCTGGGGACCGCATCGCCACATTTACGCTTCATTATCCAGAATGATCGAGAACTGACGTTGGCTCGCCTTGTGCTTGTACAAGGTGTCACAACGGTGCTTGCCTCGGGGCTTGCGTTGCTCGGCGTCGCGGCACCGAATGAGATGCGGTAGTGGCGCGTAATGCCGCTGGGGATGCGGTTGCACCGCTGACGGGGAATCACTGTACAGTTGCAACGCCACAATCGGAGTTCGTCCGATGGCCGATGATAATTTTCGCTCGTACCGCAATCGCGATGCGCTGGCACGCGATGAAGCCGAGAGGACCGCGAATGACGCGGCCGACCCGTTGGCGGAACTCGCCCGGCTGATCGGCCAGACCGATCCGCATGCCGCCGACCGGTACGCCGGAGCGCGGCGCCCGGAGGCTTATCATCCCGCACCGTCAGGCGCCGAAGTCGAGGCCGAGCGCGATTGGGCCGCCGATGAAGTCGATGCCGACCACTATGACGATGCAGAGGATCGTTACGCGCCGCCGCCCGCGCCTGCGTCAGCACCGCCGCCGGCTGGCGGCAGGTATTTTGCCGGGCCCGCGGCGCAGTTCAACGGTTTTCGCGAGGAACCTGAAGCGGATTATCGCGGCGGGCAGATGCCGGCGCTGCGCTCCGAGGAGTTGCCCGCCTATTCAGACGCCGGCGCGGACGAAGGCTATGAAGCTGACGATCACTCACATGCCGGCGGTGAGGATTACGCATCGGACGAATATTACGAAGAGCCGGCTAGTCCCCGGCGCCGCAGCGGTCTTGTCGCTGTCATGGCGGTTTTGGCCCTGATCGTCGTCGGTACCGCGGGTGCATTCGGCTACCGCGCCATGTTCGGGGGCTCGATGTTGCCGTCGCTGCCGCCGATCATCAAAGCCAGCAACGGTCCGAACAAGATCGTGCCTAGCTATGGCGAGGCGCAAGCGAACAATCCTGGTCCAACCGGGGTACCGAGCGTCGGCTCCACCGAACATCTCGTTTCGCGGGAAGAGCAGCCGGTCAACGTGGAGCCGCCGACGACGACCCCCCGCGTCGTTTCGACTATTCCGATTGCGTCTGGAGATTCGCTCCCACCCGGGACGTCGGGGGCGCCGGCCGCATTGGCTTCGACATCGCCTTGGCCGAATTCTCCGACCCAAGCGCCGGCTTGGCCAAATCCCCCTGCGCCGGCCGTGTCTTCGCCAAACCACGCTCTGCCGATGCCGGCTGCTGCGCAAACCGTGCGGCAATCCCCGGCCTCGACCGAGCCGAAAAGAATCCACACCGTGGTGATCCGATCCGACCCGTCGGGCGCTTCCGATGCGGCGCCGGCCGCGCCGCTGCCGCAGCAAGCGGCAGCACTGGCGCGACCGGAGACGACACAGCCTTCTCCGCCTCGGGCGGTGGCGCGCCCCGCGCCGGCACCCCGACACAGCGCCGCCACGAGCGCGCCACCGGTCGGGTCGAGCGCGCCGCTTTCCATCGTTCCGGGCGGCCGCAGCGAAGCCGCCGCACCGCCTGTCACGCGTGTCCGCGCGTCAGCCGCGCCGATGGCGGTCGCGAGCGCCGGGCCGGTCAGTGGCATGGCGGCCGCGCCGTCGTCCGGCGGGTATGCCGTGCAGGTGACGTCCCAGCGCAGCGAAGCCGAAGCGCAGGCCGCCTTCCGCGAGTTGCGGTCCAAGTTCCCCAAGGAGCTCAGCGGACGCCAGCCGATCATTCGCCGTGCCGATCTCGGCGCCAAGGGCACCTACTACCGCGCTCTCGTCGGTCCTTTCGCCTCGGCGACCGAGGCTGCGGGATTGTGCAGCGGCCTCAAAGCCGCCGGCGGCAATTGCCTGGTGCAGCGAAACTAAATTTGTGCGCTTGACGGTTCCGTTACGCGCGGGCTAAGCGGCCGCGATGCGCGCTTTCATCACCGGCGTTGCCGGCGCCGCTCTGACCGATCGGGAACGCGCATTCCTCCGCGAGGCGCAGCCTTGGGCTTTTATACTTTTCAAGCGCAACGTCGCGGGGCCTGACGGATTGAGCCGCTTGATCGACGACATGCGAACGACGCTCGGCCGCGCCGCGCCGGTTTTGATCGACCAGGAAGGCGGCCGGGTGCAGCGCCTTGGGGCGCCGGACTGGCCGGCCTATCCGCCCGGCGCCGCTTACGGCGCACTTTACGACCGCAATCCGGATCTTGGCCTTGCCGCTGCTCGGCTCGGTGCGCGGCTCATCGCTGGCGATCTTGCGGCGCTCGGCATCGACGTAGACTGCCTGCCGATTGCCGATGTTCCGGTGGCCGGCGCCGATCCGGTGGTCGGCGACCGCGCCTACGGCAACGACCCGGTGAAAGTCGCCGCCATCGCCGGTGCGGTCGCCCGAGGGCTGGCCGAAGGCGGCGTGCTGCCGGTGCTCAAGCATATTCCCGGCCATGGCCGCGCCACGGCGGACAGCCACGCCCGCCTGCCGGTGATCAACGTTGATAAGGCATCGCTCGAAGCCGTTGATTTCGCCGCATTTCGTGCGCTAGCCGGGCTGCCGATGGCGATGACCGCGCATGTTGTGTTTACAGCCATCGACCCCATCGCCCCGGCCACCCTTTCGGCAATTATAGTGCGTGACGTGATTCGTGATTCGATCGGCTTTGAGGGCCTCTTGATGACCGACGACATTTCAATGGGTGCTCTTTCGGGTTCGATCGGCGAGCGCAGCCGCGCCGCCATCGACGCCGGCTGCGACGTGGTGCTTCACTGCAACGGCAGGATGGCCGAGATGGAGGCCGTGGCGGCCGACGTGCCGGCTCTGGCCGGCACGGCCGCGCGCCGTGCCGCCGCGGCGCTAGCCGCAAAGCAGCCGGCGAAGCCGATCGATCTTGCCGCAGGCCGCACCGAGTTCCTCAAGCTCATGACCGGCGCCTGGCAGCCGGCGCAGGGATACGCATGATCGCCCAGGATATGCAGTTCGTGACCGATCTTCCCGAGCGCGCGGCGGACGAACCGGCGCTGGTGATCGACGTCGAGGGTTTCGAAGGACCGCTCGACCTTTTGCTGACGCTCGCGCGCCAGCAAAAGGTCGACCTGGCCAAAATCTCCATCCTGGCGCTCGCCGACCAGTATCTCGTGTTCGTCGAGCAGGCGCGGAAGCTTCGGCTTGAACTCGCAGCCGATTATCTGGTGATGGCGGCGTGGCTCGCGTATCTGAAATCGCGCTTGCTGTTGCCGGAGCAACATGAAGACGACGGCATCAGCGCCGAAGACATGGCGACCGCGCTGGCGCAGCGCCTGCGCCGGCTCGAAGCGATCCGGCAGGTCGCTGAGCAGCTGCTCAATCGTCCGCAACTCGGCCGCGAGGTTTTCCAGCGCGGCTTGCCGGAGCCGATCGCCGAAATCAAAAAGCCGGAATGGTCGGCGACGCTCTACGACTTGCTGACGGCCTACGCGGTGCAGCGGCAAAAGCAGGCCAGAGCCTATGTGCGGATGCCGAAGCGCACGGTCTGGTCGCTCAGCGAGGCGCGTGAGGCGCTCGAACGGCTGATCGGCGGCGCCGCGGATTGGTGCGTGCTCGACGAATATCTCATTGCCCACATGGTCGATCCCTCCCTAACCACGACGGTGCGGGCCTCGAGCTTTGCGGCAACACTCGAACTGGTGAGGGAGGGTAAGATTGAAGTCCATCAGCATGCAGCCTTTGCTCCGCTCTACGTCCGCAAGCGGCGGCCGCAAGACCAGCCTGGAGCAATGGTGACACCGGACAATGGATGAGGGGGCCGAAATGAGCGCGAACGTAGCAAACATTCGAGTAATCGTCGGCGGTAACAAAATGGAAGAAGAAGAGCGCGCCGAGGAGCTGCGGATCCTGGAAGCTTTGCTGTTTGCCGCCGATGAGCCGCTCGACGAAAAGGCGCTTGCGGCCCGCTTGCCGGCCGGCGTCGACCTCGCCGTGCTCATCGCGCAACTGCAAAGGGAATATGCCCCGCGCGGCGTCAATCTCGTGCGTGTCGGCGGCAAATGGTCGCTGCGGACCGCAAGCGATCTCGCTTGGCTGCTCACGCGCGAGACCGTCGTCACCAGGAAGCTGTCGCGGGCCGCGATCGAAACCTTGGCCATCGTCGCCTATCATCAGCCGGTGACCCGCGCCGAGATCGAGGACATCCGCGGTGTGACCACGTCGAAGGGCACGCTCGATGTGCTGTTGGAGACCGGCTGGATCCGCCTGCGCGGCCGGCGCAAAGCGCCCGGCCGGCCGGTGACTTATGGCACGACCGAGGCGTTCATCTCGCATTTCGGGCTTGATGCGCTCGCGGACCTGCCCGGCCTCGACGAGCTCAAGGGGGCCGGGCTGATGGAAAAGGCGCTCCCTGTGGGCTTCACCGTGCCGGTGCCGTCCGACGACCCGGCGTTGCGGGACGACGAGGATCCGCTGGAACCCGGCGACCTCGATCTGGGGCTCGCGCCGCCGGCGCACCGGACCGAGGAATAGGCCCGGTTTCGCTAATCCTGCGCGCAGGTTAACCGCGGCACGACGGCGTGTGCTGTTGTGCTTGTTTTTGCCATGCCCGACGCCTAGTTTCTGGTTAAAATCGAGGCTTGGCGCGGGCGCTGCTGCGCACGGAGGTTTGTATGGGCTCTCTGAGTATCTGGCATTGGCTGATCGTCGGCGCCGTCTTGCTGCTGGTATTCGGCGGCCGCGGCAAAATTTCGGACATGATGGGCGACGTCGCCAAGGGCATCAAGTCCTTCAAGAAGGGCATGGCGGACGAAGACCCTGACGACGCCGTTTCGCGGGCAAGTGCGCCGGTCAAGTCGATCGACCATCAGGCGCCCGAAGCGGCCAAGCCGCGTGCCGAGGCCGGCACCAAGGTGTCCTGACCGCCGCTTGCGGCTGGTCCCACGGGCCATAGCCGGCCGGCGGTTGACGCGCGGAATGGGCGGCGGAGCCGGCCTGGAGTTTCTATGTTCGACATTTCTTGGACCGAGTTCCTGCTCATCGGCGTCGTCGCGCTGATCGTGATCGGGCCGAAGGAACTGCCGTCGGTTCTGCGCACACTTGGACAATGGACGCGCAAAGTGCGTGGCATGGCCGCCGATTTCCAGGGCCAGTTCCAGGAAGCGATGCGCGAAGCGGAAATGGCCGACCTCAAGAAGGAGGTCGACGACGTTGCCCAAAGCCTTAAGGACGGCATCAAGAACTTCGACCCGCTCAAGGACGTCCGCACCGACGTCGAAGCGGCCGGCAAGGACATTCAGGCGTCGCTGGAAAAGCCGGCGCTGATGACCGCGGCGACCGAAGCCGCCGGAGAAGCCAACGGACAAGACGTCGTCGCGGCGGCGACCGCCCCGGTGGCGCCGGAAACGGTTGAGCCGACCGCGCTCGAACTTCCCGCCCCGGTGGCGGGCGCCGAACCGGGCGAACAGGATGCCGTCGCTGCGGCAACGGGCCCGGTGGTTCCGCAACCAGCCGATGAGGCGGCGCCGCCTGAAACAACGGGGCACGGCGGATGACGACCCGCGAGGACGAAGAAAAGCAGATCGAGGCTACGAAGGCGCCGCTGATGGAGCACCTGGTCGAGCTGCGCGGCCGCCTGATCAAGGCGCTCGCCGCGTTTGCGCTCGCCGCCGTGATCTGCTTCTTCTTCGCCAGGGACATCTACAACGTGCTTACCTGGCCTTACGTTTGGGTAGCCGGTCCGGGGAATTCCAAGTTCATCTACACCGGGCTCCTCGAATATTTCATCGTGCAGCTCAAGCTTGCGCTGTTCGGCGCGGCGTTCATTTCGTTTCCGGTCGTCGCCTCGCAGATCTACATGTTCGTCGCGCCCGGGCTTTACCGCAACGAGCGCCAGGCGTTTTTGCCTTATCTGATCGCCACGCCGATTTTCTTCCTGCTCGGCTCGCTGGTGGTCTATTTCGTGCTTTGGCCGATGCTGGCGCGCTTCTCGCTGTCCATGCAGCAGTTGGGCGGTCCGGGCCAAGCCAGTATCGAGCTGTTGCCCAAGGTCGAAGATTATCTGTCGCTGATGATGAAGCTGGTGCTAGCCTTCGGCATCGCCTTCCAGCTCCCCGTCGTCCTGACACTCCTCGGCCGTGTCGGCATCATCACCTCCGACCAGCTCAAATCGAAGCGCCGCTATTTCATCGTCATTGCCTTTGTCATCGCCGCGATTCTCACACCGCCCGACGTGCTCAGCCAGATGTCGCTTGCGCTGCCGCTGGTCGCGCTCTACGAGGGCTCGGTGTGGTCGGTGCGTTTTGTCGAGAGGCGGATTGCCGCCGAGCGCGCCGCCGCGGCCGCGGCCGCGGCCTCCAAGCCGGCGGAGTGATCGGCGCTTATAGTGTTGCTAACGAACGCTATTGATTCGTCATGCCCGGCCTTGCGTCGGGCATCCACGTCTTAATTCCGAGTAGGCCAAGACGTGGGTGGCCGGGACACGGGCGAGCGAAACGACGCCGTTCTTCCAACGGCTATGCCCCGCCATGACGGTGTTGGATTTGGACGATGCACGACATCCGGTGGATTCGCGAAAATGCCGACGTCTTCGATCGCGGACTGGCGCGGCGCGGACTTGAGCCGCAGGCGCAGCGGCTGATCGCGCTCGACGAGAAGCGGCGTACAACAATCCTGGCGCTGGAAACCGCGCAAGCGCGCCGCAACGCCGCATCGAAAGAGATCGGCGCAGCCAAGAAGAGCAATGAGGAAGAGACGGCAACGGCGCTGATGGCCGAAGTCGCCGGGCTCAAGGAATCGATTCCGGTCTTGGAAGCACTGGAGAAGAAGGCCTCGAAGGAACTGAACGACGCGCTTGCCGAAATACCCAATCTACCCGCCGCCGACGTGCCCGACGGCAAAGATGCCAACGACAACGTCGAGCGTCATCGTTTCGGTGCGAAGCGCGATTACGCGTTCAAACCCAAGCAGCATTTCGAGCTCGGCGAAGCGCTCGGCCAGATGGATTTCGAAACCGCGGCAAAATTATCCGGCGCGCGCTTTGTGGTGTTGAAGAAGGGGCTGGCGCGGCTCGAACGCGCGCTCGGCCAATTCATGCTCGATGTGCACACCAGCGAGCCGCACAATTACACCGAGGTTTCGCCACCGCTGCTTGTTCGCGACGACGTGATGTTTGGCACGGGCCAGTTGTGGAAATTTCGGGATGATCAATTCGAAGTCTTCACCGATGAAGATCGTTGGCGACTATCAGAGGATTTTGCTAAGAGCGCCTTGCGTGAGATGGTGCGAATTATTGAATCTGAAGGAATCGAAACCGCAAAGGAAGCTGCCGAAGCGCCCTTTGTTCAGCAAGATGCGTTCATCAAAGAGCGTCTGTGGCTCATTCCCACCGCCGAAGTGCCGCTGACCAATCTGGTGCGCGAATCCATCGTCGACGAAGCGCAATTGCCAATGCGGGTCACCGCCTGCACGCCATGCTTTCGCGCCGAAGCGGGCGCCGCCGGCAAAGATACCCGCGGCATGATTCGCCAGCATCAATTCACCAAGGTCGAGCTTGTCTCCATCACCACGCCGGAGCAATCGAAGGACGAGCATGAGCGCATGCTGTCGTGCGCCGAGGAAATCTTGCGCCGGCTCGATCTGCATTATCGTGTGGTGACTTTGTGCGCGGGCGATATGGGATTCGCTTCGCAAAAAACCTACGACATCGAAGTGTGGCTGCCGGGCCAGAACATGTATCGCGAAATCTCGTCTTGCTCGATCTGCGGCGAATTCCAGGCGCGGCGCATGAATGCGCGCTACCGCACCAAGGAGGGCCGCGAAGTGCGCCATGTGCACACGCTCAACGGTTCCGGCGTTGCCGTCGGCCGCGCGCTGATCGCGGTGATGGAGACCTATCAGCAGGACGACGGTTCGATCGCCGTGCCGGAAGCGCTCGCGCCGTATATGGGCGGCATCAAGAAAATCGAGAGGCCATGAGCCCGATGCGCATTCTTGTCACCAATGACGACGGCATCCACGCCGAAGGGCTCGACGTCTGCGAAAAAATCGCGCGCGAGATTTCCGACGATGTCTGGGTGATCGCGCCGGAATACGACCAATCGGGCGTCGCCCATTCGCTGTCGCTCAACGATCCGCTGCGGCTGCGCCAAGTGGGCGAGCGCCGCTTCGCGGTGCGCGGCACCCCGACCGATTGCATCATCATGGGCGCGCGGCATTTGCTCAACGGCAAGGGGCCGGATCTGGTTCTGTCGGGCGTCAACCGCGGCCGCAATGCCGGCGAGGACGTGATCTATTCGGGCACCGTCGCCGGCGCTCTCGAAGGCACCGTGATCGGCGTGCCGTCGCTCGCTTTGTCGCAAGCCTATGCGTCGCGCAGCAACCGCCCGCCTTATTGGGACACCAGCCTGCGCTACGGGCCCGACATTATTCGCCGCGTCGTCGCCCAAGGCGTGCCGCGTGACGTGCTGGTCAACGTCAATTTTCCCGATTGCCCGCCGGACGAGGTCAAGCGCATCGCCGTCACGGCGCAGGGGCGGCGGCGGCAGGAGCGGGTGCAAATCGAACAGCGCAAGGACGGCCGCGGCAATCCGTATTACTGGATCACTTATGTCCGGCACGGTTTCGTGCCCGCGGAGGACGGCACCGACCTTGCCGCGCTTGACGAGCATTGCATAGCGATCACGCCGTTAAAGCTCGACATGACCGACGAGCCTTACATGACCAAGCTCGCCGAGCTGTTCGATTAAGGATCGTGGTTTCAGATGCCCGGCGCGGCGGCTTCGATTGCGCGCGCGAGCGCCTCGGTCTGGAACGGCTTCTGCAGGGTCGGAGACTGGCGATACGGCTCGGGCACGCCGCGCGCGCCGTAGCCGGTGGCGAATACGAACGGCAAGCCGCGCTTGACCAGAACTTCGACCACCGGCGAGATCGGCTGGCCGTTGAGATTGACGTCGAGGATCGCTACGTCGAACTCGCCTTGCCTCGCCAGCGTCATCGCTTCGTCGATGCGGCCCGCCTCGCCGGCCAACGTGTGGCCGAGATCGGACAGCATATCTTGCAGCAGCATGCGGATCATCAACTCATCCTCAATGACGAGCACTCGCTTGCCCATGCCGGAATTGTCCCCAGTTGTCATTCAGATCCCCGCGGTCTTCGACGATCGGCGCCACAATACGTCCGTCGCCGCCTGCGCCGCAACAATCGTGATTGAATGCCGGTCTGAACCGAATCCGAGCGCGAAGCCATTAACGCTGCAACACTGCAATCGGTTCCGCCTTGCGGGCAATATCGCGCTGGCACGAACGATACAAGCCTGTGGCGGAGTGCTAGAACGCCGCAAGGCAGCTCGTGCAGGGCGAGTTAAACGTGGCCGGGATTAACGCGGACGACGTCGGACGGATGGAGTTTCAGCTTGCGCTGCGCCGGCGCGGCATCAGCGACCAGGCGGTGCTGCGAGCGATGGATGAAGTTCCTCGCGAGTATTTTGTAACGGCCGAGTTGGCCGACAGCGCCTACGCCGATCAGGCGTTGCCGATCGCCTGCGGACAGACCATCAGCCAGCCTTATGTCGTCGCCTACATGACGGAGCGGCTCGAGGTCGAACCGCGTCATCGCGTGCTCGAAATCGGCACTGGATCGGGTTATCAGACCGCGATTTTGTCGCGGCTTGCCCGCGAAGTGGTGAGTATCGAACGCTACCGGACGCTTGCCGAGGCCGCGCGCGAACGTCTTAAGACTTTGGGATACACAAATGTCACCGTCATCGCCGGGGACGGATTTGCTGGCGCGCCGGACCGCGCGCCGTTCGACCGCATCATTGTCACCGCAGCCGCCGAAGAGATTCCCGCTGCGCTGATCGAGCAGCTCGGCGAGGGCGGCAAGATGGTGCTGCCGCTTGGTCCGGGCAACAGCAGCCAGCACATCGTCAAGCTGACAAAGACCGCTGCCGGACTGACGCGTCAGAATCTGATCGTCGTGCGCTTTGTGCCGCTTTTGCCCGGTCAAGCACGAGAATTGTAACCATATTAGTATGCTTACGGCGTTCTTAGAGTCTTATCCGGATACTTAAAGCCCTGTTTACCGCAATCATGTTTATTCGCTCGCAGCTGTAGTTGCGTTCGGGCGAGTAATCATGTGCGCGTCGCGTGGGTTGGCCCTTTGGCCACAAGTGGTTGCCATTGCGTTAATGGGGCTGGGCGCGGCCGGTTGCGCCAATTCCGGCCGATTCGATTATGGCCCAGCCGGCGCTTCCCATAGCGAAGTCACCGGCTCAATTCCGCAAACCTCAAACCGCATCGAGAGTAAGCCGCTGCCGCATCTGGCCAGCGCCGGCGACGGCGTCTCTGGCGGCGGTCGCGGCATGGGCTCCTATCAGCCGGCGAACGCCGACGTCACCGGCTCATTGCCCGCAGCGCCGCCGCCTCCAGTCTGGACGTGGGAAGGCGGCACGCCGGTCACCATAGGAGCGGGCGATACGTTGGAAACGCTGTCCCGCCGCTATGACGTGCCGGTCGCCGCCATCATGGAGGCCAACAACATCAGCAATCCCTCGCTGGTGCGTCCCGGCCAGCATCTCGTCATCCCGCGCCGTCGTGGCCCGGCAGTAGCGGCAAGTCTGGCGCCGCGCACGCGCATGGCTTCGACCGCGCCGGCCCCGGTCGGCCCGCCGCGAACCGCGCTCGCGCCGACTGCCGGAATGCATGTCGTCGCTCCGGGCGAAACGCTGCACAGCATCGCTCGCCTTTACGGCAAATCGGTCCTGGTGCTTGCCAAGGCCAACAACATTCCCCCCGACACCATGGTGAGGGTCGGCGAACACATCATCATCCCGGATGCGCGCACGGCCATGGCCACGCCGGCCCCGGTACGTGCGGCACCCGCCGCACCGCGCGGCGAAGGCACGGTGGGACCGCTGGCGACCGCGGATTCACCGCACAGCGCGCGGCTCGCCACGCCGACCGCGCCCGAAGCGCAGCAAAGCCCGCTCAAGACCGCGGAGCCCGCGGGCAGCTTGCCGTCATTCCGCTGGCCGGTGCGCGGCCGCATCATCGCCGGCTTCGGGCCTAAGCCGAACGGTTTGCAGAACGACGGCATCAATCTCGCGGTGCCGGAGGGCACGCCGGTCAAGGCGGCTGAGGACGGCGTCGTCGCCTACGCCGGCAACGAACTCAAGGGCTACGGCAATCTCGTGCTGGTGCGTCACAGCAACGGCTTCGTCACCGCCTATGCGCACACCAGCGAAATCCTGGTCAAGCGCGGCGATGCCGTCAAACGCGGCCAAGTGATCGCCAAGTCCGGCCAGACCGGCAACGTCACGTCGCCGCAACTGCATTTTGAAATACGTAAAGGCTCGACACCGGTCGATCCGGCGCAATATCTCAGCGGCGCTTGACGGTTGTCCGGCGGCGCGCCTGGAGCGCGGGCCCGCAACCCATCATCGCCTACCTCGAGTTTAAGGATGATGGATTCCGCGACAGCCGTGGCGCTGTTTCAGCAATGACGCCGAGGAATCTCAGCCTTCCGTTTTGACGCCCAGCCGGCCTGCCAGATCCTGCACGTACTGCCAGGCCACGCGCCCCGAGCGCGCGCCGCGCGTCGTCGCCCATTCAAGCGCTTCGCGGCGCAACTCGGCATCGGCGACCGGAATGCGGTAGCGGGAGACATAGGCCCCGACTATGGCGAGGTATTCGTCCTGACTGCAGCGATGAAAGCCGAGCCACAATCCGAAACGATCGGATAGCGAGACTTTTTCTTCCACCGCCTCGCCGGGATTGATGGCGGTGGAGCGTTCGTTGTCGACCATCTCGCGCGCCATAAGGTGACGGCGATTGGATGTGGCGTAGAAGATTACGTTCTCGGGCCGGCCTTCGATGCCGCCCTCCAGCATGGTCTTGAGCGACTTGTAAGACGTGTCTTCGGCATCGAATGACAGATCGTCGCAAAACACGATGAAGCGCTGGCGCGCGGCGCGCAACATGCCCATCAAATCGGGCAGCGACTCGATGTCCTCGCGGTGAATCTCGATGAGCTTGAGCCCGGCGGCCGGATGCGCGGCGCCGACGGCGGCATGCGCGGCTTTGACCAGCGACGATTTACCCATGCCGCGCGCGCCCCACAGCAGCGCGTTGTTGGCCGGCAAGCCGCGCGCAAAGCGTTCGGTGTTCTCGAGCAGGAGATCGCGCACCCGATCGATGCCTTTAAGCAGCGACATCTCGACACGGTTGACGCGCGCGACCGGCATGAGCCGCCGGTCTTCGGGATGCCAGACAAAAGCGTCGGCTGCGGAAAAATCGAGCCCGGGCGGCAAGGGCGGCGAAAGCCGCTCCAGCGCCTGGGCGATCCGATGCAGCACGCCCTCGCTGTCGCCGTCGGCGGAAATTCGCGCCTTTGACGCGGCGCCGGCGCGCTTCGCCGTCGCCTTGCCGTGGACGCCTCGAGGGAATTTGGCCATGCTTGCCACCGGGTTGCGGGGCTACCCCTTAGCGGGGCTCCGGAACCCTCGCAAGCGTGCCGCAAGCGGCCGCCGCAACATTGCAATTAAGCCAACGGCCGCTATAGTCCGCGCCGATTTCCCGCGCAAAATCGGCCCTATTCGGCGGCCGGCGCGTCCCCAGCGGACCCGGAGGAGCAATGCTGATTACCACCGCATATGCGCAAGGCTTGCCGTTCGGCCTTGGCGGGGGCGACAGCAGCGGGATGATCACCTCGCTGCTGCCGCTGATTTTGATCGTCGTAATCATGTATTTCCTGGTCTTACGGCCGCAGCAACAGCGGGCGAAACAGCATCAGTCGATGATCAAGTCATTGCGCCGCGGCGATACCGTCATCACCAACGGCGGCCTCGTCGGCAAGGTCACCAAAGTCGTCGACGAGGATCAGATCGAGGTCGAGATCTCCGACGGCGTGCGCGTGCGGCAGATGCGCTCGATGGTTTCCGAGGTGCGGGCCAAAGGCGAGCCGGTGAAGGACGAGAGCGCAAGCTGATTTGCGGTGGATTTGAAGTTCCAATAATTGAGCGGCAAACTCGCTTAGGAACTTCAAATCCGAAAACCGCACCAGGATTGTGAATTTGCTAGTGTCCCTTTTTGATTCCGAAGTTCGTGGGCGAGGGTGCCGCCAACACTTGCGAACTTCGGGATTTGGACACCAGGCCGGATCGTAACGAGGACCAGCGTATCGATGTTATTTTTCACGCGGTGGAAGGCGGCGAGTATTTTGATCACGGCGCTGGTCGTGTGCCTGTTTGCCGTGCCGAACTTTTTCTCCGAGAGCACGGTGCGCACGTGGCCGTCATGGGCGCAGCGCCACATCGTTCTCGGTCTCGATCTCCAAGGCGGTTCGAGCCTGCTCCTCGAAGTCGATACCGCCGCCGTCCGCAAAGAGCGGCTGCAGGGTATCGCCGACGACGTGCTGCGGATTCTGCGGCAGAATCGCATCCCCTTTACCGGCCGCGCCATCCACGGCAACAGCGTCGAAGTCCGCATCACCCGCGAGAGCGACGTGGATAACGCCGTCGCCAAACTGCGCGAACTGTCGCAGCCGCTGTCCGGCATATTGGGATCCTCGGGCCAGCGCAGCGTCGATATCACCGAGAACGGCGGCCTGATCACGCTCACGCCGTCGGACGCGGCGATCAACGAGCGCATCCGCCAGGCCGTAGATCAGTCGATTCAGATCATCGAGCGGCGCGTCAACGAGCTCGGACTGGTCGAGCCGACCATCCAGCGCGAAGGCTCCGATCGCATCCTCGTCCAGGTCCCGGGACTGCAGGATCCGTCGCGGCTCAAGGACATACTCGGCAAGACGGCGAAGCTCGATTTCCGCATGGTCGATCAGTCGGAGACGCCCGAACAGGCGGTCGCGACCCACGCGCCGCCGGATGCCGAGATACTCGACGGCGAAGGCGGCCAGAAATACGTCGTCGAAAAGCGCGTATTGGTGTCCGGCGCCGATCTGGTCGACGCCCAGCCGGGCTTCGACCAGCGCAACAACGAACCGATCGTCAGCTTCCGCTTCAACTCGAGCGGCGCACGCAAATTCGCCGAGGCGACCCGGCAGAATGTCGGCAAGCCGTTCGCCATCGTGCTCGACAACAAGGTCATCTCGGCGCCGGTGATCCGCGAGCCCATCCTCGGCGGCTCGGGGCAGATTTCCGGCAATTTCACCGTTCAATCGGCCAACGATCTTTCCATTCTGCTGCGGGCCGGCGCCCTGCCGGCGCCGCTCACGGTCATCGAGGAGCGCACGGTCGGTCCCGGTCTCGGCCAAGACTTCGATCAATGCCGGCGAGCACGCCGCCTATGTCGGCGCCGCGCTCGTCATCTTCTTCATGCTGGTGACCTACGGACTGTTCGGGCTGTTCGCCAATATCGCCGTCGCGGTCAACGTCGCCATGATCTTCGGCGTGCTGTCGATGCTCAGCGCGACATTGACGCTGCCCGGCATCGCCGGGATCGTCCTGACGGTCGGCATCGCCGTGGATTCGAACGTGCTGATCTATGAGCGCATCCGCGAAGAGGTGCGCGCCGGCCGTACCGCAATCAACGCCATCGATGCCGGCTTTTCGCGCGCGTTGGCGACCATTCTCAACTCCAACATCACCACCTTCATCGCCGCAGCGGTCTTGTTCTACATCGGAACCGGGCCGGTGCGCGGCTTCGCCGTGACGCTCGGCGTCGGCATCCTCACCAGCTTGTTCACCGCGTTCACGCTGACGCGACTGATCGTGGCGTATTGGGTGCGCATGTGGCGGCCGCGCACCGTGCCGATCTGATCATTTGAAGGAATCCCCGTGCGTCTTCTTCGCATCGTCCCCGACGACACCAAATTCGACTTCATGCGCTTTAGGCGCATCAGCTTTCCCATATCGGCGATGCTGTCGATCGCGGCCATCCTTCTGTATTTTATGCATGGGCTGAATTTCGGCATCGATTTCGTCGGCGGTACGCTGATGGAGGTGCAGACCAAGGCGGGACCGGCGGACCTCGCAAAAATGCGCGGCACTATCGCCGGGCTGCATTTGGGCGATTTTCAGCTCCAGCAATTCGGCGCGCCGAACGACGTGCTGATCCGCATTTCCGAACAACCCGGCGGCGACGCGGCGCAACAAGCCGCGGTGCGGAAGGTGCGCAACGCGTTCGGCGACAGCGTCAACTACCGGCGCGTCGAAGTGGTCGGGCCGAGCGTCTCCACCGAGCTGTTGTCGTACGGAACGATCGGCCTGGTGCTCGCGATCGGCGCCATCCTGATCTATCTGTGGTTCCGCTTCGAGTGGCAGTTCGCGCTCGGCGCCATGATCGCCAACGTGCACGATCTGGTGCTGACCGTCGGCTTCATGTCGCTGACGGGCATCGACTTCGACCTTACGAGCATTGCGGCGCTGCTCACCATCCTCGGTTATTCGCTCAACGATACGGTCGTGATCTACGACCGCATCCGCGAGATGCTGCGCCGCTATAAGCGCATGCCGATGCCCGATCTGCTCAATGCCTCGATCAATGCGACCTTGTCGCGCTCGATCGTGACGCATCTGACCGTGTCGCTGTCGCTGTTGGCGCTGTTGTTGTTCGGCGGTCATGCGATCCGCAGTTTCACGGCGACCATGATGTTTGGCGTCGTGCTGGTCGGCACCTACACGTCGGTGTTCATCGCCTCGCCGATCCTGATCTATCTCGGCGTCGGCAGTAACCGGCGTGGCGAGCCGGAAGATGCCGAAACCGAAGCGCCGCCGACCGCTCCCGGCCTCTCGCCGGCGCCGCCGACGCCAACGAAGCCTTCGCCGTCGCGCCAGCGCGCGCGCTCGCGCTCGCGCCGCTAGTGCTTGAACCGCACCTGCCTCGCCAGGCCGTGATCGACGCCCACGGCAATGGCGGCTTCCGCTTTGCCGGAATGTCGCATCGTGGCTCGCTGCTGTGTCTGCCCGACGGTATCTGGGCGTGGCCGGTGGCGGCGGCGGACGCGCTGACGGACGAGGCGCTGGCGCCGGTGTTTGCCCGCGCCGGCGAACTTGATTTCTTCGTTCTCGGCACCGGCGCTGCGTCGTGGCTTGTGCCGCAGCCGCTTCGCGCGCGCTTTCGCGAGGCGCACATTTCCCTCGACGCCATGACGACCGGCGCGGCGGTGCGCACCTACAACGTCATGGTCATGGAAAGCCGCCGCGTCGGCGCCGGCCTGATCGCGGTCGATTAATGCTCTAAGCTTGCGGGCATGCAGGATGCATTCGCCTATTGTGCCGAGTTCCTCCGAACCGCGGATCGCGACCGCTTCATCGCCGCGCTGTTTGCGCCGGCGCAACGGCGCGGCGCCTTGCATGCGCTCTACGCTTTCAATGCCGAATTGGCGCGCGTTCGCAACGCCGCGCATGCCGCGCTTCCCGGCGAGATCCGCCTGCAATGGTGGAGCGATGTCGTCGCCGGCGAACGGGCCGAGGAGGCAAGCGCTAATCCCATCGCTTTGGCGCTTCTTGCCACCATCGAGCGCTATCGCCTCGCGCCCGCGAAACTCGGTGAGATGATCGAGGCGCGGCGCTTCGATCTTTACGAGGACCCGATGCCGGCTCTCGCCGACCTGGAAGCGTACGCGAGCAAAACATCCTCAACGCCGATTGAATTGGCGGCGCAAATCCTCGTCGATGCCGACGTCAGCGATATCGCCGAACCGGCGGGTATCGCCTACGCCATAACCGGACTGCTTGGCGCCTTTCCGCTTCACGTTGCGCGGCATCAGCTCTACCTGCCGCTGGACCTCGTGGAGCGCCACGCCGTCCACCTGCACGACGTATTCGCCGGCCGCCCGTCCGCGGGCCTGGGGGCGGCGCTTGCCGAGTTGCGCGATGTCGCCCGGCATCATCTCGCGGAAGCCGGTAAACGCATGAGCGCGCTGCCGCAGGAAGCCATACCGGCGTTCCTGCCGGTGGCGCTGGCGCGTCCCGCGCTCGACCGGCTTGAGCGCAGCCCGCCGTTCGCGCCGGTCGAAATTCCGGCGTGGCGGCGTCAATGGCTCATCTGGCGGGCAGCGCGCGATCCGGCGCGGCTTACGCGGTGACGGCGCAACCGTCGGCTTCGCAATCACTCCGCCGCATCGGCGTGGGCTCCGCCGAGCCACACTTCGAGGTCGGCCAGCGCCCGCGCACAAAGCGCCGGCTTGTCGGATCGCCGCGTCGGCTTGCCGCCAAGCGGCGGGAACAGCCCGAAATTGACGTTCATCGGCTGGAACGAGCGCGCACCGGCATCGATCGTTTCGATATGACCGCCGGTGATGTGACCGAGGAGCGCGCCGTGTGCGGTGGTCGGCGGTGGTGGGAGCAGTTTCTCGCCGAGCCGTTCGGCGGCGGCGAAGCGCCCGGCCAAGAGGCCGACCGCCGCCGATTCGACGTAGCCCTCGCAGCCGGTGATCTGCCCGGCAAAACGCAGCCCCGGCAGCGTCTTGAGCCGCAGCGTTTCGTCGAGCAGCTTCGGCGAATTGAGGAAGGTGTTGCGATGCAGCCCGCCGAGCCGGGCGAACTCGGCGTTGGCGAGGCCGGGTATCATGCGGAAAATGCGTGCTTGCTCGCCGTGCTTCAGCTTGGTCTGGAATCCGACCATGTTGAACAACGTGCCGAGCTTGTTGTCCTGGCGCAGTTGCACGACGGCGTAGGGCTTTTCGGTCGGCCGATGCGCGTCCGTCAGCCCGAACGGCTTCATCGGACCGTGGCGCAGCGTCTCCCGCCCGCGCTCGGCCATCACCTCGATCGGCAGGCAGCCGTCGAAATAGGGTGTCGCCGTCTCGAAATCGTGGAACGCGATTTTCTCGGCCGCCAGCAAAGCGTCGATGAAGCCGTCGTATTGCGTGCGCGTCAGCGGGCAATTGATGTAGTCCGCGCCGGAACCTGCAGGCCCAGCCTTGTCATA
Organism: uncultured Alphaproteobacteria bacterium; assembly: GCA_963826295.1. Lineage (GTDB taxonomy): Bacteria > Pseudomonadota > Alphaproteobacteria > Rhizobiales > Xanthobacteraceae > BOG-931. The sequence continues at coordinate 384,511 of CAWGWO010000021.1, forward strand.
GCGCGACTGAAACCAGGCGACGCCGAAGTCGATTGTGTCGCGATGCACGATCGGTGCGATGGCGTCGAAAAAGGCCAGCGCCGCTTCGCCGGTCAGCGCGCCCACCGTCCCCGCCAGCGCGGGCGAGGTGAGGGGGCCGGTCGCGACGATGACGCTGTCCCATTCCGGCGGCGGCGCGGAAATCTCCTCGCGGCGAATGTCGATGAGCGGTTCGCTCTCCAGCGCCGCGGTGATTGCAGCGGCAAAGCCGTCGCGGTCCACGGCGAGCGCGCCGCCGGCGGGAAGCTTGTGCGCGTCGGCCGTCCGCATCACCAGCGAGCCGAGCCGGCGCATCTCCGCATGCAGAAGTCCGATGGCGCTCGCCGCGGCGTCGTCGGAGCGGAACGAATTGGAGCAGACCAGCTCGGCGAAATCGGCGCTCTTGTGGACCGCGGTGGATCGGACCGGCCGCATTTCATGGAGCACCGCGCGCACACCGCGGCGCGCGAGTTGCCAAGCGGCTTCGGAACCTGAAAGGCCGCCGCCAACCACGTGAACCGGCTGCCCATCGGCCGGCGGCTGAAATCTGTTCATGCGGTCAACGTAGGCGCATCGCAACGGCCGTACAACGCGCGCGGGCCTGCGAAACCCGCAACAAAGGCTGCCGGTTGGCTGTCAATCGGGCCTCTGCTAAGTTAGCTCTCGTTAGGTCGCGATTTGAGGCTTCGGGAAATGTCCGTTGACGCCGACACCGTCCGCCGGGTCGCCCATCTGGCGCGGGTCGCCGTTGCCGAGGACGAAGTCGAGCACCTTAGCGGCGAGCTCAACGCGATACTGGCGTTCGTCGACCAGCTTGCGCAGGTCGACGTCGAAGGTGTCGAACCGATGACCTCGGTGACGCCGATGGTGGTAAAGATGCGCAGGGATGAAGTGACCGACGGCGGTATTGCCGACGACATCATGGCGAACGCCCCGGCGCGGGAGGATCATTTCTTCGTGGTGCCCAAGGTGGTGGAATAAAAGATGTGCATGGCTTGTGAACAGGACGCGATGTGGTTTGCGTATTTGCAACGCAAAGGTCTTATCACACCCGAAGGCTTTCTCGTCGAAGAACCGCCGTTGATATTCGCGGCCGAGCCGGTGGCGCCGGCGCCGGCGCCGGATGCAGATAAAGCAAACAGCGCCAGCGAGCCCACGGATCAGAACGAGGTTTCTGGCGACGATCCGAAAGCCAGCGCGGCGGATTTGAAGCTCCTTCAAACAAGCCGCAAACCCGAATAGAACTTCAAATCCAAAGGCCGCACTGGACTATATTTGCTAGTGTCCTTTTGATTCCGAAGTTTGCAATAAGCCATTCCGCAGACACTTGCGAACTTCGGAATCAGGACACTAGATGACCGATCTCGTCTCGCTGACGTTGGCGCAAGCGCGCGACGCGTTGCGCAAGAAAGAATTTTCCGCGGTCGAACTTGCTGATGCGCATCTCGCAGCCATCGAGAAAGGCCGCGCGCTCAACGCGTTCGTGCTCGAAACGCCCGATCGTGCCCGCGCGATGGCGAAGGCCGCCGACGCGCGGCTGGCGGCAGGGGAGGGCGGTGCGCTCGAAGGCCTGCCGCTCGGCATCAAGGACTTGTTCTGCACCAAAGGTGTGCGCACCACCGCGGGCTCGCACATTTTGGAGAATTTCGTTCCGACTTACGAATCGACCGTCACCGCCAATCTGTGGCGCGACGGCGCGGTGCTGCTTGGCAAGCTCAACAACGACGAGTTCGCTATGGGCTCGTCGAACGAGACGTCGTACTTCGGGCCGGTTGTATCGCCTTGGCGCCGGCGCGGTTCGGACGCAAAGCTCGTTCCCGGCGGCTCCTCCGGCGGCTCGGCGGCGGCGGTCGCAGCCAACCTTTGCCTTGGCTCGACTGGCACGGATACGGGCGGCTCAATCCGCCAGCCGGCGGCATTCTGCGGCATCGTCGGATTTAAACCCACCTACGGCCGGTGCTCGCGCTGGGGCACCGTCGCGTTTGCGTCCTCGCTCGATCAGGCAGGTCCATTTGCGCGACGCGTGCGCGATTCCGCGATCCTGCTGCGCTCGATGGCCGGCCCCGACGCGAAAGACACGACCTGCGCGGATTTGCCCGTGCCGGATTACGAAAAGGCCGTCGGCGCATCGGTCAGGGGCATGCGCATCGGCCTGCCAAAGGAATACCGGATGCCGGGCATGGCAGCCGAGATCGAGGCGCTTTGGCGGAAGGGCGCCGACTGGCTCAAGGACGCCGGCGCCGAAATGGTCGATATTTCGCTGCCGCACACCGAATACGCGCTGCCGGCCTATTACATTGTCGCGCCGGCGGAAGCTTCGTCCAATCTGGCGCGCTACGACGGTGTGCGTTACGGGCTGCGCGAAACCGGCCGCGATGTCATCGACATGTATGAGCGCACCCGCGCGGCCGGCTTTGGCAGGGAGGTACGCCGGCGCATCATGATCGGCACGTATGTCCTCTCGGCCGGCTATTACGACGCCTATTATCTTCGCGCGCAGAAGGTGCGCACACTGATCAAGCGTGATTTCGAAGCGTGCTTTGCCGCGGGCGTCGATGCCATCCTCACGCCGACGACGCCATCGGCTGCCTTCGCCATCGGCGAGAAGGGCGGTGCCGATCCGATCGAGATGTATCTCAACGACATATTCACGGTGACGGTGAATATGGCCGGGCTGCCGGGTATTTCCGTCCCGAGTGGGCTTGATGCCCAGGGCTTGCCGCTCGGCCTGCAGCTCATCGGCCGGCCATTTGAGGAAGACACGTTGTTCGCGCTTGGCGAAGTGATCGAACAGGCGGCCGGGCAATTCGCTCCGGAAAAGTGGTGGTGATTAGCGACCTCGCGCGGCGCGGATTTCCCGCACTCCCTCCGGCGCGGCCAGATCCGCGGCCTCGTAGCGGCGTCGGGGCAGCGCGGAGGGGTGTTCGCGCTGCAGGAAATCGATCAGCTTTTCGCGTACCTCGCAGCGCAGATCCCAGACCGCCGACGCGCTGTTGGCGCTGACCAGCGCGCGCAGTTCGATCGTCGTTTCCTTGCAGTCGCTGACCTGAAGATTGACGACCTCGCCGTTCCAGAGCCTGGACTGCTTGGCGATCTCGGTGAGCTTCATCCGGATGGCCTCTATCGGCGCCGTGTGATCGACGTAGAGAAACACCGTACCGATCAACTCGCCGCCGATCCTGGTCCAGTTCTGGAACGGCTTCTCGATGAAATAGCTGAGCGGGACGATCATGCGCCGCCAGTCCCACAGCCGCACCACCACGTAACTGAAGGTGATCTCCTCGACATTGCCCCACTCGTTCTCGACGATCACGGCGTCGTCGATACGGATCGGCTGGGCCATGGCGATCTGCACGCCGGCAAGAAAATTGCTGAGCACCGGACGGGCCGCAAGGCCGGCGACAATGCCGGCGACGCCAGCGGAGGCGAATAAGGTGACGCCATACTGCCGCACGGCATCGAAGGTCATCAGCGCAAACCCGACCGTGATCAGCACGATGACCACGTCGAGCACGCGCATCAGGACGCGCACCTGGGTAACGTGCTTGCGAGCGAGCAGATTGTCGGCGACGTCGATGCGAAAGCGCATCAGATAGAGATCAGCCGCGATGCGCAGCGCGCTTACCGCGATCCAGCCAAGCAAACAGATGGTCGCCAATCCAACGAGCCGAGCGATCACGTCCATGGTGCCGCCCGCGAACGACGTTGCCGGCAAAACCGCGGCAACGGAGATGAGCAGAAGACCAAGCCGCGTCGGACCTCGGGTGGCGACGACGATCGTGCGCAACAACGAATGCCGCTCGTTGAGCAGACGCCGCGCCAACGCCATCACGGCGGTGTGCACCAGCAACGCGGCGACGGCGGCGCCCACGATGACCGCCGCGGAGACAATCCAATCCGTCACCGACGATAATGTTCCGCCGAACACATTCTGAACGTGCTGGATGATCGTTTGCCACATGAAATGAGGGATAATGCCCAAGCAGCCCCCGTAGAAACGATTACGGCAAGGAGAGGGTTCCCTGGACAGCAACTGCCTTAAATGGCATCAACCGGCTTGCGTTAACAACGCCCCGCGCCCAAACGTCGTAAGGTTGCGATGAAAACCTTTCTGCTGCGTTTTTTCACCTGGTGGAACGGCCAGACGTTCGGAACGCAGGTCTGGACGCTGCTTTACGGCGAGCCCGTCGGCGAGGACGAATTCGGCAACCGCTATTACCGAACGCGAAACGGCAAGATCGATCCGACCTTGGGTTTTGAGCGGCGCTGGGTGGTTTATAACGGCGTTGCGGAGGCCTCCACGGTGCCGCCTAGCTGGCATGGCTGGCTGCATCACGTCGTTGACGTGCCGCCGACACTCGACAAGACCAGGACCTATCCTTGGGAAAAACCGCACCGGCCCAATCTCACTGGGACACCCGGCGCCTATCGGCCGAGCGGCTCGACTTTGGCGCAAGGACGCCGGCCCAAGGCGACCGGCGATTACAAAGCCTGGACGCCTGGCTCATAGTCCGTGCTTTCGCCGCATTCCGGATGTTAACGGGGCCGAACGCGATGACGCCCAACCCGTTCGCACCTGCAAGCTTCATACTTTGTGTCGCCGCGGTCCTGGCCGTCCTCGGCGGAACGCTTGCGGCCGCCCCCCCGGTGTTGGCCCAAGGCGCAATTTACGGCGATTCGCCTCCAAGGCCGCCGGCCGATATCCCCAATGGGGCGTTCCCAGCGCAGCCGCCGCCGGTCCACTACCTGGGGCCGGCTGCGCTTCCGGCGCCATCGCCCGCACCGCCGCCGTCCAATATCCAGGCGCAGCCATTGCCGCCGCCGCCGGGTGCGAACTTGGCGCCCACCCAGCAACGCGCGCGGATTGCCCCGCCGTCGCCGTCGCCCGTGCCGGCCGCTCCGCTGCCGCCGCTCGCCAATCCGCCGCCACCGCAGCCGGCGGATACGTCGCCGCAACCCGACGACACCATCGTTACCGAGATGCCGACGCAGAAGATCGAAAATGCCCGCGCGGTGTTTTCCGGTCTCGACAAGATCACCGGCCGCACCATCTCGTTCGACGCGGCGATCGGGGAGACCGTTCAATTCGGCGCGCTGCAGGTCACCGCGCGGGTGTGCTATACGCGCCCGCCAACCGAGGCGACCAACACCGACGCTTTCGTCCAGGTGGATGAAGTCACGCTGCAAGGCGAGGTCAAGCGCATCTTTTCAGGATGGATGTTCGCCTCGAGCCCGGGACTGCATGCGGTGGAGCATCCGATCTACGATGTCTGGCTGACCGATTGCGCGTCGCCCGTCAAAGTCGCCGAGCCTGCCGTTCAACCCACTCCGGCGACAACGGCGCTGCCCAGTTCCCGTCCGCCGCGGGCACGCCAAGGCGCGCCGTCACGGCAATAACCGGAGCCGCCGGCACCTGCGCAGGGCCGTGCCATCGTTACTTTCCGGCGAGGCGCGTGAGCGCGACGCTGCCGGACACCGGGCGGTCCAGTGCAAGCGCGCCGAAATCTCCTTCGCCGACCAGCGCCGCGTCGAGCAGTTTGTGATAGGCGGGCCGTGAAACCTCGACGGCGCCGAACGTGCGCAAATGCTCGGTGACGAATTGGGTATCGAGCAGCCGGTAATGGCCGGCCCTGAGCCGCGCCACCAGATGCACCAGCGCCACTTTCGAGGCGTCGCGGGCGCGGTGGAACATGCTCTCGCCGAAGAAAGCGCGCCCAAGGCTGACGCCGTAAAGTCCGCCGACCAATTCGTCGTTCTCGTAGACCTCAACCGTATGGCAGTCGCCGCGATCGTAGAGCTTGCGATAGAGATTGCGGATGCGGGTATTGATCCAGGTGCGCGTGCGCCCGGGCATCGGTTCCGAGCAGCCATCGACGACGGCATCGAAATCGCGGTCGATGGCGACCACAAAATGATCGGAGCGCACCGTGCGGGCAAGCCGATGCGGGATGTGAAAGCGGTCAAGCGGGATGATGCCGCGACGTTCCGGCTCGATCCAATAGAGAGCCGGGTCCTCGGCGCTTTCCGCCATCGGGAAAATGCCGCAGGCATAGGCCTTCAGCAGCACTTCCGGCGTAATATCGACGAGGGCGGATTCGCGGCTGGCCATGGAGTCGTTTAGCCGCCGGCAGGCGGCCCCTTCAAGGGCGCCTTCGGCGCAGCGCCGCTTAACCACCTGTAAACTACAAGTTCGGTAAGATTTTCGCCAGCTTGAACGCATTTGCCGGCGCCAAAGTTAGGCATGGCATGCAAGGGCTGGATACCGCGGCGATGGAAGCGACCGGAAGCGAGGTCCCCCCGATCCGCGTCCTGCTGGTCGAAGACGAATTCTTCATCAGCGAATGGGTAGCTGAATCGCTTTCGGACCACGGCTTTGCGGTGCGCATCGTGACCAACGCGGCGGATGCGCTGCGATATCTGGAAGCGGCAGCCGTCGACGTGCTGTTCACCGACGTCAATCTTCCGGGCGGCATGGACGGCGCGACGCTGGCTCGCCGCGCCCGCGAAATCTTGCCCGATCTGCCGGTGGTCTATGCGTCCGGGCGCGTGAACTTGCTCGACCCGAAACTGCGCGTACCGGGCTCGATTTTCGTCGCCAAGCCGTATCTCCCCGATCTGGTCGCACGGCTTCTCGCCGAAACACTGCACGTGGCGCCCGAGCGCGAGCGGGTGCCGGCTTAGAGCGCGCTACTGCTCGGGCGCGCCGCGAGCCAGAAATTCTTCCAGCCAGTGGATGTGATAGTCGCCGTCGATGATCGCCGCCTCGCGCGCCAGCGCGCGGAACAGTGGTAACGTCGTCTCGATGCCGTCGACGACGAATTCATCGAGCGCGCGTTTCAGGCGCATCAGGCATTCGGCGCGCGTTCTGCCGTGGACGATGAGCTTTCCGACCAGCGAATCGTAGAACGGCGGAATCGTGTAGCCGTGATAAACCGCTGAATCGATGCGCACGCCAAGCCCGCCGGGCGGATGGTAGTGGACGATCTTGCCCGGCGAAGGCCGAAACGACACCGGGTTTTCGGCATTGATCCGGCACTCGATGGCGTGGCCGTTGAACTTCACTTCGCTTTGCGCGAACCCGAGGTCATTGCCGTCGGCGACGCGGATCTGCTCGACCACGAGGTCGATGTCGGTAATCATCTCGGTTACCGGATGTTCCACCTGAATCCGCGTGTTCATCTCGATGAAACTGAACTTGCCGTCCTCGTAAAGAAATTCAACAGTGCCGGCGCTGAGATATTTGATCTTGCGCATCGCCTGCGCCACGGTTTCGCAAATCTGGTCGCGCGCGGCGCTGTTGAGCGCCGGCGACGGGCTTTCTTCCCAGACCTTCTGATGCCGGCGCTGCAACGAGCAGTCGCGTTCGCCGAGATGGATGGCGCCGCCTTTGCCGTCGCCGAGCACCTGGATTTCGATGTGGCGCGGCCGCTCCAGATATTTTTCGAGGTAAAGCGTGTCGTCGCCGAAGGCGGCCTTGGACTCGGCCCGGGCGGTGGCAAGGGCTGAAGCTAGTTCGACTTCGGCACGGACCACTTTCATCCCCCGGCCGCCGCCGCCGGCCGCGGCCTTGAGGATGACCGGAAAGCCGATCTCGCGCGCCAATCGCGCCGCCTCATGCTCGGAGCCGGGGTCGCCGTCGGACCCGGGCACCGTCGGGATGCCAAGCTCAGCCGCGGCGCGTTTCGCCGCGATCTTGTCGCCCATCAGGCGGATATGCTCGGGGCGAGGGCCGATGAATTGCACTTTGTGATCGGCGAGAATTTCTGCGAAGCGGGCATTTTCCGCGAGAAAGCCGTAGCCCGGATGCACGGCATCGGCGCCGGTGATTTCGCATGCGGCGAGCAGCGCCGGGATGTTGAGATAACTGTCCTTGGCGGGCGGCGGACCGATGCAGACGCTCTCGTCGGCAAGCCGGACGTGCATGGCGTCTTCGTCCGCCGTCGAGTGCACCGCCACCGTCGGGATGCCAAGCTCCTTGCACGCCCGCAATACCCGCAGCGCGATCTCTCCCCGATTGGCGATCAGAATTTTATCGAACATCTCACTCGATAATCATCAGGGGCTCGCCGTACTCGACCGGCTGACCGTCCTCGACCAGGATTTGCGTCACCGTGCCGGAGCGCGGCGCCGGAATTTGATTCATTGTCTTCATCGCCTCGATGATGAGCAGTGCGTCGCCGCTCTTCACCTGGCTGCCGACGTCGACGAATGGCCGCGCCCCGGGCGAGGGGCCGAGATAAGCGGTGCCGACCATCGGCGAAGCGATGACGCCCGGATGCTGGCCCGGCTCGACTGGAGCGACGACTGGCGCCGCCGCCAGCGATGGCGCGGCTTCGCCGGATCGCGTGCGCGGCGCGCCCGCCGCAGCGTTGCGGGCGACGCGGATCGACACGCCGTCCTGCTGGATTTCGATTTCGGAAAGGCCGGTCTCGTCGAGCAGCTTCGCCAGATCGCGGATCGTGTCGTGATCGATCGCGGACGGCTTTGGCGGCGGGCTCCCTGGCTTGCGCGCCACGATCAGACCTTCGAATGATCTTTGACGCCGATCATGGCGGCGAGATCGTCGATCGCGCGTGCGTAACCGTCGATGCCCATTCCGCAGATGACGGCGCGGGCGGCTTGGGAGACGTAGGAATGGCGGCGAAATGGCTCACGAGCCTGAATGTCGCTGATATGCACCTCGATGACCGGCGCTTCCAGCGCCAACAGCGCGTCAAGGATTGCCACCGAAGTGTGCGAATATCCGGCGGGGTTGATGACCACGCCGGCGGCTTCTTTGGCTCGCGCCTCCTGAATCCAATCGATGATCTGGCCTTCATGGTTGGATTGACGAAACTCCACGCCAAGCCCGTGCCGTTTCGCCGTCGCGCGGCACAGCTTCTCGACGTCGCCGAGCGTTGCATGACCGTAGATTTCGGGCTCGCGCGTGCCAAGCAGATTGAGATTGGGCCCGTTCAGGACGTACACGGTCTTCGACATTCGGGGGCTGCATCCGGCTATGGCGCCGCAGGCAATGCCCGCCGCGCCGCGTCCGTTTATAGGGAAGCCACCCGCAAAGGGGAAGCCTGCCGGACCACGCCCGCGGCCTGCCGGCCGCGTCGGCGCGTGAAGCTTGATTCGGTTAACGCCGTGAAGCGCGGCTACTTCGGTTCCGCGCCGAGCTTTTCGCGCAGGGCATCGAGGCCGACGGCACCAACCACGACCTCGTCGCCGATGACATAGCTCGGCGTGCCGTTGACGCCGATCGCGTCGGCTAGCTTCATGTCCTCGTCGATGGTCTTTTTCACTTCGTCGCTGCTCATGTCCTTCTCGATCCGCGCCATGTCGAATCCGACCTCTTTGGCGACCGCGAGCGCACGCGCCTTGTCGGCCGGGCCTCGGCCGCCGAGCAGCTTCTGGTGAAACTCGATATATTTTTTGCCCGTGGTGTCCTGCATGCGCGCGGCGACCGCGACATGGGCGGCTTCAACCGAGCCTTCGCCGAGCACCGGAAATTCCTTGAGCACGAATTTGAGATTGGAATCTTGCTTCAAGAGAGTGAGCATGTCGGGAAGCGCGCGCTTGCAGTAGCCGCAATTGTAGTCGAAGAACTCGACCACCGTGACCTTGCCTTGCGGGTTGCCGAGCACGACCTGATGCGGCGAACTGAATAGCTTGGCCTTGTTCTCGATGACCGCGGCGCGGTGCTTGTCGGATTCCTCGGCCTGCTGACGCTTGTCGAGTTCGGCCATGACGTCCTGCAGCACCTCGGGATGCTCAAGCAGATAAGACTTTATGATGCCCTCGATCTGCTGCCGCTGGTCGGCGGAAAACGTCTCCGCTTGGGCCGGAATAACAGCAGGCGCCAGAAACAGCGTAGCTGCGATCAGAAGTATCGTGCGTGGGCTCGATGTCATTGCAAGTGTCCTTTGCGAGTGTCTTTTTGCGATCAATTGCCGATCAGGAGAGGGCTTTGCTTTCCCTTGTTGAACGCAACGATATCGTCGGCTCGCACCCAGCCCGGAGAGCCGACGGGAAACCGCATCTTGGCGCGCGCCGCAAGCTCGCGGGCGGTCTTGTTGTCGCCGCGCGAAAACGCCGCTTGTGCCGAAGCGAGATCGGCGTCGGCGTAATTGCCGGTATGGCCGTATGCCAGCGCAAGCTGCTCATAAGCATCGCCCAATTCCGGCTCCTTGACGAGCGCCGCCCGCAACAGCGGTATCGCCTCCTGCAGCATCTTCGCGTTGTTGGTGGCGATGAGCGCCTGTGCCAACAAGATTTGAATGAGCGCGGGGCTGGGCGCAAGCTCGACGGCGCGCCGCAGCGGCGCCAGAGCCTCGAGCGGGTGGCCGTTTTCCAGCAAAGCCTGCCCCTTGAGTTCGTAGAGATACGGATAATTGGGCATCGCTTCGATCATACTGTCGATCTGCGAAATGGCCGAGCGTATGTCGCCGAAGCGGTAGGTGGCGATGGCGCGCGCGTAACGGGCCGGCATGGTGGTGTTGGACATCGGGTACCGCCGCAATACCGCATCCGCGCGCTCGGTAAAGCCGTAAAGCTTGGCACGCATCATGTCGTGCCGGAATTGCAGTTCGGGCGGGTCCTTTTTGTCCCAATAGGGGGTTTTGACCAGTTCGGCGAGTTCGGCCATGCGTTCCGCGGGCATCGGGTGGTTCTGCACGTAGGGGTCGATGTAGGCGGCCGAGAACATCATTTCATCGGCGAATCGCTTGAAGATGTCGTACATGCCCTTGGCCGATTGGCCGGTCATGGTCAGAAAGCGCACGCCGGCGCGGTCGGCCTGCTCCTCCTGAGCGCGCTGGTAGGCCAGCAGCGTGTGCGCCAGATACGACTGCGGCGCGCTGATCGCCGCCGCGCCGACGTTGGCCATGCTACCATTGCCGGAACGCGCGCCCGCCGCCATCGCGCCGACGCCGAGCAACATGGCGACGATTGCGGCGGTCTGCGTCTTGGCCAATTCTTGGCGCATCTTCGACAAATGGCCGCCGACGATGTGGCCGGTTTCGTGGGCGAACACCCCGATAAGCTGATTGGGCGTGGTCGCCTGCTTGAGCGCGCCGGTGAAGATGAAAATGTGGTGCGCATCCATAACGAAGGCGTTGAACACATTTTCGTTGATGATCACGACGTGGATGTTTTGCTGGCTGAGGCCGGCGGCGCGCAAAATCGGCGTCGTGTAGTCGCGCAGCAATTGCTCGATCTCGGCATCGCGGATCATCGGGATGCCGGCGTCGGAGCCGGTCTGGGCGCGGACCGGCAGGCTCATGAGCGCAATCGCTGCGGCGGTCACGAACGCAACCGCGCGCGACGCTGGTCTCATCGGGCGCGTCTTGCTAGGAGGTCTCGCGACAATCATCTGAGAAAGCCGTCGGTCCTTCGGTCCCATCGACCGAGGCTATGGATGGAACCCGGCACGGTCAACGCAAGGCCGGCGAGTTGGAAGGGCTTCGGCCGTGGGGCAACAGACCCGGCGAATACGGCAGCACGGGGGCGGTTCGGCGAGACCGGCATTCGGCGGGGATGAGCGTGCTTGAGAGGGCCAAACAACTCTTGCAACCGTCCGCGCGCAGCGCCGTGCCGCCATTCATGGTGATGGATGTGGTCGCGGCGGCGGCCCGCCTCGAGGCGCAAGGGCGCCGCATCATCCACATGGAAGTCGGCCAGCCCGCGGCCGGCGCGCCGGCAACCGCGGTTGCGGCGGCGCGCGCCGCCCTGGCGACGCCGCTTGGCTATACCGAAACTCTTGGCTTGGCTTCGCTGCGCCGGCGCATTGCCCGTGCTTATGCCGAATGGCACGGGCTCGAAATCGACCCGGCGCGCGTTGTCGTCACGACCGGCTCCTCGGCTGGATTCATCCTCGCCTTCCTTGCGGCGTTCGAGGCTGGAGATCGCATTGCTGTGCCGCTGCCCGGCTACCCGCCTTATCGGCATATCCTGACCGCGCTTGGCTGCGAGCCTGTTGCGATCGAAATCGGCGCGGCGACGCGTTGGTCGATGACCGGCGAAAGCCTCATCGCCCGGCATCGCTTAACTCCGCTCAAGGGCGTCGTGATCGGCTCGCCTGCCAATCCAAGCGGTACCATGATCGCGACGCCCGCGCTGACGGAGTTGATCCGCTGCGCCGAGGATGCCGGCATCGTCGTGATCTCGGACGAGATCTATCACGGTCTCGATTACGCTTTTGCCGCGGAGACCGCCGCGCGCGTTTCGGCCGACGCCATCATCGTCAATTCCTTCTCCAAGTATTTCTGCATGACCGGATGGCGTATCGGCTGGATGGTGGTGCCGCCGCCGCTGGTGCGGGCGGTCGAGCGGCTGCAACAAAATCTCGCTATCTCAGTGCCGACGCTTTCGCAGATCGCCGCCGAAGCCGCTTTCGACGGCCGCGCCGAACTGGAAGACGTGCGCCGAGGCTATGAGGAAAGCCGGCGCATTTTGCTCGAAGGGCTGCCGGGTGTCGGCCTCGATTCATTTCTGCCCGCCGATGGCGCCTTCTATCTCTACGCCGACGTCTCGCGATTTTCGGCCGACAGCACGGCGTTTGCGAGCCGGATGCTGGAGGAAGCCGGCGTTGCGGCGACGCCCGGAGTCGATTTCGATCCGGGGCGCGGCGGAAATTTCTTGCGCTTGTGCTATGCCGGCGCGCGCGACGACATGCGCGAAGCGGTCGAGCGGATCGGAAATTGGTTGAAATAAAGAGGCCACGCGATGAGCGACGCGCTGTTCGACATTTTGCGCAAAGTCACGACGGCGACCATCACGACAATGTTGCTGAAGAAGGGCATCCGGCGTTGCTGGATGAATGGCCCGAAGCCGCTGGTGGCGCGCGGCGAGCGCCTTGTCGGGCGGGCGTTTACGCTGCGCTTCGTCCCGGCCCGCGAAGATGTCGCCACCCCGGAAAGCTGGGGCAATCCGATATCGACCAGAGCCGCGATCGAGGAAATGCCGGAAGGTGCGATTGCGGTAGCCGACGCCATAGGCGTGTCGAGCGCCGGAATTTTCGGTGACATTCTTTGCGCGCGCATGAAAAAGCGCGGCGTTGCCGCGCTCGTGACCGACGGCGTCGTGCGCGACCGCGCCGGCGTGCTCATAAGCGCTCTGCCGGTCTGGTGCGCCGGCGTAGCGGCGCCGGCTTCCGTCAACGGCTTGACCTTCGTCGGCTGGCAGCAGCCGATCGGCTGCGGCGGATGCGCGATCTTCCCCGACGATTTGATCGTCGCCGACGATGACGGCGCCGTCGTGATCCCGCAGTCCATGATCGAATTCGTCGCCCGCGAAGGCGCCGAGCATGAGCTCTATGAAAGCTGGGTCTTCAGCGAAGTCGAGAACGGCGTGAAGTTGCCCGGCCTCTATCCGCCGAACGATGACGCCAAGGCACGTTACGCGACGTGGCGGAAGTCGCGGACGTGACCGTTTAGCAGAGCCACGCCGCTGGTGCGGAGCGCAGATGTTCTTCACGGCCTCGAAGATTCTTGGCTTCTTCGCGTTGCCCTCGAACGTATTGATCGCCATCGGATTGGCCGGGGTCGTGCTGTTGTGCACGCGGTTCACGCGGCTTGCGAGCTGGCTCGTCGTGACGAGCGTGGTGCTGATCGCGATCGCCGGCTTGTCGCCGCTCGGCAACGCGCTCATCCTGCCGCTGGAGCAGCGTTTTCCACCTTGGGACGCGTCGCGTGGGCCGCCGGTCGGTATCGTCGTGCTGGGCGGCGCGATCTCGCCCGAGGTGTCGGCCGCGCGCGGCGAGGTAGCCCTCAATGAGGCGGCGGAACGCATTGTCGCTGCCGCCGAACTGGCCCGCCGCTATCCCGCGGCGCGCATCATTTACAGCGGCGGGAGCAACGCGTTGCTGTTTGCCGACGGCGTCGAGGCCGCGTTCGCCGTCCGGCAACTGGAATCGCTCGGGGTTGCGCACGATCGCATCACCGCCGAAGAGCAGTCGCGCAACACCATCGAAAACGCGGTGTTTTCGCGGCTGATCGCGAACCCGAAGCCGGGCGAGCGCTGGCTTTTGGTAACATCGGCCTATCACATGCCGCGCGCGATGGCGGCATTCAGGGCGGCGCACTTTCCGATCGAAGCTTATCCGGTCGATTGGCGTACGCGCGGGCCGGGCGACGTGGTAGCGCCATTCGCGTCGCTTAGCGAAGGCCTGCGCCGGACCGATACGGCGGTGCATGAGTGGGTCGGCCTCTTGGCCTACCGGCTTACTGGCAAGACCCGTGCGTTGTTTCCAGCACCCTGATTGGCGGTTCGCCCTCGCCCTTTAACCAATCCTTTTGATCCTCGGTGGAAAACTCAGGCTCCTGAGGGACGACCGTCCCGGGTTTTTTGTGCCGTTTATCCCGGCGTTTTGAGCGATGGCGGCCGGCTATTTCGGGAAGGCGATCCAATGTCGACGATGACGCTTGCCGTGTTGCGCGAAGGCAAAGCCACGACCGAGCCGAGGGCGATAAGCGCGTGGCTCGAAACCATGATCGCCGCGCTGTTTACGTTGGCCGCGGTGGTGTCGGTGTCGTTTGCCGCGGCGATGACCGGCCTCGTCTGAGGTCACCACGTCTGCCGACGGCAAGTTCGTCCATTCAGGAAGTCCGTATATTCAGGTCTCGCTCGCTGCGAACAGACGATCCATGACGCTCCGCCTGATCATCGCCAACAAAAACTATTCGTCATGGTCGTTGCGGCCGTGGCTGGCGATGAAGGTTGCCGCAATCGCGTTCGAAGAGACGCTCGTCTCGCTCGATGCCGCCGACTTCAAGGCACAAGTGACGCCCTTGAGCGGCGCCGGTAAGGTTCCGGTGCTCGTCGACGGCGACGTCCGTGTCTGGGAGTCGCTGGCGATCCTGGAATATCTCGCCGAAAAACTTCCCGCCGCCGGTTTGTGGCCGCAGGCCCCGGCGGCGCGGGCGCATGCTCGCGCCATCGCCGCCGAAATGCACGCGGGCTTCCTGCCGCTGCGGCGCCGACTGCCGATGAACGTGTCGCGGCCGGTCGGGCCGCGCACACTTGAAGAAGCGGCGGCCGACGTTGCGCGTATCGATGCGATCTGGCGCGAGTGCCGGGCCAGGTTCGGCGCCGCAGGACCGTTTCTTTACGGCGCCTTCGGCGCGGCCGACGCCATGTATGCTCCGGTCGTGTGGCGTTTTCACACTTACGCGGTCGAGGTCAGCGATGCGGCTCGCGACTATATGCGCGCGCAAATGGCATTGCCGGCGTGGAGCGAATGGCGCGAGGCGGCGCGCTCCGAGCCTTGCGTGCTGCCGCACGACGAGGTCGACTGGCCCCTCGTGCCGCGACAACAAACATGATCAGCCGAGGCGCTCCGCAAGCTCGCGCAACAGCGGCCGCTGATAGGCAATGATCTTTGCCGCCGCGGTCGGCAGCGCGAAATAGGCGACGCGATCGACCTCGGGGAAACGTTGCCGCCGTCCGGATCGCGGCGGCCATTCCATATCGAATGTGTTGCTGGCGAAGCCGGCCAGATCGAGATCGGCTTCGAACGCCCAGGCGTGGACGACTTTGCCGCTTCTTTGCTTAACGGGTGAGAGCGGCAGGAAATCGCCGGCGGCGATCAGGTTCGTCTCTTCGGTAAACTCCCGTTGCGCGGTGGCGATGAGATCGGCGCCCGGCTCGACGATGCCTTTGGGAATGGTCCATGCGCCGTCGTCCTTCCTCGCCCAGAACGGTCCGCCGGGATGCGCGAGCAGGACTTCGAGGCCGCTGCCGCGACGGAACACCAAAAGACCGGCACTGATTTCTGGCCTGCGACGCATCCGCGCAATTAACTGCTAAAGTGCGGCTCTCTACCGCAGGACTTTTTAGACAAGCCTTGCCAAAAGGGTAGTTGTCTGCATGATTTTGTCACGATTGCGCCCACAATGCGCGGGCGTCTCGGCTAGGTGTATAAGCGCGCCTGCGAGGCGGCACGCCAAGCCATTTTCCAAGACGGGGAGTTAATGCCAATGCGATATCGAGTTATCGCCGCTGTTGCTGCTTTCGCGGCTCTTCTGACGCCGTTTGCCCATCCCATCGCCAAGGCGGAAGACGCGCCCAAAGATGTTAAGGGCCTCTTTTTGATGGGCGACTATCCCGCCGTGACCTTGCGGCCCGGCGAGACCTCCTCGATCAACCTGAAACTGCAGAATTACGATCTGGCGCCGGAGCGGCTGGCATTGTCGGTTTCCGGCGTGCCGTCCGGCTGGACCGCGACGCTGATGGGCGGCGGCCAGCCGGTCTCGGCGGCCATGCCGGCGACCAACTCGAGCGTATCGCTCGAGTTGCGGCTGGATGTGCCGAAGACTGCTGCCGTCGGCACCCAGACGCTCACGGTCAGCGCCACCGGCGGCTCGACCAATGTGCAACTGCCGATAGCGGTGACGCTTGCCAAGGATTTACCGGCGAAGCTCAGCTTGACGCCGCAGCTGCCTGAATTGCGCGGCACCTCGAAATCGGCTTTCGAATATCAGCTCAACATCAAGAACGACAGCGGCAAGAAACTCACCGTGAGCCTTGCCGCCCAGACACCGCAGAACTTCGACGCCTCTTTCACCGAGCAATATGGCAGCCAGGAACTCAACGCGGTTCCGATCGATGCGGGCCAGTCCAAGAGCGTTAAGCTCAAGGTAACCCCGCCGAACACGGCGGCCGCCGGAAGCTACAAAGTCGTCGCGCGCGTCGGCGCCGAAGACGCGGTCGCCACCGCCGACCTCACGATGGACATCACCGGCCAGCCGAGGCTCGATGTCAGCGGCCGCGAAGGCCTCGTTTCGATGCGCGCTTCAGCGGGCAAGGAAACCTCGGTGCCCGTGGTCATCACGAATACCGGCACCGCGCCGGCGGACAACGTCGAACTTTACGGCTCGGCGCCGAACGGTTGGAAGGTCACGTTCGATCCGAAGACCATTGATCACATCGCGCCCAGCGCCAATAAGGAAGTGCAGGCGTTGATCACGCCGACCGACAAGGCGATTGCCGGCGATTATGTGACGACGATCCGCGCTTCGACGCGCGGCGAATCGGCTTCCACCACCTTCCGCGTTACCGTGACGACCTCGACCATGTGGGGCATCGCCGGCGTCGGCATCATCGGCATCGCGCTGCTGGTCATGGTGGGTGCGGTCGCGAGGTTCGGCCGGCGATGACCGAGGAAACAGTCATCGAGGCCAAAGGCCTCACCAAGACCTACGGCCGGGCGGTCGCGGTCGATCACATCTCGTTCAGCGTCGGGCGCGGGGAAATTTTCGGATTGCTCGGGCCCAACGGCGCCGGCAAGACCACGACCATCCTGATGATGCTCGGGCTCACCGATATTTCCGGCGGCGAAGTGCGCGTGCTGGGGTTCAATCCGGCACGCGAGCCGCTCTCCGTGAAACGCCGTGTCGGTTACTTGCCGGACACGGTGGGATTCTATGACCAGCTCACGGCCGCCGACAATCTGCGCTACACCGCGCGGCTTATCGGCTTTAAGAAGGCCGAGCGCGAAACCAAAATCTCGGATGCTCTCGGCCGCGTCGGACTTGGCGACGTTGCCGAGAAACGCGTCGGCACATTCTCACGCGGCATGCGCCAACGGCTGGGCCTTGCCGAAATTCTGATGAAAGGCGCGCAGATCGCCATCCTCGACGAGCCGACATCAGGGCTCGACCCGCATGCCACTTCCGAACTCCTTGCCATCATTCGCGGCTTCAAGGCGGAGGGCGTTTCGGTGCTGCTTTCGTCGCATCTGCTCGAGCGGGTGCAGAGCGTGTGCGACCGCGTGGCGCTGTTCAGCGGCGGCAAGATCGCGCTGATGGGCTCGGTGGCCGAACTCGGCCGCGAGGTGCTCGGCGGCGGCTTTGTGGTCGACATCGAGGCGGACGGCGCCGGGCTCGCCGAGCGGCTTGCGCTTATTCCGGGCGTCAGCGGCGTCGAGCACACCGGCATCGGCAAGCTGCGTCTGCACGCCGACCGCGACGTTCGGCCCGAAGCGGCCGTCGAGGTGGTCGCGATGCAAGGCCGGCTGAAATATCTCGGCGTGCAGGAGCCGAGCCTCGAAGCCATCTATACGCGCTATTTCGAGACCCGGCCCGACGAGGAAATGGCCATGAAGGAAGGAGCGCGCCATGCGGCGTGAAGGTTCGGCCTTCCAGGGCCTCGGCGTGGTGACGCTCAAGGAGATGTCGGACCACCTCACCAGCGTGCGCATGCGGGTGCTTGAATGGCTGATCGTGCTGGTGGCGCTGGCTGCGCTTTACGGCGCCATCCAGCAGATCAAGGACACGACGGCGCAGGATCCGTTCCTATTCCTGCGCTTGTTTACGACGTCGCGCGAGCCGCTGCCGTCGTTCGTATCCTTCATCTCCTTTCTGGTTCCGCTGATGGCGATCGGGCTCGGCTTCGACGCCGTCAACGGCGAATATAACCGGCGCACGCTCTCGCGCATTCTTGCCCAGCCGATCTATCGCGACGCGCTGCTGTTCGGAAAATTTCTCGCCGGGCTTGTTACGCTCGCGATCAGTCTGGTTGCGTTGTGGCTTTTGGTGATCGGGCTCGGATTGCTGCTGATCGGAATTCCGCCGGGCGCCGAGGAGATCGGCCGCAGTTTCTTGTTCCTCCTGGTGACGATCATCTATGCCGGGGTCTGGCTCGCTTTGGCGATGCTGTTTTCGATCGTGTTCCGGTCGGCTGCGACCGCCGCGCTGGTGACGCTGGGTATCTGGCTGTTCTTGACCTTCATCTGGCCCGTGCTCGCGGGCGCGGTGGCGCAGATCATTGTACCGATGGACCCGCGCTATGCGGCGCTCGGCTTGCCGACGCCAGGGACGGCGGAGGCCGAGCAGATCCTGGCGCGCTTTTCGCCGTCGACGTTGTTCGCGGAGGTCGTGGTGGCGATCCTCGACCCGACCACGCGCTCGCTCGGGCCGATCTACCTGAGCCAGCTTCAGGGTGCGGTGCTTGGCGCGCCGCTGCCGATCGGCGAAAGCATTCTTATCGCCTGGCCACAGACCGTCGCCATGATCGCAACCGCGATCCTGCTGTTTGTTATCGGCTACGTCACGTTCCAGCGCCAAGAAGTGCGCGCGTAGCGCGTTACCGGGGCTGATTTCCTGAAAGAAGCAAGGGGCGGCATTTCTGCCGCCCCTTTGAGTTTTCGCTCCGTCTGAGCTTTCGATGGACGCGACGTTAGACGTACACGACCGCGACAATCCTCATGTCCCGCGGACTGACGATGACGAGCTGGTCGTTCCACACGAAATAGAGGAAGCCGCGCCACTGCGGATTGATCCGGGCCAAACTGGACGGCACCGGGACAGCGTCAACGCTGCCGCGGGGAATGACGGTTCCGGCGACGACCGGGAAGCCGACGTTACTGACGCGCGGTACGCGCGGTCCGTTGAGTACGGTGGTGCGGATTCGCGTGCGCTGCTCTTCGGAGAGTTGCACGTTGCCGCCCGCGGCGTTGCCCTGCAAGCCCTCGAAGCCGTTATGCTGTCGCTCTCCGAACTTTTGCATGCCGTTCGGCTCCCGCTGCGCGGTGCTCCGGCGGGTCATGTGGTTTCGCTCTTTCGCCATCCGGGCATGGTGCTCGCGCGTGCCGCGCTCATGCATCGCCACGCTCTTGTGGCTCATGCGGGTCCGCTCGGCGGTTTTGCCCAATTTGGTCTTTTCGGTCCGCGCCATCGTGCCTTCCTTGGCTCCTTTTGTGGCGCCTTCCTTGTTCCGCTCGATTTGCGCAGCCTTGTTGGTCGTGTTCGATTTCATCTCGGCCGCACGCGGCGTCGTTTTCTGCTCCTGGGCGCTCTGGCCCATCTTGCCGGTGGCCGGTCCCTTGTTCATTTCCATTTTGTGGGTGGCTTCCGGCTGCTTGGCTTGCGGAGTCATATTGTGGTCCTGCGGCTCCTGCGCAGAAGCAAAGCCGGTTCCCGCAAGAAGCGCGATCGCGGCTATGCCGGCCAGCAGGGTGTTACGTTCGGTCCTCATTTCGGCGGTCTCCTCTGTATCGGTTGTTGGCGCCCGTCCACGGGCGGTCAAGGCGGTCCACGGGGCGAACGCGGGGTCGGCGGGAAAGTTTCGGTTCCATGTGATAATTTGCGTCGCGGCCGCTGTTGGCCGTCGGCATCCAAACGAATGTGCCGATCATCGAGCAAAGTCTGACTGTTTGTTCATATTTGCGTGCTGCTTCGCACCATCGGTTATTCGTATGGTGCTGTGCATCGTGGGGGAAAGCGAATCAAAGAGGGGCCCGTGAACGCACTGGCATCGAACATCGAGACGGGATCGCCGGAATTCCGCGCCAACGCTGCGGCGATGCATGCGCTGATTGCTGAACTTCAGAAGCGCCGCGCCGAAGCCGCCGCGGGTGGACCGCCGCGCGCCCGCGAGCGCCACCTGTCGCGCGGCAAGCTGTTGCCGCGCGAACGCGTGATGACGCTCATCGACCCCGGCACGCCATTCCTCGAATTATCGCCGCTCGCCGCAAACGGCATGTATGACGATCAGATTCATTCCGCCGGCATCATCACCGGCATCGGACGCGTCGCCGGGCGCGAATGCGTGATCGTGTGCAACAACTCGACCATCAAGGGCGGCACCTATTATCCGACGACGGTGAAGAAGCACGTCCGCGCCCAGGAAGTCGCGCGCGAGAATCGGCTGCCCTGCATCTACCTGGTCGATTCCGGCGGCGCCAACCTGCCGCATTGGACCGACGTTTTTCCCGACCGCGACCATTTCGGCCGCATCTTCTTCAACCAGGCGACCATGTCGGCCGCCGGGATCGCTCAGATCGCCGTCGTCATGGGCTCATGCACCGCGGGCGGTGCCTATGTGCCTGCGATGTCGGACGAGACCATCATCGTGCGCAATCAGGGCACCATCTTCCTCGGCGGCCCGCCGCTCGTTAAGGCCGCGACCGGCGAAGTGGTCACGGCCGAGGAGCTGGGCGGCGCCGACGTACACGCCAAGAAATCCGGCGTTGCCGATTATTACGCCGAGAACGACCGCCACGCGCTCGAGCTTTGCCGCCGCATCGTTGCCGGCTTGAACACCAAAAAATCGGTCGAGATCGCGCTCGCCAAACCCGCCGAGCCGAAATACGAGGCAGCCGAGCTTGAGGGAATCGTGCCGGCGGACCTGAAAAAACAATACGACGTGCGCGAAGTGATCGCGCGGTTGGTCGATGCTTCCGCGTTCGACGAGTTCAAAGCGCTTTACGGCACCACCATCGTCACCGGCTTCGCGCATATTCACGGCATCCCCGTCGGCATTTTGGGCAACAACGGGATTTTATTCTCGGAGAGTGCGCGCAAAGCCGCCCATTTCATCGAGCTGTGCTGCCAGCGGCGCGTGCCGCTCTTGTTTCTGCAGAATATCGTCGGGTTCATGGTCGGCCGCGACTACGAGGCTGGCGGCATCGCCAAGGACGGCGCCAAGATGGTGATGGCCGTGGCGTGCGCGCAGGTGCCGAAGATCACGGTTGTCATCGGCGGTTCCTACGGCGCCGGCAATTACGGCATGTGCGGCCGGGCGTTTGGTCCGCGGTTCCTGTTCTCCTGGCCGAACGCGCGCGTGTCGTTGATGGGCTCGGAGCAGGCGGCCAGCGTTCTCGCGACCGTGCGGCGCGACAACATCGAGGCGGCTGGAAAGACCTGGCCGGCGGAAGAGGAAGAACAGTTCAAGAAGCCGATCCGCGACCGCTTCGAGACGGAAAGCGATCCGTATTACGCCACGGCGCGGCTCTGGGACGACGGCATCATCACGCCCGGCGAGACGCGACGCGTGCTGGCGTTGTGCTTTTCCGCGGCGCTCAACGCGCCGATACCTGAGACGAAATTCGGCGTGTTTCGGATGTGAGGATTGCACCAAGCCCGAAGTATTTTTCTTAGCCAGGGGTATGCGGCTATCGTAAACTCATTCGTCACGAAATGACGCGGAGCCTGCGAAAAATGTCCAAAACCATCGAACACATCCATTGGCCCGACGCGCCCGACCTGTGGATGCCTTACGCGCCGGCGATTAAGGTCAAAGGCGGGACGACCGTCTATCTCGCCGGCGTCACCGCCGCGCCGGTCTATCATCATCATCCGCACCGGCCGGAGGAGTTCGATGCCATGCCGCGCGACATGGCCGGCCAGGCACGCGCGGCGCTTGAAAACCTCAAGCGCGGGTTGGAAGCCGTTGGGGCGAGCTTCGCCGATGTCGTTACCGCCGATCGTTTCGTCACCGACCTTACCGATCAGGACGCGCTCAATCGCATTTGGGGCGAGTATTTTCGCGACGCCAAGCCGGCGACGACAACCGTGCAGGTGGTGCGGCTCGCCACCGACCCGCGCTGCCTGGTTGAGATCAACGCAATTGCCGTCGTCGACTGAGCGACTTCTGCTACACTAGGGCCCAAAGCACGCGCAAAGCGGAGGGTGGCATGGCCGAACTGGCGTACCGGACGGCGCTCATTATCGGAGTAGGGGGCGGCCTTTCCGCCTCTTTGGCGCGCGCGTTCAAGACCGCAGGCATGACGATCGCACTTGCTTCGCGTCGCGCCGCTGAACTTGCGCCGCTGGCCAAGGAGGTTGGCGGCAAGGCATTCGCCTGCGATGCGACCAAGCACGCGGATGTCGTCAAGTTATTTGCCGATGTCGAAGCGTCGTTCGGCGCGCCCGATGTCGTCGTGTATAATGCGAGCTACCGCACCCGCGGTCCGCTCGTCGAACTCGATCCTGCCGAAGTCGAGAAATCAATCATTGTCAGCGCATTCGGCGGTTTCCTGGTGGCGCAGGAAGCGGTCAAACACATGCTGCCGCAAGGGCACGGCGCGGTCCTGTTCACCGGCGCCTCCGCGAGCGTCAAGGGCTACGCGCAATCGGCGCCGTTCGCCATGGGCAAGTTCGCATTGCGCGGTCTGGCGCAGAGCCTGGCGCGCGAGCTTTCCCCGCAAGGCATCCACATCGGCCATGTCGTGATCGATGGTGGTATCCGCAGCGCCGGCCGGCCGGTGCCTGCCGACAAGCCCGACAGCTTGCTCGATCCCGACGCCATCGCCCAAACCTATCTCGACCTTTTGCGGCAGCAGCGCAGCGCCTGGGCGTGGGAAATCGAGTTGCGGCCGTGGGTCGAGCGGTTTTGAACGAAGCCGCAAGGCTTTGCTATATAAGCCTCTGCGACACAAGGCTCCGCTATAATCGCCTCATGCCCGGGAATTTCACAAAGGCGGCCGCGGCCGCGCTAGCTTTGGTCATTGCGTCAAGCTGCGCGCAGGCGCAGACGAGACGTCTGCGGCACGAGCAGCGGCACGCCGCTCCCGAACCCCCCGTCCCGGTGGTGCCGTTCGATAAGCGCGACAGTGTCGTCGCGGCGCCAGGGCCGTTCAACGGCCGCCCTTACTGGCTCGCGCTCGCGCAATGCGGCGGCATCTATTTCAAATTGAATATCCTCTACACGGATGCCGCCGTGCAGGCGCGAGTCGTCAAGCCCGACCCGAAAGCGAATGCCGACTACACCAAGAAACTCAACGGCGCGATCAAGATCGCGACGGTGTATTTCGACGGCGCAGAGCATTTCCTGATGACCGACCGCGGGATCGAACGCATGGACGCGGTTCTGACCTATGACGGCCAATCGCGCGGCGCTGGCGAGCGGCTCAAGACCATCGAAGCGGCGCTCGCCGCAGCGAAGGTGTGCCCGGCGCTCTACCACGCCTGCCGCGAAGCATTCGCGAAGCAGTGCAGCGAGCCGCTTCCGCCGGCGGGATGAACGCCAACGGAGCATTGGCAAGCCATGGCCGGCCGGAGTCGCCCGGAAGGAGCAAACCTATGAAGCCGATATTTGCAATCTTTTTCGCCGCCCTGATGTTGGCGGCGCCTGAAGCGACGGCGCAGCAGAGGGGTGGCTCGAACGAATTGAGCATCGCCGAGATCATGACGCTGCAACAGACCCGCCACATCAAGCTGTGGTTCGCGGGACATGCCGGCAACTGGCCGCTCGCCGATTACGAGATCGATCAATTGAAGGATGGCTTCGACGATGTAGATCAACGCCTCGGCGGCGGCACAGTTGAGAAAGCGGTGGGGCGGGGAGTTGCTGCCGTCCAGAAGGCGATCGATGCCAAGGATCGCGCCGGGTTTGCCGATGCCTTCGACCGGCTCAGCGCCGGCTGCAATAGTTGCCACGCGACACTTGATCACGCCTTCATCGTAATCCAGCGCCCAGCCTTGCTGCCCTACAGCGACCAATCTTTTGCTGCCGGAAAGTGATCTAGCCGCGGCAACGCGCCGCGCTTCGATATGCGACATACCGGTGGCGTAATCAGCCGGGATATCTAGGTGCTCTGAAACGACTTTCGTACAGGAGGCCCGACGATGACCTTTCGCGTCTATTCCGGCCCGCGCGGCTCGCAATCGATCTCGCCGCTCGAAAAGGATCGGCACCTTTACAAGGAGTTCAACGCGCTTGACGAGGCGATGGGTTGGGCGCGCCACATCAACGGCAGCGGTCGGGTCGCGCTGCTGATCGAAGGCGATGACGGCACGCGGCTGACCAAGCAGCAAATCGTGACCGCTCTCAAAAATCCCAAATCACTGCAGCCGCGCGACAGCGCCGCATAGGCCGTTGCGGTTTTCGTCGGGTCCAATTGTGGCCGGTTCGGCCAAATCGAGCCCATCAGATTAGAAATGTTCCGGCTTGCCCGGGTCGTAAAGCGTTATTCCAACAAAGCTTTTCGCGCTTCGTGGCGATCGGGACATCCGGGCTTTGTCCTTGATTGCGAGGCCGTACCACCATACTGTGCAGGTTCGCTAGCGGTGTGGGGTTTCGTGCAAGAGCAACCGAACGCAAATTCGAGCGCGCACGCCTGCAACGTGCTGATGGTCTATCCGCGCTTTCAGGCGAACACCTTTTGGAATTACTCCGAAGCCTGCAAGCTCCTCGGCGCGCGCTATCCGACCGCACCGCTCGGACTGATCACCGTTGCCTCCATGCTGCCGGCGAATTGGAACGTTCGCCTGGTCAATCGCAATACCGAGGAAATCACGGCGGAGGATTTCGCCTGGGCCGACATGGTGATGACCGGCGGCATGATCAATCAGCAATTCGATACCGTCCGCATCATCAAGCTCGCGCACGACCACGGCAAGCCGGTGGTGATCGGCGGCCCTGACGCCACCTCAAGCCCGCATCTTTATAAGGAGGCCGACATCTTGGTGCTCGGTGAGGTCGAAAACATCCTCACCAAATTTGTCGATGCCTGGGACGCCGGCGAGCGCAGCGGCTCGTTCGTTGCCGAAAAGTTCGAGATCGATGTCACCAAGACGCCGGCGCCGCGCTTCGATCTGCTCAAGACCGAGCATTACATGTATGTGGGCGTGCAGTATTCGCGCGGCTGCCCGTTTACCTGCGAGTTCTGCGACATCATCGAACTTTACGGACGCGTGCCGCGCACCAAGACGCCGGCGCAGATGCTTGCGGAACTGCAAGCGCTTTACGACCTCGGCTATCGGGGTCACGTTGATTTCGTCGACGATAATCTGATCGGCAACCGCAAATCGCTGCGCGTCTTCCTGCCCGAGTTGATTGCGTGGCAGGAGGCCCATGGTTATCCGTTCGAGTTCTCCACTGAGGCCTCGCTCAACCTTGCCGACGATCACGATTTGCTGGAGTTGCTGCGCAAGGCGAACTTCTTTGCCGTTTTCGTCGGTATCGAGAGTCCCGATCCGGAAACGCTGGTGCACGCCAAGAAAAAGCAGAACACCCGGCGCAACATCGCCGAGAGCGTCCACAAGCTTTACGGCGCGGGCATGTTCGTCACCGCGGGCTTCATCGTCGGCTTCGACACCGAGAAGCTTTCGATCGCCGACGCCATGTCGGATCTGGTCGAGGAGGCCGCCATCCCGGCGGCGATGGTCGGGCTGCTCTACGCTTTGCCGAATACCCAGCTGACGCGCCGTCTCGCCAAAGAAGGCCGGCTGCACGTCAATCATGACCGCATGGTCGAGGAGACCGGCGATCAATGCACGCTCGGACTCAATTTCGACAGCCTGCGGCCCGAGCGTGACGTGCTGGTCGACTATCGGCGCATTCTGGAACGCATCTACGATCCGCGCTCTTATGCGCTGCGGCTCGAACGCCTCGTGGAATTGCTGGACTGTTCCGGCCGGCCGCCGGAGCTGGCTAAAGGTGACCGGCGGCGTGAACATACCTCGCTTCAATTCGTGCACAGTGTTCTGAGCGCGGTGCCGGAAGCGCGCGAGGTGTTTTGGGAAGTGTTCAAGAAGTGCCGCAGCACCAACCCCGGCGCGCTTCGCCAGATTCTGACTTTGATGGTGCTCTATACCCACCTCGGGCCGTTCTCGCGTTTTGTCATGCGGGAACTCGATCGGCGCATCGAGTCGATGGATCGTGCCCCTTCGGAGCTTGGCGCCGCCGTCGAGTCGAAGGCCGTTGCGGTCGCCTGAGACGCCCGGCGCACTTCAAGTTCGATCAAACTTCGAGCGCTGGTAACGCGGCGAGATTTGGAATTTCGCGCAGCGGCGGAAAATCGGTGTACTCGTTTGGCAGGCTGGAGCGATTGACCCAGAACGCCTTGAAGCCGAACGACACGGCGCCCATCACATCCCAGCGGTTCGAAGATACGAACGCGACGTCGGCGGGCGCCACCTTAAAGGCGTCGGTGACGAGCGCGTAGACCTCTGGTCTCGGCTTGAAGCGGCGCACGGCGTCGACGGAGAACACGGCGTCGAGCAGGCCGCTCACGCCGGAGGCGTCGACCAGGGCGGCTAGCATGCGCGGCGAGCCGTTGGAAAGGATAGCGGTGCGCACCCCGCGCGCCTTGAGATCGGCGAGTGCCGGGCGCGCGTCGGGAAACGCATTGAGCGTGAGGTAGGCGTCCAACAGCTTCGCCCGCAACGCGCGGTCGACCGATGGCACGCGAGCCAACGCAAAATCGAGCGCGCGCTCGGTCAACGTCCAGAAATCGACGTAATGGCCGGCGAGCGTCAGCGTCCAGGTGTATTCGAGCTGCTTGGTCCGCCAGATCTCGGAGAAGCGATCGGCATCGGGACCGACTGCAGCGCGGTAGCGCGCCATGGCGGCGTGAACATCGAACATCGTGCCATAGGCATCGAAAACGTAGGCGCTGAACATGATCGGATCTCCTCGCGGCTCGATGACAAAGATGGAACAATAGGACGGCGGAAGGATGATTCGATGAGCCGGCCCGTGGCGTGGTCGAAGACCGTAACCTTTTTTGAGGACGATTGGCACGAAGGCAACATTCCGATCATGGGGCCGCGCACCCACGCCGCCTGGCTATGCACCTCCGTGTTCGACGGAGCGCGCGCCTTCGAGGGCACAACGCCCGACCTCGACCTGCACTGCGCCCGCGTTAATGAATCCGCCAAGGCCATGGGCCTGATGCCGCTCGTCGCTGCCGAGACGTGGAGCGCTCTGATGCACGAGGGTGTACAGCGCTTTGAGCGCAACGCCGAACTCTACATCCGGCCAATGTATTGGGCCGAGGAAGGCGCCCCCGGCGGCGTGCGCCCGGATCCCCAGTCCACCCGCTGGTGCCTCACAGTCTACGTCGCACCGTTTCCGAAGGTCGCGGGGACGGCCATCACGCTTTCGCCGTACCGGCGGCCGACGCGCGAAACCGCCTTGGTCGAGGCGAAAGCCGGTTGCCTCTATCCGAACAACGCCCGCGCGCTGATCGAGGCGCGCGAGCGCGGCTTCGACAATTGTCTGTTATGCGACGTGCTCGGCAATATCGCCGAGCTCGGCACCGCAAATATCTTCATGGCGAAAGATGGCGTGGTCTTTACGCCCGCGGCAAACGGCAGCTTTCTTGCCGGTATCACGCGTGCGCGCGTGACAGCGCTGTTGCGCGACGCCGGCGTCACGGTGGTGGAGGCGGCGCTGCGCTATGCGGATTTTCAAGCCGCCGACGAGATATTTTCTACCGGCAACTACACCAAGGTGTTGCCGATCACCCGCATCGATCAGCGCGACTTGCAACCCGGCCCATTCTACCGTCGCGCGCGCGAGCTCTACTGGGAGTTCGCTCACGCGACGGCTTGAGGCTTCGGCCAATTCGCGCCGGGCGCGGGGTTACTTGATCGCTGCTTCGTAGAGCTCCGCCACGTAATCCCAATTGACCAGAGTATCCAGGAAAGCCTTGAGGTAATCCGCGCGCCGGTTGCGGTAGTCGATGTAATAGGAGTGCTCCCAGACGTCGCAGCCCAGGATCGGCTTGCCGCCATGGACCAGCGGGTTCTCGCCGTTCGGCGTTTTCATGATGACGATCTTGCCGTCCTTGACGGCGAGCCAGGCCCAGCCCGAGCCGAATTGCGTCATACCGGCCTGGCTGAAGTCTTCCTTCACCTTGGCCAGCGGGCCGATGTCGGTGGTGATCTGCTTTTCAAGCTTGCCCGGAAGTTTGTCGCCGCCGCCACCCTTCTTCATCCATTTCCAGAAATGGGTGTGGTTGTAATGCTGTGCCGCGTTGTTGAACAGGCCTGGGACTTTGCCGAAGGTGCCTTTGACGACTTCCTCGACCGACTTGTTCTCCCACTCCGTACCCTTCATCAGGTTATTGGCCGTCGTGACATAGGCCTGATGGTGTTTGTCGTGATGGAATTCGAGCGTTTCCTTCGACATGTTCGGGGTCAGCGCGTCGTAGGGATAAGGCAGGTCGGGCAGAGTGAAAGCCATTGGTATTCTCCTCAATGTGAACTGAACCGGGGCAGGGATACATGGTTAAAACTACCCGGCTAAGACAAGGTTTCCTCTAAATAGGCTTAACGGGCACGCCTGGGCAATGTCCAATGCGTGCACCGCGCTACGGCTATTGCACGGCGCTGACGCCGCCTCGATTCGCCATGTGACGCAAGCAATTACCGCCTGCGTTTTCGTTCGAGCCGGGCGCGTCGCCAGGTGTTGCAGCCGCATAAGTTCGGACGGAGACCGGCGTCTTCAGCCGCCGGCGCGGCCATCAGGGTTCTTGCGCCGCGGCAAGGCGGCCGCCAAGATGCCTTTTCCGTGTTTCCGGCGACGTCCGATGGGACGGAGGGCAGTGTGATGCCGGTCATTTTGTTGGTTTTGGGTGTTGTGACGGCCGTCGCGGGGCTAATGCTGACGGCGCGCGGTGTGACGGTTCATGACGGCACGATTGACAGCGACATTATTACGCCTGGCGTCATCGCCGGCGTCGGCGGGCTTCTGCTGATTGGACTAGGCCTTCTCGTGCGCGTCTTGCAACGGATCGAGCGGGCGCTCGCTGCCCGGCCTGCGGCGCGGCCAACCGAGGCATCCTCCGCCGATGCCGCCGCTGTTCGCTTTCCTTTTCCGCCGAAGCCAATGGGCTCTCCGCAACCCGTGTCTGCCGGCGCGAATGTCGCCCCCGCACCGGCCGAGGATGCCGCGGTGGAACGGTTGCGTGTAAAATTTCCAGGCCTGTCGCGGCCGGAAAATGCTGCGGTCGTCGAAGGGGCCGAGGCGTCGTTGACGGCTTACCCGCATGCAGAGGAAGAGTCGGCCGAAGAAAAAAGCAGCGCGGCAGTCGGTCGCGGCAGAAACGGCGCCTCGCCCGCACGGGTGGCGCCGCGCTTTGAGTTGAAAGCGCGTGCTCCGCTCGCGTCCGATCAAAAGATGAAAGCTTCGGTCTTCCCGGTTGCGGCAGTGCGGCGCGAGCCGGACGCGGCGGCGCAGCCCGCGCAGGCGCCGGTGGTGGTGAGCCAGCAAGCGCCGGCTGCCGAGACCGTTGCCGCGCCTAGTGAACAGCCGGCGGCGGCGTCGGTGCTCAAGTCCGGCGTGGTCGAGGGGATGGCTTATACCCTTTATTCGGATGGTTCGATCGAGGCGCAACTGCCACAGGGCACGTTGCGGTTCGGCTCCATCTCCGCGCTGCGCAGTCACATCGAGAACGCGTCTTAAAGGCGTTCGTCGTTGGCGCCGGCATCTTGATTTCTTCGAACGTTGTTGAACTCAATTAGCCGCGATTTGCGCAAATTCCGTACT
Source organism: uncultured Alphaproteobacteria bacterium (assembly GCA_963826295.1). Taxonomy (GTDB): domain Bacteria; phylum Pseudomonadota; class Alphaproteobacteria; order Rhizobiales; family Xanthobacteraceae; genus BOG-931. Next base: position 414,508 of record CAWGWO010000021.1, read on the forward strand.
GGCAAAGATATCGCATAGTATAGCGGATCTAGGGTCGGTTTATTGCTTAAGGTCTCGAAGTGCTATATCTTCGAAATTGTTCGCGACTGAGCAGTATTTGCGCGTCATCGCAGGCGTTTTCCCGGTCTTTCGGTTGCTCAAGAGAAGCGGGCCTGACATGGCCGAGAATTCAGGCGAGAGCAGTTTCGTTCAACTCACCGCAGACATTGTCTCGGCCTATCTCAGCAACAACACTGTCGCGAGCGCGGAGATTCCGGGCCTGATCGGTCAGGTCTATTCGGCGCTGCTGCGCGTTTCGAATGGCCACGAAAGCGCGCCTGCCGAACCTCTCAAGCCGGCAGTTCCGATCAAACGCTCGATCACGCCCGAGCACATCGTCTGCCTGGAGGACGGCAAGAAATTCAAGTCGCTGAAACGGCACTTGCGGACGCAATACAACATGACGCCGGAACGCTACCGCGAGAAGTGGGGATTGCCGCCGGATTACCCGATGGTCGCCCCTAATTATGCGGCGGCCAGGTCGGAGTTAGCCAAGCAGATGGGATTGGGCCAGCAACGCCGCCGCCGCAAGTAATCGGTGGTTCGCGGCTAGCGCTGCAGGACGCCGATGAGCCGGTTGGCAAAGCTGAGCCGCTCCGTCATCACCCGGATTACGTAAGCCAGCAGGGCCTGGCTCAGCGCCGGTTGCTCGCGTTTGACGCGCTCGAAGGCATCCGAGTCCAACTCGTAAAGTACGCTTGCGGCTTCGGCCTGAATGGTCGCGCTGCGCGCGGATTTGGCCAGAAGGCCCATCTCGCCGACCGTCGTATGCCGGCCGAGGCTGCGGACCCTAGTCGTGCGGCCATCGGGCAACTCGACGATAATGCCAACGCGGCCTTCCAAAATGAAGTGCATCGACGTTGCCGGCTCGCCTTGCCGGGCGATGATGTTGCCGCCCTGCACTTCGAGGCGCCGGCAGTTTTCGGCCAGACGGTCGGCGAACTCCGGGTTGCCGAGAACTTCGGAAAACCATGAGCGCAACGAGCGCGTATCGACAGCTTCGGGGCGATACGCCTCGATGATCGTCTGCTCGCAGGTTTCCAGCGCGCGATCGAGATCGGTGGCGACCACGATGTCATCGCCGATCAATCTGGCGGTGCGAAACGGTCGCTCCAATTCCGGCGTCAGATTGACGAGAACGATCCGGGCGCCGGCTTCGGCGGCGGCATGTTTGATTTGCGCGAAGCTCTGCGTCGCCGACGAGTTGATTCCGGTCACACGGCCAAAGTCGAAAATCAGGAAGCGACATTCCGGCTGCCGTGCGAGCAGCGCCTTGACGTGCTGGTAGAGGCGGTTGGCGGAGCCGAAAAATAGATAGCTTTGCAGCGCCATGCCCTGAATCTCGCGGCCGTGCTCGGCCAGCAGCGCCAGCTCGTGCGGCCCGCGATCGAGCGCGGAGCGATATTCCGAGCCGTCGAATCCGAACTTGATGGCGTTGACGCGACCCGCGCTGAGGGCAAACGTGGCGCAGCCGATCACGACGCCGATGAGAACCCCGGCGATAAAGCCCACATTGATGATCAACAGCGCGATCGCGAGCAGCGACAAATAATCGGTACGCAGCAGTTGCCGCGTCGATTGAATAAGCCATTGGTAGACGAGACCCGCGCCCAGAAACACCAGCAGGCCGGCGAGCACGTATTTCGGCACATAGCCGAGGAAAGAGGGATCGGCGATCAACACCGCGGCCATGATTCCGGCGACGACAAATCCGGCAAGTCGGCTGGTCGCTCCCGCACTGCGCACGAGAATGGAGCGGCTCAGCGAGGTGCAGCTGATATAGCCGCCGACCGCCGCGGTGGCGACGTTGGCGAGGCCGAGGACCTTGAGATCGCGTTCGATATTCGCTTCGGTTCGGGTGGCAAGCTCGATCCCGGTGGTGTTGAGCAGGAAGTTGATGACGGTGACGAACATGACCGCGAGCACATCGCCGGCAAGCGCCGGCACGGCGGTCCACGGAAAGTGGTGAAGCGCCTGGGGGTTCCAGGGCGATATCAGGCCGGCCGCAGGCTGCGGTTGGAACATCCAGCCGAAGCCTTGCGCTGCGGTAATCGAGGCGCCGCTCACTAGCAGCACTGCATAAATCGCGGCGAATCCGGACAGCAGAACGACCGGCAGGACCAGCGGGCTTTTCGAGCGTCGCAGCGCCAGGTGCAGCACGACCGCAACGGCCATGGCGGCTGCGAGCTTGCCGACGATTGCTAGGTGGCCGAAAGCCGCCAGATTGGCGAGCGTCGGCCGTTCGTCGGTGACGACCTGCACGGCGCCCATGATCATCAGCCACCCGGTGGCGCCGAGAAAGCCGCCGATCACCGGGAACGGCACGAAACGGATCGCGCGTCCGGCTCGCGTAACGCCGAACAACAACAACAACAGTCCGGTCAGCGCCGTGGTCAACGAAAGCGCGATCAGCGTCGGTGCAAGAAAGTCGGTGCCGCCATGAATGGCGAGGCGATGGACGAGCCCGGCTACCAAGGCGGCCATGACGACGGAGACGGAACTGTCCGGACCGGCGATGGCGAACGGCAGCGAACTGCGCCACGCCACGATCGCGCCGCCGACCGCCGCCGAAAGAAACGTCACCGCAACGCCGTAGGAAAGCACGTGCTGGAGCGGGCCGGCGAAAATCAGCACCGCATAAGACAGGCAATACGCGATCGACAATACGCTGCAGACTGTTCCGGCAAATGCGTCCGTCAGCGCCGCACGGAACTTGTGATTACCGAGTGCGCTTTCTACCCCGACACCACTGACGGCCATCGTTTGAGCTTCCCCGGCGTCCACGCATTATGCGCGACAGGCTTTATAACACGACGGCGCAGCGGGCCAGCTTGCAGCGACACGCTTATTCACCGCGCGGGTCGCTGCGGTGCTGTCACGGTCCGGTTATGTGGCTCATACGGCCGCGGCCGCGAGCGCGGCCTGGGCATCGGAACGGATACGCTGCACCATCGAGCGGAAGCCATTTGAACGCTGCGGCGTCAGATGTTCGCGCAAGCCCATTTGTTCGAACAGCGCCAGCGCATCGATCGCAAGAATGTCTTTTGCATGCTTGCCAGAGAACGTTGCAAACAAGACCGCAATGAGCCCGCGCACGATATGGGCATCGCTGTCGCCTTCGAACGCCAGTATCGGGCCGCCCGCACCGTTGGCGCGAACCTCGGTGGCGAGCCAGACCTGGCTTGCGCATCCCTGCACTTTGTTGGTGTCGTTGTGCGCCGCTTCGGGGAGCGCAGGCAATTCCCGTCCCAGCTCGATCAGGTAGCGATAGCGATCGTCCCAATCGTCAAGTACGGCGAAATTGTCGATGATTTCCTCGATGTCAGCCATTACCGCGTCGGTTCCTCTTCGCTCTTTATATAGAGCGCGGAGCAGCCGAGGTCGATGTCGCGGCGTGAGGTGCCGCGGCGAGGCCGATGAAGAGCCGATAAGCCGGTTATACGGCGTGCCTGCCGTCCTTGCGCGCGGCCGGTGCGCGCCAGGCGGGCGCCACGTCGGCCGGGGTCAAGGTGTTCTGCGAAGCCGGCGCTTTGTCCAGCGCCGTTTTTGTTATGGCGCCGCGTCGGGATGTGTTGTTCGCGACCGATCCGGTATCGCGCGGAGCCATGGCTTCGCTAAGTGCGTTGTAAAGCAGCTTCGCTCCGGCCTGGGCCCGATACCCGATCGCTGTCGCCACCTGCGAGCCGACCGTGCAGGCGTCCGGCTGCCGACCGCAGAAGCCGCGCAGATCGCCCACCGTGGCCGAAGCAGCCGAGATCGCTTCGGAAGCGCTGACCTCATTGGTGTCGGAACCGTGCTGCGCCGCACCGATGGGCAGCAGCACCAGCACCAGTCCGAGCCAGAATGCCATTCGCAACAGAAAGAACATGAAACGCACATCCCCGGCGGCCGATATCGCCGCTTGTGCAGTCACCGTAGCAGGCAGCTTTGAAAGCCGCGTTGGCGGTATGAGGACGTTTTGGCTCATAATCGAGCAGAATAATCCGCAAATTTTCGCGCAAGTCGAAAAAATAGAATTTACCTAAAATTTGCACCAACGCCCGCAAGCGGCGCCATTGCGATGTTCCAGCTAGGGCGCATGACGCCGGCGATAGCGAAGCTTTCGCTGACGCCCAAATGGCGAGACCGGGCCGCCCGGCCGCCGGCAACGACTCCTTCACCATGCCGGGGGATTCCCCCGCATTCGCGCCGCGGCAACCGCTTTGTCACGCGTCGCGAGCCGCCGCGCGCCCCATGCCTTAGTGTTCGCTTAAGCGGCGTCTGACACGATCGGTCGATAGAAAAATGGGGAGCGCGTCTGTAATGTCGGGCGTGCGATCGGGATAGTGGGCCTCGTTGCGCCTATTCGACTTTATATCGAGTCGCTGGTGCACCCTTCGGCGCAACAAGACGCGCTGACGGCGGCGCGGCATCGCGCTTTCATTGCTCCCCGGTTGCTCGGCAGCATCATCGCGTTGGCATCGTTTCCGGCCTATCTGATGGTGCTCGGCGCGCCGAGCGCGATCGAGATGATCGTGTTTGGCTGGCTCGTCGCTCCGATCCTCATCGCCTATTTTCTGTCCCGCACCGGACGCTACGAAAGCGCCCACGTTCTCTCTTCGCTGGCTTTGACCGGATTGGTCACGACGGTCGCAATCTTGACCGGCGGCATCGCTTCATTTGCCGCGATCTGGCTCGTGGTTGTACCGCTGGAAGCATCACTGTCAGCTTCGCGACGCGTCGTCGCCATTGCCTCGACCTTCGCACTCGTCGCCGCAGGAATGCTGGTGCTGCTGAGCGAGTTCAATCTGCCGCCGGTGCCTAACCCCGCGGGGCTCGCCGCGCTGGCGAAGTTCGGCGTCGTCTCGGCCGCGCTCTACGCCACGGGACTTGCGCTCGGCGCCGAAGCTCTGGCCCGCACGAGCTTCTGGTTATTGTATGCCGAGGAGGACCGCTATCGGCTGCTGGCGAGAAATATGACCGACGTCATCACGCGGCACGGCCGCGACGGCGCCGTGCTGTTTGCATCTCCGGCGGCGCAGTCGCTATTCGGTTGTGGCATCGGCGATTTGCGCGGTCACGGCTTGTTCGGGCGTGTCCACGTCGCCGACCGGCCAGCGTATTTGACTGCGCTCGGCGACGCCTCGGCCCTAAGCGAGGGGCGGTCCGTCGAGTTCCGGGTTCGGCGCGATGTCGCCGACGCCGACGGCCGGCCCTCGCCGCAATTCATTTGGATCGAGATGCGCTGCCGGCCGCTCGAACAGGCTTCATCCGAAAACAGCGGCCCCGAACGGCGCGAAGTCGTTGCCGTGCTGCGCGAGGTGACGGAGCGCAAACATCAGGAGCAGGCGCTTGAGGACGCGCGCACGGAGGCCGAGCGCGCCAACGCCGCCAAGAGCCGCTTCCTCGCCACCATGAGCCACGAATTGCGCACGCCGCTCAACGCCATCATCGGCTTCTCCGACATGCTGACGAAAGAGTCGACGATGATGCTCGACGCCAAGCGCCGCAGCGAATACGCCGGCCTGATCAACAATTCCGGCCATCACCTGCTTGCCGTCATCAACGGTATTCTCGACATGTCGAAGATCGAGACCGGCAATTTCGAGATCACGCCGGAACCGTTCGCGCCGGCTTCGGTCATCGCCGGGTGCTGCGATATGCTGGTGCTGCGGGCAAGCGAAGCGGGCGTGTCGCTCGATAAAATTCCACCCGGTGAGCTTCCGGAGATGATCGCCGACAAGCGCGCGCTCAATCAAATCCTGCTCAATCTGCTGTCGAACGCCATTCGTTTCACCGATCGCGGCGGCAGGGTAACGATCACCGCCCGCGCCGAAGCAGGCGCGATTACTTTCGTTGTCGAAGACAACGGCGTCGGCATCAGCGAAGAAGATCTGGCGCGGGTCGGCGAGCCGTATTTTCAGGCGCGCGCTTCCTACGACCGCCGCCACAGCGGGACCGGCCTTGGCCTGTCGATCGTCAAGGGGCTGGTGCGGTTGCATGGCGGCGATATCAGCATCCGCAGCCGTCCCGGAGAAGGCACGCGCGTCACCGTCCGCTTGCCGCTCGATTGCGAGCGCGCACAGCAGGCCGCAAAGCGCGCCGCACCGGCTGCGCTGGAAACACCGCGCCGGTTGGCGGCCCAACTACCGAACAACGCGGCCGGCCAGCAAAGCTCCGCAACGCTTCGCGACGACGCCGCGATCGGGCCGACGGATATCCGGGTGAAGAAAAGTGCGTGAGCGGCGCCCCTCGGCTCGCCGCGCGGCGGCGCGCTCAAGCGGCCTAGTGAGAGCCGTCGCGGCTGTCTTTCCACCGCTGTGGGCGAGATTTGCGCGTCGCCCGGTCAATTCGATGGCCATATTTGGTGCGGCTACGGTCAGCCTCGTGATCGTCGTCAATGCCGTCTTTTTGCAATCGGGGCCGCATCCGGCGCCGTTCTTCGTCAATCCGGCTTCGCAAGCTCGACAGGTGGCCGATCTGCATCCCGTGGGTGCGGCGCCGACGCCGCCCAAAGCGGCCGACGCGGCGCCGAGCCGCGCGACAGCAAGTCAACGGCCCGTGCAACAGGTTTCGGCGCGACGCAACGATCCGATCGGGGACCTCATCGGCGCCTCCATCGCTTCGCCGGCGCGCGTCATGGCGGTACAGCGCGCGCTTTCGGATTTCGGCTACGGTCAAATCAAGGTCACCGGCACGCTCGATGATCCGACCAGCGCGGCGATTGAAAAATTCGAGCGCGATCACAAGCTCCCCGTGAGCGGCCGGCTTTCCGATCGGCTGTTGACCGAACTCGCCGCCATGACCGGCCGCCCGATCAATTAGCCGCGTTGGCTCGTAGCGTTTCGTCATCGGCCGCGCCACGAGTGCATTTCCATGAGGCGCAAAATAATCTAACAGGCGGCATGCGCCTGAAATCCGCGCTTTGGGTTGCCGCCTATCTGCGACGCTGTCAGGTCGAGGGCCTGTTCGCCGTTGTGCGCCGGCGCGGCGCGGAAGAAGCGGGCGCGGTCTTCGTGCGCATCAGCAGGCTCGACGGTACCTCGGACCTCTTCGGTCCGGCGCCGCAAAGCGCATTCGACGCCGCGCAAGGCGTGGCGCGCGCCTTCGCACCGAGTTCTGGCGACACAATCGGCGGCGGATACGGACGTAGAGGCCTATCTTGCTCGGCAGCTGAAGTTCGATCCCGATGTGTGGATCGTCGAGGTCGAGGACCGCGAAGGCCGGAATTTCCTCGACATCGTTGCCGGCTGAGCGCAACTCCGGTTCCGAGCGGTGCCGCGCCGCTGATCCGGCGCCGTCATTGCGGCTGGTTTCGTCGGGCGGCCGGTTTCGCGGGGACGATCGGAGATCTGCGTTGTCCCGATATCGCCGAGCGCGCCCGGCGACGCGTCTCGTCATCCCAGACAAGAGGCCGATATTGCGCGCGGGTGCGTTCGCTCTCGGGCAGAGCCTGCCAGATCGCAAGCATGCCAATTGCGGCGGGCTTCGTCATCTCATCATGCAGCGCGGCGAGGGCGTGCACGCGGTCGACCGAATGTCCGACCGCGGGGTTTAGAAACAGCAGAACCCGATAAAGCACGTCGCGCGCCATGCCGAGCGCCTTGGCCGCGACCACGACCGGCTCGCCCAGATCGTCGCGGGCTATGCGTTGCGCCTGCTCCCGCGGGATGTGCACCGCTTGCGCAAGCAGCCGCGCGAAATCCTGGCTTCTTCCGGTCAGCGCGGCCGCCTCCAACCGTGGGCTCGCCGACAGGTCGGGCGAGATCCAGACACGGGCTGGTTCGAGTGGGGCAACAATATCGATGTTGCGCAGAATAAGCCGCCGCTCTTCCGCGCTGGCGGCGAAGAAGACTTCGTTGAGTTCGCCGGCAATCGCTGCGTCGACGGTGCGCGGGACGCCCGGCGCCAAAAGCTGCGTTTGCGCAACGGCGGATTGCATCGTTCGCGCGGCATCGACGGCGAGCGGCGGCCTCGGTGGAGACGGCGGCTGCAACAGCGGATGCAAGCGCAGCTCTGCGGCGACTTCCGGCCGATCGCGGGATAGCCATTGCACGACGCGCAGCGGCGGTGAGAGGTAGCGCGCGAACCGTTTCGCCACCGCAACCCGCGTCGGCGCGTCGACGGCTTCCAGGAGCCGCAGCGCAAGTTCCGTGTAGTGGCGCTCCTCCGCGGCCGTATGGCTCAGCCGGTGCACATAGAGATCCGTGAGCACGCGCAGCAAGGTCGGACGCATATCGACCCCGTTGCGCGAACCGAGGTCGGCAAGGCCCTCGAGGCCGAAGATGTCCCGCGCGTTCATCGTCCGTTACTCAATTACAACAGCGGACTCGGCGCGTCCCAGCAGCGGCGCCACATTCATGGATCGCTAGTCATAAGTTGCCGCCGTTAGCGGACCGTTAACCCTGGATGCCGCTTATTCGTCACCTGCCGATGCGTGAAGCATCGGATCTGGGGGTCCGCGGCCGGCAGGCGGCGGACGAGGCCGGGCCGCAAGATGGGCACCATTGTCAAATTCCCCGACGAGGGGCGCATTGTGCGCTTTGGCCGCGCGGACGGGGCGGAAGAATCCGCGACCGTCATCATTCTGCCGGTCGTGCGCATCGAACGGTACGACGAGGCGGGCGTCGAAGCCGAACCGCATACTCATCCGCCGGCGGAGAATGGCGGTCGCCGACGCATGAGACGCCGCTAAGCGGGGCGCCTATCGATGCCCGCGCGAGCCGGTCGCCGCAGCGAGACGAAGCCGTTGGCCCTCATGTTTGCCGCGCTGACGCTTGCGGGCTGCTCCAGCATCGGCGATCTGGGCCACCTGCAACAGCCGCTCGTCAGCGACGACATTCATGCCTGGGTCGGCCAGGAGGCCGCGATTCGCGCCGGCGCTCCGATCGTCTATGGCAACCTGACGGACGACGAGCGCGCCTTGCGCGACCTCGCATTTCCACTGATCGAGCCGCCTTACGATCGTATCCGGTGGGACGCGGTGCTCTACGAATACGGCATCAAGCGCAAATTGCAGCGCGACTTTTTGGTCGCCGATCCAACCGCCTATTATCGGCACCTGCAATTGGCCGACTTTCGTTCGACGGCGGGCCGCTACAACAGATTGATCGACGATATCCGCAACGACGTTGAGCGCATCGGCCCGTTCTTCGAACTGGCGCATCGCGTTCTTGAGCTCGACCGCCGCCGCGCGGCGGCGATGCGTGAGCTTACGGATCTCGCGCCGCCCGAGCGTTTTGCCGCGCAAGCGCGCATGGGCGAGAACAGCTTGACGATCGCCTGGGTGCAAACCTCCCTGGCGCAGCGCGCGGCCGGCTACCGCTTCGCGCTCGATCATCTTGCGGTGGGCGAGCCGGAGGACGTCGCCGCACAAGCGGCCATCGGGCTCACTCAAATGCAACAGGCGATCGCCGCGAACCAGTTCGTGCCGACACCGCAACTCGCCGGCCCTGCGAACGCGCCGGCCGTATCGGCAAAATAGCGCTATTGCTGTGGCGGTGCCGGCTCGATCCGGCACTGCGCGCCGGCAAGTGCGCCGCGCGCCATTGCCATCAGCCCGGGCTCCGGCGCCAGCGCCCGCAACACGATCAGCCCGCGAGGCGTCGGCAACTCGATGATCAAACGGTCGGCCGCGGTGACGTCCTCCTCTTCGGGCACCTGCGCATGTTGCTCCGGCGTCATCAGGTCGAGCTCGATCGCGCGCCGGCCGGCGGCCCGATCGTTGATGGCGTAGTAAGCGACGCTGTTGCGTGTGTAGAAGGTCACCGACGTGTATGCTTGGCTCAAGGGCGTGCGCAATTTGAGCGCTCCGGCGGAGAGATCGTAGCGGCACACCGCCACGGCGAACGCCGGGTCCATGAACGGCATGGCCGCATCCCGCGCCGCCGGCGCGTTGAGCTGCATGACCGCGTTGACCGGCGTGATCTGCGCCAGCCGCGAATAAGCGTCCTGCGTCGCCGTCTGCGGCATAGCCAGCACCGTGGAAAGATGCACGATACCGCCGAGCAAAAGCGCACCCAGAATCCACAACGGCAATCGCATCATGAACAACCCTTGCGCACGACCGCCGGCATCGGACCTTCTTTGGTGGTAAGCGAAGCGACCCCAATCGGCGTATCGTAAAGCCGCCACACCAGCACGAATTGCTCAGTCCCGCCGCTCGGCAGCCAGTTTCCAGGCCGCGCGCGCGGCCCGACGCTGATGGCGAAGCGGCCGTCCGCATCACGGATGATTTCGGCGCTGGTGAAGCCGTGGCGGTCGAGCGTGTTGGCGACGAGGCGGCCCTGCGGATCGTAAAGCGTCAGCGTCCAGTAGCGCGCCGCCGGAGTCATGCCGCTGATGACGAAGGTGCAGCGTCCGTCGAAGCTGTTTCCGGCATCGTCGGTGTGGGCGTAGAAGGCGACGCCGTCGCCGGCGCCGACCGGCAGTTCGCCGGTGCGCGCGATGTTGGCCCGGGCGTAAGGGTCGATGTCGACCGAGCCGTTTTTCGGCCACGCCGTCCAAGCGCCGATGGTCAGCGAACCGAAGGCGACGCCGCGCGTCAGTGTAAGCCACGTAGCGCCGAGCCCGATGGCCGCCGCCAGCGCAAGCGTGAAACAGGAGCCAAAGAACAAGCGCACGTCTAGTCGCCGCCGGAAGCTGCGGCGGGCTTAGACTCGCTCGCCGCAGTCAATGTGCTATTGCGTAGCTTCTCGTCGATCGCGCCGAGCGGCCCGACTGGGCCAGTCTGGGCGGAAAGCGCCTGGCTCGCGTCATCGAGCAGATGCTCGACATGGACCAGCGCCTCGGTGCCTTTGCGTGTCAGCAGAATTTGCTGTGGCGGTGGCGCGCCCATCAACGCCGCATCGGCGACGGTCGGGGCATGTTGCGGCGGCGGCAGGCCGGGCAGCGGCCGTAATTCGATGCCTTGATGCGCGTAAGCCATGATGTTGTGCCAGACCATCGCCGGCACCGTGCCGCCGGTCATGCGCTTGGTCGGCGAGAAATCGTCGTTGCCCATCCAGACCGCGCCGACGAAATTGCCGGTGTAACCGACGAACCAGGCGTCGCGCCAAGAGTTGGTGGTGCCGGTTTTGCCGGCGGCCGGAATACCGTCGAGCTGGGCCCGCCGGCCGGTGCCGTTTTGCACCACCGAATTCATCATCCCGACCATTTCCAGCGCGACTTGCGGCGAGATCACCTGCTCGGGCCGTTTGCCGTCACGGTCGAAGCGCCAGATCAATTCGCCGTTGCCGGTGCGCACCTCCAATGCCGCGTGCGGCGCGACCGCTTTGCCGAGATTGGGGAAGGTAGCGTAGGCAACCGCGTGTTCGAGCATGTTGACCTCGTCGGCGCCGATCGGCAACGACGGCGTGTCCGGCAGCGGCGTCCAGATGCCGAAATTGCGTGCGGTCTGGACGATCATGGCGCGGCCGAGCTTGGGGTTGCCGTTGCCGAGGGCGATCGAGAGCTTTATCGGGATGACGTTGATCGAGTTGGTGATCGCCTGCGTCAGCGTTATCGAGCCGGAATAGCGGCCGGCATAATTGTGCGGACACCAATTGCCGATGCACACCGGCGAGTCGACGACGATCGATTGCGGTGTAAAGCCGTTCGCCAGCGCCGTGGCGTAGACATACGGCTTGAATGACGAGCCGGGTTGGCGCATCGCATCGACCGCGCGGTTGAATTGGCTCGCGCCGTAATCGCGCCCGCCGATCATCGCGCGCACGGCGCCGTCGAGATCGGCGATCACCACCGCCGTCTGGCTCGCGCCGTAATCGTGGCCGTATTGCCGCATCGCCGATTCGACTTCGCGTTCGGCGTAGTGTTGCAAATTCGGGTCGAGCGCGGTGCGCACTACGAAAAACCGCTCGTTGAGCGATTTCGGGAAGGTGTCGACCAGCTTGCGCATCTCGTCGAATGCCCAGTCCAGATAGTAATTCGGCGAATCCTCTTCGCTACGGTCGATGGGAGTGGCCGGGTTGCGGCGGGCGCCGTAAACTTGGCCTTCGGTCATGAACCCGGCGTCGACCAGGTTGTCGAGCACGACGTTGGCGCGCGCGCGCGCTGCCGGCAGGTTGGCGAGCGGCGAGAAGTGGCTCGGCGCCTTGAACAGCCCGGCGAGCATTGCCGCTTCCGGCAAGGTGACGTCGCGTATCGATTTGCCGAAATAATACTCCGCCGCGCCGTCGACGCCGAACGCGCCGCCGCCGAGATAGGCGCGGTCAAGGTAAAGCTTGAGAATTTCGTTTTTGGAAAGCCGCGACTCTAACCACAGCGCCAGGAATGCTTCGTTGATCTTGCGTTCAATGGTGCGCTGGTTCGACAGAAATAGATTTTTCGCGAGTTGCTGCGTGATGGTCGAACCGCCTTGCACGACGCCGCCGGCCCTGGCGTTGGTCAAAAGCGCGCGGAACGTACCCATGACGTCGATGCCGAAATGGTCGTAGAAGCGGCGATCTTCGGTCGCGAGCACAGCCTTGATGAGATGGTCGGGCATTTCCTCAAGCGGGACGGAGTCGTTGTGCTTGATGCCGCGGCTGCCGATCTCGTTGCCGTAGCGGTCCAGGAAGGTGACGGCGAGTTCGGATTTCTTTAGCCAGTCCTCGTCCGAGGTCTCGCGGAAAGCAGGGATGGCGAGCGCCAGCATGAGAAGTGCGCCGCCGGTGCCGAGCGTCACCACTTCCGACAGCGGTTCGATAATGAGCCACCGCCGCCAGCCGGCGACATGGAAGCGATCCATGATCTCGGTGAAGCGCTCGTAGAGTTCGCGCGCCCATTTGCCACTTAGGAAGACGGCGAAATCGATTCGGGCGTCGATATCGAGCAGCGCCCGCTTGAGCCGGGTCCGCCAGTCGGGACGGGGTTCTGGAAACAGGTCGGTCACGCTTTGCGCACTCCCGGAGCGAGTTTCCCAGCCCTTGTGCTTTTCAAGCGACGAGGTTTAGCCGAGCCGGCGGCTTCGGCCAACGCCGCGTCGAAGACAGTGTGAATGGAATTTGGGGGCAAATTGGGCGTAAGATCATTTATTGGGCGTAAGATCATTTATATGAGCCGTCGGAAACGCTAATTGTTGACCGGCGATATGGTTTCCAAAGTTGCTGGCGTATGTCGGCGCCGGCCGGGACCGAATGATGGCAACCGACGAACCGCCCGATCAAGCGCCTTTCTGGCGACGCAAGTCACTGGAGAAAATGACGGATTCGGAATGGGAAAGCCTGTGCGACGGCTGTGGCCGGTGCTGCCTGAACAAGCTCGAAGAGGAGGGCACTGACCGCACTTTCTACACCGATGTCGGCTGCCGGCTCCTTGACGGCAACACCTGTCGTTGCCGGGACTATTCGAACCGGCTGGAGCAGGTCGACGACTGCGTCCAGTTGACGCCGGAAAGCTTGAAAAGCATCACCTGGCTGCCGCCGTCCTGCGCCTATGTGCTCCTGGCAGAGGGCAAGGATCTGTACTGGTGGCACCCGCTCGTCTCCGGCGATCCCGAAACCGTTCATACCGCCGGGGTGTCGGTTCGCGGCCGGGTTGGCGCCAACGAAACACACGTCTCCGACGACATGCTCGAAGACTACATCGTGAGCTGGCCGCTGAAGCTTCCCAAGGGCGCGCGGCGGCGGCGGCGATAGGCGGCATTGCTGGTCTGCGCAAAGCACGGTTGCGTCGCGATGCCGTGTGAGCCAATTGGGCGTTGGGGCCGCCTTTTTTGATGCCGGCACCGTTGATGCCGTCGATCTAAAATGGAATCACCTCGCCAGCGGATGCGAGACATGACGCGGGACATGCCTCGCCAGATCAAGCCGGATAACGCCCACAATATCGCCCCCGACGTCAGCGCCGGGGACGCGGCAACCGTGCCATACACGAACGAGCCATACACGAACGACGCGCCGCCGCCTTCTGGCGCGTCCGTCGCATTCGCCCGCGGTCCAAACGATAAATCCGCGTTGCCGCCGCTCGACCACGCCGCGATCCGCACCATCGTCGCCGGAATCATGTTGGCGATGTTTCTCTCCGCGCTTGAGCAAACCATCGTCGCGCCGGCGTTGCCGGCGATCGGCAGAAGCCTTGCCAACCTCGACGATCTTTCCTGGGTAGTGACGGCCTATCTGCTCGTCGCCACGGCGGCGACGCCGCTGTTCGGCAAGCTCAGCGATATCCACGGACGGCGCACCATCATGCTGCTCGCGATCGGCATCTTCATCGCCGGCTCGCTGGTCTGCGCGCTCGCGCCGAGCATCTGGATCCTGGTGATCGGGCGGGCGTTGCAAGGACTGGGCGGCGGCGGGCTGCTGCCGATCGCGCAAACCATCATCGCCGATATGCTCACGCCACGCGAACGGCCGATGGCGCAGAGCTACACCTCTGTCGTGTTCATGAGCGCGAGCATCCTCGGCCCGGTGCTCGGCGGTGTGCTGACCGATCACCTGCATTGGTCGCTGATCTTCTGGATCAATCTGCCGCTGGGCGCCGCCGCTCTGGTGATGACCTCACGCGCGCTTCGGCGGTTGCCGCGGCATGATCGGCCGCACCGGATCGACATTCCAGGCGTGGCGTTCATGGTGGCTGCCGCGGTCGTGTTGCTGTTGGCGCTCGATTGGGGTGGCACGCACTATCGTTGGCTGTCGTGGCAGGTTCTGGGGCTGTTTGCCGGCTCGGCCGCGCTGTGGGCTTTGTTTGCCGCGCGGCTTCTGACGGCGCGCGAGCCCTTCATCCCACTCGCCATCCTGCGCGGCCGTGTGACGAGCGCCACGACTATCGCGGCGTTTTTCAGCATCGGCAGCATCATCGGCATCACGATCTTTACGCCGCTCTATTGCGAGATGGTGCTGGGCGCTTCGGCGAGCATATCGGGCGTAGTTTTGATCGCGTTCATGTTCGGGGCGACGGTCGGCTCGCTGCTGACGGGACGGTTGTTGGCGCGGCTTACGCATTACTTGCGCGTGCCGATCGTCGGCCTCGTGATCTGTATCGCGACCCTCTCGGTGCTGGCGGTCGAAGCGGCAAGCCTCTCGATCGGTGCGTTCACGTTGCTGCTCGGCGTGCTCGGCGTTGCCATCGGACCGATGTATCCGACCACGACTATCGTGATGCAGAATGCTGTGAAGCTCCACGAATTGGGCACCGCCACCGGCGTACTGAATTTTTTCCGGCTGCTGGGCGGCGCGATCATTGTCGCTGCTTTCGGCGCAATCGTTCTCGGCAGTACCGGCGATCACGCGGGCGTCATGTCGGTGGAAAGGCTTGCGGCGGCGCATGCCGATTTTGCGCCGGCCTTCCGCGTAGTGTTCATCGCCGCTGCGGCTTTTCTGGCTATTGCGCTTTGCTGCGTGCTGACGATCGAGGAACAGCCGCTGCATGGTCCGATGCGCCTGGTCGAGCCGGCGGAATAGGTCGTATCGCGCCATCGTTTTGGTTCCCTATAGCCGGTGCGGCGGCGATACCGGGTTCGTGACCAGGCCTAAATCGGCCGTTCAGGTCTTGTTCACTAGGGACCGCCTAGGGAGGCCGTATGGGCATCCTCGAACGAGCGGCAGCCGCGGGGTTGTTGGCGCTGGCTGTTGCGCTCGCCCCCGCGTACGCGCAGGAGATGCCGCACCCGATCCACCCGGAAGGCCAGCGCACCTGCGTCAATCAGAAAGAGCGCCGCGCCCTCGTCGAGAGCGGCACGGTGCTACGCCTCGCCGCCGCCGTGCATGCCGTGCGCAGCCACATACCGGGCACGCTGGTGCGGGCACGGCTTTGCCACCGTGGCGAGGGCTTCGCCTATGTGCTGACAGTTCTTGCCCACGATGGCAAAGTGACGCGCGTCGTCGTTGACGCCGCCAAGGGCACGCTGGTCGGTGAGCGCTGAGCGGAGCTGATTTTTGCGCCTTCTCGTTGTCGAGGACGATCCTGATCTCAATCGGCAGCTCGCCACCGCGCTGACCGACGCCGGTTATGTCGTGGACCGCGCCTTCGATGGCGAGGAGGGCCATTACCTCGGCGAGAGCGAGCCCTACGACGCCGTCATTCTCGATATCGGCCTGCCGAAAATGGACGGCATCTCGGTGCTGGAATCCTGGCGCCGCGCCGGTCGCGCCATGCCGGTGCTTATCCTGACGGCGCGGGATCGCTGGAGCGACAAGGTTCAGGGCTTCGATGCCGGGGCCGACGACTATGTCGCCAAGCCGTTCCACCTCGAAGAAGTGCTGGCGCGGGTGCGGGCGCTGCTGCGGCGCTCCGCGGGTCATGCCAAGAGCGAGTTCACTTGCGGTCCGGTGCGTCTCGATACCCGCACCGGGCGCGTCGCCGTCGACGGTAATCCGGTCAAACTCACCTCGCACGAATATCGCCTGCTGTCTTATTTGATGCATCACACCGGCCGCGTGGTGTCGCGCACCGAACTGGTCGAACATTTGTACGACCAGGACTTCGACCGCGATTCCAACACCATCGAAGTATTCGTCGGGCGCATCCGGAAAAAGCTCGGCGTCGACGTGATCCAAACGGTGCGTGGTCTGGGCTACCTGCTCACCCCCCCCGATGCGCGCTGATTCGCTAGCGTTCCGCCTGTTTCTCTGGGCGGCCGGGTTGACGGTGGTGATCCTGATTGTCACCGGCGTGGCGTTGTCCTCGCTCTACAGGCAAGCCGTGGAACGCGCCTTCGATCGCCGCCTCGACGTTTATCTGCGCACTCTTGTTGCCGACGTCGCCTCGCCCGAGGAAGGCAACGACAAGTTCCCGCAATCGATCGGCGAGCCGTTGTTCGAACTACCGCTGTCGGGCTGGTATTGGCAGGTGACCCGGCTCGATACGCCGAAGCCGGAAATTCATTCCTCGCGCTCGCTGTGGGATTCAAATCTGCCGCGGCTCGCCGATGTCGAGGACGCCGCCGCCGGATCCGGCGGATACCGCAAGGGCTACGCACAAGGTCCGGAGGAGGTGCGGCTGCGCCTGGTCGAGCGCAACGTCGACCTCGGCGACGACGGCCGCTATCTGATTGCGGTCGCAGGCGACGCGTCCGAGATCAACAATGAGATGTTGAGCTTCGACCGCACCATCGGCGCGATCTTTGCCGCGCTCGCCGTCGCGCTCTTGTTGACCACCGTGCTGCAGGTGCGCTTTGGACTCGCGCCGCTCAAGCGCATTTCCGAAAGCCTGGCCGCCATCCGCTCCGGCCGCGCCGAGCGCCTGGAGGGCGATTTTCCCGTCGAGATCGCTCCGCTGGCGCGTGAGACAAACGCGCTGATCGATGCCAACCGGGAGATCGTCGAGCGTGCACGCACTCACGTCGGCAATCTGGCGCACGCGTTGAAGACGCCGCTTTCGGTCATCGTCAACGAGGCGGCGGCGCGTGGCGACGATCCTCTGGCGCGCAAGGTGGTTGAGCAAGCAGAGATCATGCGCGATCAAGTGGCGCGCCAGCTCGAGCGGGCGCGGCTGGCGGCGCGTTCCGCCGTCGTCGGCACGCTGATCGACGTGCCGCCGGTGGTGACGGCGCTAGCGCGCACGATGGAAAAGCTGCACCACGAGCGTGACATCGCCATCGCCCTCGACGTGCCCGACCATGCCCGGTTCCGCGGCGAACAGCAGGACCTCGAGGAGATGATCGGCAATCTGGTCGACAACGCCTGCAAGTGGGCGAAGTCGCGGGTGGCGATCGAGGTGGTGGCGGACGCGGCCACCGGCGACGGCAAGTCAAAGGTCCGCGTCATCGTCGATGACGACGGTCCCGGACTTTCGCCGGCGCAGCGCGAGCGGGTGGCATTGCGCGGCCAGCGGCTCGACGAGAGCAAGCCCGGTTCGGGCCTTGGCCTCTCCATCGTCGTGGAGCTTGCCGGGCTTTACAACGGCGTACTGACGCTCGGCACCGCCCCTATCGGCGGCCTGCGCGCGGAATTGGCGCTGCCTGGCGGGTGATCCGACACGATCAAGCGCACCGATGCCGCCAACAGGCCGCCGCCGAGTTTGGCGTCAAAGCCGACAGAGTTTCGCCCCAGTCGCTGCGGATGGTGGGGTGGGAGGCGGGCGGCGAAGCGCCGTCCGTGCGGCGTCGGGGAGGGCTATGCCGGCAGGCAAGCTTGTCAGTTGGGTTTCGGGCATGGCGGCGCTGGCCGGATTGAGCCTCGCCGCATGCTCGTTCAGCAGCGGGCCGAAGGAGGCCAGCGGCACCGTCGTTGGCGCTGGTGCCGCTGCGTCGGCGGGCAATGTAATCGGCGGTGGCGCCGGTAGTCGCCTCAGCGGCACGCTGACCGGCGCGGCGCTCGGGGGCTTCCTTGGCAATCGCATCGGTGCGGCCCTCGATGACGACGACAAGCGGCGCGCTTATACGGCGCAGATGCAGGCGTTGGAAGCCGGGCCGTCGGGAGCGCCCGTCGCGTGGCGCAATCCGGATTCGGGGCGCTACGGCAACGTGGTTCCCGGCCCGGTCTACCAGGTCGATGGCGCGCCCTGCCGGCAATACACCCACACGGTCTATATCGACGGCCGCCCGCAGACCGAGCGCGGCACCGCGTGCCGCAATTCCGACGGCACTTGGTCCGTCATCAGCTAAATCCGTAGCGGTCGACCGTAAGTGGCTTATATCAAATAGATTTAAGGGACTCGAGAGATTTGCGCCGCTCGCGGTTGGGTCGCCGGCGACCACCGGGGATCCGCTTGTACGGGCAAAATTTCGGTGGCGGCGGTAATCGGCGCGCAAATCGGGGTGGAACGGGGCCTTTCTGCCGGCGCCGGTTGTCGTGACGACAGCCTGCTGGTGCGGCTATGCCCCTGAATTTCCGGCATTTTGCGTAACGGCTTTTTAAGCGGCGAGCGCTTAAACCTTTCTGGCGCCCCACAGGCGATTGGGATGATCATGACGAGCGACGGGCTGGCCGTCGAACGGCTGCGCGACTATCTGCGGACGCTCAAGCCTGAGGCTCGCGGCATGCTCGTCGCCGAGCTCGAGCGCGCTTCGCTACGTGGCGAGCAGGACCCCGGCAGCGCGCTCGTCTTGCAGGAGCTGCGCCGCGCCATCCGCGTCGCCGGCCAGCCGGTTCCCCGCGTCGGCGATGCCGCCCGTCTGTTCTTCGCACCGCTCGAGCCGTTTCTGATTGACGACGCCGCTGACCATAAGCGGCTCGGCCGGCTCGCGCGGGTGTCGCTCGATCCGATCTGGCAATGGATTGGCCGCGATTTGATGCCGGCCGAGGCCAAAGCGCTCAGTGAGGACATCAACCGCGCTTTGCTCGATGACGATCGGGTCAAAGCCGAGCAATTGACCCGGGCGCTGCACGATCGCGCGCTGTTGCACATCAGGGAAACCATTGCCGCGACAACCGGCGACGACAAGGCGCGGCGGCGGCTCGCGGTGCAAGTCGGCACGCCGCGCGCGCTCGAAGATCTTCGAACGCTGGCGAGCATCTTGTCGTGGCGCGACGTGCTCGGCGACATCGCCCGCCGGCTGCCCACCCATTTGCGCTCGTTCGAAGACGACCAGATCGACGCGGTGAAATCGCTCATCGACGCCGCCACCGCCGCGAAGGGACGCACGGGCACGCAAGCCGCCAAGGCCGACCTTTTCCTGTTCGGTTTCGCTCTGGTCATGGGCCGGTTGGCCGCGCCCTGGCAGCTCGTGCGCCTTGCCACCCGCGCGGCCGAGAGCGACGATACCGTTCGTATTGCTGAAACGCCCTATGCGGTTGCGGTCACGATCGTGATGGGGGAAGTCGAGTGCATGGTCGGCGATTTACGCGCCGAACTTAAAGCTCATCATCCGGTCACTTCGCTGCTTAAGAACATCCACGACGCGGCGCGCGGGTTGCGTACCGAAATCGACCTGTCCAACGATTCGCCGTGGAGCCGGCGGTTGATGGCAATCCGCACCGAAGTGTCGAACGTGCTGAAGACCGAGATCGAGTTCGACGCCGGGCCGCGTTCGGCGGCTGTTGCGGCCGCGGCCGGTCAAGGAAATCGCTCCCGGATCGTTGCTCGACGCGATGGATGTGAACGAGGCCGAGATGCTGGTCGAATTCGTCGGCGCCTGCCGCAATTACGCCAGCGAACTCGCCGTCAATGAAATGACCATGCGCAGCTATTCGGAACTGCAGCACTATCTTGAAAGCGGCACCAAGGTCTTGCTCGACGCGCTGCGCCACGCCGGCGATGCCGACAGGCCGTTCCGGCAATCGCAGGTCGACGCCGCTATCCGCTTTTGCCGGACCGTGTTCGGCGTCGACTATGCCGGCTTGTTGGCCAAAGCGGCCGAAATTGCGGTGCAGGCCGCGAGCGCCGAGCGCAAGTCGGCGCGGGCCTGAGCCTACACAACGCCGCAATTGGTAACTTACTGCGTCACAGTGCGTCAGAGTGCGCAATTGCCGCGCGGGCGCTCCCATTGCGGCCGCAATGGCGCCGTGATGATGTAACCCCACGCGACGTATTTGGCTGCCGCAGTTGCGGTCCTCCGATTCCGCGGGTCAAAGGGCGACGATGATCTTGTGGTGCGTTTTTGCGTTGATGACGGCTGCGGCAATTTTCGCCGTGGTGTGGCCGCTTGGGCGCAATGGGCAGAAGACCGCCGGTGGCAGCGACATCGTCGTTTACAAGGATCAGTTGCAGGAAATCGACCGCGATCGCGCCGACGGCTTGATCGGCGAGGCGGAAGCGGAAGCCGCCAGGCTCGAAGTGTCGCGCCGGCTGCTGGCGGCCGCCGAACAAGTGGAACCCGCCGCATCGACCGTGGTGACGCAAGGGAGCCTCAAGCGGCGCCGCGCGGCTGCTATCGCCGCTTTGGTCATTCTGCCGTTCGGCGCGCCCGGCCTTTACATCGTGCTCGGCTCGCCGAACCTTCCGGGCGAGCCGGCCTTTGCCCGCATCAAAACTCCAGGAGGTGACGAATCGATCAGGAGCTTGGTCAGCCAAGTCGAAACTCATCTCGCGCGCAATCCGAACGACGGCAACGGCTGGGAGGTTATCGCGCCGGTGTATATGCGGCTCGGCCGCTTCGATGACGCCGTCGAGGCGCGTAAGAAAGCTTTAGCGCTGAAGGGAGAAACCGCGGCCCGGGAAGCCGACCTCGGCGAAGCCGAAGCGGCTGCGGCGAACGGCGTGGTCACGGCCGACGCCAAGGCTGCGTTCGAGCGCGCGGCGGCGCGCGACCCACATGAATCCAAAGCCCGTTATTTTCTCGGCCTTGCCGCGGAGCAGGACGGCAAAAATGACGAGGCCGCTAAGATCTGGCGTTCACTTTTGGCCGACGCGCCGCCCGGCGTGCCTTGGGCCGGATTTGTGCGCCAAGCGTTGGCGCGCGTCAGCGGCGCATCGGCACCCGCGCCCGGGCCGAGCGCGGAAGATGTCGCCGCCGCGTCCAGCATGAGCGAGGACCAGCGTGGCGCGATGGTCCGCAGCATGGTCGCCCGTCTTGCCGACCGGCTGCATGATAACGGCGCCGACGTCGATGGTTGGCTTCGTCTCGTCCGCGCCTACGCCGTCCTCGGCGATCGCGACAAGGCAAAAAGCGCGGCCGCCGACGCCAAGCGCGCGCTCGCCGAACAGCCCGATGCAGTCAAGCGCATTGACGAGCTGGTCAAAGGCCTCGGTCTCGAAGGCTAAAGGACCTTGATCATGGCGGCGAACCCACAACAATGACCCGCAAGCGGCGACGCCTGATGCTGATCGGCGGCGGCCTCGGCGTACTCGCCGTGGCGGTCGCGCTCATGCTCAACGCTTTCCGTGACACGATCGTTTTCTTCAATTCGCCGAGCGACGTGGTGGAGAAGCACATCGCGCCCGGCACGCGCATGCGGCTCGGCGGTTTGGTCAAGACCGGCAGCCTGGTGCGCGGCGATAATCTGAAAATCCACTTCGACGTCACCGACGGCAGCCGCGAGATCATGGTGGCTTACCAGGGTCTGTTGCCCGACCTGTTCCGCGAAGGCCAAGGCGTCGTCGCCGAGGGCACGCTCGATGGCTCGGGTACGTTCAAGGCCGATACAATCCTCGCCAAGCATGACGAGACCTACATGCCGAAGGAAGTCGCCGACGCCTTGAAGAAATCGGGACACTGGAAGGACGACTACGCGCAGCGCGCGGCGATGCCGGTCGGGGGAGGGCGCAAGTGATCGCTGAACTTGGCCACTATGCGCTGATGCTGGCGCTGGGCCTGGCGCTGATTCAGGGCACGATGCCGATCGTCGGCGCGCGCAACAACGACGTCGTGCTCATGAGCATGGCGACGCCGACGGCGCTTGCGCAATTCTTTTTTGTCGCGCTGGCATTTGGCGCGCTCGCTGTCTGCTACGTCACGTCCGATTTCTCGGTGCTGAACGTCTACGAGAATTCGAATTCGACGATGCCGCTGATCTATCGGCTCACCAGCGTCTGGGGCAACCACGAAGGATCCATGATGTTGTGGGTCTTCATCCTGGCTCTGTTCGGTGCATTGGTCGCCGGTTTCGGAACCAACCTGCCGGCGAAGCTCAAGGCCAACGCGCTGGCGGTGCAGGCGTGGATTGCGGCTGCCTTTCACCTTTTCATCCTCACCACCTCCAACCCGTTCCTGCGCGTTGCGGACGCACCATTCGAGGGCCGCGATCTCAATCCGATCCTGCAAGATCCGGGTCTCGCCTTCCATCCGCCGTTTCTCTATCTCGGCTATGTCGGCTTCTCGATCGCGTTCTCGTTTGCGATTGCCGCGCTGCTGGAAGGCCGCATCGACGCGGCCTGGGCGCGCTTCGTGCGGCCATGGGTGCTTGCGGCCTGGATGGGCTTGACGATCGGCATCGCCGGCGGCTCGTATTGGGCCTATTACGAACTTGGCTGGGGTGGCTTCTGGCTCTGGGACCCGGTGGAAAATGCTTCGCTGATGCCGTGGATCGCCGGCACGGCACTGCTGCATTCCGCTGTGGTGATGGAAAAACGCGGCGCGCTTAAAGTCTGGACCATCCTGCTCGCGATCCTCACCTTCTCGCTGTCGCTGATCGGCACATTCCTGGTGCGATCCGGCGTGCTCACGTCGGTGCATGCGTTCGCCGTCGATCCGACGCGGGGCATATTTATCCTCGCCATACTTTTCGTGTTCATCGGCGGCGCGCTGGCGCTTTATGCTTGGCGAGCGCCGCTTCTGAAACAGGGCGGGCTGTTCTCGCCGATCTCGCGCGAAGGCGCGCTGGTGCTCAACAACCTGTTTCTGACCTGTGCCTGCGCCACCGTTTTCGTCGGCACGCTCTATCCGCTGGCGCTCGAAGCTTTGACCGGCGCCAAGATTTCGGTCGGGCCGCCGTTTTTCAATTTGACCTTCGGTCCGCTGTTCCTGCCGCTGCTGTTGGCGATGCCGTTCGGCCCGCTGCTCGGATGGAAGCGCGGCGACCTTCTCGGCGCAGCGCAACGACTGCTGGCGGCGGCGATGCTGGCGGCGGTGGCGATCGCCGCTAGTTTTGCGTTGCAGCACGGCGGCCCGGTGCTGGCACCCTTCGGCGTCGGGCTCGCGATTTTCGTTATGGCGGGCGCGGTGATCGATCTTGCCGAGCGCACGCTTTTCCTGCGCGTGCCGCTCGCGACGGCATTGCGGCGCGCGGCAGGGCTGCCACGTTCGGCCTGGGGCACGGCATTTGCGCATTTCGGCATCGGCGTCACGTTGATGGGCATCGTTGTCGTGACGGCTTGGGGATCGGAGCGCATAGCCGCGCTCAAGCCCGGCGCCACCATCGAAATCGCTCACTATCGGCTTACTTTCGACGGCGTCTTCACCCGCGCCGGGCCGAATTACCACGATCTCGTCGGTCATTTCACCGTTCGCCGCAGCAACGGCGATCTGCTCGGAGCGATGGAGCCGAGCCGGCGCACTTTCCCCGACCGGAACATGGCGACCACGGAGGCCGCGCTGATGACTCGCGGCGTCAGCCAACTCTACCTTTCGCTTGGCGATCCCGGCCCTGATGGCGCGGCTCCGGTGCGCCTCTATTTCAAGCCGCTGGTTCTGATGATCTGGCTCGGCGCGGTCTTCATGTTTATTGGCGGCGGCTTGTCGCTCTCCGACCGGCGGCTCCGCATCGGCGCTCCGCGGCCGGCAAAGGCACAGGCCGCGCTACAGGCGGCGGAGTAAAGGGCGTGAAGAATTTCCGGGCAATGGCGGCTCCGGTGTGCCTCATCATCGGGCTTTTTTTGCTGTTGCTGACGTCCTTGCCGGTCCGGGCGGTTGAGCCCAATGAAATGCTGGCCGACCCGGTGCTCGAAGCGCGGGCGCGGACGTTGTCCAAAGAATTGCGCTGCATGGTGTGCCAGAACGAATCGATCGACGATTCCGGCGCGCCGCTGGCGCATGATCTGCGCGTCCTCGTGCGTGAACGGCTCAAAGCCGGCGACAGCGATGCGCAAATCCTCAACTTTCTCGTCGCCCGGTACGGTGAATTCGTGCTGCTCAAGCCGCGGCTGTCGTGGCACACTGCGGTGCTATGGGGATTGCCGCCCGCAGCTTTGCTCGGCGGCATGGTGGCGCTTCTTGTCGTCGTCGGGCGCCGCCGCCACCCGGCGGCTGCGCCGCCGAACCTGACGCCATCGGAAGAAGCCCGACTAGCCGATCTGCTGCGCGAATAAACCCTGAAGTTTCCCGCTGCGAGCGCTGCCGCTTGTACGTACGAAATCGCCTGCCGGAAAGCGACTGGCGCCGGCACATTACAAACTTTTAATCTGGCCGACAGTGCCCGGTAAGGCGGTCTACCCCACATTCCCGTCCAACAGGGTTGCGGGCATCGTCCGTTACAGCGGGGCCAACTAAACGGCCAACTGATTTGGAGACGGTAAATGAACGGTTACGAACGCCTCTCCCGCCGCATTCTGTCCGCGCGGCGATTCGGTCTCCTGGCGACAACGGTCGCCGGCCTTGGTGCTGCGGCGTTTTTCGTCGCGCCCAGTTTGATGCCTGATGTCGCCTTCCTTGCCGGACCGGCACATGCGCAGAATTTGTCACAAGAGGCGCAAAAGCTTCCGCAACATCCCGTGGGGTTCGCCGACATCGTCGCCAAGGTCAAACCGGCCGTGATCTCGGTTCGCGTCAAGATCGACCGGCCGGCCGATTCGTCCTTCGGCAGCGATGAGCTTCCGTTTCCGCCCGGTTCGCCGTTCGAGCGGTTTTTCCGCCGCTTCGGTATGCCGAATGGCGGCGAGGGCGGGCATCAGATCATCACGGGCCAGGGCTCGGGCTTCTTCATCTCCGCAGATGGCTATGCCGTCACCAACAATCACGTGGTGCAGAACGCCGAAAACGTGCAGGTCACGACCGACAACGGCAAGATCTATACCGCCAAGGTTATCGGCACCGACCCGCGCACCGATCTCGCTCTGATCAAGGTGGACGGCAAGGAATTTCCGTTCGTGAAGTTTTCCGAAAATAGCCCGCGGGTCGGTGACTGGGTGCTCGCCGTCGGCAATCCGTTTGGATTAGGCGGCACTGTGACCGCCGGTATCGTTTCCGCGCGCGGCCGCGACATCGGCGCCGGCCCCTATGACGACTTCATCCAAATCGATGCACCGGTCAACAAGGGCAACTCAGGCGGTCCGAGCTTCGACGTCGACGGCAACGTGATCGGCGTCAATACCGCCATCTTCTCGCCGTCCGGCGGTTCGGTCGGTATCGCCTTCGATATTCCTTCCGATACGGTCAAGAACGTCATCGCCCAGTTGCGCGACAAGGGCACCGTCACCCGCGGATGGATCGGCGTACAGATTCAACCGGTCACACCCGACATCGCCGATGGCCTCGGCCTGAAGAAAGCGTCTGGCGCGCTGGTTTCCGAGCCGCAAGCCCACAGTCCCGCGGCCGCGGCCGGAATCGAAAGCGGCGACGTCATTACGTCCGTGGACGGCACCGACGTCGCCGATGCACGGGATTTGGCGCGGCGGATCGGCACCATGGCGCCGGGCACCACGGTCAAGCTCGGCCTGGTTCGCCAGGGCCAAGATAAGACCGTGACGCTCACGCTCGGCACGCTGCCGAACGAGCATCAGGCCTCCAATCAGGAGAGCCCGCACGCCGGGCCTGACAACGATCTGCCGAAGCTCGGTCTGACACTTGCGCCCAGCAGCAAGGTTGCCGGCGCCCAGGGCAATGGTGTGGTCGTGACCGCCGTCGACCCGAACGGCGTCGCCGCCGACCACGGCTTCCAGGTCGGCGACGTGATCCTCGACGTTGGCGGCAAATCGGTCACCGATCCGGCGGACGTTCGCAAGCAGGTCGCGGACGCCCGCAAGGAAGGCAAGCACGCTCTACTGTTTCGGGTGAAGTCGGGTGAAGGCACGCGTTTCGTCGCGGTGCCGCTCGGCAACGCCTGATCGGACCATGATCCCGAAAGGAACCATGCTCGAGAGGTTCTACGTAACGGGGCGATCCGCCGGCATCCGTCGCCCCCGCTGGCGGGCGTTCCCAGGGGACGGGCCGTAAGGCCCGTCCCCTACCTGACGCCAACTCCGCCTCCGGCATCCGTCGCCCCCGCCGGAGCGGAGTGGGTCGAGGGGGCGGTGGGTTGAACCCGCCGCCCCCTTTCTATGTACTTGATCGTTGCCGATTGACCTATGCGAGACGATATCATTAGTCGTCAGGCCACCCCGCCGGGTCCGCCCATAGCCCTCCCGGAACGGCGATCAAGTATGCGCCTTCTCATTATCGAAGACGACCGTGACGCTGCCGACTATCTGGTCAAGGCGTTCCGCGAGGTCGGCCATATCGCCGATCGGGCGATGGATGGCGAAGAGGGTTTGGCGCTCGCGCTCGACGGCCAGTACGACGTCTTGATTGTCGATCGCATGCTGCCGAAGCTCGATGGCCTTTCGATCATCGGCACGTTGCGCGAAAAGGCGGTCGAGACGCCGGTGCTTATCCTTTCGGCGCTCGGCCAGGTTGACGATCGGGTCAAGGGGCTGCGGACCGGCGGCGACGATTATCTCGCCAAGCCGTACGCATTTTCCGAATTGCTGGCGCGCATCGAGGCGCTGGCGCGCCGGCGCGGCAACCGCGGCGAGGAAACGCTCTATCGCGTCGCCGATCTAGAGCTCAACCGGCTTTCGCATCAGGTCAGCCGCGCGGGGCAGGACCTGCAGCTACAGCCGCGCGAATTCCGCCTGCTCGAATATCTGATGCGCCACGCCGGCCAGGTCGTGACCCGCACCATGCTTCTGGAAAATGTCTGGGACTACCATTTCGACCCGCAAACCAATGTGATCGACGTCCACATTTCGCGATTGCGCTCAAAGATCGACAAGGGCTTTGCGCAAGCGCTGCTGCACACGATACGCGGCGCCGGCTACATGATCCGTGACGACGGACGCGCTTAAATTCAATCCTGCTCCGCCGGGCGCGCGGCCAGCACGCCGGCCGCGAGCAACGTCTCGATCCGCTCTTTCGCGATACCCCATTCGGCTAGCGCCACGCGAGTGCCTTCGCCGAGTTCTTGCGGCGGCGACGGACGGCTGGAAGGCGTGCGCGAAAACCGCGGCGCCGGCGCCGGCTGCGCCACGCCGTCGACCTCGACGAAGGTGCCTCGGGCGACGTTATGTGGATGGTGCGGCGCTTCCGCCATCGAGAGAACCGGCGCGAAACAGGCGTCCGTTCCTTCCAGCAGCATGCACCATTCATCCCGGCTGCGGGTTTTGAACAGCGCCTCAAGTTTGGCGCGCAGCGCGGCGCCGTCGTCGGTCGTGTAGGGTAGGCCTAGGCGTTCGAATAAGACTTCACGGAATTTCGGTTCGATCGGCGCAATGGAAACAAAGCCGCCGTCGGCACATTCGTAGGTCTCATAAATCGCCGATCCGGAGTCGAGCATGTTGGTCCCGCGCTCGAGCGTGTGCAGCCCCGCGGCGTAAAGGCCGTAAAACATCGTCATCAGGGACGCGGCACCTTCGGTCATGGCGGCATCGACGACCTGGCCTCTGCCTGAACGCTGCGCTTCAAGCATGGCGCAGGTCATGCCAAAGGCGAGATAAAGGGCGCCGCCGCCGAAATCAGCGGCGAGGTTTAACGGCGGCGTTGGCTTTTGACCGGCCCGGCCGATGGCATGCAGGCCGCCGATCAGTCCCAGATAGTTGAGATCGTGGCCGGCCGCCTGCGCGAGCGGACCCGATTGTCCCCAGCCGGTCATGCGCCCATAAACAAGACGCGGATTGCGCGCGAGCATCGCATCGGGCCCGAGCCCGAGCCGTTCCATCGTGCCGGGGCGGAAGCCTTCGATCAGCGCGTCGGCCTTGTCGATGAGGTCGCCGGCAAGCGCGCTTCCGTCCGGATGTTTCAGATCGACCGCCACGTTCGGGCGCGAGCGCGCCAGCAGATCGAAACGCGCCTGCTGGTCGATGCCGAGGCCGCTCGCGGTCAGCCGATCGAGGCGAATGACGCTGGCGCCGAGATCCGCGAAAAGCATCGCGGCAAACGGGGCCGGCCCAATGCCGACGAACTCGACTATCCGGAAGCCGGCGAGAGGCCCCGTCGGCACCCCCGCAGCGCGCGGTTTCGGCAAATCTTTCCAGTTATTCATTAGCGTTCGCAGGCATCCTCTGGCAAGGACAGGCACAGAGGAGGATGCGCGTAACTCCTTGTCAACAGCCGGGCCGTATTTCATCTTTGGATCGGAAATCGGCTTGATCTCTATAACGCGCTTACGCTTTGAGAGCATCCGAACCGTGACGGCGCTGGGAAAACTACTCCGCACGACCGCGTTTCGACTGACGCTCGTTTATCTGTTGATCTTTGTTATCTTCGCTGCATCGCTGCTTGGCTATTTCGCGCTGAATACGCGCCGGCTGATCAACGAGCAAATCACACGCATCGTCATTGCCGAAGTCAGTCGATTGCGCGAGCAATACAATGAAACCGGTATCAGAGGATTGGTGCTCATCCTCGATCTGCGCTCGCGGCGGCCGGGATCGAGCCTTTATCTGGTAACGACGCCGACCGGGGAGGGCCTCGCCGGCAACGTCAGCGCGCTGGCGCCGGGCGCGCTCGATCGCCCCGGTTGGATCGAGACGTCATACCGGCGCATCGAACAGTCCGACAACGTCGAGCATCGCGCGTTGGTCCAGGTCGTGGAATTGCCCGGCGGTTTTCGCCTGCTCGTCGGACGCGACCTGGAAGAGCGCGAGCGCATCTACGGCATTATCGCCAACGCCGGGCGCTGGTCATTCGCGCTGGTGGTTGTTTTCGGGCTGGTCGGCGGCTTCTTCGTCAGCCGCCGCGTGCTCAAGCGCATCGACGCCATGACCGATACCGCCCACACCATCATGGCCGGCGATCTTACCGGTCGCCTGCCTATCGCCGGCAGCGGCGACGAACTTGATCGTCTCGCCGACAACGTCAACGCCATGTTGGAGCGTATCGAGGGCTTGATGCGCGGCCTGAAGGAAGTTTCCGACAACATCGCGCATGATCTGAAAACGCCGTTGACCCGGCTGCGCAATCGTTGCGAGCAGGCGTTGCGCGGCGCCAGGGGCGAGGTCGATTATCGCGCGGCGCTGGAAGCGACCATCGCCGAGTCGGACGATCTCATCCGCACCTTCGACGCCTTGCTGATGATCGCGCGCGCCGAATCCGGACACGCGCGCGACAACATGACCGAGTTCGACGCCGCCGAGATTGCCCGTGACGTCGGCGAGTTGTATGAGCCGCTGGCCGACGAGAAGGGGCTCGTTCTCAAGGTCGAGACGCCGGGCGTAGCGCCGGTGCGCGGCAATCGCGAACTGGTGAGCCAGGCGCTCGCCAATCTGGTCGACAACGCCATCAAATACGCCGGGCCGGAAACCAGCAAGATCAATGGCGCGCCGCCCGAGATTGTGGTCAAGGCGGGAGCCGACGGCGAGCGCATTACGCTGACGGTAGCCGACCACGGCCCCGGCATCTCCGAGCCGGATCGTAGCCGTGTCGTCGAGCGCTTCGTGCGGCTCGAGCAAAGCCGTTCCCAACCCGGCTCGGGGTTGGGACTAAGCCTCGCGTCCGCGGTCGCCCGGCTGCATGGCGGTGAACTCAAGCTTGAGGACAATCATCCCGGATTGCGCAGCGTCATCGCCCTGCCGCGCGCCGGACCGGCGGCGGCGTGATGCGGCGGCCCGCACCGCGGAAGCGGCCGACCGGGAACCTCTATAAAACGACGCTGATTGAACGGCTGGCGCGGATGCTGCCCCGCACTTCGGTCGAAGGCCGCGGCCGTCTGGGCGAATGGCTCGCGGCAATCGCCCGCACCGACCCCGGCCGCAAGCTGATCGCTCTGACCAAGCGGCATCCGCCGCTGACAAGGTTGCTCGCCGGCATCGCCGAAGGCGCGCCGTATCTCTGGGACCTCGTTCGCGGCGATCCAGCGCGTGTCGTTCGCTTTTTGGACGACGACCCGGAGCAAGAGATCGCCGCGGTCCTTGCTAGAGCGCGGGAGAGCGCCGCGGCGACCCGCGACGCGGCTGTGCTGATGAAAATCCTTCGCCGCATGAAAGCCGAAGCCGCGCTCCTCGTCGCGCTGGGCGATATCGGCGGCGTGTGGCCGGTCGCGCGCGTCACCGCAGCACTTACGGCAGTCGCCGAAACGGCGCTCGGGGCTGCGGTGCGCCATCTCCTTCGCGAGGCGGCCGCCCGCAAAAAGCTCCGTCTGCCCGACCCGCAAAATCCCGAAGCTGGTTCCGGCTACATCGTGGTGGCGATGGGCAAGATGGGCGGCTACGAACTCAACTTTTCCAGCGACATCGATCTCATGGTGTTTTTCCGGCACGACGCGCCGGCGCTGGCGCCGGGCCTCGACGCTTCGCCGTTTTTTGTGCGGCTGACCCGCGATCTCGTGAAACTCCTGCAGGAGCGCACCGAGGGCGGCTACGTCTTCCGCGTCGATCTGCGGCTGCGTCCCGATCCGTCCTCGACCCAGATCGCCATCGCCACCGAAGCCGCGCTCGATTATTACGAGAGCCGCGGTCAGAACTGGGAGCGCGCGGCGCTGATCAAGGCGCGGCCTTGCGCCGGCGACCTCGTCGCCGGGGAAGCGTTCATCGCCGAATTGTCGCCTTTCATCTGGCGCAAATATCTCGATTACGCGGCGGTCGCCGACGTGCACGCCATGAAGCAGCAAATCCATGCCTATCGCGGGCATGGCGAAATCACGGTGGAAGGCCACAACATCAAGCTCGGCCGCGGCGGCATTCGCGAGATCGAGTTCTTCGTTCAGACCCAACAACTCATCGCCGGCGGTCGCTATCCGGTGCTGCGCGGCCGCCAAACCGTCGCTACGCTTGCAGCGCTCGCCGCCAGCGGTTGGATCGACAAAACCGCGCGCGACGAATTGACGGCGGCTTACGATTTTCTCCGCCGCGTAGAACATCGGCTGCAAATGGTCGCTGACGAGCAAACCCACACATTACCGCCCGACCGCGAGTTGCTCGATCGGTTCGCGCGCTTTCTTGGCTTCTCCGGTCGCGATAGTTTCGTCACAACGCTGCTCGCGCACTTGCGCACGGTCGAGAAGCATTACGTCAGGCTGTTCGAGAGTGCGCCGGCCTTTCTTGCCGAGCGGCAGAATTTGTCGTTTGCGGCGGTCGCGGGCGACGACCGCGAGACGCTCGATCGCCTCGTGGAAATGGGCTTCCGGCATCCGCGTGAGCTTGCCGCCACCGTGCGGCGCTGGCACGCCGGCGCTTATCGTGCGCTGCGCGGCGAACAGGCGAGGAAAAATCTTATCGAGCTTGTACCGGTCATCATCGATCAATTCGCCGGCGCCGACGGTCCGGACGCGGCCTTCGCCGCGTTCGATCGCTTCCTCGGCGGTCTGCATGGGGGCGGGCGGTTTCTGTCGCTGCTGCGGCAACATCCCGACCTTGTTCGCTTCATCGTGTTGATCCTCAGCGCCGCGCCGCGGCTCGCCGATATTCTGGCGCAGCACCCCCACGTCATCGATCCGCTGATCGATCCGAGTTTTTTCGGCGCGCTGCCCGACGGCAAGCGGCTCGAAGCGGAGTTGGCGCGCGCGCTCGGTGAGACGCACGGTTACGAGGACGCCCTTGATGCGGCGCGGCTGTTCGGTCAGGAGCATATGTTTCTGATCGGCGCGCGCATTCTGTCGGGGTCGGTTTCGGCCGAGCAGGCGGGGGAGGTATTTGCCGAACTGGCCGATGTCCTCATTCGCGCGCTCCACGTCCGCGCCGAGGCCCAATTTGCCGCCACCCACGGCCACGTGCGCGGCGGGGAGACTGCGATCTTGGCGCTGGGCCGGCTCGGCGCGCGCGAGATGACGGCGAGTTCCGACCTCGATCTGATTGTCGTCTACGACTTCGACGAAGGTCATCCCGAGTCGGACGGCAAGCGTCCGCTCTATGGCGCCCAGTATTTTGCCCGGCTGACGCAACGCCTGATTAACGCGCTCACGGTCCAGACCAATTACGGGGTGCTCTACCAGGTTGACATGCGACTGCGCCCTTCCGGCCGCTCCGGACCGCTGGCGACGCATGTCGACGGCTTTATCGGCTACCAAGAGCGCGAGGCCTGGACCTGGGAGCATATGGCGCTTACCCGCGCGCGCGTCGTGTCGGGCTCGCCGGGCTTCGCCGCCCGCATCGAGGCCGCGATCCGTGACGTGCTGCGGCGCAAGCGCGACCCGCGCAAAATTGCCGCCGACATCGTCGAAATGCGCGCCGCTATCGCCAAGGAAAAGGGCGACGCCGACCCCTGGGATCTCAAATACGCAGCCGGCGGATTGGTCGATATCGAATTCATCGCGCAATATCTCGAGCTCATTCACGCCGCCGGCGCGCCCAAAATCCTCGACACCTCGACGGCACGCACACTGCAGAAGGCTGCGCGTGCCGGCGTGCTCAAGCCCGAGGATGCCGCGGTGCTGCGTCCCGCCGCGCTCTTGTTCCATGAGCTCACGCAAATTCTTCGGCTCTGCCTGCCCGGCCCCTTCGATCCGCAAGCGGCGAGCGCCGCCGTGCTTGCACTGCTCGCCCGCGCCGCCGATTTGCCGGATTTCGCGGCACTCCAAGCCCACGTTGTCGAAACGCAGCTCAAGGTGCGCGAATGTTTGGTCAGGATATTGGGGCGAGCACCATAGCGTTGTCCGCCGCGACATGGGGCAGCGGTGTTCGCGCTTCGAGCGGCAGCCGCACGACGACAGTCGTTCCGGAGCCGAGAACTGAGCGGATGCACATCGTGCCGCCGTGCAATTCGGCGAGCGACTTGGCGATGGCAAGCCCGAGCCCCGAGCCCGGGTGCCGCTTGGTCAATTGACTTTCGACTTGTTCGAACGGCCGGCCGAGCTTGTGCAAAGCGTCCTTCGGAATGCCGATGCCGTTGTCGGAAATCGCGATCGTGACCATGCCCGCCCGTACGCGTCCGCGCACCGTCACGGCACCGCGGTCGGGCGTGAACTTCACGGCGTTCGACAAAAGGTTGAGGACGATTTGCTTGAGCGCGCGGCGGTCGGCAGTCAGCACGATGGCGGGAGTGACCGCTGAATTAAGCGTCAAACCTTTGTCGTTCGCCCGGCCCACGATCACACGCAAGCAATCGGCGAGGATGCCGTCGAGATCGACCCTCTCGGGATTGAGATTGATGCCGCCGGCCTCGATCTTCGACATGTCGAGGATGTCGTTGATGACGTCGAGCAGATACTGGCCGCTTTCGCGGATATCGCGCGAATATTCGGTGTACTTTTCCGCGCCTAGCGGTCCGAACATCGCCAATTCCATGATTTCCGAAAAACCGATGATGGCGTTGAGCGGCGTGCGCAGCTCGTGGCTCATATTGGCCAGGAACTTCGATTTGGCCTGGTTCGCCTCTTCGGCTCGGGTCTTCTCCTCTGCGTATTTACCGGCGAGATCGGCGAGTTCGTCGGTCTGCCGCTCCAGTGCCTGCTGCGATTGGCGCAAATCGCTGATGGTTGCGATCCTCCGTTTCTCGCCTTCGATCAGCCTCTGCTCGTGGCGTTTGATCTTGGTGATGTCCGTTCCCACCGAGACGTAACCGCCGTCCTTGGTGCGGCGTTCGCTGATGTGGAGCCAGCGTCCGTCGTTGAGCTGCGCTTCGAAGGTGCGGGCGCCTTGCTTCTGCCCGTCCTCGTTGGCGATGGTGGTGCGGATGATCGGTTTTCGTCCCGCGGCGACGACCGTTTCGTAGAGCGTGCCGGCCTCAACCGCGGCGTCGGGCAGCCGGTGCAATTCCTGGAAGTTGGAATTGCACAGTACCAGGCGGTTGTCGGCGTCCCAGAGCACGAAGGCTTCCGGTATAGTCTCGATGGCGTCGCGCAACCGCAAATCGGCGGCGTTCGTCCTCTCGACCAGATCCCGTTGTTCCGAAATGTCGACGGCGATGCCGATGAGGTGAAGGCTTGCTTCTCCCTCCTGGCGCGCCAATTCGCACCGTACCCGCAGCCAGAGCCAGCGGCCGTTGGCATGACGCATGCGGAAGGCATGATCGATCGACTGCACTTCGGTGTCCGCCAATTGCCGGGCGAGCGAGTAAAGGTCGATATCGTCGGGATGCACCAAGGCGTTGAGTTCGCCGAAACTGAGCAAATCGTCCTTGGCGGGAAGCCCAAGGATGTCGAACATCGAACGCGACCAGAACACGCGGCCGCGCGCCAGGTCCCAGTCCCACAACCCGCAGCGCCCGCGGTTGAGCGCGGTATCGATGCGTCCGCGCACGGTGTCATGGATCAGGTCGGCTTCGCGCGCCCGCGTCGCCTGCCAATGGAAGGCGAAGCCGAGGATAAGGACGACGAAGCCGGTCGTCGCCGAGAGTGTAACGGTGAGCGCGGTGGCCGATCGCCAGCCCGCGAGCGCACTGCTCACCGGTTCGACGACGGCGACCAGGCCGAGCGGGTTGCGCAGCGCCCGCATCGTCGCCAGCGCGGTCGTGCCGTCCGGCAGCGCGATTTCGAGCGTGCCGGCGGTTGCGTCGAAGGCGGTGAACGGTTGCGAACGGCCGAGCAAATCGAGGATGGGGCGGCCGAGCTTCTGCGGATCGCCCGGAATAGTGGCGATGATCGTGCCCTCGGAATCCGCGACCAGAACCGACCGATCGCCGCCGGTGGCCCAAGCCGGCAACGCATGCTCCAATGCCGCGAAAGTGCGAGCGGAATTCCCTCTGACGTCTCGTCCCGGTCGCTCCAGCTCGATGGCGAGTTGGTCGGCGAGCGCCTCGACCGTCTGCCGCGCCTGGATCAGAACCTGCCGGCGCTGCTCAAGCACCTGCACCGCCGCGCCGACGCAGACGGTGACCATGAAGGCGACGATCAGAACCGGCACGGCGCGCCGCAACAGCGGTTCGGCGCTCAGCAGCCGGCTGTAAGCGGGCTTGGCGATGGATTTCGCCAAGCCCTGAATGGAATCCGATCGTAGAGACGCACTCGCCGTTTCGGCGCGCGCCATTGCCTGCCTCCGTTCGGACTGTCCCCTGCACCCGCGATCCGAAGGACCTGCCGCATCTTCCTTCGAATCGTCCCAAATAGAATCGATGCGCGCTGATTTGTCGAGAGCTTCGAGTCAATATTTTTTGTTAATTTTTGGAATTTATCCAAAGATTTGTTGTCGCGATTCGGAACTCATGAAAAGAGATAAGTCAAATCAAAGTCGTAGCTTTGCGGGCCTTCACAGCATGATCGAATTCGAATGCAGCGGATCATGGTCTGCCGCGCAGCTAGTGCAGCATCTGCAAGCCGGCGATGACAAGCTCGACGGCAATCAGGATGATGATGATGATCTCCAGCCGGAACGAGCGCTTGGTGTCGATGATGTCGGTGAGGACTTCCGCGGTCTCCGCGATGACCGAAAGCTTTTGCGCCAGCGTTTCGGCGCGCTCCTTCAGTTCGTACTCGTCTTCCAGCCGCGCATAGAGCCGGTCCAGATCCGGGCGATCCCAGACTACGTCCGGCTTATCGGCGACCGCGACGCGGCCGGAGACGCGCTGTTGCACCAGCAGCGCGTTGCCGATGAGTTTGAGAATGGTGCGGCGGCCGGCGCCGGCGCGGCCGCGTTCGGCGAGTTGCCGGGCGAACGGCTCGACCAGTTCGAACACGGCGGACACTTCGCGTTCGTCGCGCGCCAGCACGACACTCTTCGAGAGCGCGTCGGCGATGACGATCAGATGGTCGGGCGTCATGGTCTTTAGCGTGATCGGGCCGCCTGGAAGAATCTGATCGTCCTTCTCGGGGGTTATTTCAATAAACGCCGTTTCTTCCTCAAAAGGCTTGACTGGACGTACCAGGCGCGGCTGCAAATTGCTCAGAAGCTCATCTTCTTCCTGCGGCGTCAGGCAGGCGAGAACCGCAACCCCGTAGCGAAACAGAGTGACGAAGCCTTCGCCGCCGAATTTGAAAGTGAGCGGCGCCATCGACACGACGCCGTCGTGCTCGAGATTCGATGTGTCGATCCGATCGCTCAGCAACAGCGCCCTGACCCTTTTGCGGGACTTTACGGGTTGATTGTCGGCCATCGGCGTATCCCGGTGCGAATAATGCACGCTGACCCAATGTCGCGACGGCGACAACAATTCGCAATCGGCGACATACGGGAACCGCCGGTTCAGCTCTCCGCCAGCGTGCGGGCGACGATGTCGCCGACGTCGCGCGATAGCGACGGCGCGGCTGCCACCCGGCGCAAGGTCGCCTCCGCGCCGGCCCGCCGCCGCGCTTCGAGCGCGCGCCAGGAGCGGAACGTGCCCATCAGCCGCGCCGCGACTTGCGGATTCTTCGGGTCGAGCGTGAGTACGGCGTTGGCGACGAAATCGTACCCGGCGCCGTCGATGCGGTTGAACTGGGTGTGGTTGACCTGGGCAAACGAGCCGATCAGCGCGCGCACGCGATTGGGATTGGCCATGGAGAATGCCGGATGCGCCGTGAGCGCCCGCACGCGCTCAAGCGTCGCCGCTTCGGGGATGGCCGCTTGCAGGGCCAGCCATTTGTCGATGATCAGCGGATCGTCCTTGTAGCGGGCGTAGAAATCCTCCAGCGCCTGCGCGCGCTCCGGCCGGTCATGCAGCGCCAGCGTCTCCAGCGCGGCCATTCGGTCGGTCATGTTGTCCGCGCCCAGGTATTGGGCGAAGGCAAGCGCAATCGCGGCCTCGTCCTGCGTCGCCGCCAACAAATCGAGACTGACATTCTTGAGCGCGCGCCGGCCGGCGCTCGCGGCGTCGGGCCGATACGGACCGGGCGTGATCATGTGCCGATAGGTGCTTGCCAGCGTCGCGCCGAGCCGCCCGCCGATCGTCGTACGCAAGTGGCGGCGCGCAGCAAACGTCGCATCGGGATCGATGTCGCGGCCGATCTCGCGGGCGATGTCGGCTTCGCTTGGCGGGGCAAGCGCGAGCGCGGCGAAAGCCGGCTCAAGCGCGCCGTCGGCGAGGATCGCGCCGAGCGCGGCGATGAGGCCGTCGTCTTCGCGCGGCGTTGCGCCTTGGCGCAGAGCCGCCACATTCGCGGTGAGCAGCGCCATCCCCAGCGTCTGCACGGCCTGCCAGCGATTGAACGGATCGGCGTCGTGCGCGGCGAGAAAGCGCAGATCGTCCGGCTCGAGCGGCAACGACAGCTTGATCGGCGCGGAAAAGTCGCGATTGAGCGACGGAATCGGCCGTTCGGCGACGCCTGTGAAGATAAAGCTTTGACTCGGCTGTTTGAGCTCTATCACGCCGCGATTGAGCGGCCGGCCGTCGAGCAGTAGCGGCAGGTCGGCGCCGTCTTTGCCGACGAGCCCGAGCGCAAGTGGCATGAGCATCGGCGCCTTGTCGGGCTGTCCCGGCGTCGGCGGGATCGTCTGCGTCATGTCAAGCCGGTAGGTCTTCGCCCGCGGATCGTAAGTAGGTGCGACCCTGACGTCCGGCGTGCCCGCTTGAGTGTACCAAAGCATGAATTGGGAAAAGTCGCGTCCGCTGATGTCGGCGAAGCACTGGACGAATTGCTCGACGGTCGCGGCCTCGCCGTCGTGCCGCTCGAAATAAAGATCCATGCCTCGGCGAAATAGCTCGGGCCCGAGCAGGACCTTGATCATGCGCACCACTTCGCCGCCCTTGTCATAGACCGTGGTGGTGTAGAAGTTGTTGATCTCGTGATAGACGTCGGGCCGCACCGGGTGCGCGAGCGGCCCGGCATCTTCGACGAATTGATGAGAGCGCAAGGCGCGCACGTCGCCGATCCGCTCGACGGCGCGCGAGCGCTGATCGGCGGAAAACTCCTCGTCGCGGAAAACGGTCAGGCCCTCTTTCAGGCAAAGCTGAAACCAGTCGCGGCAGGTGATGCGGTCGCCGGTCCAGTTGTGGAAATATTCGTGGGCGATCACCGCTTCGATATGGGCGTAATCGGTGTCGGTGGCGGTCGCCGGCGAAGCGAGCACGTATTTGTCGTTGAAGACGTTGAGGCCCTTGTTCTCCATCGCGCCCATGTTGAAGGCGGAGACGGCGACGATCATGAAGATATCGAGGTCGTATTCGCGGCCGAATGTCTCTTCGTCCCACCGCATGGCGCGCTTGAGACTGTCCATGGCGTAATAGCAGCGGTCCTCTTTACCCGGCTCGACGTAGATGTGCAGCGCTACCTCGCGACCGGACATGGTGGTGAAACTGTCGGCGACGCGCGCCAGCTTGCCGCCGACCAGCGCGAACAAATAACAGGGCTTCTTGAACGGATCGTGCCACACCGCGAAGTGCCGGCCGGTGCCGGGAATGTCGCCTTGGGCGACGAGATTGCCGTTGGCGAGCAGCACCGGCGCCTTGCTTTTGTCGGCTTCGATGCGCGTGGTGTAGACCGCCATCACGTCCGGCCGGTCGAGGAAATAGGTGATGCGGCGAAAGCCCTCGGCCTCGCATTGCGTGCAATAGGTGGTGCCGGCGCGATAGAGACCCATGAGCTGAGTATTCGCGGTGGGGTCGATGACGGTTTCGATTTCGAGCTCGAATGGCCGGTTCGGCGGTTGCGCGATCGTGAGCCCGTCGGGCGTGGCGACAAAGCTGTCGCCGGCCAAAGGCTTGCCGTCGAGCGCGAGCGAACGCAGCTTGAGGTCCTCGCCGTCGAGCGTCAGCGGCGCCGGTATGCCGGCATTGTTCGGCCTGAGCTTGAGCTTGGCACGCACCGTGGTCGCCGTCGGATCGAGCGAGACGTCGAGATCGACGGTTTCAATGAGCCAGTCGGGCGGGCGATAGTCCTTGAGTCGGACAGGACGAGGTTCTTCGGTGCGCATGGCCGGCTTGATGTAGAAGCTTTAGGCGCCAATTGAAAGCTAGGGCCGACCTCGGCAGGACGCTGCAACATGACAACCATGCATGCGATGGTATTGGATCGGCCCAATACGCCGCTGGTGATGCGCGAACGGCCTGTGCCGCAGCCAGCCTTGGGTGAAGTCCTCATCAAGATCGAAGCCTGCGGCGTGTGCCGAACCGATTTGCACGTTGTCGATGGTGAATTGCCGCATCCAAAACTGCCGATCGTGCCGGGGCACGAGATCGTCGGTCGCATCGCGGAGATCGGGGCTGGCGTCAGCGGCTTTGCGCGCGGCGAGCGCGTCGGCGTGC
Organism: uncultured Alphaproteobacteria bacterium; assembly: GCA_963826295.1. Lineage (GTDB taxonomy): Bacteria > Pseudomonadota > Alphaproteobacteria > Rhizobiales > Xanthobacteraceae > BOG-931. Next base: position 453,980 of record CAWGWO010000021.1, read on the forward strand.
CCTGGCTCGGCTACACTTGCGGGGTCTGTCCGTATTGCCGTTCGGGCCGCGAAAACTTGTGCGATCGTCCGCTCTTCACCGGCTATACCCGCGACGGCGGCTACGCGACGCACACTGTCGCCGACGCGCGCTTTTGTTTTGCGCTGCCGGAACAGCCCGACGCGGCGGAAACGGCGCCGCTCTTGTGCGCCGGCCTGATCGGCTGGCGCAGCTACCGTATGGCGGGAGAGGGGAGTGTGCTGGGTCTTTATGGCTTCGGGGCCGCCGCCCATATTCTGACTCAGGTCGCAATCTGGCAGGGCCGCCGGGTCTGTGCTTTCACGCGCTCTGGCGATGCGCAAGGCCAAGCCTTCGCCCGCTCGCTGGGCGCGGTCTGGGCCGGCGGCTCTGACGAGATTCCGCCGGAACCGCTCGATGCCGCTATCATCTTCGCCCCGGTGGGACCGCTCGTGCCGGCCGCGCTAGCCGCCGTGAAAAAAGGCGGCCGTGTAGTCTGCGGCGGTATTCACATGTCGGATATTCCGGCCTTTCCGTATCGTTTGTTGTGGGAAGAACACCAGATCGTCTCGGTCGCCAATCTGACGCGAGCGGATGCGCGCGAGTTTCTCGCAATCGCCCCGCAGGCCGGCGTCAAGGTGCAGGTGACGCGCTATCCGCTCAGCGAAGCGAACGCGGCGCTGTCTGATTTGCGCCAAGGCCGCTTCGAAGGCGCCGCCGTCCTTGTGCATTGAGCGTTCAAGCGCGAGAAACAGGGATGGTCAATCCGCACGGCCGCTTCGTCTGGTACGAGCTGATGACGCCGGACATGCCCGGCGCCAAGGCGTTTTATTCCAAGGTGGTGGGCTGGGGCACGCAGGACGCTTCGATGCCCGGCATGCCCTACATATTGTTACTTGCCGAAAAATCCTCGGTCGGTGGATTGATGAATTTGCCGGTTGAAGCCGGACAAGTGGGCGCGAAGCCAAGCTGGATCGGCTACGTCGCGGTCGATGACGTCGACGCCTGCGCCGCCAAAGTCAAACAGCTCGGCGGAGCCGTATACATCGAGCCGATGGATATTCCCGGCATCAGCCGCTTTGCGGTTGTCGCCGATCCACAGATGGCGGCCTTCGTGCTGGTCAAATGGCTCAGACCCCGCTCCGATCATTCCGATTTGCACGCAATCGGGCGCGTCGGCTGGCATGAATTGCTGGCTGCCGACTGCGCCAACGCGTGGGATTTTTACGGCAAGCTATTCGGCTGGGAAAAAGCGATTCCCGAGGCGGCGGAGGCGGGCACGTATGAGTTGTTTTCGGTTGGCGGGCACACGATCGGCGGCATCCTTGAGAAGTCGCCGACGATGCCGACGGCTTTCTGGCTGTATTATTTCAATGTTGACGACATAGACGCCGCCGCCAAACGCGTCACGGCCGGCGGCGGCGAAATCATCAACGGTCCACTCAAAGTGCCTGACGGCAGCTGGATCGTCGGATGCACCGACCCGCAAGGCGGCATGTTTGCGCTTGTCAGCAGGCGAAATTCGCGCGCTGTCGGATACTTCGAGGGCGCTGCGTCGAGCGGGACCGGCGGCGCGCCCGTCAAGCGATGGTCCTGGTAGCCCTCATCAGCCGGCGGCGCCAGGCGCTGCGGCGCGCCCAAGCGCGAATTGACCGACCGGACCTTCGACATGAAATTCGATGCCGGTCATCCTCGCGAAGAGTTCGATATTGGTGATGCCGACGGCGCATCCACCGAGGCCCATCTCGGCCGCCATCAAATAGAACGTCTGCAGCAACACGCCGACATCCTTCAAAACGAGCGAATACGCGATCGAGCTGTACTTCCATGAGACGCGGCCGAAGCGTGCCGCGATCGTTATCACAATCGGCGGCGCGGACGTCACTCCCATGGCAAATTGTGTGCCGACCAACAGCGCCTCGAAATCGTCGATGCGTGCGCCGATCGGTACCAAGGCGTGAGCGTCGGCGTCATAGTGGTAGAATCCTCTCGCCAGTCCGTCGCATTTGCCGACGGCGACGTAGAGTTCGAGTTCGTAGCTGGCGCCCGCCGACGGATAAGGCCGGTGCGTATATTCGACCTCTCCGGCGCGAGGATCGATCGCGTGCTTCGATTTCGACAGAATGCGCGCCGCGCCGTCCAGGAACCGTGCCAGCTCGGCGAGTTCGACCGGCCGAAAGGCATCGAACTGCCGCGTCGAGCGCCGCTCGCGCAGGAGCTTGGCAAGAGGCGATTGCGCCGCGGAACGCGCACGCGACAAGCGGCGCAGATCGATCTTCTTTCCCGGCCAGGGAGGGCGCACTGCGGGCGTTGGCGCAATCGCGCCCGCGTAGGGTGTCAATCCTCCCAGCGGATTGGCGTGCCTGCCTTCGGTGCTCCGGGCGTGAAACAGCAGATCGTGAAAATCCCAGAGCGCGAGATCGTTGTCGCCCTCGGCCGCTCGAAGGCCGTCGTCGCCGGCGTCGCTTGTCTTGAACAGGATCCTGCAGTCGAGCAGCAGGGCAAGGAATTCGATGCCGGGAAAGCCGTCCTGGCGGCGCAATTGTTTGATCTGCCACGGTTGCGTCAGCGCGGCGAGGACCGCAGCGATGCTTGGATCGCGGATTTTGAAGATCGCGCCGGCGCGCGGCAATTCCAGCACCATGTCGCCGCCGCGGCGGCGCATATACGCAAACCTGGATAAGGCGACCACTTCGGTTTCGCGAAGCGGCGGCGTCCGCGGCCAATAATCCGGGAGCTGCGGTTCGATCACTGCGAGGTCTTTATCGCCGCCCGGGCGCGCGAGGCGATATTCGACGAGGCCGTGCCTCGCCAAGCGGCGCACCAACTGATCGATTTCGCCGTCCACATGCCGCCGAGCCGACGCGAATGAGGTGAGCGGCAGGCCGGAGTGAAGTGTTCCGGCGCGACCGGCCGCGGCAGCGCTGAATGCGCCAAGGCTGAGCGAATAGCCGTCAAAGCGGGCGACGAGCCTGCCGTCCGCGTCGGCTTCAAGTGCGACGCGGCTGCTGAGCCGCACAGAAACGCTGCGTGGCGTGTCCCGTTGCTTTGGTGCTTTTCCGTGCGCGCGCAAGCCGGCGTAACGCTCAGGTGTGCGGATGAATCGGATTAAGCTCGCTTTCCGGTAACGGCCCATCGCGCCATCCGAGCTTGACCGGAACGTCGTAAAGCCGGCCGGGCCCGAAGCGGCGATAGAAATGGCGCAGTCCCGGAACGATGACCCTGACGACCGGAACCTCGATATCGGGCCGCGTCTGATCGAGCGCGAGAAAATCCAGCCCCGCACGTTTGGCCACGCCCACGCACGTCATGACCTGCTCGCGCGTGTCGAGCTGATCGAAGGTCGACCCGGAAGGCGGCTCGAGCGGCGGCCCGGCGAGCGGCATCAAATAAGGATAATCTTGCAGGCGTAGCGGCGTGGTGCCGTCCAGGCTCGATTTATCGCCGCTGCCGCCATCCATCAGGCCGATGGACAAGAATTGATTCAGCTCCGTCATCGCCCGCAACAAGGCGATGCGCGCATCGAAATGGGCGCCGGAGCCGAACTCGATGTTTTCCAGCCCATTCTGCATCCAGTGCGTTATCGCGACATAGGTCGGAATCCCGAGATCGCTGGTGACATCGAGCACCCAAAGTCGGCGTCCGATTTCCGCAAACTGGTTTTGCGTGGCGCGGATGTAAGCATCGTCGAACCGGCTGAGGTCCAATTGCGGCCGCTGCGAACGATTGTACCACCAAATGGCATAGGCATCCCGCTCGACCAGTTCGAGAAAGCCCTGCACCATCGCTTCTTCGCGGGTGTTGCCCGCCGCGCAACCGTTGGAGTCGGTGTGAAAGGCGCCGGGCCCCCGGTAGAAGAAATACAAAAGGATGGTCGGAAGATATTTGAAGCGTTGGTCGCGCAGCGACCATACCGGCGACCATTCGAGTTCCGCGGCCGGATCGAAAGGCGCCGGCGTTTCCATATCGTCCGAATCGGGCAGCGGATTTTGGGCCCGGCGATATTGCGCCTCGCTGAACAGCAAGACTTCGTTCGGATGAATGGCGTCGCCGGCCGGAAAATCGACCAGTCTGTTCTTGGCCCTGATCTCGTCGCCCTGAAAGACTCCCGAATAGCGCTCGATCGCTTCCATCAGCGCGCTTGCTTCACCTTGCTCGGCGGTCGTGCCTTTGCCGAAGCTGCCGCTGCTCAGGCCGCGGCGAAGGTCATGCACCGTCTTGGCCGGCGCCGAGAAGTTGTGTGTGGCGTAGTAGTTGGTGTTGAGCGGCAGGTCGGCGTCGATCCGCTCCAGGCGCGAGACGACGCCGGTCAAAGGGCTCACGTGTTTGCGAAAACGGGCGACCGTGGCGCGCGACGAAACGGTGCGGTAGCCGCCGCTGGTCATCACCAATTTACCGCTGGCGCTGGGTTCGAGCGGTGCCGGCGCGCGGCGCGGGTTGCGCAATTCTTTGCGGCCGCAAGCCGGGCATTGCGGACGCTTCGCCAGGTGATGCTTCACAATTGCGGAGCCAAGCAAATCGAGGCTGACGATGCGATCATGCAAATCCGTGCGAAAGCCGGTGCCGATCGCTTTGGCAATTTCGATGGCCGCGAGTTGGATGCCGCTTTCTCCGACCGTGTGCCGGGTGAGGGGGGAAATGGCGACGGGGTGCGCGTCCTCGCGCTCAAGGAGCGCCCTGACCTCGCGATTGCGTTTCATGCGTTCGGCAAGGCATACCCAACAGGCGCTCTTGCGCGGGGTGAATATCGGCCCCACCAGCGGAAAAATCCCCGATGGCTGGGCGAGCGCCCAGGACGTGCGCTCCGCCAAATGGCGATGGTTCAGATCGGCGAGCCGGTGGTCGAGATAATCGCCGACCAGCGTCACGGTGAGGCCGGCAGAGCGCTTGGCGATCCGCACGCCCAGGTCAGCCAGGGCGTCGCCAAGTTCGGCGGCGCCGTCCACGTCGATCGCTTCAATCCGCACCGTGCATTGTTGCAGGTTCTTCGCCGCCGCCTCGGGCAACATGCCGAGACTGGCCCAGTAGGCCGCCGCCGTGTCTGCGAACGGCAGCGGCGCGCGCACGATGTAGCGGCGATCGGCAAGCCGCGTGAGCGCTTCGTGGATCTTGTCGGTCGGGAAATTCCGCTCCAGCTCGCGCACGATCGCGCCAAAGCTCTTGCCGCCTTTTCCTATCGCGGTGGCGATCGCACAATAGAGCGAGCCGTGAAGAATGAACTTGCGGTGCTCGGAATAGAGACACACCGCGTCGGGCGGCAGCACATAGACGGTGAAATTCGGCGCGAACTGCGGAATGTCTTTGCTGCCGTATTGCGAAAAGGCAGTCGCGCGATCGCCTGACATGATTTGAGTATTACGTCCTCACGAGAAGCGACAAACGGGCCGCCGCCAAACCCAGGCGGCAGTCCGTTCCAAGCCGCAAATTTAACAAGGCAATCGCCGCCGACCGGGTAGATCAGTCACGCCCGGCCACGCAATTCGGCGACCACAGACGATCGGGACTAGCGGCTAACACAAGCCGCAGCCGCCCCAGGACAGGCAGCAGCCGCAACCGCAGCCGCCCCAGCAGCCGCAGCCGCGCAAGCCGCAGCCTCTGCCGCAACCACGCCCGCAACCTCTGCCGCCGCAGCCATGGCCACAACCACGCGCGCCGCCGCAGCCATGGCCACAACCCCGCGCGCCGCCGCCGCCATGGCCACAACCGCCGCCGTGGCCGCAGCCGCCTCGGGCGAGTTGGATGCGCGACTGTGGCGCATCTTCCTTGTCGAAGACGTAGAATGTGCCCAAGCTAACGTCGGAGATTTCTTCCTCGCCGAGAGTTATTTCGTGACTAGGAGCGAAGTTCAGACCCGGGAGCGCGGGTTCCGGTGAACCGATCGCCGTCGATGCGGCTCCAGTGAGAGACAACAACCCTGCAGCCCCCAAAACCGGCACTGCGGCGTTCGTCAGACGCTTCCGTTTCGAAACTTGAGTCGAGCGTGACATCGTGGAGCTCCCTTGGACGCGTGTGGAGAGACAGCGAGATTGCTGACGTTCGAACTGGTGGCCTCAGGATAGCACCATTCGCCGTTTTGTCTAATCGCTCGACGGTATTGCAATGGTATTATAGGCGGGGGCATTTCCCGAAAACTCGCAGCGGATTTGACGAAATTGTCACTCGGCTGACACGTTTAGCTGCGCGGCTCGGCGTGGCCTATGACGCGCGCAATGCTGGGGAACCGCCGGCGCAGCCCGCGCTCCACGCTATCGACCAGATCGTGAACGGCGCCGACCGATAGATCCGGCTCGACGCGGCAGTGGAAATTCACGATCTCGCCATCGGCGGTTTCCCGCACGCGCACGTCATGTACTTCGTCAAGGCCGGCCAATTCCGCGGCCTGCGCCGCCAACGCCTCGCCGATCTCGGCGACGCGCTCTGCCGTGGCATCCCTGCCGGCGAGAACAACGGCCGGCAGCGGCTCGATATGAGTTTCCACCTCGACCTCCGGGCCGAGTTCCTCGCGGATCGCCTCTTCAAGCCGGCTTGCCGTCTCATGCGCGGCCGCGAGCGGCAGCGTGGCTTCGACTTCGAGATCGGCCGATACCGACATCCGGTTGGCGATCGCCTGTACGGCGACATGGTGCACCGCCAGCCCGCTGTTGCGCGCGATCAGCATCACCCGCTCGCGCACGGTTTCGTTGTCCAGTGCGCGCGGCTCCGTGGTGATGGTGACTTCCGCCTGCGGAAGTTCGGCGCGGATGGTCCGGGTCAGCCGATCCTTGATGGCGGCGACGCGGTCGAGCGGCAGCGCGCGGCTGACGCCGACGCTGAGTTCGACGAACAGCACCGCGCCGGCCGGGCGCGCGCGCACACGTTCGACGCCGACAACGCCGGGCACGCGTCGCGCGATCACCGCGATTCGCTCGCTCACGCCGGCAGGCGCCGTATCGGTCAAGGTGTCGATAGTGCGTCGGCCGAGCCGCCAGCCGGCGATGCAGATGAAGACCGCAACGATCAGCGCCGCCACAGCGTCCGCCCGCGCATAACCGAGCGCGACGCCGCCAAGGCCCGCGAGCACCGCGACCGACGACCACATGTCGGAGCGAAAATGCAGCGCGTCAGCTTCGAGCGCCTGGCTCAATGTTCTTTCGGCAACGCGACCGAGCGCCCGGCCGCGAAAAAAATCGACCACGATCGATGCGGCGATGATACCGAAGGCGACCGGGGTGGCCTCGACCGCATGGCCGCCTTCGCCGAGCAGCCGTTGTGCGGCCTCGAAGATCACCGCTGCGGCGAGCACAAACAGCAGTGCGGTTTCGGCCAGCGCCGTCACGCTCTCAACCTTACCGTGACCGTATTGATGCTCGGCGTCGGCCGGCTTGCCGGAGACGCGCACGGCGATAAAGGTCAAGACCGTCGCCACCAGATCGATCAGCGAATGGCCGGCCTCCGAAATAATGGCGAGTGAGCCGGTCGCGATGCCGACGACGGCCTTGGCGAGGGTCAGTCCCGCCGAGGCGACTATCGACGCGAGCGCGGCTCTTTCCTTTTCGTTCATGAGCGGCGTGCGGTCCAGGGTTCTGTTTTGGCGAGCTGACTGTGCGGCCAAATTTCGCCCCAGGCCAGCCTGGATGCACTAAACACAGCTAACCGGCGCTTTTCGACAGCGCATGAGCAATGTGTTGAACCATTTGTGAAACCGCCCGGCCCACCGCGTTGGGGTCAGACGAAAGGACAACGGCCCTCAGAAGTGGGCCGGAGGCGCGCTGGTGCGCTTAATCGAAATAGAACCCGCCGTTGACCTCGACGACTTCGCCGGTCACGAACTTGGCCTGCTCGGAGGCAAGAAAGCAGGCGACGCTCGCGATGTCGTCGGGCTCCGCCAACCGTCCAAGTGGCGTGAGCTCGATCGCCCGCGCCTTCGCTGCGGCAGACCACGAGGTCGTCATCGGCGTTTGCACGACGCCCGGATTGACAGCGTTGACGCGAATGCCCTCGGGACCAAGCGCTTTGGCCAGTGAATGCGTCAATCCGATCACCGCTCCTTTCGACGACACATATGCCGGGCCGCCGGCGACGCCGCCGACTTTGGCGGAATCCGAGGCGGTGAGAACGATAGCGCCTCGGCGGTTCGGGATCATCTTCTCCGCCACGAAGCGCGCGACAAAGAACGTCCCGGTCACATTGACGCGCAGCACGCGTTCCCACTCGCCCGGCTCGGTCTCGTTCCAGGTCTTCCCCGTCCAGATCGCGGCGAAGTGCAGGAGAGCGTCGATGCGGCCAAGCGCCGCCGCCGCGCTCTCGATGGCCGCCTGGCATTGCGCGACATCGCCGATATCGACGGACAGCGCGTGCAGATTCTTCTCGGCCGCCGGAAACGCCTGGCGGATCGCGTCGGCCTTAAGGTCGAGGCCGACGACGCGACAGCCTTCGGCAAGCAGCATGCGCGTGCATTCGCGGCCGATGCCGCTTGCTGCGCCGGTAACGATGGCGGTTCGCTCGGTCATGCTGCGGGCTCCTTCGTCTCGGCGACAATGGCCGCCTTGAGTTCGCGTTTGAGAATCTTGCCGTATCCGCTTTTCGGCAGATCGTGCTGGAAACGGATGAAGCGCGGTTTCTTGTAGCCGGCCAGGTGATTGCGGCAGAGGTCGAGCAGCTCTGCTTCTGTGACCTTGGCCCCAGCGCGCGGCCGCACCACCGCCATGACGGATTCGCCCCATAACCGGTCGGGGATGCCGATGACCGCGACTTCCAGCACGCCCTCGTGCAGCAGCAGCACTTCTTCGACCTCGCGCGGATAAACGTTGGCGCCGCCGCTGATGATCAGTTCCTTCTTCCGATCGAGCAGATAATAGAAGCCGTCGCTGTCGCGCTTGCCGAGATCGCCGGTGTGGTACCAGCTGTTCTTGAACGCTTCGGCAGTGGCTTCGGGCTTGTTCCAATAACCCTTCATCACCACGTCGCCGCGCAGCGATACCTCGCCGATCTGGTCGTCGGGCAGCACCTGATCATTCTCGTCGAGGACGGCGACGGTGATGTCCTCGCGCGCCTTGCCCGCGGAGGCCATCCGCTTCTCGTAATTCGGATCGCTGGTTAAACGATGCTGCTCCGGCGTTAGCATGGAGATCGTCATGGGCGCTTCGCCCTGGCCGTAAATTTGGCACAGCACCGGCCCCCATCGCTTTACAGCGCGCTTTAGATCCTCGACGTACATCGGGCTACCGCCGTAGCCGAGGAAGCGCAGCGACGAAAGATCGTACTTGCCGATGTTGGGTGCGTTGAGCAGCATCGTGATCATCGTCGGCGCGATGAAGGCTATCTTGGTCACGCGATGTTTTTAAATCAGCCCGAAGATATGGTCGGGGTCGAAGCTAGTCGCGGTCGGTATCAGATGCGTTCCGGCGCCCGCGGTGATCGGAATCGCCCACAGGCCGCTGCCGTAAGTCAGCGGCCCCGGATGCATGACGATGTCGTCGGCTTTGAGCTGATAGACCTCCTTCGGATAGTGATCCGACATGAACTGAAGATTGCCGTGGCTGTCCATGGCTCCTTTTGGCTTGCCGGTCGTGCCGGAGGTGTAGAACAGCCAGGCAACGTCGTCGGCGGCGCAATCGGCATCGCGGTCTGTGGCATCGCCGTCGGCGAGGTATTGTTCGTAGCGCTCGGCCCATTCAGGCGCGTTGCCGACACAGACGAAAGTGTCGATCGCGGGGAGTTCGCCGCGGACGCCGCCGATGCCGTCGCCGAATTCTTCCGTAAAGATCAGCGCCTTGGCGCCGGAATCGTCCAAAATGTAAGCGTACTCTTTCGGGTGCAGGCGGGCATTGATTGGCACGGTGATCGCGCCGGCCTTGAAAGTGGCGAACAGCGTTTCCAAAAGCTCCGGACAATTGCGCTGCAAAATGGCGACGCGGTCGCCGTTGCGCACTCCCGTCGCGTGCAGCCGCGAAGCCAGCCGATTGGCACGCGCATTGAAGTCGCGATAGGTGCGCCTCAGGTCGCCATGGATGATGGCCGTATGGTCCGGCGACCGTTGGGCGGCGCGCGTCAACACCGATCCAATGTTCATGTTAAACTTCCTTTACCCGTCACTTCGTGTCCTTTCTTTCCATGACGCCGACGCCGAGAAACCGCTGGCTGACATCGGGATCAGCGCGGAGCTCGGCGGGCGCACCCGAATACACGATCGATCCCTTGTTCATGATCAGGACGCGATCTGCGACCTCGAGCGTGAAGGCCAGATTTTGCTCGACCAAAAGGATGGAGGCGCCTTCGCGGTTGAGCTTTTGCACGATCGAGCCGACCTCGCGGACGAGGGCGGGAACTCAAGGCCTCCGAGGGCTCGTCCATGAGGAACAGCTCCGGGTTTTGAATGAGCGCGCGCGCGATCGCCAGCATTTGTTGTTCTCCACCGGAAAGCGCGCTGCCGCGGGCGTCGCAGCGCGCGCGCAAGCGTGGGAACGCATCGTAGATCATGCGGACACTCCACGGTCCCGGCCGCGCCTTTGCCTCCGCAAGTTCGAGATTTTCCACCACCGAAAGCGTCGGGAAAATGCGATGCCCCTGTGGCACCCAGCCGATGCCGCGCGTCACGATGTCGAACACTGGCTTGCCCGCGATAGGCTCCGCGCGAAAGCTGATCTGTCCGGTTCGCGGCGGCACGATGCCGAGGATGGTATGCAACATCGTCGTCTTGCCGACGCCGTTGCGGCCGAGGATGCCGACGATCTCGCCCGCGCGAAGATCGAAGCTCACGTCGTGAAGGATGTGGCTTTCGCCGTAAAACGCGTTGACGCCGTCGACAGACAGCAACGGGGCTGCGCTCATGCCGCTTTCCCGATATAGACTGAGGCCACGCGCTCATCGCGCTGGACCTCCTCGACGCTGCCGTCGGCCAATACCTCGCCGAGGTTGAGCACCGCGACGCGGTCCGCCAGCGAAAACACCACATCCATGTCGTGCTCGACGATAAGGATTGTGATGTCGCGCGGCAGACCTATCATGAGACGCAGCATGGCCTGCGTCTCGGCCGGCGACATGCCCGCTGTCGGTTCATCGAGCATGAGAATTCGCGGCCGCCCCGCCAAAGCCAGCGCCAGCTCCAATTGCCGCTGCTCGCCATACGCCATGTTGGCGACGCGCCTGTCGAAGGCTTCGAGCAGATTGACCTGCTCGAGGACGCCGGCGACGGCCTGATCGAGCGCATCGCGCGAGCGTGCGCCCAAGAAAATTCCGCGCAGGTGCGCGGCGCATGCCAGCTCAACGTTGTCCCAGACGGTGAGATTTTGGAAGAGCTGGTTGCGTTGGAAGGTGCGGCTCAAGCCTCTTCGCCAAAGCTGGTCCGGCCGCTCGCTCGTGGTCTCGATGCCGTCGATGTAGATCGCCCCCGATGTCGGCGCTTTTTGTCCGGCGATCATGTTGAACAGCGTGGTTTTTCCGGCGCCGTTCGGGCCGATGATGGCTCTGCGTTCGCCTGGCTCTACTGCCAGGTTGACGTCCTTGAGGGCGGCGAATGCGCCATAGGACTTCGACAGGTTCTTGACGCAAACGGCGGTCATGACGGCCTCGCGCCAAGGCGAGCGGCCGCGCGCACGGCAAGGCCGGCAATGCCCTCGCGCGCCACCGTGATGAGCACGATGAACAGGACGCCGAGGACGAGGCTCCAATATTCCGTGTGCGAGCTCAGCCAATGCTGGAGCAGGATCACGAGCGCGGCGCCGATGACCGGACCAATGAAATAGCCGGCGCCCCCGACCAAGACCATGACCAGCGCGAGAGCCGACTGCGTCCAGTGGACAAATTCCGGCGCGATGAAAAGGTTGAGGAGGACGTTGACGACGCCGGCTATGCCCGCGAAGCCTGCGCCGATGACGAAAGCCGCAAGCTTGTAGCGGCGTACGTTATAGCCGAGCGCCCGCATCCGCAGGGCGCTCTCGCGAATGCCGACCAGCGTGCGGCCGAATTGCGATGTCACAATCAGATAAAGGATCAGAGCGGAGACGGTAAAAGCTGCGAGCGCGAAGAAATAGAACGGCTCGCGGTTCTCCAAGACGGGCGCGCCCCAGAGCGTCTGTGCCGGCACCAGCATACCGTCTGAGCCGCCGGTGAGCCAATTCCAGCGGAATGCCGCGACATACACCATCTGCGCAAAGGCGAAGGTGATCATCAGGAAATAAAAGCCGGACAGCCGGATCGACAGCCAGCCGATCGGAACCGAACACAGGACAGTGCAGGCCACCGCAAGCGGAATGACGATGAGGATTTCGGTAGAGAGACGCGTCGCGATGATGGCAACGGCATACCCGGCAATCCCGAAGAATGCCGCATGACCGAACGACACCAGACCGGCGTAGCCGAGCAGCACGTTCAAGCTGAGCGCAAGCAGCGAGAAGGTCAGTATCTCGATGACCAAAGCCTCGATGAATTGCGGCATGCCGAGCGGCGGCGCCGCGGCAAGCGCGATCACGGTCGCCGCCGCGGCGACCCAGCCCCACCGGATCGGCGAGGATTGCAGGCGGTGCCGGGCGATGATTTCGGCTGTGGTCATTCGAATTCCTCTTCATCGCGACCCCACGCGCGAAACAGCAGCACGACCGCCATCAGGCCGAAGATGATGAAGCTCGCCATCGCGGGGTACAGCGCCTTGCCGTAGGTTTCGGCCATTCCGATCAACAGGCTCGCCCAGAACGCTCCGGAGATGCTGCCAAGCCCGCCGACCACGACCACGATGAGCGTCGTGATCAGCACTTCGAAGTCCAGGCCCGGATAAATGCCCATGACCGGCGCAGCCAGCACGCCGGCAAATCCGGCAACCGCGGTCCCGAACGCGAAGATGTAAGTGAACAGCATCCGGATGTTGAACCCGAGGCCGCTCACCATCACGCGGTCGGCGACGGAAGCGCGGATCAACGCGCCGGCCTTTGTTCGCTCGATCGCGAGCCACGTGCCGACGAACAGGATCAGGCCTGCGGCGATCAGCAGCAGCCGATAGCTCGGGAACGACATGCCAGCGACATCAAAGCCGGAGGACAGCGCCGACGGCGTCGGAATGCCGCGAATGTCCTTGCCCCAGATCATCTTCATGATATCGGCGAAGACGAGCGCGAAACCGAAGGTCAGGATCACTTGATCGAGTTCGTTGCGGGCATAGAAGCGCTGCAGCCAAAAGCGCTCGAGCAATGCTCCGAGCAGGGCGGTTCCGATCGGCGCTATGACAATTGCCAGGAGGAAACTGTGCGCGACCGACCAGACCGTCAGGCCGAAATAAGCGCCCATCAGAAAGAACGCGCCGTGCGCCAGATTGACGACGCGCAATAGCCCGAACGTCAGGCTCAACCCAAGCGCGAGCAGGAACAGCAGCATGCTGTAAACCAGCCCGTTCAGCGTCTGGATGACCAGAAATTCGAACACGGTGAGGCCTTCGAGTTGGCGGCAAATCGGCTGCGCAACAGCGTCGCCGCTATGTGCTCAGACGCCGGGGTCGCGGACGGCGTCGTAGGTGGCAAGGACGCGGTTGTGGACTTCGTTGCCGTCCTTGACCGCTTCGCGGACGTAGATGTTCTGGACGACGTTGCGGGTCTCCGGATCGAAGCTGATCGGGCCGCGTGGCGTATCGATCTTCGTTTCCAGGATCGCCTTGCTGAGCGCATCCTGGTCGGGAACCTTGCCGCCGAGCGTTTTCAGCGCGTTCCAGACGACCTGCGCGCCGACGTAACCCGCCACGGAGTCGACCGTGGGGATACTGCTGTAGATCTTGCGATAATTGGCCACGAAGGCCTTGTTTATCGGCGTGTCGATTCCGTAGGCCCAGTTCAACGCCGAATAGACGCCGACCGCGGCCGAACCCTGCACTTCGAGGGTGTCTTCCTCGACAAGGTAGCCATAACCCGCGAGCTTGATCGCCGATTGCAGGCCGAAGGCGGCGAATTGCTGCACGAAGCGCACCGCATCGCTGCCGGCGTAAGAGGCATAGACGAGGTCTGGATTCGCGCGTTTGATATCCGCGAGATACGGCGCGAAGTCGCTGGTGCCGAGCGGCGCGAACACCTCGCCGACGTGTTGCGCACCAGCGACGTTGAAGGTCTTTTCGAAGGCGGTGATCGCCTCGCGGCCCATCGCGTAATCTGGACCGCTTACAAAGACACGCTTGTATCCCTTGCCTGCGAGCCAAGTGCCCATCGGGTGGTTGGCCTGATAGACGCTCAGGCTTGAACGATAGGCGTAAGGATTGTTGTTGGCCTTTTTGAATATGCCGTCGGCGGCCGCGCCAGTCGTGACCCAGACCTTCTTGACGCGGTTGACATACTCCTTGAGCCCATAACCGATGGCGCTGCTGATCACGCCAAGCAGCAGGTCGACGTTGTCCTGCTCGACGAGCTTGCGTGCCTTGCGCAGACCTTCTTGCGGCTTTGCTTCGGTGTCCTCGATCAGGAGCTCGATCTTCGTTCCCGCAACGGCCATATTCTGCTCGTTGAGGAACATCTTGATGCCGTTGATCTTGTTGGTGCCAAGGCTGGCGTAGACGCCGGACAGCGGGGCCAGCACGCCGATCAGGATCGGCTTCGCTTGCGCGATTGCCGGCGAGAAGATTCCCTTCGGCGACAGCGCCAGCGCGGTTGCGGCGGTCGCCGACGCCAACAATGTGCGCCGTGTCGGATGGCAGAAGATCGTTTTCATCTTATCCCTCATGATGTTTCCTACCCTCGTCGTTCTTAGTTGCAGTTCTTCGTTTGAGCGCACCTGCCGCGTCCAGCACCGCGGCGACGATTCCGTCGTAGCCGGTGCAGCGGCAAAGATTTCCCGAAATTCCTTCGCGGGCGCTGCAGTCGGTCTGTTCGGGCTGTCGGTTGAGCAAATCCACCACCGTCAGCACCATGCCGGGCGTACAGAATCCGCACTGCAGGCCGTGGTTTCGCCGGAAGGCCTCCTGAACCGGGTGCATGTCGTGGCCGCGCGCCAATCCTTCGATCGTGGTGATGTGCGCGTTGCGGGCCTGTACCGCGAACATCAGACACGAGCGGATCGGCTTGCAGTCGAAAAGAATCGTGCAGGCGCCGCAGACGCCGTGCTCGCATCCGACATGCACACCGGTCATGCCGACGCCGTGCCGCAAAAAATCGCACAATAGCGTGCGCGGCTCGGCAGTGCCGCTTACGCGCGCACCGTTGACGTCAAGCTCGATGGTGATGCGTTCAATAGACATCGGATACTCCGGCTTTCGCCAGTGCATCGCCCAAGGCGCGCGTCAGTACCGCCTGCAGGACATGCCGACGATAATCCTCCGGATAATGGTGATCGCCGAAGACCTCGACGGTTGCGATCGCTGCATGTGCCGCTTCCGACAGTGCGCCTTGATCCTCGGCGTTGTCCGGGAGCGACTCTTCGATCGTCTCCAGCCGGATCGGGGCGCCGGTCCCGCCGGAGACGCCGGCCCGCACATAATCGAGTTTACCTTGCCCATCGCGCGCGGCCATGACCGCGGCTGCGCCGATCGCGAAGTCGCCGTGGCGGCGCGACGTTTCGACGAAGCTTGCCGCCGCCTGACGCGGCGGCAGTCTGATCTCGACACCGCGGATGTACTCGTCTGCCGCAAGTGTGGTGTCGAGGGCGCCGACGATGAATTCATCGGCCGCAACACGGCGCGTGCCGCGCGCCGACGCGAGTTCAACCTCGGCGCCGAGCGTCACCAAAGCGAGCGGCATTTCCGCCCCCGGATAAGCGAGCGCGAGGCTGCCGCCAAGGGTTCCGCGGTTGCGCACGGCGCGGTGGGCGACGTGCCGCACCGCGTGCGCGAGCAACGGGCAGTGGCGTGAAATGTCGTCGGAATCCTCGACAGTCGCGTGCCGGGTGAGCGCGCCGATCCGCAGCACCTCGCCGCATTCAAGATAATCGAGCGAGTTGATACGATTGACGTCGATGAGGACGGCCGGCGCGACGACGCGGAAGTTCATCATTGGAACCAGGCTTTGGCCGCCGGCGAGAATATGCGCGTCGCCGCCTTCGTCGGCGAGCGCGCTGGCAAGCGCGGCCTCGTCCGTTACCTCTACATATTTGAAGGGCGCGGGCTTCATGACGCGGCCGAAACCTGCCGCCAAATCATCGGCGGCGTGATCGGAAGCTCGTCGATCGTCACGTCGTATTGGGTCAGCGCATCGTCCACGGCGCTGGCGATGGCTGCGGGCGCCGACATCGCGCTGTTCTCGCCGCAGCCTTTGGCGCCCAGTTCGGTGAAGGGCGAGCCTTCGCCGTGATGATCGATGATCATTTGCGGCGCTTCGACCGCGGTGGGGCACAGATAGTCCATGAACGAAGCCGACAGCATCTGCCCGGACTCGTCGTAATCGAGGTGCTCGTAGAGTGCGCCGCCGATCCCGTGAACGATGCCGCCGGAGATTTGACCGCGGATCAGTTGCGGGTTGATTGCGACGCCGACGTCATGAACGGCGATATATTTAAGAACCCGCGGCACGAAGGTGAGGGGATCGATTTCCACCAATGCAAGGTCGGCCATGAAGCCGTAGGTCGCGGCCGCGTTGACGCGGTTGTGTTCGTCCGGGGGCCCGAGATTCGGCGCGCTGTAACTTTCGCTGACGTGCAGCTGCGCGTCGGTGCCGCGGGCGAGATCGCCGCGATTCCATTGAACTGCGCCTGCCAACTGCCGCAGCGAAACCGTGCGGTTGGTTTCTTTGACGCGCATGAGGCCTTCGGCGATTTCGACGGCGTCGGGAACCGTTTCCAAAAGCTGCGCCGCGATGTCGCACAGATGTCCGGCAAGGCGCGTCGCTGCGCGCTGCACGGCGCCGCCGACCATCACGGAGAAACGGCTGGCATAAGTCCCCGTGGTGATCGTCCACGGCGTTACCTCGGTATCGATGCGGTCGACGACGTCGACGTCACGGACGCCGACGCCGAATTCGCGCGCGACGATCTGAGCGGCGGTCGTCGCATGACCTTGGCCGGCACCGGCGGTGCCGATCTGAACGCGCAGCCGCCCCGATGGATCGAGCGCGAGCTGAGCAAAGTCGCTGCTTCCTGACTTGGCGTTGTAGCCCGGCCTTGCCCGCTCCTCGCCAGAAAGGGCTAGCGTGACGTAACCGATGTTCGAGGCGGCCGAGTGCACCGCGGTCGCGACCCCGATGCCCGCGAGACGGCCTTGCGCACGCAACTCGTCGCGGAGCGCCTCCCATCCGTCGGCGCGCATATGTTCCAGCGCTCTGTCGAGACATGCATGATAGTCGCCGCTGTCGTAATAGCTTCCCGTAGTCGTGCGATACGGAAACTCTTTGGCGTTGATGAAATTGCGCCGCCGGACTTCGAGACGATCGATGCCGGTTTCCCGCGCCACGCAGTCCATCAGCCGCTCGAGCGAGAACATGTATTGCTGGCCGCCGTAGCCGCGGTTCAGGCCGGTCGGCAGCTTGTTGGTGAGTACGCAAGCGGCTTCGATTTCACCGCTTTCAATACGATAGGGACCGCTGAACGTCGTCAGCGAGCGCATCACGCAGGACGGCTCCGGGGCGCGCAGATAGGCGCCGACATTCTCGCGAATTTTCATTCTGATCGCGCGGACGTGGCCGTCCTTGGAGATGGCGGCCTCGATGTGCGAACTGCGGTCGGTGCCACTGGCACTGCCGAGCAGATGCTCGGTGCGATCCTCGATCCATTTCACCGGGCGGCCGGCGAGCCGGGCGCAGGCGGCCATCAAACCCATATAGGGGTAGATCATCGCCTTGATGCCGAAGCTGCCGCCGACGTCCTGGGGAATCACCAGGCGGATGCGCGAGTCCGGAACGCGCAGCGCACGCGCCATCACGGGCATCAGGGAAAACGGGCCCTGGAAATTGCCGTGGATGACGTAGCCGTCGGTCTCGGGCAGATACTCTGCGACGACGCCGTAAGTCTCGAGCGGAGTCGAATTGTATTTCGGAAACTTCAGACTGACGCCGACGACGCGGTCGGCCGCCGCAAAAGCCGCGGCCGGGTCGCCGTAGCGATAGCTGTTCCGCCAGACGATATTCGTGCCGGCCTTGTCGTTCAAAATGGGCGCATCGTTAGCGCAGGCCGCATCGACGTCGACGACGGCGGGAAGCGCCTCGTAAGAGACGTCGAGTGCGGAAGCGCCGTCCTCGGCGGCGTAGCGATCGCGGGCCAACACCACTGCGACAGGTTCTCCCACATAGCGCACCCGGTCCGTGGCGATGCCCCGATATTGCGGGGCGCCGCGCACGATGCTCGGAAACGGATCGAGCACTTTGGCGAGGTCCTCGGCCGTATAGACGGCGACAACCCCGTCCGAGGACAGTGCCGAGGTCTTGTCGATGTCCGTGAGCCGTGCGTGACCGTGCGGGCTGCGCAGGATTGCCGCGTGCAGCGTGTTCGGACCGACGGGAAGATCGTCGATGTAGCGTCCGCGCCCAAACAGCAGCCGTGCGTCCTCGAGACGCCCTTCGATCTGTGGATATGGCCGGTCCAAACGCACAGTCGTTGTCCCCGGATCAGCGTCCCTTGAAGTTCGCCGGGCGCTTTTCCTTCCAGGCGCTCACGCCTTCGCGAAAATCTTCCATCTGGCACAGCACGGTCATGGCCTTGCCCTCCATCTGGAACCCGCCGGCGAGGGAGGTGTCCGGCGCATTCGAGACGACTTGCTTCGCGAACGTCGAAGCCAGCGGCGAAAGCTTGGAGAGATGCAGAGCGAGCGCGTCGACTTCCTTGTCGAGTTCCGCCGGCTGGTACAGCCAAGTGACCAGGCCCCAGCGTTCGGCCTGCTCGGCACCGATTGGCCGGCCCGTTTGCACCATCGCTCGCGCGCGTCCGACGCCCATCAGACGCACCGCGCGCTGCGTGCCGCCGCTGCCCGGCAAGGCGCCGAGCGTGATCTCCGGAAACGCGAAGCGGGCCGCAGGCGTAGCGATGCGGAAATCGCACGAGCAAGCAAATTCGAGACCGCCGCCATAGCAGTGTCCGTCGATCACGGCGATGACGGGCTTGCTGCAGCGCTCCGGCGACGACATGGAATACGACAGATTGGCCAGTTGCCGCGGCGGCACGTTGATGAACTGCGGAATGTCGCCGCCGGCGCTGAAGCCTTTGCCGCCCGGCGAGCCGCGAACGATCACGACGCGAATGCGGTCGTCTTCTTCGATCATTTCGAAGAAGCGGACGATCTCACCGCGCATCGCCATGGTAATGGCATTGAGCTTGTCCGGCCGGTCGATGAACAAGCGCCCGATAGGAGCATCCTTGTCGATTTCCATTCGCAGATTTTCGGATTTGTATTCAGACGCCATTTCCATCTTCCTCTTGTGTCGATAGTCCTATGCGAGAAATGCGCGCTCGCACGTCTTAACCTTCGTCCCGCGTAACCGCATCTCAGTGTGCAGCCGACATTGCCGCCGCAAACTCGCGCAGCCTGTTGTCGTCGATAGGACGTTTGGTCGCGATCGCCTCTTGCTTGATCTTCGCCAGCAAGCCCGGCAGCGCCTCGGCGGGCAGGCTGATGCCGAGCAGCTTCAGCTTGGCTTCGACCGAGGCGACGCCCGATTTCTTGCCGAGAACGACCTGGCGCCTCTGACCTACCAGTTCCGGAACATAGCTTTCCGCCGTGAACGGCTCCTTCAACAGGCCGGCGACGACCATTCCAAATTCGTGGGCGAATGCGCCCTTTCCGACCACGGCCTTGTGGGCCTGCAGGGCGATGCCGGAACGTTCTTCGACGAGTCGCGAGACCTCGAGCACCTTGGCGGTGTCGATGCCGCAATCGATGCCGTAGAGCACCTTGAGGGCTAGCGCGGTTTCCTCCAGCGACGCGTTGCCGCTGCGTTCGCCGATGCCGTTCATCGTGACCGAGACGTATTCGGCCCCCTGTTGAACGCCGGCGATGGTATTGGCGACCGCGAGGCCGAAATCGTCGTGGCAATGGATCTCGATCGGGATGGCCGAAACCTTGCGCATCTCGCGGACCAGAAAACCGACGATCTGCGGCGTGGCGCAGCCGGTGGTGTCGACGACGCGGACCCGGTCCACGGTCCCGGCTCGATCGAATTCCGCGAGCAGCCGCCGCAGCAGCGCCAGGTCGGCCCGCGTCGTGTCGTAGGGACTGAAGATGCACTGCAGCTCGCGTTCCTTGGTATAGGCCGCCATTTCCAGCGCGAGCTTGATGTATTTGTCGTCGTCCAGATTCAGCTTGTTGGTGCGCTGGATGGCACTGATCGGCATGCTCAGTCGCGCTCCCCAGGCGCCGCAGGCGGCGACCAGATCGATGTCGTCGCGCCGGCCGCGCGCCAACGCGCTGATCTTCGATTTTAGCTTCGCTGCCGCGATTTCCTCGATCGCCTGGCGGTCTTCGTCCGAGGAGGCAGGCGTTCCGGCCTCGATCTCGTAGACGCCGAGCCGGTCGAGCGCGCGCGCGATGTCAACCTTGTCCTGCTTGGTGAAGACGATACCGGCCTGTTGTTCGCCGTCGCGCAACGTGCAGTCGGCGATTTTCACCGCAGACGGAAAATGCGAGCCGCTATGCGCTTCGGCGCCAAACGGACTTGTCTCCCAGAGCTTCTTGTCTTCAGGATTTGACATTGCGACCACGTTTCTTCTTCAGACCGGTTGCGACAGGCTCATTTTGAATGCCGATGTCGGCGAACAGCTGCCTCATCAGCACAGTCGTTATATAAAGATGCTCTTCCGCCACTGTGCGGGCGCGATCGACATCGCCGCGCCGAATGGCGTCGACAATCGCCGAATGCTCGTCGAGCAACTCGCGCATGCGCTGTGAGCGGTAGTTCATCCGATAGCCGAGACGCTTGGTATGGCTCGCGAGCGCCGCGAACGCGGTGATCATCAGCGCATTTTCCGAGCTTTCGGCCAGAATGGCGTGAAAATCGACATTCGCCTGAACCCAGCGCAGCCGATCGCCGGCCTTGATGATCGCCGACTGGCGTTTAAGTTCGGCATCCAGTCGCGCGAGGCGCCCCGGATTGGCGTTTGCCGCCATGCGCGAAGCGCCGCATCCTTCGATCGCCGCTCTGAACTGTAGAACCTGCGCCAAGTGCTCCGCGTCGAGCGCGGAAATGCGAAAGCCGCGGTTTGGGACCGGCGCCACCAGCCCTTCATGGGCGAGTTGCAGCAGGGCTTCACGGATCGGCGTACGCGAGAGCGCCAGCTTGTCGGCGATCGTCTGCTCGGAATGCAACGAATTCGGCTCCAACGATCCGGTGACGATCGCCTTTCTGAGATCGGCCAGCGCGCGATCGCGCAGGGACGGATTACGCCGCAGCGGCTTCATTCGCGTGCATGTAGCATACTACATACAGCTACGACAACACGGCCGCTTGTCGCGGCATGTCCACTTTTTGCTGCGCTGCAGCATGAAAACGAGTGCGCGCCGGGTCTTGGTCAGAAGCTTGTGGGCGCTCCGTGCGCCGACAGGATCACCAGCGACATTGTCGAAGGTCCCGCCGGGATCGACCCTGACCTGCCAACCGCTCATTGGCTACGTCGCTCACTTCACCTCGCCGAGGTCGTGGTCGGCGCGCTCAACGGCGCGCCGCGCCGCTGCGACAGCCGCGCTCTTTCGCATCAGCTGGCCTCGACCGCTCGTCGGCGCTGTCGGAAGTGAAAAAACTTCGAGTGCGCTGAGACTGGGGTCGCGGCCGAAACGGTGGCGTGTCATTTTCAGTGATTGCACAAACCACCTGCGCTGCCCTGATTAACGGAAGCTCCGCCAAAGCCGGCCGCTTGCGCGGCGCTTGGGCTCGCGATTTCTTGACATCGCCAATGCCACAAATCAGAATATTTTGACGCCCGGGTGCGTGCTATCCCAATCGGGGATGCTGCCCAGGCGGGGTGGCGCAAGGAAACGAACCATGACCGACTTCCATGTCGTCCCGAGCAAGACTGCGCTTATCAACATCGATATGCAGAATTGCTTCGTCGAAAACTCGCCTGTGGCTGCTCCGCGCGGCATGGAAATTCTTCCGCGCATAAATAAGCTCGCCAACGCCTGCCGCGAGCAGGGTGCGCTCGTCATACATACGGTCCACGTCGTCCGGCCGGACGGCAGCAACACCGGCGTGATGGGGGAAATCATTCCTGCGATTGCGGCAGGCCTCATCAACAGGGGAAATCCCGCCGCTGAACTTCACCCCGGCATCGTTGTTGGCGCGGGCGACATTATTCTGGAGAAACCCCGCTATGGCGCCTTCACGGGCACTGATCTCGAGTTGATTCTTCGCAACAAAGGCATCGATACGGTGATCATTACCGGCATTTGCACCAACGTGTGCTGTGAGACCACGGCGCGGGAAGCGAATATGCGGGACTTTCACGTCTTTTTTCTGAGTGATGCGACGGCGACGTTCGACACGCCAGAGCTAAAGGCGGATCAGATTCAACCCGTCGTTCTCGCGACCATGAAGGCGGCATTCGCGCAAGTCGAGAATACGGCATCGATGATCAGCAAGCTCGCGAAGCAAGGTGCGGCGCGGGCCGCTTGATGTGCTCAGCGGCGCGGCAGAAAGGGTGCCAGCGGGTGCAGCCGATGAAGGGATCGGGCCGAGCCGCCCTTAGCCGCTGGCCCCGACTGCGTCACTGATGAATTCGCGCTCGAGTTCGGCGATGCCGCCGCCCGCGACCTCGCGAACCAAGATGCCTTTCTAAATCACCAGGACGCGGTCCGATAATCTGCGAATGAAATCGAACGATTGTTCGACAAGGATCATGGTAAGCTCGCCGGTCCGCTTCAACTGCAATAGATGATCGGCGATCTCATCAATAATTGACGGCTGAATGCCCTCCGTCGGTTCGTCGAGCAGGACCAGTGTCGGTTCGCCGCAAAGACAGCGGGCAATGGCGAGGATTTGCTGTTCGCCGCCGCTGAGAACGCCGGCCTGACGTGACCGTATCGGCGCAAGACGGGAGAACGTCTCGAGTATCTCCTCGACTTTCTGCCACGACTTTCCGGCCATCCGTGCGCCCATCCAAAGATTCTCCTCGACGCTTAATCCAGGGAAAATCTCCCGGCCTTGTGGGATATAGCCGAGCCCGCGCCTAGCGCGTTCGTGTGCTGGCGCCGCGGTGATGTCGACGTCGCGAAAATGGATCCGCCCCGCTGTTGCTCGCAGCTGCCCGGCGAGCGTCCGCATCAGCGTCGTCTTGCCCATGCCGTTATGGCCGAACAGCCCGACGATTTCGCCGGCGCCAATGGAAAAGCCGACACCTTGCAGAATCGGAATCCGCCCGTAGCCGGAACGAAGAGCCTGCACGCGGAGGACGTCACTCATCGGCGCGCCGCCCGAGATAAACGTCGCGCAACCGTTCGTCGCGCATCACGCGATGTACGTCATCTTCGAGAAGAATACGACCCTGATGGAGCACGGTCACGACCTGGGCGATCATCTGGATAAATTGCATGTCGTGTTCGACGATGATGAGCGAATGATTGTCTTTGAGTTCGTGGATCAATTGAGCGAGGCGCTCCACCTCTTGAGTGGTCATGCCAGCCGCGGGCTCGTCGAGCAGGATCAGGTCGGGATCCGACGCCGTCACCATGGCGATTTCGACCAATTGCCGTTGGCCGTGGGCCAATCGGCCAACGAGCTGCGACGAGAGATGCTCTAGTGCGAAACGCTCCAAAACTCCATCGACTGCGGCCGGCACCTCCCGTCTGAGAAGTTGGCGATTGGCGGCGAGGCGGATGTGCTCGCGGACCGTTAATCCGTCATAGAGCGACGGCACCTGCGTCTTGATGCCCATGCCGCGGCGCGCGATCGAGACGGTGTCTGCGGCGGTGACCCATTCGTCCTTGAACTTGATCGAACCGGCAGTTGGTCTGAGCTGGCCGGTGATGCACTTGAAGAATGTGCTTTTGCCGGCGCCGTTCGGTCCTATAAGGCAGCGCAATTCTCCGTATTCAATCGCGAAGTCGATGCCGCGCAGCACTTCAACCCCGCCAAAGCGCATCACCAGCCCCTTCGCCTCGATGATCGCTTTGGGCTTCATTGGGCGGGACGCCGATACACCGTGCGCAAGATCGGCATCGAGAATCTTTCGTAGAGACGTTGCAGGGTCGGCAAAATTCCGCTTGGCATCAGCAGCACGAAGCCGATCAGGATTACGCCGAGCGCAAAGTTCGGATTAAGCCAGTTGAGTCTGCCAAGTTCTGCCGAAACCATTTGCAGGAGGAAGCAGGCGAAGACCGGCCCGAGTAGCGTGCCGAGGCCACCCACGATCACCCACACGATGACCTGTGCGGTGTAGAGCAGGCTGAACATCGTCGGGCTCACGAAGACGCAGTTGGCAAACAGCACGCCGGAGGCAGCCGCCATGGCGCCGCCAATCGTAAACGCTGCCAGCTTAACGCGCCGCGGATCGTAGCCCAGCAGCTCGGTGCGACGTTCGTTCTCCCGTACCGCCACCATGAGATGACCAAGTTGGGTCGACAACAACCAGCGCACACCCGCGTAACACAGGCAAAGCAGCGTCGCCGCGACGTACCAGACCTGTTCGGGCTCAAGCGGAGTGTCGCGATCCCATGGCAGATTGAACGGCGGCGTAGCCGAACTGCCGGCGAATTTGCTACCCGGCAATCCGCGGATGCCGTTGAAGCCGCCCAAGGCCGCCCTGCCGATATGGTACGCGTCACCCGCCGTCGCATTGAACAGATGATAGAGGATTAGCGTTACCGTGAGCATGATGACTGCCAGATAGACATCCGTTACCCGGCCCCAGAATATGAAATAGCCGAGCAATCCGGCAAACAATGTCGGAACCAGCAGCGCAATAACGATGGCTGGCGTCGAGTCGCCAAAGTTGATTACGGCCACGGCATAGGCGTAGCCGCCGAGCCCAAAGAACGCCGTTTGACCGAACGAGATGATACCGCAATAGCCCCAGACCAGAGCCAGGCTCAGGGTCAGAATTGCCATGCTGGCATAAATAGTCGCGTTGATGACGGTGAAAAGCTCGAACACCTGCGGAAAGAGCAAGATCGCCGCGGCTGCAACGATCACGAGGATGACGGTAACGAAGATACGTCGGCCGGTCATACCGAGCCCTTGAACAGGCTGCCGGTAATTCCTTGCGGCAGGGCGCGCACCAAAAGGATGGCTCCGATCAACAGGCTTACTTCGCCGAAGACCGGCCTTGTAAGGAAGGTGGCTCCAGTATCGAGTGTGCCCAGCAAAGTCGACGAAGCGAGGGTGCCGGCGACCACCGCGCTGCCACCGCTAATCACCGTGATGAACGCCTTGGCGACGTACTGCGCCCCCATTGACGGTACTACGCCCGACAACGGCGCGATCATGCCGCCCGCCAGTCCCGAGAGCGCAGCCCCGATTGCGAAGGTGATGGCGTAGACGTGGTTGGAATTGACGCCGAGCGAGCCCACCATCTGGGCATTTTGCATGGTCGCACGCGCGATAATGCCATAGCGGGTGAACCGCAACGAGGCCCACAGCGCAATAGTGGTCGCTGCCGCGACTCCGATAATCGCGAAGTCGTAATTGCTAAGTTCGTATCGTCCGACCGATGTGGCGCCGAGCGGCGTCGAAACGCCGCTTGTTGTGTTGCCGAATATCATCGTCACGGCGCCGACCAGCGCCAGGCTCAGGCCCCAGGTCGCCAGCATCGTGTCGATCATGCGGCCATAGAGGAAGCGGATGATGGTGCGTTCGACAATCAAGCCGAATGCGCCGACCACAAGCGGCGCCAGGACCAACGACGCCAGCCACAAATTGACGCCGGCGTTGACTGCCGTGACCACCGTGTAACCGCCCAGCATGATGAATTCGCCGTGGGCGAGGTTGATCACCCGCATCATACCGAAGATCACCGCCAGCCCGATGGAGATGAGCAGGAGGCTGGCGATGGAGGTCACGATCTGGTCGAGGACGATGACCGCTAAATCCATACGCCTGCCCCGTTTCCTTTCGCCGGCCTCAGGTCTTCACGTCGATGATGTATTGCTGATGGTCGTTCGGATTCTTGATCAGGTTACATACCGCAGACGTATCCAGCGGCTTCTGTTGAGGATAGGACTCCAGCACTTTCCATTGCTGATTTTCCGCTTCGGCGATGTAGGCGTCAATGATGCAGTGGTGGGTGGCGTGATCGATCGTGGTCTTGCCGGCGGGACCGTCAAACGAAAGCCCGGTTTCAAGCGCTTCGATAACCTTCATCCGATCGGTCGTGCCGGCTTTGGTGACGGCTTCGGCCCAAAGATTGAAGCCTTGATAGGTCATCGCCGACATTTCGATATTCCCAGGCGCGTTCTTGCCGAAGCGAGCCACGTATCGTTTGATGAACTCCAGATTAGTCGGCGTCTGGATCGACGGGAAGTAGCCGTAAGTGGCGATGATGCCGTTGCCTTCTTCCGGGGTGAGGACAGCCTGCTCGTTGCCGAGGCCGAACGTGGTCGAGGCCATCGGTATCTGCTTCTTCATCCCTGATGCGGCCCATTGCCGGTAGAACGAGATATGCGCGCCGCCGACCAGAACTGACATGACGATGTCGGGCTTGGCAGCTTGGATTTTGGCGATGGTCGGGCCGAAGTTGGTTGCGTCCAGCGGGAAAAAGTCGGTCGCGAGCACTTCACCGCCGTTTTCGACGCAATATTTCTTGACCCATTTGGCGGTGACCTGTCCGTAGATGTAATCCGCGGCAAGCGTGTAAATCTTCTTGCCGGACCATTTTTTCATCACGTACGGGATCATCTTCTCCAGCGTCTGAGCAGGAGTCGTGCCAACGATGAAGATGTTGCGATCGCAGACGCCGCCTTCGTACAGCGTATTGTAGAAATAGAGCGTTTTGAACCGATCAAGAACAGGCCGCATGGCCTCGCGCGACGCGGAGGTGATCCCGCCCATTACCACTGCGACGCGATCCTTGGTTGCGGCTTCGGTCGCGTACTGTGTGTAGAGCTGGATATTCGACTGCGTGTCGTAGTTGATCTGCTTGATCTTGCGACCGAGCAAACCGCCTTTCGCATTGATGTCCTCAACCGCCAAAGTCAGGCAGTTGATCATTGGGGTGCAGTAGATGTCGAGGCCGCCTGAGGCATCGTGAATTCCGGCGATTTTGATCTCGTCGGCTGCGTAAAGGTTGGGAATGAACCACGGGCCGGTAGCGGCAACGCCTCCCGCTGCCGCCGTCTTAAGAAATTTTCGACGATTTATTCGCGCTGTCATGGTACCCCTCCAACTGGATCAGGTTGATGAGCGTTAAGGACCGGCCGCGCCCGCGGTGCTCGCTCGCGACCGAGGATCGGTGGATTCCAAGAGCACACAGGCATGGGCTCGTCGCACGCCATGCCGCCTTAAGGGCGAGCCGGCAACTGGCACTGGACAAGTCCAATCGCCGGCACATTCGAGCACCGCTGGTATGTCGGCCGATAAGTCTGCCCCCGTCACGGCTTCGTGACGTCCTAATTTTTGGGCAGCCCAGTAGACCTGTCAAGCCCAATTTCTGACCACTCTTGGACCAATTTTGCGCCAGCTCGACTCTGGCGAGGTCGGCGAGCGGCCTCGTTCAAGCGCAGGCGCCGAACGAATGGCTCACATTTTCTTCCAGTCGCCGGATTGTTCGAACGCGTAGGCGGCGCGGTAGATGGTCGGCTCGTCGAAGTGCTTGCCGGCTAGCATCAGGCCCACCGGAAGCCCGTCCACCATCCCGCACGGCAACGACATCGCCGGGTGGTGCGTCAGGTCGAATGGTGCGGTGTTCGAAATCATTTCGAGGGCGCGCTGAACATATTCTTCGCGCGACGCATCCGGAGCAGGTAACGGTGTCGCCTTCATCGGCGTGGTCGGCATTAGCAGCAGGTCGTACTGTTGCAGTGCTTGGTCATAAGCCGCGGTGAGGCGGCGCGTGATGTTCACCGACTTGCCGTAATAGCGCGAGCCGTAGACGTTGTTCATGTAGGTGCCGAGCATCATCAGCGCCTTTGTCGTCTCGGAAAGCTCGTCAGCCCGTTTGCGCCAGCCGCGATGAAAATCCATCAGCGCCACCGAATAGAGGTCCTGTCGGCTCAGGCCATACCCGTCGCCCCACATCATCGTTTGCGTAAGACCCTCAGCCCCAATCGGCGTCCACAACGCCGGCCCTATCATGTGCATGGGGATCGAAACCTCGGAGACTTGCGCGCCGAGATTGGCGAACCGTTCGGCGCCGGCGCGTACCTTTTCGTTAACCGCCGTCTCGGCGGCAGTCTGTTCGAAACTCTCGCGCAGGATCCCAATCTTCATTCCCTTGACGCCGCCACCGAGCATCTGGGAATACGGATGTAGCTTCGGCGCCCTGATGCGGGAATCGTAACCGTCGTCGCCGGCAATGACTTCCAACATAAGGGCGTTGTCGGTGACGGTGCCGGTCATGGGGCCGGTGTGATCGACGAAAATCTCGATCGGCATGATGCCGGTATACGGGACCAGGCCCCAAGTAGGCTTCATGCCATAGATACCGGACCACGCCGCAGGCATCCGGATTGAGCCGCCCTGGTCGCCGCCAATCGCCATGTCCGCTTCTTTCAGAGCGACGACAACGGCGCTACCGGACGACGAGCCACCGGCGGAAAAGCCCATTTTCCAGGGGTTATGGACCGGACCGGTCGCGTTGGTATGACTGCCGCCGGAGAGGCAGAAACATTCGCAGTGGGTCTTGCCGATAATCTCGGCGCCGGCATCGAGCAAACGGGTTACGACGGTCGCGTCAAAATTCGGCACAAAACCCTCGAGCGTCGCCGCACCGTTCATCATCGGCACGCCGGCCACCATCACGTTATCCTTGATGCCGACGCGCTTGCCGCTGAGCTTGCCGCTCGGCGCGCCCTTGATCGAGGTCTTGCGGTACCACGCGTTGTGCCGGTTCTCTTCGGCGCTGGGCTTGGTGCCGGCAGTTCGCGGGTATTTAACCGCGGGCACTTCGTCGGGCAGGCCGTCGACGACCTCATAGGCGCCGACAAAGCCGGCCAGCAACCCGCTGAAAGATTTTACGTCGGCGTCGCTGAGCGACAATCCGCATTGCTCGGCAACGGCGCGCCACTGATCGAGCGATGGAGCCTGAACTGTCATGACCACCCCATTAAGCGTGAGAGTGACGCTGCATTTTCCGTTTAGTCACGCATACTGCCGTCCCGTAGTCTACATCCGGCGTCCCGTAGTCTACATCCGGTCGGCGCCAATAAGGTCGGCGCGCGCTTGCTCGAGGTGCGTCCTGATGAGGTCGACCGCGGTTTGCGTATCGCGGTGCAATAGCGCCTCGAATATGGCGCGGTGCTCGCCGTTGTATGCGGTCATCTTCTCGACCGTCAGGATGAGCTTTTTCATGCGGTCCCATTGGGCGTGCAGACGGACCATATTCACCTGCTGGTACATCCGCACGATAAGCGGGTTGCGAGAGGACCGGGCAAGCGCCAGATGAAATTCGCAATCAAGCTGGGTGAATAGATCCTGGTCGCCGTCGCACTCATCGAGCCGCCTCACCACGTTCTCGATGTTCTCCAGGTCGCCGCTGGTCGCATGTATGGTCGCAAGCCGCGTCATATACGGTTCAATGGCAAAGCGGGTTTCGATCAGCTGCAGCGGACTTACCAACGCGGCGACGTCATTCAAGTCGTGGTCATCCGGGCCCGGATAGCTCACGAAGGTGCCGCTGCCGGCGCGGCGCGTTACAAGTTTCATCTGTTCGAGCTGATCGAGCACCTTGCGGACGGTGGACCTTGCGGCTCCAAACGTAACCGCCAATTGCCGCTCCGCGGGCAATTGATCCCCGTTGGCGTAAATTCCGGTCTCGATTGCCCGTTTAAGCCGGCTCAAAATGACATTAGTGGTGCGGCCGGACGCGAACGCTAGGACATCGGCGATCTCTTCATGCTTTCCCATGGCGATTGCCGGCCTTTCGCTTTGAAGATGCACCTGGATGCTCTGTGGTTGCAATTGGTATGAATTGGGCTAAATTGGTCATCAAACTCGTTCCGAAGTATGGATTCTACTCACGCGTGGCGTCAAGCAGCGGAGCCTGGATCAATGGGTGTTCCAACCAACGTCAAATACGCCATCATCGGTGCGGGCGTTCACGGTCTTTCCACCGCCTATCATCTGGCGTTGAAGCTGAAGGAAACCGGGCGCGGCTCAGGCAAGGATATTCTGGTCGTCGATAAGACCGCGGTAGCTGCTGGCGCTTCCGGCATCGCCTGCGGCATCATCCGTAACAACTATTACCAACCGGCTATGCGCGAATTGATGGCGCACTCTGTTTCGGTTTGGGAAAGCGACCCCAAGACTTTCTCATATCATGCCGTCGGCTACATGCAGATCAGCCCGGAGATCATGCACGAGCAAGTCGGCGCTATTTATGAGCAACAACAGGCGATCGGGTACGATTCCACTTTCGTCGAAGGCGCCGAGGACGCGCAAAAATACATGGAGGGTCTGTTCTCCGACTGGCAGGCTAAGCACATCACCACCGTGCTGCATGAAAAAAAGGGCGGTTATGCCAACAACATGGCTTCCATCTTCGGCCTAGCGTCCAAAGCGGAAGCCGAGGGTGTCCGCATCATCACCGGCTGCGAGGTGATCGGCTTCGAATTCGGCAACAACTCGCGCGCCGTGACGGGAATTCAGACCAACAAGGGCACGATCAAGTGCGACTATGTGGTGGTCGGAGTCGGACCTTGGGTCAACAAGCTGTGGAATATGCTGGAGCTCCCGCGCACCGTGTCCATCAAGGGCAAGGACGGCGCGATGCATGACAGGGTGCGAACCTGGAAATTCTGGTGCCTGGAGGAAGGCACGCTCGGCGTCGATCCGAATATGCACAAGACCAACGACGGCCGCATGCCGCCGGTGATTCATGTCGATACCGACGCGCCGCTGTACTCTGATGTCGACGGCCGACTTCTCACCGATGAGTTGTGGGGCCTGTACTACAAGCCTGATTTCAATTTCGGTGGCGTCCAGGGTGGCGGCTCACCCTACATCGTCGGCGGTGATCCAGACCGGGTCGCGGTCGATCCCTATGGCCCCGCGTCGCCCGACTTCGTCGTCGGCGACAAATTCATCGAGACATGGTGCTCGATGCTTGCCCATTGCCAGAAACGCTTCGAAGGCAAGATCGACAAGTACAAGAGAGGCGAGAAGTCCGGCGGTTTGGGCTGTTTTACACCGGACAGTTTTCCGGTGATCGACGTTTTCCGCGAGAACGTCTTCATTATCGCCGACTCCAATCACGGCTACAAAATGATCGGGGTCGGCAAACTCGTCGCCCAGGAGATCTGTGGCGAAAAAACGCAACTGCTGGAGCCGTTTCGCTTTTCGCGATACGCCGAAGGCAAGTTGCACCCTGTTTCCAACAGCCCGTTCCCGTGGAGCTGAATATGGTCGTCTTGTCGGGGGATGGAATTTAGGTCGTCAAGACCGAAAAAAATCGATGTACGTTGGGGGACTGTCTGTGTCGGATTATGTGGGTTTTACCGAAAGTCCTGGTCGCGATGACCTCATCAAGCAGGTGAGGAAACGAATCGACGCGCTCGGCGTCGAATACCTTTATCTGCAATTCGTCTCCGTCACCGGCCGCATTATGGGCAAGGGGATCCCGGCTGAGCATTGGGAAAATATCGCCAATGGCGGCTTTCAGCTCGTCTACGGGTCCACCGTCAATTTGTTCATGAACCGTCGCGGCGAATATCTGGGCTATGGACCCGAGGCGGCGGAACTCGTCGGCGTGCCAGAACCTGAAACGTTTATGCAATTGCCGTGGGACAAGCGCGTCGCCCGCATGTTCTGCACGCTGTTTCGCAATCGCGAGGAACGCGACGATCCGGGCGCGTTTCTTACCGCCGACTGCCGCGGAAATTTGCGCCGCATCCACGAGAAATTTGCCGCGGATCACGGGCTACATATGCGCCACGGCACCGAGCCCGAGATGATGTGGCTGAAGAAGGACGAGAACGGCAAGCCGAACGGCGGCTTTTCCAATCCCTATTGCTATCACATCGACCAATTCGAGAGCCTGCGCCCTATCTACATGAAAGTCATCGAATACGCCCGCAAAATGGGCCTCGATATGATTCAAGGCGACCACGAGGACGCGCCGGGGCAAATCGAGCTCAATTTCAACTATGACGATGCACTGCGCACCGCGGATCGCCTTACGACGTATCGCCAGATTTGCGCCCAGGTGGCGCGCGAGTTCAATGTCATTGCCTGCTTCATGTGCAAGCCGTTCATGGGCGTTTCGGCCAACGGCTGTCACCACAACATCTCGCTGTGGACCGGCGGCAACGACGAACTTAAGCCGCTGGGCAACGATCCGAAGAACCTGCCGGGCTTCGAGCACAACTACATGTATCGGCGCGGCGGAACCAATACGTTCATGCCGGACGGTAGCGATCCCCGAATGCCAGGCAAGGTCGGCCTCTATGTCATTGGCGGCATCGTCAAGCATCTGGCGGCGCTCACCGCTATCGGTTGTTCCACAGTCAACTCGTACCGCCGTCTCTGGGACACCGGCTTCTGGGCGCCAGTCTTCGCCGACTGGGGCTTTCAGAATCGCACCACGGGTTTGCGCGTCTCCGCTCCCGGCCGCTTCGAATATCGCGCGGTCGATTCGATGGTGAATCCGTATCTGATGGCGGGAGCCATCCTCAAGGCGGCCGAGGACGGCATCAAAAACAAGATCGATCCGGGACGGCCGGAAGAGCGTAACATCTACGCGGCTCTGGAAGCCGGCAAGCAGGTGAAGAAGCTGCCGATGACGCTGGGCGACGCGCTCGAAGCGCTCAAGAACGACGAAGTCGTCAAGTCGGCAATGCCCGGCGAAATGCATCGCCTCTATGACGAGTACAAGCGCGACGAATGGGAGCGCTTCCTTCACACGTCGACGGAGTGGGACCTTGCGACTTATCTCAATTGCCTGCCTTAGGGAGACAAAGCCGTGTGCGGAATAGCGGGAATTATCCATCGCGACGCGACCGCGGACGTCGGTCAGGAAATGACCGCCATGCTGCAATCGCTCAGGCATCGCGGCCCGGATTCGACCGGCTACGCCATCTACGGCGTGCCCGGCCCGAACGAATACGTGATGCGTTTCAAGGTGGCCGAGCTGGAAGACATGAGTGCGAGCTTCGGCGTCCACGCTGAGGTCAAAAAGCGGCGCGAAGCGGTCGATGAACGCTTGGCTTCGCTCGGCGTGCAGATCATCGACCGCAAGGACGCTACCGAATACGCTTATCGTTATCGCCTGCGCTACGACGGCGACATGAAAAAGCTCGCCGATTACGTGGAGGACGTGGAAGGCGCAGAAATTCTCTCCATGGGCAGTGCGCTGGAGCTCATCAAGGACATGGGCGATGCGTCGCGGGTCGCCGCTCAATACGGCTTGGGTCACTTTCAGGGTACGCACGGCATCGGCCACACCCGGATGGCAACGGAATCGGATGTCGACATTCGTTCCGCCCATCCCTATTGGGCGTACCCGTACAATGACATCGCTGTCGTCCATAATGGTCAATTGACCAATTATTGGGCGATGCGCCGGGATTTTGAACGCAACGGACATCGCTTTGTTTCGGACTGCGATTCCGAATTGCTCGCGGTTTATACCGCCTACAATCTCCAACATGGCGCCACGCTGGAGGATTCGCTTCGGCAATCGATCGAAGAGATCGACGGCGTGTTCACGTATCTTGTCTCGACCAAAGATGCGCTTGGCATGGCCAAGGACAGCATGGCAGCAAAGCCGATGGTGCTGTTTGAGAGCGACAATCTTGTGGCTCTCGCTTCGGAAGAAGTGGCGATCCGCTCGGTCGTCAATCGGGAGATCGAAACCCGTGATCCGTACGACGAGGAGGTGCTGGTATGGCGGGTTTAACAGCCAAGAAAGACCATCTGTCGCACGAGATGGGAATGCACACCGAGGGCCTCCTCGGTCGCACCCAGCAGCGTTTCTTTGACGTCGCCGAGGAAGGCAGCTCGTATCGGTATCCGGATTCTCCGGACGTCGATTTCAACAACCGGGCGGAGATCGACTGCGCGAATCTTGAAACTCCGCAGATCAACGCCAAGTTGCGCGAGTTGCTAAATCGCGGCGTCGGCACCGTGGTGTTGCATAATCCTGGTTCGAAACACTCGATCGCCGTCGGCATTCTGCATCGGCTCAACCTGCACATCGAAGGGTCCTGCGGTTACTTCGCGTGCGGCCTGCTCGACGGCCCAAACGTCACCATCAAGGGACGTGTCGGCTGGGCCTGCGGTGAGAACATGATGGCGGGAACCATCGTCATCGAGAAAAACGCCGGCTCGCAATTCGGCGCGGCGCTGCGCGGCGGCGATCTGGTGTGCAAAGGCTCGGTCGGCGCACGTACCGGCATCGATCAAAAGGGCGGCTCGATAATCGTCGGCGGCGATACGGGTGCGTTCTCGGGCTTCATGATGCAGCGCGGCCGCATGGTGATCCTCGGCGACGCCGGGAAAAACCTGGGTGATTCGATGTACGACGGCACCATCTATCTCGGCGGCGAGGCGCGCTCGCTCGGTGTTGATGCCGTTCCCGGAGAAATGACCGATCTCGATCGGGAATGGCTGACCAGAAAGCTCAAGATGTACGACCTGTTTCCGAAGCACGGTATCGGTCACGTCAGGAAGATCGTGGCTGGCAAGCAGCTTTGGAACTACGACAACCTCGAACCCAGTGAAAAAAAACTCGTCCTTTGAGGCGGACACAACCGTGGCAAGGAAAATGGCAAAGAAAAAATCGAAGACAGCCGTTTCACGGAAAGTGCGAGTGTTGCGTGCGGCGCCGGCAAAGGTTGCCAAATCGCGGGCGATGTCGACCGTTGCGCTGCCGCGCGCAGACCGGGCCCAGCCTCCGCAGCACGCGCCGGCGGAGGCCAGGAAATACGTTCTTGGCTCCTCCAGCATTTTCACCCCCGAGGTGATGAACGATATCCACATCAAGTCAGAGCTTGGCCGCTATCGGATGCGCGGCTTCTCCTTGTTCAAGAAGATTCCGCATTGGGACGATTTGACTTTCCTGCCCGGAACGCTGACGCGTTTTGTCATCGAGGGATATCGCGAGAAGTGCGAGACCAAGACGGTAATCGGGCCGCGCGCCAAGCGGCCGATGGTGCTCGACATTCCGATCTATGTAACCGGCATGTCGTTCGGCGCGCTGTCCTACGAGGCCAAGATCGCGTTGGCGCGGGGCGCGACGATGGCCGGCTCGGCGACCTGTTCCGGCGAAGGCGGAATGATCCCCGACGAGCGGCGTTATTCGGAACGCTGGTTCTATCAATGCATCCAGTCGCGCTACGGCTTTAACCCGCACCACCTGCGTCTTGCCGACGGCTGTGAATTTTTCATTGGCCAGGGCTGCAAGGTCGGTCTTGGTGGCCACTTGATGGGTCAGAAGGTGACGGACCAGGTCGCCGAAATGCGTTCGTTGCCGGCGGGTATCGATCAGCGGTCGCCCGCCCGGCATCCGGACTGGCTCGGGCCCGACGATCTGGCGCTCAAGATCGAGGAAATCCGCGAGGCGACCAATCACGAGATACCGATCCAGCTCAAACTCGGCGCGGCGCGAGTTTATGACGACGTCCGCATGGCGGTGAAATGCGGACCGGATTCGATTTACATCGACGCCATGGAAGGCGGTACCGGCGCGGGCCCGCACATCGCGACCGAGGACACCGGCATTCCTGGCATCGCGGCGATCCGCGAGGCGCGCCGAGCCATCAACGAACTTGGCAAACACGGCGAGATCTCGCTGGTCTATGCCGGCGGTATACGCAATGGCGGTGACGTCGCGAAGGCCCTGGCGCTCGGCGCCGACGCGGTCGCTATCGGTCATTCTGTTTTGATGGCGCTCAATTGCAACAAGCACATCGACGGCGTGACCGACTACCCCGGCGAGATCGGTGTGGAAGCCGGCCACTGCTATCATTGCCACACCGGCCGCTGCCCGGTCGGCGTAGCGACCCAGGATCCCCTGCTGCGCCAGCGCCTCGATCCCGACAAGGCGGCGGAGCGGGTTTACAACTTCCTGCATACCCTGACGATGGAAGCCCAGTTGCTCGCTCGCGCCTGCGGCAAGACCAACATCCATTCGCTCGAGCCCGAAGATCTCGCGGCGCTTACGATGGAAGCCTCCGCAATGTGCAAGGTTCCGCTCGCCGGCACCAACTACACCGTCGGCATGGAAACCGGCGGCTACCACAAATACTGACCGGAGAACGAACGTGGCAGGCACCAGCTACAAAGGTTCGGCGATCGAGTTGGTCGACCAGTTTCTGACCGACAAGGCGGGTCTCTCGTCGAGTTGCGAAAAGGAAATCGGGCAACATATCGGCTATCGCTACGATGTGAATCTCATTCCCGACTACGCGCGACTGACACCCTATCTGAAGGGCTACATCGAATACATGGGCTGGGACGACCTCAATTGGCTTGAGGACATCCACATGGGTTACGAGGACGGCGAGCCGGCGATTTTCGACCGCAATTGCAACGGCTGGGTGCGCATCCCGAAGAATGTGAAGTTGCCCGACAACCAGCAGGATCGGGACATGATGGCGCGCGAGCTTCTGGTCAAATTTCAGATGTCGCCCAATCATCCGATGGTCCAGCTCAACAAGGCATATCGAAAGTTCTGAAATGTGCACGCATCTTGCATGTGCCGCACCGTCGGCCGCGGATGCGCGCAAAACCATTTTTGACGCTACGCCGGGGAAGCTAAGCGGAGAGGACGGTTATGGATCAGACGGTAAAACGTGAAGGGCAGGATAGTGGGGCGTACCGGGTCGCCTGCGACGTTGGCGGTACCTTCACCGACCTTTGCTTTCTGAACGAGCAGAGCGGCAAGCTGCACGTGTCGAAGACGCCGACCACGGCCAATCCCATCGACGGCGTCGTCAAGGGAATTGAGCTTGGCGGCATCAAGCTCAACGACATGACGCTGTTTGCTCATGGCACGACGCTGGCGACCAATGCCTTGATCACCCGGCGGTTCGCCCGTGCCGTCATGGTCACGACGAAATCGTTCAGGGATGTGATCGAAATCCGCCGCGGTACCCGCGACGACCTGTGGGACACCTATAAGGAAATGGCCGCGCCCTACATCCCGCGCCGCGATCGCCTGGTGATCGCCGAGCGTACCGACTATTCCGGCAAGGTCATCACCGGCATCGACGAGGCCGAAGCGGTGGAATTGGCGCGCGTGATACGCAAGCGCGGCGTCAAGACGATCGCCGTCTGTTTCGTCAATTCGTTCGCTAATCCAGCAAACGAGCAACGCATGCGCGAAATTCTAGCGCGCGAGCTGCCCGACGCCGCCATCTCGATCTCCAGCGACATCATGCCGGAAATTTTCGAGCATGAGCGCTTCTCGACAACGGTGGCCAACACCGTCTTGGCGCCGGTAACCGGCGATTATACCCGCGATCTTGCCAAGCGTTTGGCCGACGGCGGCTATGAGGAAGACTTGCTGCTTCTTCATTCCGGAGGCGGCGTCATGACGGCGAAGGTTTCTGAGAGTTTCTCCGCGCGGCTCGCCGGCTCTGGCATCGCCGCCGGGGCCATCGCCAGCCGCTTCGTGGCGCAACTGTCGGGCTTCGAAAATTCCATCGGCTTCGACATGGGCGGCACCAGCACGGACGTTTGTCTGTGCGACAAGGGCGTTCTTCCAGTCACTAAGGATTGGTACGTACAGTACGGGTATCCAATCTGCTTCCCGAGCATCGAGGTCCTTACCATCGGCGCCGGGGGCGGTTCGCTCGCCTGGATCGACAAAGGCGGTTCGCTACGCAACGGCCCGCAATCCGCTGGGTCCAGGCCCGGTCCGGCCTGCTACGACAACGGCGGCTCCGAGCCGACTAATTCCGATGCCAATGTCATGCTTGGCCGGCTCGGCACGTCGCTCGCGGGCGGGGCAATCAAGCTGCGTCGCGATCTGGCCGAGAAAGCCGTCGCCGAGCGCATCGCGAAACCTTTGGGCCTCACGCCCGAAGAGGCGGCTCTTTCCATCCTTAAGGTCGCCAACGCCAACATGGCGGATGCGGTTCGTCTGGTTTCGATCCGCAAGGGTTACGATCCGCGCGATTTCGCGCTTGTCGCTTTTGGCGGCGCCGGTGCGTTGCACGGCGCGGCGCTGGCGAGAGATCTTGCTATTCCCACCGTCCTGGTGCCGCCGAATCCGGGCGTCACGTCAGCATTGGGCTGTCTCCTCGTTGACATATCGCACGACCTCTCGCGGATGTATTTGCACAATGTCGCCGACTTGGCGCTTTCCGAGCTCGATCGGGCGTTCCGCGAACTGGAGATGGAGGGCAGGGAACGGTTGCTGCACGAGGGTGTCGGCGAAGACCGCATGGTATTTCAGCGGTTCATCGACATGCGTTATCTCGGACAGTGGCGCTCGATGTCGATTAGCCTGCCGTCGCAGCTTCAGTCACTTGAGGCGGCAATTGCGAAGTTTCACGAGGACCATGGGCGCGAGCACAATTATTCGCGCCCGGGCGCCCCGGTTGAGGTCTATCGCCTTCAGGTCAAGGCGACGGGTCTGGTGCGCAAGGCTGAATTCGCGAAAGTGTCGCGACGCACCGGTAAAGCGGCGGAGCCGGTCAGCGAACGGATGGTTCTGTTCGACGAACATCCCAAGCCGCTAAAGGCCCGGATCTTCGACCGGATGCATCTTGCGCCCGGCGACGTCATCGAAGGGCCAGCGATCATTGAGCAACTCAATTCAACCACGCTCGTACCCCCGGGGATCAAGGCGGAAGTCGACGACTATCTCACCATTGTCATGCGCGTGCCGCGCGGCTGATACGCCGAGGCATCTGGCGCCAATCTGAGAGACCCCGGATTTTAGGAGCATAGTATGACCAAGAATAACCAAGGCTTTTCACTCGATCCCGTTACCTTCGAAGTGCTCAAGAACGCCTATGTCAACATCGTCGACCAGATGGCGGAGCAGATCTTTCGCACCTGCTATTCGTTCGTGATCTGGTCGCGGGATTTTTCCTCGGCGCTGTGCGATATCAACGGCGACACGGTGATGCAAGGCAGCGGCGACATCGCTGCCCACGTCGGCACGCTGCACTACACCGCCAAAGCCGTGATCAACAAATTCAAAGGTGACATTCACCCCGGCGACATCTTTGTCGTCAATGACGTCTATCAGGGCGGCACGCACTTCAACGACACCCGTATCTTCGGACCCATGTTCTACAAAGGAGAGTTGCTCGGCTTTGCTCAGGCCAATGGCCATTGGGCGGACGTCGGCGGCGCGGTGCCGGGTTCGTTCAACGTCAGCGCGCTCGATCATATGGCGGAGGGTCTTCGGATCACGCCGGTCAGAGTCTATCGCGAGGGCGTCTATCTGTCCGACGTGGCCGAGCTCATCGCCAACAACACGCGGGCGCCGGCCGACATTATCGGCGACCTGCAAGCCCAGGCAGAGGCTTGTCGCGTCGCCGAACGCGAAGTGCAGCGCCTTTGCGACAAGTATGGCGCCGAGGTCATCAAGCAATCGTTCGCCGAGGTCCAGGATTACGTCGAGACGCTCACCCGGCAGCGGCTTCTGGAAATGCCCAATGGCGTTTGGGAGACCACGGATTTCATCGATGTCGATCCGGTGAACGGCGAGGGGATGATCCCGATCCATGTGAAGATGACCATCGACGGCGATCGGGTGCACTATGATCTTTCGGGATCGCATCCCCACACCATTTCGACCTTCCTGAATTGCTGTTTCGGAGGTGCGTTTGCGGCCATCGTGGCCGGCACCAAGATGCAATCGCCGGACATCCCGCTCAATTCGGGTTTCTATCGCGTCGTGACCGTGGAATTGGGGCCCAAAGGTTCGGTGGTGAACGCCGACTGGCCGACGCCGGTTGCCGGCTTCTGTTCCGGACCGTTCGAGAAGATTATGAATTCGGTTTTCGAACTTTGGGCCGAGGTTCTGCCCGAGCGCGCCATGGCCTGCACGTTCAACCTCGAATATCTGCTGATCGGCGGCCGCGACACGCGGCACGAAAACCTGCCTTATTTCATGTGGTACGACTGGATGGTCGGCGGCTGGGGCGCGCGCAACGGCAAGGATGGATGGGCGGCGAGCGGACCGGTATTCGGCGTCCAGCTGGGCACCCAACCATTCGAGGGGCAGGAGCGTCTGTCGCCGGTATTGACCACCGGCCACGAACTGATTGTCGATTCCGGCGGGCCCGGCACGTTCCGTGGCGGCATGGGCGTGGAGAAGGGCGGGACCTTGTACGCGTGCACGCGCACGGTCGTGTCGTATTGCTGCGACCGCGAACGTTCGATCACTTGGGGTTTGTGGGGCGGGCTGCCGTCCATACCGCATGGCGTGTGGGTCAATCCCGGCCAACCCAACGAGCGTTATCTCGGCTCGCTGTTTTCCGGCGTTCCTCTTAACCAGGGAGATACGGTCGTACGTCCGTCGGCCGGCGGCGGCGGTCTCGGCGATCCCTTGCTCCGCGACGTCAACTCGGTTTTGGAGGACGTGATCGAGGGCTATGTCTCCATCGAACGGGCGCGCAAGGATTACGGCGTGGTCGTTACAGAGAAGGACCGGGACCTTTGCGAGTATGAGGTCGATCTGGCAGCAACCGAAAAAGAGCGCGACCGCATCGACCGCGCCCGCGCCGGCTGGCTTGATGAAAATGCCGAGACGATCGCTGCGCGCTATCGCAAGAAGGAGTTGTCGGCGCTCGACCTGATCCGGCAATACGGCGTCATCGTCGATTGGGGCTCCGGCGAACTGCTCAAGAAGACCACGGTTCAGTTCAGGGACATGTTGAAACGCCGCACTGCTCCTTACTGGGCGTTACGAAAAAAGACCGCAGCCACAAAACCGACGCTGAAGGTCGCCTGACTGGCACACAAGCGCCCGAGCGGGCTGTCATCTGCGCATCCCCGGCGCTATCCTGCGACGCCCCAAGGGCGTTGCGCTAGGCGGGATACTCGTGCGCTTCGGCGGCCGCGGCCACCGAAATCGACGCTTCTTTTGCCGGCTTTCAAATGCGATCAATCAAAAGTCGGAGACTGAAGGCATATTTTCTCGGCTGGCAATGCCGCATACGGCAAATCTCGGTGCGCGAGTTCGGTGG
This sequence comes from uncultured Alphaproteobacteria bacterium, assembly GCA_963826295.1. Taxonomy (GTDB): domain Bacteria; phylum Pseudomonadota; class Alphaproteobacteria; order Rhizobiales; family Xanthobacteraceae; genus BOG-931. The sequence goes on from CAWGWO010000021.1 coordinate 495,066, forward strand.
TCAGCCGATGCCGGCGACGCAGCCGCGGGTTAGCGCCAGCAGCGGACGGCTGATCATGCCGGCAATGGCGGTGCTGTTGGTGCCTGAAGAACCTTCGGCCAGCACTGGATTCTTCAAATTTCAGGTACAAAAGACCAACGATGCGGAAGAAGCGCGTGAGGCGGCGCTGCAATATCTTGGAGCGGACTACTTTCAATTGCCGGAGCTTTTCTCCGACGAAATGACGGCTGTATTCGCGGCCGGCTCGCTGTCCGCTGCTAGCTTGATCAAGGCAAAGGTAGCGCTGCTGGAGTTCGAACAATATTCCCAACGCTTCCGGATGCTTTGCCAGACGCATCGTCTCGGCGCGGACGACCCGGCGCGTAAATCGTCGTTCTGGCAGGCGAGGATCTTCAATCCGAATCTGCCGAAGAACGTGAATGTTCTCGGTTTTAAGCCTGACTGGACGAGCGCGACCGCCGACCCGATGCCCTGATCGCTCGCCCGGCTCATGTCCAGAACATGAGATAACCAAACAGGCACGACCCGATACCGCCAAGCAGCGCCGCATACGGCAGAATGCCCGCGCGCGTTGGTCTCAACTCCGTTTCACCGGGCAGCAATAAGTCCTCGTACATGTGCTTGGGAAATACGCCTTTGTCGACGACGTAGTGCCGAAAGGCGAATACCGGAATGATGATGGCGGCAGACACGAACCCCAACAGCAGCGTTCCGCTGCCCCAGACGTTGGCGCCGGCGCCCAGAAGGAATGCGTTGACATAGGCAAGGATCGTTCCGACTGCCAGCAGCCAAGTCGGGCAGCGCCACGGCCGTTTGACTTTCGGATTGTCGATCCGGTGGATCCATCCGGCGTTGAGATTGAGAAAATTGAAGATCAAGTAGTTGCAGTTGGAAACGGCCAGCACGAACAGATAATTCGACATCGAGAGCAGGATCAAGTTAAAGGCCAAGTCCGTCCACATGGCGCGCGTTGGAGCGCCGTGTCGATTGACGTAGCCGAGATACTTCGGCAGCCAGCCGTCTCTCGCACCCTGGTTGAGGGTTCGCGAGGAGCCGGCCATTGCGGTGATGATGGCCATGATCAGGCTGAAGAACAGCAGGATCACCAGGGCTTTGGTGATCGCCGGCCCGGTGTTGAGCATGCTCGCGAGCGCGACCCCCATGCCCGATCCGTCGCCGATCGCCGGGTCGAGCATCTTCTGGGTGCCCATGACTCCCTGAAAGACCACGGGGATGGTCACATAAGCGGCAATGCAGATAACGCCGGAGACGATGATTGCCCGCGGCATGTCGCGGCCGGGATTCTTGAACTCGCTCATATAGCACACGGCCGTCTCGAAAGCGTAGGCCGACCACGCCGCGATAAACAGGCCGCCGAGGAACAGGCGAACGCCGGCTAAGTCCCACACGCCGGCGATGACCTTGCCGTTCTCGGTGGCCAACGGCGTGAACGGCACGAAATTCTGCGCGTGGACGTTGCCCGCGAGCAGCGGCACGACGCAGACGATGAAGAGCGGCAGCAGCGAAGCGATCGTGAGGATTGCCGAGATTTGCGCGGTGCGAAGGACGCCGCGGTGCTGGATTGCAAACACGACCAGCATGATGGCGGCGCCGAGAAAGAACGTCGCATTCAGCCGCACCGTCAGATCCTTGGACAGGAAGCCAAGATTTATCAGCGTCAGGTGCCAAGTGCTGATTGGCGACCCGGCGTCGAAAAAGATGGACAACAGGTAACCGGCGCCGAGGCCGGCGCCGATGGCAAGGACCGGCGTCCAGGCCAGCCAATTCGACCACAGCGACAGCGGCGCGAGAATCCGGCTGTAGCGGATCCAGGCGGTGGCGCCGTGAACCGCCGTGCCGCCGGTCTTCGAGGGGTGGAGGCCGGCTATCTCCGCGTAAGTGAAGGATTGTGCGAAGCCAAAAAGGACGGAAATCGTCCACACCAGGCAGGCCGGCGCGCCGATAGTCGCTGAGATGCCGCCCATGGAGAACAGAACGAGCGCCGGCACGCCGGCAACAATGAAGACGACCTGCCGCCAATCGACGTCGCGCAGCATTCCGTCGGTTGATCCAGATGTAACAGTCGCCATCGCAGTCCCCCTCCGCAAGCGATTGTCCCGGCATCCGTGTTTTCGCTAGTCACATCACCTGGTAGCCGAATTCCTCGGCCTGTTGCGTGAGCCACCCCCAGAAGCTTTCGGCAAAGCCGCGAAATACGGAAAGTTCGAACGCATCCGCACCCGTGCGCGTCAGGTGGACTCCGACATGGGCCATCTGCGTTACCGCGCTTTTGCCCACGGGGAATTCGTCGGCGTGCAGATCGACCGATGTTCCTTTGGCCAGCACAGTGCGCGACTTTGGGCCGGCGATGCGGATGATGATACGGCCGTGGCTCTGATCGGAAATGGAAGCCATGCTGTTGAGCCGATGCTTGAGCTCGTCATGGAGGGCGCCCTCGGTCCGATCGTCGGCGACAACGTAGTGCTGATCGAACCCCGCCCAATGGACAGCGCAGGCACTGAGCCCCTTGAGGGCGATGGCAAGCTCGTCCGCCTTGCCCCTGCGCGCGATCACAGCGACGATCGACGCCGGATGCCGCACGGAGAGTTCGACGCCGGGAAGCGCGCGGTCTGCGCCAAAGCGCCCGCGGCGGGCGACATCCGCCAGCGGCGAGGCGCGGTTCAGAATGGGCTGGGCCATCGCGGACGTCTCAGGCATGGAGCTTGGTATTTTCGCGATCGTAATGCACTGGTTCGCAGACTTCGCCGAACATGTGAATATTCCTGAGCCCGTCGAAAATCTTCACCACCTCGCCGTGGCGTTCCCGACCGTTTGCAAGGAGCGCCAGTCCGAGCCACTGGTCCAGCATCGGCGACCATGCGACCGACGAAATATAGCCCTGGTCGTTGGCCATCGACGGCGGATCATTCTTGTTCAGAAGATGCGACCCGGATCGCATGCGATCGGTCTTGGCAACCGGACGGATGCCGACCACGCATTGTCGGTTCTTGTCGGTCAATCCTTCGCGGCCGGCCATCATCCGGCCGATATAGTCTTTTTTGGTCGACATCATCCGGCCGAGGCCGAGGTCCGCCGCCGTCGTGATGCCGTTTAACTCACCACCCGCCACATGGCCTTTCTCGATGCGCATGATGGAGAGCGCTTCAACGCCGTACGGCAAGATGCCGAATTCCTCGCCCGCCTTTAGGATTGCGCGAGCAGTCATGCTGCCGTAATCGGCCGGCACCGCCAGCTCGTAGGCGTGTTCTCCGGAAAACGAAATGCGAAACAGCCGCGCCGGGACGCCACCAAGTACCTTGAGGTCCTTGGCGGCGAGATAAGGAAAAATCGTATCGTCGAGCGAAATGCCATCGACGATCTTCTGCAGCGTGGCGCGCGACTTGGAACCGGCCACGGCCATTTGCGCCCACTGTTCCGTCACCGAGACGTAGGTCACGTCAAGATCAGGCCACAGCGCCTGGTGACAGAATTCCATGTGCGACATGACGCGGCCGGCGTTCGCAGTCGTCGTCGTCATCAGGAAATGATCGGTCGCCAGCCGCGACGTCGTGCCGTCGTCGAAAGCGATGCCGTCCTCGCGCAGCATCAGGCCGTAACGCGCGCGACCTGTGGCGAGCGTCGAGAAAGTGTTGCAGTAGATCCGATCGAGGAAGGCGGCCGCATCCTTGCCCTGCACGTCGATCTTGCCGAGGGTGGAAACATCGCAAATGCCGACGCGCTCCCGCGCGTTGCGGACCTCACGGGACGCGCTCGCGCGCCAATCTTCGCCTTCCTTCGGGAACCACGCCGAGCGCAGCCACAAACCGCTTTCGACGAAGACTGCACCAAGCTCGGCGGCCCATTCGTGCAGCGGCGTCTTGCGAACCGGCTGGAAATGATGACCGGTGAAAGGTCCCGCCAAAGCGCCGAAGGCGACTGGAGTATAGAAAGGCCGGAAGGTTGTAGTCCCAACTCGCTCGATCGACGAGCGCTTGGCCTCGGCTACGATGGCGATCGCGTTGACGTTGCCGAGCTTGCCCTGGTCCGTCGCCATGCCGGTCGTGGTGTAGCGTTTGGCAAGCTCCACATCCGTGTAACCCTCGCGCAACGCGAGTAGCAAATCATCGGCGGTTGCATCGTTCTGGTAATCGACGAAAGCCTTGCCGGTGGATTCCTTCACCCACCACAGTGGCGTTACGGCAAACGTATCATCGCGGCATGTCGGAATCTTTGGCGCTCCGCCCTCGGACATGCCTTTCGCCGCGCCATCGGCGAGGCATTCGGACAGTAGCATCTTGCCCGCGGCCGAGCCTGCGGCGACAAACGCGCCGTTCGTCGGTGGCGGCAGGAAAGCGGCAAGCTCCCCGTTCCACACTGGATTTGCGCCACGGTGACACAACAAGTTGACGACCGGGCTCCATCCGCCGGACATGGCAACGGTGTCGCACGCGACCCGCGTGCCATCGGTCAGTTCGACGCCCGAGACACTCTTGCCGCCGATGACATTGGCGATCATCCGCCCAAAAAGCACGGGGAAACAGCGCGCGTCGGCTTTGGATTCGGCGCGGCTGTCGACGATTGCGGCGACGTCAACACCATGAGACTGCATGTCGCGCGCGGTCCGGTATCCGGAGTCATTATTGGTGAAGACGACAACCGATTTTCCGGAAGCCACCGCATAGCGGTTGGCATAGGTTCGCATGGCGGAGGCCAGCACCACGCCGGGCACGTCGTTGCCGCCGAAGACGACGGGGCGCTCTTCGGCACCGGCGGCCAGCACGGCGCGTTTGGCGATAATGCGCCAGTAGCGCTGCCTGGGCTCGTAAGCCGGGGGCGCCAAGACGTGATCGTTTACTCGTTCGACCGCGCCGAAAATATTGTCGTCGTACCAGCCAAATATCGTGGTGCGTGGCAGCAGCGTCACGTTCGGCATGGACGCCAGTTCAGAGATCACTTCACGCGCCCAATCGAGGCCAGGCTTGGCGTCGATCTCCTCGTTTTCGAACAGAAGCGATCCGCCGAGCGTCGAGCCTTCGTCGGCGAGAACGACGCGAGTGCCCGCGCGGGCGGCGGTCAACGCCGCCATGAGCCCGGTCGGTCCGGAACCTATGACCAGAAGGTCGCAATGGGCGTAGGACTTTTCGTATTTGTCGGGATCGGCCTCGGTGGCGGCCGAGCCGAGGCCCGCCGCGCGGCGAATCATCGGCTCGTAGATTTTTTCCCAAAAGCTCTTAGGCCACATGAACGTCTTGTAGTAGAAGCCGGCTACGAGTATCGCCGAACCGAGCGAGTTGATCGCGCCGATATCGAAATCGAGCGACGGCCACCGGTTCTGGCTTTTGGCGACGAGCCCATCGTAGAGTTCGATCACGGTGGCCCGCGTATTGGCTTCCTTCCGGCCGCCTTCGCGAAGTTCGACCAGAGCATTGGGTTCAGAGGCGCCGGCGGAAATAGCGCCGCGCGGCCGGTGATATTTGAACGACCGCCCCATCAGCTGCACGCCATTGGCCATGAGAGCCGACGCGAGCGTGTCGCCCAAATGGCCGCCGAAGCGCTTCCCGTCAAACGTGAAGTCAAGTGAGGTCGAGCGATCGATCAGGCCGCCGCTTTGTAGCCGGAAGGACGTCACGGCTCGGCTCCGTTTTGCTGGTTGGCGAAGTCCCGCGCTGTCGCGACCGCGAATATCTCGTGCGTTTGCGTGTCGCGGGTGACGACCAGCCACGACCGGCATCCGCCGGAATGGTGTGCATATTCCTCGAAGCGACCCTTTGGATTATCACGCAGGTAAACGTAGTCGAACCACTGATCCGAGGTCGCGGGGTCATTGGATTTTGGCCGGTGCGGCCGAGCGTCACCCATGAAAGTGAATTCATCGATCGAGCGCGTTCCGCAGTGGGGACATTTGATCAGCATGGCAAAGGGTCAATGCAGATTGGGGGTCGCGCCCTGGCCTTTTTCGTCAATCGTGTATCCGCGCCGGAAGCGGTCGAGGCGAAAGGCTGCGCTGAGCTTGTGGGCCTGGTTCCGAGCGATCGTGTGGGCGAAGCACCAGCCGGAGGCCGGCGTCGCCTTGAAGCCGCCATAGCACCAGCCTGCGTTAATATAGAGGCCGCCGATGTCGGTCTTATCGATGATGGGCGATCCGTCCATCGACATATCAACAATGCCGCCCCAGCTTCTCACGACGCGCACGCGGGCAAGTCCGGGAATCATCGCCACGCCGGCTTCGACAACGTGTTCAAGCATCGGCAGGTTGCCGCGCCGCGCGTAAGAATTGTAGCCGTCGATATCGCCGCCAAACACCAGTCCGCCCTTGTCGGATTGAGAGACGTAAAAATGACCAGCACCAAAAGTAATGACTCCGTGAATGTACGGCTTGAGGCCCTCCGAAACGAACGCCTGCATGACATGGCTCTCGATCGGTAGCTTCAGTCCCGCCATGGCGGCGACTTCGGATGAATTGCCGGCCGCGGCAAGCCCGAGTTTCCCGCAGCCGATAAAGCCCCGTGTTGTATCAACGCCGGCGACCTTGCCGTTCTCGACCGCAATTCCGGTTACTTCGCAGTTTTGGATGATGTCGACGCCGCGAGAGTCCGCGGCACGCGCATAAGCCCAGGCCACCGCGTCGTGGCGCACCGTGCCGCCGCGCGGCTGCAGCAGGCCGCCGCGAATCGGAAACCGCGGATTATCGAAATCCAGGAACGGATACATTCCGCGTACGCTCGGCGCGTCCAGCAGCACGGCATCGACGCCGTCGATGCGCATGGCGTTGCCGCGCCGGGCAAAGGCGTCGTACTGGGCATCCGAGTGGCAGAGGTTGAGCACGCCGCGCTGCGACACCATGGCGTTGAAGTTGAACTCCTGCTCGAAGTTCTCCCAGAGCTTCATCGACCATTCGTAGAACGGGTTGTTTTCGGGCAACATATAGTTGGAGCGAATGATCGTCGTGTTGCGGCCGATATTGCCGGAGCCGAGCCAGCCCTTTTCGACCACCGCGATGTTGGCGAGGCCGTGCTCCTTTGCCAGGTAATAAGCCGTTGCAAGTCCATGACCGCCCCCGACGATGACAACATCGTAGCGTGTCTTCGGCTCAGGCTCGCGCCAAGCGGGCTTCCAATTCTGGTGACCCGAGAGAGAATTTTTTAGGAGCGATAGAAAACCGTAGCGCATGCGCAAGTCCGACTTGAAGGAGGGCAGATTGTCCACGCCGCTTGGCGCGGCTCTCAAGCCCGAGTTCTCCGCTCTCCGACGCAACCCGTGCCAGCCGCACTGTCCTCGGATCGCCTTGGGCCTATGCTTACGGGCTGTTCGGAGTCTCGTCTTGCCTCAAAGAGCCGTTTTCTGTTAAATATGAGCCATGACGGACGGTCCGCAGGTTGTCGGTTTGCTTCTTGTTCCCGACTTCGCGCTGATGTCCTACGCTTGCGCGGTTGAGCCGCTGCGCGCCGCAAATCTCCTCGCCGGTCGCGAACTCTATCGTTGGGTGCACATCTCGACCCACCAAACGAGCGTGACGGCCTCTTGTGGCGCCGCTGTTCCCTGTCCGGCGAAGGTTGGCGATGTGGAGAAGCTTGATGTCCTCCTTGTTTTTGCGGGAGGCGATCCGGCGGCCTTCGACGATCAAGCGACGTTTGCGTGGTTGCGTCGATTGGCGATAAGCGGCACACGCGTCGGCGGCGTGTCGGGCGGTCCGTTCATTCTTGCCAAGGCCGGCGTCATGGATGGCATCCAAATGACCATTCATTGGCAACACGCGCAGGCGATCTTGGAGGCTCACCCCAATATTTTGTTGACCCGCTCCCTTTTTATCATCGACCGCAACCGTCTCACCTGCGCCGGCGGGACTGCGTCGCTCGACATGATGCATGCGCTAATCGCCGAGCGTCACGGCGCGGACCTTGCGCGTGAGGTTTCAGACTGGTTCCTGCACACCGAAATACGGTCGGCCAAGGGATCGCAGCGGGCTTCCCTCGTCGAACGCTACGGCGTCCACAACTCGCACCTGATTGCTGCGCTCGAGCTGATGGAAAGGCATCCGGGAAAACCGCTGCGGCGAGATGAAGTTGCCCGACGCATCGGCATTTCAACACGGCAACTGGACCGCCTGTTCGCCACCAAGCTCCGGCGCAGCTACCAGGAGCACTACCGCCAAATTAGACTTGAGCGGTCCCGCGCCTTGCTGCACCAGTCGCCGGCGACAATCACGAATATCGCGGTCGCGTGCGGTTTTGCGAACGCGAGTCACTTTGCCCGCGTCTATCGCAAGAATTACGGCACGACGCCCTCGGCGGTGCGGCAGGCGTGAATTGAGCTGAAGCAAACAAGTCACCGGTTGCGGGAGGCGGGAAGTTTATGTTGACGATCACGGCAGTTATACGGGCGAAAAAGGGATCCGAAGCCGCGATGCGACAAGCGCTCGTGGCCGTCGCCGAGCACGTCGAGGCCAACGAGCCCGACACAATCGGCTTTTTTGTTTCGCAGGATGCGTCGGATCCTTGCGTCTTCACCACCTATGAACGCTTTGCCGATAGAGCCGCGATGGATAATCATAACGGCTCCGAGGCGGTCGCTAGGTTCTTCGGCATCGCCAAGCCGATCCTCGACGGAAACGTCACCCTCGTCACTGCGACCGAGATTTCCGCCAAGTCGGGTGGGTAAAGCGGACATGACGCAAGCCGCTCGATCAGTCGCTTTCTGATTTGATGGATAGCTCGGCTCGATCATAAAAATACCTGTATGGGCCTGCGCCAGAGACCGGAAACGACAGCTTGCATCACGGATCGTGGTTGCTTAGGGCAACTGGTTCTGAAGCAATGAACTTAGTACTGTCTTGTTTGTTGGCGTCACGAATTTCTCAAGCAGAAGCCAATGTTAAAACACTCAATGGATTGTTGCACTGATCGTGACTTCGCTCACTTCCCAATTGGGCGCCGTTCGCGTTTGGTCGGTTCATCCATCGGTATCAGACACTCGCCAGCGCGGATCGCAGGCTGATTTACGTCTTTAGATATGCCTAGATGCATGACGTCCGTACTGGTCCGCTTCTGCTGTTTCGATTGACTACTGCGTTAAGGCGCCGCTATCCCGTCTGATGAAGAAAGCCGCGGCGCGAGAAATTATGAGAAGGACGCAGGAACAACGCCGGCGCGCCACACAATCCGTGGTTCTTGCTGCAGCCCTCGATATCCTGATCGAGGGGGGCTACGCCAATTTCAGTGTCAGCGGGGTTGCTACGCGTGCGGGGGTTTCACGCGGCGCGCTTGAGCGCTATTTCCCGACTAAAAACGATCTCCTGGTCGGAGCAACCCAACACGCAATGAATGCGGCCATCGACCACGCCGAACGGCTTGCGGCTGGAGGCGGCCAGCGCACCGTCGAGCAGTTCCTGCGCGATTCCGAGCATTTCTTCTTTGGCCCGCTCTATCGGGCCATGTTGGAGCTCGCTATCGCTGCTGCGAGCGATCGCGCATTGGCGAAGCTGCACCGCCCAATCGTCACACGCGCGCGCTCACGCCTTAATCGGATTTGGCTCGAAAGCCTCAATGCAGCAGGCTTCCCGCGCCAAAAAGCCGAGCGATTCATCCTGTTGACCCATTACCTGCTGCGGGGGCTATTTGTGGTCGACACTTGGCTTCCCTACGAGACAAATCGGCGCTCGGTGATCGAGGTTTGGTCGGCTTTGGCGCCCGCGATGCTGGGCATGCGGGAGATTTCGCTCTCGCGTTTGCGCGGGCCCAAGATGGCTAGACCAAATCGCAGAAGGTCGTCCGGCAAGCGTTCGGGAAAGCAAAAGCAATAAAAAGCATCGCTACTTTTTTGTTTGAAATTGCGGCAATCGTCGACTAGCTTCCGACGAAAGGCCCGGTGAAAAAACAACGGCCTAGAGGAAACGAATGCCGCGATGTCATTTTGTGGCAGAGAGGGAGGGCGCGCGTGACGCCACAGCAAAACACCGACCGTATCCAGACCACGCATATCGGCAGCCTGCCGCGGCCCCGCAATCTGCTCGATGTAATGAAGGCGAAATACGCCGGTCAGCCGTACGACGAAAAAGCGTTTCGGGACGCTCTGCGCGCTGCGGTCGCTGAATCAGTGCGCCAGCAAGTCGATTGCGGCATCGATATCGTCACCGACGGGGAATTCTCCAAGCCGGGCTTCTTCACCTACATTCGCGAGCGTCTCGACGGGTTCGAATCGCGCCCGCATATGAAGATGAAGCTTTTCGAGCAGGAGGTCGCGGCTTTTCCGGAATATTACGCCGAGTATTTCAAGCGGGCGATGTCGGGCGGAGCGATCATCGCGCTCGCTCCGGTGGTCTGCGTCGGTCCCGTCAAATACCGCGGTGAGAAGCTCGTAAAAATCGACATCGATAATGTTAAGGCGGCAGCGGCAGCGGCCGGGGTCGCCAACGAGCACGTTTTCCTCCCGGCGACGGCACCGTCCGGTGTCGGTTCGAACGAATACTACAAGTCGGATGAGGAATATTTCCACGCGCTTGCCGCGGAAATGGCCAAGGAATACCGGGCGATCGTCGATGCCGGCATTCTGGTGCAGATCGACGATCCGTTCCTGCCCGACATTTTCTTCGAGGTCGGCCTCGATGATGCGCAGAAAAAGCGGCGGGCGCAGATTTATGTCGAGGCGATCAATGCGGCTCTCAAGGGTATTCCGCCACAATATGTGCGCTTCCACACCTGCTACGGCATCAATGAGGGGCCGCGCATCTACGAAGCAGCGTTAGCGGACATTATTGATTATGTATTGAAGATCGACGCTGGCTCATACAGCTTCGAGGCTGCCAATCCGCGTCACGAGCACGAATATCATCTGTTCGAGCGGGTGAAGGTGCCGGAAGGCAAAGTGCTGGTCCCCGGGGTCGTCACCCACGCCAGCAACATCGTCGAGCATCCGGAGCTGATCGCCGAGCGTATCATCCGTTTCGCGCGGCTGGTCGGGCGTGAGAACGTCGTCGCCGGCGCCGATTGCGGCTTCTCTTCGCAAGCTTTGTACAGCACCGAAGTGCATCCGACTGTCATTTGGGAAAAGTTTAAGGCGATGCGGGAGGGGGCGAATATCGCCACACAGAAGCTGTGGGGTAAAGAAAGCTAGCAATATTACACACTCTGGCCGATCCATGGAAACGGAAGTCGCTCAAAGACGCCACATAGGGAGGAAGTAAAAATGAAACTCTTGGTTTCCGTCCTCGCGGCTTCGTGCATTGCGGTAGGGTCCGCCGCCGCCGCCGACAGTGTTAAAATCGGCTTCGTCGTAACTTTGAGCGGTCCGGCCGCGGCAATCGGAAACGACATGCGAGACGGCTTCAATCTTGGGCTGGAGAATCTCGGCGGCAAGATGGCGGGGCGTTCGGTCGAGATCATCTACGAGGATGACACGGCGAAACCCGAGGTCGGCAAGCAGAAAACCGATAAGCTGATCGAAAGCGACCACGTCGACTTCCTCACCGGCTACGCATTTTCCAACGTGCTGCTGGCGTCGATCCTTCCCGCCGTCAACTCCAAAACTTTTATTGTAAGCGCCAATGCTGGTCCTTCCCAGATTGCCGGCGAGCGGTGTTCGCCCTATTTCTTTTCCGTCTCTTGGCAAGGCGATCAGGCGGCTCAGGCGACCGGTGAGTATCTCACGCAGCAAGGCGTCAAGACGCTGTTTCTTATCGATCCCAATTATGCCGCGGGCAAAGACGTAGCCGCCGGAGTAAAGGCAAATTTCAAGGGCGAAGTGGTTGGCGAGGAGTACACGCCTTGGCCGGGCCAACTCGATTTCTCAGCCGAGCTGACGAAAGCTCGCGCGGCAAAGCCGGATGCCATTTTCGCTTTCTATCCAGGTTCTGCCGGCGCCCAGTTTCTGACGCAATACGCGCAGGTCGGCCTCAAAGGTCAGGTTCCGCTCTATACGGCATACATGATCGACGCGATATCGCTTCCCCGGATCGGCAATTTGGCGCTCGGAGTGGCCACAGCCGGAAATTGGGCAATCGATCTACCCAACGCGGCCAATCAAAAATTTGTTGCTGATTTCCGTGCCGCTTATAAGCGCGATCCGTCGTTTTATGCCGCACAGGCGTACGATGCGGCCAATTTCATCAATAGCGGCGTCGTTGCGGTCAACGGCGATCTAACCGACAAGGGAGCTATCCGCGCGGCGCTGGAAAAGGCTGACTACGCCTCCGTCCGCGGACCTTACCGGTACGGCAACAATCACTTTCCAATTCAAGATTTCTATTTACAGCGAGTGGTCAAGAGACCCGATGGCGGCTTTGAGGTCAAAACCGTGGCGACAATTCTAAAGGATCATCAGGACCGCTATCACGACAAATGCGCTATGAGGGCAGGGCTTCGCTAATCGGCTAACCTGACGATGTCTAGCGCGCCTAGGAGCCAAAGGCTCCGCGACTACCAAGGTTTGGCGCCGTCCAGATGGGCCGTTAGTGGGTTGTCATCGGCAGGCTTTGCAGCCGTAATTCTCCGACCGCACCGCCATAGACCGGCGTGAAGCCCGGATCGATAAGATGCGCCTTGGGAAAACGCGCCAGCAGGCGCCGGATCGCAACGGTAATGGTCGTGCGGCCCAGGATATTGCCGATGCAGTGATGTGGGCCCGCGCCGAATGACAGAATCCGCTTCGGCTTGCGATGAATGTCGAAGCGCGTCGGGTCTGGAAACACGTCCGGATCGTAGTTCGGAGCGAGTGGCGAGGGCCGTACCACCATGCCTTTGAGGATGTGCGTACCGCCGACCTCGGTGTCGCAAGCGGCAATGCGCGGGAAGGTGAAATAGCCATTACTGGCAAGACGAAAGCATTCCTCGAGCGCGTCAGGAATGAGCGCCGGGTTGCCAATCAATTGCTCTAACTGCTCCGGGTGGGTGTAAAGTAGATAGAGCGCACCGCCGGCCGCACGGCTGGTTGCCGACAAAGAAGCGCCGCAGATGCCGAAAATCTGGTCGAACAGCTCGCTGTCACTAAGCTTGTCGCCTTGATCGCGCGCATTGATAAGATCGCTGATGAAGTCAGAGCGCGGACTCACGCGGCGCTCATCAATAATGACCCTGACTTCCTCCATGGTGCGATCAAACGCGCGCCGCAGGTCCGGCGACCATGACTCGCCCGGTTTGACGTAGGTGGTGCCTGGTATCATGTCATGGAACGCAACGAAGATTGCTTTGCGGCGCTGGTCCATGTTCACCATGGCATCTAACAAAGCATCGACGACGAGATGGGCGCCGTAGTCCTGCATGTCGTCGAACGCAGGACCGTTTGCATCGATGCGGTCGAGCATCCCATCGACGATCCGAGTGATGCTCTCCTGGAGCTGCTCGATGCGCCGCGAGGAGAATGCTGGAATCAGTAGGCGGCGGACACGCGCATGTTGCTCGCCGTCCATCTGCGTGACGAACTGCGCGAACATAATCTTATTGAACTGCTCTCACCCAGGACCGCGCGGCATCTCGGACTTAAAGGTTTCGGTGTCGGAAAACACGCGATGCACGTCGGCGTAGCGGCCGACCACGACCTGCGGCGGCCCCTTACCGAGTACATAGAACGGCCGCCGTCGCGCCCATTCAGCCATATGGCGGTGCGCATTCGCTTTGAACTCGGCGCTGCCGAGATCGATATCGACGACATTGCCGCGGTCGAGTTCCGCCAGTGATGACATCATGTTTTGATTATCGCATTACGTGAAACAAGAGTGAACCGGTTATTGCCGAAAAGCGAACCTTGCAATTGCCCTGAGTACTGGGACAGCCGCGGTCCCAATACGCGCGAACGCATGACGGTGATCGTTGTGGCGGGCACACTAAATAGCCCGGTTCACGGCGCCAGACCTGGCTGAGAGCAATGCTGAACTACTACCAGCATGCCGAACATTACTTCCGATCGATGTTCTCGGGCTCTGACAAGTACTGCGCCGCCGATCGCCGACTGGGAACGAGCTGCGGGAATGGTCTATGTGGCCAACTGACGCGCCGAAGGAATGGCACGTCTTCTATCTTCTGCTCGGAACAGCGGGAGCAACCTTACTCGCCATGCTGGTTGTCGCAGTCTCGCCCACCGCATCTATCGCGAGGCCAAGACATTCTGGCCTGCAGCATGATCTCCGTCCTTTTTGATGGTGATCTGGGCGAGGAAGGCTTTAGAACCGTCCTTGCGCGTTCGACGCTTATCGTTCCCATCTTGTCGTGCCGCCGTCAGTCGGTGTAGTGGATCGGTCCTGTCGCCGATTTTCGATACGATTGAAAGCCGAAAAAGTACGACGATGTCGTCCCGATCGCGGCAAAATGGGTCAAGATGAGTTAGAAATGGTACGACATCCGCTGGCGTTGGATCGGCAGAAGTGACCACAAACCCACAAAAAGCCGTTGAAAATCGGTCCCATCAATTCTGCGTCGCGCCGATGATGGACTGCGACGGCGCGCAGGAAAACGCTATAGATCTTCGGACCTTAGACGAGTGACGACCGGGTGATGTCGTACGGCTCGTCGTACCGCTGCGTCAGACGCTTAGGACCGCTTTGCAAGCGGCGCGGATGTGGATAACGACCTAGGCTCGATTTGCATTCGGTAGCCGATCTCTTCATGCGTTCTTCTTGTCGGGCACTGGCATTCGCCCGCCTTCTACCCGGGTGACAAGCGGCCAGTCGAAGAAGCTCCCAATCGTGCGCATGAGGGGATGAACGCCGAAACGGACGGAATATCACGTCTGAAATCGCCGTTACGCTGAATAGTGTGGCGACGACAGGTTGCCTCAAAGATAATGAGACGGAGCGCAACCAAATCTGTTCGAGAGATTACCACAACCGTAAACCGCAACGCTTTGCAAATCCCTGACATGTAAAAAGCGGCTGTGCCGGATTGCGGCAAATTGCTCTAACCGGCTTGTCCCATTCGTCGCTTTGTTGCCTTCCGCTCCTCGTAAACATCCCGGATCAGATCGACAATCTTGATGGCCTGCTCGAGTGAGCAGACGTCTGCATATTTTTGGTTCATCTCAAAAAGGCTCGCTTCGTGGGATTCGATCGCTCGGTCGCCGACGCATTCTTGAACGACGTAACAGCGATAATCGTAACTCATGCCGTCCACGACCGTGGCGCGAACGCATCCGCTCGTTGTACATCCTGCGATAATCAGATTATCGACGCCGCATCCAACCAACCATTGAGCAAGGTTTGTACCAAAAAAGGCAGACGGATTTTGCTTAGCGATTATCAGTTCGCCAGGCTCAGGCTGGAGCGACGGCACTATTGATGAGAGCGCGTTGTCTTCAGTGAGCACAGAGAGAGTTGGCACCTTGCGCTCGAATACGGTTCGTCGTTTCGCGTCGGGCTGGTAAATAATGCGGGTAAAACAGACTGGCAAATTGCGTTCACGTGCCGCACTCAGCAAGATGCGCGTTTTGTCAATGGCGCTATTGATGTTGCCGCCCCCGAAATGCTTCGGTTCTGCGAACCCGTTTACGAAGTCGACAATAATGAGCGCGGAGCGGCGCCCCGGTTCCAATTGAGACCCGAAGCCTTGCTTTTGGAAAATCTCTTTTTCTTTCGGCATTCTGCTCACGCGGCTAAAGCTTATCTGAGGTCCCGGCCGGTTAGCATGCTAATGGCTGCACAATTACTTGATGGTTTGTGCACTTGATCGGGTCTTTTGTTGACTTAAGAGGCGGCTGAGCAAATCTCTGTAAAAGGTCGCTCCATGCGCCGGGGAGTTGTCGTGACGCAGGTGGATAGAAATCAAAATGCGACGGCTAAGCTAAAAAGTCGCCGGGCTTGAGAAAGTCAGTACGCTCAAGAAGGTGTTGGCATCTAAACCAACCGCGCAGCAAACTCATCGACAACCAACAAGGGGAAGATATGCGTCACATAGTAGCATCACTGACTGGAATTGCAGTATTAGCGACGGCGCTCGGATCGGCGCCAGCAGCCCGCGCCGACGATATTGTTATTGGTATGGCTGTTGCCCAGACGGGATTTATGGCGGCCTATGATGACAATCCGACTAAAATGGCCCAAATCTTTATCGATGACATGAACGCCAAGGGCGGCCTGTTGGGGCGCCATTTGAAAGCAATTATCGCAGACACGAAGACTGATCGAGCGGAGGCCGCCAAAGTTGCCCAGGATTTGTTGAGGCAGAACGCCGATCTCATCCTGGCGGTTTGTGACTACGACTTCGGTGCACCGGCGATGCTGCAGGCGCAAAAGGCCGGAAAGATCTCGATCTCCCTGTGCGCCGGTGATCCTAAAGCGGGGGTTTTGGGTATCGGGTCTTACGCCTTTTCAGCCGGCACCGCCTCGCAGGTGTCGGGCGCGACAATGGCGGAATGGGCTTACGAAAAGCGCGGGATGAAGACGGTCTATATGCTGACCGACGATACGCTTGAATACACCAAGTCAATGTGTGCGGGTTTTGATTGGATGTACAAAAAGAAGGGCGGCAAAATTGCCGAACACGACACGTTTAAAAACGGCGATGCATCGATCGCTGCGCAAATAACGCGCCTGCGTAATGCGATGTCCGATCAAAAGATTCCGCGCAAAAAAAGCTATCTCCGGTGGACTGCTCGCAGCCGCGGCAAGGTTTGCTGACCAGCCGTGGCGCTCGTGACCCTTCACTGACATGGGGCTCTCCAAGGCTTTTGCATTGCACACCGATCATCCAAATGCGTTAAACGCTTGCCGAGTGACGGCGATTTTGGCTTAATGGGATTGGAGACGTGTGAGCCAGAGGGACCGCCATGGCAGCGGATGCCGTACGCGCCGGACCATCAACCCGAAGCTAAAATCTTCATCTCCTATTCGCGCAAGGACATGGCCTTCGCGGATCGGCTTGACGCCGCGCTCACACGATGCGAACTCCGAATGAGGCGCCATCAAAAGGGAGGTTTGCGATGCCCTACCGCATAGACAACATCGACCCAAGGACGACAGTCATGATCGTCGTCGACATGCAGAACGACTTTGTCGCCGAAGGCGCGAAGCTGCAGTCGGCGCAAGCGCACGCCATGGTGCCAAAACTCGCCGCGACACTCAGATTTTGTCGGGAGAAGGGCATCCGCGTTGTCTACACGGCACATGTCCATCGCCGCGACGGCTCCGATATGGGACTATACGACGATCTTTATTCGGTGGTCGCGGATCGCTCGGTGTTGGTCGATGGATCGCCGGGGGCCGAGATCTACAAAGACCTGGCGCCGGCGCCGGGCGAGCACGTCATCAAAAAACACCGCTATAGCGCGTTCTTCGCGACCGACCTTGATTTGATATTGCGGGAATGGGGCGTCAAAACCGTAATCATATCCGGCACGACGACGGAAAACTGCTGTCACGCAACGGCACGCGACGCCATGTTCCGCAATTATCAAGTCGCGTTCCTTTCGGATGCGACGGGAACATTCGATTATCCGGACGTCGGTCAGGGCGCACTGTCGGCGGCCGATGTCCATCGGGCCACATTGACTATACTCGCGTTCTCGACAGCCGACGTTATGACCGTTGACGAATTCAAAGCGCGCGTGGTCGGCGCCAATGTCGCCGCGGCGAACAAGGCGGCGTAACCGGCAGAGCAAGCGGCAAGCAACCCGGATTTCGTAGAGCGAAATCCGGGGAGGAAGCCGACTATCAACGTCTTGCTGCATCTGCTCAGGTCGCTTTCTGGCCCATCGCGTCGTTTCAACGCCGTGCAGCAACTTGGTCGTTTCGCGGGCGAAGGAGACATTGAGCCGCACCAGAATGGCTCGGTAGCGTTTGCCCCGAAGCGGTCAATCCGCATCATTCCCGCATCACTCCCGCATCATTCCCCTCAGCCAGGGAGGTTGATGCACGATCAGGCCAACGCTTTACGACCTCGGCGCGCGCCGGTGAAGAACAGTTGTTTGCCCGGCCTGCACAGTCGGCCTGCATAACTGCGCGGCAATGGTTGCACTTACCGAACCGGTGGTCGATCATTGTCCCGGCTTGTGGCCTTGGCTTGCAGAAGCGCTGTTGAAGCCCGAAGGCATTGCAGATCAGCAGTCAGCGAAGCTTGCCAGTGATTGCCGCCGTTGCGTCGCTGCTGGTCGGATCAACGCTCCGCAGTGAGGAGCAGCGGCCGCAAGTGATGCCGACGCGGGACGTGGATATCACCTACCAAGTCACTCGGCCAAGTCAACCTTCGATGATCAGTCGCCGACGTTGGCTGGCCAGCGAACATCTTCAGCGCGTGGACGGGTCAGACAAATCGGCCACAATCTTCGACCGCGACAAGGGCGAGTTCACACTACTAAATCCTACCAATCACACCTATCGTAAGTTCGAGGGGACGCCGCGTATGCCTATGGCCCCTGCAAAGGGGATCGCGCTGAAGCGGGGCGGCGAAGCGGTCGTGGCAGGGTTGCAGTGCGTCGACTGGTCATGGACCGACGACACAGAAGTCCACACTGCTTGCTTGACGCCAGACGGCGTGCTGCTCCGTCTTGTGATCGACGGCAAGACAGTACTGGAGGCGCGCTCGGTGAAATACGGCCAGCAGCCGGCGAAGCTATTTGAGGTGCCGCCAGGGTATGAGCCAGCGCTGGCGCCGGAAGGTGGTCCGGGGGAGTGAAGGAACGCTTCTGGCCCTTCGCGTCATTCGCGACTTGTTCGCGAAACGGTCGCTATCGGGGAACAGCAGATCCGCACCAGCGCTGAATAGCTCGGTAGCGTTTGACCCAAATCTGACCTGATGAGCGCGATGGTCCAAGGTGCCTGCTGGTGGGCTTTTTCTCGTCGATGACGATCTGACAAAAGAATTTCGGTGCACTTGTCTCTTCGCTATGGACCCGCGCTATTGCCTCCGCACCCGCGTCCTTCTGACGCTCGTCGACCGAATTTTCCAGCACGGAACAACATAGGTCGGCATGTCGGTCCTCCTTCAAAAACGCCCTTCGCCGGGCGCAGTCGGCGAATGGCAGCGTTATCGTTTCTGCGCCTACCTCGGGAATCGCGGCTGCCGTGCTTCAGCGGGCTGACGGTCATACAAGATCCGCCATTCCGTAAGTTGCTTTAGACCGTCTCTCTAATCAGATGACTGTGGCCGGCGGTCCCGCGGACGCCCACGGCGACCGAAACATAGAGATGGCCCCGACGCCAATTGCGTCGAGCAGTAAGCAAAATGCAGCGGCGCTCAACCACGCCGGTTTTTTTGCGACGGTCTTAGCGGCTGGCGTTCACCCGGGGGGTGATTTTGGCCACGCCTTCTTCCGCGCAGGCCTCGTCCCTATCTCCGCCTGGCGCTCCGCCGACGCCGAGCCCAGCTACGATCTCGTTGCCGTGCTTGATCGCGACACCGCCAGCAACGGCTATAATATCGGGCAGGTTAAAAAGCGACGAATTAGCACCAGCCGGATTTTTGCTGACTGTCTCGGCAAAAGCGCTTGTCCGGTCGAAACCGAAAATCGGCCCCATTGTCACCACGGTATAGGCTTTGCGGAATGCGGAGTCCTTGGTGTGGATGGTGCTGTGGTCGCCCTTGAGATGCACCCTAACGACGCCGGAAGTATCCACTACAAACGCCGAAACCGGCCATCCCTTGGCCGCACAGGCATCAACAGCCGTGGTCGCCGCTTCCACCGCGAGTGCCAGCGGCAGCGAATATCCGGATTGCGCGACTTGCGCTGCCGCAAAGTATGGAGGGACGACAGAAGCGCACGCGCTTAGAGTAAGTGCCACTGCGGCAGATTTCATCATGCTAGTCTCCTCTGCCCCCCGGTGCCCCGGGTGCACGCTGGCCGCGCGTGATCTGCTCAGTTCAATTTTTTTTCTTTTAATTGTTCATCGCCCAACGCCCGTTTTTTGTTTCCGTTCCTCTCGAAGACCAAATAATCCGAGATAGAGGCTAAGCCTTTGTACCGATTACTGACGTGATGAAAATCGGCTGCTGATTAGATTGAACCGCAAGCCAGAGTTAGGCCGAATTAAGCCGCCCCACGAGGAAGGGGAGCGGGCCGTCATGAAATATGCACGTCATGTGTCCGCTCATTAATGTCGGCTGATGGCCCATCACGTCATTTGCCGGTAACG
>CAWGWO010000022.1:0-81235 GCA_963826295.1 uncultured Alphaproteobacteria bacterium
GTGTGGCGGTGTTCTTCGACACCATCCGCCCCCGGCTTCGTGGCGTGCTTTGGCTGACGGAGTTTGCTCTTGAGCGCACCAACACGGTTTCGCCGCGTCCTGCCGACACTGGCCGCCTTCGTCTGCGGTCTGGTGCTGGTGTTCGGCGCGGTCGTTTACTTCACCGGACGCCCGGGATTTCCAATCGGGCCGGCAATGGCCTCGGTCGGCGGGCCGTTCCGGCTGGAGGACCAGAATGGCAAGCCGGTTACCGATCAAGACATGAAGGGACGGCCGTTCCTGGTGTTTTTCGGCTACACCCACTGTCCCGATATCTGCCCGACGACGCTGTTCGAGCTTTCGCAGGTCTTTAAGAGCCTCGGCAAGGACGCCGACCGCACCGGCGCGCTTTTCATCACGGTCGATCCGGCGCGCGACACCCCCGCCGTGCTCAAGGATTACCTGTCCAACTTCGACCCGCATCTGCGCGCGCTGACCGGCGATCCGGCCGCGATCGATGTGGCGATCAAAGCCTACCGGGTGTACGCCAAGAAGATTCCGCTCAAGGACGGCGATTACTCGATGGATCACACCGCCGTGGTCTATCTGATGGACAAGAACGGCCGCTTCGTCGCGCCGTTCAATCTAAAGCAAACGCCCGAGGCCGCCGCCAAACAACTGCGCGGCTATCTCTGACGGCGCGGGCTCCGCATCAATCCGCGATGCCGCCCAGGGCGTAGACGGCCCGTAAAAGCAGACCCGGTTTGGAGCCGAAGAACCACCGCTCGAACAGATCCCCGGCTTTTCCGCTGCGGAAAATCTGCGCGACACCGGTATTCACCGCAAGCCGCAAGGCCCAATCGCCGCGCGGCAGCACGATGGCGTACTGCTCGATGGAAAGATCGTCGGGCAGCATCGCCAGCCGATCTGGATTCTTGATCTCGGCGCCGGCCAGTAAAAGCTTGTCGCTGGCGAAGCCGTCGACCTTGCCGCCGCTGAGCGCCGCAATGCCGTCGTCGCGATCCTTGACCGGCACGAGCGTCACGTTGAGGCCGAGCGCATGAACAAGGTCGGCGACCGCGCGGGCGTTGCTGGTGCCGGTGACGACGGCGATTTTCTTTCCCGCCAGATCGCCAAAGCCGCGAATGCCGGCCGCGCGCGAAACCAGGATGCCGGTGGATTCGACAAAAACCAGAATGGAAAAGTCCACTTCTTTCATGCGGCCCAAAGTCACCGTGCTTGAGCCGCACTCCATGTCGGCCTTGCCGTCGGCGACCGCGGCGAACCGGCTTTCCACCGTCACCGGCACCCATTCGATTTTCAGGCTGCTAAGCTTGAACTGTTGCGCGATCGAGCCGACGACCTGCTTGCACAGATCGATAGTGTAGCCCAGCGGTTCCTTCGCATCGTTGACGAAAGAAAACGGCCGGGCGTCGGCGCGATAGGCGATCCGGATCGTGCCGGTGCCGAGGATGGATTTGAGCCGGCTGTCCGCCGGCACGTGGGTCTGCGCTGCGGCCGTCGACATCGAAGCGGCCATCGAAGCCGACATGGAAAAAGCAAAAATCGCGCAACACAAAACCGCCGTACGCAATTTCCACTTCGCTGAACGCTGAAAAGCCCCGCCCCGCATGACAACACCCCGGGTTATGCCCGCCAGACAACCGGCCGGGCCGATCTTAAGCATGGTTGTGTGACGGGCAAGGTGGCTCGTCGAGGCGAACGACCGAAAGCGCCTGCGGCGTTCGAGGCGTGCGCTGTTACCGCCGCCGCGCCATCGCCATCGCCGGCCGTTGTCTGGCGATGAGGTCGCCGGCGCCGACCTGCATCAGCGCTTCGCGGCCGTTGCGGATAATGCCGATGGGCGCGACCGGCGAACGGCCGAACGCTTCTTCGCCGCCTATACCCGACCGGGACAGGCGCGAATTCTTCGCCAGTCCGTGTTCGGTTTTCTCCCACCGCTGCGGATCGCGAATGAGGTGGACAACGGCGCGCCACGCGGCGAGCGAGAGCAGGAACCAATAGAACGGGGTCAGAACAAGCACCCAAGCATGGCGCAGAAGTCCGCGGCGCCTGAGCCCGATCACGTCGACGGCTATGGTCGAGGCATAGCCGGCGGCAAAAGTGACGATGAAGAACGGCCAGGCGTCCATGCCCGCAATCGTCTGCAGCGGCGGCGTCGCCAACAGCGACCAGCCCAGCAGCAGCATAAAGATCGGGTGGACCAGGGCCGCCATGACGTTGCAAGCGAGAAAAAGCTGAAACGCGATAGCGCCGAATGGGGTGAGTTCACGCATAAGCCGCCTCGGCCGACGCATATGGACCAGCCAGGTTTGCATCCAGCCCTTGTACCAACGCGTGCGTTGTCTCAGCCAGGAGCCGAATTGCGCCGGCGCTTCTTCGTAGGTGGTCGACGACAGGGCCGCCGAGCGATAACCAAGACGGCAAAGCCGAATGCCTAGATCGGCGTCCTCGGTAACATTGTAAGGGTCCCAACCGCCGGCCCGGCGCAGCGCCACGGTGCGGAAATGATTTGATGAACCGCCGAGTGGAAACGGCAGCTGCAGCGCTGCCAGTGCGGGCAGCAATGCATCGAATTGGCCGGCATAGGCCGCGGTGAACATGCCCGCGAGCCAGCCGTCGCCCGTGTTGTCGATGGTCAGCGCGGCCTGCACGCAAGCCAAACTCCCGTCGGCCCGCGCGAACACGTCGAGCGCGCGGCGCAGTTGATCGGGCTCAGGTACATCCTCAGCGTCATAGACCACCGCAAATGTCCCGCGCGCGAACGGAAGCGCGACATTGAGCGCTTTTGGCTTGGTGCGCGGGCCGGTCGCCGGCGCCACGATGATTTCAAACGGCGGCCCCAGATCCAGGCGGGCCAGCGCGCGGGCGGTATCGTGATCGTCGGGCTCGAGGACGAATTTCACGTCGAGCTTTTCGGCCGGATAATCGAGTGCGCGGATCGCAGCGACGAGGTGTTCGACTATGCCCGCTTCGCGATAAAGCGCGCAGATAATGGTGTAGACCGGCAGATCGCCGTCGCTTCGCGGCAGCGGCCGCGCTGGTTTTTGGTTGCCGAAGGCAACGCTCAGCAGCCGCAGCGCGGCGGCCGCCAAAAAGAGGGTGCACAACGATGTCGTCAACACCGCGCGCAGACTTGATGACAGGCCGGCGAAAACGATGACGGCGCCGAGCGAAAGCATAGCCGCGATCCGCCCAATGCGGGACCGCCGCGGTGCATTCGAGAACCGCGGCCGCGAGTTGCGCAGTCCGTAAGCGGCACGCCGGCCAAGCGCCTTGCGGCTGTGCCGCGTCACGAAATGCATCAATCGTTCGGACGAGGTCAGGCGGAATGTGCGCAACCATGGCGGACGAGCCTGGCTTGGGTCGGCGAGGGCGCGCGCGGTGAGCCGGCGCGGCACGACGATCCAAACGATGCCGTCGTTCTCCCGTAGCGGCAGCAAACCGGCGGCCGCAGCCTGGATCAACTGGCTGTCATCGAGCGGACAGTCGGCGCGTGAAATCTGATCGAGCGGCTCGTAGGCAGTCCCGATGGACCGGGCCAGTGCCCGCAAATAGGCTTCCTCCGTGATAGCGTCGGCGCAGATCAGCACCCGCTCCGCGCCAACACCGATCGATCGGGCTCGCTGTTCAGCCGCCGCGATCACGCGGTCGGGGAGGAGATCGCGCACGCAATCGAGTTCCAGGCAGGCGCTGCGCCGCCTTGCCGGCAGCGCATCTTTCCGGGCGTGCAGAACCGGAAGTCCGCGATTGATCATATCGGGGCTTTCGGTATCCAGCCACCGCGTTCGTGGGCGGCCGGCCGCCACCCGCCTGACAGAACTCAACGCCACCGTTGGCCCCCCGACGCAGCGAAACGCACCGTCTCATTTGATCTCGGCGGCCCCGGTTTCCGCCATGTTGAGACGCGTAAGCGTCACCGATGGTGATCCAGGACGCCAAGAATGGCAATATATGGCCGCAGACGTATGGCTGCGGATGGAGGCTAAATGGCCATCGCCGCAGGGACGATCCCCAACACCGCCCCGAGAGCGTTGACGGGGCGGCGTTGTGCCCCTATAAGCGCCGCTTCACAAAACTATCGACCGTTGATCTGAGCGCTTATGGCCAATACGAAATCAGCCAAGAAGGCCGCACGACAAAGCGAACGCCGCACCCTGATCAACCGGGCAAGGCGCTCGCGCCTGCGCGGCGCGGTACGCAAAGTCGAGGAAGCGATCGCTGCCGGCGACCGCTCCAGCGCGCTCGCGGCCATGGCCGAAGCCGAACCCGTCATCATTCGCGCGGGACAAAGAAACATTGTGCACCGCAATGCGGCGCGCCGGAAAGTGTCGCGGCTCGTCCACCGGATCGCTCAGCTCGGCAAGTCCTAAAGTCCGCCGCGCTTCGCGCAGCGATCCGACATGATGCGGTGAGCCGCGTCGTGTCTGTTGGCCGCTCTACAATGAGCGCGCGCGACTACATCATCTCACACAACCCTGCGATGAACTGCAATTAATCTGTTGCAGAATTGTCACTCGCATTTGTAAAATCGCGCATCTTCATCGCGTGACGCAGTTTCGACGTCACTCCTGTGAAGTTTTTGTTTGCTCCGTATGACCGCGCACGGGGCTACCCGTGAATCTCGGGCAAAATAATTGATGCGCAATGAACGGCTTATCGCGCATGCGCGGTCATGGACTTCGAGTCAGCCAAAAATCGAACGTACCGAGTTTTATTTGCTCGGATGCGGAATCGCGCCGCTTTGCTGCGCTGCGCGATTATCGCCCAATTATGAATCAGCCCGTTGAGTCAAAGTCTTGCGCGAGCACTTTTTGGGCGCGGCCGCGGCGCGGCTTCTGAAAGTCCAATGATGACGCGCGTTTTTACCGTTGCGGCCCAAAAAAGGCGTGGTAGCTTTTGAAGCCTTCGGTTTCCGAAGGGGTCTTTGAAAAATCGGGCCTGACGAACTCATCAAGTTATGGGTGCGGGAGAGTCGTGTCCGGTTGAGTAGTGTTGTCACGCGTTTCAGAGGGAAGAGCCCGCTCAATATTTAAGATGGCGAGCAGGCTTGTGTAAAAAATTAGCAGTGAAAGCGGCGGGTGGCAGCCGTCTCGTGGCGAAAGCCGCGGGATATAGACGATCACCATCGGATTTGGGAGCGATGGAGGTGGGGGTTATGACAACGAAATTCCGTCAAGCGGCACTCAGCGCGGGACTTTACTCGCCCAGGGTAATCCGACGCCTGACGTTTATTGTGTCGGCTTGTCCTTGTCGCGCTCGCCGGTCGACCATCACCTCAAGCGCCTGAAGGCTTTTGCCTCCGACGGCGCCTGCATTTCACGGTCTCGGCGCGCGCCGTCACCTCATCATACCGAACACGTGTTGCGTTCCCCGCTGTTGGGGGCGGGTGAGTTTGCATCTCGCTCATGAGTTGCTGGCTGTAAGCCCTTTTCCGGCAAAAAGCAGGCTGAATATGACAACCACGGATCAGGACCGCTGGCAGCGGGTCAAGCACCGGCTGCGCATTGAACTCGGCGAAGACGTCTTCAGCAGTTGGTTCGCGCGCATGGAGATCGACACCGTCGATAACGGCGCGGTACGGCTATCGGTACCGACGCGCTTCCTGCGCAACTGGATCGCATCGCATTACAGCGAGAAGGTCCTAAGCAATTGGCAGGTCGAAGAACCGGCGGTCACGCGCCTGGAATTGAGCGTGCGCTCGGCCGCGATCCGTCCGCTGCCGCCGAAGCCCAAGCCGCCGGAAATTTCCATCTCGGCGCGCGAGCACCACGGCGCTCTGCAAAACGGCGGCGACATGCGCGCGAGCGTGCCATTCATGTCGGTGCACGAAGCGCTCGGCGGCTCGCCGCTTGATCCGCGGCTCGCCTTCGAAACCTTCATCGTCGGCCGCTCGAACACGCTTGCACATGCGGCGGCGCGGCAAGTCGCGACCAGCCGGCGCGGCGACCAGCTGATGTTCAACCCGCTCTACATCCATGCCGGCGTCGGGCTCGGCAAGACCCATCTGCTCCAGGCGATCACCTGGGCCGGCAACGGCGGCGACCGCAAAGTGCTCTATCTGACGGCGGAACGCTTTATGTATGGCTTCGTCTCGGCGTTGCGCACGCAGACCACGCTCGCCTTCAAGGAAGCGGTGCGCGCCATCGACGTGCTGATCATCGACGATCTGCAATTCCTGCAAGGCCGTTCGACGCAGGCCGAGTTCTGCCACACGCTCAATACCCTGATCGATGCGGGGCGCCAGGTGGTGATCGCCAGCGACCGGCCGCCGTCCGACCTCGAAAGCCTCGACGACCGCGTCCGTTCGCGGCTTGCCGGCGGCCTGGTCGTCGAGATCGGCTCGCTCGGCGAGGAATTGCGGCTCGAGATTCTCAAGAGCCGGATCGCCGCGGCCTGCTCGCATCATCCCGGCTTCGAAGTCCCGGCGCCGGTCCTGGCCTTCATCGCCAAATCGGTCACCCATAACGGCCGCGACCTCGAAGGCGCCGTCAATCGCCTGTTGGCCCACAACAAGCTCAGCGGTCAGCCGGTGACCTTGGAAATGGCCGAACGCGAAATGCGCGACCTGATCCGCCCGGCGGAGCCGAAGCGGGTGCGGATCGAGGACATCCAGCGTGTGGTCGCGCGCCAGTACAACGTCAGCCGCGCCGACCTGTTGTCGTCGCGGCGCACCGCCAACGTCGTGCGCCCGCGCCAGGTGGCGATGTATCTCGCCAAAATCCTGACGCTGCGCTCGCTGCCCGAGATCGGCCGGCGGTTCGGCGGCCGCGATCACACCACGGTGCTGCATGCGGTACGCAAGATCGAGGCGCTCGCGGGCAACGACAGCGTCTTCGCCGAGGAGATCGAAGCGCTCAAGCGCCAGTTGCAGGATTAGCTCCCGGGTGCGCCCGAACGTGATTGGAAGGGTGATCGCAGGCCAGATTGACGTTGGTGAAACCTAGGGAAAAAACCGGCTCGGTCGCCGCATACCCTTGCCGAAAGTCTCGCGCCGCGCCACGTTTGCGGTCCACTGAGCATCAAGCGTGCGGCGCCTGCATTTGCAGACTTCGAAATTAGGGCACCAGGGAACGGATTTGCGATGAAGGTCACCGTAGAGCGTTCCGAACTGCTGAAGTCGCTTGGCCATGTGCACCGCGCAGTCGAGCGGCGCAATACCATTCCCATTCTCGCCAACGTGCTCATCCGCGCCGACCGCGGCACGCTCAGCCTCAAGGCCACCGACCTCGATCTCGAAGTCACCGACACGATTGCCGCCGAGGCCGGCCCCGGTGGATCGACTACGGTTCCCGCCCATATGTTCTACGACATCGTGCGCAAATTGCCCGAGGGCGCGCAGATCGTCGTTGAGACCTCCGGCGATCGCGCCGCGCTGTCGATCCGCGCCGGCCGGTCGCGGTTTTCGCTGCAAACTCTGCCGGAGGGCGACTTCCCCGATCTCGCCCCCGGCGAGATGACGCACAAATTCACGCTCAAGGCCGCCGATCTCAAGCGGCTGATCGACAAGACGCAGTTCGCCATCTCGACCGAGGAAACGCGCTACTACCTCAACGGCATTTATCTGCATGTCGCCGGTTCGGGCGCGGCACAGACGTTACGCGCGGTCGCGACCGACGGCCATCGGCTGGCGCAAATGGAGCTCGAGTTGCCGAATGGCGCGGCCGGCATGCCCGGCATCATCGTGCCGCGCAAGACCGTCGGCGAGGTGCAGCGGCTGCTCGAAGACGGCGAAGCCGAAGTGGTCATCGAACTCTCGCCCGGCAAGATCCGCTTCACCGTCGGCGCGGTGATCCTGACCTCGAAGCTGATCGACGGCACTTTCCCGGACTATGCCCGCGTCATCCCGCTCGGCAATGACAAGGAGCTCGTCGTCGACAAGAAGGAATTCGAGGCTGCGGTCGACCGCGTTTCGACGGTGTCGAGCGAGCGCGGCCGCGCCGTGAAGCTGTCCCTCACCGCCGGGCGGCTGTTGTTGTCGGTGACCAACCCGGATTCGGGCAGCGCCACCGAAGAGCTGGAAGTCGAGTACGGAGCCGACCCGATCGATATCGGCTTTAACTCCCGCTACCTGCTCGACATCGCGTCCCAGATCGAGAGCGAGGCGGCGGTGCTCAAGCTTGCCGATCCCGGCTCGCCGACCTTGATCCAGGACAAGGAAGCCCGCGGCGCCCTCTACGTGCTGATGCCGATGCGGGTTTGACAGGGATCGGCGTTCGGTAATCAGTGATCAGAAAGCTTGGAATCCCGGCCGCGGTGTTTATCTCGGTCGCCGGAGTTCTGACGACTGACACCTGATGGCCGATGCCTGTTCTGCGCCTGACGCTATCGAATTTTCGCAACTACCACGCGGCGACGCTCGAAACCGGCGCGCGAACGGTTGCGCTTTATGGCCCGAACGGCGCCGGCAAGACTAATTTGCTCGAGGCGATCTCGTTTCTGGCGCCCGGCCGCGGTTTGCGCCGCGCCACTCTCGAGGAGGTCGCCTTCCACGAAGGCGACGGCTCGTGGGCGGTCGCCGCCGAGATCGACGGCGCGCTCGGTCTTGCCACGCTTGGCACCGGCGTCGAGGCCGCGTCGGCGGATGGCGCGCCGCTCGCACGCAAGTCGCGGATCGATCGCGAGCCGGTCGGCTCGGCTGCCGCTTTCGCCGACCACTTGCGCATCGTCTGGCTGGTGCCGGCCATGGATACGTTGTTCGTCGGCGCGCCATCGGAGCGGCGGCGTTTCTTCGACCGCGTGGCACTTGCGGTCGACGCCGAGCACGCGAGCCGCGTCAACGCGCTGGAGCGGGCGCTGCGTTCGCGCAATCGACTTTTGCTGGAGCCGCGGCCCGATCCGCACTGGCTCGACGCCGTCGAGCACGAGACGGCCGAACTCGCGGTTGCCGTGGCGGGGTTGCGGGCCGAAGCAGCGCGACGGCTCGAGCGCGTACTCGCAAGCCGGCACGGCTCCGACTTTCCGCCCGTCGAGATCGCGCTCGACGGCTGGATGGAGAAGCTTCTGCCGACGCACCCGGCGCTCGAGATCGAGGAACGCTACCGCGCCCTGCTGCTGGAAAACCGCGGCCGCGACGCCGCGGCCGGCCGCACGCTCGACGGCCCGCATCTGACCGACCTCCTCGTCGTCTATCCGCAGAAGAGCATCGCCGCCGCCGAGGCTTCGACCGGCGAGCAGAAAGCGCTTCTGATCGGCCTCGTGCTGGCACAGGCGCGATTGATCGCCGAGATGACGGCGGCAGCGCCGGTGCTTCTGCTCGACGAGGTACTTGCTCACCTCGATCCCGGCCGCCGCGCTGCACTGCACGATGAACTCGCGCAACTCGGCGCGCAAGTTTGGATGAGCGGCGCCGACCCGGCTTTGTTTGCCGAGATCAAAAAAAATACAGCCGTCATCGAAGTGCGTTCCGGCCGCTTGGCGACGAGAAGTTAAGAAAAAAATAAACGGCGACAGCAGCCGCCACGCCGGTTCCAACTCACACGCAATGTTTGGTTTCATCGCGGGACCGTGGAACATGGAACCGGATCGCGCAGGCGCTGGTTTATTCCACGACGCAGAACAGAAACGTCGATATGGGACGAAGGCCCGCGCCGGCGATGATGCAAGAAGCAGAAGACACGGTCGTCCGCAACTTGATCGAGGCTTTAAATCGCCTGCGAGAGGACCTTGACCGGGTCGAGTTATGGAGCACGGCGCTCACCCACTTTTCACATCCGGCGCCCGAATACCGGCCGGATGGCGAGTACGTTTTGCCGAGCAGAAACCGTACTCCCAACGACATGTGATTGCTGATCTCCCGGCGCGTTCCGGCGCTTTCGGCAGCCCGCAAAACCGCTCCCCCGGCCGCCGCCACCAGGGTCCGATTCCGGACCGCCGAATCCTTGAAAAATAGCGATTTGACAATATGTTACTCGTTGTCACTTTGCCCTGTACCCGACTCATTTTTGGTGTACAACACAATAGCCAATTCACCCGCTTTCCGCTGAGCGATTTGTGAGCTTTTTGCATGGCCGAAGCCGTCCGCAAGCCAAGCCCCGTTGATGGTTCCGACTATGGCGCGGAATCGATCAAGGTGCTCAAGGGCCTCGATGCCGTGCGCAAGCGGCCGGGCATGTATATTGGCGACACCGACGACGGCTCGGGCCTGCATCATATGGTCTACGAGGCCGTCGACAACGCCATCGACGAGGCGCTGGCCGGCTTCGCCAAGGAAGTCGAAGTGACGCTCAATCCCGACGGCTCGTGCACCGTGCGCGACGACGGCCGCGGCATCCCGACCGACATCCACAAGGGTGAAGGCGTGTCCGCCGCCGAAGTCATCATGACGCAGTTGCACGCCGGCGGGAAATTCGACCAGAACGCCTACAAAGTCTCCGGCGGATTGCACGGCGTCGGCGTCTCGGTCGTCAATGCGCTGTCGAGCTGGCTCAAGCTCACGATCTGGCGCGACGGCCATCAGCATTACATAGAGTTCCGCAACGGCGAGGTGGTTGCCCCACTCGCCGTGGTCGGCGCGGCTTACGACAAGCGCGGCACCGAGGTGACGTTCCTGCCGTCGAAGAAGACGTTCTCCATGACGGAGTTCGACTTCGCGACGCTCGAGCACCGCCTGCGCGAGCTTGCCTTCCTCAATTCCGGCGTCTCGATCGTGCTTTCGGACAAGCGCCACGCGGTCGAGAAGCGCGAGGAGTTGCGCTACGACGGCGGCGTCGAGGCGTTCGTCAAATATCTCGACCGCAATAAGACGCCGCTCATCCCGCAGCCGATCGTGATGAAGGCCGAGCGCGACGGCACCGGCGTCGAATGCGCGTTGTGGTGGAACGACGGCTACCACGAGACGGTGCTCTGCTTCACCAACAACATTCCGCAACGCGACGGCGGCACGCATTTGGCCGGCTTCCGCGGCGCCTTGACCCGTCAGGTCACCGGCTATGCCGAATCCGGCGGCGGCGGGCGCAAGGAGAAGGTCGCGCTTACCGGCGACGATTGCCGCGAAGGCCTTACGGCCGTGCTTTCCGTCAAAGTGCCGGATCCGAAATTCTCATCGCAGACCAAGGACAAACTCGTCTCCTCGGAGGTGCGTCCGGTGGTCGAGGGCGTGATCAACGACATGCTCAAGGCCTGGTTCGAGGAGCATCCGGGCGAAGCCAAGGTGATCGTCGGCAAAGTGATCCAGGCCGCCGCCGCCCGCGAGGCGGCGCGCAAGGCGCGCGAGATGACGCGCAAAAGCGCGCTCGGCATCACCTCGCTGCCGGGCAAGCTCGCCGACTGCCAGGAGCGCGACCCGGCCAAGTCGGAATTGTTCATCGTCGAGGGCGATTCCGCCGGCGGCAGCGCCAAGCAGGGCCGCAATCGCGAATTCCAGGCGGTGCTGCCGTTGCGCGGCAAGATCCTCAATGTCGAGCGGGCGCGCATGGACAAGATGCTGTCGTCCGAGCAGATCGGCACCCTCATCACCGCGCTCGGCACCGGCATCGGCACCGACGAATTCGCCGTCGACAAGCTGCGCTACCACAAGATCATCATCATGACCGACGCCGACGTGGACGGCGCCCATATCCGCACCCTGCTGCTGACGTTCTTCTACCGGCAGATGCGCGAGATCATCGATCGCGGCCATTTGTTCATCGCCCAGCCGCCGCTCTACAAGATCGCGCGCGGCAAGTCCGAGCAATATCTCAAGGACGAACGGGCGCTGGAGGATTATCTGATCGACACCGGTCTCGAAGACACGTCGTTGCGGCTGTCTTCGGGCGAAGTGCGCGCCGGCAACGATCTGCGCAAGCTGGTCGAGGAAGCGCGCTCGATCCGCAATCTGCTCAACGGTCTGCATAGCCGCTACAACCGCAAGGTCATCGAGCAGGCCGCCATCGTCGGCGTGCTGCGCCCGGACATCGCCCGCGATCCGGCCGCGGCCGCCGAGGCAGCGGCCTACATCGCCCGGCGGCTTGATGCGTTGACCGACGAGACCGAACGCGGCTGGGTCGGACAATTCGGCGATCAGGGCTTCCAGTTCGAGCGCACGTTGCGCGGCGTCAAGGAAGTCGCCGTCATCGATCTGGCGCTGCTCGGCTCTGCCGATGCGCGCCGGCTCGACGAGTTCGCGCCGTCGCTGCAGGCGATCTACCCGCGGCCGACGCCGCCGGCGATGCTGCGAAGGAAGGACGAGGAGACGCCGATCCACGGTCCGGTCGGGCTGTTCGAGGCGGTGACCGTAGCCGGCCGCAAAGGCGTTTCACTGCAGCGCTACAAGGGCCTGGGCGAAATGAATCCCAGCCAGCTCTGGGAGACCACGCTCGACGCCGACGCGCGCTCGCTGCTGCAAGTCAGCGTCAAGGAGATCGACGAAGCCAACACGATCTTCGACGAACTGATGGGCGACAAAGTCGAGCCGCGCCGCGAATTCATCGAGCAACACGCGCTGGCGGCAAGCGTCGACGTGTGAGGACCGCCGTCCACCGCCTGCGGTAGTGCCGGGACGCGCGAGCAATTTTCGGTTTTGACAGTGTCCCGCTCACGGGGGATAAAATCGGCATTCTTCCAGAGGAGTGCCGCGTTATGGAATTTTCCATCTATTCCGAGCTTCAGACTTGGCCCGGAAAGACCCAACAGCAGGTTTATGCCGAAGCGTTCGAGCAGATCGTGAATGCCGACCGGCTCGGCTACTCGACCTACTCGATCATCGAGCACTTCTTCTTTTCCAAATTCGGCGCCTCGCCGAACCCGTTTGCGTTCTTCGCCAAAGCCTCGGAGCGCACGCGGAACATCAAATTCCGCACCCTGGTGCATGTTCTGCCCTATCACAATCCGACCGTGCTGGCCTCGCAGATCGCGCAATTCGACATGCTGGTCGACGGCCGCTACGAGTTCGGGCTGGGCCGCGGCCACGCCTGGCTGCCGCTCAAGGGCGGCGTCCCGGTCGAGGAATCCCGGGACCGCTACGAAGAGGCGCTCAAAATCATCATCGAAGCGCTCGACAAGGAGCGCTTCTCGTATGACGGCAAATACTACCGGGTGAAGGATTCCCATATCGTGCCGCGGCCGACGCCCGGCCGGAAATTCCGGATCTTTCTCGGCGGCACGAGCGACTCGACCTATGAGCTTGCCGGCCAGCGCGGCTACGCGATGGTGGTGCCGCCGCTGTTGCCCTACGAGGCGCTGCGCGGGCCGCTCGACATCTACCGCGCCGCCTGTGCCAAGCACGGCAACAAGCCGGATATCGTCTGGATTCACGCCTGCCATCTCGACTTCGACCGCGACATCGCCAAGCGTGAAGCCGAGAAAATGATGCGCGGCTTTCTCAAGGGCAACGCGTCGGTGCTGCTGGAGCACGCCAACGAATTGCCGCCCAAAGCGACGCTCGAGGCGGCCGGCTATGGCTTCTACGCATCCGGCATCATGGAGAATTTCTCCGACATGCCCTACGACGAGATGATCAAGAACGACATCGTCTGGGTCGGCACGCCGGCCGACGTGATCGAGCGGATCGAAGCGGTGCAGAAATTGTGCGAAGGCCTCACCGAGATCGCAATCACGGTCAATCCCGGCGGCGTCGAGCACTGGAAGACCATCAAGACCCAGGAGTTGTTCGCCCACCACGTCATGCCGCATTTCGCGGCGGGGTGATCCGCCGGATCGCGGCCGGGCCTCA
The DNA here is from genome assembly GCA_963826295.1 of uncultured Alphaproteobacteria bacterium. Lineage (GTDB taxonomy): Bacteria > Pseudomonadota > Alphaproteobacteria > Rhizobiales > Xanthobacteraceae > BOG-931. The sequence continues at coordinate 13,652 of CAWGWO010000022.1, forward strand.
AAAGCCCGGCAGCACCAGCACCTTCGGGCTTTTCGGCAACGTCGTCTTCGACACCAACACCGTCGGCACGTCGGCCCGTTCGACCGGCCAAAGCTTGCGCGCCCGGTCGAGAAAGCGGTCGAGCGTATCGGTGCCGAAAAAAAATCGGGATGATCAACGGCGCCTTGAGCGCGGTGAGCACTTCCATCATGCCGTCGAGGTCGAGCGTGTAATTACCGTCGACCGGCGCCATGACCACGTCGACGCGGCCGATGGCGTCGAGCTGCTGCTGCGTCAGGGTGTGATGCAGATGGCCGAGATGAGCGATGCACATATTGGCGATTTCGAAGATGAAGATGGAATTGCCGTAGCGTTCGGTGCCGCCGCTCCAATTGCGGATATTGGTCGGCACGTTGCGCACGCGCACGTCCTTGTATGCGAGGTCCCAGACGGCCGGTTTGTCCGGGCTGTCGCCCCAGCCACGCAGCACGTATTTGATCGCCGGATCGGGATGGTCGGTGTAGTGGGTGTCGTGAGCGTGGTTCATGGTGGCGATGTCGGGGATGACGGCCGGCTTCACATAGTCGTTGTAGTCGGTCGCGATGCGCACCTGCTCCGGGCTCTCGATCAGGAATGTGGCGTGGCCGATGAAGGTAAGCCGCACCTGATCCGCGTTGAGCGCGGCGAGATCAAATGCGGCGGGCACGACCGGCGGCCGGCCGAAGGCGACGAGGCCGGGACAATTTTCCCGCATTTGCGGTTGCGGCGGCGCGGCGGAGTCTTGCGCGGACGCGGCGGAAAACGCGCCGCCGGCAAGCAAAACAACGATGAACGCGGCAACACCGGCTGACGCCCGGCTCGGGGACAGGCTCAACTGGCCCACTCCTAACGTCTACGCCCCGGCAAGAGAATTTGTCACGGAACGAACCGCATGTCGCCCGGCGACAACGCATCGCCGACATGCCGGCGTCACGGGCGTTCCGGGCGACGATCCATAAGGTCGCAGCGGTGTACCGGCGGCTAGCGCCGGCGCTTGATCAATTATGCTCGGCGATCAGTCCGCGCGCGGTGACGACGATCCACTGGCCATCCTGCCGCTTGATGGTTTCGACGCGGCCGAGACCGGGCAGCATGCCGCCCTGCGCCACGTCGAAGACGCCGCCGTAGCGGTTCTCGACCAGCGCATGACCGCCGCGCACGTCCTGCACGATCCAGTCCGGCAGCATCTTGTCGGACAGCTTGGCGTCGGCCGGCATCGGCGAAGCCGCGGGCGAATTGCCGGTTATGGAGCCGGTTGTCTGCGGCGCCGCCGACGTTGCGGCCGCGGTCACCAGTTTTTTCTCAACGCTGTCGACCACGTCGGCGACACGCGCGAGCTTGGTCGCGGACTCGATCTGCACCCGCTCGGCGCGATCCAGCCGATCCACGAGCTTGGCGAACTGGCCATTGGCCGCCCGCGTCGCGCCGTCAAGGCTGCTCTTGAGCGCGGAAAGCTCGGCGAGCTCGGCCTTAGGCGCCGTCGCTTGCACGGGCCGGACATTTGTCGCCACCGGTTTCGCGCTCTCCTCGGCCGCGGGCCACAGATGCGTGACACCGGCGGCCGACAGCGATCCGACAAACGAACCGAGCGCAGCGGCCGATGCGACCGAAGCCGCCAACAGCGCGAAGCGCAACGACCGCGACAGCGACTCGGCGGCGCCCGCAGCCGCTTCGTTCGCATTCTCGCTCTCCGGTTCGGCGGCAAACGCGGAAGCCGTCTCGTTGGCATAGGCGTAGGGCGGATCGTCGTGCTCGAACTCGGCGCCGGCGTGCAGATTGGGCGACCAGACGATCGGGAGGTGGCTGTCGGCCTGCGGCGTATCGCCGGACGAGGCGGAATCGGCGGCAGCCGGTTTTCCGGTGTCGGGTTTGCGCGGTTCGTTCTCGCCCGCGCTGTTATTAGAGCCGTCGTCCATGATTTCGGACCTTCCGATGACGGACGATCCGTAGCCTTGTTTTGGTTAGTTTTTGGTTAGCAGGCGCTGCTCTGCCAGATGTGGAGTAAAATTCAATCCAACAGCCCGTTCTCGCGCGCGAGATCTTTGAGCGGCGTCTCCGGGCGGGCGCCGAGATGACCGATCACTTCGGCGGCGGCGAGCGCACCGAGCCGGCCGCAGGTGCGGTCGTCGGCGCCGCGGGCGAGCCCGGAAAGAAAGCCCGCCGCGAACAAATCGCCGGCGCCGGTGGTATCGACGACGCGCTCGACCGGAAAGGCCGGCACCGCCTCGGTGCCGTCGGGGCCGATCACCAGGCAGCCCTTCTCGCTCCGCGTCACGACCGCCACGCCGACGTCCTTGCGCAAGGCCGCCACGGCGGTGTCGAAGTCCGAGGATTGGTAGAGGCTGTGCAGTTCGGCTTCGTTGGCGAAAATCAAATCGACGGTGCGCGAACGCATCAAATGTAAAAACTCGCCGCGGAAGCGGTCGACGCAAAACGCATCCGACAGTGTGAGCGCCACTTTGCGCTCGGCATCATGGGCGATTTTCGCCGCCTTGAGGAACGCATCCTTGGCGTCCTTCGGATCCCAAAGATAACCCTCGAGATAAAGGACGGCGCTCGACGCCACCAAATCGGCGTCGATGTCGGCGGGATTCAAGTCCTGCGCGGCGCCGAGATACGTGTTCATGGTGCGCTCGCCGTCCGGCGTCACCAAGACGTAACAGCGCGCGGTCGAGGGGCCGGCGGGAGCCGGCGGCGTCGTGAACGCAACGCCAGCGGCGCGGATGTCGTGGGTGAAGGCGCGGCCGAGCGTGTCGTCCTTGATCTTGCCGATGAACGCGGTGCGCGCACCGAGCGAAGCAAGGCCGACGATGGTGTTGGCCGCCGAGCCACCGGAGCTTTCGATCGCCGGGCCCATGGCCTCGTAGATCGCCGCCGCGCGCGGCTCGTCGATCAGCGCCATAGTGCCTTTGTTCATGCCCTGCTTGAGCAAAAAGTCTTCTTCGGTGCGGGCAATGACATCGACAATCGCATTGCCGATGCCGAGAACGTCGTAACGGGTGGCTGGCATTTGAAAACTCTTCAAGAAGCGCACGCGGCGGGAGGCGCACTATAGCGGCCACGACCGCTTCTGCAATCCGATCGCCCGATTCAAACGCGATCGCTTTCCCACGGTATCTGATAATTCAAAGAGCATGGGGCCGCCGGCGTTGGGTCGCTGCCCCCGACCCACTCAATCGACATGCGTTCTCAAGCCCGCCGCCAGCCGATCGAACACGGCACGGCATCGTGGCGTCGAGCGCAGATCCTCGTGCATCGCGAGCCACACGCCGAGCTTGAGATCGAAGGCCCCCGGCAGCACGCGCGCAAGGTCCGGCTCCCGCCGCGCCAGCGCCACCTGGCAGACCCCGATGCCAAAGCCGGCCTTTATGGCCATCAAATGAGCGATGTCGCTGTCCGTCCGCAACGCGAAACGGATCGATTCAAAGCCCGGTAGGCGGGCGCGCATACTGCGAATTGCGGGCGTTTCACGATCGAAGCCGATTACGCTGTAGTTCTGCAGGCTTTTGAGAGTTCGCGGCACGCCGGCCCGATCGAGGTAGCGCCGATGGGCGTGCAAGCCCAAGGTTACGGAGCCAAGCCGCCTGACGAGAAGCGCCTCCTGAACGGGCTCCACCATGCGCACGGCGATATCGGCATCGCGGCGCAAAAGGTTGTCGACGGCGTTCGACAAAACGAGCTCGATTTCGAGGTCGGCATGCTGTTGTCGCAGCGATGAAAGTATCGGCGGCAAAACTTCCGCGCCCATGATCTCGCTCGCGCTGACCCGGACAGTTCCTCTAACAAACTTCCCTTGGCCGGACGCGGCGCGCATCATGGCGGCGGCCGTCGCCGCGAGCGATTGCGCATAGGGCCTCAGTTCGAGCGCGCCCTCGGTAGCGGCAAGCCCGCGTTGCGACCGGGTGAAAAGTTGGAAGCCGACGGCGCTTTCCAGCGCCGCGATGTGGCGCGCCACGGTCGGCTGCGTCACGGCAAGAGCCCGCGCGGCAGCGGACAGGGAGCCTTCCTGCAGCACGGCGAGAAAGGTTCTGTAAAGGCTCCAGTCCGGTTCTGTGGCGTTCATCTATTTTAGTATAGAGACTCAACGATTTTCGGCAATTCCGTTTAGCGCGCCAAAGCGCGATCTGACTGCGAGGCGGGTCTCACGGAGCGGAGAAAAACTCATGCCGACCAATCGAACCGCACTTGTTCTCGGAGCAACCGGCGGCAGCGGCGGCGAAGTCGCAAGGCTGCTGATTGCGCGCGGCTGGAGCGTGCATGCCTTGCATCGCGACCCCGGCGCGCTTTCGGCTTCGGTCAAGGCTTCAGGACCGATCTGGCACCGGGGCGACGCCATGTCCGCATCGGACGTCGCGGCGGCGGCGGCGCAAGCTTCGGTTATCGTGCACGCCGTAAACCCGCCGGGCTATCGCAACTGGGGCCAATTGGTGTTGCCGTTGCTGGACAACACCATCGCCGCGGCGCTGGCCAATGGCGCGCGCATCGTCCTGCCGGGCAACGTCTATAATTTCGGGCCGGACGCATTCCCCGCTCCGGACGAGAACTCGCCGCAAAATCCGGTCACGGCCAAGGGCCGGATTCGCGTCGAGATGGAGCGGCGCTTGCGCGTCGCGTCAACGGCCGGGGCTGGCGTGCTGACCGTCCGGGCCGGCGATTTCTTCGGACCCAACGCCGCCAACAACTGGTTCTCCCAAGGTCTGATCAAACCGGGCAAGCCGGTCAGCACCATCACCTATCCGGGCCGCCGCGGCATCGGCCATCAGTGGGCATATCTGCCCGACGTCGCCGAGACCATGGTCCGGCTCCTGGAAAAGCCCGAGGCGCTTGCGACATTCGCGGTGTTTCACATGGACGGCCATTGGGATGCGGACGGCACCCAGATGATCGACGCCATCCGCACCGTCGTCGGCAACCCGCGCATCAAGCTTCGCAAGCTGCCCTGGCCGCTGATGCGGCTATTGTCGCCGGTCGTGCCGCTGTTTCGGGAGGTGGCCGAGATGCAATATCTTTGGCGCATACCCCTGCGCATGAACAATAAACGCCTGACGGCCGCGCTGGGCAAAGAGCCCCATACCCCTTTGAATGTCGCCGTCCGCAATACCTTGATCGGCCTCGGCTGTCTCGCGGGCGATCAAACAGCTCGAATCGCTTCAAAGGGTGCGCCATCCGTCGCGACTTGAGCGGCCTTTGCGTGCTCGCCGACGCCGTGGCACTGGACGCGGCAAGCGGCATCGTGGCATTGGGACGCCCGCGAGAGGCGTCGTGGCATTGGGCCGCCGCAAGCAGCGCCGCGAATGCGGCGTCGGCTTTGCCGCCGGGATTGCATAGGACACGGGCGCTTAGGGACATGGTTTAAGACATGGCGTTCAAGGAACTGGTCTTTTCCGGCGTGCAGCCGACCGGCAATTTGCATCTCGGCAATTATCTCGGCGCCATCAAGCGTTTCGTCGAGTTGCAGGACCGCTACGACTGCATCTATTGCGTCGTCGATCTGCACGCGATCACGGTATGGCAGGAGCCCACCGAGCTACCCAAGGCGATCCGCGAAGTCACGGCGGCGTTCATCGCCTGCGGCATCGATCCGACAAAGCACATCGTATTCAACCAGAGCCAGGTCGCCGAGCATGCCGAGCTGGCCTGGGTGTTCAATTGCGTCGCCCGCCTCGGCTGGCTCAATCGGATGACACAGTTCAAGGAGAAGGCCGGCAAGGATCGCGAGAACGCTTCCGTCGGCCTTTACGCATACCCGACGCTGATGGCCGCCGATATTCTGGTCTATCGCGCGACGCATGTGCCGGTCGGCGAGGATCAGAAGCAGCACCTCGAATTGTCGCGCGACGTCGCGCAGAAATTCAACAACGACTTCGGCGCCTCGATCGCGGCGCACGGCTTCGGCGAGGTTTTCTTTCCGCTGCCCGAGCCGGTGATCACAGGCGAAGCAACCCGCGTCATGTCGCTGCGCGACGGCACCAAGAAGATGTCGAAGTCGGATGCCTCCGACCAGTCGCGTATCAATCTCACCGACGATGCCGACACCATCGCGCTGAAAATCCGCCGCGCCAAGACCGATCCCGAGCCGCTGCCGAGCGAAGAGAAAGGCCTGGCAGCGCGGCCGGAAGCGGACAATCTGGTCGGCATTTTTGCTGCGCTCGCCGGAACGAGCCGCGCAGGGGTGCTTGGGCAATTCGGCAACGCGCAGTTCTCGACCTTCAAATCGGCGCTGACGGAGCTCGCGGTCGAAAAGCTCGCCCCGATCGCGGCGGAAATGCAGCGGCTGTTGCGCGATCCGGCCGGGATCGATGCCATCCTCGCCGACGGCTCGGCGCGCGCGCAAAAGCTCGCCGGCGAAACCATGAAGGCAGTGAAGGATATCGTCGGCTTCGTGCGGGCGCGGTAAATCGGAGCCGGCACGGCGCCGGCGATGGATGTTATTTGACGACGAAGCGGTGGGTGCGGTCGGAGTCTTTATTGCGGCCCCAGGCGTAGGAAAACTGCTCGCCGTGGACGAAATCCGATTCGTCGAAGCGCGCCGCAAGCTCCCGCGCCCGCTCATACGCCGCTTCCCAGCCGTATCTGGCGTCCTTGACGCGCATACGTCCGGCTAATTGCGGCGCGGTGCCCGCGGTCCAGATTTCCTCGATGATCGGGTGCAACATAAATCGAATTTTCGCAATTCGACGGTTAAAATTTCATTAACATGCCGCACTGCGGCAAGCGGCGGACGACGGCCTTGTGCCGTCGGACGCGGGCGTGGCAGCATTGCGTCGTAGTGGCGTTGTGTCGCTCGTGCCGGAGAATCGCATGCCACGCAGACGGCGCAGCTATGAAGCCGGTCACAAACCAAAGCTTCTCGTCGTCATCGACGACACCGAGGAGTGCGACCGCGCCGTCTATTTCGCCAGCCGACGCGCGGCGCGCATCGGCGGCGGCGTCGTCATGCTGCACGTCAACGCCATGGAGGGCGAGAGCCAGCAGTGGCTCGGCGTCGCCGACATCATGCGCGCCGAAGCGCACGAGGCGGCCACCGCGCAATTGAACAAATATGCCGCCCACGCCCGAAACATCGCCGGCATCGTGCCCGAACTGGTCGTGCGCGACGGCGACAAGGCCGAAGAGATCCTCAAAGTCATCGACGAAGACGAGGACATCTTCATTCTCGTCCTCGCCGCCAGCGCCGATTCGGAAGACCCCGGCCCGCTGGTCGCCACGATCGGCCGCACCGCGGGCGATTACCCCATTCCGGTCGCCATCGTGCCCGGCCACCTCACCGACGAGGAAATCGACGCGCTGTCATAGGCCCCCATCCCGAAGCGCCCGGAAATGACGAGACCACTTGAACTTCCAATAGAATTCGCCACGTATTAGACTGGTCTCCAGAGAGGCAGACAATGTTCATCCAGACCGAAGCCACCCCGAACCCGGCAACGCTGAAATTCCTGCCCGGCCGGGCCGTGCTTGAAAACGGCACCCTCGATTTGCGCGATCGCAACGACGCGGCGCAATCGCCGCTGGCCGAGCGCTTGTTCGCCGTCGACGGCGTCGGCGGCGTCTTCTTCGGCTCGGACTTCATCGCGGTCACCAAAGACGCCGGCGAGTGGCAGCAACTTAAGCCGATGATCCTCGGCGCGATCATGGAACATTTCATGTCGGGCGCGCCGTTGCTCGCGAACGGCAGCGCCGAGCAAGGCGACGCCGATGAGTTCTTCGACGCGGCCGATGCCGATACGGTGGCGACCATCAAGGAATTGATCGAAACGCGGGTGCGCCCGGCGGTTGCCAATGACGGCGGCGACATCACGTTCCGCGGCTTCAAGGACGGCGTCGTCTTTCTCAACATGAAAGGCGCCTGCTCGGGCTGCCCGTCGTCGACGGCGACGTTGCGGCACGGCATCCAGAATTTGCTGCGCCACTTCGTGCCCGACGTGACCGAAGTCCGGCCGATGTGATGCGGCGAGCGGACCTTCGCTTGGCCGCCTGACCTCCATATGCGCATTCTCGCGATCGACACGGCGCTGGCCTCTTGCTCGGCGGCCGTGCTTGACACTGTCCATGGCGGCATCATCGCCAGCGACAGCCTGCCGATGATACGTGGCCACGCCGAAGCGTTGATGCCGCTGTTGCAGCGCGTGATGGACGAAGCAAACCTGACCTACGCCGACATCGACCGGGTAGCGGTGACAACCGGACCCGGCAGCTTCACCGGCATGCGCGTAGGTATTGCCGCCGCGCGCGGCATTGCGCTCGCCGCCTCCAAGCCGATTGTCGGCCTGTCGACATTATCGGCGTACGCCGCTCCGCGCATGGCCGCCGACGACCCCTATCCGGTCGTCGCCGCAATCGATGCACGGCACGGCCACGTCTACATGCAAGTCTTCAGTCCGGACGGCCTGACGCTGACCGCGCCGCGGCTTGCGACGTTGCATGACGCGGCGCTCGCGGCCGCCGAAACGCCATCGTGCATCGTCGGTTCGGCGGCGGAAGCCGTCGCCGCAGCACTGTCTGAAGCGGGCGCTTCGCCTGTTGCGGTCGACTCCGGCGCCGCGCCCGATATCGCCTGGGTCGCGCGGGTCGGCGCGGTATTGCCGGAAGGCCAATCGCCGCCCAAGCCGCAATATCTGCGCGCACCGGACGCCCAGCCGCAACACGCCGCGCAACTTCCGCGCCGATGATGAATTTCGTCACGCGCCTTCTGACCCGCACCAAGCCGTCGATCTCGGAAGCGCGCGGCCGCGACGCTGTGGCTGTCGCCGCGTTGCATGCGGCGTCGTTCCAACGCGGCTGGAGCGAGGATGAATTTGCGCGCCTCATCGCCGATCACGCGGTGGTTGCGCACCGCGCCACCGCCGGCGCCGCGCTCACCGGCTTTATTCTCTCACGCATGGCCGCCGGCGAAGCCGAAATCCTGTCGGTCGCCGTGGCGGCGGCCTGGCGCGGTCGCGGTCACGCCGGCGCGCTTCTTGACCTGCATTTGCGCCGCCTCGCCGGTCTCGGCGTGCGGGCCGTGTTTCTTGAGGTCGGCGACAACAACACGGCCGCGCGGCGGCTCTACCGGAACGCCGGATTCGCCGAGGTCGGCCGGCGCCGGGGCTATTATGACACTGGGGCGACGGCCCTGGTGTTGCGCCGCGACCTCGGCTGACGCTTTCCGTGTCGGCTGACGCTTGGCTGTAAAGGCGGTATGATTAGTGAGGTTGGGAAAGGCTCAGATTCGGAACGGAATGAACGATCCGCGCAAGCTCTACGTGAAATCCTTGGGCTGTCAGATGAACGTCTACGACTCACAGCGTATGGCGGACGCCTTGGCGCCGGAAGGCTATGTCGAAACCGCGGCCCCCGAAGACGCCGATCTCGTCATTCTCAACACCTGCCATATCCGCGAGAAAGCGGCGGAGAAGGTCTATTCCGAACTTGGCCGCCTGCGCCTCCTCAAGGAGGCCGCCGCCGCCGACGGCCGCGACCTTCGCATCGCCGTCGCCGGTTGCGTCGCCCAGGCCGAGGGCGCCGAAATTGTCCGCCGCGCGCCGGCGGTCGATCTCGTCGTCGGCTCGCAGAACTATCATCGGCTGCCGGATCTTCTCGCCCGCCTGGCCGAAACCGGCCGGATCGTCGATACCGAATTTCCAGTCGACGACAAATTCGACCATCTCGCCGCGCCGAGCCGCGCCGCCATCCGCGGACGCGGCGTCGCCGGCTTTGTCACCGTGCAGGAGGGCTGCGACAAATTCTGTTCGTTCTGCGTCGTGCCCTACACCCGCGGCGCCGAAGTCTCCCGGCCCGCCGACAAAATCGTCGCCGAAGTCGAGCGGCTCGCCGAAGCCGGCGTGCGCGAAGTCACGCTCATCGGCCAGAACGTCAACGCCTATCACGGCGCGGGACCGCAAGGCCGGCCGTGGTCGTTGGCGCGATTGCTCGAACGCCTGGCGGATATCCGCGGCGTGTCGCGGCTTCGCTATACGACGAGCCATCCGCTCGACATGAAAGACGATCTGATCGCGGCGCATCGCGATTTGCCGGCGCTGATGCCGCAACTGCATCTGCCCGTGCAGTCCGGCTCCGACCGCATTTTGCGCGCTATGAACCGCCGCCACAGCCGCGCCGATTATCTCGCGATCATCGGCAAGCTGACGAAAGCGCGCGCCGACATCGCGCTCACCTCGGACTTTATTGTCGGCTTTCCGGGCGAGACCGAAAACGATTTCGCCGCGAGCCTGCGCCTGATCGGCGAGATCGGCTATTCCGGCGCGTTTTCGTTCAAATACTCGCCGCGGCCGGGCACGCCCGGCGCCGACATGGCCGATCAGATCGATGAGGCGATAAAATCCGATCGCCTGCGGCGCCTGCAAGCGGCGATCGAGCACGAGCAGACGGCGTTCAATCGCCGTTGCCTCGGCCGGACGTTCCCGGTGCTGTTCGAGCGGCCTGGACGGCATGGCGGGCAGATTGTCGGCCGTTCGCCGTATCTCCAGCCAGTGCAAATCGACGCGGCCGCGGCGCTGATCGGCGAAATCGCCGCAGTCACCGTAACCGGCCTCGCCAGCAACAGTCTGTTCGGCGCGCTGGCGCAAACGCCTTCACAAGTGCCGGCTTTCGCTGGCGCAGGAGCCTGAATGCGAACACCTGGTCCTCTCGGAACAGATACCGGCTCGCTGGTCGCGCCGGACAATGCCGCCCAGATCGCTCTCACCTTCGACGACAACCGCCTCGCATCCGTGCTGTTCGGCCAATACGGCCAGAACCTCGCGCTGATCGAACGGCGGCTCGGCGTCGCCGCGACCTCGCGCGGCAATCACGTCACGCTGCAAGGCCCGCGCGACGCCAGCGAGATGGCGCGCCGCGTGCTCGAAAGCCTCTATGAACGGCTCAAGCGCGGCGACGAACTCAGCCAAGGCGACGTCGACGGCACCATCCGGCTCGTCGTTTCGCAAGGCTCGCTGTTCGATTTCGATCCCGCTTCGGCACGCGACAATTTCGAGGAAATCAATTTGCGCAAGCGCCGCGTGCGCGCCCGCACTCCGGCGCAGGACGCCTATGTTCGCGCGCTCAAGCGCCACGCGCTGGTGTTCTCGACCGGACCGGCCGGCACCGGCAAGACCTGGCTTGCCGTCGCCCACGCGGTGCAATTGTTCGAGCGTAAGGAAGTCGACCGCATCGTCCTGTCGCGTCCCGCCGTGGAAGCCGGCGAACGGCTCGGCTTCCTGCCGGGCGATATGCGCGAGAAGGTCGATCCTTATCTGCGGCCGATCTACGATGCGCTTTACGATCTGATGGATGCGCGCATCGTCGAGCGCGCGATGCAAAGCGGCGAAATCGAGATCGCACCGCTCGCCTTCATGCGCGGCCGCACGCTTTCAAACGCGGCGGTCATCCTCGACGAGGCGCAAAACACGACGGCGATGCAGATGAAGATGCTGCTGACGCGGCTTGGCGAGAACAGCCGCATGGTCGTGACCGGCGATCCGAGCCAGGTCGATCTGCCGCCCGGTCAGACGTCCGGGCTGGCCGACGCGGTGCGGCTCCTCGACGGCATAGAAGGCATCGGCCACGTCACCTTCTCCGCCGCCGACGTGATCCGCCATGAACTCGTCGCCCGCATTGTAGAAGCTTACGACAACGCCGCGGCGGCAAAGCGCGAGCGGCCATGACCCAGACGGCGCGCAAGGCGCGCTTGCTCATTATCGACGTGCTCGTCGAGTCCAAACTGTGGAACGGGACGAAAGGCGCCGGCGCGGTCGCCAAGCGCGCGGTCGCGGAAGCTGCCGCCGCCCTGTCAACACGAGAAGCGGAGCTTGCTATCGTGCTGACCGATGATTCGGCGATCCGTTCGCTCAACCGCGCCTGGCGGGGGGTCGATGCCGCCACCAATGTGCTGTCGTTTCCGACGACCGGGCGCGGCGACGCGCCGGCGCTTATCGGCGATATCGTGCTCGCCCACGAGACTATCGCGCGCGAGGCGCGCAGCGGGAACAAACCGTTTGCTCATCATGTCGCCCATCTTGCCGTGCATGGCTTCCTGCATCTTTTGGGCTACGACCATGAGACCGATGCAGACGCCGCGCGAATGGAAGAGGCTGAGCGCGACATTTTGCTGCGCCTCGACATCCCCGATCCTTATCGGCCGTCGCGCCGGGCCTGATGGCGGCAAAAGGCGGCGTCAATCCCGCAACTCGAATTCGGTAACTTGGATTCCGTGATTCAAACTCAGTGACGCAAACGCGATGACGCAAATTCCGACGCGCAGCGAACCGAACGATATCGAGCACCGCGGCCTTCCGGCGGTGGTGCCGGCAACGGCGGAGCTGCACGAGGGCTGGTTCGGCCACGTCATGCGTATCCTGTTCGGCTGGAAAGCCGCGGCGACCCGCGCTGATCTCGAGCAGGTCCTCACCGAAGAGCAGCCCGCATCGGGTTTCTCGCCGGCCGAGGCCGCCATGCTCAAGAATATCCTGAGCCTGCGCGAATGCCGCGTCGAGAGCGTGATGGTGCCGCGCGCCGACATCGTCGCCGTGCAACAGGACATGACCATCGGCGAACTCGTCATGGTGTTCGCCGGCGCCGGCCATTCGCGGCTCGTGGTTTACAACGACACCCTCGACGATCCGGCCGGCATGGTCCACATCCGCGACCTGCTGGTGTTCATGGCGGCGCGCGCCGCGATCGATCCGGCCGCCGTCGAACAGGACGAATTGCCAACGGCCGATCTCGACCTCGCCAAAATCGATCTTTCGATGCCGCTGATGGCGGCCAAGATCGTGCGCGAAATCCTGTACGCGCCGCCGTCGATGCCGGCGCTCGACCTGCTGGCAAGGATGCAGGCGACGCGGATTCATCTGGCCCTTATTATCGACGAATACGGCGGCAGCGACGGGATCGTTTCGATCGAGGACCTTGTTGAGCTGATCGTAGGCGACATCGCCGACGAGCATGACGAAGCCGAAACCGCCGCGGTGACGCGCCAGAGCGACGGCTCGTTCCTGGCGATCGGACGTGCCAGCCTGGATGAGGTCCGGGCCCTGATCGGCGACGAATTCGACGTCGGCGACGCCGCGGAAAACGTCGATACGCTGGGTGGCTACCTGGTCATGCGCGCCGGTCACGTTCCAGTGCGCGGGGAACTGGTGCCCGGGCCGGACTCCTTCGAGGCCGAGGTCCTCGATGCCGATCCGCGCCGGGTCAAACGCGTGAGGATCTATCGCAGCCGCAACCGCCCGCCCAGTGCCGCGCGCGACCCGAGTTTGCCGCGGCCGGCCCCGGCGCGGCCGGCGTCGCCGCGCGACGATGCCACCCGGCCGAATCCGAACGTTCCGCCACCGCCGTGAAGCCGACGGCTCTGATCCACGTCATCGTTTTATCTTTTGGATGGCGCCGGCGGCTGATCGCATTCGCCGCCGGAGCGCTTTCGGCGCTGGCGATGGCGCCGACCAACTTCTGGCCGGTGTTGTTCGTCACTTTCCCGACGCTGGTCTGGCTGCTCGACGGCGGCGGCGGACGCTGGCGCGGCATGATCGGCGCGGCGGCGACCGGATGGTGGTTCGGCTTCGGTTATTTCCTCGCCGGCCTTTATTGGGTCGGCTACGCCTTTCTCGTCGATGCGCCGACGTTCGGCTGGCTGTTGCCGATTGCGGTGCTCGGCCTGCCGGCCGGACTTGCGATCTTCACGGCGCTCGGCCTCGCTTTCGCCCGCCTGCTGTGGACCCGCGGCGCGATCCGGATCCTAGCGTTGGGCGTTGCGCTGACCGCCACGGAGTGGCTGCGCGGTCACGTGCTGACAGGCTTCCCCTGGAATGCTTTTGGCTATGCGCTGACGTCGCCGTTACCGCTCGCGCAAGGCGCCGCGCTGATCGGCATTTGGGGGCTGACCTTCGTCGCGATCGTGGTGTTCGCGAGCCCCGCCACATTGGTGGATGATCGCGTCGAAACGCTCCGGCCCTGGCTACCGCTTGCCCTCGGCGTCATCGCTCTTGCCGCGCTCGCCGGCTTCGGCGGGCTGCGGCTCGGCCGCGCGCCGACGCGGTTCGTCGATGGCGTGCATCTGCGCATCATGCAGCCGAACTTGCAGCAGGACGTGCGGTTCAATTACGCCGCCAAGCAGCAGGTCATGGATCGCTACATCGCCCTGTCCGCCCGCGGGTCCGGTCCGCAGTCGCCCAGCGGTGGCGAGGCGACGATCCTGATCTGGCCAGAATCCGCGTTTCCGTTTTTCCTGGCGCGTGAGCCGGACGCACTGGCACAGATCGAGCGGCTGTTGCACGGTGGCACTGTACTGATTACCGGCGCCGTGCGGCTTGCCGAACCGGTCAACGCCGCAAACCCGGCGGCTTACAATTCGATCTACGTGATCGATCACACCGGCACCCTGGTTTCGGTCTACGACAAAGTACATCTCGTGCCGTTCGGCGAATATCTGCCGTTCCAGCGATTTCTCGAAAGCCTCGGTTTGCAGCAACTCACCAAGCAGCGCGGCGGCTTCCTCGCCGGAGACCGCCGCAGGCCGCTCGTGGTTCCCGGAGCTCCGCTCGCGCTGCCGCTGATTTGTTACGAGATCGTCTTCCCCGGCGAAGTGGCGGCGCAAGGCCGGCGGCCGGGGTGGATCGTCAACGTCACCAACGACGGCTGGTTCGGCATTTCGAGCGGCCCCTATCAGCATTTCCAACAGGCGCGCGTGCGCGCAATCGAAGAGGGTCTGCCGCTGGTGCGCGCCGCCAACACCGGCATTTCCGCCGTAGTCGATCCGCTCGGCAGGATCGTCAATTCGTTGCCGCTCGGCAGCGAAGGCGTGATCGATTCGCCGTTGCCGCGTCCGATCGGCATGCCGATCTACACGCGCGTCGGCGATATGCCCGCCGCGATAATCGTCCTGGTCGCGTTCGTGCTGGTTATCCGGCGGCGTTTGCGGCCCGCTGTGATAAAAAAAGTAGCGGCTTTCGAACGGTGAAAGTGTGTTCCATTGATGAAATAAAGTGTGGCTTTACCCGTATAAGGAGCGAGAACACCACCAAGGGGCGCATAATTTTGTGCGCCGTGCAACCAAATCGCGTAGAATACCTATTCTTGGGAAGTAACTTTATTACCGGAGATTGTATTGCGGCAGGCTCTTTTGCCAAACAGCGCAGAAGCACGCGCCACCATTATGTTTGTTGATAGCTCGACCAGCGTAACGGCGAATGACCGTCGTAAGAATCACGCTGCGCCAGATTTGATATCGCCAACGATTACGGTAAATAAGCTCACGGCAGGGGAGCACCTATTATGATGGCTAAGAAGGCGCCGAATCCTATCGACAAGCATGTCGGCAGTCGCGTGCGCATGCGCCGTATGATGCTTGGGATGAGCCAGGAGAAACTCGGCAACAGCCTCGGCCTGACGTTTCAGCAAGTGCAGAAATACGAAAAGGGCACCAATCGTATCGGCGCCAGCCGTCTGCAGCAGATATCGCACATCCTGCAAGTGCCGGTATCGTTCTTCTTTGAAGGCGCGCCGACGGTGCCGATGCCGCGCGTCGAGGGCATGGGCGAAGCGCCGTCGCCTGCTTACGTCTCCGACTTTCTCGCCACGTCGGACGGCCTGGCGCTGACCAAAGCGTTTACGCGCATCAGCGACTCCCGCTTGCGACGGCGCATCGTCGACCTCGTCGAGCAGATTGCGTTCAACGATAAAAGCTGAGTGTGTCCTTCCCGTTTTTGGTCCGTGCGTCCCGCGCTTTAGCCCACATTTCGCCCACATCTTGACCGCGAGGAGCGGCGCTGCAACAACCCTGTCACGATCTGCGCGGGCTCGCGCCGGCGCTCATCAACAAGGCCCGGACAGCGCGGCCGGTTTCATACGAGGGAGTGTTTGGCAGTGTCACGTGCAAACTATCTGTTCACCAGCGAGTCCGTGTCGGAAGGTCACCCGGATAAGGTTTGCGACCAGATTTCGGACGCCATTCTCGATGTCTTCATCGAGAACGACATCAAGCTCGGCATTGCCGACGAGAGTAAAGTCAATACGCGGCTCGGCTGCGAAACGCTCTGCACCACCAACAAGATCGTCATCGCCGGCGAGGGCCGCGGTCAGGCGCCGCTGTTCCACAAGCACGGCGACAAGGCGGTGATCAACCGCGACCTGATCGTCGAAACCGCGCGCCAGGTGGTCAAGGACATCGGCTACGACCAGGATGGATTTTCCTATTACGGCGCCGACGTCGAAGTGCTGCTGCACGGCCAGTCGCCGGATATCGCCATGGGCGTCGATCCGAAAAAGAAAAAGAGCGGCGAGGAAGAAGGCGCCGGCGATCAAGGCATGATGTTCGGGTTCGCCTGCACCGAGAGCGAGGTCTACGAAAAAGGCTCGTTCATGCCGGCGCCGATCTATTTTGCGCACAAGATTCTCAAAGTGCTGTCGGAAAAGCGCCGTTCGGGTGCGCTGTTCGACCTGCAGCCCGACGCCAAGAGCCAGGTGACGGTGAAATACGTCGACGGCAAGCCGGTCGGCGCCACCAAGGTCGTGGTTTCGACGCAGCACAACGCCCAGACCCGCAACGGCAAAAAATACAGCCCGGGCATGGTCAAGGAGATGATCGAGGACTCCGTCGAATCGGCGCTGCCCGAGGGCTGGATGCCGAAAAAGCCTAGCGATTTCCTGGTCAATCCGACCGGCAATTTCGTGGTCGGCGGCCCCGACGGCGATTGCGGCCTCACCGGCCGCAAGATCATCGTCGACACTTACGGCGGCTACGCGCCGCATGGCGGCGGCGCCTTCTCCGGCAAGGACCCGACTAAGGTCGACCGCTCGGCGGCTTACGCCGCGCGCTATCTGGCCAAGAATGTGGTCGCCGCGGGCCTCGCCGACAGCTGCACCATCCAGATCGCCTACGCGATCGGCGTCGCCGATCCGATGTCGGTCTATGTGGACACGCACGGCACCGGCAAGGTCGATGAAGCCAAGCTGCAAAAATTGCTGCCGGAGCTGTTCCCGCTGCGCCCGACCGCTATTCGCCGCGCGCTCAAGCTCAACCGGCCGATCTACCGCCGGACTTCGGCCTACGGGCATTTCGGCCGCGCGCCGGACAAGGATGGCGGCTTCTCCTGGGAGCGGACCGACCTTGCCGATGCGCTCAAGCGCAGCTTGCGCTGAGCGAAACGCCACGGCAGGCCGGCTTATACCGACATTCCCCGCTTTCGTTCGCTCGGAACGAAAGCGGGCCTAGCCGTGTTGGCTGATGGCAACGCCCAGCCGGGGCGCGAACGGATTTCGCACTGACGGATTTTGCACTGACCATGAAGGCTATCTTTGTTTGCGCGGTATTGGCGGCGGCGATGACTGCGGCCGCGATCCCGGCCGACGCCAAGGGCTGCATCAAGGGAGCGCTGATCGGCGGTGTCGCCGGGCATTACGCCGGCCATCACGGCTTGCTTGGCGCCGCGGCCGGCTGTGTTATCGGCCGTCACGAGGCCAAGAAGCACGAGCGGGAGACGCAAAACCCCTCGCAGGACCCGGCGCATTGACGATAGTCTAAAGACCGTCAGGCTGCCTGCGCCCAACGACCAGCAATGGACTTCGAACCGCATCACGCGCGTGCCTTCTTCGGCCGGCGCAAGGGACACAAGCTGCGCAAGCGGCAGGCGGATCTCATCGACACGCTGCTGCCGCGTCTTGCGCTCGATCTGTCGAAATCCCCGCCGGCCGAATTGACCACGCTGTTTCCGATGCCGGTGACCGAGGTTCAACTCGAAATCGGTTTCGGCGGCGGTGAGAATATGACCGCGCAAGCCGCGGCGCGGCCGCGGACCGGCTTCATCGGCGTCGAGCCTTTCGTCAACGGCATGGCAAAGGCGCTCGCCGCGATCGAGGCCGCCGGCCTGCAAAATATCCGCCTGCATTTCGACGATGCCACCGGACTGACGGCGTGGCTGCCCGCCGCGTCGTTGGCGCGCATCGAACTCATCCATCCCGATCCCTGGCCGAAACGGCGGCACTGGAAACGCCGCTTCGTGCAGGATGCCACCGTGGCGCAGTTCGCGCGCCTTTTGCGCCGTGGCGGTGAACTGCGGTTTGCCACCGACATCGCCGATTACGCCGCCTGGACGCTGCAGCGTTTCGCGCGCTCGGCCGAATTTGAATGGACCGCGCAATGCGCCGACGACTGGCGACATGCGTGGCCGGAATTTTCGGGCACGCGCTATCACGCCAAAGCCGCGCGCGAACAACGATCGCCTTGCTTCCTGATTTTCCGCCGGCTGTGACGGGACGCTAGCCCTGCTGCACTTGCCAGAAGCGGACCACGCGCTGCGCGGTCGAAGCCGAGAGCCGCCCGTAATCGGCAAATGCGGCATCGAGGCCCCGCGTCGAGGCCGCCGCGCCGTCGGGGCGAACCGTGATGACGGCTTTGACCGCCGGCCAGTTTAGACCCGCGGCTTTGCACAGGATCAGCGCCGGATCGGGGCGATCGCCGGCCATCAGCCGGTCGACGGTCTTGACCGGCACCTTGGCAAGCGCCGCAAGCGCGACCACCGCCTCTTCGTAGTTGCTCTCGCTGCAAAACCCGATCAGCGCCGCTTCGTCGAGCCGGTTCGCCCGATCGAGCGCGAGGACGAGACGCTGCGCGGCGCGGTAATCGCGCGGACCGACGCGAGCGCCAACTTCTTTGGAGACTTTCGCCAGCACGTCGCAGATCGCGGCCCTGACTTCCGGCGGCGCCGCGGCGATCAGTCGCCGGTGCACCACCGCGGTCGCCTTGATCAGCAAATCGCGGAACAGCGGCGCCGGAATATCGGGTCGCAGCCCGATTTTCTCGGCCAGGATGCCGTCGTCTTCGGCGCGTTTGACCAACCGGCGGAAGCCCTTCTCGGAAATCCGCGCGCCGCGATTGTCGGCGACGCGGCGCGCCACGTGACGGTCGCCGCGATGCACCAGCTCGTCGGTAACCGACTCGGCCAGCGCCCGCCGCGCCGAGATGGCATGCAGGTGGGCTTGGCCTTTGGTCCGCGCGACGGCGATGAGATCCGCTTCGTCGAGCCGCGGCGCGAGCTTTAATACCGGGCCGGCGACCGCAATATCGTCGTCATGCGCAAGCTTGCGCAACACCTTCGGCGGCGCGTTGCGAACCGGGGCGAGATGGTTGGCAAGCTCGGCACGCGCCTTGGTCTCGATCTCATCGATGAGCAGCCCGAACACGTCGTCGAACAAATCGACATGCTGGTCGTTGTAGCGGCTGGCGCCGGCGAGAAAGAGCGCCGTGACGCGCTGAAGCACTTCGGCGCGCTTGTCGCGTGAGCCGTGCTGAACGATCTCCTCCAGCTCGGGGATCAAAGACAGCGGTATGGCGGGCACCGGCATCGGTCTTTGGAAATCGGGAAGTAAAATTTTGCTGCGACTTTGATTACCGATTACTGATTACCGATCCCTGAAGATCCGATCCCCGAAAGCCGACCACTCAACTTCCCTTGCAACGCATCCCTTGCAACGCGTCGTGGAAAGGCTATATTCCGCGCGTCCGTAATGGATACCTCATAACGGTCGGCTCATCCGAACGGTTTTGAGAGTGGGTTCCCCCGGGGACCCGCTCTTTTTTATTACCTTAAAACCGGCCGTCTCCATCGGACGACAAAGTGCAGGACCAACGCTCGCGAACAGCATGGACGACAGGCCGACAGCCTTTGCCGAAGAGCCGCGGCTCATCACCGAGCCGGGGCGCGGGGCGCGTGTCGCCGCGGTCGCCGAGCCGGTGCTTGCCGAACTCGGCTATCGGCTGGTGCGCGTGCGCATTTCCGCCTTCGCCGGCTGCACCGTCCAGATCATGGCCGAGCGGCCGGACGGCGCCATGGCGATCGAGGACTGCGAAGCCGTCTCGCGCGCGCTGTCGCCGGTGCTCGATGCGGCCGACCCGATTGAAAGCGCGTATCGGCTGGAAATTTCGTCTCCGGGCATCGACCGGCCGCTGGTGCGGCGTTCGGATTTCGACCGCTATGCCGGGCACACCGCTCACGTCGAGATGCTGGCACCGGTCGACGGCCGCCGGCGCTTTCG
Source organism: uncultured Alphaproteobacteria bacterium (assembly GCA_963826295.1). Lineage (GTDB taxonomy): Bacteria > Pseudomonadota > Alphaproteobacteria > Rhizobiales > Xanthobacteraceae > BOG-931. Next base: position 33,674 of record CAWGWO010000022.1, read on the forward strand.
CGGCGAGCTGGCCGGCACCGAGGGCGAATATGTGCGGCTTCGTTCCGGCGAGGGAGCAGGCGAGGCGGCGGCCGAGACGCTGCTGCGCCTCGACGACATCATGGAAGCGCGGCTCGTGCTCACCGACGCGCTTATTTCGCAATCACTGCGGCGGAGCAAACACGGCGGCAAGTTTGAGCAGCGCCGCGTAACCCAACCCAAGGGAGACTGACGATGGCGACGGTAAGCGCCAACAAACTCGAACTTCTGCAAATCGCGGAGGCGGTTGCCCGCGAAAAAGGGATCGACCGCAAGATCGTGCTCGGCGCCATGGAAGACGCTATCGCCAAAGCCGCGCGCTCGCGCTACGGCAGCGAAACCGAGGTCCGCGCCGAGATTGATCCGAAGAGCGGCGAACTGCATCTGTCCCGCCATATGCTGGTGGTGGATGCGGTCGAAAATCCGGCGTCGCAGATCAGTCTCGACGACGCGCGCCGCCGGCATCCCGCCGCGCAGATCGGCGATACCATCGCCGACCCTCTGCCGCCGCTCGAATACGGCCGCATCGCCGCGCAATCGGCCAAGCAGGTGATCGTGCAGAAGGTGCGCGAGGCTGAGCGCGACCGCCAGTACGAGGAATACAAGGATCGGATCGGCGATATCGTCAACGGCATCGTCAAGCGGGTCGAATACGGCAACGTCGTCGTCGATCTCGGCCGCGGCGAGGCGATCGTGCGCCGCGATGAAATGCTGCCGCGCGAAGTATTCCGCAACGGTGACCGCATCCGCGCCTACATCTACGACGTCCGCCGCGAGCAGCGCGGACCGCAGATTTTCCTGTCCCGCACCCACCCGCAATTCATGGCGAAACTGTTCGCGCAGGAAGTGCCGGAAATCTATGACGGCATCGTCGAGGTCAAAGCGGTAGCGCGCGATCCCGGATCGCGCGCCAAGATCGCGGTGGTGTCGCGGGATTCCTCGGTCGACCCGGTCGGCGCCTGCGTCGGCATGCGCGGCTCGCGGGTGCAGGCCGTGGTCAACGAATTGCAAGGCGAGAAGATCGACATTATCCCCTGGTCGCAGGACATCGCCACTTTCGTTGTCAACGCGCTGGCTCCGGCCGAAGTCGCCAAGGTCGTGCTCGACGAGGAACGCGAGCGCATCGAGGTGGTGGTGCCCGATCAGCAGCTCTCGCTGGCGATCGGCCGGCGCGGCCAGAATGTGCGACTGGCTTCTCAACTAACCGGCTGGGATATCGACATCCTGACCGAGCAGGAGGAATCGGAGCGGCGTCAGGCCGAGTTCGAGAACCGCACCCGCATGTTCATCGACGCACTCAACGTCGATGAAGTGATCGGTCAGTTGCTCGCCTCGGAAGGCTTTAATTCGGTTGAAGAGCTGGCGCTGGTCGATACCAAAGAGATCGCCGGCATCGAAGGCTTCGACGACGACACCGCGGCTGAATTGCAGGCGCGGGCGAGCGAATATCTCGCCAAGATCGAGGCCGAGCTCGACGCCAAGCGTATCGAACTCGGCGTCGCCGACGAACTCAAGGACGTGCCGGGCGTGACCACAGCCATGCTGGTGCGCTTCGGCGAGAACGGCATCAAAACGGTCGAGGACCTGGCTGGATGCGCGACCGACGACCTCGCCGGCTGGACTGAGCGCAAGGACGGCGAAAGCGTGCGCGAGGCCGGCATTCTCGACGGCTTCGATCTTTCGCGCGAGGAGGCAGAATCCCTCGTCATGCAGGCGCGGCTGAAAGCGGGCTGGGTCAGCGAAGCCGATCTCATTCCGCCCGTAGTCGAGGAAGTCGCCGAGGCTCCCGAGGCGCAGGCCTAGAAGGAACGCCAGTCACGCATGATCGGCCAGGATCAACATGCCGAACTGCCGGTCGAACTCGACCGCGGACCGCACGGACGCGAGCGCGCACGGCTGTGCGTCGCCACGCGCCAGGTGCATCCGGTGTCGGAACTGATCCGGTTCGTCGTCGGGCCCAATGGCGAGGCCATAGCCGACATCAAAAGCAACCTGCCCGGGCGCGGCATCTGGGTTACGGCGACGCGGGCAGCGCTCGGCGACGCCGTCAAGCGCAAAGCCTTCGCCCGCGGCTTCAAGCGTGACGTGAAGCTGCCGTCGGATTTCGTCGAACGCACCGAAGCGCTGCTCGAACAATCGGCACTCGATGCGCTGGCCGTCGCCGGCAAGGCCGGGCTGGTCGCGGCGGGCTTCACCAAGGCCGAGATAGCAGTAGAAAAGGGCCCGGCGGTTGCCCTTTTGCACGCTGCCGACGGTTCGGCGGAGGGAACCCGCAAGCTCGATGCGGCCAGTCGTCGCCGGGCCTCGGATGAGCCGCTCGCCGTGATCGGATTCCTGACCTCGGCGCAATTGGATTTGGCATTGAACCGCCCAAATGTGGTACATGCTGCCCTGCTCGCCGGTCCTGCCAGCGAAACCTTTTTGGCCCGTTGTTGGCGCCTGGAACGGTTTCGGACCGGCGACCAGCACAATCAGGCGGCAGAGGCGGCGCCGAACTTAGGCCGGCCGGCGCAGACGAAGCGCGTATAGAGCGCGTATAGAATGGATGGGTATGACTGAGACGACCAAGAATACCGGCGAAAAGCTGAGCGTAACTCCGACCAAAACGCTGACTTTAAAGCGCGGCGGCGTCGAGCAAGGCGTCGTGCGCCAAAGCTTCAGCCATGGCCGCAGCAAGGCCGTGGTCGTCGAGAAGGTCAAGCGCCGCATGGCCGGGCCCGGCGAAGCCAGAGCAGAGCCCGCGGCTCCGGTTGAGCACGTCGCGCCGAAGCGCGCCACCGTGGCCACGCCCGCCGTAAGACCTGCACCGAGCGCGGCGCCGGCGGCGGCGACTGGCCTGAAACCTTCCGGGGTGGTGTTGCGCACGCTCACCGAAGAAGAGCGTAGCGCCCGCGCTCATGCACTCGCCGACGCGCGGCTGCGCGAAGCGGAAGAGCGCAAGATCGCCGAGGAAGAAGCGCGGATTCGCCTTAGTCGCGAAGAAATTGATCGCGCCGAGCGCGTCGCGGCCGAAGCGCGCAAGGTCAACGAAGAGGAACGCCGCAAACACGACGAAGAGACAAAGCGCAAGGCCGACGAGGTCGCCAAGAAGCGTTTCGGCGGCGAGGCCACGCCGCTCAAGACCGGCGTCACGCGCCAAGTGCAGGAAGCCGACGAAGAGGAAGCGCCGCGTCCGCGCCGCGGCGGCAGCGCGGCGGCGGCACGTCCGCCGGTGGCGCCCAAGGCAGCGCCGCGCGTCGCCGAGAAACGCCGCGGCCGTCTGACCGTCGTCACCGCGCTCTCCGCCGACGAGGTGCGCGAACGCTCGGTCGCCTCGTTCCGCCGGCGCGTCCAGCGCATCACCGGCCACCGCGATTCCGAACCGAAGGAAAAGATCGCGCGTGAAGTGACCATTCCAGAGACCATCACCATCCAGGAGCTGGCCAACCGCATGGCCGAGCGCGCGGTCGACGTGATCCGCATCCTGATGCAGCAAGGTCACATGGCGAAGATCACCGATACGATCGACGCCGACACCGCCCAGCTCATCGCCGAAGAACTCGGCCATGCGGTGCGGCGCGTCGCCGAATCCGACGTCGAAGAAGGCATGTTCGACGCCCCGGACGATCCGGCAAATCTGCAGCCGCGAGCGCCCGTGGTGACCATCATGGGTCACGTCGATCACGGCAAGACGTCGCTGCTCGATGCCATCCGCTCGACCGACGTCGCCGCGGGCGAGTCGGGCGGCATCACCCAGCACATCGGCGCCTATCAGGTGACCTCGCCGTCGGGCGGCCGCGTCACCTTTATTGACACGCCCGGCCACGCCGCCTTCACCGCGATGCGCGCGCGCGGCGCCAAGGTGACGGATATCGTCGTGCTCGTGGTCGCCGCCGACGACGGCGTAATGCCGCAGACGGTCGAGGCGATACAGCACGCCAAGGCGGCAAAGGTGCCGATCATCGTCGCCATCAACAAGATCGACAAGGTGGACGCCAAGCCGGAACGCGTGCGCACCGAATTGCTGCAGCACGAGATCCAGGTCGAATCGCTGGGCGGCGAGGTGCTCGAAGTCGAAGTTTCGGCCAAGGAGAAGCGCAATCTCGACAAGCTTCTCGACATGATCGGGCTGCAAGCGGAAGTGCTCGAGCTCAAGGCGAACCCGAACCGCGCGGCCGAAGGCACCGTGGTCGAAGCGCGGCTCGATCGCGGCCGCGGCTCGGTCGCGACGGTGCTGGTGCAGCGCGGCACGCTCAAGCCCGGCGACATCGTCGTAGCGGGCTCCGAGTGGGGCCGCGTGCGGGCGCTGATGTCGGATACCGGTCATTCGGTGGTCGGTGCAGGCCCGTCGATGCCGGTGGAAGTGTTGGGCTTCAACGGCACACCCGAGGCGGGCGACCGGCTCGCCGCGGTCGATACCGAGGCCCGCGCCCGCGAAATCGCCGACTATCGCGCCCGGCAGAAGCGAGACCTGCAAGCCGCGCGGCAAACCGGCATGCGCGGTTCGCTCGAGCAGATGATGAATCAGCTCAAGGCCTCGGGCCGCAAGGAATTCCCGCTCGTGATCAAGGGCGACGTGCAGGGCTCGGTCGAGGCCATCCTCGGCGCGCTGGAGAAGCTTTCCACCGACGAGGTCGCCGCCCGCGTGATCTATGCGGGCGCCGGCGGCATCACCGAATCCGACATCACGCTGGCCGATTCTTCCGGCGCCGCGGTCATCGGCTTCAACGTTCGCGCGCACAAGGAGGCGCGCGTAGCCGCCGAGCAGGCCGGCATCGAAATTCGCTACTACGACATCATCTACAACCTCATCGACGACGTGAAGAAAGCGATGTCGGGATTGCTCCCGCCGACCTTGCGCGAGACCATGCTCGGCAACGCCGCCATTCTTGAAATCTTCAAGGTCTCGAAGGTCGGCACTGTCGCCGGCTGCCGCGTCACCGAAGGCGTCGTCGAGCGTGGCGCCAATGTCCGGCTGATCCGTGACAGCGTCGTTGTGCATCAGGGCAAGCTGTCGCAGCTCAAGCGCTTCAAGGATGACGCGCGTGAGGTCGCCGCCGGCCAGGAATGCGGTATGGCATTCGAGAACTACCAGGACATGAAAGTCGGCGACGTCATCGAATGCTACCGGGTGGAGAGCGTGCAACGCTCGCTCTAGCCGTTCGGCGCCGCCATGCCTGCGCTTGCCGCGGGCATCCATGAATTTGCATTGCATGAGGCCGAGACGTGAATGGCCGGGACGTGTGTGGCCGGACCATAGGCCAGCAAAGCAACGCCGTTGTTCGAACGGTTACGCCCGGTTGTGACGAACAACATTGAAATGCCGAAAACGATGCCACGTCATCATCCCCATCGCGATCAAGCCGGCGGCGCTTCACCGCGCCAGTTGCGCGTCGGCGAGCTTATTCGCCACGCGCTGGCGGAGATGCTCGCGCGGGGCGACGTACACGATCCGGTCATCGAAGCGCACCTGATCACGGTGCCCGAGGTGCGCATGAGCCCGGATCTGCGGCTCGCCACCATTTACATCATGCCGCTCGGCGGCCGCGACGAGCAGCAGGTGCTCGACGCCTTGGAAACCAATAAGCGCTACGTGCGAGGCGAGATCGCCCGCCGCATCAATCTGAAATTCGCCCCGGATATCCGTTTCCGCATCGACGAGCGCTTCAATGAAGCAGAGCGGATCGAAAGACTTCTGCGCACGCCCGAAGTCAGTCGCGATCTCGGCGACGAGAAAGACAAGCAATGAATAACGTGCCGCGCAACCCGATGATCGGCGGCTCTTCTCCCGAGGAAAGCGCCGATCCGCGCCGGCTTGATTGCGCCGAACCCGCCACGGCGCGCGCCGATAACGCGCCGCAATCCTTTTCCCCCTTCGCCGGCGCTTCGCCTCAAGGCGCAGCAGGACGTGCGGAACAAGCCGGCCCGAATTTTGCGGAACAAAAAAAGAAGACCAAGCGCGACGTCCACGGCTGGGTCGTGCTCGACAAGCCGATCGGCATGACGTCCACGCATGCGGTCGCGGTCGTCAAGCGCCTGTTCGCGGCCAAGCGCGCCGGCCACGCCGGCACGCTCGACCCGCTGGCGTCCGGCTGCCTGCCGGTCGCGCTCGGCGAAGCCACCAAGACCGTTCCTTTCGTGGTCGATGGCCGCAAGACTTATGTCTTTACCGTGCGTTGGGGCGAAGAACGCGACACCGACGACGCCGAAGGCCGCGTGGTCGAAAAGAGCGAGGCCCGCCCGGACCGGGCCGCGATCGAAGCGCTGCTGCCGGGCTTTGTCGGCACGATCGAACAGGTTCCACCGCGCTTTTCCGCAATCAAGATTGACGGCGAGCGGGCCTATGATCTGGCCCGCGAGGGCGAAGTGGTCGAGATCGCCCCGCGCGCGGTGACGATCCACCGGCTCACCTTGGTCGACACGCCGGATGCGGACCATGCCGTGCTGACCGCCGAATGCGGCAAAGGCACCTATGTGCGCGCTTTGGCCCGCGATCTCGGCCGCCTGCTGGGCGTGCTCGGCCACGTTTGCGCGCTTCGCAGGAACCAAGTCGGTCCGTTCGCGGAAAGTGACATGATTCCACTGGAACAGCTTGAATCTTTGTGCCATAGAGCGGCCGCTGGCGAGGGAAATCTCGCCGATATGCTGCTGCCGATCGAGACCGCGCTGGACGACATCCCGGCGCTGGCCGTTAGCCCGGCAGACGCGGCAAGGCTCCACCGGGGTCAAGCCATTTTGGTGCGTGGACGGGACGCTGCCGTCGTCCGCGGCACGGTCCAGGTCGCTGCGAGCGGACAGCTCGTGGCAATTGCCGAGGCCGAACGCGGTGAGATCGTCCCCAAGCGCGTGTTCAATTTGACCGGCGTGACAGGTCGCGCCGGCAGACGAAAAGGTTGGTGACGATGTCGATTACGACCGCGCGGAAAGCGGAAGTTATCAAGACGTTCGCCGTCAAGTCCGGCGACACTGGTTCGCCCGAGGTTCAGGTTGCGCTCCTTTCGGAGCGCATCAGCAACCTCACGGATCATTTTAAGACCCACATCAAGGATAACCACTCGCGGCGTGGGCTTTTGAAGCTCGTGTCGCAGCGGCGCCAGATTCTCGACTATGTCCGGCGCACGGATGAGGGGCGTTACAAGGAGTTGATTGAACGGCTGGGTATCCGCCGTTGACAGGTTCGCGCGCGGGATGTCCCGCGCGTTTCGTGGCGGATCGCAAACTGCATCCGCCGTTTATCAGGCAGCATTGCTGCCGGTGAGAGCGACGGGCCGATGCCCGTCAGCATCAATGGAAAGCACGATGGCCATGGCAGGATCGCCGGATACTGTTGGATTCGCAGCACGCCTGCGAACGACAGTGTCTCGCCGTCTTGCTCATGGCTTTCGCGCCACCATGCAAACCATGAGAGACAATCGCAATGTTCAACATTCATCGTGTGCAACTTGATTGGGGTGGCCGCCCACTTACGCTAGAAACCGGCAAAATAGCCCGTCAAGCCGACGGCGCCGTGCTCGCCACTTACGGCGAAACTACCGTGCTGGCTGCGGTCGTTGCGGCCAAGCAACCGAAGGAAGGTATCGATTTCCTTCCGCTGACCGTCAACTACACCGAGAAATATTACGCGGCCGGCCGGATTCCCGGCGGCTACTTCAAGCGCGAGCGCGGTCCGACCGAAAAAGACACGCTGACATCGCGCCTGATCGATCGCCCGATCCGTCCGCTGTTCGCCGACGGCTGGCGCTGCGACACGCAGGTGACTGTCACCGTGCTCTCGCACGACCAGGAAAACGATCCCGACATTGTCGCGATGGTCGCGGCTTCCGCCGCGCTGACCCTTTCCGGCGCGCCATTCATGGGGCCGATCGGCGGCGCTCGCGTCGGCTTCATCAACAATGAGTACGTGCTCAATCCGACGATCGACGAGATGAAGGAAAGCCAGCTCGACCTCGTCATCGCCGGCACGCAGGACGCCGTGATGATGGTGGAATCGGAAGCAAAAGAGCTGTCCGAGGAGATCATGCTCGGCGCGGTGATGTTCGGCCACCGGCACTTCCAGCCGGTGATCGAGGCTATCATCAAGCTTGCCGAGAAGGCCGCCAAGGAGCCGCGTGAACTGATCGTTACCGACAACAAGGCGCTGGAAAAGGAAATCCTGGACATCGCCGAGAAGGATTTGCGCGCGGCTTACTCGATCGTGCCCAAGCAGGATCGCCAGAACGCCGTCGCCGCCGTGAAGGAAAAGGTGTTGGCGCATTTCTTCCCGGAAGGCGCCGAACCGAAACATGACAAGTTGGCGGTTGCCGGCGTGTTCAAGGAACTCGAAGCCAAGATCGTTCGCTGGAACATCCTCGACACCGGCAAGCGGATCGACGGCCGTGACGTCAAGACCGTGCGCCAGATCGTGGCGGAAGTTGGCGTGCTGCCGCGGACCCATGGCTCGGCGCTGTTCACGCGCGGCGAGACTCAGGCCTTGGTGGTTGTCACACTCGGCACCTCCGAAGACGAGCAATTCATCGACGCGCTGCAGGGCACCTACAAGGAATCGTTCCTGCTGCACTACAACTTCCCGCATTATTCGGTGGGCGAGACCGGCCGCACGGGGGCGCCCGGTCGTCGCGAGATCGGCCACGGCAAACTGGCGTGGCGCGCGATTCATCCGATGCTGCCTTCGAAAGAAGAGTTTCCCTATACCATTCGTATCGTCTCCGAGATCACGGAGTCGAACGGTTCGTCGTCGATGGCGACGGTGTGCGGTTCGTCGCTGGCGCTCATGGACGCCGGCGTGCCGCTCAAGCGGCCTACAGCGGGCATCGCGATGGGCCTCATTCTCGAGGACAAGCGCTTTGCCGTGCTCTCGGACATCCTGGGCGACGAGGATCACCTCGGCGACATGGATTTCAAGGTGGCCGGCACCGACGGCGGCGTCACCTCGCTGCAGATGGATATCAAGATCGCCGGCATTACCGAGGAGATCATGAGGGTCGCTCTGGCCCAAGCCAAAGACGGCCGCATGCACATCTTGGGTGAGATGTCGAAAGCGTTGAATACGGCGCGTGCCGAACTCGGCGAACACGCTCCGCGCATCGAGACGTTCAAGATCCCCACCGATAAGATCCGCGAAGTGATCGGCACCGGCGGCAAGGTGATCCGCGAGATCGTGGAAAAGACCGGCGCCAAGATCAACATTGAGGACGACGGTTCCGTAAAGGTCGCCTCAGCCGATGGCGAGTTGATCAAGGCGGCGATCAATTGGATCAAATCGATCGCCTCGGAGCCCGAGGTCGGACACATCTACGAGGGCACCGTGGTCAAGGTCATGGACTTCGGCGCCTTTGTGAACTTCTTCGGCGCCAAGGACGGATTGGTGCATATCAGCCAGCTCGCGCAGCGCCGGGTGCAGAAGACCAGCGACGTCGTCAAGGAAGGCGACAAAGTGAAGGTCAAGCTGCTCGGCTTCGACGAGCGCGGCAAGGTACGGCTGTCGATGAAGGTCGTCGATCAAGAGACCGGCGAAGACCTCGAAGCCAGGCAGAAGGCTGAGGCCGGCGAAACCCGCGAGGCGGCCGCCGGCGGAGAGTAATTTCTCCGCCTGCCTAATCGACCACGATCGGAGCCGCCGCGCCGCCGCGCGGCGGTCGCCGAAAGAAGATCAAGAGCGGCATCACGACCAAGGTCGCGATCATCAAGAGCTTGTAATCGTCGATATAGGCGATGATCTGCGCTTGCCGCGTGATCATGGCGTCGAGCGCGGCGCGGCCCGCGGCGGTGAGCGGGTCCCACAGACGCGCAATCAGCGGGTTCTCCATCGCCCGGTTGACCGCCGTGATGTGCGCCGAGATGTCGGCGTGATTGACCTGGGTACTCCGCACCAGAAGGCTGTTGACCACCGAAATGCCGACGCTGGAGCCGATATTGCGCGACAGGCTGAACAGGCCCGCGCCTTCGGCGCGTTCCGACAGCGGCAGGGTCGACAACGTCGCCGCGCTCAGCGGCACGAACAAAAAGCCGAGGCCGGCGCCCTGCACCATGGTGACGCCGATGATCGTTCCTTGCGACACGTCGGGCGTCCACCCGGTCATCTGATAGAACGACCACGCCGTCAGCGTCAGACCGATGGCGAGCAGAATGCGGGTGTCGGTGCGCCCGACCAGCCGGCCGACGATCAGCATCGAAGCCATGGTGCCAACGCCGCGCGGGCCCATGACGAGACCGGCCGTGACCACCGGATAATCCATCAGCTCCTGCAGATACGGCGGCTGCAAAGCCATCGACGCGTAATAGGTGAGACCGACAATGGCGATGAACAGCATGCCGGCCGCGAAATTGCGGTCGCGGAACATAGCCGGCCGCACGAACGAATTTTTCGCCGTGAAGGTATGAACCAGAAAGAGGTAGAACGCCGCGACCGCAATGATGGCCTCGATGACGATTTCACCGGAACTGAACCAATCCAGTTGCTCGCCGCGGTCGAGCACGATCTGCAGGCAGGCAATGCTGATGCTCAAGGTGCCGAAGCCGAACCAATCGAGCTTGGCGGTAGTGTTGCGCTGCGAATCGGGCAGAAAGATCATGATGCCGATCAAATCGAGAATGCCGATCGGCAGGTTGATGTAGAACACGTAGCGCCAGCTGTAGTTTTCGGTGAGCCAGCCGCCCAGCACCGGGCCGAGAACCGGTCCGATCATCACGCCGATGCCGAACAGCGCCATGGCGAAGCCCTGGCGCTCCCGCGGGTAACTGCCGAGCAGCACCGTCTGCGACAACGGCACCAGCGACGCGCCGAAGGCGCCCTGCAGCACGCGGAACAACACCAGCTGGGTCAATGTCTGCGCCATGCCGCACAGGATCGACGCAAACGTAAAGCCGCCGATGGAGACCAGAAACAGCCGCTTTATACCGAACCGCCCGGCAAGAAAGCCGGTCGGCGGGGTCATGATCGCGGCGGCGACGATATACGACGTCAGCACCCAGGCGATCTGGTCCTGGCTCGCCGCGACGCTGCCCTGCATATAGGGCAGCGCGACGTTGGCGATCGTGGTGTCGAGCGCCTGCATCAGCGTCGCCAGGATCACGCAGACGGTGAGCGCCCCGCGATTGCCGCCTTCGGCTACAATCTCGCCGCCCATCACCGCGTCCGATGCGAGCCGCCGAACAGGGCCGTGATGAAGTGCGGCAGGCCGCGGGCGTGCCCGGTATCGACGTCGACCTCGACGCTCATTCCGGCGCGCAGCGGTGGCTGATTGGCGTTGCTGGGATCAAGACGCACCCGCATCGGCACGCGCTGCACGACTTTGACCCAGTTGCCGCTGGTGTTCTGCGCCGGCAGCAGGGAAAATTCCTGCGCCGCTGCCGGGCTCACGCTTTCAACGACGCCGTGCCATTCGACGTCGGGATAAGTGTCCACCGTCACCGTGGCCGGCTGGCCGGGGCGCACATAGGTGACCTCGGTTTCCTTCGGCGTGGCGTCGACCCAGACGTGATCGGTATCGACCAGGAAGAATGCCGTGGTCGAGGCGGCGAGATATTTACCCGGTGCGATCGCCGGCACGTCGGTGACGGTGCCGCCGAACGGCGCCTTGATGACGGTGTGGTCGAGTTCGCGTTGCGCTTCGTCGACCTGGGCTTGAGCCTGCCGATACTGCGGCAGCTCGGGCGTCGGCGTATCCACATTGCCGCCGAGCTTGGCGAGTTGCACCTGCGCCTGTTGGCCCAGCGCCGCAAGCTTGCTCTTGTCGTTGTCGAGCGTGTAATGCGCCTGATCGTAAACCGCCTGCGGTATCGTCGCGCTGCGCAACAGCATGGCGTTGCGATTGTAATTCAGCTGGTCGAGATCGACCTGCGCCTGCTGCGCCTCGGCATCGCTGAGCATGCGCTTATAGTCCTGCTTCATCGAATTGAGCATCAGCGCCGTCTGCGCCAGATTGGCTTTGGCGTTGTCGAGCGCGATCTGGAACTGCCGCGGATCGAGCCGATAGAGCACCTGTCCGGCGGTGACGTGCTGGTTGTCCTTCACCGCGACGTCCTGGACGATGCCCGACACGTCGGTCGAGACACCGACCTTCTCGGCGTTGACGTAAGCGTCGTCAGTCGACATCACCCGGCCGCCGGTGACGTACCAGATACCGCCAATGATGAGCGCAATCGGCAGCAGCGCAAACAACACCCAGCGCACCTTCTGGCGCCGGCTCATGCCACGCAGCCTGTCTTTCGCCCGCGCGGGCTTGGAACGCCCGTCCACCGGAGCAACCGGCGCGATCGCCGGCCGCGGATTGTCGAGGCTTTCGTCGTGCGGCGACGGGACGGATTTGCGCAGAGCCTCAGCCATACCGCTGCTCCACCGGGCCGTCCGCGCGCTGCTGGATCAGGCGGCGCAGATTCTCTTTCACGACTTCAAGCTTTTCGACCATCTGTTCGACACTGGCGCGCTCGATGCCGTCGAGTGCACCACCCATGGTTTCTTCGCCGAGAACGCTAAGCCGTTCGAGCAGCGGCCGTGCTGCCGGCGTCAGGAACAGACGCTTGGCCCGACGGTCCTCGGGATCCGCGCGGCGCTCGATCAGCCCGCTGTCGCAAAGCTTGTCCAAGAGCCGGGTCAGCGTGATCGGCTGCAGATCGAGCGTTTCGGCGAGCTCCGACTGGTTGAGGCCCTCGCCATGTTCGACGCGCACCAGCACCGCCCATTGTGCACGGGTCATGCCGAATTGCGCCGCTTTGTGGTCGGCATAGGTTCGCAACAATCGCGCCACATCATTGAGGATAAAGGCAAATTCTCTATTCAGCGACCGCTTAGCCATGTGCCACTTTCCGCCGAAGGGTCCCGAACAACTACGCCAGCATATTATAAGGTGGCTTATAAAGTGCTACCGTCTTTCCTGCAGGCCTGCTTTGCAGATGGCTCATTTGACGGACTTGGAGTGATCAGGCGCGATGTTGTCAGGCGAGCCCGAGATCGGCGAACGCCGCGACGTGATGGTCGGCCGCGTCTTGCGCAAAGCAGCAGAACACCACCTGGCGGATGCCGCGCGGCGCGGCGGAAAGCTCCGCGGCCACCGTTCCCACGGCGATCCGCGCGGCACGATCGGCCGGGAAGCGATAAATTCCGGTCGAGATCGCCGGGAACGCAACCGACGCCAGCTCGTGCACGACGGCAAGATCGAGCGCCGCGCGGTAGCACGATGCCAGCAATTCTTCTTCGCCATCGCCGCCGCCGTTCCACACCGGCCCGACCGCGTGGATGACGTGCTTGGCGTACAGCCGATAGCCGCAGGTGATCTTGGCGCCGCCAGTGTCGCAGCCGCCGAGGCCGCGGCATTCGGCGAGCAATTCCGGGCCGGCGGCGCGATGGATGGCCCCGTCGACACCGCCGCCGCCAAGCAAAGTACGGTTCGCTGCGTTGACGATCGCGTCCAGCGCGAGCGTCGTGATGTCGGCGACGCAGATTTCGAGCCGCGCCGGCCCGATTGCGGCGGACAGAAGCGGCGTGACGTTTGCCGGCGTGATCTGCGGCATTGGCCGTTTTTCGTGATGGCCGATCAGGCCCATTCGGCTTGGGCTTCGGCCCGCAAGTCGACAGTGCTGCGGACGCCGATGTCGTCGAAATGCTCGTCAAGGAAATTTCGTACCGCGCGCTTGCCGCTGACGCGCAGCATTTCAAAGAAATCATAATACGTCGTCAGCTTACTCGACGCGTCGAGCTGGGCGCCGGAGCTGTCGAGCACGACACGATGGATATTGATGCGGCGGTATTGGCCCGGGCCGGTACCGCGCGGCAGCCGGCCGCGATCGATCAGGCGAGCGACAAACTCGATGGCGCGATACTCGGCGAGCAGCGGCGCGTTGAACGTGATTTCGTTGAGCCGGTTGACGATCTCGCCGGCCGACGTCGGCGTTTTTTTCCGTACCAGCGGGTTGATCTGCACCACCAGCACGTCCTCGGCCTGGGTGGTGGCGAAGAACGGAAAGATCACCGGGTTGCCGAGATAGCCGCCATCCCAATACGGCACGCCGTCGATTTCCACGGCGCGGAACAACTCCGGCAGGCAGGCGGACGCCATCACCGCATCGGCGGTGATCTTGTCGCGCGGGAAGATGCGCACACGGCCGGTCTGCACATTGGTCGCCGAGATGAAAACTTGCAGATCGGGGAACGCGCGCAACGCGGCAAAATCGACGAAACGCTCGATCAGGTCTCTGAGCGGGTTAATGTTGAGCGGGTTGAAGTCGTATGGCGAAAAATACTGCGACATAGCGTCGAACCAGGCCTGGAACGGCGAGTTTTCAAGCGGCGTGAATGTTAGCAGCCGCTCCACCACGGCGCGCTGCAGCGGCGGCAGATCGCCTGTGCTGCTCACCGCCCGCCAGAAATCGGTCAGGCGTTTTTGCGCTTCCGCGGCGCCGCCGCGCGCGAGACCATCGGCCAGCATCACCGCGTTGACGGCGCCCGACGAGGCGCCGGAGACGCCGTCGATGACGATGCGGCTGTCGCCGAGCAGATGCTCCAGGACACCCCAGGTGAATGCGCCGTGCGCGCCGCCGCCCTGCAGTGCCAGATTGATGGGTTTGGCGGCTGGCGCGCCCTGCCCTACTCGACCGGGCAATACCCCGGACAGGGGATTTTTCATGCGACCACCGTCACCCAGATATTTCCGACGCTCAAAGGGTAACGGCCCTGGCGGCGTTCGTCATTCCGCGGTCCAGCCGCCATCGATCGAAAGATTGGCGCCGGTGATCGCCTTGGCGGCGTCGGAGCACAGATAGACGGCGAGCGCCGCTACCTCTTCGACGGTGACGAACTCCTTGGTCGGCTGCGCCGCCAGCAAGACATCGCGCTTGACCTGCTCCGCTGTCATGCCGCGCGCCTTCATCGTATCGGGAATTTGCTTCTCCACCAGCGGCGTCCAGACGTAGCCGGGGCTGATGCAGTTCGCGGTGATGCCGAAGGTCGCGACTTCAAGAGCGACCGTCTTGGTCAGGCCGGCAAGCCCGTGCTTGGCGGAAACGTAAGCGGCCTTGAACGGCGATGCCACGAGCGAATGCGCTGATGCCGTGTTGACGATGCGGCCCCACTTGCGCGACTTCATGCCAGGAACCGCCGCACGGATGGTGTGGAACGCCGACGAAAGATTGATGGCGATGATCTGATTCCATTTCTCGACTGGGAATTCCTCGATCGGCGAAACGAACTGCACGCCGGCATTGTTGATGAGAATGTCGAGCGAGCCAAAAGTCTTTTCGGTCGCGTGCACCATGTCGACGATCTCGTCGGGCTTGGTCATATCGGCGGGCGAATAGAACGCCCGCACGCCGAAATCCTTCTCGATGCTGACGCGCTCCTTCTCGATTGCGGCGGCGTCACCGAAACCGTTGATGGTGATGTTGGCGCCCTGCTCGGCAAGTGCGCGCGCATAGCCTAGTCCGATGCCGGAAGTCGAGCCGGTTACCAGCGCAGTCTTTCCTTTGAGCATGGTCATCCCCAATTCAAAGAGTGTGCCGCGCGCCTCCTAGGGAGGCAGCTTATCGGCATTGTTTTGCGTAAGACGGGGGCAATGTGAGACGCTTTTTGCTGCGGTGCAACATCAAAGTTGGCGGTCTAGTTCAGGTTTTCGCGAGGCTACGCAGGCGGCCACGATAAAACATGATGAAATGCGGCTACAATGGCGAAGCGATTTGGCCCACGCCGAGTTTGGCTCGGGCTGGCATCGGGGCTGAGGAATGACGAAGCCACAAGTGATTTTTCCGGCGCCTGACCACGACCATGTCAGTTGCACGAGCGCGGCGATTGCGCACGCCGAGACGCTATGCGTGGCGCGAGCGCAACGGCTGACCCCGATGCGCCGCCAGGTGCTGGAAACGCTGCTCGCGAGCCATAAGCCGCTGGGCGCTTATGAAATCATGGAGCGCCTGGCGACCGACAACGGCCGTCCGGCCCCGATTACCGTCTACCGCGCGCTGGATTTTCTGCGTGACAACGGCCTTGTCCACCGCATCGAAAGCCGCAGCGCTTTTGTCGCTTGCGTCCACGAGCACGCCGACACCGACCCCATCGTGTTCCTGATTTGCGAGCGCTGTGGCGCGGTTGGCGAAGCGCCCGGCGGGACGGTGGCCGAAGCGCTCAAAGCCTCCTGCCGCACCGCCGGTTTTGCGCCCAAAAGCCCGGTGATCGAAATTGCCGGCATTTGCTCGCATTGCCGCACGGGCTGAAGGGACGCTGTTGCGCCTCGCAAACCGGCCGCGATAAAGCTATATCGGAGCCTGACGATCCGCCTTCGTGACCGCGGTTCCAGACGCAGGCGCGCCATAAGTTATTGCAAGGACTAAACTAATGACGGCCGTCATCACCGAATTTCCCCGCCCCGCCGAGCGGCATCGGACCGTCGCCGTGAAGGTCGGCGGCGTCACCGTCGGCGGCGGCGCGCCGGTGGTGGTGCAATCGATGACCAACACCGACACCGCGGACGCCGAGGGGACGGCGCGGCAGGTGGCGGCGCTGGCGCGCGCCGGCTCGGAACTGGTCCGGATCACGGTCGATCGCGACGAAGCGGCCGCCGCGGTGCCGCACATCAAGGAGCGGCTCCTGCGCATGAATGTGGACGTGCCGATCGTCGGCGACTTCCACTATATCGGCCACAAGCTTCTGGCCGATCATCCCGCTTGCGCCGAGGCGCTCGACAAATACCGCATCAATCCCGGCAATGTCGGCTTCAAGGAAAAGAAGGATCGGCAATTCGGCGCCATCATCGAGACCGCGATCAAGCACGACAAGCCGGTGCGGATCGGCGCCAATTGGGGCTCGCTGGATGAGCAATTGCTTACCCACCTGATGGACGAGAATTCGCGCTCGAACCATCCTGCGGATGCGCGCGACGTGACGCGCGAGGCGATGGTGCAGTCGGCCCTGCTGTCGGCTGCGCGCGCCGAGGAGATCGGTCTGCCGCGCTCGAAGATCATCATCTCCGGCAAAGTCTCCGCGGTGCAGGATCTGATCGCGGTCTATGGCGAATTGGCGCGGCGCTCCGACTACGCGCTGCATCTGGGGCTAACCGAAGCCGGCATGGGCTCGAAAGGCATCGTCGCCTCGTCCGCGGCCATGGGTGTGCTGTTGCAACAAGGCATCGGCGATACGATCCGCATTTCGCTCACTCCCGAGCCGAACGGCGACCGCACCTTGGAAGTCAAAGTTGCGCAGGAATTGCTGCAGACTTTGGGCTTGCGCACTTTCGTGCCGCTTGTCGCCGCCTGCCCGGGCTGCGGCCGCACCACCTCGACGACGTTTCAGGAGCTTGCGGCAAGCATCCAAGGTTTCATCCGCGACTCGATGCCGGAATGGAAGACGCGCTACCCCGGTGTCGAAGGCCTCAACGTCGCGGTGATGGGCTGTATCGTCAACGGCCCCGGCGAAAGCAAACACGCCGACATCGGCATCTCGCTTCCGGGCACAGGTGAAACGCCGACCGCGCCGGTCTTCATCGACGGCAAAAAAGCGATGACCTTGCGCGGACCGACGGTCAGCGCCGACTTTCAGAAGATCGTCGTCGATTATATCGAGCGCCGGTTCGGCGCGCGCGCCGGCGCCGGACAAGCCGCGGCGGAATAACCTTTAATGAGATTGTTTGCTCCGTGCGAACAATCAAAAGCCAAGCTCGCTGTGCGAACCGATACGCACTAAATCGAGATTTTCGCCGTCCGGCTTTCGATAGATCAGAATCAGGTCCGGCCGCACGTGACAATCGCGGTGATCGCGCCACTCACCTGACAGCGGATGATCGAAGTTGCGCCGCGGTAAGGTGATGTCCTCTGCCAGCAATTGAACGATGGCGGTCAGATCGGTATCGAGAGTCTTGCCGTGCCGGCCGGCTTTTTCGCGTTTGTAATCGCGCTTGAAGCGGTTCGTGTACCTAATCGTCCTCATTCAAGCGTGCCAAAAGCTTCTCCGGGGATCCGGCCGTGACGACCTCGCCACGCCGCGCGGCCTTCATAGCCTTGATAGTGCCGGCATTGGGAACCAGCGGCTCGAATGGCAGCGCCTTCTCCTTGGCGATGCGCACCATCATCAGGCGGAACGCGTCGGACACGGTAAGGCCCATCGCGCTCAATACGGCGGCTGCTTCGCTCTTGATGCGCTCATTTATGCGGGCACGAACGACGGAATTCTCGCCCATTGTGATACTCCTGCTTACTTGGGCTACAATGTAGCCCAAGGGTGTCAGGCATTCAAGGAGGCGGAGGGGTCCGGCGCGCGGCATCGGACAGACCGCGGCGGAATAATCCGCGCCGCGCTTAATGCCCGCGCACCAGCCGCTGCACCAGATCGTCGAGCTGCTCGAGATTTTCGTAGCGGATGGTCAGCGTGCCGCGATCGTCGCGATGATCGATGCGCACGACTAATCCGATGGCATCGGACACGCGTTTTTCGAATGCCATAACGTCCGCGTCTTTGGTTATTGGGCCGCGCGATTTGCCGGCCGGCTTCTTGTTGCGTAGCCGCGCACGTTCGCGCGCCATCGCTTCGACCTGGCGGACGTTGAGATCGCGGGCGACAATTTCTTCGGCGAGCGCTTCGGCGTCGGCATCGCCAATCAGCATGCGCGCGTGGCCGGCGTCGAGCTTGCCGGCGTTGATGTAGGCTTTCACCGGCTCAGGCAGCTTGAGCAGGCGCAGCGTGTTGGCGACGTAGCTGCGGCTCTTGCCGACAATCCGGGCGATATCCTCCTGAGTGTTGCCGAACTCGTCGATCAGCGCGCGATAGCCTTGCGCTTCTTCGAGCGGATTGAGATCGGCGCGCTGCACGTTCTCGATGATCGCGAGCTGCAACGCCTCCGCATCGGTCGCCTCAATGACGACGATGGGGACCTCGTGCAAGCCGGCGCGCTGCGCCGCGCGCCAGCGCCGCTCACCGGCAATGATCTCGTAACCGTCCGGCGCATCGCGTAACGGCCGCACCACGATCGGCTGAATAATGCCGCGTTCGCGCAACGAAGCCGCGAGCTCGTCGAGCTCGGCGGAAGAAAACACGCGCCGCGGATTGCGCGCATTCGGCCGCAGCGAGCCGATCGGCAGCTTGCGCTGGCTGCGCGGCCGCTCAATCGGACTCTCACCGCCGACGTCACCGATCAGCGCGGCAAGACCGCGTCCGAGTTGTGACCGCGCCCCCTCTTCCGCCATCGCGGCCTCTCCCGAGCCTTCGGTCATGCGCACAGTTCTTTTTCCCGCTGGATGATCTCGGTGGCGAGCCGCAGATAGGCTTCGCTGCCGCTGCATTTGAGATCGTAGACCAGCACCGGTTTGCCGTAAGACGGCGCTTCCGAGACCCGAACGTTGCGCGGGATAATGGTGTCGTAAACTTTGGGCCCCATGAATTCGCGCACGTCGGCGACCACCTGGCCCGAGAGATTGTTGCGCGAGTCGTACATGGTCAGCACGACACCATGGATGGTTAGATCCGGGTTGAGTTGCTCGCGCACCTGTTCGACGGTCTTGAGGAGCTGCGACAAGCCTTCCAGGGCGAAGAACTCGCACTGCAGCGGCACCAGGATCGCGTTAGCCGCGGCCATGGCGTTGACAGTGAGGAGATTGAGCGACGGCGGGCAGTCGATCAGCACGTAAGTGAAATGCGTTTGACCCTCCGCCGTCGTCTTGAGCGGCGCGAGCGCGCTACGCAAGCGGAGCGCCCGGTCGCGCGCCTGACCGATTTCAAGCTCGAGCCCAGAGAGATCGAGCGTCGATGGCGCAAGCCAAAGCCGCGGCACTGCGGTCGCGACGATGGCGGCGCGCAGCGCCGTTTCGCCGGCGAGTACGTCATAGGTTGAGTGGAGGCGGTTGCGCCGATCGATGCCGAGACCGGTCGAAGCGTTGCCTTGCGGATCGAGATCGATAATCAGCACGTCTTCGCCGATCGCGGCGAGAGCGGTGCCGAGGTTGATGGCGGTCGTCGTCTTGCCGACGCCGCCCTTCTGGTTGGCGACCGCAAGCACACGCGGCGGCCTGAGCGCTCCGATCTGCGCTTGCCGTGACAGCGCGGACAGAAGGTCAAGGCCCGGCGGTACTTGCTCCGAGGATGACGCGTCAGACATTGTGCCCGATCCTGCGAATTAAACTTCGCGCCCGACGGTTCAGTGTCCGGGCGCGGGCCGAACTTTGCGCTGCCGAACGAGAGGTTCAAGCCCGCGCACGATGACGATCTTTGCCTTCGGATCAGTTCGAACTCGAGGCCAAAGAGGACTGAATGTTCCAACATTTAGCGGCTTCGGTCAATTCAGCCGCAACATCTTGCCCCTTGGGAAACACGCCCAAGACCCCCTTTTTCAACAGCGGATACGTCAAAGTGAGAAGTTTGGGCAGCGGCGCCAGCGCACGCGCGGTCACCGTGTCGAGCGGTTCGGCCGTGTCGGCGACAAAAGCCTCCGCCCGCGTAGCGTGCACTATGGCCGGCGCGCCGGTTTCGCCTATCGCTTCGCGCAGAAACGTCGCTTTCTTGCCAGTGCTCTCGACCAGGTGAACTTGCGCACCAGGTGTATCGGCGAGCGCGCAGGCGATGACGACGCCGGGAAAGCCCGCTCCGGAGCCGAGATCGGCCCAGATGCGCGCGTCCGGGGCGAGTGCGAGGAGCTGAAGGGAATTGGCGATGTGCCGGGTCCAGATTTTCGCTTCGGTCGAGGGCGCGATGAGATTGATGCGTTGCTGCCAGGAGAGCAGCAGCGCCACGAAGCGATCGAGCAGCGCGAGTGTTTCACGTGAAACAGGCGTCAGCGCCAGCGCCTGCTCGCGATCGGCGGCAAGGTCTGGACCGCCGCCGGCGATCATACTGCGTTACGGGTCGATCTGCGGCGTTGCCGGTGCAGATGCGCCACGAGGAGCGTTAACGCCGCCGGCGTAATGCCGTCGAGCCGGCCGGCATGCCCGATGGTGCGCGGCCGATGCGCTTGCAGCTTGTGGCGCACCTCGTTGGAAAGCCCGGGCAAAGCTGCGTAGTCGATGTCGTCGGGCAGAACGAGACTTTCGTCGCGACGGTAGGATTCGACATCGGCTGCTTGCCGGCTGAGGTAGACCGCGTATTTGGCGTCGATCTCGAGTTGATCGGCAATCGTGCTTTGCAGCGCCCCCAAGCTCGGCCAGATGCGGGCGAGTTCGCCGATGCCGATGTCCGGATAGGACAGTAGCTCGAAAGCCGAACGGCGCTGCCCGTCCCGGCGCAGCGCGAGACCATGCCGCGCGGCTTCGTTTGGCGTCAGCGTCAGCGCCTCGGCCGTAGCCCGCGCCGCCGTCAGCGCCGCCATCTTGGCGCGATGAAATCGGGCTCGTTCGGGGCCGACGCAGCCGAGCGCAATGCCGCGGTCGGTCAGCCGCTGATCGGCGTTGTCGGCGCGCAAGGTCAGTCGGTACTCGGCGCGCGAAGTAAACATGCGGTACGGCTCGGTGACGCCACGCGTCACCAGGTCATCGACCATGACGCCGACATAGCCCTCGGCACGGTCAAACACGATCGGCGCCCCCGCCCCGGCTGTTGCCGCGGCATTGAGACCGGCAAGAAGTCCTTGTGCCGCAGCCTCTTCGTAGCCGGTCGTGCCGTTGATCTGGCCGGCCAGGAAAAGGCCCGGCAATCGCTTCGTTTCCAGAGACGGATGCAACTCCCGCGGATCGACATGGTCGTATTCGATGGCGTAGCCGGGTCGCAGGATGCGGGCGTTTTCGAGCCCCGGAATCGAGGCGACGACAGCGGTTTGGACATCCTCCGGCAACGATGTCGAGATGCCGTTCGGATAAACGGTCGTGTCGTCGAGGCCTTCCGGCTCGAGAAAAATCTGATGGCCGTCGCGCTCGCCGAAGCGGACGATCTTGTCTTCGATCGACGGGCAATAACGCGGGCCGCGGCTTTGAATCTGGCCGGAATACATCGGCGAGCGATGCACATTGGCGCGGATAACGGCGTGCGTCGCCGCCGTCGTCCGCGTAATGCCGCATTCCACCTGACGGTTGGCGATGCGCCCGGTCAGTACCGAGAACGGCTCCGGCGGCTGGTCGCCGGGCTGCATTTCAACCGCGTTCCAGTCGATGGTGGTGCCATCGAGGCGAGGCGGGGTGCCGGTCTTCAAGCGCCCAAGGGCGAAGCCGAGGCCCTCCAGCGTAGCCGACAGCCCAAGCGCCGGTGCCTCTCCGACCCGGCCCGCCGGGATTTGGCGCTCGCCGATATGGATAAGGCCGCGCAGAAAGGTGCCGGTGGTCAACACCACCGCCGCGGCATGAAGGCTGCGGCCGTCGACGAGCCGCACGCCGGTGACGCGCCCATCGCCGAGAAGATCGTCGGCCTCACCCTCGATCACCGCCAGGTTCTGTGCCTGCCGGAGTTCCTCCTGCATGGCGGCCGCGTAAAGCCTGCGGTCGGCCTGGGCGCGCGGGCCGCGCACCGCCGGACCCTTGCGGCGGTTGAGCAGTCGAAACTGGATGCCGGACGCGTCCGCCACACGCCCCATCAAACCATCGAGCGCATCGATTTCACGCACGAGATGGCCTTTGCCGAGGCCGCCGATCGAGGGGTTGCACGACATCGCGCCGACCGTGGCAAAACGCTGCGTGACCAAGGCCGTGCGCGCACCCATGCGCGCGGCCGCAGCCGCGGCCTCACAGCCGGCGTGGCCGCCGCCGACGACAATCACATCAAAGCTGTCATCAGTCGCGCGCGTGTGCATGTGCATGAAGCCGGGTCTTAGCCGCCGCCAGCTTTCCGGTCAAAATGTGCTTGGGGCCGGACCGTGCGCCGCAACTGCCTTCCGAGTGCATGTTTCACGTGAAACATCGATCGGGAACATAGCGGGACGATCGTTAACCAATCATTTACCAATACAGAACTCGCGGAAGATGACGTCCAGAATGTCTTCGACGTCGACGCGGCCGGTGAGCCGGCCAAGGATCGTCGCGGCTGCGCGCAGCTCCTCGGCGATCAATTCTTCGCTCCCGCTCGCACCTTGCGCTAACGCCCGATCCAACGCCGACATGGTGCCTTCGAGCGCCTGGCGGTGACGGGCCCGGGTTACGAGGGCGGCCTCGGTGGTGGAAAAATAATCACGCGCACGGTCCGCCAGTGACCTCATTAATACTTCGATTCCGGTCCCAGCCGCCGCCGAAACAAAGAATGAATCGTCGGTTTCGGATTCGCAGTTTGTGCACAGCTTATCCCCAAGCAAATCCACCTTGTTATGGACATCCCAAATGGCTGATTTAAATTGGCTTTTATCGTTGTCCACAGCTTGTGCGCCGGCGGCCGATCCGTCAGTGACCCACAGCACCAGATCCGCTGCATCCGCCCGCGCCTTGGCACGGCGCACGCCCTCCTGCTCTACTGGATCGTCGCTCTGACGGATGCCGGCGGTGTCGAGCAACGTCACCGGATAACCATCGAGGTCGAGGTGGACCTCGATGACATCGCGAGTGGTGCCGGGGAAAGGCGACACGATGGCCGCCTCACGCCGCGCCAGCCGGTTCAGCAGCGTCGACTTGCCGGCATTCGGCGGACCGGCGATGGCGACGACCATCCCTTCGCGCATCCGCTCGCCATGCCTGCTGTTGGCCACTGCCGCGGCGATCTCGTCGCGCAATTGCTGCGCGGTAAGTAGCGCCGCAATAACGAGATTCCCGGGAACGTCGGCCTCGTCCGAAAAGTCGATCCCCGCCTCGACCAGCGCCAGCGCCTCAACAATCTGCCGGCGCCAAGCCTCGGCCCGATCGCCGATCAGCCCCTTGAGCTGGCGGAACGCTTGCCGACGCTGCGCATCGGTTTCCGCCGCGATCAAGTCGGCAAGCCCTTCGGCCGCAGTCAGATCGAGCCGGCTGTTCTCAAACGCCCGGCGTGTGAACTCGCCGGGCTCTGCCGGCCGGCAGCCGGCGATCGTTCCCAGCCCATCGAGGACGGCCGCAATCACCGCGCGCCCGCCGTGCAATTGCAGCTCCGCCATGTCCTCGCCGGTCTCGCTGTGCGGGCCGGGAAACCACAGCACCAGCGCCTCGTCGATCAGCTCGCCGCTTGCCGGATCGCGCAACCGCGCAAGCGTCGCCTTGCGCGGCGGCGGCACGCGGCCGGTCAATTTCTCCAACGCCACGCTCGCGTCCGGGCCGCAAATGCGCACCACGGCGATCGCCGCCGGCGGCCGGCCTGATGAAAGCGCGAAAATGGTGGGACGAGCCTCGGACATAAGCTCCGGAACCAAGCGGCGCGCTGGCGCTTCGCTGCATGCGGGCTACTTGCTACGGTGCGACCATGTCAACGTCACCCCCCATTGCGGCTTCCCGCCAAAACCGCCTCGCGGACGAGACGAGCCCGTACCTGCTCCAGCACAAAGACAATCCCGTGCAATGGTGGGCGTGGGGGCCGGACGCCCTCGCCGAAGCCAAGCGCACCAACAAACCGATCCTGCTGTCGGTCGGCTACGCGGCCTGTCACTGGTGCCACGTCATGGCGCACGAGAGCTTCGAGGACGCCGACACCGCGGCGGTGATGAACGAGTTGTTCGTCAACATCAAAGTCGATCGCGAAGAACGCCCGGACATCGATCAGATCTACATGGCGGCTCTGCATCACCTTGGCGAGCAAGGCGGCTGGCCGTTGACCATGTTCCTCACGCCCGCCGGCGAGCCGATCTGGGGCGGCACGTATTTCCCGAATTCTTCGCGCTACGGCAGGCCGGCATTCGTCGACGTGCTGCGCGAAGTCTCGCGGCTGTTCCGCGAGGAGCCGCAGAAGATCGAGAATAGCCGCGCGGCGTTGATGGAGCGGCTCGAAGCCACGGCGCGCAAACCCGGTACGGTGACCATCGGCCGGCTCGAGCTCGATAACGCCGCGCGTCAGCTCGGCGGCTTGATCGACCCGGTCAACGGCGGCACGCGCGGCGCGCCGAAATTTCCGCAAGCCGCGCTGTTCGAAGCGCTATGGCGCGCCGGCTTAAGAACCGGCGAGGCGCGTTACTTCGCCGCCGTCGACGTCACGCTGCACCATATCTGCGAAGGCGGCATCTACGATCATCTCGGCGGCGGCTTTTCGCGCTACTCGGTGGACGAACGCTGGCTGGTGCCGCATTTCGAAAAGATGCTCTACGACAACGCGCAGCTTCTCGAATTGCTGGCGATTGCCTGTTTGCGCTTCGCCAAGCCGCTCTATCGGGAGCGCGCCGCGGAAACCGTTGCGTGGCTCGCGCGCGAAATGACGACCGCGGAGGGCGCGTTTTGCGCTTCGCTCGATGCAGACTCCGAGGGGGAAGAGGGCAAGTTTTACGTCTGGTCTTATAACGAAGTGATGCAAATCCTCGGCGGCGACGACGGCGAGTTTTTCGCCCGCCATTACGACGTCACGCCGCAAGGCAATTTCGAAGGCCACAACATCCTCAATCGCCTCAAACCGGTGCCGCGCAGCGCCGCGGACGACGTGCGGCTTGCCGCGCTCCGCGCCAAACTTCTCGCCGTGCGCGACACCCGGGTGCGGCCCGGCCTCGACGACAAGGTGCTGGCGGACTGGAACGGGCTGATGATCGCGGCGCTCGCCGACGCGAGCCTGATGCTCGGCGAGCCGTCATGGCTCGCCATGGCGGAACGCGCTTTCGGCTTCCTCGCGCGCACGATGACGCGCGGCGATCGGCTCGGCCATTCCTGGCGCGACGGCAAGCTGAAGTTTCCGGGGCTCGCCTCCGATTTCGCCGCCATGATCCGCGCTGCGCTCGCGCTTTTTGAAGCGACCGGCAAACAGGACTATCTCGACACGGCGCTGTCCTGGCAGCGCGCGCTCGATCGCGATTATGCCGACGCTGGGCAGGGAAATTATTTCCTGACCGCGGCTGACGCCGAGGGCCTTGTCATCCGGCCGGCGGCCACCGCCGACGAGGCGACGCCAAACCACAATGCGGTCGCGGCCGGCAATCTCATCCGGCTGGCGCTGCTGACCGGCGACGATGCCTGGCGGGCACAGGCCGATCGGCTGATTGCCGCCGTCGCGCCGGAGATAGCCGACAACCTCTACATGCACATGGCATTGTTGAACGCCGTCGATCTGCGGCTGCGCGCCGCCGAGATTGTCGTCACCGGTGAAGGCGAGGGCGCCGACGCGCTCCTCGCCACCGCGCGCGCCTTGCCGCCGCTCGATCGGATCGTGTTCCATGCCGCCTCCGCCGCCGCGCTGCCGACGACGCATCCGGCTTTGTTGCAGCTACGGACAGCGACCGGACCGGCGGCGTTCATTTGCGTCGGCGAAACCTGCTCGCTCCCGGTAACCGATCCGGCCGGCCTCGTCCGCACGCTCGAGCAAGTGCGACAAACTTGACCCTGCACTCCATTCTCCGGCGATTTGTGCTTTATGGGTTCGGGGATGCGTTCGGGGCCCAGCAGCAACGGAGAACAAGCCATGCGAGGCGGATTGGTCTTAGCGGCAGCGATGATCGTGCTGACAGCAACCGGCGCGCACGCCGAAGACTGGTGCGGCTATGCCGCCCACGCCAAATCGGTTGTCGAATGTGGCTATTCGACCGTTGCCGACTGCGAAACCGCGATCGGTAAAGGCGGCATGTGCTTCGTCGACCCGGAGATCGCGTTCAACACCAAGCTTGCGGCGCCTTTGTCCCGCCCGGCCGCGACGTCTGTACCGCGCGACAGCGCAAACACCTCGGCCGCACCCTTCGAGGCGCGTTTCCTTCGCACCCCGGGATGACGGCAGAGGCAGTGTTTACGTGTTCATCGAATCGAAGAACTCGGAATTGTTCTTGGTGTTGCGCAGCTTGTCGAGCAGGAAGTCGATGGCGTCCATGGTGCCCATCGGATTGAGGATGCGGCGCAGGACGTACATCTTCTTGAGCTGATCGGGCGGCACCAGGAGTTCCTCCTTGCGCGTGCCCGAGCGCGTGATGTCCATCGCCGGGAAGGTGCGCTTGTCGGCCACCTTGCGGTCCAAGATGAGCTCCGAATTGCCGGTGCCTTTAAACTCCTCGAAGATCACCTCGTCCATGCGGCTGCCGGTATCGATCAGCGCGGTGGCGATGATGGTGAGCGAGCCGCCTTCCTCGATGTTGCGCGCGGCGCCGAAGAAACGCTTCGGCCGCTGCAACGCATTGGCGTCGACGCCGCCGGTGAGCACCTTGCCGGATGACGGCACGACGGTGTTGTAGGCGCGGCCGAGGCGGGTGATCGAGTCCAGCAAAATGACCACGTCGCGGCCGTGCTCGACCAGGCGCTTGGCCTTTTCGATCACCATCTCGGCGACCTGGACGTGACGCACCGCCGGCTCGTCGAAGGTCGAGGAGATGACCTCGCCCTTCACCGAGCGCTGCATGTCGGTGACTTCCTCCGGCCGCTCGTCGATCAGAAGCACGATCAGGTAGCACTCCGGATGATTGTGCGTGATCGAGTGGGCGATGTTCTGCAGGAGCACGGTCTTGCCGGTGCGCGGCGGCGACACGATCAGCGCGCGCTGGCCCTTGCCGACTGGCGCGACGATGTCGATGACGCGGGCCGAGAGGTCCTTCTTGGTCGGATCCTCGTATTCCATCTTCAGCCACTCGTCCGGATAGAGCGGCGTCAGGTTGTCGAAATTGACCTTGTGGCGCGCCTTTTCCGGGTCTTCGAAGTTGAGCGAGTTGACCTTGAGCAGCGCGAAGTAGCGCTCGCCCTCTTTCGGACTGCGGATATGGCCGTCGATGGTATCGCCGGTGCGCAGCCCGAAGCGGCGGATTTGCGAAGGCGAGACGTAGATATCGTCCGGCCCCGGCAAATAGTTGGCTTCCGGAGAGCGCAGGAAGCCGAAGCCATCGGGCAGAACCTCGACGACGCCTTCGCCGACGATGTCGGTTTCGCGGGCGGAGAGCTGCTTGAGGATGCCGAACATCAGCTCCTGCTTGCGCATGGTCGACGCGTTCTCGACCTCAAGCTCCTCCGCGAAGGAGACGAGCTCCGCCGGAGTCTTGGTCTTGAGTTCTTGGAGTTTCATTTCCCGCATACAAAACGGTCCTATGGAAATTGGGCCAGCGGTGGGATTGGGTCGCAACGTCGCTGGCGGACAGAAGGTCGTAGGTCTTGGGCTGTAAGGAGCTTGGGGGCCCCGGTCCCTGATGCATCAGCCAGCTCCAATCCACTGGAGCCAGAACTCAATCGCATCCGCCTACGTTCGGAGGGATGTACGGAAGATAAGAAAAGACTGCCGCTTCGGCAAGTGCTGAACGCAGATGTGCACTGGCAACGCGCGACTTTTAAAACGGTTTCAGCACCACCAGAAGCACGATCGCAATCATGAGTACCGTTGGTACCTCGTTGATTACCCTATAGAATCGTGCCGAATGTGGATTCTGGTCAACGGCGAAAGCGTTAACCCACCGCGCGAAAAGCCCGTGCATCGCCAAGAGGCCGATAACGAGCACGATTTTGACCTGAAGCCAACCCGACGCGAACCATCCATACCGAGAATCAGGTCCGAGCCACGCCAGCCACAGCCCGAGCGCCAACGTCAAGATCATCGCCGGATTGATGATGCCGCGTAACAGCCGGCGCTCCATGACTTTGAACGTCTCCGACTGCACCGAGCCCTTTTCGGCCGCGCAGTGATAGACGAACAGCCGCGGCAGATAGAGCATCCCGGCCATCCAGGCGATCACCGCGATGATATGGAAGGCCAAAATCCAGAGATACACGCCGGCACGCTCCGATCCGCAAAGCTTCAGCTCTGACCCGCCACGCCACGCACGCGCCCAATCAGCCGCTCGACGTGGGCAATGGGTGTTTCCGGCAAGACGCCGTGGCCGAGATTAAAAATAAAGGGCCCCGGTGAAAACGCGCCGAGAATGGAATCGATCGAGCGGTCAAGCGCTGCGCCACCGACCAACAGCGCCAGCGGATCGAGATTGCCCTGGATCGGCCGCCGCGACTGGATCTGATCGCGCGCGAAGGAAAGCTCTACGGTCCAGTCCAGTCCCACCGCATCGACCGCGACAGCGTCCAGATAGCAACCGAGCTCGCTCACCGCGCCACGCGGAAAACCGATGATCTTCGCGTCTGCGATCTCGTCGCGAACTTCTGCGACGATTCGTGCGCAAGGTTCAATGCACCATTTGCGGAATTCATCGGCCGGCAAAACACCCGCCCAACTGTCGAAAATCTGCACGGCGTCAACTCCAGCCTTGAACTGCCGGACCAGGTAACGCACCGAGGCTTCGACCAGCAGATCGATCAGACCCGAAAACGCTTGCGGAAACTGATAAGCAAATCGCCGCGCCGGCAGTTGATCGGCGGTTCCGGCGCCCGCGATCATGTACGTCGCCAGCGTCCACGGCGCGCCGCAGAAGCCGAGCAGCGTCACGTCCGGCGGGAGTTCCGCCTTCACACGGCCGATGGCTTCATAAACCGGCTCGAGCCGCGCCTGATCGATGTTCCGGCGCAGATCGGCAAGCGCCGCGGGCGTTTTCAGCGCATCGAGCCGCGGTCCTTCACCGTCCTCGAACGTCACGCGCTGGCCAAGCGCATGCGGCACCACCAGGATATCGGAAAACAAGATCGCCGCATCGAAGCCAAAGCGCCGAATCGGCTGCAACGTTATCTCGGCGGCGCGCTTCGGATCGAAGCAAAGGTCGAGAAAGTTCGCGGCGTTGGCGCGAATAGCTCGATATTCCGGCAGATACCGTCCCGCCTGCCGCATCAGCCAAATCGGTGGAACGGTTTCGCGTTTACCGGAAAGAACACGAAGCAGCGGTTTTGTCGCCGGCGTACCCGTCACGCTTCCATCCTGAAATCAATCAATCTTAGAATCTTCTGTTGTAGTGCTTGGTCGGTTGATTGGACTCATTCATTTGAATCCACACTTCGTCCAGAGTTTACCCACATATTCCCGCTGCAAGCCGTGTCGCGCCGTGCGCAGGCATGCGCCTCTTGCACCGGCATATCTTTGAGCCTTTTTGGCCCGTCGTGGAACCATTATCCACATTTCACCGCTGCTCGGCGCCGCCGGCCAGTTTTGCAGGCGGGAAGGCAGGAATGTGGACGGATTGCGCGTCCCCTCGGTCGCCGGTCTTGCGTGGGCGCCTGAGCCGTGGCCTTCTCCCCAATCATCGACAGGTTATTCAGATTGTTCCAACGCGTTCCGATCCCATTCCATGACGACGGCACCGAATTATTTTCATCTGCATCTGATCTCCGATTCGACCGGAGAGACGTTGATTACGGTTTCGCGCGCCGCGGCCGCGCAATACGCCAAAGTCATGCCGGTCGAGCATGTGCATCCGCTGGTGCGCTCGGCAAAGCAGCTTGAACGCATACTCAGCGAAGTCGAGCAATCGCCCGGCATCGTGCTCTATACGTTGCTGCAGCAAAACTTGGCGAGCCGGTTGGAAGAAAAATGCCGCGAGCTCGGAGTCCCGTGCCTGTCGGTTCTCGGGCCGGTCCTGCACCTGTTCCAGGCCTATCTCGGAGCCGAAACCACCCATAAGGTCGGCGCTCAGCACACTCTCAACGCCGATTATTTCCGTCGCATCGATGCGCTCAACTACACCATGATGCATGACGACGGCCAGCAGGCCGACGATCTCGAAGAGGCCGATGTTTTGCTGATTGGCGTGTCGCGGACGTCGAAGACGCCGACCTCAATCTATCTCGCCAATCGCGGTGTGAAGACGGCCAACATTCCGCTGGTGCCGGGCGTGCCGTTGCGCAACGACATCGAACACCTCAAGCGCCCCCTGGTCGTCGGGCTTTATGCGTCGCCCGAACGCATCGTGCAGATCAGGCAGAATCGTCTGCTCGGCCTCAAAGCGCACCGCGACGACGACAAGTATATCGATCAGCAGGCGGTCGCCGAGGAGATAACGGCGTCGCGACGGCTTTGCGCCAGGCATAACTGGCCGTTGATCGACGTGACGCGGCGTTCGATCGAAGAGACAGCGGCCGCGGTGATTACGCTCCTTGCCGAGCGCCGTCGGCTTATGGCCTCCTGAACGTGGCGCTGTGGCTCGCCGCGCATCCGCTTGTGCTCGCATCGAGAAGCACGGCGCGCCGCGCGCTTCTTGAGGCGGCCGGGGTCGCCGTCGAATTGCATCCGGCGGATCTCGATGAGCGGGGCTTGGAAGCGCAGGCGGCGTCGGCCGAGCCGGCGGCAATCGCGGCGCACTTGGCGCGCGCCAAGGCGTCCGCCGTCGCCCGGTCGCATCCCGGCCGGCTGGTGCTGGGCGCCGATCAGACGCTGGCCTGCGCCGGCAAGCGGTTCACCAAGCCGGCCGACCGTGGTGCCGCTCAAGCGCAACTTCGGGCGCTGTCCGGCCGCGGCCATGAGCTTCATTCGGCGATTGCGCTCGTGCAGGACACGACGGTGCTGTTCGAGCATGTCGGCGTGGCGCGGCTGACGATGCGAGCCTTGTCCGATCGTTTCATCGATCGCTATCTCGACGCGGTCGGCGATGCGGCGACGACAAGCGTCGGCGCCTATCAAATCGAGGGGCCCGGCATTCAGCTCTTCGAACGGCTGGAGGGAGATTATTTCACCATCCTCGGGCTGCCGCTGCTGGGGGCGCTTGATTTTCTGCGCCGGCGCGGCTGCCTTGAAGCATGAGCTTCGCATCATGAGCGGCGAGCGGCCCTTCATACTGTGTCTGACCGGCTCGCTCGGCATGGGCAAGTCGCGCACCGCGCAGTTTTTCGCCGAAGCCGGCGTGCCGGTGCACGATGCGGATGCGGTCGTGCACGCGCTGTACGAGGGCGAAGCCGCGCCGCTGATCGAGCAGGCCTTTCCCGGCAGCACCGCCGGCGGCAAGGTCGACCGCAGCAAGCTCGCCGCGGCGGTGGTCGGCGACGAGGCCGCCATTGCCAAGCTTGAAGCCATCGTGCATCCGCTGGTCGGCGCGGCGCGGGACAAATTCCTCAGCGAAGCCCATGCGAAGGGCTCGCCGGTGGTTGTGCTCGACATTCCGCTCTTGTTCGAGACCGGCGGCCACCATGACTGCGATGCCGTCGTGGTCGTGTCGGCGCCGGCGGACCTGCAGCGCCGGCGGGCTTTCGAGCGGCCCGGCATGACCGAGGAAAAATTCACCGCGCTCATCGGCAGGCAGATGCCGGATGCGGAAAAGCGCGCACGAGCGGATTTCGTCGTGGATACGTCGCAGTCTTTCGAGCACGCTCGCGCCCAGGTGCAAGACATCCTGCGGCTAGTCGCTAAAATGCCAAAGCCCGCCGCTGATTCGTAAAGCCGGTTCGCAAAATTGGGTCGCGAAACTGGTTCGCAAAACACCGGCGGCTTGAAGCGGCATTGAATCTTGAAACGGCATTGGATAAAGGCCCGGCGATGCGCGAGATTGTCCTCGATACCGAGACGACAGGACTAGACCCGCTGGACGGCCACCGCCTGGTCGAGGTCGCCTGCGTCGAACTCGTCAACCACATACCGTCGGGCCAGACTTTCCACTGCTATTTCAATCCGCAGCGCGCCATGCCGGCGGAAGCCTTTGCGATCCACGGCCTCGGCGACGAATTCCTGAAAGACAAGATGTTTTTCGCGGAGGCGGCGGACGAGCTGATCGCGTTTCTCGGCGACGCGCCGCTTGTCATCCACAACGCGGCGTTCGACCTCGGATTTCTCAATGCCGAGTTAGAGCGCGCGGGCCGGCCGCTGATCGCCCGCGAGCGCTTGGTCGATACCTTGTTGATTGCGCGCCGCAAGCACCCGGGGGGATCAAACCGGCTCGACGATCTTTGCACGCGCTACGCGATCGACAACTCGCGCCGGACCAAGCATGGCGCGCTTCTCGACGCCGAATTGCTCGCCGAGATTTATGTCGAGCTGATCGGCGCGCGCCAGACCCAGCTTGTCCTCTCGCAAGCCGCTGCGCCGGGCCAAGTGTTCGGCGAACCGATTATTGTGCGG
Organism: uncultured Alphaproteobacteria bacterium; assembly: GCA_963826295.1. Lineage (GTDB taxonomy): Bacteria > Pseudomonadota > Alphaproteobacteria > Rhizobiales > Xanthobacteraceae > BOG-931. The sequence goes on from CAWGWO010000022.1 coordinate 66,531, forward strand.
CAGCGGCTAGTGCCGCTCCTGCCGAGGAACTCCGCCGAGGAACAGGCGGCACACCGGGCGTTCATCGCCACGTTGGGCGAAGCCGCCATTTGGCGCGATTACGTCAATTTGGATTGATCGGCAGTGAGCCCGGCGCGGGTTGCCCGGCCGCAAGCCGTTGCCGGTACAGGCTGACAAAATCGATCGGATCGAGCAGCAGCGGTGCGAAACCGCCGTTGCGCACGGCGGTGGCGACGATTTCGCGCGCGAACGGAAACAACAGCCGCGGGCATTCGATCAGCACCACCGGCTGCAAGCTGTCGGGCGGCACGTTCTGAATCCGAAAGGCGCCGGCAAAGACGAGTTCAAAGCTGAACAGCACCATGTCTTGGGATTCTGCCTTGCCCTCCAGGCGCAGCACGACCTCGAAATCGGTGCCGGTCATCGGTGAGGCGTCGACGTTGACCTGGATGTTGATGGTCGGCTGCTGCCCGGTGGGCGCCATCGAACGCGGGGCGTGCGGATTTTCGAACGAAAAATCCTTTACGTACTGCGCCAGCACGCCGATTTGCGGCATCACCGCCTGGGGCTGAGGGCCGTCTCCAACACCGCCGTTTGTCGTCGACATATTTGCCTCCAGCCACGCCCGTGGGCGCTGATAACCAAGGGTTGGCTAACAAAGCGTTGGCTAACATAGGCAAAGCGGTCGAACAATGGCGGCCGCCGCAACGCCATCGCGGCGAAATTTATCAATCCCAGCAATCGGGGCCGGGCGATGCGCCGGCGTTGCGGCGGTCCCGCCTGCACAGATTCGACACAAATCGGAACGGGTTGCAGTTCGCTATGTTATTGGCGTAGCGCCGCCGATCGTTTAAACTTCGACCGTCCGCGTACACAGCGGACGAACGGCCACTGGTTGGTTTCCCGTGCGTGCCTACATACAACGGGGAACGGGCGCCACCTGCGGTTTATGACGGACCGCCGTCGGGATACCGTCCCGCCACTCGCGACGCCGAGAGAATTGAGACTTGTTCGACATCTACACCATCATCTTCCTCGCGCTCGCAGTGTTCATATTCCTGCGGCTGCGCAGCGTATTAGGTCAGCGCACCGGCCGCGAAAGGCAGCCCTACGACCCCTATGCGGCCCGTGACGCGGTGCGCAGCCCGGTAACTGACAAGGTCGTCGCTTTGCCGCCGCGTCCCACCGAAACGGCGCCCCCCAGCCGGCCAGTGGAGCCGGCGACGGCGCCAGCGGCGGACCGTTGGAAGGATGTGGCCGAGACTGGATCAAGCGTGGCGGCCGGGCTCGACGCCATCGCCGCAGCCGAAACGAGCTTTGACGCCAAGCACTTCATCACCGGCGCGCGCGCCGCCTACGAGATGATCGTGACGGCTTTTGCCGAAGGCGACCGCCGTCAATTGCGCAGCCTGCTCTCGCGCGAGGTCTATGACGGCTTCGACGCTGCGATCAGCGAACGTGAAAGGCGCGGCGAAACCGCCGAGACGCGGTTCGTCTCGATCGACGGTTCGACCATCACCGCCGCCGAGTTGCGCAACCGCACCGCCCAGATCACGATTCGTTTCGTGTCCAAGCTTATTTCCGCGACCCGCGATCGATCGGGCAATGTCACGGAAGGCAATGCCGAGAAGGTCACCGACGTAACCGACGTGTGGACGTTCGCGCGTGACGTTTCCTCGCGCGATCCCAACTGGAAGGTTGTCGCCACCGAAGCCGGGCAGTGAGGCCCGATGACGGGCTTTGGCCGAGCGTTGCTCCTTGCCCTCGCGTTGTTTGGTGCCGCCACGGCGGCTGCGGCGCAGAGCGGTGGGCCGGGGCCGATCAAATTCCCTGATACCTGGTACGAGCCGGTCGACTGGAGCGACCTCGACGGCTGGGCCGACGACGATCACGCCACCGCCTTTGCCGCCTTCCTCGAAAGTTGCCGCGCACTCAACGCCAACCGGCAGCCGCTGACGATTCCCCAGACCGTTATAGTCGCCGCCGCGCTCAAGGCCGTTTGCGCCCGCGGTCTTGCCGCGGTGCCGCTCGAGGAGGACGGGGCGCGTAAATTCTTCGAGGACAATTTCCGGCCGGTGCGTATCAGCAAGCTCGGCGATGCCGAAGGCTTTCTGACCGGTTATTACGAGCCCATCATAGACGGCTCGCGGGTGCCGACCGGCGAGTTCACCGCGCCGCTTTACCGCCGGCCGCCCAACCTCGTCGTCTCCGGCCGCCGCAAGCTCGGCGACATTTTTCCCAGCAAGGGAGTCAAAGTGGGGCTCCGCGTCGGGCGCCGTAAGATCGTGCCGTATTACGACCGCGGCGAGATCGAGGATGGCGCGCTTGACGGCTGGCACCTGGAAATCTGCTGGCTGCGCAGCCCGGTCGACGTGTTGTTTGCGCAAATCCAGGGGTCGGCGCGCATCAGACTCGAGGACGGAACGATCCTGCGCGTCAATTACGACTCGCATAACGGCTGGCCCTACACGCCGGTCGGCCGCGTGCTCGTCGACCGCAAGATCATTCCGAAGGACGAAGTGACGATGCAGCGCATCCGCGACTGGATGATGGCCAATCCCGATCAAGCCAAAGATGTGCGGCGGCAGAATAAGTCTTACGTCTTTTTCCGCATCACCGACCTCGCCACGCAGGACGAAGCCATCGGTGGCGAAGGCATTCCGCTGGTGCCGGGCCGCTCAATCGCCGTCGATCGTTCGCTGCACGCTTACGGTACGCCGTTCTTCATCAGCGCCAATCTGCCGATCGCCAACGACAAGGGCGGCACGAAGTTTCGCCGTCTGATGTTTGCCCAGGACACCGGCTCGGCGATCGTTGGACCGGCGCGCGCCGATATTTACTTTGGCGCCGGCGATGAAGCGGCGCGGATCGCGGGTCGCATCCGCAATCCCGGCCAATTCGTGATGCTGCTGCCGCGCGAACTCGATCCGGTCGAAGCTGCTCAAAATATGCCGTTGCCGCCGGAGCGCCCGGGCTTTTTAGCCCAGTTCACTCTCAGCACCATGGTCGACCCGACCGCCGAAGACGTGCCGCTGCCGGAAGCGAAACCGGTTGCCGAGCCGCAAGCACCGCCGAAACCGAAGGCGCGGCGAAAGCAACAATGAGCCGGCGGCGTTCCTTGAGCGACGACGAACGCGCACTGTGGAGCGGCCTCGCCCGCTCGATCACGCCGTTGCGACGCGCGCCGCGGGCCGACGCGCCGGCTGAGCCGCCCGCCGAAAAAGCTACCGACGGCGGTACGCCTGAGGCTGCGCCGCCTCAAGTCGCGTCGCGCCCGACGCCGGCGAAAAAAGCACCGCCGCTCGCGCCGCTCGACCGCCGGCTCAAACAGCGCGTCGCCCGTGGCCGCGAGCCGATCGACGCCCGGCTCGACTTGCATGGCTATACGCAAGCCGAGGCGCACGCCGCGCTGCTGCGTTTCCTGCGCCGCGCCCAGGCCGACGGCGTCAAGATCGCGCTGGTCGTTACCGGCAAAGGAACGTCCAGAGGAACGCACAGCGGTGAAGGCGACGGCGCGCCCGGGCGTGGCGTGCTCAAGCGGCAGGTACCGGTGTGGCTGGCGCTGCCGGAGTTCCGCATTTTGATTGTTGGTTTCGAGGCGGCGCATATCGGCCATGGCGGCGAAGGTGCGTTGTATGTTCGGCTGCGCCGGCCGCGTTAACCATCGCCGCAGGAACAACGAGCTCACACCTACAAACGGCCAATTTCGTCTGCGACAAAAGCGGGCTTCGTTTAAGCAGCGCAGCCGGAGTGGCGTATTATGTCCGATACCGTCGACACGCAGTCGAAACCCGCCTCGCGCGACGGCGGCACCGCCGACAAGCGCGCCCTCGCGCAGGTCGAGAAGTGGATGGCGGTGATCCGCGAAATCAGCGGCGACCGGCTCAAGCTTCGCGACTGACGCCAGCGGGCGCGAAAAGCGCGCTACAGAATAAACCGGCTCAAGTCGGCGTTCTTGGCCAAATCGCCAATGTGCTTTTGCACGTAATCGGCGTCGATCTTGATCGTCTCGCCGGGACGGTCCGGCGCCGCGAAGGAAACTTCGTCGAGCACGCGCTCCATCACCGTTTGCAATCGCCGCGCGCCGATATTTTCCACGCTGGAGTTGACTGACACCGCTATGTCGGCGACGGCGTCGATCGCGTCCTCGGAAAATTCCAGCTTCACGCCTTCGGTCTGCATCAACGCGATGTATTGCGTGATCAGCGACGCCTCGGGCTCAGTCAGGATGCGCCGGAAATCGTCTCGGGTCAGCGGCTTTAGCTCAACACGGATCGGCAACCGCCCTTGCAATTCGGGCAGCAAATCCGACGGCTTCGCGGTGTGGAAGGCGCCGGAAGCGATGAACAGGATATGATCGGTCTTCACCGCGCCGTGCTTGGTGGCGACGGTGGTGCCCTCGATCAGCGGCAGCAGATCGCGTTGCACGCCTTCGCGCGACACGTCGCCGCTCATGCGTCCGTCCCGGGCGCAGATCTTGTCGATCTCGTCGAGAAAGACGATGCCGTTATTTTCCACCGTCTTGATGGCCTCCTGTGTGAGCTGCTCGGTGTCGAGAAGCTTGTCGGACTCTTCGCCGATGAGGATTTCATGCGAGTCCTGCACGCTGACGCGCCGCGTCTTGGTGCGGCCGCCGCCGAGCTTGCCAAAAATGTCGCCGATCGAGATCGCGCCCATTTGCGCGCCCGGCATGCCGGGAATTTCAAACAGCGGCATGCCGCCGCCGGCTTGCACCTCGATCTCGATTTCCTTGTCGTTGAGCTCGCCGGCGCGCAGCTTGCGCCGGAACGCGTCCTTGGTCGCGGCGCTGGCATTGGCGCCGACGAGCGCGTCGATGACGCGAGCTTCGGCGGCCTGCTGCGCTCGCGCCTGCACGTCCTTGCGCTTGCGTTCGCGCGTCAAGGTGATGGCGATCTCGACCAGATCGCGCACGATCTGCTCGACGTCGCGGCCGACATAGCCGACTTCGGTGAACTTGGTCGCTTCGACCTTGAGGAACGGCGCGCCCGCGAGCTTGGCGAGCCGCCGCGAGATTTCGGTTTTGCCGACCCCTGTCGGGCCGATCATCAGGATGTTCTTCGGCAGCACTTCCTCGCGCAGCCGCTCGTCGAGCTGCAAGCGGCGCCAGCGGTTGCGCAGCGCGATCGCGACGGCGCGCTTGGCGTCGGCTTGGCCGACGATGAAGCGGTCAAGCTCGGAGACGATTTCGCGGGGGGAAAAGTCGCTCATGGAATGCGGCCGGTCACGTCTTCAACGATTCGATGGTGACGTTGCGGTTGGTGTAAACGCAAATGTCGGCGGCGATGTCGAGCGAGCGCCGCACGATGGCCTCGGCGTCAAGCGGGCTGTCGAGGAGCGCGCGGGCCGCCGCCAGTGCGTAGTTGCCGCCGGAGCCGATGCCGACGACGCCGGCTTCCGGCTCCAGCACGTCGCCGGTGCCGGTGAGCACCAGCGACACATCCTTGTCGGCGACGATCATCATGGCTTCAAGGCGGCGCAAAAACCGGTCGGTGCGCCAGTCCTTGGCGAGTTCGACCGCGGCGCGCATGAGCTGGCCGCGATATTGCTCGAGCTTACTTTCGAGCCGCTCGAACAGGGTGAAAGCGTCGGCAGTGGCGCCAGCAAAGCCGCCGATGACGTCACCGCCGCCAAGCCGGCGCACTTTTCGCGCATTGGCCTTGATGATGGTCTGACCGATCGAAACCTGGCCGTCGCCGCCGACGGTGACGAGGCCGCCCTTGCGGACGGTAAGGATGGTTGTGCCGTGCCAGAACAAAGGGGCGGATGCGCCGTTTTCGGGGGATGCCATACGGTTAAAAGGGCTTTCGTTTAAGCATGATTTAGGAGGCGGGCGGCGCCAATGCAAATGCCGCGCGCAGACGATTGGCGGAGCGGTCAAAGCCCTGATAAAAGGCGGCGCCGCGGAGAATAGGATGCGCAAGGCGCAAAATGCGTAAAGGCTCGGTCAAGCGGACCACCAAGGAAACCGCCGTGGAGGTTGCGATCAACCTCGACGGTGAAGGCCGCGCGTCGGTCGCGACCGGCATCGGCTTTCTCGACCACATGCTCGACCTTCTGGCCCGGCACTCGCGCATCGACCTCGACATCAAGGCCAAGGGCGATCTGCACATCGACCATCACCACACCACCGAGGATGTCGGCATCGCGCTCGGTCAGGCGGTCAAACAGGCGCTCGGCGACATGAAGGGCATTACTCGCTATGCCGACGTGCATGTGCCGATGGACGAGGCGCTCACGCGCGTCGCGATCGACATTTCCGGCCGGCCGTTCCTGGTGTTCAAGGCCGAATTCGTCCGCGACAAAGTGGGCCCGTTCGACACCGAATTGGTGCAGGAATGGTTCCAGGCCTTCGCCATCAATGCCGCGGTGACGCTGCATGTCACGACGCTCTACGGCAGCAACGATCACCATATAGCGGAGTCGTGCTTCAAAGGTTTGGCGCGCGCGCTGCGGGCGGCCGTGGCCATCGATCCACGCGCCGCGCAGGAAGTGCCTTCGACCAAAGGCACGCTCGGCGGGTGATTGCTGTCGTCACCGTCCGATTTCATGACAGTCTGAAATAACGCCCGGTCTGGAACACGCCATGTCCGTTTACACCGTCCACGAACCGCCGCTGCGTGCCGCGGATGCCGCTCCCGATCCCGAACGCTTTATGTTCGTGCGCGACGGCTTCTATTTTTGGGCCTTCGTCCTGACGCCGCTGTGGTTGCTGTGGCGCCGGCTGTGGCTGGTATTTCTGCTCTACGCTGTCGTCGCCGCCGGCATCGAGAATGCCATGCACTACGCCGGGATCGGCACCGGGTGGGTGATCCTGGTCCAGATCTTGATTTCGCTTTTGATCGGTATCGAGGCGAGCACGCTGCGGCGGTTTTCGCTCGGCCGCCGCGGCTGGAAAAATGTCGGCGTGGTCAACGGCGATAGTCTGGAGGACGCCGAGCAGCGGTTTTTCGATTCGTGGGTTCGCGGCGCGTCCGGCAAACGCGCCGAGCCGCCGGCGGCCGCGGCGCCCGCGGTTTCGGCGCCGCCGCGCCCGGCGCACGCCTCCGACATCGTCGGGCTGTTTCCCGACCCGGGAGCAAGCCGGTGACCGTCGCCATCGTCGATTATGGCTCGGGTAATCTGCACTCGGCCGCCAAGGCATTCGAGCGCGCCGCGCGCGAGGTGGGCTGCGAGCAATCGATCGTCGTGACCGGCGATCCGCGCGCGGTGGCGGCGGCCGATCGCATCGTGCTGCCGGGCGTCGGCGCCTTCGCCGATTGCCGCCGCGGCCTCGACGCCGTCGACGGCATGGTGGCGGCGCTCGACGAGGCGGTGCGGCGCAAAGGCCGGCCGTTCTTCGGCATCTGCGTCGGCATGCAGCTTCTGGCCGAGCGCGGCCGCGAATACGAAGTGACGGACGGGCTGGGCTGGATTGGCGGCGAAGTCGATCGCATCGCGCCGCTCGACCCGGAGCTTAAAATTCCGCACATGGGCTGGAACACGCTCAATGTCACGCGACCACACAAGCTGGTCAAGGGTCTTGCCCTTGGACCGGCCGGCCGGCACGCTTACTTCGTGCATTCCTACGCGTTCAACGTGGCGCAGCGCGCCGATGTTCTCGCCGAAACGGAATATGGCGGCCCGGTCACCGCGATCGTGGCGCGCGACAATATCGTTGGCACGCAATTTCATCCGGAGAAGAGCCAGAAGCTCGGTCTCGCGCTGATTGCCAACTTTCTCAAGTGGAAGCCGTGATTGCGCGATGATGCTTTTTCCCGCGATCGATCTGAAAAACGGCGAAGCTGTGCGCTTGCAGCAGGGCGACATGGCGCGCGCGACGGTGTTTCACCGCGACCCCGCCGAGCAGGCGCGAAGCTTCGCCCTGGCCGGTTTCGCATACCTGCACATTGTCGATCTTGATGGCGCCTTCGCCGGGCGGCCGATGAACGCCGCAGCGGTCGAGACAATCCTCGCGGCGGTTCGGATACCGCTGCAGCTCGGCGGCGGCATCCGCGATCGCGCCACCATCGAAGGCTGGCTGGGCAAGGGCGTCACCCGCGTCATCATCGGCACCGCCGCCGTCCGCGATCCGGCGTTGGTGAAGGCCGCGGCCAAAGCATTTCCCGGCCGGATCGCCGTCGGCCTCGATGCCCGCGACGGCAAGGTCGCCGTCGAGGGCTGGGCCGAAACCTCGGAACTGGCCGCCCTCGAAATCGCCAAGCGCTTCGAGGATGCCGGCGTTGCCGCGATCGTCTACACCGATATCGCGCGTGACGGCATGCTCAAGGGCCTCAATCTCGACGCGACGATTGAGCTCGCCGATAAAATTTCGACGCCGGTCATCGCCTCGGGCGGGCTTGCCTCACTCGACGACGTACGCGCGCTTGTTGATCCGCGGGCGAAGAAGCTTGCCGGCGCCATTGCCGGCCGCGCGCTTTACGACGGCAGGCTCGATGCGGCCGCGGCCTTGAAACTCGTCCGCGCCGCGCAGGCGGCCTAGATAAATAAAATGTTCAAGGTCCGCGTCATTCCCTGCCTCGACGTCAAGGACGGCCGTGTCGTCAAGGGCGTCAACTTCGTCAACCTGCGCGATGCCGGCGATCCGGTCGAAGCGGCGATCGCCTACGACGAGGCCGGCGCCGACGAGTTGACGTTCCTCGACATCACCGCGAGCCATGAGGATCGCGGCATCATGCTCGACGTGGTGCGGCGCACCGCCGAGGCTTGCTTCATGCCGCTGACAGTCGGCGGCGGCGTTCGCACCGTCGACGATATCCGGGCACTGCTGTCGTCGGGCGCCGACAAGGTTTCGATCAACACCGCCGCAGTCGCGCGCCGTGAGTTTGTCAACGAAGCCGCGGAAAAATTCGGCGATCAATGCATCGTCGTGGCGATCGACGCCAAGAAGGTGTCGCAGCCGGACGAGGCGGACCGCTGGGAGATTTTCACCCACGGCGGACGCCATCCGACCGGTATCGACGCCATCGCCTACGCCCGCGAGGTCGTGGCGCTCGGCGCCGGCGAAATCCTGCTTACTTCGATGGATCGTGACGGCACCCGGCGCGGCTTTGACATCGCGTTGACGCATGCGGTCGCTGCCGCGGTGTCGGTGCCGGTCATCGCCTCCGGCGGCGTCGGCAATCTCGACCATCTGGTCGCGGGCATCCGCGACGGCCACGCCAGTGCGGTGCTCGCAGCCTCGATCTTCCATTTCGGCGAATATTCGGTCCGCGAGGCCAAGCAATACATGGCGCATGCCGGTTTGCCGGTGCGGCTCGATCCATAGGCTTGCGTTCGATGACAGGCGCCGGCATCCGTCGATCTTAGTCCAAAGCCCGGCCCGCAATGCCTATGCATTCGGCCTCTCCCCGCCTATGTGGAGAGATGCTAAGGGAGCGCATATGGCCGCATTCACCCTCCAGGACCTCGAAAAGCGCGTCCAGATGCGCGCGCAGGCAGGGGCCGAGACCTCGTACACCCGCGCGCTCCTCGACAAGGGCGTGAGCCATTGCGCCAAGAAACTCGGCGAGGAGGCGGTCGAAGCTGCCATCGCCGCCATCGCCGAGGACCGCGACCGCGTCATCGCGGAAGCGGCGGATCTTCTCTATCACCTCATCGTCGTGTTGCACGCCCGCGGCATCACCTTGGCCGAGGTCGAGGCGGCGCTGGCGGAGCGCACCCGCCAATCCGGCCTCGACGAGAAGGCCGCGCGCAAGGGCGGCGGCTGAGGCAACCGGCATGGAGCAGCGTACCGAGCCGGACGTCTCGCCATATCGCGTGTTCTCCCGCGCGGAATGGGCGAGCTTGCGCCAAGACACGCCGATGACGCTCGAGCCGGCGGAAATCGCGCGGCTGCGTTCCTTGCACGACCGCCTCGACATCTCGGAGGTGGAGGAGATTTATCTGCCGCTATCGCGGCTTCTGTCGCTCTATGTCGCGGCGACGCAACGGCTGTTTCGCGCGCAGCAAGGCTTCCTCGGCACCGAGGATACCAAAATGCCCTACATCATCGGCGTCGGCGGCTCGGTCGCGGCCGGCAAGTCGACCACTGCGCGCGTGTTGCAGGCGTTGCTCGCGCGCTGGCCGAACGTGCCCAAGGTCGATCTCATCACTACCGACGGCTTTCTGTTTCCCAATGCCGTACTCGAACGCGAAGGCCTGATGGAGAAAAAGGGCTTTCCGGAGAGCTACGACCTGCCGGCGCTGCTGCGATTCCTCTCCGACATCAAGGCCGGACGCCGGCCTGTGGGAGCGCCGGTCTATTCGCATCTCGTCTACGACGTCATCCCAAACGAATGGATCGAGATCGACCGGCCGGACATTCTCATCGTCGAAGGTCTCAACGTCCTGCAAGCCGGCCGCCTGCCGAAAGACAGCAAGGCCATTCCTTTCGTCTCGGATTTTTTCGATTTCTCGGTCTATCTCGATGCCGACGAGAACGTGCTGCTGTCGTGGTACGTCAATCGCTTTCTGGCTCTGCGCGGCACGGCTTTCGCCGATCCGAAATCGTACTTTCATCGCTATGCGAAGCAAAGCGACGCCGAGGCGACCGCGACCGCGACCTCGATCTGGAATCGCATCAATCTCGTCAATCTGCACGAGAATATCCTGCCGACGCGGATGCGCGCCGACCTCATCCTGAAAAAGGGCGACAGCCACGAGGTGGAGGAAGTCGCGTTGCGGAGGTTGTGAGCCGTCGTTCCCCGCGCCGCGAAACGGCGAGCCCGGAATGACGAACAGGTGCTACGCCGCCAGCGCCGCTTTTTCCGCGGCGGCCAGCGCCGCGGCCAGACGCTCGCGGTCAAGCGGCTTGACCAGGAAGCCGTCCATGCCGGCGGCGAGGCAAGCCTCGCGGTCCTCGGCCGAGGCGTTCGCGGTCAGCGCCAGGATCGGCGTTCGCAACGCGGCGGCTTCGGCTTCGACGGTTCGGATCCGGCGGGTGGCTTCAAGCCCGTCCATGCCCGGCATATGCAGGTCCATGAGCACGCGGTCGTAAGGTGTGCCGGCCGCGCGCGCCGCGAGCCACAATTCGACCGCCTCCGTGCCGGTGGTCGCCATCGTCGGGCGGTGGCCGAGCCTGCCCAGGAGCGCCCGCGCCAACAGCGCGTTGATTTCATTGTCCTCGGCGATGAGGATCGAGAGGCCTTTGCCCGGGCGCGTCACATCCGGCGTTTCCGCCGGCTCGTTCGCGGCGCCGGCGTCGAAAGCGTCGCCGCTTGAGAAGCGCGCCGCAAGCGAAGCGGCGCGAACCGGCTTGATGAGATAGCCGGTGAAACCCGCTTCCTTGAGCGCGGCAAGTTCGTTGCGCATCGCCGGTGTGACCAGCACGATGCGCCGCTCGACCTTGGCCGCGGCGCGCGCGAGCGCCTCGCTCGCCTGCGTGCCGAGTGCGTGATCGACCAGCACGGCGCTCCACATTTGCTCGGGCAACAGCGCCGCCGCCACGTCGTGATCGGGAACGATTCTCGTGCGGGCGCCCCAGCGTTGCAGGCGGCGCGCGATCAGGGAGGCTTCGATCGCGGCCGGCGCGACGATCAGAATGTCGTTGCCGGTGAGATCGGGCACCACGAGCACGGGCTCCGCGGCGCTGCTTTCAGGCGGTAACGGAACGACGACGCGGAACGTCGAGCCCAGTTTGGGCGCGCTATCGACCGCAATCGTGCCGCCCATGCTCTCGACGATCTTGTTGGAAATGGTGAGGCCGAGCCCGGTGCCGCCGAATTTTCGCGTCGAGCTGCCGTCGGCCTGCTCGAATTCAAGAAAGATGCGCGCCTGATCCTCGGACGAGATGCCGATGCCGGTGTCACGCACGGTGATCGCGATCGTGTCCGGCCGCTCGCTCGGCTCGACGATGATCGAGACGCCGCCGGCTTCCGTAAACTTGATCGCATTGCCGGCAAGGTTGAATAGCACCTGGCGCAGCCGCGCGGCGTCGCCGACGACCTGCGCGGGCAGGCGTTCGTCGACATAGCAGCAGATTTCGAGGCCCTTGGCCTGGGCGCGCGGCCCGAGCAGTTCGACCGCTTCCTCGACGAAGGCCGCGAGTGGGAACGGCCGTGCCGCCAGATCGAGCCGGCCGGCTTCGATCTTTGAGAAATCCAGCACTTCTTCGATCAGCGAGAGCAGCGTCTCACCGGACGTCTTGACGGCGTTGAGATAAGTCGCCTGTTCGGGGGCAAGCGGCGTGTCGCCGAGCAAATCGGCCATGCCCAGGATGCCGTTCAGCGGGGTGCGGATCTCGTGCGACACCATGGTGAGGAAGCGCGATTTTGCCCGGTTCGCCGCTTCGGCCTGGTCGCGCGCCTCGGCCAAGGCCTGCTCGGCGAGCACCCGGTCGGTCACGTCGCGGCCGACGCTTTGCGTCTCGCTGTCGCCATCGGAGCGGACCGCGACCTCGCGCCAAGCGATCCAGCGCGCGCTCTCGACGCCGGCGATTTTCTGGTCGTAGGCTCGCGCGCCGTCGGGCAACAGATTGGCCTCGCCTTGCTCCAGCACCGGCAGGGCGAATTGGGTCGCAAGCAGTTGCTTGCGGGAGCGACCGGCGAGCGCGCAGAAAGCGTCGTTGACGTAAGTAATGGCGCCGAGGCTGTCGCGGCGCACGATCACGTCATCCTGCGCCTCGAAGAAGCTTGCAGTTCGTTCCTGCGCTTCGCGGATCTCCCAGTTGCGGTCGGCGGCCTCATCGAGCCTGCCCTCGAAATCGCGCAGCTCGCGCTTCATCTGGCGGATGCGGGACATCAGAATCCCCAGCGCTCCGCACGAGGCGCCGAACAATGACGCAACGCCGATCGCGAACATATATGGGTCGTAGTGCGCCATCGGCGAGGTCGCCCCGGCGAGAAAGCCGAAGGCGACCGCAAACGACATGGAAATGATGATGGCCGAGCGAACGACGAACGTGAAAATCCGGCGGCCAATAATCGCGGGTTTTCCGATGGTGGAGCGCGGGCGCATGTTTTCTTTCCCGCTGGGCCCGCCGCGGCGGTTGAAAAACCGCGTCGGTGCCGTTGTTATCGGTGCAGCGACGACGATTTTGGCCTATGAACCTTGCATATCCCTTGCAGCCGTTGAGAACGATTGGAGCAAGGGTTGACGCTTTGTTAACATCGCTTTCGGGCCGCCGGTGCGAGGGCGCCGAGGGCCGAGGCATGAAGACGCGACCGGAGTACGCGAATGGATAAGATGGTGAATATGAAGCGCTCGCGGAGCAAATCTTCCGCGGCGACGGAATCGGGGCGGCCGAGGCGCGAGGAGGCGGAGGCCGCGGTGCGCACCCTTATCCGCTGGGCCGGCGACGATCCCGACCGCGAGGGGCTTCTCGCCACGCCATCGCGAGTCGTGCGCGCTTACGAGGAATGGTTTGCCGGCTACAACGATCACCCAAGCGATTACCTTAAACGCACTTTCGAGGAGACCGGCGGCTACGACGAGGTGGTCGTGCTGCGCGACATCCGTTTCGAGTCGCATTGCGAGCACCACATGGCGCCGATCATCGGCCGCGTGCATATCGGATATCTGCCGCGCAATCGCGTTGTCGGCATTTCGAAATTGGCGCGGCTGGTCGAAGTCTTCGCGCGGCGGCTGCAAATCCAGGAGAAGATGACCGCCGAAATCGCCACCTGTCTCGACGAAATCCTGTCGCCGCACGGCGTCGCCGTCGTCACCGAAGCGACGCACCAATGCATGACCACGCGCGGCGTGCACAAGACCGGCGTTACCATGGTGACAAGCCGGATGCTCGGCGTGTTCCGCGATCATGCCGAGACGCGCCAGGAATTCCTCGCCGCCATCGGCATGCGCGGCGCCATCAATGTCACCAACGGCGGCGCGTAAAAGTTATGGTGGAGCATGAGCTTGTCGGAAAACCGGTTTCCACCCCGGATCATGCTCTAAGCCGCCCGCCTGACCTCATCGGCCAGCGCCCGGTACGACAAAGCTTCCGCAAGGTGGGCGCGGCCGACTTTGTCGGCGCCGTCGAGATCGGCAAGCGTGCGCGCGACGCGCAGCACGCGATGATAGCCGCGCGCAGAAAGCCGCATTGCGTCGGCGGCTTCGCGCAACAATGAAAGGCCGCTCGCGTCAGGCCGCGCCACATCTTCCAGCACCGCGCCGGAGACGGCGGCGTTGCTGCGCAGGTGCGGCAGGCCGATCGCGGCGTAACGCGCCTGCTGCCGTTCGCGCGCCCGCGCTACCCGCGCCGCGACCTCGCGGCTGCCTTCGGTCGGCGGCGGCAGGATAAGGTCGGCGGCGGTTACCGCCGGCACCTCGATATGCAGGTCGATGCGGTCGATCAGCGGACCGGAGATGCGCGCCTGGTAATCGGCGATGCAGCGCGCGTTGATGCCGCGCCGGCAGGTATAGCCGGGATCGCCGGCGTGGCCGCAGCGGCACGGATTCATCGCCGCCACCAGCATGAAGCGGGCGGGGTAGGTGACGCGGTAATTGGCGCGGGCGATCGCCACCTCGCCGGTTTCGAGCGGTTGCCGCAGCGAATCCAACGCCTGCGGCTGGAACTCGGGCAGCTCGTCGAGGAAGAGCACCCCGTGATGGGCGAGCGAGATTTCGCCCGGGCGGGCGTGCAGGCCGCCGCCGACCAGCGCCGGCATGCTGGCTGAGTGGTGCGGGGCGCGGAACGGCCGGCGATCGGTCAGCGCGCCGCCTTCGATGACGCCGGCAACCGACGCGACCATCGAGATCTCGAGCAG
>CAWGWO010000023.1:0-57882 GCA_963826295.1 uncultured Alphaproteobacteria bacterium
TGTCTGGACGTTTCCGGCGTCAAGCCACGGGAATACATCACCGCCGACCACCTCGAGCAAGCCGCCGCCCACATCGACCTGCGCGAGGGCGACGTTTTGCTGCTACGCACGGGCGCCGTCGACCGCTTCGGCGGCACGCCGGAATACACGACCCAGTACCCGGGGCTCGACCAGAGCGCGGTCGACTGGCTGCGCGACCGCAAGCCGAAGATCTTTGGGGTCGACTCGCCGAGCCCGGACAATCCTGCCGATCGTATCTATCCGGCGCATCTGTTCAGCCGCGCGTCCGGCGTTACCCACTATGAAAACCTGGCGAACCTCGCCGAGGTGGCCGGGCGTCGGTTCACGTTCTTCGGCTTCCCGTTGCGAATCCGTGGCGGCCATGGTTCGCCGGTGCGCGCCGTCGCGATGTTAGATGACTAACGGAAACCTACGAGGAGAGGACGGCGCATGCCGACGAAACTGACCGAGACGATGCTGCCGACGACCATGATCGGGTCCTATCCCAAGCCGCGCTGGTTCGAGGACTACAACGTCGGAGGCGCGGATCTCCTGGAATGGTGGAAGATCGAGAAGCACTTTCAAGCGTTCCGCGACGCGACCGCGGCCTGCATCAAGGACCAGGAGCTCGCAGGGCTCGACATCGTGACCGACGGGCAGATGCACTTCGACCAATACGGCGGCGGCATCGGCTCGTTCGTCTGGTATTGGTACGAGCGGCTCGGCGGGTTCAGCAAAAGCAAGCTGCCGAACCCGATCGCGCGGGGGATCGAGGCCAGCGGTAAGGACCTCAGCCAGGCCGCCTGGATGCACGACTGGGGCGGGACGGCGGTAACCGCCAAAGTCAGCCGCGGCATCCCCGGCAGGCTTGGCGAAATGTACGACATCGCCCGCGCGCTGACCGACAAGCCGTTGAAGGTGAGCGTCGGCGCCGGCCCGGCGAACCTGACGTTCCACGTCGACCTCAAGTATCCGGGCTCGCGCTACTCCGAGCAGCGCAAGCTCGCTGAGGACATCGTGCCGATCTTCAATCAGGACCTGAAAGACCTAGTGGCACGTGGCGCGGAGTTCATTCAGATTGAGGACCTGGGCGGCTGGCAGCTAGCGTGGGATCCTGACTCAAAGTGGATCATCGACATTCTCAACGCGTGGATCGACGGCGTCGACGCGAAGATCGCCTGGCACTCGTGCCTTGGCGCGGGCTATGGCAACACGTTCCGCTCGGTCGAGGACGCGCTGCCGCGCGTGCTCGAGCGCTGGCAGGACGTCAAGGTGCATCAGTTCGCGCTCGACTTCGCGCTACGCAACATGGTCGACGCGCACGCGCTCAAGGAGCTCGATCCCGACCGCGAGGTGCAGGCAGGCGTGATCGACATCCGCTCACTCTACATAGAGACCGACGACGAGATCGTGCGCCGCATCCACAAGGTGCTTGAGTACATCGAGCCCGCGCGCGTCTACCTGTCGACCGACTGCGGCCTGAAGGCGCTGCCGCGTTTCGTGGCGCTCGAGAAACTGAAGGCGCTCGTGCGCGCCGCGAACCGCGTGCGCGCGGAGCTGCCGGCGCCGAGGCGGCGACCGTCGTGACCGCGGGGCGCTCGCGTCGGCCCCACTTGGTCACAGAGAGGTCTCGCCCTCGACCCCTCATGGTCGTAGGGAAGCCCCGCCGGCGCCTCATGGCCGCCGAGAGGTCTTTCTGTAAGATTTCTTGGCTCTCCGGGAATATTTGTTCATAGCTATCTCGGCTGTTTGGAAGGGCGGGCCGAACCTCGGGGGCACGTTCCAAGAGATGGTAGATCATCGACTAACAAGGCGTCGGACAACGTCATCTTGCGAACATTTAGTTGACGGCCTTTCACTCCGCGGTCCAGCCGCCGTCAACGACCAACGAACTGCCTGTCATTAAGGCGCTGGCGTCACTAGCCAAGAACAAGATAGGACCTGTTAGATCCTGCAGTTGACCGAGCCGACCTAATTTAATGCGATTGAGTGTATCTCTTCGGAAGCTCTCGTTTTGGAAAAACGGACGTGTCATTGGAGTCTCGATGAAGGTCGGTGCCAGCGAATTGACCCGGATGTTATGTGGGGCTAGTTCGATCGCCATGGCCTTCGTGAAGCCTTCCATCGCATGCTTTGTGGCGCAATAGACGGTTCGATTTCGCCCGCCTACATGACCCATTTGCGAAGACACGTTGACGATGGTGCCGCCCCTCTTTGCTTCGATCAATCGTCGCGCGACAGCCTGCGCCACAAAATATGCGGCGCGGACATTCAAGCCAAAAACAAAATCAAAGTCGGCGCCGGTCACGTCGACAAACGGTGCGGGCCGATTGGTGCCGGCATTGTTTATCAGGATATCGAATGGTGGCTCGTCGCCGACGGCTTTTTGCACCGCATCGAGATCACGAACATCGAGCGCGATCGAAAAGGCCTGTTCACCTTTGGCTCTGATTGCTTCTGCCGCTTCTGCAATTTCAGTCGCTGTGCGCGCTACCAGGCACACTTCAGCCCCAGCTTGCGCTAACGCCGATGCCGCAGCTAAGCCAATGCCACGCCCCGCGCCGGTAACGAGCGCGCGTCGGCCGTCGAGCCTGAAATTCGCAGTGGCTAAGAGTTCAACGCTCATTCGGCAGCTTGGGCGTAGGGAATGTTGCGTCCGCCATACCGGCGAACTCGGACGTTTGCTTGCTCGGCATGACCTAAAAAGCCCTCAAGCACACAAAGTCGGGAGCAATATTCGCCGATCATTGCACTTGCCTCGTCGGTCAGAACCTTCTGATAGGTACATGTCTTGAGAAATTTTCCGACCCAAAGGCCGCCAGTGAACCGAGCGGTTTTCCTCGTTGGCAGCGTGTGATTTGTCCCGATTACCTTGTCACCGTAGGCAACATTGGTCCGCGGTCCCAAGAACAACGATCCGTAATTACTCATTTTGTTGAGAAAATAATCCGGATCCATCGTCATCACCTGCACATGCTCCGAAGCAATTCGATCCGCCTCTTGCACCATCTCGTCTAGTCCGTCGCAGACAATTACCTCGCCATAATCCGCCCACGCCTGACGGGCGATCTCGCGAGTAGGAAGGATGGTCAGCAATCGTTCAACTTCATTGATAGTTTCCCGCGCGAGCTTGTCTGAGTCGGTGATCAGTACCGCTGGAGAGTTTGGTCCATGCTCGGCTTGCCCAAGAAGATCGGTGGCGCAGATCTCGCCGTCGACGCTATCGTCGGCGATGATGAGAGTTTCGGTCGGGCCCGCCAGCAGATCAATGCCGACACGTCCGAATAATTGCCGCTTTGCTTCCGCGACGTAAGCGTTGCCCGGACCCACGATCATATCGACGGGCGGAATCGCCTCAGTGCCGAGTGCCATTGTCGCAATAGCCTGAACGCCGCCAAGCGCATAGATTTCGTCCGCGCCCCCGTAATACATGGCGGCGACGATCGCCGGATGCGGGCCTCCGTTGAACGGTGGCGCACAGGCAAGGATGCGCCTTACGCCGGCAACTTTAGCAGTGACAATCGACATGTGAGCCGAAGCTACCATGGGATAGCGTCCACCCGGGACGTAGCAGCCGATTAAATCCAGAGGGATGTGGCGATGACCAAGAATGACGCCCGGCAAGGTTTCTACTTCGACGTCATGCATTGTCTCGCGCTGTTTCTGAGCAAAGTTGCGTACTTGATCTTGCGCAAACTTTATGTCCTCCAGATCGCGCGCGTGAACCTGCGAGATCGCCTTTTGGATATCGGATTCAGAAAGGCGAAAGTGCTGTGGCTCCCAGTCGTCGAATCGTTTGGAAAATTCGCGTACCGCCGCGTCGCCACGATCTTCGATTTGCTTTATGATGTTCTCGACAACTTCACGGACTTTGATGTCGGCAATTTTTACTTGATTTGGATCAAGCCCGCGTTTGAGCCAGCGAGACATGCTTTTCCTCCACTGAGGTTCAAAAACAAATGCAGTGGTGCGGTTTCACCGCGCTAGAGACAGGTACGCTTGCAGACGGAAACCTGCGATGAGACTATGATGCATACGTTTGCAACCCGGCAAACATTTCAATAGTAGTCGAGGCGGCCAATGTCCAGCCCATCGGGCGCACTTCTCGACTCCTCGAACCGCCACGAACGGATCGCCGCGCCTCGTACCGTCACCCCTTTGTCCACAGGACGGGTTCGTCACGCGTCCGAATGTCGTAATGAAGTCCCTATGGGGAAGCGTCATGGCACGTCGATCTGAGCACCGGCCAACAAAGCGACCGAGAAAACCAACCTCGTTTGATGTTGCTCGTATGGCTGGGTTTTCCCAAAGCGCAGTCTCGCGAGCTTTCACGGAGGGTGGGAAAGTCTCCAAGAAGACAAGGCAAAAGATTTTGAAGGTTGCGAAGGAAATTGGCTACGTGCCGAACCTTCATGCCAGCAGCTTGATTACCCGCCGTACTGGGATGATTGCTTTGATTATGGGGGATATAACCAATCCATTTTACCCTGAGGTGCTTGAGACATTTGCCACTCGCCTGCAGAGTGCCGGCAAACGCGTGATGTTATTGAGGCTCTCCCGAGACGAACCGATCGATCGGGCGGTTCCTTATGTTTTGCAGTATCAGGTTGACGGGATCATCATCGCGACCGCAATGCCCGGACCGCCGATCAGGGAGCTCTGCGCGAGAGCCCATGCGCCTGTTGTGTTGTTTAATCGAGTAGTTAGCGAAGTGTCCGTTGACGCTGTTTGTTGCGACAATAACGGCGGAGGCCGCATTGTGGCGGATATTCTCCTCGACTCAGGTCACCGGCGGTTCGGCTTCATAGCGGGGCTGGAGAGCGCCTCGACCAGCACCGAGCGCGAGCGCGGCTTCTTCGAGCGCATTCTCGCACGGACTGGAGGGATACCTTCGAAAGCGCGCGGCGACTTCACCTACGAAGGAGGTAACCGAGCGACCCTTGCCTTGTTTGGAGGGTCGCACCGGCCAGATGCGTTATTTGTGGCAAATGACATTATGGCTCTGGGAGCGCTTGATGCGCTCCGCATCCAGCTCGGGCTGCGTGTTCCTGACGATGTTTCGGTCGTCGGCTTTGACGATATTGCGGCTGCCGCCTGGCCGAGCTATTGCCTGACGACGTTCCGGCAGCCCATCGATCGCATGGTTGAGGAGACCTTGCGGCTTCTCGCGGAGCGAGTTCAAACCCGAATCGCGAGCCAGCCACCGTGCTAGTGCCAGGACGCCTTATTCCGAGAGAGTTGGCGCGGTTGACGTCGTTTGCGCGGGGGCCGATCGAGCCTGTGGCCTAGATAATCCCAGCCCGTGGTCTCACTAGACAAGCGGTTTTTTCTTGTTTACGTTTGCAAACGTATGCATTGATCATCTGCGTACATGAGCCGTAATCGGTCCATTGCCGCGCGAGCTTAAAAATGGCGGCGCAAGGGAGGGACAATTGAGACACCTGAAAACGAGCTTTGCCGCACTTGCTGCGATTTTGGCGGTCACCGCCTCCGCCGTTGCCGGCGGAGTCGATGAGCTGCCGAAAGACATTCAGAAGACGCTTTACAACAAAGACATGCTCGATCCGATGCAACCCGTCGGTGAGAGTGCGTATCGGGACTGGAAGCCCAAAAAAGGCCCGCCCTGGAAGATCGGCTATGCAAGCTCTTATGCCGGTAACACCTGGCGCGCCAATGTGATGGATCGCCTTCAGAAGACGCTGATCCCGAAGTGGAAGAAGCTCGGCCTCATCAGCGAAGTGGTCGTCACGCAATCCAATCTGAACGACTCGGTTCAAATTCAGCAAATGCGCCAGCTTGTCGATCAAGGTGTCGATGCGATCGTCGTCTGCTGTTCCAACCCCACCGCGTTGAACCCGACAGTCCAGTACGCCCACGATCGCGGAGTGCCGGTATTTTCAATAGCCGGCTATCTCACTTCGCCTTACTCCGTGAATTCTTCGGCTAATTTCGTTGCGAGCGGCAATATGCTCGGAGAATGGATGGCCAAGGAAATCGGCGGTAAGGGCAACGTCCTCGTCGTTGAGGGCATTCCGGGCACATCTGCTTCCAACTCGCAGGATCGGGGCGCCAAGGCGGCGCTCGCGCGCTACCCGGATATAAAGGTGGTGGGTTCGATAGCTGGCATGTGGACGGATCAGGTGGCGCAGAGCGAAATCCAGAAGTGGCTCGCTACCCATCCGGGCGAGTTGAACGGAATCATCATTCAGGATGCCTCCGAGCAAGGAGCTATGCGCGCATTGAAGCAATCAGGCCGAAAAATGGTGCCGATTACGGTAGGCGGAGAAATTGGGCCGCTGTGCTACTGGCGCAAGAATCCGAAGTACGTGTCCGAAGCCATCCTGCCCTGGCCCCCGGGCGACGAGGTCGAGATGACCTGGAACATCATGATGCGAACGCTTCAGGGGCAAGGTCCAAAGATCGAGTCGATCCTGACCAAGCCCCAAATCTTGACATTCGACGATCTTAAGAAAGTTCTGAACGACGATTGCAACGAGGAAGCCGACGGCTGGTATAACCCCGGCATCGAGAAGTGGGCAAGCAAAGCCTACCTCGACCACTTCTTCCTTCGTCCGGCGGATCCGGAAGCCTACAAGCCCTGAGGCTCAGGGCGGCTTGTCCGCCGCGCTCGCACTCCAGCGCGGCGGACGCCTCTATTTTCCCGCGAGCCCACATGCCATGGCAGTCGCCACTGTAGAAATAGCGTTGGTTCGCAAGACCTTCGGCCCGACCGTTGCGCTCAATGGCGCGAGCTTGCGCGCCTATGAAGGCGAGGTTCATGCGATCGTCGGTGGCAACGGCTCCGGCAAAAGCACGCTCGCTAAGGTCATTTCCGGGGTGCTCATTCCCGACAGCGGGCAAGTGTCGATATTTGGAAAATCCGCGAGCTCGCCGGTGGACGCGAAGGCTCTTGGGATTGCCAATGTGTATCAGGAAGTGCTCGTCACTGATGAATGCTCAGCGCTCGACAATCTTTATGTTGGTGCCGACAATCTGTTCAGCGCGAGCATCGGGCAAGAGGAGAAAGTCGCAAACGCCGGTGCGCTGATGCGCGAACTCCTGGGCTTCGAGCTCGATCTGCAGACGCCGGTGGGCGATCTGCCGCTGAGCATCAAACAGTGGATCACCATCGGTCGCGCACTGCTCACCGATCCCAAACTTCTCATTCTCGATAAATCCTCCGCCGCCCTTGACTTCGATTCGACTGAACGGCTTTTTCGAAAGATGCGCGAACTCAAACGGCGGGGTGCAAGTATTCTTATGGTGAGCCACCGTATTGCCGAATTGGTGCGCATCGCGGATCGCGCGACTGTTCTGCGAGACGGAATCGATGTCGGCTCCCTCGAAAAGGAGGAGATCACCGAAGCGCGCATTTTCGAACTCATCGCGGGTTCTGATCGCGGTCGGACACTAGCAACGCAATCGGTTGCGGAGCGGCAAAGTCAGCTGCCGGCGCTCCGGGTCGAAGGCGGTCGGGTTTGGCATGATGCGGGGCTCATCGACTTCACCCTGTATCCCGGTGAGATTGTCGGGATCACCGGCCTTGACGGACAAGGCCAGACGAATTTCGTGCGCTGCCTTGCCGGCGTGGAGACCCTCGTCGCCGGCCGCATTAGCGTGATCGACGGCAAGAATAGCGAGGACGTGCACGGTCTTCGTTCCGCGCGCGACAATGGGGTGACGTATGTTTCAGGTGACCGCAAGAAAGAAGGCATTTTCCCTAACCTTAGCATTTTCGAGAACCTGCTCGTTTCGGTCTACCAAGACTATCGGCTGGGCGGATGGCTCAATTTCACGGATCGTCGGAAACTGCAGCCGGTCTTCGAATGGGAATCCGGCAGGCTCGCGGTCAAGATGGGAAGCCGGGACAACTTAATCACCTCGCTGTCCGGGGGGAACCAGCAAAAGGTGCTGATCGCGCGGGCGTTCGCGGAGAAGCCTAATGTCCTTGTGCTCGACGATCCGGCGCGCGGTATCGATGTCGGCGCCAAGCTCGATCTTTACCGGAACCTGAGGGACTTTGCCGCGAAGGGCAAGGCGGTGATTTTCCTCTCCAGCGAGATCGAAGAGTTTCTCAACCTCTGCACCCGTGTACTGGTGTTCCGCAACGGCGCCATCTCATCCACATTCGGTCCACCCTACGACGGCCACGTCATTCTAAACGCGATGTTTGGACGCCGTCCAAGCGCCGCGTCGCCCGGCGAGGCGAACGAGGAGCACGCGCACGACGCGGCCTCGCGACCGCACCACCAGCAAGAAGAAGACGCCCACGCGATTCCCCGCCCGCTCGAGACATCGCCCGTGGTGCAAGCAAGGCAGGATGAATCGTTTGATTTCGTCGCCCCCGATATCCCGCACGGGTCCGTCATCCCACAACGTTTTGCCGAGGAGAACAAAGTATCGCCGCGACTTGTTTGGTCGGGAGCCCCGACGGGAACGAAAAGCTTCGCCATCAGCGTGACCGATCCCGATCTGCCGCCGGAGTTTAATTTCCCGCGCGCGTTCGCCCATTGGCTCGTATTCGACGTCCCGCGCGATACTCGTAGCCTTGCGGAAGGCGCAAGCGGCAGCGCCGCCATGCCGGTTGGGGCGCGCGAGCTCAACAGCGATTTCGTGACGTTCAACATTCCCGGCTTTCGGCGCGGCTACGGCGGACCGTGGCCGCCGGACCGGTCACACCGCTACGTCTTCACGCTCTACGCACTCAAGGTCGAGCATCTCGGCCTCGCCGACGATGCCACCTTCGAGGGCTTTGCCGCCGCCGTCTTGCCGGCCACCATCGCATCACACTCGTTCGTGGCCCACTACGGGCCGGCCAAGAAACCTCTGCCAAACTGATCGGAGATCCGCATGCGCGAGCAGTCCAGGAGGAGAGTATGAGCCGTTATTCAACCCGCAAGAGCTTCGATCTCGAATGGGTCGAGCACTGGGCGCGCCACGTCAATGAGGATCGTATACAGGCCGTCATTGGGCGCTTCTTCACCGGAAAATTCGTCCTCGGCATCGACGAAGCGGATTATCTGATCGAGGTGAGCAAGGGTAGAATCCAGCGCATTGCGGAAGGCCTCGCCGCAAACGACTTTGGCTTCGATTTCGCGCTTCGAGCCGCGAGCGGCAGCTGGGCGAAGTTTGCTCAGCCTATTCCGCCGCCGACGTTCAACGACATCTGGGCCATGGCGCATCCCTTGCACCAGCACTTGCGCATCGAAGGCAACACGCTTCCGTTCTGGCAGAATTTGCGGGCACTCACCCACATGCTCTCCCTAATGCGGACGACCTAATCGAACGCCAGGAGATACCGATGAACACGCATGATCCGATTGTTGGACGCTATGTCTATGTCCAGTGCGAAGGCAAGACCTACCGCACCTATTACGAAGAGCACGGCGAGGGCATTCCGCTGGTTTGCCTGCACACTGCAGGAACGGACGGGCGGCAATATCGGCACCAGCTCTGTGATCCCGACATTACGTCGAGCTTCCGCGTCATCGCTTTTGACATGCCATGGCACGGTAAATCACTACCGCCTTCGGATTTCTACTTGAAAGAGGACGAATACAAGCTCACCGCCAAGTTCTATTCGGATTTCATCGTTGCGTTCTGCCACGCGCTGGAATTGAAGAAGCCGGTGATCATGGGATGTTCGATGGGCGGCAACGTCTGCCTTGAACTCGCGCTGCGCTACGAACACGAGTTCCTGGCGCTTATCGCCCTGGAAGCCTGCGATTACTCTCCGGGCTGGTGGATCAATCCGCTTCACCACCCGCACATCCACGGCGGCGAAGTAGTAGCGACGTCCGTGTTTGGCCTGATGTCGCCGGAAAGCCCGGATGAGTGTCGGTGGGAAACATGGTGGTACTACGCCCAAGGAGGGCCCGGTGTTTTCAAGGGCGATCTGTATTTCTACAGCGTTGATTCCGATTACCGCGACCAGGTCTCGAAAATCTCGGGCAAACTGCCGATGTTTTTTCTCACCGGCGATTACGATTTCGCTTGCACCCCCGATATGACCGAGCGCACGGCGGAGAGGATCAAGAACGCCGAATGCACCATTTTCTCAGGTGGTCATTTCCCGACCTCCGAAAACCCGGTCAAGTTCAAGGAGGTGATCTCGCCCGTGCTTAGAAAGGTGCTAGCGCTCGACCCGGAACGTCAGCGGGAGAGGGGCGGTGCCTTGATCACACGCAGTTCGCTGTCGATTGCCCGAGCCGAGCGGCCGACTCCGAACGCGAATGGGCGCCGGCGCGTCGAACTCTGATCAGTGGAGACCTCTCTCGCCATGCCGGATTCCAGGGGTACACAAAATACCTATCTCCTGATTCCGATTCTGCTGCTTGCCATCCTGACGAGCATCGCAGTAATTCGCGGGCCGAACCTCGTTTCGCTTTCCGGATTAGGCAGCGCGATTATCGTCGCGGCGCCGTTGATCCTCGCCACCTATGCGCTGATGTCGGTTGCGCTCGCGGGCCGCGGCACCGTCGACCTCGCCGTCGGTCCGCTGCTGGCCTTCATCAATGTCTCCATCGTTTCCCTGAACGGTCTGGAACTCGTGACTTCTCCGCTCGGCGTGTTCCTCGTAGCGATCTGCATCGGGGTGATCTACCAGATCCTGTTCGCGCTGGTGATCATCGTCGTGCGCGTGCAGCCGATCATCGTGGCTTTGTCGGGCTTCCTCGCGCTGTCTGGCATCAACCGTGTGATCCTGCCGCGGCCAGGCGGTGTCGCGCCAGACTGGATGATCTCCTGGGGCCTCGGCAATACGATCTTTTCACCCGTCCTTCTGATCCTTGTGCTTGCCACGGGCGGATGGTTCCTGTTCACGCTCTCTCCGTTCTTCAAGCACCTGCGCATGATGGGCTACGACGAGCGCGCCGCGTTTACCGCGGGCGTGCGCAGCGACGTGGTGCGCATCGGCGCCCACGTCATCGCCGGCGTCTTCGTCGGCCTCGGTGCGATTTGTTACACTGCTCTGATCGCTTCCGGCGATCCGACGCAGGGCACGACCATGTCGTTGGCCGCCGTGACCGCCGTAGTGCTCGGCGGTGTCAGCCTGGCGGGAGGCCGCGGCACCGTTACCGGTGCGCTAATTGGAGCCACCAGCTTATTCCTGATCGGATACGTACTGGCGACGTTTCAATTCGGCCCGGTGCAGGGTTTTGTGACGCAACTCCTCTACGGGCTGACGCTCATTGCTTCGCTGCTCCTGACCATGCTGGTGCCGATCGTCCGGCGTTACGTCAGTTTCGTTTCTCCGTTTGCAGCCTTCATGGTGCTGGGCGTCGTGGTCGCCAGCATCGTGTTGGAGGTTAGCACGGCTCAGACTTACGCCAGCGCCAGTGCGAACGCCGTGCTCTCAGGAGGTCTCATCGATCGCTATTTCATTTTCCCGCCAAACGGGGACTGGCAGTCGCTTGCGATTCCGCTTTCGCCGCTGCAGAAGCTGCTTTTCCTCGCTGCGGCCGGCATTGCCGGGCTCGTCATCGTGACGCGCGTCGTCGCCTTTGAAGCCGGCGCTCGTCGGTTCGGCGCCTTCGGCCATGCGGTCGTTGCATGCTTTCTTCTGCTGCTTCTTGCGCTCGTCGCCATGTACGGCCAACCGGCGAGTGGAGGCCTGCTGCCGTGACGTTCATGCTGTTGCCGCGCTCCACATTCCTACTCGCTTTGAACCTGGCGATTGCGCTGATCGTTGGCGCGATCGGTTTCAGCGTCGGTTTTGCGCAGAGGGAGTCGGCGCAGACCGTGCTGCTCTTCACCGTGATCACAGTCGCGGTGCTGTTCTGGTTCGCCAATTACGTGACGGTCGCCTTCGAGAACAGGCAAGCCGCCATCGCAGCGGACGCTGGCGAGGCGGAAGTGGTCAACGGCATTGTTGGCATTCGCTCCATATGGGCCGCCAACCGCGCGCTGATCGTGGCTACGGCGCTTTTGCTCGTCGCCTACCTGATCATCGCGGGGACCGTGCCAGCGTTTCGCACCGTCGGCAATCTGATTGCGTTCCTGGTGCTGGAGGCAATCCTCGTCTTCGCGTTCAAGGTCTCTCGTGTTTTCGTTCACGGCCGTAGCGCTTTTATCGGCCTCATCGTGCTCATTGCGCTGATCGTGATCAGCGCTTTCACAATCAGCGGGTTCCTGTCGGCGTCGAATATCAAGGCTGTTCTACTGTTCGCAGCCTTCCTAGGCATCGCCTGCGTCGGCCAGACCCTCGTAGCCGTGCTGGGAGGCCTCGATCTTTCGATTCCGTTCGTGATCGGTGCCGCGAATATCGGGCTTCTGTACCTCGTAAGCCTTGGCGTTCCGTCCTGGTTGGCATTCGCGGCAATCATCTTGATCGGTGGCTTGATCGGCTTCCTGAATGGCGTCATGTCCTACAAGTTGCAGGGCCAGGCGCTGATCATAACCCTCGGGACGGGCTTCTCCGTGGCCGGCCTAGCGCAAGTCATTACCAGCATTGGCTCTCAGTTCAGCGGCAATGTCTTCGGTACCGTGCCGCCCTGGCTATCCAATCTCGCAGCTATGAACGGCACCACGTTCGGACTGAACGTGCCGCCGACAATTCTGCTTTGGATCCTGATATCCATCATCGTTATCGTCGCGCTGCGCTATTCGGCCTATGGCCGCTACATCTATGCAATTGGTGGCAACCGCCAGTCCGCCATGCTGATCGGAATATCAGAATTCAAGTATTGGGTTCTCGCCTACCTCATCTCCGGCGCGTTTGCGGCGCTCACCGGAGCGCTTCTCCTCGGCTGGAGCGGTGGCGGTTTCATTGGAGTCGGTGACCAGTATCTCTTCACCACTC
The DNA here is from genome assembly GCA_963826295.1 of uncultured Alphaproteobacteria bacterium. Lineage (GTDB taxonomy): Bacteria > Pseudomonadota > Alphaproteobacteria > Rhizobiales > Xanthobacteraceae > BOG-931. The sequence goes on from CAWGWO010000023.1 coordinate 12,800, forward strand.
TCGCAGCAGTGGTGATCGGAGGCACTTCGCTCGCCGGTGGATATGGCGGATACGGCTTCACCGTCATCGGCGTACTCGTGCTGCAGGTGCTGAGTTCTTTCCTCATCGGCATAGGTCTCAAATACGAATGGCAGCAGTTCATCTTCGGGTTGCTCATTTTGCCGATGGTGGCCCTCTACAGCCGCTCTCCGCATATCAGGGCGCAAGTTTAGGAAAAACCGATGTTCACCAGCTCGTTCCAAACCAGCGATGTGACCGCCAGCGCCTTTGCCGCGGCCACGATGGGCAGCTTCGCTGCGGCCGCTTTGACGGCTCTTGGCCTGACGTGGATTTCCGAGCGTTGGCGAGTTCCCGTGGCGCTTGCCGCCGTGTCGCTCGGTATTTCCGCGCTCTCCTATATGAGCGCCGGTGAGTTGTGGCTTTCCGGCGGCCAGCTCTCGGCTGGTCCGCGCTTTGCGGCGTGGTTCGCGGTTTATCCGTTGCTGGTTGCTGCCGCTTATTTCTTCGCCAATATCGCCGGTCCGATCCCGGTGGGAGTGTTCTGGCGCACCGCCGTCGCGGCGTTTCTCATGGTACTCTGCCGTTACCTCGGCGACGCGCACATCTTCAACCCCACTCTTGGAGTCCTGCTTTCGATCGCCTTCTGGCTATACATCCTCGGCGAGATGTACTTCGGCAGAATGGCTGAGGTAGTGCGGAAGGCTTCGCGCCCGATGCAGATTGGCTATTTCTGGATCCGATTCATCATGACAGTCGGATGGGCCATCATTCCCATTCTGTATTTCGTCGATGTCGTGATCGGTGTGGGCTACACGCCGGTTATCGCCACGCTCTACACGATCGCAGACCTCGTGAACCTCATCGCCCTGGCTCTCGCGTACCTCGCGATAGCGGGGAAGGAACGCTATTGATCTCGGAGAACGCGACCATGACTGGCGCAGACGCAATTGCCATTATTGTCCTGCTGACAATTCTCGTCGCTGTCGGCGTCTACTTGCTCCATTGGCTGTATCGGCATTCCTCGAAAGACGAAGCCTTTGTGCGCACCGGCTTCGGCGGTGAGAAGGTTGTCATGGGCGGTGGCGCCTTTGTCATCCCAATCATCCATGACATTACGCGCGTAAACATGAATACCGTGCCGATTGAGATCAGGCGTGCCGGCGAAGGGTCGCTGATTACACGCAACAAGATGCGCGTGGACGTAGTCAGTGAATTCTCAGTGCGCGTGACTGCTACAAAGCAAAATGTCTCGCTTGCCGCGCTGACCTTTGGCGAACGCACCTATTCCGCCGAACAGATGAAGGACGTGTTGCAGGGCCGGTTTGTCGACGCGATTTCAGCGGTGGCTGCGACAATGACGATGGATGAGATCCATGTGGGTCGTAAGCAATTCATGCGGCAGATATCGGAACTCGTGGCGCCGTCGCTCGCCTCGAACGGGATTGAGCTCGAAAATGCCTCGCTGACGAGCCTAAATCAAACCGACATCTCGGTGTTTAATCCGGACAACGCTTTCGACGCCGAGGGGTTGACGCAACTCACTGATGAAATCGAGGGACGCCGCAAACTTAGAAATCGCATCGAAAACGAGGCCCGTCTGGAGATCAAGCTTAAGGACTATCAGACCGAGCAGCGCGCCATTGAGATCGATCGGGACCTGGAATACGCGCGCATCGATCAGGCACGCGATATCGAGGCACGACGGACGGCGCAGCTCGCCGCCATCGAGGAAGAGCGTTCGAACTCGGCAATCAGCATCAGTAACGCAAAGATGCGGGCCGAACAGGAGGCCGAACGCGTCCGTATCGCCAAGGAAAAGCTCATTGATGCCGAACGGATCAACAGCCAAACCGAGATTCGACTGCTTGAGATTGATCGTCAGAAGGAGAACGAGCAGCGCTCCATCGAGACGTCCAATGCGCTCGAAACGCAGCGCATTGTTGCGCGTATGCAAGTCGAATCGCAACGCATAGAGAACGAGCGCAAGATCAAAGAATCAGAGATCACCTCGCGCCAGGAAGTTTCCATCATAGAAGCCAATGCTTCTGTCAGGGTCGACCAGACGAAATTAGAGGGCGATCGGCAAGTCGAAGTGAGTCGGATCGAGATTGAAAAGTCGATTGAAACGCTATTGGTGGAAAAGGACAAGCATGTTCGCGTCATCAACGAATTAGCTAATACCGAAAAAGAACGGGCGGCTATCCTCAAACGGTACAATGTCGATCTTGAGCGGCTGCGGACGGATGAGGAGATCAACCAGCTCGAAATTGAGAAGAACCAAAAGGTCAAGCTGTCGCAGACCGCCGCCTTCCGCAAAATTGAGGATGCGGCCGTTGTGGTCAATCGCGAGCTCGACGAGCTGCGGATTGCGGCGCGCAAATTCGTCGAAAAATTAGAGATTGAACGCGACAAGGAGGTAGAGATCATCGATAAGGAGCGGCTTATCGCGGTCATCAACAAATCGATCGAGGAGGCGGTCGCGAAGACGGAGGTAGCCAATGCGATGAAGATGCTTGCCGCTACTGAGGAGCAGGTTGTCTCGGCGCGCGAACAGGAGGTGGCCGAACGCGCCAAGCGGATCTCCCTGATCGAAGCTAACGCTCGAACGGAGCGCGAATCCAACCGCCTGGTCTCGATCGCCACGGCTGAAAAGGAGGCAATGGAGCAGCGCGCGCTTGCGGAGATTGCCGAGGCGAATGCGGCTGCGGTCCGCTACGAGAAAGAGGCCGAGGGCCAGACCAGGCTCAACGAGGCAGAGAACATGCGCAACGATGCAGCACGGCGCAGCGCGATTTATGAGAATTTGATCAAAAACCTGCCGAGCATCATACGTGAAACGGTCAAGCCGATGGAAAACATTGAGTCGATCAAAATCCTTCAGGTCGACGGCGTGCCGGGCATCAACAGCCCGTCCGACACGGGCGGAGGCGGCGGCGTCGCGAATGGCGGTGGCGGCGATGGCGGTGGTAACATGACCGATCGTGTTGTGAACTCCGCCTTGAAATATCGAACACAGGTGGCCTTTGTCGACGGCTTGATGAAGGACCTGGGGCTTCCGATCGAGAGCATCGGCAGTTCCGGTGCGCTTTCTTTCCGGAACTTCCCGCAGCCGGAGAAGCCAAGTGGCGCCACGCGAAAGCTTGGCAAGACCGGCAAGGATGACGACTGAGGTTGCCCGCGATGCCGTCACGCGAACTTGACGCGCTCGACCGTCACGCCTTGGTCATAGCGATCTGGGCGCCCCTCGTCTTGATAGCCGCGGCAGCCTTTCATTACGGCTTTGCCGCCGGCGGCTGGCCGTTCATCAGCGGAGGTTTTGCGGTCTTGATCGCCGCCTTCGTCGGCCATGTCATTATCAATGTTATACTCGGAACGCGATTCACGCCGGGCGAAGTAGCGCTTGGCTTGGTAATTTATTGCACCAGCGTGCTTGCTTTTGGATTCGCAACATTACTGTCCCCTGGGTTCCAAAGCTTGTACATGCTACCGGTCAGCGTCGGGCTTCTTTGCATAGCGGCAGTAACTGTCATCACGATGATCCTTTGGCTTGGCCTTCGCGGTGCATTCGATTCCTTCGATGTGATCCAACGGTTCAAACAGTGACTTCACTTCTCGCCATTACGCTAACGGTGTTTGCGGCGTTCGCGCTCTACATCGCTGCGCAATCGGCGAAGAGCGAGACCGGCGCTACTGCATATGTCGACGCCGGCCAGGGCCTGTCGAGTTGGACCTATATATTCGCCGGGAGCGGCGTCTTGCTCGCCAGCATTGGCCCTTATGACTATCTGCGTTTGCTCTCCACCTATGGCTTTCAAGCAAACCAGCTTGCACTGAGCTTAATATTGGTGGCGCTGGCTATGGCGCTGTTTCAGAAGCGCGTTTGGCTGGCCGCGAGAATTATTGGAAGCCGCTCGCTCGGCGAGCTTTTCGGCGCCCATTTTCAGAGCGCGTCGATCCGCATCTACCTTCTTGTAGTGCTTTTCCTCTTCGCCGTGCCCTTTGCCGCGACCCTCCTCGGCTCTGCGGGAGAACTGCTGGCGCGGGCGAGCGGGGACGAGATCTCGCGGGCGACGGCGATTGCAGGGCTCGCCGCATTCCTTTTTCTTGCCTCCGCACTCGGCGGCTGGCGCGCCACTGTCTATATTATAGCGGCACTTTCGATATTGACCCTCGCGCTTTTGATCTTCTCAGCTGTGTTTGCCGGGTTGGTGTTTGACGGATTGTCGGTCTTCCATAAAGGCTTTGCCGTACGCGACGGCGTGCTCGGCAATGTCCTGCCCGGTGTCATCCAATTCTCCAGTGGCATCGGTCGGGAAGTGCCGGCAGGCGGCCTGTGGACCACGACGGCCGTCCTCTCCTTTGCCTTTGCGGCGGTCGGCGCTGCGCTGAACCCGTCGTTCGGATTTCTTGCCCTCACCATGAGAAGCCGTGCCGGCTTTGCCTTGTCACAGGTGTGGATCGTTTCCGGACTCTGCGCCGGCGCGCTTCTGCTGCTTGGTCCAATCGTGGCGGGTGGACTGGGTCCGAGTGACACCTTTTCCGCGCTCGCGGCGCGATTTGCGGCTTACGACCAGCTCGCCGCCGTTTGCGTAATTGTCATGCTGATCGCGATGTTGCTCATCGCGGTTGCGTTCTTCGCCGCCTCCGGCGCCAGCATTGTCACTATCGAGCTTTTGCAGCGCTACGTGCTGCCCGGTCTTACGCCTGGCGGGGAACGGCTCACCGCGCGCGTCGCGCTGGCGGTCATTTATGGTGCGGTGGTGTTACTCGCCGCCTTCTTGCCGACTGCCGCGGCAGTGCTTTCGACGCTTGCGTTGCCGCTGTCTGCTCAGTTGTTTCCTGCCTATCTCGGCCTTTGCTGGTTCCCTTGGATGAGTTGTAGCGCAGTGCTGGTCGGACTCATCGCCGGCGTTTTGTTCGTGGTATTTACCGAGCCGCCCGGGCTGATCTTTTTCAACGGCCTGTTTACCGAACTACCCTGGGGTCGCTGGCCGCTTACGGTCCACTCCGCCGCGTGGGGCCTTGCTGTCAACGTTGCGGCCAGCCTGCTTGTCGCGATATTCACTCGCCAGGACGCGGAACGCGAGCATCGCAACGCTCTGCATGCCATCTTCCGGCGGGATCACCACATTGATTTTGGTGGACGCGCGGCACGCAGCGCAAAATGGTCGCTCACTCTCTTGTGGATTTTTCTTGCGCTCGGGCCGGGCGCCATTCTCGGCAATACGTTCTTCGTACATCCCGTTTTTACTAAGGCCGATCTTTCGTTGGGGGTGCCCTCGCTTTGGGTATGGCAGGCGTCCTTCTGGATCATCGGGGTAATGCTCGTATGGTGGCTCGCTTATCGTAGCCGGCTTTCGACAGCCGAGGGGACGTTCCGAGCGCGCGAATTGCACCTGGGCGGCACCGACAGCACACGTCGGCAGCCTCGCTGGATCACACTGCTTATCGCGCGCCTGAGCTCACGTCAGAATCTCAAAATGCCGCGACCTCAAAACTGAGATAATGCGGTGACAACTCCATCGAAGTGCAACGGCTCCGCCGTCGCGCATGGCGACAAAGCAGCGTCTGCGTCGAGTTCTCTCTCCGGAATTTGCGACTGGCGAGCGGGTGATCTTTATCCCCTGGCTATAGGATCCAAGGCATCAGACGGCGCTAGGGATGGCACCCGCGCCGCCCAGGCGGTCAGCGACCGTACAAGCTGCGGTTAGGGGCGGCTAATGGCTTTTGAGCACTTTCCCATCGGGACGCATCATTAGGTGACATAACGGCCGCTCGTATCATGTCCGCTTCGCTATCGTTCGCTTAGCGCCAATAGACTTCCTACCCCTCATTCGCCTGCAGGTCAGCACGTCCGCCAAGCGCCATAGGGCGACATCCTTTTAACCGCTGCTATTTGCGTGCTTCTCCGTCGACCTAAGTACTGGCCCGCCGACGGGGGGCCCAAAATTATTCTCTGATCGACACTTTTCCCTGGACCTCGCTACCGGGGGTTGGAAGTACTGAGGTCAAAAGAGCAGCAAAATCCGGCCTCACCAATCTAGCCAGTTCGAATCGCTCTCGCGGATCCGTGCCGCCAAAGGAAAGATCTGCGGCCGTCGCAGTCGTCACGCCTGACATTTTGACCGCGATCGCGGTGCGACAATGTTTATGCGACTTCGTGTTTTATCCGCCGCATCTGGTGAGTCCTTTCCCCAATCCGTGAGATTATCGCAAAGAGCTTTCATGAATAGAAGTCAGCGCCCTTCTGATAAGTGGCAAAACTTTCCGCGTCGTGGGAGAAGAACAATTCGGCATCGTACTTCGCGGCGAGATCCTTGAGGCGTTGCATCGATTTCAAGTTTGCCACCGGATCGAGGTGAAAGCTTGAGATGCACATCATGTCCAGATTCTTTTTGCTATAGCATGCATCGGCCGTGAACAGGATCGGCCGGCGATTGGCAAACTCGACCATCATGCTGTAATGGCCGGCAGTATGCCCGGGGGTCTCGAACAGCCAAAGTCCCTTGGCAAACTCTTGATCACCTTGGATGGTCTGAAAGGTCGGCGTGTAAATGTCGAGCGCCGGATCGGGCTGCAGTGGTTTGCTACTTTTGCGCGCGATTTCAGGAGCAAAAGAGAGATCCGAATAGCCGAGATGCTCGAAAGGTTGCGGGCAGGCGCACGCCTCCAGCTCCTTGGCATGGCAGACGGTGCACGCGGTCGTAAAGTGCTTGTTGCCGCCGCAGTGATCGAAGTGATAGTGCGAGTTGATCACATAATTGATGTCTTGCGGTCTTAGGCCTAGCGAGCGAAGCTGGCCAAGCGTGGTTTGCTCGGGGCCCTGTAGCGGTTTTTCGAACGGCAAGATACGCATGACGTGGTCGTAGTCATAGCCGGTATCGAAGATATAGCGACCGTCGCGATGCTCGATCAGGACCGAATAACACGGGAAACGGACCTCGCCCGCGGGCCCGCGATTCCAGAACACGTGAAATCCGTCAATCACCAGCGTTCCGCCATCGAGCAGATAGACCTTGGTATCAGCCATCACTTTCTCTCCTGGGAAATCCATTCATCCCGCGTTCCATGCGACGTCACCGCTCTCCCCGGATATAGGGCAGGCCGAGCGCCGGTGGCAGCATGCTGTTACGTCCGAATATCACGAGCACAAGCATGACCATGGCGAACGGGAGCATCTGGACGAGATCCGTCGGGACATTAACACCGGCAACCTGCAGTGCTGTAGTCAGTGACAGGCTCGCGCCGAAAAGCAAGGCGCCAAGCAGCACCCATAGGGGCCGTCCGCGCGCCAGCATGGCGAGCACGATCGCAATGAAGCCCGAGCCATTCGTCATGTAGGGGATGAACAAGCCGGCGCCGACCTCGGCCATGTATGCACCGCCAAGCCCGGCCAGAATTCCGGTTGTTAGGACGGCGCCAGTGCGCGTCGCGGCGACGTTGATGCCCGCAGCGTCGAGTGCCGCGGGCTTGTTTCCGGCGGCTTCGAGATTGAGCCCCGCATAAGTGTCGCGGAACAACCATGCGACCGCGGGGACGAGAAGTACTGCAAGATAGACAAGCGCGCTGTGCTGGAACAACCCGGTGCCGACAACTGGAATGTTGTCAAGTCCGGGAATGGCCAGCACCGGCGCCTTCGCAAGGCGCGGATAGGTGCGGCTGAATTGAAAAAAATGCAGCAGCGCGGTCAACCCCTGGGCGCTGAGAGTAAGAGCGATGCCGACGACGATTTGATTTAGCGAAAGTCGCACGCAGAAGATTGCCATCAGTGACGCAACGGCCATACCGGCTGCCGCGCCAGCGACAAAGCCGAGTGCAAAAGAATTCCAAGTATAAGCAGCAAAAAAGCCGCCATAGGCGCCCGCCAGCATCATACCTTCGATGCCGATGTTGAGAATCCCGGCCTTCTCCGAGATCTGTTCACCAAGTCCGGCCAGTAATAACGGCACCCCCGCAGTGATCGCGCCGAAGATCAGCGCACTCAGGAAGGCCTCAGTGAGGAGCGCGCTCACGGCTCAAGCCTTCGTCAGCCGGCGGCGACGATGATCGAGAAAATCAACGAACGCCAGGAACAAGAGCAGCATGCCGACTAAGAAAGGCACAAAATATTGCGGCACGCCGACCCGCCGGGAGGCGCTTTCGCCGCCGATCATGAGAACGGCAAAGAACAGTGTGAATCCGATGACGCCGATAGCGTGAAACCGGGCAAGGAAGACGAGCGGCACGACGAGAAGTCCGTAGGCGGGATTCCAATCGGCGCGCATCATTCCTTGCACGCCGAGGATCTCGATTCCCCCCGCGAGCCCGGCGAGGCCAGCACTCAGCGCGAAGGTGGCGAAAGTCAGCTTCGCCACATTGAGGCCAGCGTGGGCTGCGGCGCGAGGATTGGCGCCGACGATCCGTAGCTTGAGACCGAAAGCGGTGCGCGCCATTAGTAGGTGTACCAGCGTAACGGCAGCGACCGCGATCAGGATGCCGCTGTGGATGATGGTCCCGAATAAGCGCGGCAACCGATCGGCGACCGGCAAGATGTAGGTTTGCGGTACGCTCGTTGTCGGGTCACGGAAGGGAATTTTGATCAGCACACTGGCGAGACTGATGCCGAGAAAGCTCATCATCAACGAGGTGATGATTTCGTTGATACCGTAACTTGCTTTGAGGAAAGCCGGCATCAATGACCACGCCGCCCCGACGAAGAAGGCGGCGACGAGTGATAGCGCGATAGCGATGCTCCACGGCATGATGCCGATCAAAGTTGGGGTCAGCGCCGCAGTGGCTACGGCAGCAAGCAGGAATTGGCCGTCGGTTCCGAGATTCCAGATACCGGCTTGAAAGGAGACGACGAGCCCCGCAGAGATCAAGAGCAGTGGCGCCATTCGGGTGATTGTCGCCTGCAGCCCGCCCCAATTGAAAAAACCGTGAGACAGCACGTCGTAGTAGTAAACAAAGGGATTCTTGCCGAGTGCAAGCAATACAACTCCGCCAACGCATAGAGCGAGGAGAACCGGTAGCAGCACGCGCGCGACCGAACCGGCGCCTGACGCCATCCTTGATGGCCCTGCGGGCCTCTTCCGGCGCGCGAGGCTGCTGAGGTCGAGTTGATTGGTCAGACTGCCGCCCCAGTCATGAGACGACCGATCTCTAGATTCGCATTTTCGTCGCTCTTTACGATGCCATTCAGCCGACCCTGGAACATCACCCCGATGCGATCGCTGACGGCGGCGAGCTCGTCGAGCTCGTTCGAAATTACGATCATCGCCACACCTCGTGCCGCGCCCTCGACGATGCGCTCGCGCGCCAACCGCGTGTTCTGCAGGTCGAGACCGTGGGTCGGCTTGTTAAAGACGACAAGTGCAGTCAGTGCGGTCAGCTCCCGGGCAAGCAGAACCTTCTGGATGTTGCCGCCCGACAACTTGCCGATTGCCGTCCGCTCTGAAGGTGTGCGGATGTCGTGGCGCGCTATCTGCTCCTTGGCATGACGGTGAACGCGATCCCACAGAGTGATGCCGTTCCGCCACAATGGCGGCGTCCCGATTTCTTTTGCGACGAGATTGATTGCGACCGAGAAGGTAGTGACTGTTCCTTCGTCGTGGCGCTCGTCGGTGATGTAGGTAATGCCTTCGCGTCGCCGATCTCCGACGCCTCCTCGCGTGGCGTCGACGCCGCGCAGCAGAATCGACCCGGCAATCGCCGGGCGCTGGCCGGCAAGAACTTCCGCCAGATGCTTTTGACCATTGCCATCGACGCCGGCAATGCCCAGTACCTCTCCGGGCCAAAGATCAAAGCTGATATCGCGTAGGGCGCATTCGCCGGGCTGCGCAGCAGTCGCCACACTACGGAGCTGAAGCAACGGCGCCGCGTTCCGATCAATTCGGTTTGAATCGGGCCGCGTCGCCTGGTCTTCGGGATCGAGCGGTCCGGCCGGGTCCGGTTGCTCGTCCTTGCCGAACATGAGCCCGACGGCCCTTTTGGTTATCTGCTGCTCCGTCATGGTCGCGAGTTCAGTCTTGTCGATCTGCCCGACAAGGCGACCCAGCCGCAGCACCGAGATCTTGTCGGCGAGCGCGCAGGCTTCCCTCAGCTTGTGGGTGATGAAGATGATGGCGACGCCTTTATCGCGCAACCGCTTCATGACGTCGCCAAGATGGCGAACGCCTTGCGGCGTGAGCATCGAGGTCGGCTCGTCGAGAATGAGTACCCGCTCGCCGCGCCAGAGCGCGCGCATGATTTCGACTTGCTGTTGTTCACCAAGCGCTAGCCGCCCAACCGGCGCGTCCGGGTCGATCATGATGCCGAGCAGATCTGATAGCTGGCGGAAGCGATTGAGCGCCGGCCGTCGACGGAGCGGCCGCCACGACGATCCGCCTAACAAGAGATTTTCCAGTACTGTAAGGCTCGGCACCAGCTGCACGTGTTGAAAGACTGTGCCGATACCGAGATCTAGGCTTGCCGCCGGCGAGCCGATCGTGACCGATCGCCCCTTCACGCAAATCGTGCCCTCATCCGGCTGTTGCAGGCCGGCGAGGATGCCGATCAAGGTCGACTTTCCCGCCCCATTCTCGCCGAGCAAAACATGGATCTCGCCGGCAAAGATGTCGAGCGTGATTTCATTGTTTGCGACGACGCCGGGAAACCGCTTGGTAATGCCGCGCAGTTCGATCGCTGGCGGGCCGCCGGCGGTCGTCGCCGGCGGCACGTCATGCAATGGCGCTGACGTCTGTTCGATCATGGTCGCCATGGCAAGTCCGACAGCTTTGGTGCACTTTGCCCTACTTCGCGGCGGCCGGCTTCGCGTCGACCGACGTCATTAGTGCACGCACCTTTTGCGCATCGTAAATCGGCTCGATTTTGATCTTGCCGGCAATGATATCATTCCTGATGTCGGAGATCTGTGTCCACACCGCATCAGGAATGTGTTTCGAGTGCAGCAGCTGTATCGAGTCGTCGGCGAGGCTGATCTTGTAGGGATGAGTCCCGAAGCGATCGGCCTTCAGGTCTTCGACCATCGCGCTATAGACCGGAACGAGGTTCCAAACGACCGACGATAACAGGGTTCCTTTATCGATTTTCGACTTGTCGCCGATCACGTCGATAAACCACACGGTATCGCCCTTGGCCGTCTTGGCGGTCTCGGTAGCCTGCAGCATGCCGAAGCTTGAGCCGTCGCCCTGGCCGAAGATAATATCGGCGCCGGCGCCGATGGCCGCTTCGGTAACACGGCGGCCCCCGGCTGCATCCGCATACGCCGCTGGACCAACCACCGCATAGAGGATCTTGGTATCGGCCTTCTCCGCCTTGACGCCTTGGGCAAAGGCGGCGGATTGCGAATTGAAAGACAGGGGTTCTGCCGAGACGACGATGCCAACCGTACCAGTCTTCGTCATCTTCGCGGCAAGCCGGCCCGCTAGATAAGCGCCCTTATAGCCGCTGATGGTGTAATCGGCGACCGAACCGGGCTTGCTCGCCGAGGGTTTGTCTACAACTGCGACGGGGACCTTGGTTTCAGCGCCAATCTCCGCCGCAGCGGTATTATAGCCGCTCGCATGAGCGATCATCAGGCTGGCGCCGTCGTTGGCCAGTTCGCGAAGCGTCGGCCGGACGTCGCCGTAGCCCAGGCCGCTCGCTGGCAGGAACTGAAGATTGTATTTCGCGGCTACCGCCTTCGCGGCGTCAAAGCCTTGCTGGTTCCAGCCGTAGTCTGTCGGTTCCTCGGGGATAAGGATGGCGAGCTTCTTGACCTCAGCGGCGGAGGCGGGCGTCGCGGCGCCCAGACCGAGGCCGACGATGCCAAGAAGCATTGCCGATAGCATTGACTGCCGAAGCAGTTGCGTAGTCGCTGTCGATTTCATGGCGCAGCTCTCTTTCTGGCTTGTGGGATTACAATGTCAACGAGTCATTTCTTATCGTTGGCTTTCGTTTGCTCCGGCGGCTTGCCGGGGTGTAGTTCGAGCAGCAACGGTCTCTCTGACTTCAGTGTTCGGCTAGTAACCGTCGCCAAAGTCCGCGTGGCGTTCGCCCGAAAATTCTGGCACCAGCGTGCACACAACTCGTGGCGTGGCGCGGCATACTATTTGGTAGGTCGAGGCGGAACTGTCGCGCACCCGAATGAGCGGCAACTGGTCGAGGCTGTTGCTCCAGTCTTTGTCCGCACCACAAATGATGTTTTCGATCATCATTGGCCGGCCGTCGAAGCGCGCGATGTGGAGCGCTCCCGGTTGCGGCCCGCGCATCATCACGACGGTGGCAGTTTTGCCCGAAGCAATCGGGCCAACATCGGTGGTTATCCAGTGCGCAAAGATGATAGCGCAGCGCAGAGATTGGGTATCCTCATTTTTGATCGATAACGTCACCGCGGCTTCGGATGCGTGCGCGGCGGCGAAAATCGGTAAAGCGAGAATAATAATGCCGAAAATGGCGCTGCTGCACCGGTATTGAAGCGACGGCTCGGTCTTGAGGGCCGCTGATCCTTTCAGGCTCGTGGGAAATTCTGCGACCGACCGGTGCACATCTATCTCCGAAATCATCAGCGGCGCGCCATCGCAACGCGTATTGCGCAAACCTAGACCGCGTTGGCGACTGGATTCAGCCGCTCGATCACGAGCCTCTGCACTGCCGCAAGATGCAGCCGCATCGCCTGTTCCGCCGCATCCGGATCCCGCGCCAGGATTGCTTGGGCAATAGCGCGATGCTCGGCGTCGCGTTGCCGCGTACGTTTGGGGCAGGCCGGCCGCGACGCGTTGAGCCGCACGCGCGCATCGCTCGCCACGCGGCGCAGCAGTCCGTAGAGCGAGGCCGCAAGCTTGTTGCCTGAACTCGCGGCGATCAACTTATGAAATTTCAAATCGGTTGCGCCGCTGTCGGCGCCGGCGGCGGTCGTCGCCGCTTTGCCGATGGCGGCCATCTCAAACGGTGAAGCACGTAACGCGGCGAGCCGGGCGAGAAACGGCTCAATGGCTATCCGCATCTCGACCACTTCCATCGGATTAGTGGCACGCACGAGGCTTTCGCCATTATGTCCGACTAGCGGCTTGCGCTTGGCTTCGGCGGGAGCGATCTCGCCATTGGCTCGCAGCGCCCGCAGCGCGCGCCGCAATTGGTGCCGCTTGACGTCGAGCTCGTCCGCCATGGCGCGCTCCGAGCCGAGTTTTTGCCGCGCGGTCATGGCGCGAATGCCAAGCACGATCTGGTGAAGTTCCGGCGGGTACGCGGTGAGCGCGCTGACGGTCGTGTCGGCGGAACGAGCTATGGGGGAGGGCATAAGGGCCTAAGGCTCCGCTAGGTCGTCGACGCCTGAAGACTTACCCCGAGCCGGTTCCGCTGACAACCAATTTTGGTTGAGCTTGGTAGAGCGGAATGCACCGGATGACCGAAATAGCTGCAATATGCATGGAATCTGGTCACATCCCGTGCCAAGTAGCCCTTTTGTTGCTAAGCATCGGAATCAACCGATTTGCATTGGTTGATTTTGGTTGACTCGATGACCTACGGCGCTAGCGTTGGTCAACCCTGCTTCCCAAAGGAGCGTGACCGACGTCCGGTAATGTGCATCGCCTGCCGAACCGCGACCCTATTGCTTCACCGCGAGCAATGCGATGTGCTAATTCCTGACATACGGCGGCCATTCAATCCCTGCCGTCAACATGCACACACGCGCGCGAGGCGCCGCAACTGACCCGCTGGATCTGGTTGAGCCGCCTAGGCGGCGCTGCGGCATATGGTAGGAAAACAAGGCGACGGCTAACCAGCCGCCCTGGCTCGAGCTTTTGTACAAAGAGGCGGCTTCCAAAAGAACGACGGCGCGTCAGGAATTAGATTGTGCAAGGAATCAATAATTATGCAGTCGAGAGAGCTTCGAACTCCGACTTTTGACGATCTTTCAACATGTAGCTGATCCAACCCGCGTTCGCACCGTCGCGGAGATGAATTCTGTGACCCCACTCGACCTTCGCTCAACAGTCGCAAATCCGCTTTTCAAGGCCGACAGCATCGAAGTGCGGGGATTAATTCAATAGCACAATGAATATGTCATCGACCTGATGCGCCGCGCTCCCAAGAACGCAAGCTTGACGTATTGCCCGCGAGGCACCTTGCCTAAGGGTTCATTTTCGACCGGCGCGGGCAACGGAGTTCGCCATGTCGGCGGTGCCACTGAAAGCGGAAGCAAATTAGGCTATTGAAATCTGCCTCGACGGCGTGGCGGGTTGAAGGCATCGCCGGCGCTTGCTTCGACGCGGATTGGATCAGAGCACTTGTGAGCCACGCTCGCCGGCGCAGACACCGGACCGCGCAACTGCGATTGATGCATACTCAAATCCTCCTAGGCTTGCGCGTACGACACGCGCCGCTCTTTGATCGGTCGTATCGCCTCGAGCTTGAACTCTCGCGTAAATTTCCGCCTCTCCATGATCCGCCTCCGCTTCCAGTGAAACACCTAAGTCGATGTCTTCAGAACCGTGTGCAGGCCAACGCCCCCGAATGTGCTTCTCAAGCTATATCATTGCTCTGGAATTTTGGCGTTCGACCGCAGTTTAAGAAAGCTTTGATTTAGCTCAAAAGTCCCTACTCGGCCAGCAACTGGGCTTTATGACAAGGACGCTTGCGAATCGCGTCGGCTGCCCTTTCTGCAATCATAATAACAGGTGCTGCGATATTTCCGCCGACAAGATCGGGCATCACGGAGGCGTCGATCACTCGTAAGCCGTCGATGCCGTGCACCCGGAGCTTTTCGTCGACCACGGAGTTTGCGTCATTGGCGAGCCCCATCCTGCAGGTGCCAAGAGGATGATGAACGGTGATGGCGGTGCTGCGGATGTGTCGATCGATATCGGCGTCGGTGGCGTCGCCGCCGGGCGCGATCTCGTCGGCGACAAACGATTTCAGCTCCGGCTGGTGAGCGATCTGTCTGATGGTGTGAACGGCGTGGCGCAAGTTGAGCAAATCGTTTGAGGCAGATAGGAAATTTTGTTTGATTTGAGGCGCGACGAACGGGTCTGCCGAGGCCAATGCGATCGCTCCGCGACTTTCGGGCCGGAGCAAAACAACGCGTGCAGAAAAACCGTCGCGGTACGCCTTCTTGATCGGCGACAGGTAGGGGGCTGCCTCCAGCGTACTGGCGTTGAAGATCATTTGCGTATCCGGCAGAGACGAATCGGGTCGCGTTTTCAGGAATGCCATGATGCCGCCAGGCAGATCGCTGGCGACGCCGCTGCCACAGAAATACGCTTGCGCGAGCGCCACGGACAGTCGGTCGACCCGCATGGCGCGATGCAGAGTGCCTGATTCTCGTCGCGTGTAGTTGATGTTGACCGACAGATGGTCCTGCAGATTTTTTCCGACGCCGCGTAGCGCCGCTTTGACGGCGATGTCGTGGCGCTTGAGCGCGGCCGGATCGCCGATGCCGGACAGCATAAGGAGTTTTGGCGAATTGATCACGCCCGCCGCAACCAGCACCTCGCAATCCGCATGCGCGATGACGGTGTAGCCCGCCCGCTGGCGATATTTAACGCCGATCGCGCGTGCGCCTTGAAACAACACTTCAACGACGAAAGCGCAGACTTGCACATCGAGAGTTTGCCTCCGCATTGCCGGGCGCAGGTAAGCGACCGCAGCGCTGCAACGGCGTCCGTCGCGAATAGTCATCTGCCACGGGCTGAAACCTTCCGGTTGGGCACCGTTGTAATCTGGCGTCGCCGGGAATCCGGCGCTAGCTCCGGCCGCAGCATACGCCTGCACCAGAGGATCGGCATACCGTGTCCGGCGGGTTGTCAGGGGGCCATCGCCGCCGCGATAGACGCTGCTTCCATCTTCCCAACTTTCCTGTTTGCGGAAATAGGGAAGGACGTCCGCATACGACCAGCGCGACAGGCCAGAGCGAGCCCAGCGCTCGTAATCTCCAGGGTGTCCGCGCGCGTAGACCATGGCGTTGATCGACGTGGAGCCGCCAATCACTTTGCCGCGTGCGCATTCTATCTGTCGGCCGAGCATGTTCGGCTCTGGCTCGGTGAAATACATCCAGTCGTGCAGGCGACGGGTCAGGAGCCGGCCCCATCCGAGCGGTATGTGGATCCATGGATCGCGATCCCAACCGCCGGCCTCAAGCAGAAGCACCTTGGCGTTGCCGACCTCGGTCAGGCGATTGGCCAGCACGCAGCCGGCCGCGCCGGCGCCAATGATGATGTAGTCGTAATGCGCGCGCCGCATCACAAGTTCATGCCCTCAATCTGGCGACCCTCCCGCATGGGCGGCCGAGCCGTGCCGGCGTGCATACCAAAAGCCGCGGCCCGATTTTACAGCTATGCCGCGCGATGCACCTTGGCCCGACCGCCGATCGCCTTTGTCACCTCGCTAGCACACACCTTGAGAAGTTCGGCGATCCCTGTCTCGCTGGCCGGGTCAAATCGCGTCTCCGGTATTGTCAGGCAGATGTCGCCGACGACTTCGCCATTGCTGTTGAAGATCGGCGCTGCCAGCCCCACGGCGCCAGGCGTACGCTGCCCGCGGGTGATTGCGTAGCCGTGCTCGCGGATCTTCTGGAGCTCAGCTTCGAGCCGGTAGCGTTCGGTGATCGACCGCGATGTCAGCGGCACGAGTTGCGTTCGATCGATGATGGCTGAAATCTCTGTCTCGCTCAGATAGGCCATGATGGCAAGCCCGCTGCCGCCGACATAAACCGGGAGCCACTTGTTGAGCTCGATGGCATAGCGCAGCGAATGCGAAGATTCGATCATCGCAAGAAACATCATTTCCTGATGCATACTGTCGTAGACGCCGAGGATCGATGTTTCGTTGCAAGCATCGGTTAGGCGCCGCATGTGGCTGAGCGCGACCTGCTGCAGCGACAGATGCGCGACCGTCAGGTGCGCCAGCCGCAGAAACTCGAGGCTCAGCGAATAGCGCCCGTTGTGCGGATTGTGCTTGACGAAATCGGCCTGCATCAGCTCCGACAACAGACGGTGCGCCGTGCTCGGCGACAGGCCGAGGCCGACCGCCAGTTCGCGCACGCCGACTTCTTGCGACTGCTCCTGAATGATCCAGGTCAGGGCCTTGAGCACTCGCAATGCCGGGGTCCGGCTAGCATTCTTGGCCGCGCCGGCGGGTCCGCCGCGGAGCTGCCTCTTGCGGGCAACCTTCGTTGTCGATTTGGCGGCAATCGATGGCCTTCTCATGTTGTGATCGCGCGACGGATGGCTGAAAAAGCTGTTGCGATTCCGAGATTATATGTCATGGGGCGTATGTCGTGCGGCTCATGATGCTGGAAATACGTGCAGGCGTTCACACCGGCTCCGGCGGCAACTTGCCGAGTGCCCGGAGGACCTTCTCCGGCGTAATCGGTAAATCCCGGATGCGCACGCCGATGGCGTCTTCCACGGCATTTGCCACCGCAGCCGCAATGCCAGTGGTCGGGCCTTCGCCTATTCCCTTGGCACCAAACGGGCCTTCTGGATGCGGCACTTCGACCAGGATGGGGGTGATCGGCGGGATATCGCAGCTTGTCGCCATCGGATAATCAGCAAGCGACGCGTTCACGACTCGGCCGTTGTCGTCAAGAATGAGTTCCTCCATCAGCGCGGTGCTGCAGCCGATGCCGACGCCGCCTTCGGTCTGGCCCTCGCACGAGGCAAGGTTCAGGGTGCGGCCGGTGTCGTGGGCCGACACGATGCGATGAAGCGTGATCTTACCGGTGTCGGTATCGACCGAAAGCTCCACGCCCTGGCTGCTGTACAGCCAGAACGCGGTGATGCGGCGGCCCTGGCCGGTCTCGATAATGAATGGCGTGGTATTAGCCGGCACGTAGGAGCCGCGGCCGACGACGGGGCCATAGGGACTGCCGGCGCGGACGCCGGCGAGCTGCTTGAAAGAGCAGAATTGATTTGAGGTGCCGTGCACAAACACGGCGCTGTCGCGCACTTCCAGCTCGTCGCGGGGCGTTTCCAGAAATTCTGCTGCCTTGTCGAGAATCTGCTCCTTCGCATCGTGCGCCGCGCGCACGATCGCGTTGCCCATGTTGAAAGTCGAGCGGCTGGATGAAGTCGAGCGGTCGGGTGGTGTCACTGCCGTGTCGCTAGCGATCAGCTTGACGTCTTCCAAGCGCGCGCCGACCGCCTCTGCCGCGAGCTGACTCATCACCGTACGCGACCCCTGACCCATCTCCGTGGTGCTGCACATGACATTAAATGTGCCGTCGTCGTTCATTTGAATGAACGAACTCGAACCGGACGGCGCCACGCTCGACTTGGCCGTCGACACGATGGAGCGGCCGCGGCCCGGAGCTTTCGGGAGATTCCACTCCATCGCCTTAGCGCAAGCTTCGAGCGTCGGCTTGAGGCCGATCGCCTTCGGCGTTTCGCCAGTTGCGGTCTCGTCACCATCCTCGATCAGATTGCTCCGGCGCAACTCTAACGGATCGATGCCAAGTCCGCGGGCGATCTCGTCCATGTGAGACTCGTAAGCGAAAGACATCTCCATGATGCCATAGCTGCGGAAGGCGCTCGTGACGACCTTATTGGTATAGACGCAATAGCCATCTATCCATTGATGCGGAATCCGATAAGGCCCAGTTGCGGAATAACTGCCGTTGCGGCACAGCAATGGCCCGACATCGGCATAGGCGCCGGTATCCCAGATGACTTCCGACTGGCGTGCGACGAGCGTGCCATCCTGCTTAACGCCGGTACGCTGCTTGACAATGACTGCTCCGCGCACGCCCGCGGCAGTGAAGACCTCCTCCCGCGTCATGACAAGCTTGACTGGACGGCCGTCGGTTTTCATCGCCAGCGCAACCAGCGGGGGCTCAGCCTTGAGGCCGTGCTTGGCGCCGAAGCCGCCGCCGAGAAACGGAGCAATCACGCGCACGCGATGGACCGGCCAACCCAGTGCGATGGCAAGATCGTCGGCGGCGAACCACGGCGATTGCTGCGTGGACCACAGCGTCAATTGGCCGGTACGATCCACCTGTGCGATGGCCGCATGCGGTTCGAGTGCACCGTGGTTGAAGGCCTGCGCCTTGTAGGTGCCTTCGAAAATGCGGTCGGCCGACTTGAAGCCGGCCTCGATGTCACCTTTGCGCAGCTTGAAATGGCTAAGCACGTTACTGTTCGGCACCGGTGTGAACAGCGAAGCGTCGAGCCAGTAACTTTTGAAATCGGGATGCAAGAGCATCGCGCCGGGCTTCTTCGCCTCTTCGGGATCGAAGATCGCCGGCAACGGTTCGTATTCGACGCGGACGAGGGTTGCCGCTTCCTCCGCGATGTCGGCGTCTTCGGCGGCAATCGCGACCACCGGTTCACCGACATAGCGCACACGATCGATAGCGATGAACGGCTGGTCGCGCAGCGGCAGGTTATAGCGGTAGGGTGCCTGACGGCCGGTGACGACGGCTCGCACGCCCTTGAGATTTGCGGCAGCGGTTGTATCGATGGAACGGATAATGCCATGCGCGATCGGTGAACGCACCACCTTCGCCATCAGCATGCGCGGGAAAGAAATGTCGGCGGTGAAGACCGCGCGGCCGACCGCTTTCTCAAGCGCGTCGACCTGAGGGATGC
Source organism: uncultured Alphaproteobacteria bacterium (assembly GCA_963826295.1). GTDB lineage: Bacteria > Pseudomonadota > Alphaproteobacteria > Rhizobiales > Xanthobacteraceae > BOG-931. Next base: position 32,344 of record CAWGWO010000023.1, read on the forward strand.
GAGCGCCCAGAATCGATGTGCTGCTCATTCCTTACAATCTCCACGGTTCATCGTTTTGCGCTTTGAGCGGCCTGAGCGGCGTCGCTGATGGCGCGGACGATGCGCACATAGCCGGTGCAGCGGCAGAGATTGCCGCTGATGGCCTCGCGGATTTTGGTTTCGCTCGGGTTGGGCGTCAATTCGAGCAAGGCCGCGGAGCTCAGCAGCATGCCAGGCGTGCAGAAGCCACACTGGATGGCGTGGTTCTGGATAAATGCCGTTTGCAGCGGATGCAGCGGTCCGTCGGGGCCGCTCAGGCTTTCGGCCGTCCGTATTTTGCGGCCGACGGCGTCCATGGCGAGCGTGATGCACGACAAGGCAAGCTGGCCGTCGATCAACACGGTGCACGCGCCGCAGCTCGCCGACTCGCAGCCTTCCTTGACGCTGATCCGGCCGCAGCCGTCGCGCAGGACGTCGACCAGTAGGTGATGCGGCCGGACGGCGACTTCGACCGTTTCATCGTCGACGTCGAGTTCGATCGTCAGTTTCATGGATTGGGTCATTCCAGTTTCCCCATTCAAGCGGTCGCCGCGAGTTTCACGAGGGCGCGTCGCAGCATCGTCATCAGTAAATGGCGCCGATAGGCGCCGGAAGCGCGAAAGTCGCTGACCGGCTTGGCCCATCGCCCGACTGTCGCCACGGCGTTGTCGATGTCACCTGTGCCGAGCTTGCTGCCGTAGAGCGCGGCTTCGGTTTCGGTGCTGCGCCCCGGCATCGGCGAGCCACCGACGGCGGCGACGCGAAAATCCTTGTAGACGCCGCCGTCGAAAGTTGCTGCGACGGCAACCGACACTAGCGGCAGATCGAAGGCCTGCTTGAACGTGAAGCGCTCGTAAGCCATGCGCACGCGCCGATCCAACGGTTTCAGGGTGAGCGCGGCGATCACTTCGCCCGGCCGAAGGGCGGCGTTTCCTTTCGTCCTGGCGTAATCCGACACCGAAAGCCGGCGTCGCGTGGCGCCGCTGCGAATTTCGAGTTCGGCATCACAGGTTTCGAACAGCGGCACCAGATCACTGGCACTCCAACCCTGCGCGATATTCCCGACGACCGTCGCGCTCGCCCGGATCGCGGGCGATGCAATACTCCCGGCAATGCCAGCGATGACTGGCCAAGCTTCGGCAAACGCCGGCGTGCGTTCCAGTTGCGCCAGGGTTACAGCTGCGCCGATCCGAGCGCCGTCGCGACCAATCCTCAGCTCGTCGACGTCCGGTAGTCTGTTCAGGCCGACGACGAGCCGGGCGCGCAGGCGGCCACCGCGGAAGCGCGTCAACACGTCGCAACCGCCCATTTTCGCGACCGCGCCGGACTCGGCTAGCAGCTGCGCCGCCTGGGCCCAGTCGGACGGACGTTCATAGTCGAATGACATCAAGCCGGTATCCGCCATTGTCGTTTGGACCCTCGATCCTCAGTCAAAATGGATTCCGCCGTTCACCTCAACGACTTCGCCGGTCATGAAATCGGCGCCGTCGCTGACGAGGAACACGGCGACCTTTGCGACGTCGTCCGGCTGCGCCAAACGACCGAGCGGGGTGCGTTTCGCGATATTGTCGATCAGTTCCTGCGCCCAGCCTTTCGACATACCAGTCATCGCCAACCCAGGGCAGATGGCATTGATGTTGATCTTCGACGGACCAAGATAGAGCGCCAGCGTATGCGTTAGTGCGATAACACCGCCTTTGGACGCTGCGTAAGCCGGGCCGCTGACCAGTGACCCCATGCGCGCCGAGTTTGACGCCGTCAGCACGATGCGGCCACCACCTTGCGCACGCATGATGCCGAGCACCGACTGCACCACCAGATAGGTGCCGCGCAAATTGACGCTCATGACCGAATCCCAGATTTCGGGGGTCAGTTCATCGATGTTGTGACGATCCAGCACCGCGGCAAAGTGTAAAACGCCATCGAGGCGGCCGAATTTCTCATGACATGCTTTGACCGCTTCCTGAATGTCTGATTGCTGTGCGACGTCGGCATAGACGGGCAGCACGCTGCCGGCGTTGCCGTTGCCGCGACGCATCGGCTCAAGCCGGTCGCGGTCGCGATCGCAGGCTGCGACTTTGGCGCCGGCGGCGGCCAGAATTTCGGTCGCCGACGCGCCAATCCCGCTCGCAGCGCCGGTAACGAAGAAGACTTTGTTTTCAAGTCCAAGGTTCATGCTTGCTCCATGCGTGTGATGCCCGTCATTTGCTTCGGCGTCGCTGCATGCAGCGACGCCTCCTGGCTCGGTCCCGAATTATGCGGCCCCAACAGACCACGGAAACTGAAGCGTGCCAGCCCGCCAGGCGCCGCGGTCAGGAAGACGACGATGGCGAGCCCGAAAACGATGAGATTGAGCTGTGGCGCATTGAAACCGAGAACGTGGATGTCATCGCCCAGAACGTTGCGTAGGAGCGGCGGCAGGAAGGTGACGAAGACCGCGCCGAGGATCGCGCCTCTCACCAGGCCGAGCCCGCCGATGATGACCATTGCCAAGTACATCACCGACAAATTCAGGTCCCAGGTTTCCGGCAGCGCGAAGCCGAACTGCGTTCCGTAAAGCGCGCCGGCGACGCCGGCGATGAAGTTGGCGATCCCGAAAGAGATGATCTTGTAGAAGGTTGGATTGATGCCGGCGGTCGCGGCGGCTGTCTCGTTGTCGCGCACCGCTTGCAAAGCGCGTCCGGTCCGCGACTGCTTCAGCCGCGCGACCGACAGCGTCATGAGGAGCGCGATGAAGACGCCTAGATAATAGAGTTTCGCCGAGCGGGTGAAGGCGATGCTAACGAAGCTGCTGTCTCCGTCAAACGAGAAGCCGGCGACGGCCGGTGCCGACAGCGCAATGCCTTGCGCACCGCCGGTCAGCCAGTCCCAATGGATGAACAGGTACTGCGCGGCAAAGATCATGCCCATGGTCACGATCGCTAGATAGATGCCGCTCAACCGGATTGCCGCGGGCGCGAGCAGGAGGCCGACGAAGCCCGAGCACAAGCCCGCCACGACGAGGCCGAGAATGAGTGGCCAGCCCGCCTGATTGCCAGCGATGATATCGAGCGGAAACGGCAGCGCGCCGAGGACGCGGTCGATCTCGGGATGGACGCCGGGGCCGAGGGCGCTCGCGACATAAGCGCCGATACCGAAAAAGGCCGCCTGGCCGAGCGAAATCAGACCGGTGAAGCCGGTCAGCACCTGCAGCGACAGCGCGCCGATCACGGCGATTGCAGTAAACGCGCCGACGGTGACCCATTCGTCGCCGACAACGAACGGCCAGACGATGACAATGGCGGCGAACACCAGTGCACCGGCGAGCCTGATCGAGCGTGAGGCGGTCATACGCGCTCTCCGTTCCTACCGCCGAAGAGTCCCTGCGGCCTGACCAGCAGGACGGCGATCATCGCAAGGTACCCGCTGACGATATAGAAGCCGTTGCCCAGCCCGGGCAGCAGTTCCGGCTGGTAGCCGGCCATCAGCACTTCGACCAGACCAATCAGCAGACCACCAACGATCGCGCCCGGCAGCGACGTCATGCCTCCCAGCACCGCGGCGGGAAAAGCGCGGAAGGCGACGTAAGCGGTCGATGGCTGCAGCCCGTAGCCCGGAAGGCTGCCGAGGAACGTTACGGCGACGAGGCCGAGAACACCGGCAATCGCCCAGGCGACGGCGTGGACCTGCGCGACGTTGATACCGAGGGAGGTGGCGACTTCCGGATCGGCGGCGACGATCCGCATCGAAAGGCCGATTCTGGTCTTGTTGAAGAACAGCGCCAGCACCACGACGCAGACGATGGAGCCGGCAATGGCGGCCAGGCGGATGTGGTCCATGTGCACGCCGGCGACAACGAACTGCCCGTTGAGCGGCACGCCGATGGATACTTGGTTGACTCCGAAGAACGCCTCGGCGCAGGTCACAAGGACGATGTAGAGGCCGAGCGTGATCATCAGCTTGGTGTCGGCTGAAGACGTGGATGAGTATCCGAGCACCAAGCGTTCAAGCGCGATCGACAGGATCGCGATCGCGGCGAGCGCGATAACGAAGGCAAGTAAAAACGGCGCGTGCAGGCCACCGACGCCGGCGACGTACAACAAATAGCCAGCAATCAGCACCATCGCGCCGTGGGCGAAATTGAGAACGCCTGTCGACTTGAAGACGACGACAAAGCCGAGCGCCACCAGTCCGTAGAGCGACCCGAGCGAGAGGCCGTACACCAAAAGCTGGATGAGCTTTACCATTAGTTGCATCCAATCGGTGTTTCAGGTCCCGTTGCCGCCGACGTAGGCGCGTATGACGTCCGGATTGGATTTGATCTCGTCCGGCTCACCGACCGCGACCACGCTGCCGAAATCAAGCACTAAGACCTGATCGGCGATATCCATGATCAGGCCCATGTTGTGCTCAATCATCAGCACTGTCAGCTTGCGCTCCTCCCACAGGTCGAGAATGACCTTGGCCAGCTCGCGGCTTTCGGTCGGGGTCATGCCCGCGAACGGTTCGTCTAGCAGAAGCACACACGGCTCCGAGGCAAGCGCGCGCGCAAACTCGACCCGCTTCTGATAGCCGTAGGGTAGGGCACCGACTTCCGCATCGCGCAAATCGCTTAAGCCAAGTCGCGCCAGCAGGCTTTCGACCACCGCGGCGCTGGCGCGGCCAGAACGCGACGGCATGCGGCCGGGCGACGGCCAAAGGCTCGCCAGGATGCCTTCGCGGATGTGCAGATGCCGTCCGACCATGACATTGTCATAAACGGACATACCGCCGAACAGGGCCAGATTCTGAAACGTGCGCACTAAGCCGAGCGCGGCGCGACGGTAGGTCGGCAGATTCAGGATATCCAGATCAGCAAGGCGAATCGCGCCTTCGTTGGCGCGATAACTGCCGGCGATGACGTTGATCAGTGATGTCTTGCCGGCGCCGTTGGGCCCAATCAGGCCGAGAATGTGTCCTGGCATGAGGTCGAATGACACCGCGTTGAGCGCCGTCACGCCGCCGAAGCGTAGCGATACATTAGATACGGACAAATCGGCTCCGGAGATACGGACAGAATCGGCTCCGGCATGTCAGGCCCGGGTCTTCTGCCGTTGCCGCAGTGGCAACGAGCCTTCGCCAAGCCCTATATAAAAGCGGCTCATCATTTCCTGCCGCTTCAGATCGGCGGACGCGCCTTCGGCGATCGTGCACCCGTTCTGCATGATGTAAGCGCGGTCCGCGAGCTCGAGCGCCAGATGGGCGTTCTGCTCGACGAGCAGCACGGTCTTGCCGAGATCGCGGACGGCACGAATTGTTTGCGCGATCTGCGTGATCATCACCGGAGCCAGTCCGAGACTCGGCTCGTCGAGCAGCAATAGCTTCGGATCGCTCATCAGCGCGCGCGCGATCGCCAAAATCTGCTGTTCGCCGCCCGACAACAGGCCGGCGGCGTGATGACGGCGGCGCTCGAGTATCGGAAACTTCGCAAACAGCTCGGCGATGCGCCGGAGCGCTATATCCGTTGCGGTCCGGATGGCGCCAGCCATCAGATTTTCCTCAACCGTGAAATGGCGCAAAGTCCGGCGACCCTCGAAGGTCAGCACGATGCCAACCCGCGAGCGCATATGTCCCGGCAGTTTCAGAAGATCGTATCCAAGTGCGCTGGCGCGGCCGGCGGTGACGTGTCCGGCATGATGCGGTAGCAGCCCGGACAGCGCGCGCAGCAACGTGCTCTTGCCGGCTCCGTTAGCTCCAAGGAGAGCCACAAGTTCGCCGTCGGCTACGGTGAGCGTGGCATCGCGCACGGCGCGTACGCCAGAGCCGTAGGCGACGGCCAGATTGCCGACGGACAACAAAGCAGCCATAGGGGCAGCCGTTCCTTGGACTTTCAAATCGCGGGGGCTCGTTCTTTTCACCAGAACGATTGTTCCGCAGTAATCAGCGTAAGAGCACCTTCCAATTTTGTCAAACGACGGCAGCATCGCATCGCGCGCGGAAGCTGGACGGCCTCGGTGCGCGTGGCCGGCAGCTGCATCTTGCTACGAATATGGGTCGCAGGCAGGCTGCGAAACGATCGTCGCGCATTTCAAAGGGAAAGCGTGGCGGCGGTCGTTGACAAAAACTTCCGCCAGCGGCACCATACTCAGAGGAACATATGTTCCGCTGAATAGAACGATACTCGTCGGCGAACAAACAACGCAGCCGACGGCGAAGGGGAGGATTGCATGCGAGGTCGAACGCTTGTTTTTGCAGGTTTTGCTGGCGTGCTGATGTCGACATCGTTGTTGCCCGCCGTCGCGGAAAGTATCAAAGGCGGTCCGGGCGCCACTCAGGATTCGATTACCGTGGGCGTGTTGTCTGTTTTGACCGGGCCCGTCGCCCTTCAAGGCGTGCCGATTGCCAACGGCGTCGATGCCTACTTCAAATCGCTCAACCAGGAACAGCACGGCATCGGCGGAAAGAACATTGTCGTCCTCAAGCGCGATCATCAATACAACGCACAGACCGCCAGCCAGATTTTTGCCGAGATGACGCCGCGCGTGGCGATGTATGCCGACCTTTTCGGAACGCCGATCATCGCCGCGTTGCAACATCGGCTCGACGAATCCGGCGTCCTGGTGGTGCCGAGCACGTTCGGGTCGCGGTTTTATCACGACCCGCAATTGATCGCGCCATTCGCCCCGTACACCATCCAAGTCAGCGCCGGCATCGACTATCTGGTGAAGGAGAAGAACGGCAAGTCGCTGAAATGGGCGATCGTGTCACGCCACGACGTGCTCGGGGCTGACGGCGTCGCCGGTTTTGATTATGCCGCCAAGCTCTACGGCCTGAACGTGGTATCGAGCCAAACCTATGAGCCAAGCGATACCGACTTCACGGCGCAGATCCAGGCGATCAAGGATTCCGGCGCCAACGCAGTGGTGTTTGCCGATACCTCGGCGGTGACCGCGCAGTTCGTCGTAGGTCTGTCCCGTCTCGGAGTGAATGCAATATGGCTTGGCTGGCAACCGTCGTTCGATCCGGGCCTTGCAAAGAATGATGAGTTCATGTCGATCGTGAAGAAGAACACCTACTATATCGCATCGTGCCTGCCGGCCTGGTCGACGAAATCGGCGGGAATGGATGCGGTGCGTGCGGCGCGTGAGAAATACGAGCCGGAGCAGGCGCCGGATCCTTATTTCATCTTCGGATATGTCCACGGCGCGATCACCCATGCGGTGCTGCAAGCCGCGATCAAGCATGGCGATCTGAGCCGTGCCGGAATCAACGCTGCGGTTAAAGACGTCGGCGTCACCGATCTCAATGGCCTTTTGACACACAAGGTCGACTTCGCGCAGCCGCCGCAGGAGCGCTTTCCGCGTGCGGTGCAGATCTGGACCGTGTCGGCTGCGGTGCCAAGCTTTCAGGCGCCGGTTACCGGCTATGTGAGCGGTGAGGCCGCTCGCGCCTATCCAATGCAGGAGAAATAGCATTTGCCCGTCGGTAGCCTCCAGGTTGCCGCTTGTACGTTTGTAATCGAGCCATTGAGAGAAGCCCGTAATGGATCTTGGACTGATAGGTTGCAAAGCATTGGTCGCCGGCGCCAGCAAGGGGCTGGGCAGAGCCTGCGCCAAGGCACTGATCGATGAAGGCGTCCACGTCTTCATCTGCTCGCGAAATGCGGCCGAGTTGAAAAGAGCTGCGTCGGAGATCAAGGCCGCGGATTGTTCCGCGGCCGACGTATCGCGTGTGAGCGAAGTGGATCGTGTGGTCGCCGAGGCGATCAAGGTGCTTGGTGGGCTCGACATCCTGGTGACCAATGCCGGTGGGCCGCCGACCGGTCCGTTCGAGAAGGTTGGAGACGACGACTGGGACATCGCCTATCAGCTCAACCTTATGAGCGCAGTTCGCCTGATCCGCGCGGCGCTGCCGGCGCTGAAAGCGTCCGGCCGGGGCCGGATCGTCAACTTGACCGGATATGGCGTCAAAGAGCCGATGACCGATCTCGTCGTGTCGGACGCGCTTCGCGCCGGCACGACCGTCATGGCCAAGACCATCGCCACCGACCTCGCACCGTACGGCGTCACAGTCAACAACATTGCCCCCGGTCCGATCATGACCGATCGACTGATCGACGTGCATACGGCGCGCGCCAAGGCACTCGGCATCGAAGTCAACGAGCAGTTCAAGCGTTTCGCCGAGACGATCCCAGTTCGCCGCATGGGAGAGCCGAAGGAGATCGGCGATCTGTGCGCATACCTTGCTTCAGCGCAGGCAGGTTACATCACAGGACAGTCGATCGTAGTCGATGGCGGCGTCAATCGATCCATCTAGCGGCATCGGAGCGCATTATGAATTTTGTTTCATCAGCCAACATTTCTTTGTCGGCCGAGGTTTCTTCGCCCGCGCCACGCTCCCTGCCGGGCGATGCGCTGTCCCACGATGGGGACGGTCGTCCCGTCCTCGTCGGCGGCGTCTGCTGCGCGTGCGGCGCGCGGGCGTTTCCGCTCACACCGGTCTGCGCCAACTGCATGAGCGAAAAGATCGACCCTGAGCCGATGTCGCGCCAGGGTACGCTTTATTCGTTCACGGTCGTGCATGTCGGTCCGAAAACCTGGAACAAGCCGTATGCGGTCGGCTATGTCGATCTCGACAACGCGGTTCGCGTCTTCAGTCATTTGCGCGGACCTGTTGTCATTGGTCAGACCGTCGAGCTTGCCACCGCAGCCATCGGCAAAGATGCCGATGGGACGCCGGTCACCACCTTCGTCTTCGAGCCCAAAAAGGCATGACTATGCGCGGCGTATCCGTCATCGGCGTAGGGATGATCCCGTTCGGAAAATATCCTGACCGCAAACTCTCCGATTTGGGGTGGCCGGCGGTCAAAGCCGCGCTAGCCGATGCCCGCATCGCGCCAGGGCAGGTGGAGGCGGCGTATTGCGGTACGGCGCTCGGCGGCATGATGTCCGGCCAGCGGGTGCTAGGCCGCCTGGGTTTGACCGGCATCCCCATCGCCAACGTCGAGAATGCGTGCTCGTCGAGTTCAACTGCCTTCCGACAGGGCGTCCTCGCCATCCGTTCCGGCCAGTATGACGTGGTGCTCGTGATCGGCGTGGAGAAACTCAGCAAGTTCGGCGGCGGCACGCTGCCGCTCGAGGACGAGGACTGGGAAGTTAGTCAGGGCCTCTCGATGCCCGCCCTCTACGCGATGCGTGCTCAGCGCTACATGCATGATTTTGGATTGACGAAGGAGCAGCTCGCGCTCGTTTCAGTGAAGAACCGCCGCCATGGCTCGCGCAACCCGGATGCGCAGATGCGCCAGCCGGTGAGCCTCAACGAGGTGATGGCGGCGCGCATGATCGCCGAGCCCTTTACGCTGTTGCATTGCTGCCCGACCGGCGACGGCGCGGCCGCGGTCGTCCTATGCGCCAGCGCGATCGCCAAGCAATTCCGCACCGATCCGGTCGCTGTGGTCGCCTCGGACGTGACGTCCGGAAAATTCATGACCGGCGCGCGCGACATGACGATCCCGGAGATTACCGTGCGGGGCGCGAAGGAGGCTTATGAAGAAGCCGGTGTTGGCCCGAAAGACGTCGACGTCGCTGAAGTACATGACGCCTTCAGCATTGCAGAACTGCTGTACTACGAAGCGTTCGGTTTCTGCGAGCGCGGCGGCGCCGGTCGATTCATCGAGAGCGGCGCCAGCACCTTCGGCGGCGAGGTGGTCGTCAACCCGTCCGGCGGTCTCCTGGCGAAGGGCCATCCGGTCGGCGCCACCGGGGCGGCCCAGATTGTGGAGGTGGTGCGGCAGTTGCGCGGCGAAGCCGGCGAGCGTCAGGTCGAGGACGCAAAGATCGGTCTCACCCACGCTACCGGCGGCGGCGTGTCCGGGTTCGACCACGGCGCTTGCTCAATCCACCTGTTCGCTCGATGAAGATTACAGGTGACCAAATGGCTCGGCCGGCCAGCGCGCAACCGTCGCGGAGTGACGGCGGCGGCGCTCCACTGTCTGGTCTGCGCGTAGTAGATCTTACGCAGTTCCTGTCGGGACCTTACTGCACCCAGATGCTTGCGGATCTGGGTGCCGAGGTGATCAAGGTCGAGTCGCCGCACGGCGACCTGTCGCGAGTCATTCCGCCTAACTTTGTCGGCAAGGACAGCGCCTATTACATATCCATCAACCGCAACAAGCGAAGCGTCGCCGTCGATATGAAACTGGCTTCCGGCGTCGAACTGGTCCGCAAACTGATACTCGCCAGCGATATTGTCGTCGAGAACTTCAGGCCCGGCGTCCTCGAGCGCCTGGGCGTCCGGCAAAGCGAACTCCGGGTCGAACGGCCGAGCCTGATCTGGTGTTCTATCTCTGGCTTCGGCCAGACTGGTCCTTACCGCGACAAGCCGGCCTACGACATGATCGTGCAGGCTTTGTCCGGCGGCATGAGCCTCACCGGCGAGCCCGGACGTCCGGCCGTGCGTGCCGGCATTCCCATCGGCGATATCGCCGCAGGCATGTATGGGACGACCGCGATTCTCGCGGCGTTGCATCGGCGCGACCTTACCGGCCGCGGCGACCTGATCGACATCTCGATGCTCGATTGCCAGGCAGCCATGCTGTCTTACCAGGCTGCCTATTATCTGCATTCCGGGCAGGTCCCGGCCCGTCAGGGCAGCGGGCACGATTCCATCCCAACGTATCGCGGTTTCGCGACAGCCGACGGCACCGAGCTCGTCATCACCGCGAACACCGAGCGGATGTGGCAGGGCCTCTGCAACGTGCTGGGGCTGCCGCATGTCGCGGACGATCCGAAGTTCATGACCAATCGCGAGCGCTATCAGAACCGCGCCACGCTATGGCCGATTTTGGAGGCTGCATTCCGCGCGCGCTCCGCCGCCGAATGGGTGCTGCTCCTTGAGAAGGAAAGCATCCCGGTAGGCGTGGTGAACACGCTCGATCGCGTGATGACTGATCCGCAAATCGAGCATCGCGGCATGATCGTCGACATGGCGGCTGCGGATGGTCGCCGCGCGCGCGTCATGGGGAATCCGATGGTTTTCGCCGAGGCGCAGGGCGTGCCGGCATCCTTTCCGCCGCTGCTTGGCGAGAACACCGCCGAGGTGCTGCGCGACGTGCTGGGTCTTAACGACGACGATATTGCCGCCTTCGCGCACGACGGTGTGGTCGTCGCTCAGACCTCAGAAAAAGGCTCGGCGCCGTGACCAGCTAGATCTGAATGGAAACGCGGCGCAACGATAATGCAAGCAAAGGCAAACGGCATCGTTATTCACTACCAGTTGGACGGTCCAGCAGGCGCGCCGTGGCTCATGTTCAGTAACTCGCTGGCGACCGATCTTGGCATGTGGGATGATCAGGCCGCCCATTTCGGCCGCCGGTATCGCGTGCTGCGCTACGATCAGCGCGGCCACGGTCAGAGCGAAGCGCCGAAGGGTCGCTACAGCTTCGATATGCTGATCGACGACGCCATCGCGTTGATGGACGCGCTCGATATCGACCGCGCGCATTTCTGCGGTCTGTCGATGGGCGGCGCAACGGCGCTTGGCCTGGCGCAGCGTCACCCCGATCGGACGGACCGGATCGTGATATGCGACTCGCCATGTGCATCATCCCCGGCATCCGCCCGGCATTGGGAGGAACGCATTGCGGTCGCTGAAAACCGGGGAATGACTGCGCTCGCGGATCCGACGCTGGCACGTTGGTTCCCGCCCGAAACGGTCGTCGCCAATCCCCCACATCTCCAAAAGATCCGTCGGATGATCCTGGCCACGCCGATCAGCGGTTTCATCGGCGGCGCCGCGGCTCTCGCCGACCACGACTTCAGTTCGGCCGTCGCTACCGTGGAGAGGCCGGTTCTGTTTCTCGTAGGTGAGAAGGACGGCACGACGCCTGCGTCGATGCGCGACATGCATGACCGCCTGCCGAGGTCCCGTTTCGTCGAACTGGTCGGCGCGGGACACATTTCCAATCTCGACCGGCCGGACTTGTTCAACCAGGTGGTCGGGGAATTTTTGCAAAGCGACGGATCATGACCGTCGGTAACAGATAAAATCCGGAGGACGCAAATGGGTAAACTGAGCGACCGCATCGTTCTTGTCACTGGCGGTCAGCGGGGCCTTGGCGCCGCGACGTTGCAGGAAATGGCGGCGGAAGGCGCCACCTGTGTCGTCAATTATCCCGGTCCCCAGGAAGAGGACGAAGCGGCGGCGCTGGTTAAGGAGTTGAAAGGTCATAACGTCGATGCGGTCGCTATCGCTGCGGACGTGACAGATTCCACGCAGGTCGCTTCGATGATTTCGCAGGTGACCAAACAATTCGGTCGGCTCGATGTCCTCGTCAACAATGCCGGCGTCAATCCTCTGCGGACGTGGGAGGAAATCGATCTCGAAAGCTGGCGGCGCACAATCGACGTCAACCTTACCGGCGTGTTCATATGCTGTAGGGCCGTGCTCGACGTCATGCGTGAGCGAAAGAAGGGTAGTATTGTCAACATCGCTTCGGTTGCGGCCTTCATCGGCCGTGGCAATGCCGACTACATCTCTAGCAAGAGCGCACTGCTTGGGCTAACGCGCAGCCTAGCGCGCCAATACGGACGTTATGGGATCCGGGCGAATTGCGTGTCGCCGGGATTCCATAACACTGAAATGACGCGCCGGGCGCAGCAGACCAGCTCCGAAAGCGCCGATGAGTTCATCAAGGCGGTGCCGCTCGGCTATCTCGCCGAGGCTGACAGCATCGGCAAGGCCGTGCTGTTTCTCGCTACCGACGACGCCTATTACATCACCGGTCACAATCTCGTTGTAGACGGTGGCTTGACTCTCCGTTGATTGTCGAGCGCGGCACGAGCTACGGGTCATCGACCAACGATCGCCAAATTCCACAGCGCTAACGCCGGGGACTCCACGTCGTCTGATCGCTCTGACATTTCCGGCTGGAGATTTGATGGCCTTTAATATCCGTCGAAAGGCTGGGATCCGCCCGGCGACGTATTTCAGTCGCCGACCTAAGCCTCGACAAAGCGATCTGCAGGACGGCATACGTCGAAAACTTTGAGGCTGTTAGAAGCGCGAGTTGGTTGGGCCACGACACCCCGATTATGTTGCTCAATCACGTTGGCGCAACCAGCCCGCCATCGTGAGCAAGCCGGAAAAATCTAATCTCCGGCGGTCCAAAGATCGGCAGCAGAGCAACAAGCCGAAAAAATATACCCTCCGGCGATCCAAAGATCGGCAGCAGAGCAAACTGGAACAGACTCTCCTTATGCGCGAGGGCAAATTGAGGAGCAGGTCGACCGCCCCTGCACCATCCGAGCTTCCGCATAGCTGCCTTAGGAAACTTCAAAGGTAGCTTCGATTTCCACTGGTACGCCTGCCGGCAGTGAGGCCACGCCGACAGCAGCGCGCGCATGAGTTCCCGATGGCCCGAATACCTTTACCATTAGATCAGACGCGCCATTGACGGCTTTCGGCGCGTCATTAAATTCCGGCATGCAATTAACGAAGCCACCTATGCGGACAACTTGAACAAATCGCGTCCAATCGCCCGCCAGGGCCATCTTCAAATGTGCAAGGACATTTAAGGCACACTGTTGCGCTGCTTCGTAGGCTGCATCAATGGATACGCCTGCTCCAAGCTTGCCAACCAAAGTCGGTTTGCCGTCTTTCATCGGCAATTGGCCCGAAACGAAGACCAGATTTCCTACTTTTTTGAATCCAACGTAACTTCCGGCGGCCGCAGGAGCAGGCGGCAGCGAGAGTCCAAGTTCTGCGAGTTGTTGGTCCACCATAACGATAATCTCCAATTTTGCACCGACGCAAATAACCCAGACACCCGCAAGGCGGCCGGGCTTCAAACGGCAAGATAACGCCTTACCGTCTCCGAATTGGAAAGAGAGGCTGTTTCGATTTCGTCGACTATGCGGCCTTTCTCCATTACATAACAGCGCTGCGCCATGGCGCGGATCATCTTGAGGTTTTGCTCCACGATGAGGATTGTGGTGCCTAGACGCTCTCGAATCGTAGAGAGATTGGCACCGATCTGCTGCACGATTGACGGCTGGACGCCCTCGGACGGCTCGTCGAGAAGGATCAGATTTGGGCGACCTACCAGGGCCCGAGCGATGGCAAGCATTTGTTGCTGACCACCGCTTAGCGTTCCGGCTTCCTGATTTCGCGCGCTGCGCAAGAATGGGAAAAATTTCATAGACAAGGTCATAGTAGAGCATTCCGTAAGTGCCGCCGATCAATTCGCCCATAACGAGGTTTTCCTTGACCGTCATGCGCGGGAAGAGACCGCGTCCTTGTGGGATATAGCCGATGCCGCGCAGCGCCCGCTGCGGCGTAGGAAGGCGACTGATATCCGCTTCCTTGAAAAAAATGCGACCTTGGCCCTGTACAACGAGGCCAAGCACGCATTTTAGCAGCGTCGTCTTACCCGCACCGTTGCGTCCGATGACTGCCACGACTTCGCCTTGGCGAACGTTAAGGTCGACGCCCTGCAAGATCGGCGTGCCGCCGTAATACGCGTGCAGTCCCTCTATTTTGAGAATTGGTTCGGTCAAACCGGAAGACGCCATCACTCTACCCCAAGATAGAGTTGCGCCACGTCATCATCGTTCTCGATTTCGGCGATCGTTCCCTCTCGGAATATTCGCCCGTAATGCAGCAGCGTTACCTTGGTTGCGACCTGGCGGACAAAAGCCATATCATGTTCTATCGCGATGATTGTCGTCCCGTCGGCGTTCAGGCGTTGCACCAGCTCCCCGGTCCGCGCCGTTTCTTCAACCGACATTCCGGCCGTCGGTTCGTCGAGCAATAGCAGCCGAGGTTGCGTGGCGAGTGCCATGCCTATTTCCAGCCATTGCTGCTGACCATGAGACAGATCACCCGCGCGCGTCAATTCGTGATGATGGAGCGCCAGATAGGCCAACAATCGGTCGGTCTCCCCAGCAAGCGTCCCCGCGGACGTCGATCGTTGCAATGCCACCGACAGATTGTCGCGGACGGATAGGTCGGCGAAGACGCCGGGCACTTGAAACTTGATTCCAAGACCGTTCCGTATGCGACGGTAGGCAGGCATTCTGGAAACGTCGATCCCGTTGAAGAAGATTGAGCCTGCTGTAGGAGCGACCGCGCCAATCACCAGCCCGAGGAACGTGCTTTTTCCTGCCCCGTTTGGCCCAATAACACATCGAATCTCGCCCGCCTCCACGCTCAGGTCGAGACCGTCGATGACAGTGTCGCCCCCAAAGCGCTTCACAAGTCCTTTGGTTTCGAGCATCGCCGACATTGAAACCCCACCTTTTGTTCATCGATCTTGCGAGCTGGCCGACCCGCCAGGCGCGACGCGACGCAATCGACAAGTGCCGGCCCAGGTCAGGGCGGCGGCGACGAATCCCTGTGGCGAAAGCATGACGGCGGCAAGGAGCACAACGCCAAGAAGGACGAGAGCAAATTGATCGCCGTAGATGGCGAGGCTTTGCGAAATATAAAGAACGCCGACCGTTCCGATCAACGTGGCGGTAAGGCTCCGGCGCCCGCCGACGGTGACCCAAACCACTGGCAACGCCGCAGCGTAGAGGCTCATCAATTCCGGCGTAATATATTGGCCCCATGTCACGTAGAGTACGCCGCTAAGGCCGGCGAGGGCGCTCCCAATGACGAAAGCAATCAGTTGATAAAGCTGAACATTGAAGCCCAGCATCTCCGCGCGATTGGCATTCTCCCGGATGGCGATGATCGCTCGTCCGAAGCGCGACACCACAAGCATCGTCAGGCCGAAATATGTCACTGCGACCAGGATCACGAGCGCCAGGTACAGATTGCGGCCGTCGAGAACGATACTCTGACCGATCCACGGCAACGATAACGGCGGCATCCCCGTCATCCCGTTGAAACCGTTTAGCCGGGCGCTACCAATCGACCATTCGGGGCCTGCGGTTTGTGCGAGAAAGGTCTCAAACACCAGCGTAGTGGCCAACGTTATTATGCTAACAAACACGCCGGTGACGCCGCCGTAGAACATGAAATAACCGAGTATGGCCGCGAATACGCCGGCCAACGTGAGCGCTACAGCGAGACCGGCAAGCGTGGCTCCCGCGCTACCGCCGAAATTGGTCGTGAAGACCGCGTAGGTGTATCCGGCGAGTCCAAAGAAAGCGGTCTGTCCGAAACTCAAAATTCCCGCATAGCCCCACATCAGGCAAAGGCCAAAAGCCATGAACGTCCAAACCAGAAAATAGGACAGATTCCCGACCTGATAGTCGTTGAGCATAAAGCCGAGCATGATTGTCGCGACCAGCACAACTAACGTCGTCGTCCACGTCCGCCAATCCCGGTTGAAGATCTGCGGTCGTCTTTGCGATGTCGCTCCCATGTCTGCAGCAGTTATGACCGGCGTTGATTGATCCATCCGGAAATTCCTTTAGGCATCGCACGCACCACGAAGATCACAGCTAGCAGCAGCCCGAGCTTGCCGATCGTCGTGCCATAGGAGGCAGTCAGCCACGTCTGGACGGCTCCGAGAATTGCGCCGGCCGGGGCGGTCCCCACGAGTACGTCACCGCCGCCCACGACGACCGTGACAAACGCCTGCACAATGAACCCGGTCCCCATGGTGGGAACAAGTGTCATGGTCGGCGCGTAAAGAGCGCCGGTAAGGCCGGCCAAGGCGGCGCCGAGACAGAACGTTGCGGCATAGATGCGGTTGGTGTCGAGACCCAGTGCGCGGGCCATATCGGGCCGCTGGATCGTCGCGCGAGCATAGATGCCAAAACGCGTATGCATAAACAAGATATAAAGCGCTGCCAGTTCTCCGAGCGCGGCTGCCAAGAAGATCAGGCGATAAGCCGAGAAGCTGATGCCGCCAATGTTGAGACCTCCCAACGGCGTGCCGATGCTCGGCATGGTCGGACCGGCGACTATGAGCATGCCCTGACTTGCAATTAGACTGATTGCCCAGGTCGCCACGATTGAATCAAACGGGCGGCCATAGAGATGCCTGATGATGATACGTTCCAGAATCACACCGATCGCGCCGGCGCCAATGGTGCCGCATGCCATCGCTATCGGCAGTGGCAGGCCGACATGCACCGTGTAGGCGGTGATGTAGGCGCCGACCATAATGAATTCGCCGTGCGCCAGATTGATGATGCCCATCATGCCAAACACGATCGCCAGGCCCGTCGCGCAGAGGACAAGGAAGGCAAAGCTATCGGCGAACTGAAAGAGGAAAGGTAAGACTGACATGGCATCATCCTTGTGACGCCGCACACGCAAAGGCGACCGCTCGACGAAGAGCGGCCGCCCGCGTCCCTTACATGATTACTTGCTTTTCGGCGGATTCGACGGCGTGTATTGGGTATAGTCTGCATGTTGCGGTAAATCACAACCGGCTTGCCCCAACCAATAGGGTTCGACATTGGGCCAAACTTTGAGCTGCTTGAGCGAGTGGTCGGGCTCCACCTCCATCAGCGAGATACTATGCGTCACATGATGGCTCTTGGGCTCTACGCAGACATGGCCTTCCGGAGCATCGACGCATATTTTGCCGCTCTCCAAGGCTGCAGCGACTTCTTCTTGTTTGGTCGTTTTGGCCATTTCGACCGCTTTGGCGTATAGAAGCACGCCCAGATAGGCGTCTTCGCCTACTTGATTGATGTACTTCTCTTCGGGGAATTTGGCGCGCCATCTCTGCACGAAGGCATGATTTGCCGGCGTGTCGAACTCTTCCATATAATTCGCTGCGATGTACATGTTGTTAAATGTTGGCGGCTTGAAGATCTTGTGTTCATAGAACACCGGTCCATTGACGAAGCTCGCCATCGGCATCTTCAATTGCGCGGCGGCCGCCTGTTCGAAGAAGGACGACTGGTTGGCGCCGATCATCAGCGTAACGAGCACGTCCGGCTTGGCCGCCTGAATGTTGCTGATGGTTTGGCTGAATTGGGAGACCGCGAGCGGAATGAACTCCTGGCCGATGATTTCGCCGTGGTTTTCCTTAACGATTTTCCGTATCCATTCGGCCGATATCTGGCCAAAATTGTAGTCGGCGGCGATCGTATAGACGCGCTTGCCGAATTTGTTCATCAGCCACGGCAGAAACGGCGATAGGATTTGCTCCGGTACCGCCCCGATCACGAAGACGTTCTTGTCGCACAGGCCGCCTTCATATTCGTTGGTATAAAAATAAAGCTGCTTGTAGCGATCGACGATCGGCCGCACGGCCTCGCGGGACGCGCTGGTGAAACCGGCGAACAGAACATCAACCTTGTCCTGCTGAATGGCTCGTCGCGCAAATTCCTGATAGCGCCGGTTATCCGATTGCGAATCGTAGTAGATGATCTGAATTTTACGCCCTAATAGTCCTCCCTTGGCATTGATCTCATCCACGGCCAGTGCGGCACCGTGCACCTTAGGAAGACCAGCGGCGGCAAAATCGCCTGAGGAATCTTCAATTTGGCCGAGCTTTATCGGCGGGGCGTCCGCTGCGCGCGCAGTGCTTCCCGCGGCGAGGATCGCGACGGCCGCGACACCGCAGGCGAGATTGAAACGGCTTTTCATAGTTTTCTCCTTTCGGTTTTGGGTTGATCGAGCGCGGCGTTGGACATGCTTCGTTATCCACGCTCGAATATGTCGAGGGGCAGAAATGCTGAGACGATCATGTTAGGGACGTCGACGACTTGGCTGATCTTCAGGTCGACCGCCACGCTTGCAAGGCAATAGGCCTGTTCGCAACTCATGCTGTAGGCGTCGGAGATGTAATCCAGCATGTTGAGCAGCGCGTTGCGCGCCGCGGTCGTGATATCTTCTGACTCATTGCGCCCGTCGCGCCGAACCGAAAGCCCGGTGGTCGCATAGAAGCGACGCGGCACGGCGGTTTCCGGCCGCACGAAATAGTCGTCGCGGGAGAACGATGGATCGTTCTGCCTGCGGCGGGCGGCCTCGCCCTTCAAGACTTCAAATCGCGCTACGAAGGTGGCGGATGTCTCGATCGCCGTCCCGCAGGATTCGCCGTCGCCCTGAGCGAAGTGCGCGTCGCCAACCGAAAACAGACCACCCTCCGCCGAAACCGGGAGATAAAGCGTCGTCCCCGCTACGATTTGCTTGATGTCCATGTTGCCACCCGTCTCGTGCGGCGTGATCGTGCGCAGTGCTTCGTTTGCGATGCGAGGATCGCTCGGCACTGCACTTGTCGCATCGGGAAGCATCACGGCGCCGCCGCGGCCGTGCAGTTCTAATTCCCGCGCTTTGATCTGTTTCATCAGGTCATGAGACGGGCAAAGTCCCATGATCCCCATGAAAGGCGCGCCGGGAATACGAACGTTCGGCAATTGAGGGGAGGCGGCAAATCCGTTCGCCATCTCCCAATGGACGATGTATGGCTCCGGAAAAAGGTCCCGCAAGAATCCGAAGCCGGGCATGATCACCGTGAAGCCGGTCGCGGGCGTAATGACCTCTTCGATTTGAATTTTGAGCAAATCCCCGGCGCTGGCCCCTTCGACGTAAACAGGACCGGTCAGGGGATGCACGCGGAAGAGGCTGGCGCCGCCCAGATCGTCAATGCTGGTCTTGGGTGAAATCTGACCATCAAAGGAATCCAGGGTCTCCAGTATCGCACGGTCGCCGCTCGCTATCTTCAACACCGGGCGGATATCCGGATGCCAGCGGTTGTGGCCGCACTCCGGCTGCTTGGCGAGCGGCAGCGCGTGATCGACGGAAATGTGGTGGTCGGCCATTAAGGGCACTCCCCGGCAGATTTCCCGAAAGGCAGGTGTTGCGCCTAGTAGAGGAAAAATTTCCACTCTCGGGAGAGGCAAGACTCTGTACCAGCTAACTAGGAGGGGATTTTGATAGGGCAAAGCGCACCGGCGCCTAGTGCGTGGGCACATGCACTTTCGAATTGCAGCAAAATCAAGCAGAAGAGGGCACGTTGCGGTCGCCCTCCGTAGGAGGTTAGCTCGGATATTCAGGCAGAGCGGAGATTCAGCCGCGTGAAGGTCGCTAGCGAGCAAAACGCTCCCTCATCACAGCTCGATTGTTACACCTACGCGCGCCCGTGACACGCAAAGCATCATGCGATTTTGCCGGTCCGTGCCGCTAAGAACGAAATCGCGGTGAATGACCACTCCGTTGCGGTATCCACAAACGCACGAACCGCAGATGCCAAACTCACAGGATGACGGCAGAGCGATTCCGTGGTCGCGCAGCACTTCAAGCGCGCTCCTATCCGCGGGAACGCGCATCGTTTCTCCCGTTGAGGCGATGGTAATGTCAAAAGGCTCGGGCGTGAAACTTTCGTCGAGTAGCGGCGCGAATGCTTCGAAGTGAACAGCTTCAGACGACCATGGCTCGGTCGCGGCGCGAACGGCGTCAATCAGCCGCTGCGGACCGCAACAATAGACATGGGTGTCCGTCTTCGGCCCGTCAGCGAAAGTTTCCGCCGCGCTGAAACGTCTCGATGCGGCGTCCTCGCTAATCGCCAGGACGAGGCGATCAGGCCCGCATAGCAAGCGCAATTCGTCGAGGAACGGCGCCTCCCCAACGGACCGCACGCAATAATGGAGCACGAATTCCTGACCGCTGCGTCGCGCGGCCAATACCATCGGCACGAATGGTGTCACGCCAATGCCCCCCGCGACGAAGATATGTCGTGCGACCCCGGGAGCTAGCGGGAAATTGTTGCGCGGTGCGGAAACGTGTACAACAGCGCCCACTTTAAGGTTCTCATGAAGCCAACGCGATCCGCCCCGTCCATCAGAATGGCGTTTCACCGCGACCCGGTAGATCGAATCATCTATCGGGTCGCCGCAAAGAGAGTATTGGCGAATTTTTCCGTCCGGGAGATGGAGATCGACGTGCGCTCCCGGTTCCGGGTCGGGGAGACGCTGACGTCGGGGATGCCGGAATGTGAAGACTGAAACCGCGTCCGTCGTGCGCGTGATGCTGACGACGTTCATTTTCATGATTAGGCGGGCGGTCATGCTGGGACGTCTCGGCCTTTACAGCGGCTCGATCAGATCGCCCTTGCGAATGATTCCCCCCAACTCGATGGCGCAGTTGAGACCGGATCGATTGTAGAGGGGCAGAAACACCGGCAGCCCAAGGATCTGTTCCAGATATTTGCACGGAAAATTCAATCGGCCGCCCTTCAGTATGGTTGCGCCGACCCGGAAACGGCAACCGACCAGATGATTGAGTGCGATGCCTTCGGTGGTCAGGTTTCGGCGATGGTCGGCCGGCGTCATCGTGATGGGCCCTGCCTGCAGGGGGGGATCGTTGCGCGCGAGCGCTCGCACCGCTTCGATTTCAATCAGAGTCACCTCCCGGAAATCCGGTTTCGCCGAATAAGTGCCGGTGCCAAGGAAATAGCGGTCGCCTTCGATTCCCCGGCCGGCAACCAGGTGCGCCTCATCGAGTTCTTCCATCTCGTAGGATGCGGCCTGCGCCACATGGATGTGCAGCAGGCGTCCCTTGAACGAAACGCTCACGGTGCAATCTCAATCCGTCCACGCCGTTCTCGCAGGCCGGGCCAAACGCTCGAACCGCACGAGGGAAGCAACGCCTCCCTGTCCATTTTGCGAAAATCCGTCCCAACCGTCAGCAACCCGGCCGGGGTAATATAGTGGATGAAAATCTACTGTAAAGGGAAGCTGCTAACGAAGCCGGGAGCTATCGATGATTAAAAAATATTCGCAGGGCGATCTGCCGATGTTGGCAAAGGCATGCTGGGCGTCGGCCTCGAAATACAGCAAATCGCCATGTTCCAGTGTGACCGATTTATCCCCAATTCGCACTCCGAGCCGGCCGCTCAGGACGTATATGTATTCTTCTACGCCATGACGATGCGCAGTGAACTCGCCCGTGGCGCTGCCTGCCGGCAGTGTGTTTAACACCCAATCGACGCCACGGCCCGGCAGGACGGGAGATAAACACCGGCGCACGTAGCCGGATTCTTCGTCGCGAAGCACGGGCTGCCGCGCGGCCGGAATCACGAGAATTTCGCGATCGATCGGCGCCGACATAAGGCGCGAAAATGTAACGCCTAGTGCTTCAGCCAATTTAGAAAGAATGGTCGTGGAGGGCACAGCCTCGCAACGTTCGACCTTCGAGATCATCGATCGGCTAACGCCCGAAAGACTTGCAAGCTGCTCAATGGAAAGGTCACGGTGCTTCCTGTGCCGCCGTACTTCGTCCGCCAGAACTGCAAGCTGCGCGTTGATCTGGGCGTCCACACGGTCTTTTCGCGCCGTAACTATTGTCCCCATTACGTCTATCTCCAGCTCGTGTCGAAAATCACCCGATAGTATCTCTCAGCCATTATGTCTAAGTCTACACGCCGTGGCGGAGCGTATTTCCACTGCCTCCGAAAACTGACAGCGGACCCCGCCGGGTTGTCGGTGGCGCGAACCACACGATCCTAGCAGGGCTTTTTGCTCCTTGCATTGCGCTTCCGCGCCCGCGAGGCGCGCCGCTGCGGCGCGCGACGACGTCGACGGCGGC
The DNA here is from genome assembly GCA_963826295.1 of uncultured Alphaproteobacteria bacterium. Lineage (GTDB taxonomy): Bacteria > Pseudomonadota > Alphaproteobacteria > Rhizobiales > Xanthobacteraceae > BOG-931. The sequence goes on from CAWGWO010000023.1 coordinate 54,814, forward strand.
CGATTTCTTTTTGGGATTTTGCTGGCAGCTGAGCTACGGGGTCATGATGACGGCGGCGGCTCGATCGCTCCGGGTTGGGGATCCCGCGTTGACCCTATGCGTCAGCTTTTCTCGCGCGCGCGAGGCGCGGGCCAATTCCAGCGCGCTGTGTGAGCTGCGCCGAGCAGGGCGACCGGCTCGAGCCGGCGCGGCGGCGCTGCGGCTGCTGGTGCCGTCGCCGCTTTCGTTTTCGCGGAATTGTTGTTGGCGGATTCCGGTTCGGGGCGCCGGCTGGAGCTCGAGCGATCGGGGCGATCGATGATGTCGGCGGCGCCGGCTGCGACCTATGGGGTCATCGACAATGATCGGCAAAATTCCGCGGCACTGACGTGGGGGGCGCTCGGCCTCGCTCGCGCCACTCTGACAGATCAGCGAAAGACAGCCCGCGTTGACCCTATGCGTCAGCTTTTCTCGCGCGCGCGAGGCGCGGGCCGATTCCAGCGCGCTGTGTGAGCTGCGCCGAGCAGGGCGACCGGCTCGAGCCGGCGCGGCGGCGCTGCGGCTGCTGGTGCCGTCGCCGCTTTCGTTTTCGCGGAATTGTTGTTGGCGGATTCCGGTTCGGGGCGCCGGCTGGAGCTCGAGCGATCGGGGCGATCGATGATGTCGGCGGCGCCGGCTGCGACCTATGGGGTCATCGACAATGATCGGCAAAATTCCGCGGCACTGACGTGGGGGGCGCTCGGCCTCGCTCGCGCCACTCTGACAGATCAGCGAAAGACAGCCCGCGTTGACCCTATGCGTCAGCTTTTCTCGCGCGCGCGAGGCGCGGGCCGATTCCAGCGCGCTGTGTGAGCTGCGCCGAGCAGGGCGACCGGCTCGAGCCGGCGCGGCGGCGCTGCGGCTGCTGGTGCCGTCGCCGCTTTCGTTTTCGCGGAATTGTTGTTGGCGGATTCCGGTTCGGGGCGCCGGCTGGAGCTCGAGCGATCGGGGCGATCGATGATGTCGGCGGCGCCGGCTGCGACCTATGGGGTCATCGACAATGATCGGCAAAATTCCGCGGCACTGACGTGGGGGGCGCTCGGCCTCGCTCGCGCCACTCTGACAGATCAGCGAAAGACAGCCCGCGTTGACCCTATGCGTCAGCTTTTCTCGCGCGCGCGAGGCGCGGGCCGATTCCAGCGCGCTGTGTGAGCTGCGCCGAGCAGGGCGACCGGCTCGAGCCGGCGCGGCGGCGCTGCGGCTGCTGGTGCCGTCGCCGCTTTCGTTTTCGCGGAATTGTTGTTGGCGGATTCCGGTTCGGGGCGCCGGCTGGAGCTCGAGCGATCGGGGCGATCGATGATGTCGGCGGCGCCGGCTGCGACCTATGGGGTCATCGACAATGATCGGCAAAATTCCGCGGCACTGACGTGGGGGGCGCTCGGCCTCGCTCGCGCCACTCTGACAGATCAGCGAAAGACAGCCCGCGTTGACCCTATGCGTCAGCTTTTCTCGCGCGCGCGAGGCGCGGGCCGATTTCAGCGCGCTGTGTGAGCTGCGCCGAGCAGGGCGACCGGCTCGAGCCGGCGCGGCGGCGCTGCGGCTGCTGGTGCCGTCGCCGCTTTCGTTTTCGCGGAATTGTTGTTGGCGGATTCCGGTTCGGGGCGCCGGCTGGAGCTCGAGCGATCGGGGCGATCGATGATGTCGGCGGCGCCGGCTGCGACCTATGGGGTCATCGACAATGATCGGCAAAATTCCGCGGCACTGACGTGGGGGGCGCTCGGCCTCGCTCGCGCCACTCTGACAGATCAGCGAAAGACAGCCCGCGTTGACCCTATGCGTCAGCTTTTCTCGCGCGCGAATAATAGGGAAACAAGGCGGCTGTGGCCAACCGCCCTGGCTCAAGCTTTTTTTACAAAGAGTCCGATTCCAACGAACGTCTACGCGTCAGCGATTGGATTATGCAAAGACTCGATGATTATGCAGTCAAGAAAGCCGTCGAACTCTGACTTTTGTCGGTCCTTCAACATATAGCTGATCCAACCCGCGTTTGCACCGTCGCGGACTAGAATTCGGCCGTGGCCCCACTCGACCTTCGCCCAACAGTGGCGAATCAGCCTTTCAAGGGCAACAGCATCGAAGTGTGAGGGCAGTTCAATTGCACAGTGAATATGCCATCGACCGGACGTGCCACGCTCCCATGAACGTAATGCGCGGGCGCGAACCTCGCCTTTTTCCAGTACAGGTAATACACGAAGACGTTTGCCATACCGACGAAATGCAGCTCCGTAAACTTCTCTGTTGAGCAGGTTCATGAAATGCCGAAAAGCTTGTCTGCACCAATAGTCTGCGATCTTTATCCAGCCGCCGCCGTCTGACTGGCAGCCTTGCTTTACGGTCAGGGTGACGTCGCAAAACGGACCCCAGCTGCCCGTATCGAAGAAGTGTGATTTGGCGGATTCGAAAGGATCAGACCTAACCTCCATCGGTTGTGATTTGCGCATATCCCAGAGATGGTGGAAGATCTCACATCAGCCTTTGAGTGCTGGCCTAATGGTGTCGTTCGCTGCGGTGCGCGGCTGTTGAGGGGGCTCCACCAAAACACCAAAAGAAAAGCCCGTTCATCACGGGGCTTTGACCTGTCGGTTTACATTGGCTCGCGAGTCGAGCGACAGGCCTAGACTAAATGCTTTCTGCCGCGTCGCTCCCTCGGTCCGCTTTAGGGTTCGGGCAATTCTTGCCGCTTTTGTTTTCTTTTTTGCCTGGATCTTCAGTGTGCGGACGTCTGCTGTAGTCCACGCTCGGCGGCGCCTTATCGATTTCTTGGCCATCTGATAACCTTCCGATGCGTCGACGCAAAATCAGCGTTGAACCTTCAGGTTTTCTGCCGACGTCTTTCCCTTGTTCGTAATCTCCTCGTATTAGACGACTTGCCCCTCATTGAGGCCGCTCAGGCCAGCTCTCTCAACCGCCGAAATGTGGACAAACACATCTTTGCCGCCGCTCTGCGGCTGAATAAACCCGTAGCCTTTTTGGGAATTGAACCACTTGACAGTACCGCGCGACATTCTCGCTTCTCCGCCGTTGACTGTCAAATCGCACCCAACTCCGACC
>CAWGWO010000024.1:0-186801 GCA_963826295.1 uncultured Alphaproteobacteria bacterium
ATGGCGATTATCCCCAACTAGACAGAAGGGGAAATTCCATCTACTGCACTATAATGCAGGTATTACAGCCATATCCATCACAGGGGCAAGTGGGGACAACGCCACTTGTTGTTGCGGCTCTCGCGCAATGCAGAAATCCTTCATGGGGACGCGATTCCCAAGGCAGGGATTTCTGACATGCTCAATGTTCTATTTCTGGCGCTTGGCTGTGGGGGCGGCATCGTGAGCGCGCTAACCCTACCCGACGGATATTGGAAAATTGCGATCATCGGATTTTTCGCCCTTGTTGGGCTATTAGGGCTCGTTCTGATCGCCCGCGACAGCGGTCGTTTCGAGACCTTATTGAATTGGCCGTTTTTTGATCGGCAAGTTCCCCTGCATGTTGCCGCACGTCATATTTACGAGGCGGCCGAAAAGGCGAACGTCGCAGACTTTCTAGTTTCACCGGACGACAGCGCCGAAAAAAAATTAAGTCATTTAAAGATGCTGCTTATGGTGGATGATCGTATCCGACTTTTTGCAGTCAAACCACCTTCCACTGCATCACGGCTCCTCTCTAAGAGCGAACGAATTGGAGAATTATATCCGTCGGACGAGGACAACAGCGATCTACATTTGGTGACGCTAGGCGACCCTGAGTACATTAAGGCCTCAATTCCGAGGAGGGATTTGCGCTCAGCCATCAAGATCTATTTAAGCGAATATGTTGATGAAACAAAACAACTGAGAGCCGGAAAATGGCCGAGCTAGCATCCGCCAATCGCGGTTCCAAAAATGTCAGCATTGGACCGATTATTGTATCGGAACTGAAATTCCGCAACGTAGAGCGGCAGATATTTGGCGCTGACTTTGTGGAAGCTGCCGACAATTCCGCGTTTGAAGATCGACCAGAAGCCCTCGATGGTATTGGTGTGAACCGCACCGACCACATATTGCTTGCGGCTGTGATCGACGGTTTGGTGGTTGTATTCCGTCAGGCCTCGATAAACGCGGTTCTCGTCAGTAGCGAGCAAGCTGACTTTGTCGGAAACCATTTCGCGCACAAAATCCTGACAGACGCCCTTATCGACGTATTGCAGGACGCGGGCGACCACGTTGCCCTTGCGGCTGACGGCACCGATCACGGCGGTTTTGGTCGAAGGCCGATGCTTGCGGTCGCGCTGCACGCCGTCCCAATGCTTGTTCTTGTCTTTGCCGCCGATGAAGCTTTCATCGACCTCGACAATGCCGCCAAGCTTATCGAGATTTTCGACCAGCGCGGTTCTGATCTTGTGGCACATGAGCCAAGCAGTTTTGTAACTGCCAAAGCCCATGTAGCGCATGATTTGCAGTGCGCTCATGCCCTTCTTGCTGGCGAGCATCAGGTGGGCAACCTTGAACCAGTCCCGGAGCGGCTTGTTCGTGTTCTCGAAGATTGTCCCGGCGATATGGCTGAACCGATAGCCGTCCTTGGCGCATTGCTCGCACTGCCAATGCCACTGGCGCGATTTCAGGTCATAGACCTTGGGATTGCCGCATCGCGGGCAACGCACGCCATCGGGCCACCTGCGGGCAACCAGATAGGCTTTACAGGCTTCCTCATCCGGGAAGGCCGCATCGAATTGAGCGGCGGTCATCTGCGGGACGGGTTTAGGACGTTTTGCCATGGCTCTACCCTTTCGATAGAGCCATATTCTCACAGTCCCGGCCTTCTGTCAAGTCCGGGATATTCGCCATTATAATGCATCAGGCCGCAACCCCGGAATTGAGACGCGGATCGCCCTCGCGATGGTCGCGCAACAGCCGGTTGATGAAGGCCGCGGTCGTCTCAAGGGTCTGTTGCGGCGCGTCGCGATGCGGGGAGTGGCCGATGCCCGGCATGATGACGGCCTCGACCGGGCAGAAACACTCCTCTTTCACCGCCTCGACTTGCTTGAGCGTGCCGTATTGATCGCCGTCGCCCTGCACGACCAGGATCGGCACGCGGATGTAGCCGAGCACTTCCGTGATGTCCCACTTTCGAAAGTCCGGATTGAGCCAAGGCTCATTCCAGGAACGAAAGGCGCAATCGACGTCGCTGTGCCAGCGCTTGAGTTTTTCGCGCAAACCGCCGGCGGCAAAAGCCTCGCGAGTTTGGCGGATCGCAGCGAGCCCCATCTCCTCGGTGAAAAAATGCGGCGCCACGAGAACAAGACCACGCACGCGGTGATCCTGGACGCTGCCGGCATAGATTGCCGCAATGGAGGCGCCGTCGCTGTGGCCGAACAGAATGCCGCGCTGAAATCCGATCGCCGCGAGCAGTTGCAGCAATACTTCGAGCGCTTCCTCATCCATGAAATTGACGCCGCGCGGTAACTTTTCCGGGCTCGATTTGCCGTATCCGGCGCGCGAATAGACGAACACGCCGGCGCCGGTCGCAGAGGCAAGCCGTTCGGGGAAGGCGCCCCACAAACCGACACAGCCGAGACCCTCATGCAGCATCACGATCGTCGGAGCCGCATCGGGCCGTGGACCGATCATGCGGTATTCCAGCCGGTGCGGCGGCAGATCGATGAAGCCCGAGTCCGGCAGCGGTGCGAGGACGGTCATGGCTGCTGCTCCCCGACCCACGGCGCGACAATGTGCAGCAACTTGGCAAGGCTTTGCTCGACGGCGTCGCCGGAAGTGTCGACTTCCGCCTCGGCGCGTGCGTAGTCCGTGCGGCGCGCTTCCAGGATGGCGACGAGATCGGCCATCGCGGCGCGGTTTTGCGCCATAGGCCGGAAATCGCCTTGCGCCATGACGCGGCTCATATGCTCTTCCGGCCGCGCCTTGATCCAGACCGTGTGGGCGTGGCGAAGGAGCAGCGCGTAGGTTTCGGGATTGGAAACAATGCCCCCGGCCGTGGTGATGACGGCGGCTTCGTGCTCGGCGATCAGCCGCTCAAGCGCGCCGCGCTCGTGGCGGCGGAACGTCGCGGTGCCGGCCATCTCGATCAGGTCTGGAATGCTGGCGCCGTAATCTTCCTCGACGCGGCGGTCAAGCTCGACGAAGCGCCAGCCGAGATGTTGCGCCAGCATCCGCCCCAGTGTCGATTTTCCGGCACCGCGCAGGCCGACAAGCGCGATGCGCCGCGCCCGGTCGGCGCCGGCGCGCTGTGCAACCCGCGCTTCGATGTCCTTGGCGAGGGCGGGAAGTTCCGTCTCGGGCACTTGCGCCAGCAGATCGAGGATGCCGCCGAGCGCGGCGGGGCGCGGGCCGGTTTCCGGCAGGAGCGCGGCGGCTGGCAAATCGAGCGCCTGGGCGATAGCGCGCAGCACGCTAACGGAAGGATTGCCGGCACCGCTCTCGATCTGCGCCAAATAGCGTTCGGAAGTTTCTGAGGCCTGCGCCAACTGCCGCCGCGTCATACCGCGCTTGGCGCGGTTCTTACGCACCTCGTGGCCGACGGCGGCAAGGAAAGTTGCGAGGGAAGCGGCCGCCGCCGCCCCAGCCGGGCCGCTTGGCGAGGCCGTTATCGGCTTTTGCGCCAGATTGGTTTCGGTTGCGAATTCGGCCGCGAGCTTGGCCATTGTCCACCCGGTCTATGCATTATAATGCGAATTGCACACTTCACGAACCTGCACTATATTGCACCTAAGGGCAAGTAGCGGGTGACCTGTGCTTTTGCCGCCACAGGGTAAGCAAAATGTGACCTCAAGGACACAATCCGACCGTGACCCGAACTTGTTTTACGTCTAGAGGCGCTACAATGATTCCATCGTTCCTAGTTCGTTCTCCTCTCGGTTCCCTCCGTCGCGCGCAGGGTTTTGGCTGGACCCGAGTGGAAACTAGAGAGGCAAGATGACGCCGATCTGGTACAACGCGCGCAAGGCTGCGCAGGTAGCGGCGTTCTTCGCTCTATCTGAGGGCGGCAAAATCAACGTGCTTAAGCTCGTAAAGCTGATTTATCTTGCAGATAGATCAGCGATGGAAGCCTTTGAAGCCCCGATTCTCAACGACAAATTCGTGTCGATGGATCATGGGCCGGTCAATTCCATCACTTTAAATCTCATCAACGGTCTTGGTGACGAGTTCCACGCGCGGCCCTTGGGACAGTCTGGTTGATGCGCGCAGGGGTAACTTTATCGGGCTGCGCAATTCCAAACTCAAAATTGAAGAGTTGGATGAGTTGAGCAAGGCCGAACTGAAGATATTGAAGCTAATCTGGTCTCGCTTCGGAAAAATGAATTAGTTCGAGGTGCGAGATTATACGCACAAGAATTGCCCGGAATGGGAAGACCCGTGCGGATCATCCGAGCCGATTCCGATGGTCCGTATATTCAACTTCCTCGGGAAAAAGGATAGCTCCGCACTTGCGGCAAAGCTAGAATCTGAGCGAATCGTGGATCAAACGCTCGCCGAAGCCAATGCCCTTCCAACCCAAGAGGATGGCGACTTTTCGTATGCCCTCCGGGCCGCCGGGTGATCCTGATCGTCTGCATCTTTGGATCGTTTTGACCGATCCCTGTCCCCTAGAAGCCAATCTGATCGTTAGCGTCTCTTCGGTACAGGAGGGCCGCTTTTGTGATTTGACTTGTTTGCTTGCGACCGGGGAGCACAAGCGAATTACCAGACCCAGTTGGGTCGAATATCGACGTTGCAAAGCCTGCTCTGAGGCCGGAATCTTGGATCGTTTTTGGCTAGAGTTTTCCGCGGTGATTCCCTGGCTGGGAGGAGCGGAGAGCGATGAAGGCATCGAGGTTTTCAGAAGCGCAAAAAGCGTTCATTCTCAAACAGGGGGCTGACGGGATTCCGGTGGCTGACATATGCCGCAAAGCCGGCATCAGCCAGGCAACCTACTTCAATTGGAAGAAGAGATATGACGGTCTACTGCCGACCGAGATGCGGCGATTAAAGCAGCTCGAGGACGAGAACGGCAAGCTGCGGAAGGTTGTTGCCGATCTGAGCCTCGACAAAGAGATGCTACAGGACGCACTCCGCCGAAAGCTTTGAGGCCTGTCCGTAAGCGCAAGCTCGTTGATGAGATGCGCGGCGACTGGGATGTATCGATCAGGCGGGCGTGTCGTGTGTTCCAGTTCGACACGTCCACCTATCACTACAAATCCCGCCGCCGCGGACAGGCGCCCCTCGAGCAACGGATCAGAGAGATCTGCCAGACCCGCATCCGCTACGGCTATCGGCGCGTTCATGTGTTGCTGCGCCGTGAGGGTTGGTCTCTGGGCCAGAACAAGACACGGCGCATTTATCGCGAGTTAGGCCTGCAATTGCGTAACAAGACCCCGAAGCGCCGGGTCAAGGCGAAGCTGCGTGACGACCGCTGCGTCGCTACCCGTCCGAATGAGACCTGGGCGATGGACTTCGTGCATGATCAGCTTGCAACCGGAGCGAAGCTGCGTGTGCTCACCATCGTCGATACATTCTCGCGCTTCTCGCCGGCGCTAGAGCCGCGCTTATCCTTCCGCGGCACGGATGTCGTCGAGGTGCTGGAAAGAGTTGGGCGAGAAGTGGGTTTGCCGGCAACGATCCGGGTCGACCAAGGCACTGAGTTTGTGTCGCGTGATTTGGATCTGTGGGCCTACCAGCGTGGCGTCATGCTCGACTTCTCCCGGCCTGGCAAGCCGACCGACAATGCATTTATCGAAGCATTCAATGGTCGCTTCCGCGCCGAATGTCTAAACGCGCATTGGTTCCTGAGCCTTGCAGATGCCCGGAAAAAGTTGGAGGATTGGCGTAAGTACTACAACGAAGAACGCCCGCACGGGGCGATCGGTCAAAAGACGCCGATTATGTTGCTCAATCACGTTGGCGCAACCAGCCCGCCATCGTGAGCAAGCCGGAAAAATCTAACCTCCGGCGGTCCAAAGATCGGCAGCAGAGCACATTGGCCGAGGCTCTAATCGCCGCTGGATGAAAGTTCAGTGGCAGGTCAAGCCGTGCATAGCGCGGCGTTGGTAAATGGCGTAGCGGCGTGGCTCTATCACGCCGATGAACCCGTAACAGAAGCGTTGTTTGGGCGAGTATGTGACGGTCTATTGGAATCAGAGCACACCCCGATACGAATGCAGCGATACTTCTTGGGTAAGGATACAGCCTTCTAAGCTATTTCGAGGATTTCTTAGTTTTATGAGCCTTTAGAGCCAAATCAGTAATTGGGCCTGTGGCAATTGCGGCTCGCAGCGCATCTTCTACTGAAAGGGGAGACAACGAAATTCCGGTGGATCGTTTTCTTTTCGATCCACTATTTGTTTGACGCAACTTTTTCTGTCGTCTATTGTGCGTGGTTTTCATGGACGTGTGGCGAAACGGTAAACGCGGCGCACTAGGAAGGCGCCGGGCAGTCTAACTAGACGTAAGTCCCTTGCAGGTTCGAATCCTGTCACGCTCATACCAGTGTCCTCACAAATCCCAAAAGCTGATTTTCTCCTTCTTGATAGGTTCTTTCAGCATTAGCCGCTTGCCTTCCCCGGACTTGATGGCGTCGTTGGTGCGCTCGCCATCACTCATTTTGCGGCGGTCCCAACGATAGGCAAATTCGTCAACATATTTCGGCAGATGTTTTTTGCTGACGTGATGGAAAGAGCCGGTGATGCCGCGCTTGAGCAGCGCAAAAAAGGCTTCGGCCTCATTCGTGCCGACGCCGTCACGCGAGTACTCGCCAGCGGTGTGATCGACAGTGACGTGGCCGCCCTCAAACTCTTTGCCGATGCCCCGATAGGAGCGCAGTTCATCGGTCATGATACGGGCTGACTTATCGACGTTTTCGCGAATTGCTTGCTTGAGGGTGCGCGCGGTCACATCGGCGACAACCATCGCCCGCGCCCCACCGTTACGCTCGATTAGGGCGACCACTGGCGTCTTTTTCGTACCGCGACCTCGAATATGGCGACCCGTAAATTTGCGCGGCTTGCCGCCCACGTAGGTTTCGTCAACAGCCACATCCTTGCCGCCAGCGCCGAGCAGCATGCCCTTCATAGGCTCCTTACCCATGGCGTGCCTGATCCGATGGCACAGGTGCCACGCCGAACGATAAGAGCCGATGCCGAGCTGGCGCTGCAACTGTAAGGCCGAAACGCCCTTTTTAGCCGTCGTCAGGATTGCGAACGTCATCAGCCAGAGCCGGATCGGCAAATGGCTATCTTCGAGGATCGTATTGACGGTTGCCGTGAACTGTTTTCCGCAATCGCCGCCGTGGCACTTGTACAGACCGGCCCGATGCGACTTGCCGCCAAGCTTGATGAATTTCGTCGAATTGCAGTGCGGGCAGACCGGGCCGTTTGGCCAGCGGATTTTCTCGAAATAGTCCCGGGCCTGTTCTTCCGAAAGCTTTGAAATACTTGATAAATTCATGGCCGATCCCTCAACTACGGGGATTCTGGCCTTATGCACTCAGTTTGTCAAGTGCATAATTCCGATTATAATTCATGTCTTATAATGCACGCGTGGGTGGGCTTGGCAAGCGAACGGCTATTCGAAAATCTTACGCCAGCCGCCATTCGGCGCGGTGGCGCGCGGTTGGTTTTCCTCGACCGGCTCGGCCTCGGGCCCGGGATCGTCTGGCGCATGCACCAGCGGGATCACAGCCTCCACCTTGGGCGGCGTAACGGCCGCGCCGGGACGCGGGGCTGCGGCTTCATGCTCCGGGGGCGGCGATAGCGGCTCCGCTTCTTCGTCGTGCTTATCGTCTGGCGCCGGCGCGCCTTCGCTCGTGCCGAGGAGTGGCGGCGGCTGAGTTGGCGCCTGCTCGATCACCGGCGCTTGGTGCGCAATTGCGGCAAGCGGCACTCGCCACTGGAAGGCGTCGAGCCGGCCGCTCGGCGACGCCGGCAGCCAGCGCTCCGAAACGTGTCCTTCGGCGGTCCAGGTCGGATCGGGGGCGGCGTGCAGCGCGCGAGCAATCCATTCGCGCGCCCGGCCTTCATCGTTATGTTCGGCACGCTCGATCTCGGCCATCAGCAGCGCCACCCTCCGGGTCAGCGCGGTAAGATGTGGCGCAAGCGCAGAGCGCGCCTTGGCGAACTCCTGCGCATCGAGCGCGGCGCGCGCCAGCGCCAGCGCGCTCTCGACATGGCCGGGCGCTTTTTTTGCCAACGCTTCGATGCGTTTGAGGCGGTCGCGGGCCGCATCGCCGAAGCGAAGATCGGAAAACACCTGAGCCAGATCGGGATGCGGGTGCGCCTCCCAAGCTTTGTGAACGATGCGGCTCGCCTTGCGCAATTCACCGCCCTCGGCGAGCATGCGGCCGGCAAGCGCCGCCGCCGGCACCAAGTCCGGCGCAAGCTTCGCGGCTTCGAGTACAAAGGCCTTGGCGCTGTCGCGATCCGTCTCCTCAATTGCAAGAGCGCGCGCCGTCAGCATCACCGCGCGCTGGCGGTCGTAGCTGTCTTTTTCAAGCGCACGTTTGTTGCTTTCCAGAAGCGCGAGCGCACCGGCCCAATCGCCGCTCTCGCAGAGCCGTTCAAGCACCGCCTTGCTTGCCCAACCGAGCGAGGGATTCTCCCGCGCCGCTTCTTCGGCGAAAGCGTGAGCGCTCGCGCGATCGCCGCGGCGATGAGCCTCGATGAACAGACCGTGTAGACCGAGCGCTTTGGTATCGGGGCGCGCGACCATTTCGCGCAGCGCCTTGTCCGCAGTCGCGCGGTCGCCGGCAAGCTGTGCGTGCTGGGCGCTGAGCAACAGTGACAGCGGCTCGGCCGGTGCGATCCGCTTGGCCTCGGCTGTGTGCTTGCGCGCGGCGACGAGATCGCCCGCGCCGATCGCAATAAGCCCGCGCGACATCGCCTCGTAGGCGCGTTCGCCGCGGCGGCGATCGAGGTGCCGCCGCAACCGCCACGGCGAGCGCACGATGGCGCGCAACAAACTGAAAGCAAGCGCCAGTACGGCCATCGCCGCCAATGCCGCTGCGCACAGCACCATGACGGAAGTCTCGATGCGCCAGCCTTGCCAGGTGATCACGACATCGCCGGGACGGTCGGCGAGCCAGACGACGCCGAGCGCCAACACGGCGACGATGACCAGAAAGGAAATAACGCGGATCATTGCGAGACCGGTTTGGCGATGGCAGCCAGGGCGTCGGCGGCGATGCGCTCGCTCGCCGCAAGCGCCGCCTCGCGCGCCTGGGCTTTTTTAATCCAAACCGCCGCCCGCGCACGAGCTTGTTCCGGCAAGCGAGCGATATCGGCGAGGGCCGCGGCGATATCGCCGCGATCGGCGTCAATATTGATCCGGGCGACTAACGAGGCCGGATCGTCGCCCGCCGGCGCCGCCGCATTTGTGCCGAGCGGCGTGACGCGAACGAGTTTTTCCGCCCGGCTCTGGAGACGGCCAAGGAATGATCCGGCCTTAGATTGCGGTTCGGTCGCTTGCTCAAGGGCTGGGATGAGCGCGCTCAATTCCCGGCCGAGCGCCGCCGCGCTTGGCACGCCGTCGGCGGCGAACGGCGCGAGCGCCGCCGACGCATTTTGGTCGGCCCCGAAAGACTTCGCCGCCGCAAGCTCGGGTTGATACGGCGCGCCACGCTCGACGGCGGCGCGCAGCGCTTCGGCGACGACGACCGCACGCGCCGCAGAATTGTCGGCATTGGCCGCGTGCTGCGCCACATCGGCGCGTAGCGATTTGACCGTGCTTTCGAGCGCCGCGATGCGGTCCGCCAGCGCATCGAGATCGCCGTCCTGGAGGCCGCCTTGCGCGGCGCTCTTGGCTTGTTCGGCGGCGGCTGATGCGGATTTGCCCTGCATCTGGGCGCTCTGCGCGGCAGCCGCGACCTCATCGACGCGTCGGGAAAGCGCGGCTTGCGCATCGCCAAGCGACTTCGCGTGTGCCTCGGCCGCCGCGACCTTCGCGGCTAGCGATGCATCCGTTCGCGGCGTTTGCAGCGCCTGTTGGATCCTGTCGAGACGGGATGAGACTTCATCACCGGCACTTGCCGTCGGCGCGTTCGGCGTTGCCGCCTCATGCGGCGGCAGAAGGCCGGCAAACCAAAGCCCGGCAACGATGGCGGCAACCACGACCGCTCCGGCCACGATGCCGGTGGCATACGGAACAACGCGAGAGCTTGGCGCGCTTTCGCTCGACGCAGCGCGATCCGCAGCCGCGCCTGAAGCGGTAGAATCTTGCGGCGGCGCCGTCTCCTCGGTTTCGAGTTCCTTCGCCGTCAGATCGATGGTCGGCGGCCGCCGGCGCGGCGTATTGTCGGGCTCGCTCATTGCGGCTCCAAAACGTGCAACCGATTCGGTTCAAACCGGACTGCCCGCGCCTCGGCATAATACGAAAGCCGCGACGACGGCAACACGGCGGCCGATGCGTCTCAGGAAGCGCGAACGAGCGCGATCAAGGCTTCCTCGGTGGGCTGCGGAGCGATGCGAACATTCGTCGCCCCCGCTTGAGTGAGTGGCTCCGCGACCTGGGCAGAGAGACAAAAGTGAACCGGCCGCGTAAACGCTGCTTCACCTGCGCCAACATCACGCAGCACATTCACAAAAGTCTCGGCGCTGCGGCGGGAAAAGTGCAGCACGCCGTCGATGCCGCCGGCCAAAGCTTCCGCAGCTTGCTGCGGCCAAACGTCCGCGGCGACCGCGCGATAGATCACCACGGTCCGCACGGTGAAGTTTTGCGCACTCAGCTCGCCGGCGATGTCTCCGGAGCGGTCGGCGCCCGACAGATAAAGGAGCGGCACGCCTTGCTTGAGCCGTTCCGCCGCAAGCCGCTCGAGATCGCCACCCGCGCCGCCGGCAGAAATCACCTCGTTAAATCCCGCATCGCGCATTGCCTGCGCGGTACGATCGCCGACCGCGAGGACCGAAACGTTTTTCAGCTCGGCGAAGCGCTTGTGCTGAGCGATAGCCCGCGCGGCATTGGCGCTGGTGACCAGGATCGCGGCCCATGGCCCGGAACCAATCTCGGCTTCCCGGAAAGCTTCAATGCGAAGGAGCGGAGCGACGGTCACGGAATGCCCGCTCGCTCGCAGTGCGGCCGCGGTGCGTTCCGCATCGGCCGCGGGTCGGGTTACGAGAATCCGCACGGTCAGGCCTGGAGGAAAAAATCAGCGCTGGCGCGGTCGCGCAATTCGCGGCCGGCGTCGGCGCCGAGCGTGGCGGCATCATCGCGGCGGCCCTCACGAGAAGCCTCGAACGCCTCGCTGCCGTCCGGTTTCACGATCACGCCGCGGAAACTGATCGTCTCGCCGCTCACCGTGGCGTGGCCGCCGATCGGGGTGCGGCACGAGCCATCGAGCACCGCCAGGAAGGCGCGCTCGGCGGCGAGCGCCGTCGCCGTATCGCGATCGTCGATCTTGGCGATCACTGCGCGCGTCTTGTCGTCGTCGGCGCGGGTTTCGACGGCAATGGCGCCTTGGCCCACGGCGGGAAGGAATTCATCGGGTTCGAGGATCGCAGTGGCGGCCGCGGCAAGGCCAAGCCGCCTCAAGCCGGCAATGGCAAGGAGCGTGGCATCGACTTCGCCAGCCTCGAGCTTTCGAAGCCGCGTCTCCACATTGCCGCGCAATGTCACAACTTTAACGTCCGGCCGCAGTCGCTTCACCAGCGCCTGCCGGCGTGGCGATGCCGTGCCGACGACTGCGCCCGGGCCCAGCTCGCGCAACGTGCTCGCTCTGTGGCTGATGAAGGCGTCGCGCGGGTCTTCGCGGGGCAAAAAGCCCGCCAGGACAAGGCCGGCCGGCAGCACGGTCGGCAGGTCCTTGGCGGAATGAACGGCAAGGTCGATCCTGCGCGCCAGCAAGGCTTCCTCGATTTCCTTGGTAAAGAGGCCTTTGCCGCCTGCTTCGGCGAGGGGCCGGTCCTGGATCACGTCGCCGGTGGTGCGAATTATCTCGATCTCGATTCGCGCCAGTTCGTATCCGGCGGTCGCAAGGCGCGCTTGCACCTCGCGCGCCTGGGCAAGCGCAAGCGGGGAGCCGCGGGACCCGATCCGCAGCACGGAATGCGAAGGCAATGACTGCATCATTAGGTTTTTAGGTACCGGTGCATAGCCATATAATACATCGATGATCATCCTGGGCATCGAGACGACCTGCGACGAGACCGCCGCCGCCGTGGTCGAGCGCACCGGCGACGGGCAGGGCCGCATCCTGTCCAATGTGGTGCTGTCACAGATCAGCGAGCACGCCGAATTCGGCGGCGTGGTGCCGGAGATCGCCGCTCGAGCCCATGTCGAGGCGCTCGATTCCATCATCGCCACGGCGATGCGCGAAGCGGAGATTTCCTACGATCTGCTCGACGGCGTCGCCGCGGCCGCCGGCCCGGGCCTGATAGGCGGCGTGATTGTCGGGCTGACCATGGCGAAGGCAGTCGCCGCCGTCCACCGCAAGCCCTTGATCGCGGTCAACCATCTTGAGGCGCATGCGCTGACGGCGCGCCTGACCGACGGGACGCAGTTCCCCTATTGCCTGTTTCTGGCTTCAGGCGGCCATACCCAGGTCCTCGGCGTACGCGGCGTCGGCGATTATTTGCGCCTCGGCGGCACGGTCGATGACGCGATCGGCGAGGCTTTCGACAAGACGGCGAAGCTCCTCGGCCTCGGCTATCCCGGCGGCCCGCTGGTCGAGAAAGAGGCGACGCGCGGCGACCCGGAGCGGTTCGCGCTGCCGCGGCCGATGGCCGGACGTCATAACGCCAACTTCTCGCTGTCGGGGCTGAAGACGGCGTTGCGTCTCGAAGCGGAAAAAATCGCGCCGCTGAGCGACGGCGATGTCGCCGACCTCTGTGCCTCGTTCCAGCAGGCGGTCGCGGAAGTGGTCATGGACCGGCTGCGCACCGGGCTCAAATTGTTCCGGGAGCGGGTCGGCACCCCGACGGCGCTGGTCTGCGCGGGCGGCGTCGCCGCCAACCAGTCGATTCGCAAGGCGCTCCACCGGGTCGCCTTCGAGATCGGCATATCGCTGGTGGCGCCGCCGCCGGCCTTATGCAGCGACAACGGCGCCATGATCGCCTGGGCCGGCGCCGAGCGGCTCGCGCTCGGGCTGACCGACCCGCTCAGCGCCGCGCCGCGCGCACGCTGGCCGCTCGAAGAAGTGACCAAGGCGGCCAATCACGTCGCGGCGAAATAGACCGCTTATTCCGACGGGAGCGGAAATCGAGCCTGGTCCGTGCTTTGGCGCGGACGGGCCGGCGGAGCCGGTGATTCGATCTGGGCCAGCATCGTCTCCAACCGGTCCAGCCGGTCGGCTTCGCCGGGCGGCTTGTCCCACCGCAGCCGGCTGATCCGCGGGAACCGCATCGCCAAGCCGGACTTATGCCGCGTCGAGCGCTGCAAGCCCTCGAAGGCCACTTCCAGCACCAGACCTTCGTTCGGCTCGTGCACGACCTCGCGCACCGGCCCGAACCGGTCGACGGTATTTCGCCGCACAAACCGGTCGATCTGCAAAAGTTCCTCGTCGGTGAAGCCGAAATAGGCTTTGCCGACCGGCACCAATTCGTCGCCATCGGCGCCGCGCGTCCAGACACCGAAGGTGTAATCGGAATAAAACGACGAGCGCTTGCCGTGGCCGCGCTGGGCGTACATCAACACCGCATCGACGATGAACGGATCGCGCTTCCATTTCCACCAAGGCCCTTTCGGCCGGCCGGGCACATATGCAGCGTCGCGCCGCTTGAGCATGATGCCTTCGACCGCGTCGGCATCATCCCCCGCCCCGGCTGCCGCCGGATTCTTGCGCGCGGCGGCGAGATCGTTCCAGGTTGCGAAGGATACCAGCGGCGAGAGGTCGAGGCGTGGATCGTCCAGCCGCGCGATAAAGCGCTCAAGCCGCATCCGGCGCTCAGCGAATGGCAGCGCGCGCAAATCTTCGGCACCGTCGGCGAGAAGATCGTAGGCACGCAAATGCGCGGGAAATTCCGCCATCAGCTTGGTCGTGACGGTTTTGCGATTGAGCCGCTGCTGCAACACATTGAAAGATTGCACGCGGCCCTCACGCATGACCAAGAGCTCGCCGTCAACCGCCCCGGGCAACCGCAGCAAGTCGATCAGATCCGGAAAGCTCTTGGAAATGTCTTCGCCGGTGCGCGAATAGAGCCGCGCTACGGTCCCGCCGTCGCGTTGCCCGGCCACGGCCTGCACCCGAATCCCGTCCCACTTCCACTCGGCGATGAATTCGGCTGGCGCCAGGGTTGCAAGGTCGGGCTCATCAAGCGCGTGTGCGAGCATCGCCGGCCGGAACGCCGCCGGATCGCCGCTCGCGGGCTTTTCACCGCGGCCCTCGAGCCAGGCGAACAGTTCGACATAGGGCGGCACAAGTCCCGGCCACAGAAGCTCGATGTCCTGCGTGTCGGTCGCGCCGAGCGCAGCGACCGCGGCCTTGGCGAGGCGTGCCGAGACGCCGATGCGCAAGCCGCCGGTGACAAGTTTGATCAGCGCCCAGCGCCCGGTCTCGTCGAGCGCATCGAGCCAGCGCGCCAGGCGCCCGGGCAGCTCGGCCTTGCCGAGGGTCGAGAGCGTCTCGATGACGCTGGTCAGGCTGAGCCGTTGTTCAGTTCTCGCGCCCCCTCCCTGGTCCTCCCCGCTGAGGTGGGAAGGAAAAGAAGCAGGCCACATCAGCGCGACGGTTTCTGACAGGTCGCCGACATAATCGTAGGACAATTCGAACAGCACCGGATCGGTGCGTTCTGCAATCAAGCTGCGAATGAGGCCGGGCTTGGCATAGGGAAAACTCAGCGCGCCGGTGAGAGCGGCCAGCGCCCAGCCGCGCTCCGGATCGGGCGTCGAGCGGAAGTAATCCGTAATTAAGCGCAGCTTGGCGTTTCGCGCCGGCTCGTAGGTCAGTCTGTTCAGAAGCTCGGCAAAGCGGTTCATGTCGCGTCGCTCGTGCCGCTCTTGTCGCCTTCTCCCATAAGGGAGGGGGGAGCGGTCTGAGCAAGCGCTTCGTCATCAGCCGCTTCCTCGTCCTCGTCGCCATAGCCGACAATGTCGAGTGGCCGCGCTTTCAGTCCGCGCGTTACGCACCAGTGGACCAGCGCATCCTCTTGGCCGTGGGTGACCCAGATTTCGGACGCGCCGGTCGCGGCAATCGTGGCGGTCAGCCCGGCCCAATCCGCGTGATCGGAAATAACCAGCGGCAGCGCCACGCCGTGCTGGCGCGCCCGCGCCCGGATCCGCATCCAACCCGATGCAAAGGCCGCGACCGGATCGGGGAAGCGCCGCGTCCACAGGTCGCTTAATGCCGATGGCGGACAAACGGTGATGGTGCCGGCAAGCTCCGCTTTGTCGGCGCCGCGCACCGTCCGTAATTCACCCAGAGCGACACCGCGGCTCAGATAATAGCGGCTGATATTCTCCATCGCCCCGTGCAGATAAATCGGCGCCTGATGGCCCGCCTGGCGCAGCAGCGCAATCACGCGCTGCGCCTTGCCCAGCGAGTAAGCGCCGACGAGATGCGCGCGCTCCGGAAACAGCGCGACCGAACCCAGAAGCTTTGCGACCTCGCCGCCGGCATCGCCGTGGCGGAACACCGGCAGGCCGAAGGTCGCCTCGGTGATGAACACATCGCATGGAATAAGTTCAAACGGTGCACATGTCGGATCGGCAGCGTCTTTGTAGTCGCCGGACGCAACGATACGCAGGCCGTTCGCGGCGACGGCGATCTGCGCCGAGCCGAGCACGTGGCCGGCGGGGTGGAACGTGACCTCAACGCCGCCGAGATTCACGCTTTCGCCGTAGCGGATTGCTTGCGTCGTGCCAGCGAAATTGTCGCCGTAGCGCAGCCGCATCAAGTCCAGCGTCTCCTGCGTCGCCAGCACCGCGCCGTGGCCGGGGCGCGCATGGTCGGAATGAGCGTGAGTGATCAGCGCCCGCTCAACCCGGCGGGTTGGGTCGATATGAAAGGCGCCGACCTTGCAGCACACGCCGGCCGGCGTCGGTACCAGGATGTCCTCGGGACGCATGGTCATAAGATAAATGCGAAACGTCATTCCGGAAGCTGCGCGGCGGTCCAAATTCCACGTCGCCCATACGACGATGCCGCCCGCCCGGTGGGTCAGATCGGATGTCGTTGCTCCAATTCAAATCTAAATTTCTTTGAGCTCCGACCCTTTATGGGGTGCGGTTCGGTCGGTATCGCTTTGCCGGCAGCTAATTCATCGGTCTGAACAATTGTCTGTAGCTCACCGCGCCGGGGTCAAAGATCATATCTGACATTGCAAGCTGGCGACCAAATGCCAAGCCGTCGAGCGACCGGCACCAACTCAAGGCGACATACGTTTGACCGTGGGCGAACGCGCCCCGAGCAAGGTCAATGTATACCTTATCCAAGGTCACTTGGCTCTTATGAATTGTCAGCGCCCAAGCAAGGCGCACTGGAATTTGTCGGAATGAGCCGATAACCTTCTGCACGATTTTCTGTTTTTCCGGATCATAATCGTATTTGATTTTCTCCCACGTAGCTTTTTCAAGCTCGCAAATCGCACCGCAAACGTCAATCCAAACTCTCAATTTGTCGAGTTTTGAAACCGTCGCAATTGTTCCATTGACCCACCGCTTAGCTGGATCATTTCGTAGCAATACGACTTTAGCGCCGACCTTTAGACGCAACCTTGCGTCGGTCGGATAACTCGAACTCATCAAATGTCCCTGTAACAACCGCCTCTGACACAAATTCGGATCCAGTAAGTTTGGAAAGAAAGCTATCGTTGATTTCGAAAACGGTGTCGTTGTGTGGGGCGAGGATTATGTAACCATCCTCACTCGATAAAGATTCGAGTGGGCGAACTAGATGCTCAAGAGCTTCGAGTTGCGGTTCATCCACAGTATGATCCGCAACCTGATCTAAGAAATTCGAAAACACTGGGTCTTTTTGTCTGAATTTTTTAGTGAGCTCCAAATACCTAAATTCTCCTTTTTTAAAAACTGGTGCATGGAAAAAATAAGCTCCTCCATATTTCATCTGCAAATTCTTTTGGACTTCACCATCAGCTACAATCGGCGGAAGTTGATGAAGATCACCAAACATTATTACGCAAACGCCGCCAAACGGCACATCCGGGCTACCCCTGTTGACGCGCAAGGCCCTGTCGATCCCGTCCATTAGATCGACCCGAACCATTGAGACTTCGTCAATTACGAGGAAATCCAGTTTTTTGTACAAGGTCCGGTTTCTAGACGGCCTTATCGTATCGGGATCAATTAGCCGAGGCGGTAGTCGAAAGAACGAATGTATTGTTTGACCGCCGACATTTACGGCCGCTAGTCCAGTGGGTGCGACGACCGCGATATTTCCGCTTACAACATTGCGGATGTGACGTAACAGCGTAGATTTGCCGGTTCCTGCGCGACCGCAAACAAAAAGCTTTCTCGCCCATTTCTTACTAACTCGATGGCCTTTCTGAATTCGTCGGTGATTTCGGTGTCTGCAGGAATGGCCATCAATTCGTTTGCCGAAGGCTTGCCGTTCGTCGCGCGCTGCGGAGGAACAACAACTGGCGCGCCGGCTGGATTCCTAGATTTGTTTTGGGCGGAGACCGGAGCTGAACTAGAGCGTGATCCAAGCCCCCGTAAGAGCCAGAACGCGACCGCCAGACCCAAAAGGATCTTGATAACTGAGGTCGCTTCCATGCACGCCCCTGCCCACTCGCAAAATAGGGCACACACTAATTATGCAATACTATTGATTGAATTCCAAGAATTGGTCGTAACGAGAAATCGATCTGGCCGCGCAGCCCCGAAACAACTCCATGACAGAGACTGGACCGTTATTCGTCTCCTCGGGCGATCTGATCGCCGACCGGCGCTATAAATGGGCGCTCGATCAGGCCGCGCAGGGCGATTTTGACGGTGCTGCGGACATTCTCGTCCAGACCGTCGCGCTGACACCTCGTTTTGCCACCGCCTGGTTCGCACTCGGCGCCATCCGCGACCAGCTCGGCGATCGGGCCGGCGCCATCGCCGCCTTCGAGAAAGCCCGCGACGCCGACCCCCAGGACTATCACGGCGCGCGCCTGCAGCTTGCCCGGTTGGGCTCAGGAGAACCCGCCCCGGCGATGACCGAGAGCTACGTGCGCCGCCTGTTCGACCAATACGCCGCGCGCTTCGACACGACGCTCACCGAGCGCCTTGCCTACCGCGCACCGGAGTTGCTGCGCGAAGCCGTTGAAGACGTCGTGCGGGCGGCGGGGCGACCGCCGCACTTTTCCGCCATGCTCGATCTCGGGTGCGGCACCGGGCTTAGCGGCGCCGCTTTTCGCCCCCTTGCCGACCGCCTGGTCGGCGTCGATCTGTCCCCAGCCATGGTTGCGCAGGCGACGACAAAAGGCCTTTACGATCTGCTGGTTACCTCCGACTTGAGTACCTTTCTTGCCGAGGAAGCCGGCCGCGAAGCGACATATCAGCTTGTCCTTGCCGCCGATGTCTTCGTCTATGTGAACGACCTCGCGCCGATTTTCGCCGCTGCCGGGCGCGTTCTGCCGCCTGACGGCGTTTTCGCCTTTACCGTCGAGACCCATTCGGCTGACGGCGTCAGGCTTCTGCCGACGCTGCGTTACGCCCACGGCGCGCCCTATATCCATCGCATGCTCGCCGTAGCCGGTCTGTCTCCCGCTCGTGTCATTGAAGCCACCGTGCGCAACGAAAAAGCCGCACCGGTCGATAGCCTCGTCGTGGTCGCGCAACCTTCCGGCAGCTTACAGCAATGACCGTCCTCAAGCGTTCGGCGCCGGCGTTGCCCGAGCCCTTTGCCCGCTGGTTCGCCGGCCGCGGCTGGACGCCCCGCGCTCATCAGATCGAGCTTTTGGCGAAAGTGCGGGCTGGCCGCTCGGTACTGCTGATCGCTCCGACCGGCGGCGGCAAGACACTCGCCGGATTTTTGCCGAGCCTGGTCGAGTTGAGCGGCGGCGCTCTTCCTCGCTCGATGCAACGCGGCGACGAAACGCGCAGGCTTATCTCCACCGGCCGCGCGATACGGCGAGAAGGCGGGCTGCACACGCTTTATATCTCGCCGTTGAAGGCGCTCGCCGTCGACATCGCGCGTAACCTGGAAACGCCGATCGCCGAGATGGGGCTGCCGATTCGCATCGAAACGCGGACCGGCGATACGCCCACGTCAAAGCGGGCGCGGCAGCGCCGCGACCCGCCGCAAATCCTGCTCACCACGCCCGAGCAATTGGCGTTGTTGCTCGCTTCAGCCGACGCTCCGTATCTTTTCGGCTCGCTTAAGCGGGTGATCCTCGACGAGTTGCATGCGCTGGTCGTCTCCAAGCGCGGCGACCTGCTTTCGCTCGATCTGGCGCGGCTGTTCCACCTTGCTCCCAGTCTCGACAGCGTCGGTTTGTCAGCGACCGTCGCCGAGCCGGAAGAGCTGGCGCGGTTCCTGGTGCCGCAACGCGGCACCGCGGCGCGCACCGACCTGATCATCGCCGATGCCGGCGCCGCGCCGCACGTCGCCATGCTGGACACGCGGGAGCGTTTGCCGTGGGCGGGCCATTCCGCGCGCCACGCGCTCGAGGAAATCTACCGGCTCATCAAGGCGCACCGCACCACGTTGGTCTTCGTCAATACCCGCAGCCAAGCCGAAAGCATTTTTCAGGAACTCTGGTATCTCAACGACGACAATCTCACCATCGCGCTGCATCACGGCTCGCTCGATGTGGCGCAGCGGCGAAAGGTGGAAACCGCCATGGCCGGCGGGCGGCTGCGTGCCGTCGTCTGCACCTCCTCGCTCGATCTCGGCGTCGACTGGGGCGATGTCGATCTCGTTATCAACGTCGGCGCGCCAAAAGGCGCGTCGCGGCTTTTACAGCGCATCGGCCGAGCCAATCATCGCATGGACGAGCCGTCGAAGGGCGTGCTGGTGCCGGCGAACCGGTTCGAGGTGCTTGAATGCCGCGCCGCGCTCGACGCCATCGCCGCGAACGCGCAGGACACGCCACCGTTGCGCGTCGGCGCGCTCGACGTGCTGGCCCAGCATATCCTCGGCTGCGCCTGCGGCGAGCCGTTTACCAGCGCGGAGCTTTATGCCGAGGTCACGACGGCCGCGCTTTACGCGGCGCTGACGCGCGCGGACTTCGATGCCACGGTTGATTTCGTCGCCACCGGCGGCTACGCGCTCAAAGCCTATGACCGGTTCGCCCGGATCCGCGAGGGCAAGGATGGTCGCTGGCGCATCACCAATCCGAATGTGGCGCAGCGTTATAGGCTCAATGTCGGCACCATCGTCGCAGCCGACATGCTCAAGGTGCGGCTGGTGCGCTCCCGAGCCTCCAAGGTCATTCCGCGCGGCGGCCGGCTTCTGGGCGAGGTCGAGGAGTATTTCATCGAGACCATGGTGCCGGGCGACACTTTCGTATTCGCCGGTGAGATTCTCAAATACGAGGCCCTGGTCGAGGACGAAGTTTACGTCTCGCGATCGAGCGCCGAAGATCCCAAAGTGCCGGCTTATGAGGGCGGGAAATTTCCGCTGTCGACCTATCTCGCGGCCCGCGTGCGAAACATCATCGCCCATCCGCAAGCGTGGCGGGAGCTTCCCGCGCAGGTGCGCGAATGGCTGGAAATTCAGGAATGGCGCTCGCAGATGCCTGGCGAGCGCGAACTTCTGGTGGAAACCTTTCCGCGCGGCAACAAGCATTATCTCATCTGCTATCCCTTTGAAGGACGGCTGGCGCATCAGACGCTCGGCATGCTGCTGACGCGACGTTTGGAACGCGCGCGGCTGCGGCCCATGGGCTTTGTCGCCAACGAATACGCGCTCGCGGTGTGGGGCCTCGGCGATGTCGCGCAGCGCATCGCCCGCGGCGAAGTCGCGCTTGCGGAACTGTTCGACGAAGACATGCTCGGCGACGACCTCGAAGCCTGGCTCGCCGAATCGGCGCTGATGAAGCGCACCTTCCGCAATTGCGCCATCATCGCCGGGCTGATCGAGCGCCGTTTTCCCGGCCAGGAAAAATCCCGGCGCCAAGTCACTATCTCGACCGACCTCGTCTATGACGTATTGCGCAGCCATCAACCCGACCATGTGCTCCTGCGCGCCGCACGCGCCGATGCCGCAACCGGCCTTCTTGATGTCAACCGCGTCTCCGAAATGCTCTCGCGCATCCGGGGGCAAATCGTCCATAAAGCGCTCGACCACGTGTCACCGCTCGCCGTCCCGGTCATGCTCGAAATCGGACGCGAGATGGTTTATGGCGAGGCGGCCAATTCGCTCCTCGCCGAAGCAGCCGACGAATTGGTGAAGGAGGCGATGCATTGAGGCGGAGCGTAGCAAATGCCGAAGCGCCTGCTCGGAATGCTCCTTCCGCCGTCGAGGCCGGAGGTAACAAAGATCACCCCATCGTCTTGTCGGGAGTGACTTTAGTGGCCGATTCGGCCGGCGCGTTGTATTGGCCGGATGAGAAGCTGCTCGTCGTCGCCGATTTGCACCTGGAAAAGGGCTCCGCCTTCGCCAGGCGCGGCGTGCTCTTGCCGCCCTACGACACCGCGACGACACTGGCGCGGCTCGCGCGCCTGATCGAGCGTTACGCGCCGCGGCTTGTGATTGCACTCGGCGACAGCTTTCACGATGTCGGCGGGCCGCTGCGGATGGCCGGCGGCGACCGGACGATCCTCAAAGCGATGCAGCACGGCCGCGAGTGGCTGTGGATCGCCGGCAATCACGATCCCGATCTCCCCGACGATATCGGGGGCGGCCGCGCCGAAGTCCTGGCGTTCGGTCCGCTCACGTTCCGGCACGAGCCTTCGGACACCGCGGTCGACGGTGAGATCGCCGGCCACCTGCATCCGGTCGCGCGCGTCGCGCAACGCGGCCGCGCCGTCAGCAGGCGCTGCTTCGCGGGCGACGGCAAGCGCCTCGTCATGCCGGCGTTCGGCGCCTACGCCGGCGGCCTCAATGTGCGCGATCGTGCGATCTTCGGACTGTTCGGCACTATGGCCTTTACCGCCCATATGCTCGGTGAGCGCCGGCTTTACGCCATCGCCGCCCAGCGCTGCCTGCCGGATTAATCGCGCCGGAACGCGACACTGGCGATCCAGCCGGTCGCCATCGCCATCAATGCGGTGGCGAAGCCGTAGAGCAAGCCGTGCTCGCGCGCCGTGTTGACCACGAATTGCTCGAAGCCGACCTTGACGATCTCGAAGGCTGAGTCTGTATGAGCGATCAGGCTGCCGTCGGCGAACAGCTTCACGTCGACCGTGTAATTGCCGATCGGCACCTCTGCCGGCAGCGCAATCGCCGCGCGGAACAAAGTCGGCGTCAGGAACGTCACGCCGTTAGACTCCTCGCTGTAGAGTCCGCGCTCGCGCATCAGTCGAACTAAAGCGGCGCGGAAAGGATCGCCCGGCACCTCGCCGATGTCGTTGTGAATGAGTTCCGGCAACGGCGTATCGGCGATGCCGAGTTGCAGCCGCCTTCGACTTTCGGCGTTGGCGATCCAATCGAGCGGCCGGCTGCTCAGCACGGCGAGATAGGACGGCGGATCGACAAAGGTGCGCGCTTGCGCGTTCATCCAGATGCCGAGCACACGCTGCTTGCGGCGCGTGCGGAGCGTTTCGCGCGGCCCGGTGACGGTGGCGACGATATCGTAAGGCCCATTTCGCGCCGCCGATCCACCGTCGCGTTCGACGGTGCCGAACAATACCAGCTCCACGCCGGTGTAGTTCGACGTGATCATAACGCGATGGTTGGTCAAGGAAGCGACGAGATGCTCGGTGGCGGTCGCCGGGCCGGCATCGA
Organism: uncultured Alphaproteobacteria bacterium; assembly: GCA_963826295.1. Classification (GTDB taxonomy): domain Bacteria; phylum Pseudomonadota; class Alphaproteobacteria; order Rhizobiales; family Xanthobacteraceae; genus BOG-931. The sequence goes on from CAWGWO010000024.1 coordinate 22,622, forward strand.
CCGCGACGACGGCGAGGATCAGCGTCGCGACGCGCGCGCAACTCACGGTCCACTCGCGATCATGCGGATCGAGTACAAATCTTCCGGCCGCAGCACGAGCTGGAACGCAAAACGCAGGCCGACCGAAAGCACCAACAGACCGAGAAGCAGCCGCAGCCATTCGCCGCGGATGCGCTGGCCGGCATGAGCGCCGAATTGAGCGCCGACGACGCCGCCGGCCATCAGAATGAGCGCGAGCACGGCATCCACCAGGTGGTTGGTCGCTGCGTGCAGCACCGTCGCCGACACCATGGTGAGGAAGGTCAGCACCATCGACGTACCGATCACCGTCGCGGTCGGCACCCGCAGCAAATAGATGAGCATCGGCACCAGCAAAAAGCCGCCGCCAATACCCATGATCGCGCCAAGAAATCCGATCATGAAGCCGATCGCCAGCACCGGGATGGCGGAGGCGTAGATTTTCGAGCGCTTGAACCGGAGCTTAAGCGGCAAGCCGAGAAACCAGGCGTGGCTGCCCGGCCGGCGCAGCACGGCTGGTTTGCCGCGGCGGCTGCGCAGCACCGCGCGCGCGCTCTCGCCGATCATCAGCACGCCGACGACGGTCAGCAGCGTGACGTAAGACAGTCCGATCACAAGATCGAGCTGATCGAGTGCGCGCAGCCAGGTGAACAGAGCGACGCCGCCGGCGGTGCCGAAAATGCCGCCCGCCAGAAGCGTCAGCGCCAGCGTCAAGTCGAGCGCACGGCGCCGCCAATAGGCGATAGCACCGGAAAACGCGGAAGCCGCCACGTGCGGCGTGACACTCGCCACCGCCACGGCCGGCTGTACGCCAATGAAAATCAACAGCGGCGTCATCAGGAACCCGCCGCCGACGCCGAACATGCCGGAGATGAATCCGACCGCGAGCCCCATGGCCAACACCAAAAAGACGTTGACCGGGATGTCGGCGATGGGAAGAAAGATCTGCACGATGAACCGCCGGGCGCTGTGTGCGGGCCTTTAACTGTTCTACTCGCGGGGCGCCTCGCGGCAACCGTCCGGGCGTGACGAGCGCGCAAAATTGATCGCGGGCGAGCCCGTCAATTGACCTTGGCAGCGTCCGAGGCCGAAGTCTTCACCGAATGCGCTTTCGGCTTGGTCGCCGGTATCGTGTTGACCGGCCCATCCCAGGCTCCCTTTACGGTAAGGGCATCCGCGGGCTGCGCCACCGGGGTCCATTTCTCCGCAACGGCCCGCGCCGCGCCGAGCGCCTTTTGGTCAAGATGGGCGGCCACTTCGTCGCGTTTTTGCGCGGCGTCCTGGTCGCCGTCCCTGGCGGCGAGGAAGAACCACTTGTAGGACTCGGCGAAATTCTGCTCGACGCCGACGCCGCGCGCATAAAGAACGGCGAGGTTATACTGGCTGTCAGCGATGCCGTGGTCGGCCGCCTTGCGAAACCACTGCGCTGCCATATGGTAATCGGCCTTGCCGTCGATGCCTTCGGCGTAGAGCACGGCGAGATTGTGCATGGCCTTGGCATGGCCTTTTTCGGCGGCGGCGTGGTAGAGGTCGCGTGCCATGGCAAGGCTCTTGCGGACGCCGAGGCCCTTCTCATAGAGCGTCCCGAGCCGGAACTGGGCCGGAGCGAGTCCCTTCTTGGCCGCCACGTCGAACCAGCGCGCGGCTTCCTCGTCGTTTGTCGGCACCACGCGCCCGTCGGCGAACCGTACGGCGACTTCGTAGGCGGCGGAAGGATCGCCCGCCAGGGCTGCTGCGCGCAGCGCCGGGCTGCCAATCGCGACCGGCAACTTCTGCACGCTCGAAGGCGCGGCCGACTTATGTTGAGCCGCAATGCTCGGTACCGAGCCGGTAATATCCATCGGCTGGCCGGCAGCCACCGCGGCGCGCGTAGTCAGGAAATTCCTTGGCGTGGTCGAGAAGCGACTGTCGTCGAGTCGTCGCAGCGGGCGTCGCGGCGGGATTCTGCGCCGAACCCGCACCGGCATTCGCCGGAGAGTTTTCCACTGGCGCTACCGCGGCTGGCGGCGAAGGCTCTTGCGTTTGTACGTGCGGCGGCTCGATCAGCTCCGGCGTCGGCTCGGTCTGCACGCGCGGCGGCAACGGCGTCGGGTCGGAATGCGGCGGTTCTTTGAGAACGCGCGGCTTCTCTGTTTGCGTATGCGATGGCGCGCTTGAGCCCGCATCGGTGAAGAGCCGCGAAAGAATGTGAAAGCCGCCGACAACGATCGCGACCACGGCGGCTGCCACGATTACTGTGCGTAATCGCTCGGACAGCTTCTTTGCCGCCGCCGGCGCGATCGTGACTGGCCCTTTCGGCTTGGGCGGCGATGCAGCGGCGGCAGCCTTCGCCGCGCGGCGTGCGGCGGCGATGAAATCGGACTTGCCGCCGCCGGGATCGGGTATGACCGGCGGCTTCGATCCGATAACCGCTTCGGACGCGGCAATCCGATCAGCGGCCGATGGCAATTGGCGGGATCGGCCCGCCGCCGAGCCGGGTTCGAGCGGATGATCGGGCGGCAGGCTAGGGTCGATCGGCGTTCGCGCCGCGACCGGCTTCGGCGTTGCGGGTTCGGGCTTCGGCAGCGGCGCGGCCTCGACGACGGCGGTATCGAGCGGTTGCAAGATTTCGTCGACAGGGTCATCGACCGGCTCGACAATTTGCGGCGGCGGCACGACCTCCGCCGGCGGCGCTGCATGCTCGGCGGGTTTCGTCTTGTCGCTTCGCATGTCGCTTTCGAGCATGGCGAGCCGATCGACGACGTGCTCGACGGTGCCCTGCACGTCTTCGAGCGAGTCCTGAGTGCGACGCTCGGTTTCCTTGATCTCGGCGACTTCCTGCTCGATTGTTTCGACCGCTGGCGGCGGTGGCGCGACCTTTGCGACCGCGCTGGCTCCGCTGCGCAATTGTTCGATATAAACCAACAAGTCGGACAGGCCCCGCTCGACACCCTCCAACAGGCCGAGACGCGCGTCCGACATATCGAGTCGCTTGACCAATGTCGCGATGCGGTCCTCGAGATGCGCGAGCGCACTGTGATCGGTGTGAGTGAGCTGCACCCATTCGAGCTTCTCGATCAGCCCGGACAACAGCTTCTCAAGCTCGCGCGGCACCGCATGGCCCGCTTCAGTTGAGGCGTCGATCGCACCCGCAAGCCTGTCGATGCGGATTTCCAGCGCCGATAGCGCCGGCGCGCTCGCCGCGAGGCCGTCTACTTTTGCGGCGAGATCGCGAACGTCTTCGGCGACCTTCGTCAGCGTATCGTTGGATGCGACGTGGGAAACGATGCCGCGCAAAGCTCCAATCGCGGTTTCAAGTTGCTGCAACGTGGCCGGATCGTCTCTGGCGACGAGCGCATCGACTTTCTTGGCGAGCGCCTTGACCGCCTCGTCGAAGCCGACCAGGCTTTCGGCCGGGGTCAGACTACCCAAAGCCTCGCGCACTTCCGCCAAACCACGTTCGATGCCGGCAAGTGCCGTCGTGTCGACGCCGGATTGGCGGCTGTGATCGATGCGCTCGGCCAGCGCTTTGATCTCGATCTCCAGCGATTCCAAAGCGTGCCGCGGCAAAGCTTCGGTGAGCGAGCGACCGATGGCCGCGAGTTCGGCGCGAAGCTCCTCGATCGCGCCGCCGAGGTCGGCATTCGGCTGCAGCGCCTCGATCTTGGTCGTGATCTGACGCAATTGTCGTTCAAGACCGCTGAGATCGATCGGTGGCTCCGCGAAATAAGCTGGCGCCTCGCGCGGCGCGCGGCCTTGCTCCGGATGGGGTGGAAGCGGCTGCGGCTCGCGTTCGCCGAACGAGCGCTGAGCAACGGCCTCACTTTCAAACGCGCGCTGCTTTGCCTCGATTTCGGCGCTGGCCTCAATGTCGGGCGCAGGCTCCCGCGCTTTGATTTCAGCGCCGGTCTCGATGTCAGGCGAGACCTCCCGCACCTTGATTTCAGCGCCGGTCTCAACGTCGGGCGCAGGTCGCCGCGCTTCGATGCTGGCGTTAGCGTCACTGTCGGGAGCGCGCTGCCCTGCTTTGATATCGGCGCTGGTCTCGCTCTCGAGCGCGCGTTGCCGCGCCTCAATCTCGGCTATGGCCTTGTCGATTGACGCGCCGCGGTCGTCTTGGGCGCGAAAGTCCTGCGCGCGATCTTCCTGTGTCGGGATGGCAAATTCTTCTTGATGATGCTGGCGTTCACGGCGCGGCGGACCGTCGCGCATCTCCGGTGGAGCGTAAGAACTGAGCGGACGCCGGCCCGCTTCGCGATAGGGCCGCCCTTCCCGGCCCGGCGACCTTTCGTCCTCTCCTGCGGCGCGACCGCGGCCCTGCCGTTCAGCGTCGCGCCATCGATCGCGCTCCGAACTGTCGTCGCGTGACGAAACGCGATATCGATATTGATCGTCCGGGACGGTGGCGCGCCGGCGCGGCGCAGGCTCGCGGTAGTGGTCCGCTTCTAAATCGTCGTCGTGCGTGGCGTGACGCCATCGTTCTTCCGACTCGCGGCCGCGACGCCGTGGCGGAGCGTCGCGATGGCGTTCGCGGTTCGGCTCTTCGTTGCGCGGTCGCGGGTGCCATTGCTGCTCCGGCTGGCGCTCTGCAGCCGACCACCAAGCGTCTTCGTCGTCCTCTTCGGCCGGTTGGATGACCGTGTTGAGCCATTCTCCAACCGACAAGCCGGAGCGGCGTGCGGCCTCGCGCGCGGCCGAGCGCGCTTCCGGACGCAGACCTCTCAGATTCCACGGGCCGCCCGATTTCATTCTCACGTCCAAGCCACATCGGAGGAGCAGGATGTGCCCAGTTTCTCGAGCCGATGCTCGTGAACAGACGACGCGGAGGGCGCGGTTTCTGTCCTTGGCGCAAATGTTGAGGATTACGGTAAAGAAGCCGTTAAGAAACGTTACCAAGCCAGTCGCCGGACGTTCACAGACCGGGGCTACGACGTCGCAAGCGTAACCGTTCCGGTTACGTTGACGACTTCGTCCCGGCTACCCCGGGTCCGTTGACGTCAACCGGCCAGGTTATACTTTCCAGGCCGCTGGCACCGCGCTCATCGCCAATGGCAGGAGGACGAAATGCCAACTTACAAGGCCCCTGTCGGGGACGTGATGTTCCTCTTGAGCGATGTGTTCCACATCGACCGCTATAACAACCTGCCGGGCTTTGCCGATGCTACGCCCGATCTGCTCGAAGCGGTGCTCGTGGAGGCGGGAAAATTCTGTGAGGACGTGCTGACGCCGCTCAATCGCGTCGGCGACAAGGAAGGCTGCAAGCGGCTCGCCGACGGTTCGGTGACAACGCCAAGCGGGTTCAAGGATGCTTATAAGCGGCTGATCGAGGGCGGCTGGATCGGCGCTTCGGCGCCGCCGGAATTCGGCGGCCAGGGCTTGCCGATGGCGCTGACCCAATCGATCGGCGAGTTTCTATGCTCGGCCAATATGGCCTTCGCCATGTATCCCGGGCTGACGCAGGGCGCCGCCGCGGCGATCCACGCTCATGGCACGGCGGAGCAGAAGGCGCTCTACCTGCCCAAACTTGTCGCCGGCCAATGGACCGGCACGATGAACTTGACCGAGCCGCAATGCGGCACGGATCTGGGTCTGGTGCGGACCCGCGCCGCGCCGCAGCCGGACGGCAGCTACAAGATCACCGGCACGAAGATTTTCATTTCCGCCGGCGAGCACGATCTCGCCGAGAACATCATCCACCTGGTGCTTGCGCGCATCGAAGGCGCGCCGGAAGGCACCAAGGGGATTTCGCTGTTCATCGTCCCGAAATTCCTGCCGGCCGACGACGGCGGGGTCGGCACCCGCAACGCGCTCGGCTGCGGCTCGATCGAAGAGAAAATGGGCATCCATGGCAATTCCACCTGCGTGATGAACTTCGACGGCGCGACCGGCTGGCTGATCGGCGAGGCGAACCGTGGGCTCAACGCGATGTTCACGATGATGAACGAGGCGCGGCTCGGCGTCGGTGTGCAGGGTCTCGCATTATCCGAGGTCGCCTATCAGAACGCGGCCGCCTACGCCAAGGAACGTCTCGCCGGCCGCGCTTTGACCGGAGCAAAGTTCAAGGACAAGCCGGCCGACCCGATCATCGTGCATCCGGACGTGAGACGGATGCTGATGACCATGCGCGCGTTCAACGAAGCGGCGCGTGCGCTGGTTTTGTGGACTGCACTTAAAAGCGACGTCGCGCACCGCTCCGGCGACGCCAAAGAGCGTCAGGCGGCCGACGACCACATGGGGCTGATGACCCCGGTAATCAAAGGCGTGCTCACCGACCAGGGCTTCGCCAATACGGTGATGGCGCAGCAGGTCTTCGGCGGCCACGGTTACATCGCCGAGCATGGCATGGAGCAGTTCGTGCGCGACGCGCGCATCGCCATGATCTACGAGGGCGCCAACGGCATCCAGGCGCTCGACCTTGTCGGCCGCAAGCTGCCGAGGGACGGCGGCCGCGCCCTGCAGGCGTTCTTCGCCGAGGTGTCGGCTTACGTCAAAGAGCACAGCACCAATTCAAGCCTCGGGCCTTACGTCACGCCGCTCGCCCAAGCACTCGGCGAGCTGCAGCAAGCGACCATGTGGTTCATGCAGAACGCACTCGGCAATCCGGAAAACGCCGGCGCGGGCTCGACCGATTACATGCACCTGTTCGGATTGGTGGCGCTTGGCTACATGTGGTGCCTGATCGCCGAGGCGGCGAAGGCCAAGGCTGCAGCCGGCGGCAACGGCGCCGGCGAACTCATGGCGGCGAAGCTGACGACCGGCCGGTTCTTCGCCGAGCGGCTGTTGCCCGCGTCAGCCACCCACCTCGCCCGCATAAAGGCCGGCGCCGCATCGACGATGGCTTTGCCGGCCGAGGCTTTTTAGCATTCGGCTGCAAATCCCCGGGACTTGGACTATATGAGGGGTCCGGTTCTCACGGACCAAGAGCCTCATGCGGCTTTGGCCGCTCGGTTGCCTTCGTCCCTTGCGGGCGAAGGCCAGGAGGAAACGCCATCATGCCCGACGCGTTCATTTACGATCACGTGCGCACACCCCGCGGCCGCGGCAAAATCGACGGCTCGCTGCACGAAGTCACCGCGCTCAATCTCGCGAGCCAGGCGCTCGGCGCCCTCAAGGACCGCAGCGAGCTTGACCCCACGCTGGTCGACGACGTGGTCATGGGTGTCGTCGATCCGGTCGGCGAAGCCGGCGCCGATATCGCCCGCACCGCGGCGCTGGTCGCCGGTTACGGCGACGGCGTCCCGGGCGTTCAGATCAACCGCTTCTGCGCATCCGGCCTCGACGCCGTGAACTTTGCCGCCGCACAGATCATGTCGGGACAGCAGGACATGGCAATCGGCGGCGGCGTCGAGTCGATGAGCCGGGTCGGCATCGGCGCATCCGGCGGCGCGTGGGCGGTCGATCCCTCGATCGCCGTCGCGCATTACTTCGTACCGCAGGGCATTTCCGCCGACCTTATCGCCACCAAATACGGCTTCTCGCGCGATGACGTCGATGCGTACGCGGTCGAAAGTCAGAAGCGCGCCGCGGCGGCGTGGGCCGAAGGACGCTTCAGCCGCTCCGTCATGAAGATTAAGGATGTCAACGGGCTGACCATACTGGACAAAGACGAGCACATGCGGCCGGGCACGACCATGCAGTCGCTCGCCTCGCTAAAACCTTCATTCGTGCAGATGGGCGAACTGGGCGGTTTCGATTCGGTCGCGGTTCAGCGGCATCCGGAAGTCGAGGCCGTCAATCACGTCCATCACGCCGGCAATTCGTCGGGCATCGTCGACGGCGCCGCTGCGGTCCTGCTTGGCAATGCGCGCGCCGGCAAGAAGGCGGGCCTGAAGCCTCGCGCGCGCGTCCGCGCCTTCGCTAACATCGGCTCTGAGCCGGCGATCATGCTGACCGGGCCGGTTGATGTCACCAGGAAAGTACTGAAGCGATCCGGTATGACGCTCAACGACATCGATCTCATCGAACTCAACGAGGCGTTCGCCTCGGTGGTGTTGCGTTACATGCAGGCATTCGAGATTGATCCGAACAAGATCAACGTCAACGGCGGCGCCATCGCCATGGGCCACCCGCTTGGCGCCACCGGCGCCATGATCCTCGGCACCGTACTTGACGAGTTGGAGCGACGCGACCTATCGACCGCGCTGGTGACACTTTGCATCGGCGCCGGCATGGGCACCGCCACGATTATCGAGCGGGTCTAACTTTCTCAACACGCCGCATAGCGTAACGAGGGCGCGTCTATGCCGAAGATCGACATCGCCACGCTGCCGGTGGACAGCCGTACGAGCTATCCCGAACCGCTCAATCAAGTGGTTTTCGGCCGCTCGCGCAAGCGGCTCGGCACAGCCGCGGGCATCGATCAGTTTGGCGTCAACCTGACGACCCTTAAGCCGGGCGCGGCGTCGTCGCTTCGCCACTGGCATGAGCAGGAGGATGAGCTCATTTACATTCTGGAAGGCGAAGTAGCGCTGATCGAGGATCAGGGTGAGACTGTGTTGCGGCCGGGCGACGCCGCAGCTTTCAAAGCCGACGTGCGCAACGGCCATCAGCTCGTCAACAAATCAGGCCACGACGTTGTCTATCTCGAAATCGGCACGCGCGCAAAGCGCGAGCGCGTCGAATATTCCGACGTCGACCTGTTGTTTGTCCGCGATGACAAAAGCGGGCAATACCTCCACAAGGACGGCGAGCCGTATGCGAAGTAAGTCTCCGTCTCCCGCCGGGACGAGGCTAAAACGAGATGCGAGGGGAGCATGACCTTCCAGAATTTTACCTTCGACACCGACGCCGACGGCATTGCGCTTGTCACCTGGAACATGCCGGGGCGCTCGATGAATGTCATCGATGCCAAAGTGATGGAAGAGCTCGGCGCCATCGTCGAACGGGTCGCGAGCGATGCCGCTATCAAGGGCGCGGTGCTGGCCAGCGGTAAGGAAGCGTTCTGCGGCGGCGCCGATCTGACCATGCTGGAAGGTTTGAGCCGGACTTTCACCGAATTGATCCATTCACAAGGCGAGGAAGCGGCGAACCAGCGGCTGTTCGATGAGAGCCGCAAACTATCGCAGATCGCCCGCAGGATGGAGACCAGCGGCAAACCGTGGGTGGCGGCGCTCAACGGCACCGCGATGGGAGGCGGCCTCGAGTTGGCGCTCGCTTGCCATCATCGGGTCGCCGCGGAGAACGACAAGACGCGCCTTGGACTCCCGGAAATCAAAGTCGGATTGTTTCCCGGCGGCGGCGGCACGCAGCGCATCGCGCGCATGCTGCAACCCGCCGACGCGCTGCAGTTCCTGCTCAAAGGCGATCAACTCCGGTTGAACCGCGCCAAAGCCATGAAGCTTGTCGATCAAGTCGTGCCGCCAGGCGATCTCATTCGCATCGCCAAAGATTGGATCAAGGCCGGCGGGTCGGCCAAGGCGCCGTGGGACGTCGACGGCTTCAAATTGCCCGGCGGGCAAGTGTATTCGAAGGCCGGCATGATGGTGTTTCCGCCGGCGAACGCGCTTTATCGGCGCGAGACCTACGACAATTATCCCGCGGCCCGCGCCATCATGCAGGTCGTCTACGAAGGCCTGCAACTGCCGATGGATCAGGCGCTGCGCGTTGAATCGCGCTATTTCGCCAAGATCTTGCGCTCGCCCGAAGCGGCGGCGATGATCCGCTCGCTGTTCGTCTCCATGCAGGAGCTCAACAAAGGCGCGCGCCGGCCGGCCGAAGTGCCGCCGAAAGCGGTGCGAAAGATCGGCGTCCTCGGCGCCGGCTTCATGGGCGCCGGCATTGCTTACGTCAGCGCGCAGGCCGGCATCGACGTCGTCCTCATCGACCGCGATCAGGAAACCGCCGACAAGGGCAAGGCCCATTCGCAGAAATTGATCACCGATCAGATCAACCGCGGCCGCGCCACTGGCGCCGACCGCGACGCACTGCTCGCGCACATTACCGCGACGCCGGATTACGCGGCGTTGAACGATTGCGACCTCATCATCGAGGCGGTGTTCGAGGACCGCGCCGTCAAGGAAGAGGCGATCGCCAAAGCGCAGGCGGCAATCGGCAAGGAGACGATTTTCGGCTCGAACACTTCGACACTGCCGATCACTTCGCTAGCCAAGTTGTTCAAGGATGCATCGCGCTTCGTCGGCATCCATTTCTTCTCGCCGGTCGACCGCATGATGCTGGTCGAGGTCATTCTCGGCAAAAAAACCGGCGACGCTGCGCTTGCCATGGCGCTCGATTACGTGCGCGCTATCCGCAAGACGCCGATCGTGGTCAACGATTCGCGCGGCTTCTATACCTCACGCGTAGTCGGGACCTACATCCGCGAAGGCCATTTGATGCTGGCGGAAGGCGTGCCCGCCGCAATGATCGAGAATGTCGGGCGCATGGCTGGGATGCCGGTCGGCCCGCTTTCACTCAACGACGAGGTTGCAGTCGATCTGGCATGGAAGATCCTCAAGGCGACCGAGGCCGATTTGGGGCCGCAGGCGATCGACGAGCGGCAAAAGGCGCTGCTGCAGGAGATGGTGGAAAAGCGCGGCCGCTATGGCCGCAAGAACGCCAAGGGCTTTTACGATTATCCGCAAAGCGGACCGAAGCGGCTATGGCCGGGGCTTGCCGATTTGCAGCCGGTCAAGCTCGATCCCGACGCCATCGATGTCGAAGAGCTCAAAGTCCGGCTGCTGGCGATCCAGGCGCTCGAATCGGCCCGTTGCGTCGAGGAAGGCGTGGTCACGGATATGCGCGAAGCCGACGTCGGCTCGATCCTCGGCTTCGGCTTCGCGCCTTTTACCGGCGGTACGATTTCCTACATCGACGGCATGGGCAGCAAAGCCTTCGTCGATCTCTGCAATGCGCTGGCGAAAAAGTACGGCAGTCGTTTCAAGCCGTCCAAGCTTTTGCGTGACATGGCGAAGACCGGCGACAGCTTCTATCACCGCTTTCCGCCGGAAAAGCGCAAGGCCGCGTGAAAATCATCACCATTTTATTGCAGCTGCGGCTAATTCACGGATCCCATGGCGCGTGACCAAGTCGATCTGACGCCGATCGAGCGGCGCGATGAGCTTGTCGATTGGATCGCGCATGGCGCCAAGCCAAAATCGCAATTCCGCATCGGCACCGAGCATGAAAAATTCGCCTTCACGCTCGAAGGACATCGGCCCGTGCCCTATGAGGGCCGCCGCGGCATTCGCACCCTGCTCGAGGGCATGCAGCATCTGCTCGGCTGGCAGCCGATCGTGGAAGAAGGAAACGTCATCGGATTATTCGATGTCACCGGCGGCGGAGCGATTTCGCTCGAGCCCGGCGGCCAATTCGAGCTATCGGGCGCGCAAGTCGAAACCGTGCACCAAACCGCGCGCGAATTGATGGCGCATCTCGCGCAGGTGCGTGAAGTCGCCGAGCCGCTGCAAATCGGCTTTCTCGGCATCGGAATGACGCCTGACTGGACCCGCGCGGCAATGCCAAGAATGCCGAAAGGCCGGTACAAGATCATGACCGCCTATATGCCGAAGGTCGGCAAGTTCGGTCTCGACATGATGTACCGCACGTGCACGGTGCAGACCAATCTCGATTTCTCTTCCGAAGCCGACATGGTCAAGAAGCTGCGCGTCTCGATCGCATTGCAGCCGGTGGCAACTGCTTTGTTCGCCAACTCGCCGTTCACCGAGGGGCGGCCGAACGGCTTTCTTTCTTTCCGCGCCGAAATCTGGCGTGACACCGATGCGGACCGCACCGGCATGCTGCCCTGGGTGTTCGAACCCGGCATGGGTTTTGAACGCTGGGTCGATTACGCCCTCGACGTGCCGATGTATTTCGTCAAACACGGCGAGCAGTATGTCGACGTCTCGGGGCAATCGTTTCGCGATCTGATGGCCGGCAAGCTTCCGGGCATGCCGGGCGCACGCGCAACGATTTCCGACTGGGCGAACCACATATCCACGATTTTTCCGGAGGTCCGGCTCAAGCGCTATCTGGAAATGCGCGGCGCCGATTCCGGACCGACGCGCAATCTGTTGGCGCTGCCGGCATTCTGGGCTGGCATCCTCTACGACAACTCAAGCCTCGATGCCGCTTGGGACCTCGTCAAACGCTGGAGCGCCGTGGACCGCCAGAAGCTGCGCGACGACGTCCCGAAAGCCGGCCTCGCCACCGTGATCCGCGATCGCACCGTATTCGAAATCGCCGGCGAAGCCGTCAAATTGGCGCGCGCAGGATTGTCGCGAAGAAAGCGGTTCGATGTCAGCGGTCAGGACGAGACACGTTATCTCGACGTATTGGAAGATCGCCTCGCCCGAAGGACTACTCCGGCGCAGGAACTGCTTGAGAAATTCCACGGACCGTGGGCCGGTTCCGTCGATCCAATCTATACGCAAGAAGCGTATTGATCCCCTGCGCTCCCCTACACCCCGTAAAGGTCCCTGGCTTCCTGGAGCGCTTTGCTGCATGCCGCGGCATCGCCGGCGGCGTCGGCGTTGCGCGCTCGATCGAGCGCTGCGTCGCCCGCCGCGTTCGCCCTATGCTCGGCGCGTTCCACTGTACCCGGTGTCGGCTGGTGATGAAGCTGGGCGCCGACCGATTGCGGCGCGCTCGGCACTCCCGGACCACCGGGCTGTCCGGCAGTCTGTGCCTCGCGGATTTGCCGCTCAACCGCCGCGATCTGCGCCGTGCACGGTCCGGCATCTGCCGCCACCGGCGCGCCGACAAAGGCGACGGTGGTCAAGGTCATAATTCGCAAATTCAACATGACGGCCTCCAAATGCATTTGCGACTTTGTCGCCGTTCGCCCAAGCGTCACACCCGATTAAGAATAATCCCGCGGCGACCTGCCGGGAAGACCGCTCGGCTCCTTACTCGGCCGCGACGCGGATCGGCGGACCAGCGGGCGGGCCGATAAGCTCGGCCAAGTCCTTTTCGTCGAGCGTTTCCTTCTCAAGCAGCTTGCGGGCGCTCCGTTCTAGCGCGTCGCGCTTCTCGCGCAAGACGTCGAGCGCGCGGTCAATCGCGGTTTGCACAATGCGGCGCACTTCGTTATCGATGACGGCTGCGGTTTCATCGGCATAATCTTCTTCTCGCTGCGGCAGCGGGAACCCGGGTCCGCTCAGATAGTTGCTTGGATCGCGCTCGTAGGCGACGCTGCCGAGCTTTTCCGACATGCCGTACCGCGTCACCATCGAGCGCGCGATGTCGGTAACTTTACGCAAATCGTCGGCTGCGCCGGTCGACAAGTGTCCGAACACCGTGAGTTCGGCGGCGCGGCCGCCGAGGAGGACCGACATTTTGTTGTCGAGCTCCTCCCGCGTCATCAGGAAGCGATCCTCGGTAAGCCGCTGAATAGTGTAGCCCAGCGCGCCGACGCCGCGCGGGATGATCGAAACCTTATGCACCGGGTCGGTGCCGGGCAGCGACACCGCGACCAGGGCATGCCCCATCTCGTGATAGGCGACGATCTCGCGCTCTTTCGGGTTGAGCAGCCGATTGCGCTTCTCCAGGCCGGCCACCATGCGCTCGACCGCGTTGGTGAAATCGTCGAGCGTGACCGCGTCGCCGCCGCGCCGGGTCGCAAGCAAAGTCGCTTCGTTGACGAGATTGGCGAGATCGGCGCCGGTGAAACCCGGAGTAAGCGCCGCAATTTTTTCCGGATCGGCGTCGGCCGCAAGCTTGGTCTTGTGCAAATGCACCCGAAGGATCGCGACGCGCCCGCGCTTGTCCGGCCGGTCCACCAGCACCTGGCGGTCGAAGCGGCCGGCCCGCAGCAGGGCCGGATCGAGTATCTCCGGGCGATTAGTCGCCGCCAAGATGACGAGACCGCTGCGCGCATCGAAGCCGTCCATTTCGACCAGGAGCTGATTAAGCGTCTGCTCCTTCTCGTCGTGACCGCCGTATGGGCCGAAGCCGCGGGCGCGGCCGAGTGCGTCGAGCTCATCGATGAAGATGATGGCGGGCGCTTTCGCCCGCGCCTGTTCGAACAGATCGCGCACACGCGCGGCGCCGACACCGACGAACATCTCGACGAATTCCGAGCCGGAAATGGAGAAGAACGGCACCTTCGCCTCGCCGGCGACGGCGCGAGCCAAGAGCGTTTTGCCGGTGCCCGGCGGACCAATAAGCAGAATGCCTTTGGGCATGCGCCCGCCAAGCCGGCCGTATTGATCGGGGTCTTTCAGAAAATCGACGATTTCGTGCAACTCGTCCTTTGCCTCATCGACCCCGGCGACGTCGTCAAAGCGCACGCCGGTATCGGACTCGACATAGATTCGCGCCTTGCTCTTGCCGATCGACATAAGGCCGCCGCCGAACCCTTGCGTGACGCGCCGCGACAGAAACATCCACACACCGAAGAACAGCACTGCCGGAAGGATCCACGACAATAAATCCTGCACCAGCGTGCTCGCCACTTCGCCGGTATAGGTGACGTGATACTTCTGCAGCTGTTCGGCAAAGCGCGGATCGACCCGGGTGGTTTCGAACTGAGTTTTGCCGTCTAACGGCTCCTTAAGCGTGCCTTGGATATAACGATCGGACACTCCGACTTTCTCGATCTTGCCTTCTTGCAGCAATTGCTCGAACTGGCTGTACGGAATAGTCGCGATTTTCTCCGCGTTGACGTAGAAGTATTGCAATACCAAAAGGCCGAGCATCGCAGCGATCCAGTAGCCAATATGAAACTGGGTCCGTTTGCTCATCTTGTTCATCGGATTGCCAAGCGGCATGACGCAAATCTCCGCGAAACGTCACCCTTCAAGCTATGAACGCGCCAGGCCTTTGAACAGGCGGTTGCCCCTCCAGATTCCGGCCGCATATTCTCACCGCCCTGCGGTTCCGTTATTGCCGAAAGCCACGGCCACAACCTCCGCGACGACGCTGCGAAAGCGAAGCCGGTGCGAGGACGAAACCTTGTGCGAAGGCGGAGCCTGGTGAAGAGCCTTGGCAGAAGCCGACAAAAGTCACATTTTTTGGGGTAAGTTCAGCGGTGCCGTATGAGCGGATTGGGGTTCGGCGTCATGAGGGGCCACGTTTCACCAGTCGGAGGGCGCTTCAGCGCGGCCACGGTCATCGGTGGATTGGCCGCGGCGCTGGTTGGCTGCACCGGTGCCCTGCTGCAAGACGCCCAGGAACCCAAGGGGCCGGACCCGGCTTTCGCACGCAGGGTCGTCGCATATCCGTCGCCCGAGCCTGCCGGCACGATCGTCGTCGATCCCGGCAGCCACTACCTCTACTGGGTCAAGGGCGATGGAACTGCCATTCGCTATGGTGTCGGCGTCGGCGCCGAAGGGTTCGTCTGGAACGGCCTCGCTGTGATCCATACCAAGCAGGAATGGCCCGATTGGTATCCACCGGCCGAAATGCTGGCGCGCAAACCCGAACTGCGCGAGCACATGGCGCAATTGCAGAGCGGACTTGGCATGAAAGGCGGTCCCGACAACCCGATCGGCGCCCGCGCGATGTATCTGTGGCAAGGCAACAAGGACACGCTCTACCGCATCCACGGCACCAACGACCCATCCACGATCGGCCACAACGTCTCTTCCGGCTGCATCCGTTTGACTAACGACGACGTCACCGACCTTTACAACCGTACCCCGATCGGCACGAAGGTCGTGGTCCTCGCTACCGCAACCGGTCCTCCCCCAGCCGCAACGCAATAGCGGCGCATTTCACTCATCGCCGCGCAAGCGCGCGCCGGGACTTGTCATGGCGTCGCCCGTCAATGCCGTCCTCTGCGCGCTGATTGCAGCGGCGTTCTGGCCGTTGCTCGGCTACGCCCTTGCCCGGCACTTACTGCCGCGGGTGCTCGCGCTCGGCGCCGCGCCGGTGATCGGCTGGGCCACGCACAGCGCCGTGGCGCTACCGATTCTTTTGCTGCTTGGATTTTCACCGTTCGCCGTCGCCGGCCTCGGCGCGGTGTGCATCCTGGTTGCCGGCGTTTCGCTGTCGCAGCGTGCGCCGGCGAGCGAAACAGAACCGGCGTTGACTATTCCGCTTTGGGCGTTGGCCGCGGCCGCGATTCTCGCACTCATTCCGGCGGCCGCCATTCTGCCGAAAGCGTCCGGTGACGCGGTCTGGCTTGCCGATCCGATTTTCGACCACGCCAAAAGCGCGATCATCGATGCGATGACCCGACTCGGCCTGCCGCCGGTCAATGCGGTGTTCGGCGCCGACGGCACGCGCGGGCGGCTGGCGTATTATTACCTGTGGCATTTCAGCGCCGCCGAGATCGGGCTGGTCGCGTCGCGGAGCGGCTGGGAGGCCGACATCGGACTGACTTGGTTCACTGCCTTCGCCTCGCTCACTCTGATGATGGGGCTTGCGGTATGGCTCAGTAAACGCGCTGCCGCGGCAGCTTGGGTCGTCGCGCTCGCCGCCGCCGGATCACTGTGGGCGACGCTCTACTGGATCTTCCACACCAACAATCTCTCGCCGGTGCTCCGACCCTCGATCGGCATGGCGGGCTGGTTGTTTCAAGCTACATGGGTACCGCAGCATCTGATGTCGGCCTCATGCGTCGTCACCGCGCTGCTGCTTGCGACCCGATACGCACTGCGGCAAAGCCTGGCGCTGGTGGTGACGATCGCGTTGCTCATGGTGTCCGCATTTGAAAGTTCGACTTTCGTCGGCGGCATTACGATGGCTATCGCCGGGCTGATCGCGGCACCGCTGTTGTTTGGTGAAGTCGACCAGACCCGACGGCTGCGCTTCATCAGTGGGCTTGCAATCGCTGCTTTGCTCGTCATCAGTCTGATCGCGCCGTTTGTACGCGATCAATTGGCGGCCGTGCACGGCCGTGGCGACGGCAACCCCATCGCCGTAGCGCCGTATTTGGTATTCGGTGAATGGTTTCCGTTTTGGCTGCGCCGGGCGATGGATATTCCGGGCTACTGGCTTGTTATCCTACCACTCGAGTTGCCGGCCGCCTTCGTCGCCGGCGTCATCGCGCTCACCGTGGCGTTGCGCAGCACCATGCCGCGCTCCGAAAAGCTGGCGATCGCGACTTTGGCCTGTCTCGCCGGCACCGGACTCGTCGTCTCCTGGCTTCTGGTTTCGACGCTTGGCGAAAACAACGACCTCGGGTTGCGGGCCATCATCCCCGCCGAGATTGTTCTCATCGTCATGGCCGCGGCGACCGCGGCCGGTTTGCCAAGCGCGCCACAGCGCGCCGCCATCGCCGCCGCTGCTCTCATCGGGCTTGCGCTGAGCGTGCCCGATTTCGCCGAGACCATCCGCGACAATGTGATCACCTCGCGGCGGCCGCCCGACGCCAGGGCCTTCGCGCAGACACCGGAATTATGGACGGCGGTGCGACGCTACGCTGCTCCGTCCATGCGGGTCGCCAATAATCCACTTTTCATGCAGGACCTGACGCCGTGGCCGGTGAACATATCCTGGGCTCTGCTCGCCAACCGCTCGTCATGTTTCGCCGGCCGCGAAATGGCGCTTGCGTTCGCGCCCTTGCCGCCGGACCGTCGCGAGGCGATCGACGCAACATTTCTGCGCGTCTTCGGTGGGCAAGGCACGGCCGCCGATGCCCACGACCTGGCGACCAGATACGGCTGTGACGTCGTCGTCGTTGTGCCCCAGGACAAGGCCTGGAATCACGATCTTTTCGCCGCCAGTGCCGATTATCGCCTAGCGGAAGCGCGCGATGCCCGCTGGCGGATTTACGTCCGGATGAAGTGAGCTCTCCGCGGCGAGCTAGATGCCCGCGAACCAGTTAAATCCCTGCTTGCTCCAAAACGTCTCGGTGAACGTGTTGGTGACCTCGATGGCGCGAATCCATTTGGCGTTCTTGTAGCCGAGCTTGGTCGAGGTGCGCAGTCGCAGCGGATAGCCGAACGGATCGGCGATGATCTCGTTGGCGTAGCGGGTGGCGAGGATGGTCTGCGGATGCAGCGCCGTCGCCATGTCGATGCTCTCGGTGAAATCGTCGTTGCAGTGGAAGTAGACGTATTTCGCCGTCAGATCGGCACCGATGCGCTCGAGGAAGGCTTTCAGGTTCGGACCCGACCATTGGCCGATATAATCCCAGCCCTCGACGCAGATGTGGCGGATGATGATCTCTTGCTCGGGCAGCGCGTAAATCTGCTGCGCCGTCCACGGCGTTTTGTCCGCAACACGGCCGGCTAATTCCAGCCGCCAGGCTGCGCCGTTGATCCGCTTTACTTCCTCAACGGGGTAATAGGCGTTAAAGCGTGGCGGCTTGACTACCTGCGCCGGCGAAAACGTCGGCGCCAGATGATCGGGCCGGAAGATCGTGGCCTGCACGCGGTCATTCCACGCCGATACCGTGCGCAAAAATGTCTGCACCGGCTCCTCTTCGGTGACGTCGCAACCGCTCAATAAAGTCAGCGCGCCCAGGCTGACGGCGCCGCGCAGCACGCTGCGGCGGTTCACGCTGTCGATGAGCGGGCGGTCAACCGTCAGCACGCTTTGGTCGATCGGTTGCTTCGGCCGAAACAACGACGGAATGCGGTTACGGCGGCCCATTGCGTCACCGCGGCCTGGCTTCGAGCGCGGCATCGGCGACGACTTTCGCATCGTCGTCGACGACCGGGCCGCCGGTCAGCATGGCGAGGATGGTCCGCGGCACTAACAACGCGAGAGCGACGTGGACGATTAGGAATGCGACGATCGCCGACATACAGAGAAAATGCACGATCCGGATTGTCTGGAAGCTGCCAAAGAGCGACGCAAGCTCGGAGAACTGCACCGGCTTCCACAACGCCAGCCCGGAGATCACGATCATGATGCCGACCAGTATGACGCCGAGATAGAGGATCTTCTGCACGCCGTTGTAGTGGGTGAGATCGTCGTGAGCGAGGCGAAAGCGCAGCGCATCGCCGACCGTCGCCAAAAGCTCGCGCGGCGAAATAGGGAACAACTTTCGCCGAAAGCGGCCGGTGGCAAGGCCGTAGCTGAGATACGCGAGCCCGTTAAGCACGAAAATCCACATGCCGAAGAAATGCCATTGCAGCCCGTATTGCGCCCATATGCCGATGACCAGGGCGTCGGGGAAATGCAGCCAGCCCAGAATGACGTCATCGTTATAAATCTTCCAGCCGCTGCCGATCATGATGAAAATGGCGACAGCGTTGGTCCAATGCATGACGCGCACCGGCCATGGGTGCAGCCGGTGTTGAGGGTGTGCGGCCAAAAGCTCCTTACGCGTAAGTGATTTGACCGCCGGTGCCGACATTGGAAATGTTCCTTGCAGTCATTGGACTGTCGCGCCGAAACGACACTATGGTCGCGAATATCGGTTCGCAAATAAATCCGCTTCACGAATTCGCGCGGCGCTTTTGATCGGGAGCTGTCGAGTGCGCAATGTTTTGATCGCGATCGTGCTGGCGATCCCTGTGCTCGCATCGGTCGATGCGGGCGCTGTCGGTGCAGAAGACCAAAAACCCGCTTTGACCCCAGAGCAGCGCATGCAGGCGCGCTATCCGCAGCCGGTGCGCGTCGGCGACCTAATTGGATTGCCGCTTCTCGATGACGATCACCGGACGCTCGGCCACGTGCGCGAGGTTGTCCGCACCAAGAGCGGCAAGATCGAGCTCATTATCGATTACGGCGGCTTTCTCGGACTTTTCAGTTGGGGAGCACGTCCCGTCGCAGTGCCGATCGAGGTCGTTGGCATCCGCGGCCGCGAACTGGCCTCGCTCGACATGCCGCGCAGCGAATACGCGAGCGCGCCGACATGGCGAGACAACGGCGCGGCCGAGCTAACCGACACCGCCACGATCCGCGTTGCACTGACGCGGGCCTACTGACGATCACGAGTTTGTGAAGCTTATAACTTTTTGGTGTTTATCGACTTGTAGGCAGTGAGCCGGAATTGATTGGCGAAAGGGCATGCTTTGCCGAACACTGCCCCCTTGCGTTCGTCATCGACCACTGATTTCAAGCTGCGGCTTTCGGGGGCATTTATGGACGGTGTGAATCGTCATCACGGCACACCTGCGTCGGCCGGCCCCGCTTTTGCCGACACACCGGGTTCAAATCGCAGGTTCCCGTCTCGCCGCAAGTTTTCGTCTCGCGGCAAATCCGGGTCTTGCGGAATTGCCGTCATGGCCAAAGCGTCGGCGCCGGGACGGACCAAAACCCGGCTGGTGCCGCCGCTGACTTTCGACCAGGCGGCGGCCCTCAACACTGCCTTCGTCACCGACATCGCTGGCAATGTTCTGCGCGCCGGCCGCTTTGCCTCGATCGCGGGCTATGCCGCCTTCGCGCCGCGCGGCTCCGAGGATTTTTTCCAGCGTACCTTGCCTTCAGCCATTGGTCTGATCGACGCCTGCCTGCCGAACTTCGGCGATTGTCTGCTCCGCACCATCGAGGAGATTTTTACGCGCGGTCACTCATCTGCGGTCGTGCTCAATTCCGATAGCCCGACGCTACCCACTGCATTGCTGGTCGAAACTGCGGAAACGCTGGCGCTTCCCGGCGAGCGCGCCGTGCTTGGTCCGTCGAGCGACGGCGGCTATTATCTGCTCGGGTTGAAGGCCGCGCATCGCCGGCTGTTCGAGGATATCGCCTGGAGCACCGAACACGTGGCGCAGCAAACATTGGAGCGCGCGCGCGAACTCAAGCTGGAAGTGCATACGCTGCCGGTCTGGTATGACGTCGACGATGTGGAAGGCTTGCGGAGGCTTTACGGCGAAATCCGCCGGCCGCGCGCGGCAAGGCGTCGGCTCGATGCGGGCGAGCCGCATTACCCGGCCGCAACCGCCGCGCTGATGCGCAGCCTTTGGAACCACGAGGAGTTCTCCGGCGAACAGCGCCGACCCGCCACCGCGGCGGCCGAGATCGAGGCCGGTTGAGATGGAGACGGCGACAAGAAAAACTTCGGTCGATCCGCGGCGCTATTTCGAAAGCGTGAGCACGGATACTGACGTTCCTGCTCACGACCCGATCTGCCTCTATCTGGAGACAACCAATCGCTGCAATCTTCTGTGCACCACTTGCCCGCGCACCTACGAGGAGCTTGAGCCGCCGGCCGACATGAGCTGGGAGCTATTTCGCTCGATCGTCGACCAAATCCCGAATCTTGCGCGCGCGGTGCTGCACGGCGTCGGCGAGCCAATGCTGGTAAAGAACTTGCCGCGCATGGTTCGTTATCTGAAGGATCGCGGCGCTTACGTCTTGTTCAATACCAACGGTACCGTCCTCAACGAGAAAAACGGCAGGGCTTTGATCGAGGCCGAGCTTGACGAATTGCGCGTGTCGTTCGACGCCGCCGACGCCGAATCCTACCGTGTCGTCCGCGGCAAGAACTATTTTCATCGCATCCTCAAGAATGTGCGTGCGTTCCGCGACCTTCAGGAACGCGAAGGCCACGCAAAGCCGCGCGTGTCGGCATGGCTGACCGGATTACGCGAAACCGTCGAGCAATTGCCCGACTTCGTCCGGGTCGCAGCGGAAACCGGCGTCAAGGAAGTGTATTTGCAGCGCTTCGTATTCTTCAACGACAACGCTATCGGCATGGCCCGACCGGATCAGGCGCTATACGAGAAGCTGTCGGGCGACGAGGCAAGCCATATCGACCGGGCTGCGGCGGTTGCCGCCGCTCTCGGCATTACGTTTTCCGCCTCGGGTGCGGCTTCCGAGCCGGGCGTCAGCTTAAAGCGCAGCGATAACGGGTCGCCCTGGTCGCTCTGCCGGCGGCCGTGGACGGTCATGTACATCACCGCCAACGGCCGCGCTTTGCCGTGCTGCATCGCTCCATTCTCCCAGCGCGGTTACGAGAACTACACGCTCGGCGACGCCACGCAGCAGACGTTGCGCGAAATCTGGAGCGGCGAGGCTTACCGCGATTTCCGCAAGGCGCTGATGTCGGATGCGCCGCCTGCGGCCTGCGCCAGTTGCGGCCTGCGCTGGAGCTTGTAAGCGGTGCCGCCGGCGACCGACGGCGTCGCCGTCGTCATTCCGACCTTCAATGAAGCCACATCGATCGCCGGCGTCATTGCAGCGCTGCCTCGGGACATTATCGGGCGCGTCATCGTCGTCGACGGTGGCAGTACCGACGGCACGGTGGAAATAGCGCGCGGCGCCGACGCCGAGGTCATCGGCGTCGGCCGTGGCTACGGCCGTGCCTGCCTCGCCGGCACGCAGGCCGCCGACGGATCCGATATCGTGGTGTTCATGGACGGCGACGGCGCCGACGATCCGGCAGCCATTCGCGACATCATTGCCGCCATAAGCTCCGGCCGCTACGATTTCGTCATTGGATCCCGGGTGCGCGGCGCGCGCGAGCCGGGCAGCATGGCGTGGCATCAAATTACCGCTGGTCGCGCGGCCGGCGCCCTGACCGGACTGCTTTACGGCGTCCGCTATACCGACATGAGCGCGCTGCGCGCAATTCGCCGCGACTGCTTGCTTAAGCTCGGTATGCGTGAGCTGACATACGGCTGGAATCTGGAAATGCAGATGCGCGCGGCGCGCTCGGGTCTGCGGGTGTTGGAATTGCCGGTCGACTATCGGCGTCGCAGCGGCGGGCAATCCAAAGTCGCGGGTAATCTCGGCGGCTCGATCAAGGCCGCGGCGCGCATCGTCGCAACTTTCGCCCGGGTGGCATTGGAGTGATTAGATGGCGACCTTGCGCAGGAAACCGTCGACGCTGCCGCGCAGTGAATCGGCGGCTTTTTCGACCGCTTGCGAGGCTGTCAGCACGGTATCGGCCGACGAATGCATGTCGCAGATAGCGGCGGAAGCGCGCTGCAATACCGCCACGACGGATTTAGTACCCGACGCGGCCGTGGCAACGCTGGAGGAAATCTCCCGCGTCGCCGCATTCTGCTCTTCGACCGAAGTGGCGATAGCTGCGGTGAGTTGGCGGATTTCCTGCATGCGGGCGGCGATGTTGCCGATGGCGCCGACCGCGCTATGCGTCGATGACTGCACGGCCGCGATCTGCGCGGCGATATCGTCGGTCGCTCTGCCGGTCTGCACCGCCAGTGCCTTGACCTCGGAGGCGACGACCGCGAAACCTTTGCCGGCCGCGCCGGCGCGCGCAGCCTCGATGGTGGCGTTCAGCGCCAGCAAATTGGTCTGCCCAGCCACGCTTTGAATGAGCTTGACCACGTCGTCGATCTTTTGCGCGGCGTGCGCCAGCCCGGCGATGTCCCGGTTGGTCGATTGGGTGTCCGCCGCCACGGCGCGCACCACCTCGGTGGCGCGGACGAGCTGGCGGTTGATCTCGGCGATCGACTTGCCCAATTCGTCGGCGGCGGTGGCGGCTGCTTCAACGCTGCAGAAGGCTTCGTTCGACGTCTCGACCGCTCCGGCGGTGTGCACGGTGGTCTCGCTTGAGGTTGCCGACAACGCCGTGGCAATCGATTTCATCGCCGCGACGCTTTCCGCCACGGTCTTGAGCACACCCTCGACGCCTTCGCGGAACCCGGCGATTGCCTCCTCGACGACGGCGCGGCGTGCCTCTTGTTCGCCGAGCTGCGCGCTTTTTCGTTCTGCCGAGCGGCGTTCAGTGATGTCGTCGTGCGTTCCGACCCAATAACGCGAGCCGGGTATGGCGCGGTTGACGACCGAAACCGCGCGGCCGGCGGGCGTTTCCGCGACGAAGCTCACGATCTTGCCGGCCGCCATGCTGGTCATCAGCGCGGCGCAATACTGCGCCGGATCGCGGTGCAGACTGCCGGTCTTGGTCCGCTGCCTGATGATATCGATCAGCGCCGCGCCGGGCTTTACGACCTGCGGCGACAGCCCATACATCGCCAGGTATCGCTCGTTGCAGACGACGAGCCGGCCGGCCGCGTCAAACATCACCACGCCCTGCGTCATGTTGTTGAGTGCGAGCGTGAGCAGATAGCGCTTGTGGCCGATCCCCCAGCTACCCGCCGATTGCCGCAGACGATTAAGAGCGCCTCGCATGTGCCTCGTCTTGGTCCGCCGCCTTCCCTTTTTATAAGTTGCTACCGGACATCCATTTACGTTTACTTAATCACTCACACGCTCATCCCGCCGTCCACCATCAAGAGGCTGCCTGTGGTGAAGCTCGATGCGTCGGAGGCGAGAAACAGCACGGAACGAGCCACCTCGTCTGGGCGGACGTGACGGTGCATCGGAATGATTTCGTCGAAAAACTGCGTGCCGTCACGCCCGATCAATTCGCCTAGTTTCTTTTCCACGTTCAACTGGAACTCATTCTCGACCGGCCCGGGGTGAAGCGTGTTGACCCGGATGTTGCGGCTGGCAAGCTCCTTCGCCAACACCCGCATCAGGCCAACTTGAGCGTGCTTGGCGGTGATGTAGCCGTAAACACCGGGATCACCGGTGACGCCGGCGACGCTCGAAGTGATGATGATCGAGCCGCCGTCATTCATTTGCGGCACCGCATGCTTGGCGCAAAGGAACGCGCCTTTGACGTGCACCGCGAGCACCGCGTCGAAGACGTCTTCGGGATACTCGCCGATCGGCGCGACGCCGCCGAAATTGCCGGCATTGCTGAACAGAACGTCGATCTTGCCGAACTTGCCCACGGTGCGTGCGATGGCGCCTTTGACTTGATCGGATTTGGTGACGTCGGCCATGCACCAGGCGAGATTGTCGCCGCCGCCGACAACGGCTGCGGCCTTTTGCAACGCCGCTTCGTGCAAGTCGGTGATCATTACCTTCGCGCCCTCCTCAAGCAAAAGCCTTGCCGAGGCCACACCGATCGAGCCGGCGCCTCCGGTGATCACGCACACCTTGTCCTGCATTTGTTTCGGCATCGGTCCCTCCCCTCGGCGGAACCTAGCGGCGTAGAGTGGGTCGGCGCAATCCTCCAGCGCCATTATAGTGCGGCTGATATTGTGCGATGAAGAAGCGAGCTCGCGTGCAACACGAGCGCCGTATCGGGAGGGACTAGGTCATGCAGATCGGGATTGTCGGACTGGGCCGAATGGGTACGGCGATGGCGTTACGTCTGCGCCAGCAGGGCTTCGATGTTGTCGGCTGGGATCACGTCGCGGAAGCAAACCAAAAGCTCGCCGCGGCGGGGTTGCGGATCGCCAGCCACGCGCGCGGCGTTGCCGCCGATGCGGCCGTTGTCGTTTCCAGCATCACCGAGGATCACGGCGTGCGGCGAATTTTCAACGGCCCGGCCGGCTTCCTAGACGGCGATGTCGGCGGCAAGCTGTTCATCGAAATGAGTACGCTGCAGCCGATGACCGGCCGCGAACTGGTGCCGCTGGTAGAAGCCAAGGGGGCTCGGCTTATCGACGCGCCCGTGCTCGGCACCATTCCGCAAGCGCGAGAGGGCAAGCTCCTCGCCATGGTCGGCGGCCGGCCCGAGGACCTCGAGCGATCGCGTCCGGTGCTCGAAAAGCTGACGGGCCGTATCGTCCATATGGGTCCGAACGGTTCCGGCTATGCGATGAAGCTTGCGGCCAATCTCGGGCTCGGCGCTTACGTGCAGGCGCTGGCGGAGTCGCTCGCGCTCGGCGCCAAGCAGGGGCTCACGCTCGAAGCGATGCTCGACGTTATCTCGCAAGGCCCCTATGCGAGCGGCTGGCTGAAGGCCAAGCTTGAGGTGTTCAAGGGCGGCAAGGCCGAGATGACGCTCGATATCCGCACTTTGCGCAAGGACATCATGTCGGCGGTGGCGACCGGCGCGCTCTCTGGCGTGCCGATGCCGTTGTCGGCGGGCACGCTGGCTTCGCTGTCGGCGGCGGTCGCCGCCGATTATGGCGACGGCGACCTCGCCGAGCTACCGAAATTCGTGCGCGAAAAGATGCTGCAGAATTTCAGTTAGCCGCGGCCCCGTTGAGATGTGATACGCTCACGCGAGGCTAAATCCGGAGCAGCCCCATGCACAAGATTTCCATACCGGCCAACATCGTCACCGAAGTCAAAGCGCAACGCGGCCGAGTGAACCGCTACGACCAGCTTATCGGTGCGAAGACCGCGTTGGTGGTGATTGATCTGCAGAACGCATTCATGTTGCCCGGCATGCCGGTCGAAGTGCCGACCGCCCGCGAAATCGTCCCGAACGTGAACAGGCTTGCGACGGCGACCCGTGCCGCCGGCGGCAAGGTGGTTTGGGTTAAGATGTGCCTCGAAGGACAATCCGAAGCGTGGCGCGTTTTCTTTGACGGCGACCCGCGCCGGGCGACGCTGTCGGAGCTTACGCCGGGCGCGCGCGGCTTCGAGCTTTACGATGACCTCGAGGTGCTGCCCGAGGACGCCATCCTCGTCAAAAAGCGCTATAGCGCATTCATCCAAGGTTCCTCCGATATCGACCGCTATCTGCGCGACGCCGGCATCGATACCGTCATTATTACCGGCACCTTGACCAACGTATGCTGCGAATCCTCGGCGCGCGATGCGATGATGCTCAATTATCAACTCGTCTTTGTCGCGGACGCCAACGCCGCGTTGAGCGACGGTGAACACAACGCAACCTTGGGGTCGATTCTGCGTGTGTTCGGCGACGTGGCGAATACGGACGAAGTCACGGCGATGCTTTGCGGCGAGAGCGGCGGACAGAGCCGCGAACGAGCCGCATAACCGATCGCGCTCCAGGATCGCTCGGAATGAGCAAGTGGCAATATACCAAGGGGCTGCATGATCTGGGGCGCGGCTGCTTCGCCTATTTGCAGCCGGACGGCTCCTGGGGCTGGAGCAACGCCGGCCTGGTGACAGACGGTGATCAGTCCTTGCTGGTCGACACGTTGTTCGACCTACCGCTCACCACGGCAATGCTCGAGACCATGCGCGACGCCGTGCCGGCCGCGCGCAGCATCAACAAGCTCATCAACACCCACGCCAATGGCGATCACACTTTCGGCAATCAGCTCGTCACTGGTGCCGAGATCATCGCCTGCCGCGAATGCGCCGAAGAATACGGCGAGTGGGCGCCTTCGACATTCACCAAATTCGCGGCGAACTGGAAAAACCTGGGCGACGGCGGTGCTTTCTTCAACGACGTGATGGGCAGCGTGTTCGATTGGCGCGGATTGGTCGACACGCCGCCGACCAGGGTTTTCGATAACACCATGGAGCTTGCGGTCGGCGAAAAGCGCCTCGTCCTCACGCACCTCGGCACCGCGCACACTCGCGGCGATATCCTGGTCCATGCGGCGAGCGACCGCATCCTTTACACCGGCGACCTGTTGTTCGTCGGCGGCCACCCGGTGATCTGGGAGGGACCGATCGGCAACTGGATCAGGGTGTGCGACTATATCGTGTCGCTCGACGTCGACATCATCGTGCCGGGGCACGGGCCGATTGCCGAAAAATCGGCGGTGCGGGAACTAAAAGAGTACTTCGAGTACATCGCGAGGGAAGCCCGGCGGCATTTCGACAACGGCGTGCCCGCCGACGTCGCCGCACAAAAAATCAGCCTCGATCGCTTCGCCTCATGGCTCGATCCCGAGCGAATGATCATCAACGTGGCGTCATTGTACCGGGAATTTTCCGGGTCCAAGCTGCCGCTCGACCGCATTGCCTTGTTCGCAAAAATGAAGCTTTGGCGTGATGCGCAAAAACACGATCACGCGGGCCACGCAAACGTCAACCTGGGGCGATAAGAGCATCGCTGCACGGTCGCGCACCAAAGCGTGCGACTGATGATCCCGCGTAAAGCGCTCAGGCAAATTGATTGACGCACACTTTCCAAACCACGTGGTTCGGGTCGTAGCCTTTGAGGTGGATGCTGACCATCAGTCCAGGCCAATACAGATTGGTGTAAGAAAGTCCCCACCAGGCACTGAAGACTCGTGAATTCTGCGGCTGTCCCATTGCGGCGGCGACCGAAAGATCTGTGGAGCCGGGACGCACACCCTGCGCGGTCGCATAGGCCGGACTGAACGCACAAACCTGGGTGACGTATAGACCACCTTTGGTGAAAGTGGCGGAAAGATCATTCTTCCACGTGTAGACGTCGACGCCACGATCGAGCGCCCCGCAATTCGTGCCGGTAGGCGCGCCCATGATGCGCACCAGTTCGTCCGCTGTCATGCCCAGTGCGAGGGGGCCGATGCGCTTCCACGGCACGATCAGGTGGTCATTATGCGCCAGTACCTCCGCCTGCACGCCAACGGATGAGGCGCCGGCGGTGAGCAGCGCGAAAGCAAGGGCAAAGCGTCTAAAGACTTTGGCCTCAACCATTTTTACGTTTCCGTGCCTCCAGATGACTAACAAACAGAGCGTACCCCGGGTCAAACATGGAAAAAGCCAATCACTTGCGCCGAACGCTATAGATTGCAGCCGGCGAGCGGATGCGAGCGAAGGGCTTTTCAGATCCGGGTGACCTGCGTTCACGCCGGCCTCTGGGATCCGTTCGCCCGTCAACACTTGCGAATTGTGGTGTCGAGTTTTCGAGCGGGTGGGAGAAATTTCGATTAATGGGGCGTCAAAATCAATTGCCTTGAAAAGCGGTGGTGCCCAGGGGCGGAATCGAACCACCGACACCTGCATTTTCAGTGCAGTGCTCTACCGACTGAGCTACCTGGGCGCTCGCCAATCAAACCCGTTGGAAGGGCTTTGCGCAAGCGCGCGGTTATAGAGGCTCGGTTCCCGGCTGTCTAGAATGGGGGAAATGATGGCTCTGTGGTCGTCACCGGGCGGCGCAAAGCTCCGAAACCGCAACGACGAACGCCGGGCTCAGTTTGTCTCGTCGCCATTATCGGCGCGCCGTTCGTCTTCTTCCTCGTCCTCCGTCACCGGCACGGCGTACACGCCGGAGAGCCAGCGGTTGAGATCGACATCGGCGCAACGCCGCGAGCAAAACGGCCGGAACTCTCTGGCGACGGGCTTGGCGCAGATGGGACAGGAGGCGCGGCGTTGGGCATCAGGCATGAGCGTAATATGTGGGCCGAGGCTGCACCCCGCCAACCGCGACAATGATCGTGAACATGGATTCCGCACTCGCGGCAAAGGCCAGGGTGCCGGGATGATAGCCCTACAACGCGTTGAGCCAGCCGAAATGGATCGGATAGCCTTCGCCGCCAAGAAGCGTCAGCGTCTCGTAAAGCGGCAACCCGACGATATTGGAATATGAACCGACGATTTTGACGATGAAGGTTCCGGCGATGCCCTGCGCAGCGTAGCCGCCGGCTTTGCCGCGCCATTCGCCGGAGGCGAGATAGGCCTCGATGTCCTCGGCCGAGAGCCGCTTGAAGCGAACGCGGGTTTCGACGTAGCGCTGGCGGAAAGTTTCCCGTGGCGTCACCAGGCACACGGCGGTATGGACGCGGTGGTTGCGGCCGGAAAGAAGCCGCAGGCATTGTGCCGCCTCGTCCAGCAGTTCCGCCTTGGGCAAGATGCGGCGGCCTACCGCCACGATGGTGTCGGCCGCGAGGACGAAGGCGCCCTTGAGTTCCTCATCGTCGCGCACCATTGCGAGCGCCGTTTCGGCCTTGCTGCGCGCCAGCCGGGTGGCGCAGGCGCGCGGCAACTCGCCCCGTTTCGGCGTCTCGTCGATGTCGGCCGGCCGCAACGCGTCGGGCTCGATGCCGGCCTGGTTGGCAAGCGCTAGCCGGCGCGGCGAGCCGGATGCAAGCACGAATTTCGGCCGGCCGATCATTTGAACCGGTAGGTGATGCGGCCTTTGGCCAAATCGTAGGGCGTCATTTCGACCAGCACTTTGTCGCCGGCCAAAACACGAATGCGGTTCTTACGCATGCGGCCGGCGGTGTGGGCGATGATCTCGTGTTCATTCTCGAGTTTGACGCGGAAGGTGGCGTTCGGAAGCAGCTCCGTCACGACACCAGGAAATTCCAGAAGTTCTTCCTTCGCCATTCGCCGCCCGGACTTGTTGCTGTCTGACCGCGACTAAAGTCCGATTTCGCGGCCGAAATTGGCGCGGAACCTAGCGGATGACGCGCCGTTCCACAACTTCAACTTTAAATCCGCTTCGAGTGCGCCGCAGCAGGTATGGCACCTTCGGGTGCGCCGCAGCAGGTGCGGCAACGGTCCTACTCGTTGCCGGGACGCCGGCTGGCGAAGCGCTCGCGAATTCGCATCGAGAGCTGATCGCGCACCGCGCGGTAGGCGTCTAGTCGTTGCTCGCGGCTGCCTTCGGTATCGGTCGGATCCGCCGTCGGCCAGTATTCGACATCGACCGCGCTGGTCCGCGTGAGTTCGAGCGCGCGATGATGCGCTTCCGGCGAAAGCGTGATGATGAGATCGAAGTTGAGCCCCTCCAAATCGTCGAGCTCTTCGAAGGTGATCGGCTTATGCCGCGAAATATCGACCCCGATCTCCGCCATCACCGTGACCGCGAACGGATCGAGCTCGCCTTGGCGCACGCCAGCGGAGCCGACGTAGATCGCCCGCCCGAGCATCTGGGTAAACAGGCCGGCGGCCATCGGCGAGCGTATCGAATTAAGCCCGCATGCAAACAGCACGGCCAGGGGCTGCTGCGTAACGGACTGCGGCGAGGATCGGATCGGCGGCGCCGGCATCGCGGCTTCTCAACCCTTCCAGTACAGCACCGTCACCAGCGTGAACAAACGCCGGGCCGTGTCGAAATCGATGGCGACCTTGCGCTTGAGCCGCTCCATAAGAAGGCGCGAGCCGTCGTCGTGAAGCGCGCGGCGCGCCATGTCGAGCGCCTCGATTCGGTCCGGGGTGGCACCGCGGATCGCCGCATAATAGCTGTCACACACTGTGAAATAGTCTTTGACGATGCGGCGAAACGGCGCCAGCGACAGCAAATGCGCGATGACCGGCGTGCCATCGGCCAACCTGATATCGAACACCAGCCGGTTGCCGTCGATACCGAGATTGAGCGCGTAAGGCCCGCCGTCATGGTCATGCGGCTGGAACGAATTCTCCTCAAGAAGATCGTAGATCGCGACGGCGCGCTCGTGTTCGACATCGCGGCTCGACCGACCGATCGACGATTCGTCCAGCGTCACCGCCAGAAGCCGGCCGGTCTTGCGGTTGGCGCGATTGTCGCGCGCCATCAGCGCACGACCTGGCAAAACAAAAGCCGATTTTCCGAAAAGACCATCCGCCACTCTATCTGTTGAGCCGGATGGCGATAGAGCGGGCATGCGCTTGCAGACCCTCGGCATTGCCGAGCGTCATCGCGGCGTCGGCAAGCGCCCGCAGTTGCTCCGGGCCGCACTTGAGAATCGACGTCCGCTTGAGGAAATCGAGCACGCTCAGGCCGGACGAGAACCGCGCCGAGCGCGCGGTCGGCAGCACGTGGTTCGATCCGGCGACATAATCGCCGATGGCTTCGGGCGTGTGTGCGCCGATGAAGATCGCTCCGGCATTGCGGACCCGTCGGGCCAGCGGCTCGGCGGCGGCGGCGGCAATCTCCAGATGCTCGGGCGCTATGGCGTCGACGAGCGGGAGCGCCTCGTCGAGGCTCTTCACCACGATCACCGCGCCGAAATCGCGCCACGAGGCCGCCGCGATCTTTTCACGCGATAGTCGCGTCAGCTGAGCAGCAAGCGAGCTTTCGACCGCATGCGCGAGTTCGCCGTCGTCCGTGATCAAGATCGCTTGCGCGCTCTCGTCATGCTCGGCTTGAGCGAGCAAATCGGCGGCGATCCAATCGGCATTGCCGGTGCGGTCGGCGAGGATCAACACCTCGGACGGGCCCGCGATCATATCGATGCCGACCTTGCCGAACACGATGCGTTTGGCGGCGGCGACATAAGCATTGCCGGGGCCGATGATTTTCGCGACCGGCGCGATGCTTTGCGTGCCATAGGCCAGCGCCGCGATCGCTTGCGCGCCGCCGACACGGTAAATCTCATCGACGCCGGCGATTTTAGCCGCCGCGAGCACCAGTGGAGCAATGACGCCGCCGGGCGCCGGCACGACCATCACCAAGCGCGGTACGCCCGCGACCTTGGCCGGCACCGCATTCATCAACACCGAGGACGGATACGCCGCCCCGCCGCCGGGCACATAAAGTCCCACCGCCTCGATCGGGGTCCACCGCGCTCCAAGCTCTACACCCAACGCGTCGGTGAAGCGGTCGTCCTGAGGCACCTGCCGGCGGTGATACGCCTCGATGCGATCGCGGGCGAAATTGAGCGCATCGAGCGCATGACGCTCGCACTCGGCTAACGCCGCGGCGACCTGTTCCGGCTTGACCCGCAGACCTGCGCTATCGAGATCGAAGCGGTCAAATTTTTGCGTGTAGTCGGCGAGCGCGCGGTCGCCACGCGCGGCAACGTCGGCGACGATTGCGCGCACCGCCGTCTCGACGTCGGCCGACGCTTCGCGCTTGGTGCCGAGAAATGCACGAAATTTTTCACCGAAATCGGGGGCGTCAATGTCGAGACGGATGGCCATACGAATGATGCCTTTTGCGCTGTCATGCAGCGATGCGGAAGCTCTCTTTTATTATAACAATTCTAATCTTTGCTAGCCTTTGGCTTTCCGATTGACAAAAGGTCGACCGTTCACCAATTGCTGGCATATTCCACGTAAGTCCAACGGCGCCGACAAGCATCAAACCGGTCATGACACAAAGCGTGCGTGCAACGGTAAGTTCAATTCTGCTGGCGTCGGTGTTTGTTCTGGCCACGCAGGCTGCACGCGCCGAGGACGAGCCGGTGATGCTGTCGCTGATCATCAAGGATCATCGGTTTGAGCCAGCCGAAGTGCACGCGCCGGCCGGGAAACCGATCGCATTTACCATCAAGAATCTCGGCGACATTGCCTCCGAATTCGAAAGTGGCGTGCTGCATGTCGAAAAGGTCATCCCGCCCGGCGGCGAGGCGGTCGTGCATGTACGGCCGCTCGAAGCCGGCCGTTACAACTTTTTCGACGATTTCCATCATGCGACGCAGGGGTTCCTGATCGTGCCATGAACCCTCAATATGAGCATCGTCCCGTGAGGTTTCCGTGCTGCCGTCGCTGGTAATCGTATTTCGCGAAGTGTTCGAGGCCGGTTTGATTGTCGGCATCGTCATGGCAGTAACGTCCGGCGTCGCCGGACGCGGCCGCTGGATCGCGGGGGGTGTCGCCGCCGGCGTGCTCGGGGCCTGCGTGGTGGCGTTGTTCACCGGCGGATTGTCGCAGTTGTTCGGCGGCAACGGCCAGGAATTGTTCAACGCCTGCATCCTCGGCTTCGCGGTACTGATGCTCGGCTGGCATAATGTGTGGATGGCGCGTCACGGACGCGAACTCGCCGCCGAGATGCGCGCGGCCGGCGAGGCCGTGGTCTCCGGCTCCAAGTCGCTCGCTGCGCTTGCCGTAGTGGTTATGATTGCTGTGCTGCGCGAAGGCTCCGAGGTCGTGTTGTTTCTCTATGGCGTGGCCGCGGCCGAAGGCGGAGCCAGCATCGGCATGCTGATCGGCGGCGTTATCGGTCTCGTGCTCGGCTCGCTGGTCTGCCTGCTGACCTATCTCGGGCTCATTACCATTCCGATGCGGTATCTGTTTAGCGTCACGTCGACGCTGATTGCTTTGCTGGCCGCGGGCATGGCCGCACAAGCGATCGCCTTTCTGCAACAAGCCAATATCCTTACCGCCTACGACCAGACGGTGTGGGATACGTCCCGGATCTTGAGCGACGAAAGCTGGCCCGGGCGCGCGCTGCATACGCTGATCGGTTACGTCGACCAGCCGACCGCCATGCAGCTTATCGTCTATACGGCGACGCTCGCCGCCATCGCGGTGCTGATGAAGCTGTTCGCACTGCCACCGACGCCGCGACAGCCGCGCACGGTGTGACGGCTCAAGCTATCTTCGTTTCAGCGGCGAAGTGATCGGGGCAGGCGACCGTGGCAAACACTTCGCCAAGATCGACCAACTCGGCCTCGAGACATTCGACCTCCAGCCGGATGGCGCCACCCCCAGAGAAAGTCAGCGTGATCGTGCCGCCTGGCGGATCGCTTTCGGCGAATTCGACCGCCAGCAAATTGAGCGTTGCGGCCTTATTGGTCCGATCGAGGTCCCGGCACTTGCAGCTGATGACGCGATCGAAGCGCAGCGCGGTGCGGCAACGCCGATAGTCCGGCGCGAAACCACCGGCGATGCCGTTTGCATCGACCGCGTTCATCCAGTCGAAGCGATTGACCGCCATTACGAAGCGATGCTCGCGCGGCTGCCACAAGATATCGGGGATTTTGACGAGGGCGTCCTGAACATGGGCGGACACGACCTCTATATCGTCCTTGTCGAGGGCGACGAGTTTAAGTTCCTCCATGACATTCCTGCCTATGACTTCGCTTACCTTTGTCGCATTCTGTCGCCGAACGTAAGAAGGAGGCGACGCGACCGCAAGGCCTCTGCTGCGCTGCACGCTCGCGAATAAACAATTCCCGGCGGCGACGCTCGAACCGGACGGCGGCGGCCGGCGCCAAACTGAAATTTCCCACCATCAACAAAGGCGGCCTTCCATCAGTAAAGTTGGAATTGCGCCCGGGCCGATAGGTTGCTAAGAGACAATCTAACAAAATGGGTTATTAACTGCCCTGCACTATCAGCAGGCGCGTCGGTGGACAACGCTAATCATCCTGACAACGCTTACCAGCTAATGAGCTCAACGCATTTGTTGAGTTTCTTTCACCCCCGCTAAGGGACACATCGAGCTTTCTTGAAAGGGAGGATTTATGGCTAAGAGGGCAAAGAAACGGCGCGCTTGGACGGCCACCGAAGTTCGCGAACTCAAGACGTTGGCGAAAAAGAAAACCGCAGCCGCAAAGATCGCCAAGAGACTGCGGAGGACTGAAGGCGCCACGCGGCAGAAGGCCTTCAGCATCGGGCTATCGCTCGATTCTCGCTCCTGATTTTAATACCTCCACGCAAACTTCCGAATCCCGATCGGCGCTAGCCTGAGCAGGCTGCGGTGCGGCGTTGCGTTCGGCCCGTTTTTGACGGCCCGGCGCACGCTTGCGCGCAGCCGGAAGGCGTGATTTATCTGAAGAACTAGGGATAATGTCCGGCGGCGGGCCGGGTTTGGCCCGCAACCAGCCGGGTTTCTGGTCGCCGTAAACCAAGGCGTGATGATCCTGCTCAGCCGAGTCAAATTGGCCGCCCGATCGTGCTATGAGACCGGCATGGTGTCAGGCCCCGTCTGATGTCCCAGCTCCCCCGCCGCCCGCCGCAGCCGGCGAGTTCCGAACTTGCCGCCGCGCTCAAGTCCTGCCGGCAGGCCTTCCTTGCCATCGCGCTGTTTTCCGGCATGAGCAACATTTTGATGCTCACCGGCGCGCTGTTCATGCTTGAAATCTACGACCGGGTACTGCCGAGCCGCAGCGTGCCGACTTTGGTCGCCCTGTTGATCCTGGCCGCCGGGCTCTATGCCGCGCAAGGCTTCATCGACGCAATCCGCAGCCGTATCTTCGTGCGCATCGGCCACAGCCTCGATGCCGCCCTGAGCGCGCGCGTTTACGACGCCATCGTGCGGCTGCCGCTTAAGATCGGCGGCAGAAGCGAGGGCTCCCAGCCGATCCGCGATCTCGACAGCGTACGCGGCTTCCTATCCGGTTCGGGACCGGTCGCTTTGTTTGATCTGCCGTGGATGCCGGTTTACCTCGCGATCTGCTTTTTGTTCCATACCTACATCGGGCTCACCGCGCTCACCGGCGCGATCATCCTGATCACGTTGACCATCGTGACCGAACTAAAGACCCGACAGCCCACCCGCAACGCTACGCAATTCGCTATGGCGCGCAGTGCGCTGCTGGAAGCAAGCCGACGCAACGCCGAAGCAATCGTCGCGATGGGTATGGTTGGCCGTATCGCGCGCCGCTGGAGCGAACTCAATCACAACTACGTCGCCGCAAGCGGCAACGCCAGCGACGTTGCCGGCGGGCTTGGCGCCGCGTCGAAGATTTTGCGCCTGCTGCTGCAATCGGCCATCCTGGCCGTGGGCGCGTGGCTTGTCATCCATCAGGAATCCACAGCCGGCATCATCATCGCGGGGTCGATCCTCGGTGCACGGGCGCTGGCGCCGGTCGATCTCGCCATCGCCAATTGGCGTGGCTTCGTCGGCGCGCGGCAAAGCTGGCAGCGGCTGTCGCGGTTGCTGGGCCACCTGCCGGCGCGCAGCGAGCCGATGCCGCTCCAGCCGCCGGCAAAGACGCTCGCCGTGCAAAATGCCGCGGTCAGTCCGCCGGGCGAACACAAGATCACCTGCCAGGACGCCAATTTCACGCTTACGGCCGGTAAGGCGCTCGGGGTGATTGGGCCGACCGCCTCGGGAAAATCTTCACTGGCGCGCATGCTGGTCGGCGTCTGGCCGCCGCTGCGCGGCAGCATACGGCTCGACGGTGCGACGCTCGATCAATGGTCGCCGGAAGCGCTTGGCCGGCATATCGGCTATCTGCCGCAAGATGTTGAGCTGTTTCCCGGCAATATCGCGCAGAACATCGCGCGCTTCGAGGATCCGCCCAATCCTGAAGCGGTACTTGCGGCCGCACAAGCAGCCGGCGTCCACGAACTCATTGTCAATCTGCCCGAGGGCTACGAGACGAACGTCGGCGACCGCGGCAACGCGCTGTCAGCCGGCCAGGCGCAGCGCGTCGCGCTCGCGCGCGCGCTTTATCGCGATCCGTTTCTGGTCGTGCTGGACGAGC
Organism: uncultured Alphaproteobacteria bacterium; assembly: GCA_963826295.1. Taxonomy (GTDB): domain Bacteria; phylum Pseudomonadota; class Alphaproteobacteria; order Rhizobiales; family Xanthobacteraceae; genus BOG-931. Next base: position 59,092 of record CAWGWO010000024.1, read on the forward strand.
CCAATTCCAATCTCGACGCCGAAGGCGACGAGGCATTGACCCGGGCCATCCTCGGCGCGCGGGCGCGCGGCGCCATCGTCATCGTGGTCGCCCATCGGCCGAGCGCGATCGCGGGCGTCGACTTTATTCTCGTCATGGCCAAGGGCCGCCAACAACAATTCGGACCAAAGGAAGAGATTCTCAACCGTACGATCCAGCCGGCTGCCGCGCCGCGCGCGCTGAAAGTCGTGCCGGGCGAGGGAGGGGCGGGATGAGCGGCAGAGCCGATCTGGACCCCAATGCTTCGATCCGTCGCCACATCATTGTCGGCTCCGCCGTCGTTGCCTTCCTCGCCGTAGGGCTTGGCGGCTGGGCCTCCACCGCCGAAATCGCTGGCGCAATCATCGCCTCAGGTTCGGTGGTCGTCAATTCCAACGTCAAGAAGGTGCAGCACCCGACCGGAGGCGTGGTCGGCGAAGTACGCGTGCGCGACGGCGACCGGGTCAAGGCTGGCGACATTCTCATTCGCCTCGACGAGACCGTGACACGCGCCAATCTCGCGATCGTCACCAAGGGCTTGACCGAGCTTTACGCGCGCCAGGCGCGCCTCGCCGCCGAGCGCGACGGCGCCGACGCCGTCGCGCTGCCGAAGGAGCTGGCCGATAGGCGCAACGATCCCGACGTGATCGACGCGCTTTCCAGCGAGCGCAAGCTCTTCGCCCTGCGGCGAACGGCGCGGCTCGGCCAGAAGGATCAACTCCAGCAGCGCATCAAGCAATTACAGGAGGAGATCACCGGGCTTGTTGCGCAGCAGGACGCCAAAACCAAGGAAATGTCGTTGATCGAGCAGGAACTCCAAGGGGTGCGCGACCTTTGGGCAAAGAACCTGGTCCAACTCAACCGGCTCACTTCGCTTGAACGCGAGGAGGCGCGCTTGCAGGGCGAGCGTGGCCAACTCGTCGCCGGCGCCGCCGAAACCAAGGGCAAGATCGTCGAAACACAGCTGCAAATTCTCCAGGTCGACCAGGAATTCACCAGCGACGTCGCCAAGGAATTGCGCGAGACCGACAGCAAGATCGGCGAATATGTTGAGCGCAAGGTGACCGCGGAAGATCAACTCAAGCGCACCGACATCCGCGCGCCGCAGGACGGCGTCGTCTTCCAATCGACGGCAAACACCGTCGGCGGCGTGATTACCGCCGGCGATCCGATCATGCTCATCGTACCGGAAACCGACACGCTCCTCGTCGAAGCCAAGGTTGAGCCGAGGGACATCGAGCAGGTGCAATTCGGCCAGCCGGTGGTCCTGCGTTTCTCGGCATTCGACATGCGCACGACGCCCGAAATCAACGGCACTGTGGTACGGGTCGGTGCCGATACCTCGACCGACCAGCGCACCGGACAGACCTATTACCTCGTGCGCATTGCAATGACCGCCGAAGAAATCAAACGGCTCGGCGATGTCAAGCTGACGCCGGGCATGCCGGTCGAAGCTTTCATCCAGACCGGCGAACGCACCATGCTCTCTTACCTGATCAAGCCGCTGCGCGATCAACTGATGCGGGCATTCCGAGAGAAATAAAAAATCTTTTCGCCGCGCATTGCGGGGGAGATGGGACGGTCGGCGCCTGCTATTATTTCCAAGGCGCTTTTTTGACGCGCGGTGCGTGGGAATCGGCAAGCCATGAAGCGTATCGCCCGCTGGGCGCGGCAGATCGGCGTGGCGCGGGCGGTGTGCGCACTGCTCTTGTTTGCGCTGGTGCCGTTGCGCATCGCCGACCCGCGACCGCTGGAAGAATTGCACCTGCGCACCTTCGACCTGTTTCAGGTGCTGCGTCCGCGCGTCCAGACCGCGCACCCCGTGGTCATCGCGGACATCGACGAAGCGAGCCTTAAAGAGATCGGACAATGGCCCTGGCCGCGCACCGTGGTCGCGGATCTGGTTACGAAACTGCGCCAGCTCGGCGCGATCGCGGTCGGTTTCGACATCGTATTCGCCGAGCCCGATCGCATGTCGCCTGCCGTGGCCGCCACCGGGTTTCGCGGTATCGACCAGCAGACGCGAGAAAAGCTCGCGAGCCTTCCCAGCAACGACGTCGTGCTGGGAGATGCCATCAAGCGCGCCGGCAACATCGTGGTCGGCGAAGCCGGTTCGGCCACTGTCGGGCCGCCGCGCACCGACGCCGAACTGGCATTGCAGACCGGTTTCGCCATTCGCGGCCCCGACCCACGGCCCTTCCTGGTGACCTTTCCCGGGTTGCTGCGCAACGTGCCGGCGATCGAGCAGGCTGCCGCCGGACGCGGGCTGTTCTCGATCGACCCGGAGCGCGACGGCATCGTGCGCCGCGTGCCGATCATCATGGAGGCGCAGGACACCATAGTGCCGTCGCTGACCATGGAGATGTTGCGCGTCGTCACGCGCGCCAGCGCCATCCTGATCCGCGCCGACGAAGCAGGCGTCCGTTCTGTGGCCGTTCCGGGACTCGAAGTCCCAACCGACCGCAGCGGCCAGTTCTGGGTGCACTTCAACAAACACGACCCGGCGCGCTACGTCTCGGCCGCCGACGTGCTCGACGGCCGCGTGCCGGCCGATCGCGTCCGCGGCCGTCTGGTGTTGATCGGAACGTCGGCGGTCGGCTTGCTCGACGTCAAAACCACGCCGGTCGACCCGGCCATGCCGGGCGTCGAGGTGCACGCCCAGATTCTCGAAAGCGTGCTGACCAAGTCGATCCTGCGCAACCCCAATTACGCGATCGGAGCCGAACTGATCCTGGCCGTCGTTCTCGGCCTCGCCATCATCGTGGCCGCCCCAATGCTGCCGGCAGCGATCGTGCTTGCGCTCGGTGGGCTGTTGATCGTCGGTCTGGTTGGCATGTCATGGTACTTTTTCGTCGAGCACAATCTGCTGATCGACTTCACGTATCCGCTGATATCGAGCTGGCTGATCTATCTCGTGCTCACTTTCGTCAATTATTTTCGCGAGCAGCGGCAGCGCCAGCAAATCCGCTCGGCCTTCGGCTTTTATCTGTCGCCGGCACTGGTCGAACAACTGGCGAAGTCTCCGGAACGGCTCGTGCTCGGCGGCGAGGAGCGTCGCATGACCATTCTGTTCAGCGACGTGCGCGGCTTCACCACCATTTCCGAGCATTACAAAGACGACCCGCAGGGCCTCACTCGCCTGATGAACCGCTTTTTGACGCCGCTGACGAACGCCATTATCGAGCGCAAGGGCACGATCGACAAATACATCGGCGATGCCATCATGGCATTTTGGAACGCGCCGGTCGACGACGAGGAGCACGAGGCCAATGCGTGCGATGCGGCGTTGGAAATGCTGGCGCGGGCCGAGGCCCTCAACGTCGAACTCAAGCGCGAGGCCGATACCAATGGCGGCGTTTATATGTCGCTGCGCATCGGAATCGGTCTCAATACCGGCCCCTGCGTGGTCGGCAATATGGGCTCCGACTTCCGCTTCAACTATTCGGTGCTCGGCGATACCGTCAATCTCGCCTCCCGCCTGGAATCGCGGACCAAGGATTATCGGCTTTCGCTGGTGATCGGATCCCGCACAGCGGAGCGTGCGCAAGGCAAATTCGCCACAATGGAGATCGACCTGATCCAGGTGAAGGGCAAGAAGCAGCCCGAAGTGGTGTTCACCGTGCTTGGCCGGGCCGAGGTCGGCGCCGATCCGCGCTGCCAAGAATTGCGCGAGCTCAACGCCGGTATGCTCAAGTTATACCGCCGGCAACAATGGGATGAAGCCATCAGCCAAATCGATCGCTGCCGCAAACTTGCCAACGGTTTTGGCGTCGACGGACTCTACGATATGTATGTGGAACGCATCGAGGCCTATCGCGCCGATCCGCCGCCGCCCGACTGGAGCGGCGCTTACGAGGCGGAATCAAAATAGTTCTATTCGAAGCCGCTTGCACGCCACGGGCGCCGGCATCACGCTGCCTTTAAACATGCGCCGGCGCCGGTCCGCGGGAAAGTTTGCTCGGACTCATGAACCGATCGAGCCAATAGCGCAGCACCACGAGATCGACCGGCTTCGCCACCGGCTCCGAGACGTTGAGGTCGAGCGCCTTGGCGACCCGCAAACTCTCGCGGCGGGTTGCATCGTCGCAACCGCTGATGATGACGATCGGCGTCTTGCAGCCGCTTTCGTGCAAGTGCCGCAACATCTCGACGCCGCGGTGTTGACCGAGCGACAGGTCGAGGGCGATGCAATCGAAGGCGGCCGTCCGCAGGAGCTCGACCGCTTCGTCGTAGCCGGCCGCTCCCGCAACCGCGTAACCGGCCTTGGCCGCGACCCGGCAGATGATCATGCGGTGCAGATTATCGTCGTCGACAACGAGAAGACGCGGCGCATCGGCTGCCGCTGTTATGACAGCGTGGCCTGCACTGTGCGCGTCGCGCGAGTTCACCATTGCAACCGACCAGTTTTGAAGGTTCCGCTTATGGTTGACGCTCATAATGCCAAGCGCGCAAAATTTGCCTTAACTCGTCACGCGAAAGTCCAGCCTATCGACTGGCCCGCGCTGGCGCAGTTAGCCGTCGGTAAAGACAATTGTCTAAAAATCCAGCGAAACCGGATTACTTCGGCGCCCGCTTGGCCAGGATGCGCTGCAGGGTGCGCCGGTGCATGTTGAGGCGGCGCGCCGTCTCCGAGACGTTGCGGCCGCACAATTCGTAAATGCGCTGAATATGCTCCCAGCGTACCCGGTCAGCCGACATCGGGTTCTCTGGCGGTTCGATCTTCCTGTTGTCGATCGCCAGGAGCGCAGCCGCAACGTCATCGGCATCGACCGGCTTCGCCAGATAGTCGACAGCGCCGAGTTTGACCGCATTGACCGCGGTCGCGATGTTGCCGTAGCCGGTCAAAATAATGGCGCGTGCTTCCGGCCGCCGCCTCTTCATGGCCAAAATGACATCAAGGCCGTTGCCGTCGCCAAGCCGCATATCGACGACGGCAAAAGCTGGCGCGGCTTTTTCGACCTGCAATAAGCCGTCGGCCACCAATTCGGCCGTGGTCACGACAAAGCCGCGGCCCTCCATTGCGCGCGCCAGCCGCTGGAGGAATGATTTGTCGTCTTCGACAATCAGCAGTGAGCGTTCGCTGGGAACCGCAGCGGTCAAAGAAGCTGAGGCAGCGCCCGGGATGCTGGTCTGGGGGTTGAACATGGCAATTCTGCTCCATGGAGTGAATTTGCGCGCCCCGCAATGCCTACTAATTAAGGAATAACGGCCGTCGCCTCAAGAGGGGCCGCCACGAGCGGCCGTTCGAAATCGGCCCGGCTCCAGACTATCGTCACCGTGGCGCCGTGCAGCGGCGCCACCTGGTTTTTGAGCGAAAGCCTGGCGCCGGAGCGTTCCAGCAACGTCTTGGCGATGAAAAAGCCGAGGCCGAGGCCGAAAACGGCGTCTTCGTCGCCGCCCGGCTCACGCGGCCCCGGGCGACGATGGGTGACATAAGGAGCGCCGATGCGATCAAGCACTTCCGGCGCAAAACCCGGCCCGTCGTCGCTGATCGTGAGGGTTAACGCCTCGGGCGTCCACTGGGCGAAGATGTCCACGCTTTTGTTGGCGAAGTCGACGGCGTTCTCAATCAGGTTGCCGAGGCCATACCGAATTGCCGGGTTGCGCGCGCCGACCGGCTCGGCGGCGCGATCGGCAGGCAGCGTGACCCGGATCGAAACACCGAAATTGCGATGCGGCGCTACCGCCTCTTCAATCAGAGCGGACAACGGCACGCGATCGAAGGGCTCGGCGGTCGGCAGTTCCGTGATCTTGGAAAGAATCACACGACAGCGTTGCGCCTGCTCTCGCAAAAGTTTCACGTCTTCGGCGTAGGGCGAACCTGCTTCGAGCGCGCGCTCGATCTCGCGCACCACAACCGTAATGGTGGCGAGCGGCGTACCGAGTTCATGCGCCGCCGCGGCAGCGAGGCCGTCGAGTTGCGAGAGGTGTTGCTCGCGCGCCAGCACGAGCTCGGTCGCCGCCAGCGCGTCTGAGAGCTGACGCGCCTCTTCGGCGACTTGCCACGTGTAGACGCCGATGTAGCCGATCGCCAGCAGAATCGAGAGCCACACTCCAACGACGTAGATTTCAGGAAGTTCGAGCGGCTCCTCGCTCTCCCAGGGCAACTCATAGTGGACGAAGATCAGCACGGTCGCGCACACCATGGCAAAAAGGCCTATCAACAGCGTCATGCGCGGCGGCAGCGCAGTGGCCGAAATCAGCACCGGACCGAGCAGCAGAAAAGAGAAGGGATTCTCCAGCCCGCCGGTGAGATAAAGAAGCGCGGCAAGCTCGGCGATATCGAAGCCCAGCAGATAAGCGGCGCGATCAGGCTCAAGCCACTGCGTTTGCGGGAAACCGATGCGGAGCGCCACGTTAAGCAGCGCCGCCAGCGCGATCACCGAGATGCAGGGCAACACCGGGACATCGAACTCGAGGCCGAAGTGCACGACCAGCACGGCGAGGAGCTGGCCGAACACGGCGAGCCAGCGCAACCGCACCAGCGTGTCGAGCCGTACGTTGCGCGATCGGTGATGAATACGCGGCAAGCCAAACATGTGGCTAATGTAGCGATTGGCAGGCGCTAGTCCAAACAACAGCCGCGCACCCCGGCGGCTGTTTCAGCGACGCGATAACTCAAGCCTGCCTTAAGGCTGCCACGCAGCGCTCGCGGCGGCGTTCTCGGCTGTCTTAGCGCGCGTTTTCTCGATCACCGCGATGAGCGAGCGGAGGATCTCCGGAACGCCCTGCCCGCTCACCGCGGAGACAACGAGCGGCGTCGACTTGGCCAATCGCTTGATTCGCGCGGCTTGCCGTTTGATCTCGTCCGGCCCGAGCGCATCGGCCTTGCTGAGCGCGACAATCTCCGGCTTGTCGGCGAGGCCGTGGCCATAGGCGGCCAACTCGGCGCGCACGGTCTTATATGCTTCGCCTGCATCGCCCTCGGTTCCATCGACCAGATGCAGAAGCACCCGGCAGCGCTCGACGTGACCGAGAAAGCGGTCGCCGAGGCCTACGCCTTCATGAGCGCCCTCGATCAAACCAGGGATATCGGCAAGCACGAATTCACGCCCGTCAATGTCGACCACGCCGAGCTGCGGCGTGAGCGTGGTGAAGGGATAATCGGCGATCTTCGGCTTGGCGGCGCTGACCGCGGCGAGGAAGGTTGACTTGCCGGCATTCGGCAATCCGACAATGCCGGCGTCGGCAATGAGCTTGAGCCGCAGCCGGATGGTTTGCTCCGTACCCGGCTGGCCGGGATTGGCGCGGCGCGGCGCGCGGTTCGTCGAAGACTTAAAGTGTGCGTTGCCGAATCCGCCGTTGCCGCCGCGGGCAAGCACGGTACGCTGGCCGCGCTCGGCCAGATCGGCAATCAGCGTTTCGCCGTCTTCTTCGTAGATCTGGGTGCCGACCGGGATTTTGAGCACTGCGTCGGCTCCGTTGGCCCCATGACGATCTTTGCCCATGCCGGCATGGCCGTTCTTGGCGAAGAAGTGCTGTTGGTAGCGATAGTCGATGAGCGTGTTGAGGCCATCAACCGTTTCGGCGATCACATCGCCACCCTTGCCGCCGTCGCCGCCGTTCGGGCCGCCGAACTCGATGAATTTTTCGCGCCGAAACGACACGCAGCCGTTGCCGCCGTCGCCGGAGCGGATATAGACCTTGGCCTCGTCGAGGAATTTCATGAGCAGTGCACTCTTACGCGATGTCAGTCCGGCAAATCCACGGCATATGCGGCGGGCGCAAATAATGAAGCAGCGCCGCGCGCCTGATATAGTACAGATATTCGGTGCCGGCAGGTTGTTTCGGCGGCCTTGAGTAGCGCATGAAAAGTGTCGGATCGGTTATTCAGCTCAGCGCACGTGCCGCCGTCTGGCGGGTGACGCCGGGCCCCCGCCTGGTCGAATTGCCGACGCTGGTAATTTGGGCGATCGCGCTTGCCGTATTCCGCGTCGCGTCTCAATTCCTAGCGGCCGGTCCGGCAGGCGGCTTCAACCCTTACGGTCTCAACGCCATCATCGCCTGGCTGGCGCTGGACGTAACCGTCGCGGCACTGTTCGTGCCGGCGGCAGCGCGGACCACCGCGCTGTCGGCAATGCTGGCGCTTTCGATTGTCGCCGAGTTCATCATCAACGCTGTACAAATTGTCGCTGCGCTGATCCCGGCGGTCGCCACCAGCGCGGTTTGGCATAACGCCGCGACGCCGATCGCGATTTTTGCCGTGGTATCGCTGTGGTGGATCGGCGCCATGGTCGCCGTACTGCGCAGCTTCGCACCATGGCCGCGGCTCGCCGTCGTTGGCCGCGTCGTGGCGCTTTGGGCCGCGCTGTTGGCGGTAAGCGCGGCCCTGCCGCACGCGCCGGTTTTTATCGGGCGCAACTTCGATATCGGCAAAGCCAATTGGTGGGAGATGCTGCGCGCCCGCTATGCGGTGCCGGAGCAAAAAAGCGGCGGCGGGGAAGCGCAGGCGGCGCCGTTAGAGCGCTCGCAGCAGGCGCTGTTGCAAACGGAGATCGATGGTTTGGCGCCTGCGCCAAAAGGCGCCACCGCCATCTATGCCATCGGCCTCGACGGCTGGTCCGAGGATGTTTTTCTCAAAGAACTCGACGGCGGATTGGCCGTTCTAAGCGCGATCCTGCCGATCCGCGGGCGGACGCTGCGCCTGGTCAACCATCGCGAAACGCTTTCCAGCACACCCCTCGCCGATCGGCGCAATTTTGCCGCCGCGGTCCACGCCGTCGCCAAAGTCATGAACAAGGGCGACGATATTTTGCTGCTGTTCATGACCTCGCATGGCGAGCCGACCGGCTTCGGCCTGCGGCTGCCAAACGGCGCGTTAAGCGAGCTGACGCCGCAGGAGGTCGCGGCGACGCTGAACAACGAAGGCATCAAAAATCGCATCGTTATCGTGTCGGCGTGCTACGCCGGCACATTCGTGCCGCCGCTCGCCAATGACGACACCATCGTACTGACCGCCGCCGACGCCACACATACTTCGTTTGGCTGTGCTCCCGAGCGCGACTGGACTTATTTCGGCGACGCGCTGTTCCGCCAGAGCCTGCGCCCCGGCCGGGATCTCCAGCACGCCTTCGACAACGCGCGGGTGCTGATCCAGGGCTGGGAGTTGATGGACCATGCGCCGCCATCAAATCCGCAAGCTCATTTCGGACCGGCCTTGTCCGCCAAGCTAGCGCCGTTCTTCGCTTCACCACCGGTGGACGGCGGACAATAGCGGCCATGGGCCGTCACGCCACGTGGCGCACCTGGCCCCAGGCCTTCAGCGACAGCCATAAGCCGCGATCCAGGCGGAAGCGGTCCACCGGCGCCGCCGAGCTTATGGCGCGGATGCGAGTAAGCCGCACCCCGGTCCACTGAAAGGCGCACTTTTCGAGCACGCGCCGCGAAGCGGCGTTGTTAACGCGCGCACCCGCCTGCAAGGTCTCATGCTGCAAATCGCCAAACGCGTAATCGATGACGGCGCGCACCGCTTCGGTGGCGAAACCGCGCCCCCAATACGGCACGCCGAGCCAGCAGCCGAGTTCGACGTCATCGTTGCGCGGATCGACTTCGCAGCCCCCGATCAGGGTGTCGCCAAGCGTCATGACGAAACAGGCTTCGCCGTCGCGCTTGTTGACGGCCGTTACGAATTGTTCGGCGTCGGCGGTACCGTAGGGATGCGGAATACGCGCCGTGTTCTCGGCGACGCGCCGGTCGCCGGCCAGCGTCACAATCGCCTTTACGTCGTCGCGACGCGGGGCGCGCAAAACGAGCCGCCCAGTCGCAAGGACGGGCAGTCTGTGTTCCCGCCGCGCGGGCGAGGCCAGGGCTTCTTCCGCTGATGTCATCTCACGGGCTCCTGCAAGAAACCGAAAGGGGGAGCCGGCGTTCGGTCTCCCCCTTTTCGAAGCCCATTTGGGCCCGCCGGTTCGACTGAACACCGGCGGACTTCGTATGATCCACCGTCTTATTGGGCCGCAGCCTCCGCCACCGGGAGGACCGATACAAAAATGCGGCCCTTGGTTTTGGTACGGTACTCGACGCGGCCATTGACCAGAGCGAACAACGTATGGTCGCGGCCAATGCCGACGTTGCGGCCGGCATGCCATTTGGTGCCGCGCTGGCGGGCAATAATGTTGCCGGCCAGCACTTCTTCGCCGCCGAAAATCTTAACGCCCAGGCGCTGCCCGCCGGAATCACGGCCATTGCGCGAGGAACCGCCTGCTTTCTTGTGAGCCATCGCTCGAAACCTTTCTTGCGCTATCTATACCGGATTCGTGACAAATCTATCACCGCATCCGCTCATTTCTTTTTCTTGCCAGCCGGGCCTTTGGCCTTGGCGGCGGGCTTCTTCGCTTTACTGGCCGGCGCCGCTTTACGCCTTTCAGCCTTCGCGGCCGAACCTTTGCGCGCCGTATCGGCAGTGCCGGCAGCTTCGGCGCCCCCTTCAGCCGCTTCTCCGACCGAAGCCTCCGCATCGGGTTTCGGCGCCGATTGCCGTTTCGGCCGTGGCGGCGCGGTCTTGCTCGGCTTATTGCCGTCGGTCAGGATTTCGGTAATGCGCAGAAGCGTGAATTCCTGGCGATGGCCGCGTTTGCGCCTTGAATTTTTCCGACGCCGCTTCTTGAACGCGATAACCTTGGCCCCGCGCCCCTGCTCGAGCACCTGCGCTGCGACAGTGGCACCCGCCACGGTGGGCGCGCCCAGCGTCGGGCTGTCGCCGCCGACGACCAGGACTTCGCCAAACTCGACGATCTCTCCGGGCTCGCCCTTGACCTTGTCGACCTTGAGCACGTCCTCGGCGGCTACCCGGTATTGCTTGCCGCCCGTCTTGAAGACCGCGAACATCTTTTGTCCTCGTGTTCGATTCCGGTCATCGGTGCTTGCCGGACCGGCTTTTTCCAGTCGTTTCTGCTGGCTAGAGGCATTGGCCGGGAGACGTTAACCGTTCGCCCGGCTTGTGCCCGCGTCCTTATGACGGGGCGGTAAATCGCTGTCAAGAAACGCAAAGCCGGTCCGCAGCCGTCCGCGCGGACAAGCCTTCAAGTCCTGTGATAAGACCACCGCCGGCAACGCAGGGAGCTCGGTATGGCGACGAACGGCAAAGGGCACAAACAGAAGATCGGCTGGATCGGCGCGGGCCGCATGGGCATTCCCATGGCGGAACGTCTGATCAAGGGCGGCTATGACGTCACCGTCTGGAACCGAACGCGCGCCAAGGCTGAGCCGCTTGAAAAGGCGGGCGGCAAATTGGTCGATCATTTGTCCGAACTAAAGGACGTCGACGTTCTGTTTTGCATCGTTTCCACCGGCAAGGACGTGCAGGAGGTGTTGTACGGCAAGAACGGCGTTTGCAGCCAAGGCGGCAAGCTGCCGCCGATCGTAGTCGACTGCTCGACGATTGCCGTGGAGGAATCCGCGACGATCCGCGACAAGCTGAAACAACTCGGCGCCGAATTCGTCGCCGCGCCGATGAGCGGCAACGCCAAGGTCATCAAGGCCGGCAAGGCTTCCGCCGTCGTGTCGGGAAATGAGGCGGCCTGCAAGGCGGTCATGCCGCTGATCGAGGTCTTTGCCCAGCGCGGAGCATCCTATGTCGGCGAGGGCGAACTGGCGCGGGTGTGCAAGATCGCCCACAACGTCATGCTCGGCGTGGTGATCGAAAATCTGATCGAGATCACGCTATTGACCAATAAGATGGGGGTGCCGCGGCACGCCTTCCTGGCTTTCCTCAACAACAGCGCGATGGGCTCGATGTTCACCGGCTACAAGACGCCGGCCCTGGTCAATTTGGACTGGACCACGACGTTCACGCCGGAACTCCTGCGTAAGGATCTCGATCTCGGCTTGGAGCTCGGCCGCGAAATCGATGTGCCGATGCCGGTGACGGCGGCGGCGCGTGAAGTACTGCAAAGCCATTTCGGCGCGGCCACGCTGCAAAAGAATCCGGACGAATATCTACAGAAGGATTTTTCGGCCCTGGCCGAGACCATGGCGCTCGCCGCCGGCATGAAGCTGGAGAGCGAGAACAAGAACGTACCGACCGGGCTGGAGAAGTAACGGCTCGCTGATCGGCAGCATTCATCGGCTATCGCACTTCGCCCCGTGTCCGGGCGGCGCGATAAGGCCGAGGCGAAATGATCTGCAACCGTGGTCGGCAGCCGGCGCCGCGGGGTCGCTTCACATCGCGCGCAACCGCGCTCCATCGCTAGCCGCTCGTGTGAACGTGACTTCGCCTGTGATGGTAGGCCCGGTGGCCCGCGTAGCCGTGCCGCATGGCGACCTGGCAGGGCCGGCTCAGTTCCCTGTACTTCGCGATCATGCACTTTGTGATTTTCGGCACGTCTGGAATGACGTCGGAGCAAAGCCGCATCGCATCGGGGGCGCAGGCTTGACGTGCTTCGGGAGTGCCGTCCTGAGCGGCGGCCACGCTCAGCCCCATCAAAAGCAACCCGACCGGCGTCGTCAGCCGGCAGGCGAAACGCATGTTCCCCAGCATATGTTTAGTCCCCTCAGTTCCCGTCCGGTTACAATCCCATCGCGCACCCTAGAGCATGACCGGAAAAAGAGAAGATAGTTTTCCAAAAAGAATCCGATCGAGCCCATCCACCGTATCCGATAACGCCTCGCTATCATTTTCGTAACCTGGTCCGAACGCGCAATTAACAAAGCTGGATTGGATAACTCGATGTGCGCTTTCAGCGCGTACCCCAATTAAAGCCTTTTGCTTTGGCGCGGCCCCTGAGACGATCTGGATTACACGGCTCGATAGCGCCTTCGGTGATTTCCGCGGTCTTGTTGTCGAATGAAAGACGGCGGCAAAACGTGCCGTCGGGCATGGTGAGGAAGACTTCGCCGACCCGGTTTGCCTGGCGATCCGCCGCAGCTCCGTGCAGCAGCGGATCGATGACGCTACGCCCGCCCATCAATAAGGCTGCCGCCAGCAACACGACGAATAACGATAGGACCACCAATGCGCGGGTGTTTTTCGCCTGCTGCTCTTCGCGGCGCAGTCGCCGGAACCCGTAGGGGCTAGAGCTGGCGCCGATAACACCAGCCGTCGCATTCCAGCGCACGGCTTTGGCGCTCATTTGTTTCCCGGCACCCATCGGCGGAATAAAAGCGCATATCCGTTGAACTGCCGATAAAGGATCATTTTCGATTTTATTGAAAATGCGCGCAGTCGGCCGGGCGACGACCGACGATCGGCGCCTGGCGCTGTTTTGTGCCGGAATAAAATCGGGAATCTCGATGCCCGCGCATGACAAATCCCGGCTGGACGGCGGGATTCTGGCATTTGCATTATCGATAATCTGCCAAAGCCGTCAGCCGGTGCTAATAAGCGAACATGCGCACTCAAGTCGCCATCATCGGCGCCGGCCCGGCAGGATTGTTGCTCGGGCAATTGTTGCACAAACACGGCATCGATAACGTCATTCTGGAACGGCAAACCGGCGAATATGTGCTCGGCCGGGTCCGCGCCGGCGTCATCGAACAAGTCACGATGGATTTGCTCGATCAAGCCGGCGTCGGGGCGCGCATGCACGCCGACGGGCTCGTTCATGAAGGGGTGCAGATTTGTGTCGACGGCGTGCGCCACCGCATCTCGTTTACCGAGATGACCGGCAAAGCTGTGATGGTGTATGGCCAGACCGAGATCACCAAAGATTTGATGGATGGCCGCGCGGCGGCCGGCGGGCCCACGATCTACACCGCGCACGACGTGACCTTGCACGATGTGTTCGGCAATCATCCGCGGGTAACCTACCGCTGCGGCGGCGCAGCGCATGAGATCACGTGCGACTTCATCGCCGGCTGCGATGGCTTTCATGGCGTAAGCCGCAAAAGCGTGCCGCCGACTACGATCACGACGCATGAGCGCGTCTATCCGCTAGGTTGGCTCGGCATACTCTCCGACACGCCGCCGGTTTCCGACGAGTTGATCTACGTCCGTCATCCGCTCGGCTTCGCGCTCTGCTCGATGCGGTCACCGACGCGCAGCCGCTATTACCTGCAATGCAGTCTTGCCGAGGACATCGATTCCTGGGCGGACGAGCGCTTCTGGGAGGAGCTCAGGCCCCGGCTTGACGAAGAGGCGCGCTCGCGCCTTGTCACCGGGCCATCGATCGAAAAAAGCATTGCGCCGCTGCGCAGTTTCGTCGCGGAGCCGATGCGCTTCGGCCGGTTGTTCCTTGCCGGCGACGCCGCGCACATCGTCCCGCCGACCGGCGCCAAGGGCCTCAATCTGGCGGCAAGCGACGTGCGTTATCTCTCACAGGCACTGATTGAGCATTATGAGGAGAAATCCGGGGCCGGGCTCGAGCACTATTCCGCCCGCGCCCTGGCGCGGGTGTGGAAGGCAGAGCGCTTCTCGTGGTGGATGACCACGACGCTGCACAAGATTTCGGATAATCCGTTCGATCAGAAGATCCAACTAGCCGAACTCGATTATCTGTTCCGCTCAAAGGCCGCGGCGACCGTGTTTGCCGAAAACTATGTCGGGTTGCCTTATTAGATTGCTTTTACGAGACCGCCGCCTGTCAGCGACAGGCAGACGTTGGTGAACGTAGCCTCTATCTTGCGGCTGAGGCGACGTCACCCGATCACGCCGCCTTGCGGCCCCACAATTCCCGGGAAGCAAGGCGAGCGCCTTCGGCAAGCGCTTCAAGCTTCGCCCACATGATCGAGGGATGTACGCGGCGCACGTATGGCGTCTGCGCGAAGCCGCAGTCGGTGCCGCCCAGGACGTTTTCGCGGCCGACCAGCCTGGCGAGGCGTGACAGCCGCTCCGCAACGAGCTCCGGATGCTCGACAACGTTCGTGGTGTGGCTGATGACGCCGGGAATGAGCTTCTTGCCGGCCGGTAGCTTTACCGATTCCCAGACCCGCCACTCGTGCTCGTGGCGCGGATTGGCCATCTCGATGCAATAGGCCCCGGCCTTCACCCGCAAGATGAGATCGACGATGTCTTTGAGCGGCACGTCGGTGACGTGCGGCGTGTTAAAGCTGCCCCAGCAGATGTGATAGCGGATACGCTCACCAGGCAGTCCGGCGATAGCGTGATTGAGCGCGTCGATGCGGACCGCCGCCCATTTGCGATATTGCTCCAGCTCATTGGCGGCGAAAGCGACGTCGTACATGTAGGGCAAGAACGCATCGTCGATCTGAACCATCAAGCCGGCATCGATGATCGCCTTGTATTCCTCGCGCAGCGCCTCGGCGAGCTTGAACAGAAACTCTTCGTCGCTCTTGTAGTATTCGTTCGTGTGGCGCGGCACGGCGCTCGCGGGCGCCACCACCGGCAGGAAGGCGTCGGCGACCGCCGCACCTTGCAAGGCCGCCTTGAAAACCGCGATGTCCTTTTGCAGCGCGGCGTGGCCCTTGTAGGCGACCGGGCCGACACAAACGACGGTACCGCGCTTCGGCAACTTTTGGGTCGGAAAGTATTCGGCGTAAAAATCCGCGAACAGAAGCTGGTCCCGCCCGGCGCCGCGCGCGGTTTCGACGGCGCGTTCTTCGATGCCGCTCAAGCGGTCGAGCACGTAAAACGACCAGCTGCGAAACTTTCCGAACTCGCCATCGCTGACGATATCGACGCCGGCCTGCTGCTGGCGCTTGACGACAGCGGCCACGCTGTCGGCAAGGCATCGATCGAAAGCCGCGCGATCGACTTCGACGCCATTGTCGGTCGCCTCGATATACCTTGAGAGTTCGGGCGGGCGGACAAGACTTCCAACATGTGTCGTGAGGATGCGATCATGGCTTGTCGGCATAGTGGTTTTTCCCACCGTCTTCGCGGATGAAATTTTGTTCACGCCTATCGCAACAAAGATAACGATAGGAACTTCGCTCAGACTAGCACGTTAATGATCCAGTTCGATCCGCAAAGGAGGTATGCGATGCCAGCTCTCATGTGGGTCGCGTTGTGGTCTGGTTTGGTGGGGGTCGCGATGGGTTGGCAGGAAACGGCGTCGCCAATCCGCGTGCGGAAAGACCGTCGCGATCGCCCTGCCCAGTAACCCTTCATCAGTAACCATTCATAAGCTTTGGTGATCCGCCGGGCCCCGCATCAGCGGGGCCCTTGGCGCATGATGTTGCAGGGTCGGCATCGCGTCGGTATCTATACGCGCCTTTTCCGGAAAGAGCGCAGCGACTGCCATGGCCCGTTTGGTGATGAAATTCGGCGGCACTTCGGTCGCCGATATCGATCGCATCCGCAACGTCGCGCGCCATGTCAAGCGCGAGGTCGACGCCGGCAACGAAATCGCCGTCGTCGTTTCGGCAATGGCCGGAACGACCGACCAGTTGGTCGCGTGGTGCGAGGCGGCGCTGCAAAAGCGGCGCATCTTCGATGCCCGCGAATACGATGCCGTCGTATCGACCGGCGAGCAGGTGACCGCCGGGCTCCTCGCGATCACGCTTCAGGACATGGACGTTAACGCGCGTTCGTGGCTCGGGTGGCAACTGCCGATCCTGACCTCGAATGCACATGCCTCCGCCCGCATTCTCGAAATCCAAGGCGCCGAACTCACCAAGGGCTTGTCCGAGCGCAAGGAGGTCGCCGTCATCGCCGGCTTCCAGGGCCTGGACAGCGCCACCGGTCGCATAACGACGCTGGGCCGTGGCGGCTCCGACACGTCGGCCGTGGCGATCGCAGCGGCGATTCGCGCCGACCGTTGCGACATCTACACCGACGTCGACGGCGTCTACACCTCGGATCCCCGCGTGGTGCCGCGCGCCCGGCGGCTCGACAAAATCGCCTTCGAGGAAATGCTTGAGCTCGCTTCCCTTGGCGCCAAGGTAATGCAAGTACGCTCGGTCGAGCTCGGCATGATAAACAACGTTCGCATTTTCGTCCGCTCGAGCTTCGATCGGCCCGAGGACATCGACCCACACGGCATTCCGCCCGGGACGCTGATCTGCGACGAGGAGGACATCATGGAGCAGCAAACCGTCACCGGCATCGCCTTCTCCCGCGACGAGGCGCAAATCTCCATTCGCGAGGTCGAAGACAAACCGGGCGTCGCCGCGTCGATTTTCATTCCGTTGGCGGACGCCAATATCAACGTCGATATGATCGTGCAAAACGTCTCGGCCGATGGCAAGACCACCGACCTCACCTTCACCGTGCCCGCCGCGGACTATCAACGCGCGCTCGACGTCATCACCAAGGCGCAAAAGGCGATAGGCTACAAGCGGCTCGACGGCGCCACCGATGTCGCCAAAATTTCGGTCATCGGTATCGGGATGCGCAGTCACGCCGGCGTCGCCGCGCAGGCGTTCGGCGCGCTGGCCGAGCGCGCCGTCAACATCCGCGCCATTACCACCTCGGAAATCAAGTTCTCGCTATTGATCGACGCGGCGTTTACCGAACTCGCCGTACGTACGCTGCATTCGCTCTACGGTCTCGACCAGACGGCGCCATAACCGCGCCACTCTCGCTGCGCCGCACAAATTTCGCAGCCGTCACCCGACTGTCTCTGGCTTGCGGTTTGCATGTCGCATTCGATATAGCCTTAAGGATGTTCGCTGCGGCCCGGGGCCGAGGCGAGCTTATCTTCGATGATGGCCGGTGCGCCGCGGGCTGCGCCGCCGGTCCAACAAACGCCCGAGGGACCTCACGCCATGCGTGGCGCGCTTGGCGGTCCGCGCGTGCTGTTGCGCCGACTTCGCGAAGTCATGGCGGAGCCGGTCAGCGCGCAGGATCGCCTCGATAAGATCGTGGTGCTGATCGCCGCCAACATGGTGGCCGAGGTCTGTTCGTTTTACGTGCTGCGCGTCGATGCGACCCTCGAACTCTACGCGACCGAGGGTCTTAATCGCGACGCGGTGCACCATACCGTGCTAGGCGCCGACGAAGGCTTGGTCGGGCTGGTGGCGAGCCAGGCGACCGCTATCAATCTTTCGAACGCGCAGGCGCATCCGGCATTCGCCTACCGGCCGGAAACCGGCGAAGAAAGCTATCAATCGTTCCTCGGCGTGCCGATCCTGCGCGCCGGCAATACGCTCGGCGTCCTGGTGGTGCAGAACCGGGCGCGGCGCACCTATTCCGAAGAAGAAGTCGAGGCGCTGCAAACCACCGCGATGGTGCTCGCCGAGATGATCGCCTCCGGTGAGCTTGCCGCGCTGGCGCCTCCTGGCGCCGAGCCGGCGGCGCGGCGGTCGCTGCATCTCACCGGCATGGCGCTGTCGGAAGGCATCGCGCTCGGACACGTCGTGCTGCACGAGCCCCGGGTTGTCGTCACCAATTACATTGCCGACGACATCCCAAAGGAGCTCAAGCATCTCGAAGGAGCGATCGAGAGCCTGCGCAGCCAGCTCGACGAACTGCTTGAACACGGCGATATGGCCGACGGCGGCGAGCATCGCGACGTGCTTGAAGCGTACCGCATGTTCGCCCACGACCGCGGCTGGGTGCACAAGCTCGAAGAAGCTGTGATGACCGGCCTTACCGCGGAAGCCGCGGTCGAACGCGTGCAGTCGGACACGCGGGCACGCATGCTGCGGCAAACCGATCCTTATCTGCGCGAACGCCTGCACGATCTCGACGATCTCGCCAATCGGCTGATGCGCCAGCTCACCGGCCGCGACCATGCGCCGTCGCGAGACAACCTGCCGGACAACGCCGTCGTCGTCGCGCGCTCTATGGGACCGGCGGCATTGCTCGACTATGACCGCAAAAAGCTGCGTGGACTTGTGCTCGAAGAAGGCGGTCCACAATCGCATGTGGCGATCGTGGCCCGCGCGCTCGGCATAGCCGCGGTCGGCGAGATCGACAACGCCACCGCGGTGGCAGACCCGGGCGACGCCATCATCGTCGACGGCTCGGCCGGCGATTTGCACTTGCGACCGCTGCCCGACATGGAGGCCGCCTACGCCGAACGCGTGCGGTTGCGGGCGCGGCGGCAGCAGCAATACCTGGCGCTGCGCGACTTGCCGTGCCTGACCAAGGACGGCGCGGAGATCACGCTTTTGATCAATGCGGGCCTAAGCGTCGACCTGCCGCATATCGCCGACACCGGCGCCGCCGGCATCGGCCTGTTCCGCACCGAACTACAATTCATGGTGGCACCGAATTTTCCGCGCGCCAGCGAGCAGTACACGTTGTACCGCGCCGTGCTCGACGCGGCCGACGACAAGCCGGTGACTTTCCGCACCCTTGATATCGGCGGCGACAAGGTGC
This sequence comes from uncultured Alphaproteobacteria bacterium, assembly GCA_963826295.1. Taxonomy (GTDB): domain Bacteria; phylum Pseudomonadota; class Alphaproteobacteria; order Rhizobiales; family Xanthobacteraceae; genus BOG-931. The sequence goes on from CAWGWO010000024.1 coordinate 78,272, forward strand.
TCCCCTACATGCGCAATATCGAGGAAGAAAATCCGGCGCTCGGCTGGCGCGCGATCCGGCTCGGACTCGACCGACCGGCATTGCTGCGCACTCAATTGCGCGCGCTGCTGCGCGCCGCGGGCGGCCGGGCGCTGCGAATCATGTTTCCGATGATCGCCACCGTCAGCGAATTCGATCAGGCCAGGGAGCTCGTCGAGCGCGAACTCACGCATTTGCGCCGGCATGGGCACAAGCTGCCCGATGCGGTCGAGGTCGGCAGCATGGTCGAGGTCCCCTCCCTTCTCTACCAGCTCGACGAATTGCTGGAACGCGTCGACTTTCTTTCGGTCGGGACCAACGATCTCGTGCAATTCCTCTATGCGGTCGATCGCGGCAATCCGCGTGTCTCCAACCGGTTCGATCCGTTATCGGCGCCGGTCCTGCGGGCTCTCAAGGACATTGCCGACAAGAGCCGACAGTACGGCAAATCCGTAACCTTATGCGGCGAGCTCGCCTCGCAGCCGATCGGCGCGCTGGCGCTGGTCGCGCTCGGTTACCGTTCGTTGTCGCTGACGCCGTCGGCGATCGGGCCGGTCAAGGCTATGCTGCTTGAGCTTGATTGCGAAAAGACGGCGGCTTTCCTTGAGCCGCTGATCGAAAAACCCTCGAGCGCCGTGCCGATCCGCACGCAATTGGAAAAATTCGCGGCGCGCGAGTCGCTGCAAATATAGGACATTTTGAATATGGACGACGTCGTCATGGCCGGACTTGTCCCGGCCGTCCACGTCTTCTACTTAGCGTGAACGTAGAGAATTCGGCCGCCCAGCGCCCCAGGCGAGCGAAGCGCCGCTGTTCTTCCAACCACCACGACGAGGGCGTGACGATATAGACGATGCTGCCCGAGCAAAAACTCAACGCACTCATCGCGCGCCACACCGCGGTGGAACGCGACCTGGCAGTCGCGTTGCCGCCGGAAACCTATGTGAAGCTGTCGCGCGAATTTGCCGAACTCGCTCCCGTGGTCGAGGCCGTCAATGCCTATCGCGCGGCGGAGCGCGAGCTTGCCGACGTGGCGGGCCTGATCGAGGACCCGGCCACCGACGCCGAGATGCGCGCGATCGCCGAAGCGGAAAAGCCGCAGCTCGAGGACCGCCGCGCCACGCTGGAACAGCAATTGCGGCGCGCGCTCATCCCCAAAGACGCCATGGACGAGCGCAACGTCATTCTCGAAATTCGCGCCGGCACCGGGGGCGACGAAGCCGCGCTCTTCGCCGGCGATCTGTTTCGCATGTACGAGCGCTATGCCGCCAAGCAGAGCTGGAAAGTCGAGATCATCAGCCTCAGCGACGGCTCAATGGGCGGCTTTAAGGAAATCATCGCCGAAATCCGCGGCCGCGGCGCGTTCGCCAAGCTCAAATACGAATCCGGCGTGCATCGTGTGCAGCGCGTACCCGACACCGAAGGATCCGGCCGCATTCACACCTCTACCGCGACCGTCGCCGTGCTGCCGGAGGCGCAGGATCTGGACGTCGCCATCAACGACACCGACCTCAAAATCGATACGCTGCGCTCGAGCGGCGCCGGCGGCCAGCATGTCAACAAGACCGAGTCAGCGGTCCGCATCACCCACATTCCCTCAGGCATTGTCGTCATGATGCAGGAGGACCGCTCGCAACATCGCAACCGCGCCAAGGCGCTCGCCGTACTGCGCACACGGCTCTACGATTTCGAGCGGCAGAAGCTGGACGCAGCGCGCGCCGCCGAGCGGCGCGGCCAGGTCGGAACCGGCGACCGCTCCGAGCGCATCCGCACCTACAATTACCCGCAGGGCCGTGTATCGGACCATCGCATCAATCTTACCCTCTACAAGCTGCCGCAAATCCTGGAAGGCGAGGCGCTGGGCGAGATCATCGATGCACTCGTTGCCGAGCATCAAGCGGCGCTGCTTGCCGCCGAGGACGCGGAATGACCGCGCCGGGCGCAGCTTCCAGTTTGCCCGCGCACGGTGCTACGGCGGCATTCACGATTGACGGTCTGCGCCGCCTGCTCGCGGAGAGATTTCGTAGCGCCGGCATCGAGTCGCCGGAACTGGACGCCCGCATTCTCGTCGGCCACGCGCTTTCACTCGATCACGCCGCGCTTGCCGCTCGCGGCGCACGCAAATTGGACGCAGCGGAAATTGAAGCCGTCGCGGCGCTGACGCGGCGCCGCTTGGCGCGCGAGCCGGTTGCGCGAATCGTCGGCAGCAAGGAATTCTGGACCCTGCAGCTCTCCGTCACAGCCGCGACCTTTGTGCCGCGGCCGGAAACCGAAACCGTAGTCGAGGCGGCGCTCGCCGTGATCGCAGAGCGGCACGCGCGCACGGAAAATCTGCACATCGCCGACCTTGGCACCGGTTCGGGTGCGCTCCTTCTGGCGCTGTTGGCCGAATTGCCCAACGCCATTGGCGTTGGCACCGATTTAAGTCCAGGCGCGTTGCGCACTGCGCGCGGCAATGCCGAGCGCTCGGCCTCGCGACGGGCCGACTTCGTCGCCTGCGACCTGGCGGCGGCGCTGCGCGGACCGTTTGATCTGATCGTTTCCAATCCGCCCTACATCCCGTCCGGCGAGATCGCCGCGCTCGCACCCGACGTGCGCGATTTCGATCCGCCGAGGGCCCTCGACGGCGGCATCGACGGGCTCGATATTTATCGCGCTATCGCCGCGACCGTGCCGGGGCTGCTCAAGCCGCACGGCAGCCTCGTTGTCGAACTTGGCGCTGGGCAATTGCCTGCCGTCACCGCTTTGTTCTCGCCCGCGGGGCTTGCGCCGTCGCCCCCGCGCCCCGATCTCGGCGGCGTCGCCCGCGCGCTCGTCGCCACCAAACGGTAGTGACAGGAGCATGAGCCTGAAGCATTGCGCCCCGGCAAAAAAGCGATAAAAAAGCACTTGGAATATCGGCCGGAAGCGACTAGCTTGCGGCTACGGAATCGGCCCGAAGATGATAGTGCCGCGCCGCTTTGAACACCAAAGTGTCCCTCAGAGAGTTAACGTCCTCTGAAGCGGTTGGCAGCGCAGGCCAGGTAAAACGACAGCCGGAACAACGAAAGCCGGATCGGACGGCAAACGGGATCGCCAAGATTCAGACCGACAAGTTTCATCGGTGGGCGCGCGTTGGTGGGATGCCGCGCGAATAAGGGGTTCGCAGCACCGCGGCGAAACCGCTGGTGAGGGCTGTATTGCCGAAGGTTAGCCATGACAAGGGCGCGGCTTCAGGAGCTGCGCATCAGGAAATTTGCCCAGCTTTATGCGTGAGATGAGCTTTCTGCGCGAGATGAAATGACATTGAGCAACGTGAACCGGCGGCTTTTATCGCCGCCGCAAATGAGGGGGTTGGCGGAACAGCAACCATGAGAAACGGTCAGAACAACAACAAGCGCATGCGGGGTCGCAACCGCAAAGGTGGTGGTCATCATCACCAAAATCCATTATCGCGCATGTACGAGTCCAACGGACCGGACGTGAAAATTCGGGGAACGGCGTCCCACGTCGCCGAAAAATATCTCCAGCTTGCCCGCGACGCGCAGAGTTCGGGAGATCCGGTTGCCGCCGAGAACTATTATCAGCATGCCGAGCATTACTTCCGCCTGATCGCGGCGGCGCAGGAACAGTTCCGCCAGAGCCAGCCCTATTATCAGCAACAGGGCGGGCAGCCAGGCGCCGGCAACATGGCCGACGACGGTTATGATGACGGCGACAACGATCAGCCGCCACTGGGCGGCGAGCCGTTCGCGCCACGCGAGCCTCAGCCCTTCTACCCGCAGCAACACCAGCCGCAGCAACAACAACCGCAGCAACACCAGCCGCGCCCGCAACATTTCCAGCCGGGCAATGAACCGGACGTCGAGCGTTTGCCGTCGTTCATTACCGGCGGTCAACAGCCTCAACAGCCGCCGCAGGGGCAAGGCGGCAATGGACCTAACGGTCCCAACGGCCCGCACAACCCTAATGGTACGAACGGCTATGACGGTTCGTCGGACCGCTTCCCGCTGCATCGCCGGCGGCGCCGGCATCGCGGCCCGCGCGATCACTCGATGCAGGGGGGCGAAGGCGATGGGCCGATGCCGTCGTCCGATTCAGGCCCGAGCGACGACTAAAGCTCAGCGGCCGCGCGGGGCCTTGGCGAGCCGGACCAGGAACCAGATCGGCACGACGATCACCGCGCCGAGCAGGAAATAGCGCCACAACCAGCGCACGACGTCGAAGCCCATGGTCCAGATGTGGACGATGAGCCGGCGCACCGATTCGACGATATTCCATGGATCGAGGCCGATCGCGGCGAGGATCACGCCCACCAGGATCGACAGCAGGATCAGGCGCCCCACCACCGCCAGCGGCGGTCCGCCGAAGAAGCGCCGCGCATAATCGCCGCCGCGCCCGCCCGGTGCCTGATGGTCCTGGCTTTGCGCCATCTTCAATCTCCGCTGGCGCCACTTACCTAAAGTGCTGCGTCCCGCGCAAGCGGGACATTCCGATTAGACATCGCCCTGTTGCCGCGAGAATGGCCGAGACCGTTGCCTCGGCTTTACAAGAGGCGCTAAGTTGCGCCCCATCTCACGCATCCTATTGGGTCCCCTAAAGGATATTTCATGGCCAAGATCGAAGACCGCGAGAATGCTTCGACTGCAACCCTCAACGACGACATCGGCGAGGAAGTGCGGCTCAGCATGTACCGCATGCAGGTCACGATCCGCGACGCGGAGCAGCGTGCCTACGATCTTTTCCTTCAGAACCTGGTGAAAGGCACGAGTCACCTTTCGCTCGGCCAGGAGGCGGTGGCTGCCGGTTTTGCCACCGCCATGCGTCCGGGCGACCTGTCATTTTGCACTTACCGCGGCCATGCACACACGCTTGCGCGCGGGGTTCCGGTCGCCAAAGTGCTCGGCGAACTGATGCAGCGCGATATCGGTCTGATGCGCGGCAAGGGCGGCTCGATGCACCTGACTTCGGTCGACCATGGCGTCATGGGGTCCTACGCGATCATCGGCGCCCATCTGCCGATCGCCTGCGGCGCCGCCTGGCGGGCGCAATACAAAGGCCAGAAGGACGTTTCAGTGTGTTTCTTCGGCGACGGTACGACCAATATCGGCGCCTTCCACGAGGCGCTGAACTTCGCCGCAGTGTGGAAGCTGCCGGTCGTCTTCGCCTGCGAGAACAACCTCTACATGGAATATACCCCGATCGGCGAGGTCACGGCCGTTGAGCATCCGGCCGCCGATCGCGCCGCGAGCTATGGGCTGCCGCGCATCATCGTCGACGGCAATGACGCCGACGCGGTCTATCGCGCCGCCATGACGGCCTACGACAAGGCGCGTGCCGGCGACGGGCCGTCGCTGATCGAATGCATGACGTATCGCTATAGCGGGCATTCGCGCGCTGACCCGGCCAAATACCGGCCGAAAGGCGAACTGGAAAAGTGGAAAGCCCGCGATCCGATCAAGATCTATCGCGAACGGCTCAAGCAATTCGGCATCGACGAGGAGACGATCCTGCGCATCGAGAACGATGTGCAGCGCGAGGTCGACGAAGCGACCGAACTCTGCAAGGCGGCGCCGCCGCCGTCGCTCGATATCCTGACGACCGACGTTTACGCCGACGGAGGTTTCGCATGGCGGAACTGACCTATCGCGATGCGGTGATCCGCGGCATCGCGCAGGAAATGACGCGCGATCCCGACGTCGTCTTCCTCGGCGAGGACATTGCCAAGGCCGGCGGCGTGTTCAAGGCGACGGTCGGGCTCTACGAGCAGTTCGGCCCGCTACGTGTGCGCGACACGCCGATCTCTGAGCAGGCGATCCTCGGCGCCGCCATGGGCGCGGCGATGACTGGACTAAAGCCGATTGCCGAGATCATGTTCTCCGACTTCATCGCGGTGTGCTTCGACTATATCGCCAACGAGTTTCCGAAGAGCCATTACATGACCAACGGACAGGTCAAGGTCCCCCTCGTCGTGCGCACCGGCAATGGCGGCGGCGCGCGCTTCGGCGCGCAACATTCGCAGAGCGTCGAGAACTGGTGCATGATGATCCCGGGTCTCAAGGTCGTGGCGCCATCGAGCCCGGTCGACGTGATCGGGTTGCTCGCCGCCGCGGTGCGCGATCCCAATCCGGTGATCTTTCTTGAGCACAAATCGCTCTACCCGACCAAGGGCGAAGTACCGGACGGTGAGATCGTCGATACGCTCGGCACGGCGAAGATCGTGCGTCCCGGCAAGGATGCCACCATATTGGCGCTCGCTCTGATGGTGCCGCGCGCTCTTGCTGCGGCGGAAAAGCTCAAGGGCGAACAGGGCATCGACTGCGAAGTGATCGATGTGCGCTCGCTCGTCCCACTGGACACCAAGACCATCTTAGGCTCGGTTGCGCGGACCCATCGCCTGTTCACGGTGGAGGAAAATCCGCGATTGTGCGGCTGGGGTGCCGAACTGGTGTCGATCGCCGCCGACGAGGCATTCTACGATCTCGACGGACCGCCGGTGCGGATCACGACGCCGCACATTCCGCTGCCCGCTGCCGATATTCTCGAAGACCTCGCGCTGCCAAGCGTCGATCGCATCGCAGAACGCGTGCAGCAAAGCCTGAATTCATAAGTCGACGAAATCATAAGTGGAGGAAGTCATGGCTGACGAACCGAGCCGCGAGAATCCGAGCGGACCGATTGGCACCGAGGTCATCTTTGAGAACGACCAGGTGCGGGTATGGGACATGAAGGTGCCCCCGGACGGCAAAAAGGCCTGGCATCACCACAAGCTCGACTACGTCATCATCAACGTCACCGGCGGTAAGATCGAGCTCGAGAACGTCGCCGGCCGCGCTTTTATCGCCGACGACAAACCGGGCGGCGTGATCTGGCAGGATGCCGGCGAAAAGCACGAGCTGCGCAACCTGAGCGGCAAGCCCTACCAAAACATTCTTGTCGAACTGAAAAACGGCAAATAAGGCCAGACCCGACGCGGGCTGCAACAACTGGCCGGATGAGCGCCAAGGTGAGTTCGATGTACGACAATCTCCTCGCTAACGTGCCGACCGATCTGTGGATCGGCGGCAAATGGCGCAAATCCTCGGATGGCGGCCGCTTCGACGTGATCGATCCGGCGACCGAGAACAAAGTGGCCTCGGTCGCAAGCGCGACAGTCGAAGATGCCAAAGCGGCGCTCGACGCGGCGAGTGCCGCTTTCGCCGGCTGGGCCGCCAAGAAACCGCGCGAACGCGGGGAGATCTTGCGCAAGGCCTTCGAGCTGATCATGCGCGACGCCGAGCGCCTGGCCAAGCTCATCACCATCGAGAACGGCAAGGCGTTGCCGGATTCGCGCGGTGAAGTGGCCTACGCGGCGGAATTCTTCCGCTGGTTTGCCGAGGAAGGGGTGCGCAACATCGGCCAGAATTCGGTCGCGCCGGCCTCGGGCGCTCGCATTTTGGTGCACCACAAGCCGGCGGGTATTGCCGTGCTGGTGACGCCGTGGAATTTTCCGGCCGCGATGGCGACACGCAAGATCGGACCGGCGCTGGCCGCGGGCTGTTCCGTCGTGCTCAAGCCCGCGTCCGACACACCGCTGACGATGCTCGCGCTGATGCCGATCCTCGAGGAAGCCGGCGTACCGGCGGGCGTCGTCAATGTCATCCCCTCGCGCTCCTCCGGCAAGGTGGTGGGCGCGATGCTGCACGATCCCCGCGTGCGCGTTGTCTCCTTCACCGGCTCGACCGAGGTCGGCCGCAAGCTGCTGCATGAAGCAGCCAACAATGTCATCCGGCCGGCGATGGAACTCGGCGGCAACGCGCCGTTCATCGTGTTCGACGATGCCGATATCGATGCCGCGATCGACGGCGCCATGGTCGCAAAGATGCGCAACATGGGCGAGGCGTGCACGGCCGCAAATCGCTTCTACGTGCACGAGAAAGTGCACGACGAATTCGCCAAGAAGCTCACCGCGAAGATGTCGGGGCTGAAGATGGGCAACGGCCTCGACGACGGCGTTGCGCTCGGTCCTCTGGTCAACAAGGAAGGGCTCGACAAGGTCATCGAACTGGTCGACGACGCGGTGCAGAAGGGCGCCAAGGTGCTCACCGGCGGAAAGGCGCCCGGTGGTCCGGGGTTCTTCTACCCGGCGACAGTGCTTTCAAACGTGTCCGGCGACGCAAAAATGCTCAACGAAGAGATTTTCGGACCCGTCGCCTCGCTGCAGACTTTCAAATCCGAGGATGAGGTGGTTACACGCGCCAACGACACCGAATACGGTTTGGTGGCGTACCTCTACACTAAGGATCTGAGCCGCGGCCTGCGCGTCTCGGAAAAACTCGATTTCGGCATGATCGGATTAAATCGCGGGATCGTCTCCGATCCGGCGGCGCCGTTTGGCGGCATGAAACAGTCCGGCCTCGGCCGCGAAGGCGGCCATGAGGGATTGATGGAATTTTTGGACACGCAGTATGTGTCGGTGAACTGGTGATCGCCGGCGCTGGACATTGAAATGAACATCCTCATGCCGCAACTCGGCGAGACCGTCGCCGAGGGCAAAATCACACAATGGTTCAAATCGGCCGGCGACGCGGTGCAGCCGGGCGATAATCTGTTCGAGATCGAGACCGACAAGGTGTCGATGGAGGTGCCGGCGACGGAAGCCGGCGTCTTAAGCGAAATCCGTGTGGTGGCGGGCGAAGTGGCGCCGGTTGGCGCTGTTGTCGGCGTCATCGGCGGTGCAGCAGCTGCCGCCAAGCCCCCCACCGCGCCAATTGCCGCTCCGACGGCTCCGACGGCTGCCAAGGCGCCCCCGGCGCAGGCCGCAGCGACGGCACCGACCGGGTACGAAAGCGTCCCGGAAGCTGCGCCAGCCCCCGCCTCCACGCCCCAGCGACCGATCAAGCTCGATCCGTTCCACGAGGTGCACACGCCCGAGCGTAATTTCGGCCCGGCGCGTCTCTCCGGCGGCATCACGGTCACCCCGCTGGCGCGAAGGCTCGCCAGCGAAGCCGGTATCGATCTTTCCCGGCTGCGCGGCTCCGGCCCGCACGGCCGCATCGTCGCGCGCGACGTGGAAGGCGCGCCATCGCCGGCGGCGGCGGCGCGCTCGCCTCTGGCCGAAGGGCCAACCGCCGATCAAGTCAAAGCGCTCTACGATCCGGGAAGCTACGAAGAACTGCCGCTTGACGGCATGCGCAAGACCATCGCGGCGCGCCTGCAGCAAGCCAAACAGACTATCCCGCATTTTTATCTGACCGCCGATTTCGCCATTGACCGCCTGATCGCGGTGCGCGAAGAGGCCAACGCCGCGGCGCCGAAGGATCGCGACGGCAAGCCGGCGTTCAAGCTTTCGCTCAACGATTTCTTTATCCGCGCTCTGGCGCTGGCGCTGGCGCACGTCCCAGCCGCGAATGCGGCGTGGGCCGACGATCGCATCCTGCGCTTTAAGCGGTCCGATGTCGGCGTTGCGGTGGCGCTGGACGGCGGCCTGATCGTTCCCGTTATCCGCGCCGCCGAGACCAAATCGCTCTCCGCCATCTCTGCCGAGATGAAGGATCTGGCGGCGCGCGCCCGCGACAAGAAACTCAAGCCCTCCGACTACCAGGGCGGGTCGAGCGCGATTTCCAATCTCGGCATGTATGGCGTGCGCGAATTCTCCGCCATCATCAACCCGCCGCAGGCGACGATTCTCGCGATCGGCGCCGCGCGCCGTCAGGCGGTCGAGCGGCCGGACGGCGGCGTCGCCTTCGCCAGCATGCTGACGGGAACGTTGTCCTGCGACCACCGCGTCGTCGACGGCGCACTCGGTGCCGAGTTGCTGGCGGCGATCAAGGGGCTGATCGAGACGCCGATAACCATGCTGGTCTGATCGCGGAAGCTTATTCCGCGGCTATGCGCACTTCCGGCGCGGCAGCGCGCACGTCGGCTTCCACATGCTCCTCGAACTGGACGAAGTTCTTCTGGAACATGCCGACGAGCTTGCGCGCGGTCTCGTCAAACTCCAGCTTGTTCTGCCAGGTTTTTTGCGGATAGAGCAGATGCGGCTCGACGCCGGTAAGCTGGGTCGGCACTGAAAAGCCGAAATACGGATCGGTGCGGAATTTCGCGTTCTTGAGCGAGCCGTCGAGCGCCGCGGTAAGCAGCGTCCGCGTCACTTTGATCGGCATGCGGCGGCCGACGCCGTAGATGCCGCCGGTCCAGCCGGTATTGACCAGCCAGCAATCGACGCCATGCGCGCTGATCAGTTCGCGCAGCAGATTGCCATAGACCGAGGGATGGCGTGGCAGGAACGGCGCGCCGAAGCAGGTCGAGAATTCCGGCTCGACCCCGACCAGGCCCTTCTCGGTGCCGGCTACCTTGGCGGTGTACCCGGACAGGAAATGATACATCGCCTGCGCCGCCGTCAGTTTGGCGATCGGCGGCATGACGCCGAAGGCGTCAGCGGTCAGCAATACGATGTTCTTCGGCATGCCGGCGCGCCCGGTGCGCGAGGCGTTGGGGATGAAATCGAGCGGATAAGCGCCGCGCGTATTTTCCGTCTTCAATTCGTCGTCGAAGTCGCAGATGCGCGTATCGGGATCGAACACCACGTTTTCAAGCACGGTGCCGAAGCGCTGCGTGGCGGCGTAGATTTCCGGCTCGGCCTCGGCCGAAAGCTTGATGCATTTGGCGTAACAGCCGCCCTCGAAATTGAACACGCCCTGCGGGCCCCAGCCGTGCTCGTCGTCGCCGATGAGCGTGCGATTGGCGTCCGCAGACAGCGTCGTCTTGCCGGTACCGGAGAGTCCGAAGAACAGCGCGACGTCGCCCGACGGCCCGACATTGGCGGAGCAGTGCATCGGCATCACGCTCTCCGCCGGCAAATAGTAATTGAGCGTGGTGAACACCGATTTCTTCATCTCGCCGGCATAGGAGGTGCCGCCGATCAAAATGATGCGCCTGGTGAAATCAATGGCGATAACGGTCTCGGTACGGACGCCGTGGCGTTTGGGATCGGCCTTGAAAGACGGCAAAGACAAAATCGTGAAATCGGGCACGTAGTGCGAAAGTTCGGCGTGCGCCGGCCTGATCAACAGCGCGCGGATGAACATCGAGTGCCAGGCAAGCTCGTTGTAGACCCGGGTGCGAATGCGGTAGCGCGGATCGGCGCCGCCATAGAGGTCCTGCGCGTACAGAGTCTTGTCCTTGGCGTGGGCAATGAAATCGTCGAGCAACAGCTGGAATTTTTCCGGCGCGAGGCGGCCGTTCTTCTCCCACCACACCGATTTCTCGGTCTGCGCGTCGACGACGACGAATTTGTCCTTCGGACTGCGCCCGGTATGGACTCCGGTCTCTGCGCAGAACGCACCGCCGTGAACGAGCGATCCTTCCTGATTGGCGATCGCGTACTCGACCAGGGCGGCGTCGGAGAGATTCCAATGCACGGCGGCAGGGTTCTTTAGGCCGAATTTGTCAGCGCCATGCGCCTTGTTCCACAGACCCGTTTCCTTCACACCCGCCTCCGCAACGCCCTCGCCCGCCGCCTGGCCGGGCCACGTTGACCCGCCCGCCGCCGGACGCGACCCTATATCGAGCATCTTAACCTGCCAAGACCGACTGCCAGCACCTGCCTAAACGGCGGAAAACGCCAAGTGTTCCCGCCAAGTGTTCCCACCTTGCGGCGCACCTTAAGGCCTGATGCTACTGTCCACGCGCTGTCTTCGCGAAATTCACCAGTTCCGCGCGCAATTGGTGCGCCGTCATAACGCGCCGGGGAAAGACGAAACGCAGCGTTGCGTCGTTTAGCGCGAGATCAAACCCCTCGGGATCTACCCCAGTGAGACGCCATGCTCCATCTTCGGCACCGGCGAGCTTGGTCGCGTAGAGCCGAACCGCGTCGGCATGGTCAGCGTTCATATGCACAACGGCGTCGGCTTCCGCCTCGATCAAATCTTCCGCGTCGGAAATATCGGCGAGAACGTCGGCAGCCTTCAGATCGGCAGCGCGGGCGAAGCCGGCGTTGAGGTGAGCAGACACGACATTCAGTCGCCAGAACGTGAAATCGGCAAAGCCGGCATAAAGCTCCGATTTCGGGTTGCGCGAGAGAAAGCGTCGCCGCAGGCGCGGCTCGTCGTGCTGCTCGCGGTCGAGGCGGTCAAAGGCGCCAAGCACCGTCAGTCGCGGATGCGCAAGCGGATCGCCGCGGCCGGCGGCAGCAAAAAGAACCGAAGCGCGAGAGTCCTTTTCCAGGTTCGCGGTGTGCGTTGCCAGCCGGGAGATCAGGATTAACGGGGAACCGTCGATATCGGTGGCGACGTTAACCAAAGAAGCGAACGGGTGGCCGCTGTTGCGATCGATGGTCGCAAGCGCGCCAGCGCGCGTCGTCCGCAGCAGCATCTTTGCCAAGGCGCGGGCATCGAAATCCGTTGCCGGCGCATTTTCCGGCAAGCGATCGGGCATGGAGCCCGGCAAGGAAGGCGACTTGTCGCGGTCGGCCATTGGGATCTCTCTGGTTCCGGCAATTGCCTCGATTTTGCCTTGTCTCGTCACACTTCCGCCCCCACATGGGTTTTCAAAGGGTTACGGGGTCGGGGCAGGGCTGATGCTTGCGGCCAACTCGTGTTAGAAGGCCGGCATGCCGACAATCGCTCTCGTCGACGACGACCGCAACATCCTGACCTCGGTGTCCATTGCACTCGAGGCGGAAGGTTATCGGATCACCACTTACACCGATGGCGCGTCCGCGCTTGACGGCTTCAAGACGGCGCCGCCCGACCTCGCCATTCTCGACATCAAGATGCCGCGCATGGATGGCATGGAGACGTTGCGCCGGCTGCGGCAAAAATCCGACTTGCCGGTGATCTTTCTCACGTCGAAGGACGAGGAAATCGACGAATTGTTCGGCCTGAAAATGGGCGCGGACGATTTCATCCGTAAGCCGTTTTCACAGCGGCTGCTGGTCGAGCGCGTCAAGGCCGTGCTGCGCCGCTCGTCGGCGAAAGACGGCGTCGCGCCGAAGGAGGCCGACAGCAAGGTGTTGGAGCGCGGGCAGCTGCGCATGGATCCGGAGCGCCACACCTGCACCTGGAAGAACGAACCGGTGACGCTTACGGTGACAGAGTTTCTCATCCTCCAGGCCCTGGCCAGCCGGCCGGGCGTGGTGAAGAGCCGCAACGCGTTGATGGACGCCGCTTATGACGACCAAGTCTATGTCGACGACCGCACCATCGACAGCCACATCAAGCGGTTGCGCAAGAAGTTCAAGGCAAGTGACGTTGAGTTCGATATGATTGAGACGTTGTACGGCGTCGGGTATCGTTTTAAGGAATAAGCGCTGCTGATGCGCGACCGGCCTTGGACGGCTAAAAGTTGATCCAGGCCAAGATTCGCCCCCTGACTGGGACGGCTGACGTGCGGTAGTAATGGCGTCCATGCCCGCCGATTACGGGCATGATCGGAACCCCGGCAGACCACGTGCTCGATCGAACCGCAGAAATCGCAGGGGCCAGAGAGCCCCAATCGTCGACTCAGGTCGAAACCCAAATCGAGGCCAACACCCCCGATGAGGGGTCGGCGCGTCTGCGGCGGTACGGTTTGGGGCGCATTGCCGATTGGCTGCAGCGCGCGTGGCAGTTCTTCATCGTTCTCAGTTTCTCGAGTCTCACCCGCCGCATCGTGTTCCTCAACGTCGCCGGCCTTTTGGCACTGTCCATCGGCATCACCTTCCTGTCGCAGTTCCGCGCCGGCCTGATCGACGCGCGCATTCAAAGCTTGCTGGTACAGGGCCAGATCATCGCCGGTGCAATCGCCGCATCGGCGACGGTCGAAACCAATTCATCGATCACCATTGATCCGGACAAGCTTCTCGATCTGCATCCCGGCGAAAGCTATGGGCCCTCCGAGGACGCGCTCTACGGTATCGACTTCCCGATCAATCCCGAGCGCGTGGCGCCGGTGCTGCGGCGGCTGGTCTCACCGACCAAGACGCGCGCGCGCATCTACGACCGCGACGGCGTGCTCCTGGTCGACAGCCGCAACCTGTTCGGCCGCGGCGACGTGCTGCGTTACGATTTGCCTCCGCCCGATGCCGAAAAGCCGGGCCTGTTCGAACGGGCCTTCATTGCGGTGCGCCGCTGGCTCGGACGCGGCGATCTGCCTCCCTATCATGAACTCGGCGCTTCGAACGGCCGCGGCTACACGGAGGTCGCTCAGGCGCTCAACGGTCAGAACGCCAGCATGGTGCGTATCAATGACCGCGGCGACGTCATCGTCTCGGTAGCGGTACCGGTGCAGAGGTTTCGCGCCGTGCGCGGCGCGTTGATGCTCTCGAACTCAAGGCGCCGATATCGACGACATGGTGGAGGCGGAGCGGCTCGCCATCCTGAAAGTCTTTCTGGTCGCGGCCGCCGTCATGGTCGTACTCTCGATCCTGCTCGCCGGCACGATCGCGGCGCCGGTGCGGCGGCTTGCCGACGCCGCCGAGAGCGTGCGCAACCGCATCCGGTCGCGGGTACAAATCCCCGATTTCACGCGCCGACGCGACGAGATCGGGCACTTGTCGGGTACGCTGCGGGAGATGACGAACGCGCTCTACAGCCGTATCGAAGCGATCGAAAGCTTTGCCGCCGACGTGGCGCACGAATTGAAAAATCCGCTGACGTCGCTGCGTTCGGCCGTGGAGACGCTGCCGGTCGCCAAAACCGACGAAAGCCGCGGACGGCTGCTCGCCATCATCGAGCACGACGTCAAACGGCTCGATCGGCTGATCACGGATATTTCCGACGCGAGCCGCCTCGACGCCGAACTGCAACGGCAAGACACCGCGCCGGTCGATGTCACCAGGCTCCTCAACACGGTGGTTGGCGTCGCCAACGAAGTGAAGCGTGACGATTGCGTCGGGGTTACCGTGCGTTTTGAAGGCGGCGGCGCGCGCGCCTTCCAGGTGCCGGGGCACGATTCCCGCCTCGGTCAGGTCGTCGACAATCTGATCGAGAATGCGCGCTCGTTCTCGCCGCCCGGTGGGGCGGTACGCGTCACCTGCCGCCGGCTCAAGAGCAACATCGAAATTTACGTCGACGACGACGGCCCGGGCGTACGCCCTGACGCCGTCGATAAGGTCTTTGAGCGCTTCTATACCGATCGCCCGCATCAAGGCTTCGGCCAAAATTCCGGCCTCGGGCTTTCTATTTCCAAGCAGATCGTCGAAGCGCATGGCGGCACGATCTGGGTCGAAAATCGGATCGGTCCGACCGACGCTGACGGCCAAGCGACGATCGCCGGGGCGCGCTTCATCGTGCGCTTGCCGGCGAAGTGATGACCAAACTATTTCTGCTCATTCCCGCGCACGTGGAAATACAGATTGAGGTCGAGCCGGACCCGCGGCGTCGTTGGGTTTACGCTTTCGCGGGGACGAGCGGATGACCCAAACGAGCATTCACGCGTCGGCCGTGTTGGTCGGCGCCCGCGCGGTGCTGATCCGCGGCCCCTCAGGATCGGGCAAATCGCGGCTGGCACTCGACCTTCTCGAAGCCGGTCGCACCGGCGCGTTGCGTTTCGCGCGGCTGGTTGCAGACGATCGCGTTCATCTCGACGCCGTCGGCGACCGCTTATTGGCACGCCCGGCCGAGGCGCTGGCCGGACTAATAGAACTGCGCGGTGTCGGGTTGCTGCGTGTGGCATATGAGCCATCAGCGGTTGTCGGCTTTGTGGTTGATCTTGCCGCCGACGACGCCAGCCGGTTGCCCAACGCCGAGCACCGCAAAGCCGAACTTGGTGGTATCTCGCTACCGCGACTGCCAGTCGCAGCCGACAATGCAGCCTTGCCGAGCGTGCTGGCGCTCATCAATTCACCGAAAGACACCTGGTTTGAGATGGTTTGAGGCGTTTGGGCGGGGGGTGGGTTTGGATTTGAGATTGGTTAACCGTGACGCCGATAAGCTCAAAGCGCGCTATCTCCGCGCCGCTTGGCCTCGCCGCAGGCGGCGCCGGGCGGCACTAAAATCCGCTGTCGACGTTGCTGTATCGCAATGCAAAAGCCCTCAGATTCTTCTGAAAATGCCACTTGCGCTTGGGCTTCGGATGGTCATGATGAGCACCCTTTCGTGCGGTGCAACCGGGACGCGCCCGCGGGGAGTTTCATGATCGGTCTTGTGCTTGTGACCCACGGGCGGCTGGCTGTCGAGTTCCG
This sequence comes from uncultured Alphaproteobacteria bacterium, assembly GCA_963826295.1. Taxonomy (GTDB): domain Bacteria; phylum Pseudomonadota; class Alphaproteobacteria; order Rhizobiales; family Xanthobacteraceae; genus BOG-931. Next base: position 94,413 of record CAWGWO010000024.1, read on the forward strand.
CGCGGCCTTAGAGCACGTCGTCGGGCCACAGCACCAGATCGAGGCGGTCACGATCGGGCCGGACGACGATGTCGAAGAACGGCGCAAGGACATCATCGAGGCGGTCAAGCGCGTCGATAGCGGTGACGGCGTCGCCATCCTGACCGACATGTTCGGCGGCACGCCGTCGAACCTCGCGATTTCGGTGATGAGCCGCCCTAAAGTCGAGGTCCTCGCCGGCATCAATCTGCCCATGCTGGTGAAACTCGCCAAAGTGCGCGAGGAATGCCCGCTTGGCGAGGCGGTCGCCGCGGCGCAGGACGCCGGCCGAAAATATGTGACGATCGCAAGCCGTGTACTGACCGGAAAATGAGCAATCCGGCCCCTCGCAGCGACGATGGCCCGACGGATGAACGGGTTCTGCCCGACGGCGCGGTCGTCCGCAAAATCTCCATCTGCAACCGAAAGGGCTTGCACGCCCGCGCTTCGGCGAAGTTCGTGCAGACGGTCGAGAAATTCGATGCCGACGTGCGGGTTACCCGTGGCGGCGAGACCGTGGGCGGCACCTCTATCATGGGCCTGATGATGCTCGCGGCCTCGCCCGGCACCTCCATAACCGTCGAGGCAACCGGCAAGGAAGCGGCGGAAGTCATCGACGCCCTGATCGCGCTGATCGACTCGCGTTTTGGCGAAGACGATTAAAGCGCGCGCGCCGAGCAGCAGAGGGAAACACATGGCTTCCGAAAAAGACGATCCAACCCCGTCAAGGGAGGCGGCTTCCGCCCCGGCCGCGCCGCGCGAACGACAGCAGGCGACGGTCCGTTACATCGATCGTCCGGATGTCATGGAAACATTCGCCGACGCAATCAGTGGCCTGGTGTTCGACGGTCAAACGCTGCGCGTCGAGTTTGCGGTTACCCGGCTCGATGAAGTTAAGCCCAATTCGCCGATCACCGGCCGCCGTTATCCGGCTTGCCGCTTGGCGTTGCCGCCCGCGGCGGCGATCGAACTCATCAATCGCATGCAGCAGATCGGCGCGGCGTTGAGACAAGCTGGCGCGGCACGGCCGGCAACGCCGGCCGAGACGTCAAAGGCGAACGACTAGCGCTCAACTCGCTTCGCGTTGTGCCGCCCGATTCAGGCCTGCCGCGGCTTGTTTCAGATCAGCAACGAAATCCCGATAGGCGGCGCGGCGCTCGGGCTCATCTTCGATACGCAGCAACGCCGAAGGGTGGACGGTGACGACAAGCAGCGTACCGTCCGCCATCTGCATCGGTTTACCGCGGACTTTGCCGATCGTAAGTGTGCGGCCGATCAGGCTGCGCGTGGCGCTGGCGCCAAGCGCGACGATCATTGACGGCTTGACCAAGTTACGTTCGAATTCGAGCCAGATCCTGCAGCGCTCGATCTCGTAACTGTCCGGACGTTTGTGCAGGCGGCGCTTGCCGCGCATTTCATGTGAAATGCTTCACCGCGTTGGTGACGAAGGTTCGGTCGCGCGCAATGCCGGCGTCGTTGAGCGCCTCGTCGAGAATGCGGCCGGCCGGCCCGACGAAAGGCTTGCCAGCGATATCCTCTTTGTCGCCGGGCTGCTCGCCCACCAACATCACCGTAGCGTGGGCTGGACCCTCGCCGGGCACCGCTTGAGTGGCGTCGCGATAGAGTGGGCAGCGCCGGCAATTTTGCTCCGCCGTCGCGAGTTGCCTCAGGGATTCGATCCGCTCTTTTTGCGGCAGGTCGTGTTGCTCGCGCTGTCCGACATTCATAACAAACGAATGCATTACAGCCGCCGAGGTTCAACCATGGACATAAAGCTATCTTTATGTCTTTAGTGCCGCCGCGATGGCCCCTTGATAAGGCTGGCCAGCCATTATCTTCCAAACGTCGATCCGCCGACCTTTAAGAGACGCCGAGGAGCGCAGAGGATTGTCATGAGCACGTCGACCAAGCCGAAAACCGTCCCCACCGATTACGTTGTCAAGGACATCAGCCTCGCCGAATGGGGCCGCAAGGAACTATCCATCGCCGAAACCGAGATGCCGGGCCTGATGGCGACGCGTGAGGAATACGGGCCGGAGCAGCCGCTGCGCGGCGCGCGCATAGCCGGCTCACTGCATATGACCATTCAGACCGGCGTACTGATCGAGACGCTGAAGGCTCTCGGCGCGGATGTGCGCTGGGCCTCGTGCAACATCTATTCGACGCAGGACCACGCCGCCGCCGCCATCGCCGCGGCGGGCACGCCGGTTTTTGCCGTCAAGGGCGAATCGCTCTCCGAATATTGGGACTACACCCATCGCATCTTCGAATGGGGCGACGGCGGCGCGCCGAACATGATCCTCGACGATGGCGGCGATGCGACGTTGCTGCTGCATCTCGGCATCCAGGCGGAGAGCAATCCCTCCGTGATCGCCAAGCCGTCCAACGAAGAAGAGGAAGTGCTGTTTGCCGCCATCAAGAAGCGGCTGAAGGAACAGCCCGGCTGGTATTCCAAAACCGCCAAGGATATCCGCGGCGTCAGCGAAGAGACGACGACCGGCGTGCATCGGCTTTATCAGATGGAGAAAGAAGGCCGGCTTCTGTTTCCTGCGATCAACGTCAACGACAGCGTCACCAAATCGAAGTTCGACAATCTCTACGGCTGCCGTGAATCGCTGGTCGACGGCATTCGCCGCGGCACCGACGTGATGATGGCCGGCAAGGTGGCGATGATTGCGGGCTTCGGGGACGTCGGCAAAGGATCGGCGGCCTCGCTGCGCCAAGCCGGCTGCCGCGTTCTCGTCTCGGAGATCGATCCGATCTGTGCGTTGCAGGCGGCGATGGAAGGCTACGAGGTGGTGACGATGGAGGAAGCGGCGCCGCGCGCCGATATTTTCTGCACCGCGACCGGCAACGTCGATGTCATTACCATCGAGCACATGCGCCAAATGAAGCACCGCGCCATCGTCTGCAACATCGGGCACTTCGATTCCGAGATTCAAGTCGCAGCTCTCAAGAACTTCAAATGGGACAACATCAAGCCGCAGGTCGACGAGATCGAGTTCCCCGACGGCAAGCGCATCATACTGCTGTCCGAAGGACGGCTGGTGAATCTCGGCAACGCCATGGGCCATCCGAGCTTCGTAATGTCGTCGTCCTTCACCAATCAGACGCTGGCGCAGATCGAGCTGTGGGCCAACCCCGGCAAATATCAAAAGAAGGTCTACACCCTGCCGAAGCAGCTCGACGAGAAAGTCGCGCGGCTGCACCTCGACAAGATCGGCGTGAAGCTGAGCAAACTGTCCGACAAGCAATCGACTTACATCGGCATCCCGGTCGACGGACCGTTCAAGACCGATCAATACCGCTATTGAGATCAGTCCGCGGTGCTTGCCGGCGCCGCTGCCGGCGGCACCACGGTGATGCGAAACGTCTCCGGCGGACTGGAAAATCCGAGGAAGCGGCGTTGGAGCGTGGCGACGGTGGTGCGTCCCTTGCCCGCTGCCAGCCTGGCAGCGGATTTCTGACACGGCAAGTCTCGGTCCAGGCAGACAATCAGAAGCGTACCGGGTCCGGCTGCGGACGAAGGCCGCGCCAGCGGCAAGTAGAACGGCAGGCCATCGGTAATGTCGGATGAGCCCCAGATTTGTTGAATAGGCTTGCCGGCGAGCTTGGCGGCCAGCGCGGCAACCTGCGGATAATGGGCGCGAAAGCGGTCGTGGGCGCTCATGAGCCTGACGTAACCGATTACAGGCGACGCGATGATCACCGCCACGATCATGGCCAGGGCAACAAGTCCGGCCCGTGCCGCCGCGCGGTCATCGACCGTGATGTAGCGGGAGCCATAAAGGACGATCGGCAGCAGCGGCCAATTCGGGAAAGTCCAATCCGGCGTGAGTCGGTATGGGATCGCCAAATTGACCAATGCCGGCAGAACGATCGGCACCAGGAGCAGCGCCAAGGCCTGACGGCGGTCCTCGTCGGCGGGCCACGCGATATCGGCCAAGGCCTGGCGGGTCGGCCGCAGCGCGGCGAGGAAAATCAGCGGCATGACAATGTAGGCAGCGGCGCCGGCCAGATAATTCGCCGACTTCAATAGAGCCTCGCCGAAGGACGTCGGCGTGATGACGCTTTCCGCGAACTGCAGACTGACCCTGTGACTGAAAACCCACCACAGGTGAGGAGCGATAGTGACGAGGGCGCCGGCCGCCATGACGAAAGGCGCGCCCGAGCGCCAGAAACGCCGCGTGCCGGGACCGACAAAGGCCGCACACGCCATGCCGGCGACAAGAAACACCGCCCAATATTTGCCGAGCATGGTGCAACTTACGAAAACGCCAGCGAGGAACGCGTCGAGCTTGCCGAGCCCGCGGCGCGCCCGCATGTAGAACAACACGGCCGCCGCCCAGAACGGTATCATCACCGTGTTGGCGTTGAGCACCTCCGCCTTGACGTCGTAAAGCGGAATGAGGATGAGGGCGACGAGGCCGAGCAATGCGCGATTTTTGTCGAGATGGTCGCGCAACAGCCGCCATGTGATGCCAAGCCCAACGGCGATCGTCGTCACCGTCAGAAGATCCGACGCCCAGCGCTCGCGCGGAAACACCGCAAACCATAGCTCGAACAGCCAGCCGGTCATCGGCGGATGCTTGTAACCGAACGCGAAATGCTGTGCCCAGACCGACGCTTCGCTGGCGTCGATGTGAGCGCCGAGCGGAGCGGTGGAGATTCCCCAAAACAGCATCCACAGCGCAACAAAAGCCGCCAGCACCGCGAAGACGATCGTGCCCTCGGCGGTATTGGCGACGAAACCTTCCGCCGCGTGGCCCAGCCGCTCGGCGAGGCCGGCGAAACGCGAGCGTGTTTGCGTGGTCGGGTCGTGGCTGGCGACGGACACTCGGTTTCTCAGACTTTTGCCGCTTAATGAGCCATTGGTGCGATTGCCCAGGCGCTGTGCAAGGCTGGTTTTCCAAGGCTTGTGGAAGCTACTAGCGTGGGCATAAGGATAGGGCAATAAGAGGGCCCGAAAACGGAGGACGCATCGCGTTGTCCCGGTCTGCGATGGGCGATATTTCAGCGGCAAGTCCGTCGGCTAGTGGTGTGCATGAGCGCGACACGGCGGTGCGCCCTGCGCCGGAACTCAGCATTATTGTTCCGACCTTCAACGAGCGGGCCAATATCCCCATCCTCGTCGAACGGCTCGCACTACTGCTAACCTCCTGCGACTGGGAGATTGTGTTCGTCGACGACAATTCTCCCGACGGCACCGCCGCCGCCGCGCGCACCATCGGCGCGACCGACAGCCGCGTACGCTGCATTCGCCGCATCGGGCGCCGCGGGCTCGCCGGCGCCTGCCTGGAAGGAATGCTATCGAGCCAAGCGCGCTACGTCGCGGTCATGGACGCCGATCTCCAGCACGACGAGGCTCAGCTCGTCCCCATGCTCGATACGCTGCGCGGCAATCGAGCTGACCTCGTGGTAGCGAGCCGCTACCTTGAGGGCGGATCGGCGGCGGGCCTGTCGAAGCAACGTTCGCGCGTCAGCCGCTGGTCCACCGTGCTGGTACGCCAACTCCTCGGCATCGAACTTACCGACCCGATGAGCGGCCATTTCATGATCCGGCGCGATGCCGTCGAGGCGCTCGCGCCGGCGCTGTCCTCACAGGGCTTCAAGATCCTGCTCGATATCATGGCGACAGCGCGCGGCCGCCTGCGCACCGTCGAACTGCCATCGGAATTTCGCGAGCGCCAGCACGGCGAGAGCAAGCTCGATTCCAAGATCGCGCTCGATTTCGCGGCACTTTTGGCCGCGAAACTCACCAACGACGCCGTCTCGGCGCGCTTTCTGCTGTTTTGCCTCGTCGGTTTGACCGGCATCGCCGTGCATTTGAGCATCTTGCGGGTGCTGCTCGCGCTCGCGCTGTCGTTCGGCGCCGCTCAAGCGCTCGCCACCGTCGGCGCCATCGGTTGGAATTTCGTGCTCAACAACCTGTTCACATACCGCGACCAGCGGCTCACCGGCTGGCATTTCCTGACCGGCCTCATCCGCTTTCAGGTTATCTGCGCCATCGGCGCCGTTTCCAATGTCGGCATCGCCACCTGGATCTACGATTACGACAGCGTCTGGTGGATCGCCGGCTTGGGCGGAGCGGCGATCGGCACCGTCTGGAATTTCGTGGTCAGCGCCGCTTTCGTCTGGCGCCAGCGTTAGTAACCCCGGAACCGCTTGCCGCTGGGGGGTGCGAATGTTATCTGCGCCGCATGGCCGCGGTCCCGCAAGAAAACATCCGCAATTTCGCAATCATTGCCCACATCGACCACGGCAAATCGACGCTTGCCGACCGGCTGATCCAGCTCACCGGCGGCCTGTCCGAGCGCGAGATGGTCGAGCAGGTACTCGATTCCATGGACATCGAGCGCGAGCGCGGCATCACCATCAAGGCGCAGACAGTGCGGCTGAATTACCGCGCGCGAGACGGCAAGGACTATGTGCTCAACCTGATCGACACGCCCGGCCACGTCGACTTCGCCTACGAGGTCAACCGCAGCCTCGCCGCGTGCGAGGGCTCGCTCCTGGTCGTCGACGCAAGCCAAGGCGTGGAGGCGCAGACGCTCGCCAACGTCTACCAGGCGATCGACAACAATCATGAGATCGTGCCGGTTCTCAACAAGGTCGATCTGCCGGCCGCCGAGCCTGACAAGGTCAAGCAGCAGATCGAGGACGTGATCGGGCTCGACGCCTCCGACGCCATCCTCATTTCAGCCAAGACCGGGCTGAATGTGCCGGAGGTCCTCGAGGCCATCGTCCACCGGCTGCCGCCGCCCAAGGGCAACGCCGCGGCGCCGCTCAAGGCGCTGCTGGTCGACAGCTGGTACGACGCCTATCTCGGCGTCGTCGTCCTGTTCCGCGTAGTCGACGGTATTCTCAAGAAGGGGCAGCGCATCCACATGATGGGCACCGGCGCGAGCTATGAGGTGGATCGCGTCGGTGTGTTTACGCCCAAGCGCCTCGAACTCGACGAACTCGGTCCCGGCGAGATCGGCTTTCTGACCGCCTCGATCAAGGACGTGGCCGACACCCGGGTCGGCGACACCATCACCGACGAGAAGAAACCCGTCGCCGCGGCGCTGCCGGGCTTTCGGCCGGCAATCCCGGTGGTGTTCTGCGGACTGTTTCCGGTCGATGCCGCCGATTTCGAGGATCTGCGCGCGGCCATGGGCAGGCTCCGGCTCAACGACGCAAGCTTCACCTTCGAGATGGAGACCTCGGCGGCGCTCGGTTTCGGCTTTCGCTGCGGATTTCTCGGCCTCCTTCACCTGGAAATCATTCAGGAGCGCCTGGAGCGCGAGTTCAATCTCAACCTGATCGCCACCGCGCCGTCGGTGATCTACAAGATCAGGCTGACCGACGGCCGGGAGCTGGAGATTCACAATCCGGTCGACATGCCGGATGCGAACCACATCGAGGAAATGCAGGAGCCGTGGATCGAAGCGACGATTCTGACGCCCGACGAATATCTCGGTGCGGTACTCAAACTCTGCCAGGACCGGCGCGGCGAACAAAAAGAGCTGACCTATGTCGGCAGCAGAGCGCTGGTGAAATACAACCTGCCGCTCAACGAAGTGGTGTTCGATTTCTACGATCGGCTCAAATCGGTGTCACGCGGCTACGCCTCGTTCGATTATCACCTGACCGATTACCGGCTCGCCGACCTGGTCAAGCTGCAAATGTTAGTCAACGGCGATCCGGTTGACGCGCTGGCAATGCTGGTGCACCGCACGCGCGCCGAAAGCCGCGGCCGCGCCATGGCGGAAAAGCTCAAGGAACTCATTCCGCCGCACATGTTCCAGGTGCCGATCCAGGCGGCGATCGGCGGCAAGATTATCGCCCGCGAAACCGTGCGCGCCTTCCGCAAGGACGTGACTGCCAAATGCTACGGCGGTGACGTTAGCCGCAAGCGCAAGCTTCTCGATAAGCAGAAGGAGGGCAAGAAGCGCATGCGCCAGTTCGGCAAGGTCGACATTCCACAGGAAGCGTTCATCGCCGCGTTGAAAGTAGATGTTTGATTCTACGCGCCGGCCTCTTCCCGCAATCAGTCAAACTGACGCCCGAGAGGCTCGGCGAACGCGGTTGAGGACGCAGCGAGGCTCGTCGTCGGGCTCGCCCGTTAAGCAACGCCCTACTGCACCACGATCGTGGTGTTGCGCATACCTTCCCGCGCAACCAATCCAAACAGGATAGCGGCATCCGCGGGATGCAGACGAATGCAGCCATGCGAGGCCGGCCGGCCGATGCGGGCGATCTCATAGCTGCCGTGAATGGCGAAGCCGCCGTGGAAGAAGATCGAATACGGCATCGGTGCGTTGTAGTAGATCCGCGAGAACCAGTGCCGTGCCAGCAGACGCGGATGGAAGGTGCCGGCCGGGGTGCCGTAACCGCGCCGCCCGGTCGAGACCGGCCAAGTGTAACGGTGTTCGCCGTCGACAATGACGGCCATGGTCTGGCTGGCGCGGTCGACCTCGACGCGCACACGGGCCTCGGCGGCAGTCGCCGCGGGCAGAAACGCAAACGACAATGCCGCCAACAAAACCGCAAGCACAAAATGGCGCATGGCCAAACCCAGCCTTACTCAGTGCGCTGATGGAACTTTATTGGGGCTTGCGCCGGCGGTAAAGCGGCCGCCGGCTTAACGGTTAATCGTCATCTTGAAGATCTTGAGCGGACATGCGGTCGTTTGATCTTTTCAGCATCGGGCATTCCAACCTGCCGGCGGAACGCCTCCTTGCCCTGTTGCAAGAAGCCGGTGTGACCATGATCGCCGACGTGCGCTCGGTGCCGGCGTCCCGGCATTTCCCGTGGTTTTCGAAGAAAAACCTGGAGGCGCGCCTGGCAGCCGCGGGCGTCGATTACGCGACGATGGGGGATGCGCTTGGCGGCCGCCCGCGCGACGAAAGCCTTTATCGCGACGGCGTCGCCGACTACGAAGCGATGGCTACGCGGCCGGAATTTCGCGCCGGACTCGATCGCTTGCTCGACGTTGCGGCGCGCTCGTGCCTCTGCCTGATGTGCGCGGAACGTGAGCCACTTGACTGCCACCGCTGCCTTCTGATCGCGCGCCATCTCGTCGCGCGTGGAGCGAGCGTCGGTCATATCCTGCATGACGGCGCGCTCGAACCCCATGCCGCAACAGAACAGCGGCTATTGGCGCTCGGGGACGACGACTGCGACCTGTTCGCAACTGGACAGGAGGAACGACTCGCGGCAGCGTACCGTCGCCGCGCGCACGCCGTCGCGTTTCGGCAAAAAGTTCAAGCGCCGCGCGGCACGGCAACGAACGGATGATGTGCGGGACAATGTGCGCCCACCTCCGCCTGCTGCTGCTTTTGCTCGTCGCCGGCGTCGGTCCGGCGCTGGCGCAGTTCAACAGCGCTTACGACCCGACGCCGCCCGGCACGCTCAATCCGCAACCGCTGCCGCCGCTCGAAAATCCGAATGCGCCGTCGACCCCGGCCAAGGAATTGTTCGCGCGCAAACTGACGCCCCTCGCGGGTCCTGTGCGGTCAATCGGTTCCTATGCCGACGGCTGCCTCGCCGGCGCGGTCGCGCTGCCGATCACCGGCCCCTCTTGGCAGGTCATGCGGCTGTCGCGCAACCGCAATTGGGGGACGCCGAAACTTGTCGCTTTCATCGAACGGCTCGGCGGCAACGCCAAAAAGGCCGGCTGGAACGGGCTTTTGATCGGCGACATGTCACAGCCGCGCGGAGGCCCCATGCTTAGCGGCCATAGTAGCCATCAGATCGGGCTTGACGTCGATATCTGGTTCACGCCCATGCCCGATCACGCGCTCGCGCGCGAGGAGCGCGAATTCATGAGGGCGGTCAACGTCGTCGCACTCGACGGGCGCGAGGTCCAGGCCAAAGCGTGGACGCCGGCGCATATGGCGGTCGTGCGCGCGGCTGCCGAGGACCCTGCCGTCGCCCGAATTTTCGTCAATGCCGCGATCAAGAAGGAAATGTGCAGCGAGGCGGGAGCGGATCGTGCCTGGCTCGCAAAGGTGCGGCCATGGTGGGGTCATTCCGAGCACTTTCATGTACGTTTGGGCTGTCAGGCGGGCGACCACGAATGCAAGGGACAACCGCCGGTGCCGACAGGCGACGGCTGTGGCCACGCACTTGATTTCTGGTTCAGAGACTCGGTGCTGCATCCGAGGCCGCCGATCGGCCCGGTGAAGCCGAGACCCGGGCCGACCATGGCGCAACTGCCGTCTGCATGCCGCCAAGTGTTGAAGGCGCCGTAACGGGCGTCAAAATCCAGTCCAGCCGAACAGTGCGTGTTGCGCTGTGCCGACGCCAAAAGTGAGCGCGCATGCGGCGACGACGATCATCACCGCATAAGCCGCCGATTTTGCCGCCGGCACTTTCATCAGTTGCGGCAAGCCGCCCCACAATAGATAAGCGCCGTAAAAACCGACGAGGCCGATGAAGCGCAGTCCTGGCGCCAGTAGAAAAATCCCGGCGAGCCAGACTGGCGTGTATGAATACACCGCGAGCTTGAAAGCATTGTCGAAGTTTCTGCGGCCGCCGAACATCGGCGCGCAGAGGTCGATCAAGAGCCCGAGAACGAGAACAGTGGCGCAGCTCATCACGTAGCCGAACACTGCGCCGAACAAGCCATCGACGATCGGCGTGCGCACGATGCCTGCTCCGGGCGTGGCGACGCCGACTACGCAGGCGCCGGCAAAGCCGAAGATCGCCGGGACAAGCGCCAGCGCCACCACATATCCGGTCAAAAGATAGGCCGGATCGCCGGATTCTTTTTCGATCTTCGTCCATTCGACGGACGGATCGCCGAGGATGCGTTGAGCGCGCCGCGCTGCATTCATGCCGAAGGACCGTCGGCGTCGGCGCGGACCATGGCGGCCCCCTTTTCCGCAATCATCATGGTCGGCGCATTGGTGTTGCCCGAGGTGATGGCCGGCATGACGGACGCATCAATGACCCGCAGCCGCTCTACGCCGGCGACGCGCAAGCGCTCGTCGACCACCATCAGCGGGTCGCTCGTCAAACCCATTTTCGCGGTGCCAACCGGATGAAAGATAGTCGAACCGATATCGCCTGCGGCCTTGACCATCCCTTGCTCATCGTCGTCGCGCAGCTTCGCGCCGGGCAGATACTCCGTAGGGCGGAACGGCATCAGCGCGGGCTGCGCCACGATCCGACGCGTCAGCCGGATGGCGCTGGTCGCGACGCGGCGATCCTCGTCGGTAGACAGATAATTCAACTTGATCGCGGGCGGATCCGACGCCTCGCCCGAGCGCAATCGCAGATGCCCGCGGCTCGTCGGCCGCAGGTTGGCGACGCTCGCGGTGAACGCCGGAAATCTATGCAGCGGTTCGCCGAAGCGGTCGAGCGAGAGCGGCTGGATGTGATACTGCAAATTGGCCCGCGCTTGATCGGGATCGGAGCGGGTGAACAGGCCGAGCTGCGACGGCGCCATGGTCAGCGGGCCGCGCCGAAACAACGCATATTCGGCGAGCATGCGGGCGCGCCCGAGCGGCGCATAATAACGTTCGTTCAAGGTCGTGATGCCCTCGACCTTGTAGATCAGGCGAAGCTGCAAATGGTCCTGCAGATTGCCGCCGACACCCGGCCGATCGGCGATGACGGCAATGCCATGCTCCTGCAAGTGCGGCGCCGGTCCTACGCCGGAAAGCATCATGAGATGCGCTGAGCCGATCGAGCCGGCGGCGAGGATGACTTCGCCACGGCAACGCGCCATTCGCGTCTCGCCGGCCTGCCGCCAGCGCACGCCTATAGCGCGGCGGCGTTCGAACTCTACGGCTTCGACCAGACATTCGGTCTCGAGCCGCAGATTGGCGCGACCCAGCACCGGCTTAAGGAACGCGCTCGCCGCCGACCAGCGCCGACCGCGCTTCTGGTTGACGTGAAAGGCGCAGCAGCCCTCATTGTCGCCGGTATTGAAATCGACGATTGATTTAACGTCGGCCTGCGCCGCGGCGGCGCGGAACGCGTCCAGCAAATCCCAGCGCACCCGCGGGGCTTCAATCGGCAGTTCGCCGCCGACGCCGTGGGCGTCGCCTGCGCCCAAGAAGTGATTTTCGTGCCGCTTGAAATAGGGCAGGACGTCGTCCCATCCCCAGCCGGCAAGTCCAAGCTGCCGCCAATGATCGTAATCGCCGGCTTGGCCGCGCATATAGACCATGGCGTTGATCGCCGACGAGCCGCCAATCACTTTGCCGCGCGGATAGTCGAGGCTGCGGCCGTTCAGGCCCTCCTCGGGCTCGGTCTTGAAGCACCAATCCGAGCGGGGATTGCCGATCGCGAACAGATATCCGATCGGGATATGGAACCAGATCCAGTTGTCGCGGCCGCCCGCTTCGAGCACAAGGACGCGCCGCCCGGCATCGGCGGAGAGACGATTGGCCAGCAGGCAGCCGGCCGAGCCGGCACCGACAATGATGTAGTCGTATTCGCCGTCGATCGGCGCGGCCGCGGTCATATGGCGCTCCGTATTGGGTATTGAATGATAGCCCGTCCGGCACGCTTTGCCACGCCGTAGCCCGGCTGCTATTCTTGAGCTGCGAGGCCGGTGTGCTGCGCGCGCTCCGTATGAAGCCTGGAACGACGGTTCCCTTAAGGCGGTCGCAATCAATCCCTTAACGGTCGGAAGATCGCCCGCGCGATCGGTCCGGACCGGCACGCTTTGTTGGAGAACCGTCGTGTTCAATAAAAGGTATTTTGTGGCGGCCTTTGCCGCCGCTCTGGCGTTGGCCGCTGCGTCTCAGCCGGCATTGTCGCAAGAAAAATCGATCACCGTTTTCGCCGCCGCGTCGATGAAGAACGCGCTTGACGGCGTCGATAGCGCTTTCACCAAGCAAAGCGGCATCAAGGTCGTTGCCAGCTATGCGGCCAGTTCCGCGCTGATGAAGCAGATCGAACAAGGCGCACCAACCGACGTGTTCTTGTCTGCCGACATCAAGTGGATGGACTACGGCGCCCAACGAAATCTCATCAAGACCGACACGCGCTTCAATCTGCTCGGCAACAGGCTGGTGTTGATCGCTCCTCAGGATTCCAAGATCGCCAATGTGACGATTGGTCCGGGTTTCGACCTCGCCGCTCTGGCCGGCGATGGCCGCATCGCCGTTGGCGATGTGCGCGCGGTGCCGGCCGGGCTTTATGCCAAGGCGGCATTGGAAAAGCTGGGCGTATGGGCAGCCGTCGAGCCGAAACTGGCGATGGCGGAGAACGTGCGGGCCGCGCTGGTGCTGGTGGCTCGCGGCGAGGCGCCGCTCGGGATCGTCTATGAAACCGACGCCAAGATCGATCCCAGCGTCAAAACGGTCGGCGTGTTTCCCGAGGACTCGCACCCGCCGGTTATCTATCCGGTCGCGCTGACGACTAAGGCCAAACCAGACGCTGCAACCTATCTCGCATTCCTGCGCACCCAAGCCGCAAGGACGATTTTCGAGCACTACGGTTTCACCGATTTGGTAAAATCCGGATCATGACTGCTCTTTCTCATCCCCTCCTCATAACGGGCCGGTTCGTGACCGAGGGCGGGCGTTAGTTGCATGCGCCGCCGTGTGGCTCGTGACGCTTCGCTGATGCTTTTTGCACCCTCCCCTTTTGAGCTGGGGCTAGGAAAGAGGGACTGTGTTCGATCTCACTCCCGATGAATGGACCGCGGTTCTGCTGTCGCTGCGCATCGCGCTCGTCGCCACCGCGTGCGCGCTGCCTTTCGGCATCGCCATCGGATGGCTGCTGGCGCGCAAGGATTTTTGGGGGAAGATCATTGTCGACGAAATCGTATATTTGCCGTTGGTGCTGCCGCCGGTCGTCACCGGCTATCTGCTGCTCATCACGTTCGGACGCAAAGGACTGATCGGCGCGTTTTTAGCCGATCATCTCGGCATCGTTTTCTCGTTTCGCTGGACCGGAGCGGCGTTGTCCTGCGGCATTATGGGCTTCCCGCTGATGGTACGGCCGATCAAGCTCGCGCTTGAGGCCATCGACCGCCGGCTGGAGGACGCCGCCGGCACGCTCGGCGCCAATCCCGTTCTCGTCTTCCTCACCATCACCCTGCCGCTTGCCTTGCCGGGCATCATTGCGGGCGCGGTGATGTGCTTTGCGCGCGCCCTCGGAGAGTTCGGCGCCACCATAACCTTTGTCTCCAACATCCCTGGCGAAACCCAAACAATTTCTGCGGCGATCTACACCTTGCTCCAGGTTCCCGGCGGCGAAGCGCCGGCTGGGCGTCTTGTGCTGCTCGCGATCGCAATCGCGCTCGCTGCGCTGATTGCTTCGGAGTGGTTCGCCCGCCGCGCCGGCATGCGCTTCCGGGGGGATTGATCGTGCTCGCCGTCAACGTCGAGAAACGGCTCGGCGCGTTCATGCTTGTCGCAAGCTTCAAAGCCGAGGGCGGCGTAACCGGCCTGTTTGGACCGTCCGGGGCGGGCAAGACGACGATCGTCAATATGATCGCCGGATTGCTAGCGCCCGACCGCGGCTCCATCGCGCTTTACGACATGATGCTGTTCGACGCGGCCGCCGGGATCAACCTGCCGCCATATCGCCGCCGCATCGGCTACGTGTTCCAGGACGGCCGGCTGTTTCCGCATCTCAGCGTCCGGCAAAACCTCGACTACGGCCGGCGCATGAACGGGGTCCCGCGTGACCGCAAGCAGCTTGGCCGTATCGCCGAATTGCTCGATATCGGTCATCTGCTCGGACGCCGTACGCGTACGCTATCGGGCGGCGAGCGCCAGCGTATCGCCATCGGCCGCGCTCTTTTGATGCGGCCGCGCGTGCTGCTGCTCGACGAGCCGCTCGCCGCGCTCGACGACGCGCGCAAGCACGACATCCTGCCTTACTTGGTCCGGCTGCGTGACGAAGCACATGTACCGATGGTCTATGTCAGCCACTCCGCCGAAGAATTGCGCCAAATCGCCACAAATGTGGTGCGGCTTGACGCCGGCCGTGTGACCGCCGAAGGCGGCACCGAACTTCTCGGCTAATCCGAAGTTCGCAAGCACAAGCCGGACACAAATTCTGTTTTCGGCCATCCGGCGCTTATCAACGGCGCCGGCGCGGACTATCATCACGGCATGAAGGGGCCCCGCCCACAAGCCCGGAGCCGACGTGCGGTCCTTGCCGCGGCGGTCGTCCTCACTTTCGCTTCAGCATGGCTGCAAATCGCCGCCGGCGCGGCAGACGATACTGTTCGTCTGATCGTCGATTATGGCGACGGCGCAGCCAAGACCATCGCAGATCTGCCGTGGGCGAAGGGCAACACGGTGCTTGACGCGATGAAAGAAGCTACCACCCGGCGGCACGGCATTTCGTTCAGCTTTACCGGGTCCGGCGACACCGCGATGCTGACGAAGATCGACGATGTGGCGAATGAGGGCGGCGGAGCCGGCAAGAAGAATTGGCAGTACTGGGTCAACGGCAACCGCGGAGATCGAAGCTTCGCCACGTTCGAGTTGCAGGCGCACGACACCGTGCTTTGGCGATATGCCCCCGAACAAGGAAAATAACCTCAATGGCCTTTCTCCAGATCAATCGCCTCTTGAGTTCGCGCGCGTTTCGGACCGACGTGCCCATGGCCGCCGGCCTCGTCGCCCTGGACGTGGCCGCGCGGCTCCTCCCGCACGCGCCCAACTTCACGCCGGTCGCCGCGACTGCATTGTTTGCGGCTAGCGTGCTTCGCACGCGCGCCTTGGCCCTGCTGGTGCCGATCGCCGGTATGATGCTCGGCGACGTGGTGCTTGGCGCATATGATTTCAGGATCATGATCGCCGTCTATGGTGCGCTTACCTTGCCGGCGTGCGTTGCGTTGCTGCCGCGGCGCCTGCGTGGTCCGCAAATACTCGCACCGCTTTTGCCGTCATGTTCGCTGATATTCTTCGTCGTGACGAATTTTGCCGTGTGGACCTTCAGTCCCCTATACGCGCCGAACGCGGCCGGCCTGGTCAAATGCTACGTCGCGGCGCGGCCGTTCTTGCGCAACATGCTCGCCGGCGATCTGTTTTGGGGCTTGGTGCTGTTCGGGCTTTATTGGCTCGCGCAATTTATCCCCGCAACGAACAAAGCGTGGCTGGGCGTTCGCTCCGGCGCCGCATGAGCGCGCCTTCGATTGCTTGCCGTGCTCGTGACTGAATGGACAGCGCCTCCGCGCGGCCGGCGAAATCCACCGCAGCGCTAGGAGTCTTATCCGGCGCCGGCGCCGCTTTATGCTGGGCGCTGGGATTCGTCGCCGCACGGCACGGCATCGATGTCGGCGTATCGCCGCTCGTCCTCGCGCTGCACCGCTACCTGTGGCCCGGACTGGCGCTGTTGCCGTTCGTTGCGACCCAGGGCGTTGCCGATCTCGGCGGCATCGGCTGGGGCCGTGGATTTGTGCTCGCAATCTTCGGCGGCCTGCCGCTCGCGGTGCTGAGCTATCTCGGCTATTTATTTGTTCCGCTCGGCCACGGCGGCATCATTCAGCCGTCGTGCGCGGCGCTTGGCGGGTTGATGCTGGCGCGTCTGGTCTTGAAGGAGCCCCTGCCGCCACGCCGTGCCGTCGGGGCTGCCACTATCGTTCTCGGACTATGCATCATCGGCGCCGAGGCGATGCGCACCATGGGCGCCCACGGCGTTGGAGGCGACCTGCTGTTCGTGGCGGCCGGCAGCTTCTTTGCGGTGTTCGGCATGCTGGTGCGGCTATGGCGCGTCCCGGCGATGAAGGCGGCGATGATCACCAGCGTGCTGTCGCTGGTGGGCCTGCCGATCCTGCTGTTCAAGTTCGATAATTTCATAGCCGCGGGCTTTTACGAGAACCTGTTGCAAGCGGTGGTCCAGGGCGGTCTCGCCGGCGCCGGCGCCATTTTTCTTTTTACCCGTGCGGTAGTGCTGCTCGGCGCCTCGCGCGCCGCGCTGTTTCCGTCACTTGTTTCGCCGTTCGTGTTGTTGATCGGATTTCTTGCCCTCGGCGTGGTGCCGAGCATCTCGCAGCTTGTCGGCCTGGCGGTCGTCGTGATCGGATTCCGGCTGACACAGCAGAACTGAATCAGGCCGCTTTCCGGCTCGCCAGAAACTCGCCAATGCGGGCGAGCGCGCGCACGATGTTCTCAGTCGAATTGGCGTAGGAGACGCGCACATAACCTTCGCCGAGCACGCCGAAATCAGGGCCGCCGATCAACGCGACGCCGGCGTCTTCGAGCAGCGACGACGCGAGCGGTTTCGCTTTCCAGCCGGTGCGCTTGATGTTGGGAAATGCGTAGAACGCCCCCTTGGGCGTGGCGCAAGTCATGCCGGGCAGCCGATTTAAGCCCTCGACGACGACCTTTCGGCGCCGGTCGAATTCGGCGACCATTTTCGTCACCTCGTCTTGCGGGCCGGTCAGCGCGGCGAGCCCGGCATATTGCGTCGCGGCGTTGACGCAGGAATGCAAATTGACCGCAAGCTTGCGGGCGTAGTCGTAGAGTTTGCCCGGCCACACCGCGTAGCCCATCCGCCAGCCTGTCATGGCGTAAGTCTTCGACCAGCCGTTGAGCAGGATCAGGCGGTCGCGCAGCGAGGGATATTGCAGCAGGCAGACATGCGTCGCACCGTCGTAGAGCATGTGGTCGTAGATTTCGTCCGACATCACCGCGACATCGGGGTAGCGCGCGAGCCCGGCGACAAGCTTGTCGACTTCCGCCTTCGGCGTCACGCCGCCGGTCGGATTGGCCGGCGAGTTGACAATGAGAAGCCGGCTTTGCGGCGTGATCGAGACTCAACGTCTCATCGGCCGAGAAGGCGAAATTGTTCTCCTCGCGGATCGGCACCGGGACCGGCCGCGCGCCGGTGAACTCGATCATGGAGCGGTAGATCGGAAACCCGGGATCGGGATAAAGGATGTCGACGCCCGGCTCGCCGAACATCAAAATCGACATGAACATAGTCGGCTTGCCGCCGGGAAAGATCATCACCGCGTCCGGCGAAACCTCCACGTTGAAGCGCTTGTGCAGGTCGGCGGCGACGGCTTCGCGCAGCGGCTTGATGCCGACCGCCGGCGTGTAGCCGTGAGCGCCGTCGCGCAACGCCTTGACCGCCGCCTCGACGATGAAATCCGGCGTGCGGAAATCGGGCTGGCCGATACCGAGGTTGATGATGTCGCGCCCGGCCGACGCAAGCTCGGTCGCCCGCGCCAGAACGGCAAATGCATTTTCCTCGCCGACGCGATCGAAGGCTGTCACCGTCTTGAGCATGGCTGACAATTCAGCCCAATTGTTCAGCAAAGGCAATCGGCTTATCTATTGCGTTGCGGGTGAGGCGCGCGGAGAGAGTGATGACCGGAGGCAACGGTTCCCAGCGACCGCCCCTGCGCTCGCAATTGTGGTTCGACAATCCCGCCAATCCGGGCATGACGGCGCTCTACCTGGAGCGCTACCTGAACTACGGGCTGACACGCGCGGAACTCACCTCCGGCAGGCCGATCATCGGCATTGCCCAAACCGGGTCGGACCTAAGCCCGTGCAACCGCCATCACCTTGAACTCGCCAAGCGCGTTCGTGAAGGCATCCGCGACGCCGGTGGCGTCGCGTTCGAATTTCCGGTCCATCCCATTCAGGAAACCGGCAAGCGTCCGACTGCGGCGCTCGACCGCAACCTTGCCTATCTCGGCCTCGTCGAAGTGCTGTACGGCTACCCGCTCGACGGCGTGGTGCTGACCACGGGCTGCGACAAGACCACTCCCGCTGCCATCATGGCGGCTGCGACCGTTAATACGCCGGCCATCGTGCTCTCGGGCGGGCCGATGTTGAATCACGTGCAAGACGGCAAGCTCATGGGCTCGGGCACGTTGATCTGGCAGGCGCGCCGGGACATCGCCGCCGGCAAGATCGATTACAAGCAATTCATCGACATTGTCGCCGCGTCGGCGCCGTCGATCGGCCATTGCAACACCATGGGCACCGCTTCGACCATGAACGCTCTGGCCGAGGCGCTCGGCATGTCGCTGCCCGGTTGCGCCGCGATTCCGGCACCGTATCGCGAGCGTGGACAGATCGCTTACCAGACCGGTGTGCGCGCGGTCGAGATCGTGCGCGAGGATTTGAAGCCCTCGGATATCCTCACCCGTGCCGCCTTCGAGAACGCGATTGTCGCCTGTTCCGCGATCGGCGGCTCGACCAATGCGCCGATCCATCTCATCGCTATCGCGCGGCACATCGGCGTCGAGCTTGCGATCGAGGATTGGGAAACGATCGGCTATGACGTGCCGCTGCTCGTCAACATGCAGCCGGCCGGCGACTATCTCGGCGAAGATTATTTCCGCGCCGGCGGATTGCCAGCGGTGATGCACGAACTGCTCGCCGCCGGACGCATCCACGGCGACGCACGGACCGTCAACGGCAGGACGATCGCCGAGAATGTCGCGCGCGCGAGGGCCCACAACGCCGACGTCATCCGGCCGTACGATAAACCGCTCAAAGCGAAAGCCGGCTTTAAGGTCCTGCACGGCAATCTATTCAATTCCGCCGTCATGAAGACGAGCGTGATCTCCGAAGAATTCCGGCGGCGTTATCTTTCCGATCCAAACGATCCGAATGCCTTCGAAGGCCGCGCCGTCGTGTTCGACGGGCCGGAGGATTATCACGCCCGCATCGACGATCCTTCGCTGCGGATCGACGAGCACACGATCCTGTTCATGCGCGGCGCCGGGCCGATCGGCTACCCGGGCTCGGCCGAGGTTGTTAACATGCAGCCCCCGGCAACGCTGATTAAGCACGGCGTAAACGAGCTGCCGTGCATCGGCGACGGCCGGCAATCGGGCACGTCGGGCTCGCCCTCGATCCTCAACGCCTCACCCGAGGCTGCGGCCGGAGGCGGGTTGGCGCTCCTCAAGACCGGCGACCGCGTTCGCATCGATCTCAACAAAGGAACGGTCGACATGCTGGTCTCGGAGACGGAATTGGCGCAGCGCCGCAGCGAGCTGAAAAAATCCGGCGGCTATCGCTACCCGCCGAGCCAGACGCCGTGGCAGGAAATTCAGCGCGCCATGGTCGACCAGCTCGGCAGCGGCATGGTACTCGAACCGGCGGTCAAATTTCAGCGCGTCGCACAGAAATACGTGCCGCGCGACAGTCATTGATTTTCCCCGACAACCCGTGGGTGTTTCATCGTGAGCCCTCGTCCGTCCGCTGCAGAAAAACGCAGGATCTTCCGCAAGCTGCATGAGGCGGGCTGCTTCGTCATGCCCAATCCCTGGAATGTCGGCACCGCGCGGTATCTGCAGGGCCTGGGATTTCCAGCGCTTGCGACGACCAGCGCCGGCCATGCCCACGGACAAGGTTTCGCCGACGGTTCGCAAGGCCGCGATGAAGTGCTCGCGCATTGCCGTGAGCTTGCGGCGGCAATCGACGTGCCGCTCAATGCCGATTTCGAAAACGGCTTTGCCGACGATCCCGACGGTGTGGCCGCCAGCGTGACGCATTGCGTCGGCACCGGCATTGCCGGCCTTTCGATCGAGGATGCGCCGAAAGACGTCGCAACGCCGCTCTATCCCTTCGATCTTTCCGTGGCGCGCGTCAAAGCCGCGCGGGTGGCGATCGATCGCGCCGGCGGCGACGTTGTTTTCACCGCGAGGGCGGAAAATTTCATCCGTGGCGTAAACGACCTCGACGACGTCCTCCGCCGCCTCAAGGCCTACAAGGCGGCCGGCGCCGATTGCCTCTACGCGCCGGGCATCAGGACGCGTGAGCAGATTGAAGCCGTGGTCGAAGCGGCGGCGCCGACGCCGGTGAATTTTTTGAACAGCGGCGCATTCGGCTTCACGGTAAGCGATCTTGCAGCGATGGGCGTGCGGCGGATCAGCGTCGGCGGGTCGCTTGCGCGCGTCGCGATGGCGGCGTTCATCCGCACGGCGACCGAAATCGCCAAGGACGGCAAATTCGACGGCTTTGCCGGGCTTATCAGCAACGCGGAGCTAAACAAGTTTTTCAGCGAAGATCGCAAGAAGCTGTCGTCATGAACGCCGCGACACCGCCGCTCGGGCCGCCGGTGGATTCCTCACCGGCACATCCTCCCGGCCCGGTGACGATCGCCGGCCGCTTTGGTTCGGTGGCACGACTAGACGCAGCGCGCGACGCCGCGATGTTGTGGCAGAGCATTGGGCGTCACGACGACGTCTGGACCTACATCGCGACGTCGGGGCCGTTTGCCAGCGAAGCCGCTTTTAAGACCTGGCTCGTCGAGCGGGAGGCATCGCATGACCCTTATTTCTACACGGTTGCCGACTCTGGCGGCCATGCGCTTGGGATCCTCGCAATGATCGCGATCCGGCCCAACATGCGCGTCATCGAAGTCGGCCACGTCGCCTACGGCCCGGCGCTGCAACGCACGCCGCTCGCAACCGAAACTCAATACCTGCTGGCGCGTTATGTTTTCGAAACGCTCGGTTATCGGCGCTACGAATGGAAATGCGACGCACTCAACTTAGCGTCGAAGCGCGCTGCGTTGCGCCATGGATTCGTCTTCGAGGGCGTTTTTCGCCAACACATGATCACCAAGGGCCGCAATCGCGATACCGCTTGGTTCGCCATGCTCGACGGCGAATGGCCGATGCGCAAACGCAATTTCGAACGCTGGCTGATGCCGGAAAACTTCGATAGTGACGGTCGGCAGAAGCTCAGTCTCGCGGTATTGAATGAGCCAAAAACGTCAGGGAGGCAGGCATGAGCGGCAGGCTCGCGGGCAAGGTTGCGCTGGTCACGGCGGCAGGTCAGGGCATCGGCCGCGCCATAGCGGAGAAATTCGCCGCTGAAGAGGCCAAGCTCATCGCGACCGATCTCGAGCCGAACAAGCTGTCGGGACTGCGGGCCAAGCTGCGCAAGCTCGACGTCCGCTCGCCCGACGACATCGAGGCGCTCAATCGCGATATCGTCCGCGAGTTCGGGCCGCTCGACATTCTGGTCAATTGTGCCGGCTATGTGCATCAGGGCACGGTGTTCGATTGCACCGACAAAGACTGGGACTTTTCCTTCGACCTCAATGTCAAATCCATGCACCGCACGATCAAGGCATTCCTGCCGGGCATGCTGGAGAAGAAATCGGGCTCGATCGTCAATGTGTCGTCGGCGGTGTCATCAATTCGCGGCGTGCCCAACCGTTACGTCTACGGCGCCACCAAGGCTGCCGTAATCGGACTGACGAAGGCGGTGGCCGCGGATTTCATCCGGCAGGGCATCCGCTGCAACGCCGTTTGTCCGGGCACGATTAAATCGCCGTCCCTCGGCGAGCGGATCGCGGCGGTGTCGCACGAAACGCACCGATCGCCGGAGGTGGTGCGCGAGGACTTCGTCGCCCGGCAGCCGATGGGCCGGCTCGGCAAACCTGAGGAGGTTGCCTCGCTCGCCCTCTTCCTCGCCAGCGACGAAGCAAGCTACATTACCGGGCAGGCCCATCTCGTCGACGGCGGAATGGCGCTGTAGCGACGTCATCCATGCACATTCTCATCACCGGCGCGGCCGGCATGATCGGGCGTACGCTGACCGAGCGCCTGCTTTCCGAGCGGGCGCTCAACGGCCGCCCGATTGGGAAACTCACTTTGCTCGACGTGAGTGCGCCGCAACAACCTGAGATATCGGAGCCGCGCATCGAGACGCTCGCGGCCGACCTTGCCAATCCCGCTACCGCGTCCGCTGCGATAGCAGACCGGCCCGACGTGATCTTCCACCTTGCCGCTGTCGTATCTGGCGAGGCCGAACTGGATTTCGAGAAGGGCACGCGCGCCAACTTCGAAGGCTCGCGCGCCCTCTTTGAAGCGATCCGAACCGCCAGCACCGATTATCGGCCGCGATTGGTCTTCACGTCGTCGATTGCCGTGTATGGGGCGCCCTTTCCGGAAGCGATCCCGGACGATTTTGCGCTTGCCCCGCTCACCTCCTACGGCACGCAAAAGGCGATGACCGAACTTCTCCTCGCCGACTACACGCGCCGCGGCTTTCTCGACGGCGTCGGCATCAGGCTGCCGAACATCGCGGTGCGCCCCGGCAAGCCGAATAAGGCGGCGTCGGGCTTTTTCTCCTCGATCATCCGCGAGCCGCTCGCCGGCGAAGAGGCGGTGCTGCCGGTCGATGAGAGCGTGCTGCAGTGGCACGCGAGCCCCCGCTCCGCGGTGGGCTTCCTCGTCCATGCCGCCGGACTCGACGGCAAGACGCTCGGGCAACGCATCAACCTCGCCATGCCGGGAGTCGGCTGCACCGTTGGCGAACAGATCGCCGCCTTGCGCCGCATTGCGGGGGACAAGGTCGCCAGCCGTATCCGCCGCACGCACGATCCGGTGATTGCGCGCATGGTCGCCGGTTGGCCGACCCGGTTCGAACCCCGCCGCGCGGCGGCGCTAGGCTTCAAAGCGGAATCGACTTTCGACGAGATCATCCGCATTCATATCGACGACGATCTGGGCGGCCGGATTCCCGACTGACACTGCGATATAAAATTAGTTTGCCCCTCCGTCTCGTCACGGCTAACTGCAGGCATGCGTTTTCCATCGACACTCATCCCCGCGACGCTTGCGCGGCGCTACAAGCGCTTTCTTGCCGACGTCGTGCTGCAATCCGGTGAGGTCATGACCGTTCACGTCGCCAATCCCGGCGCCATGACGGGCCTCGACCGGCCGCTGTCGCGGGTGTGGCTGTCGGACTCCGGCAATCCGATGCGCAAGTTTCCCTTCACTTGGGAGCTGGTCGAGGCCGACGTCGGCAACGGCCTGGAGATCATCGGCGTCAACACCGGGCAGCCGCATCAATTGGTCGCCGACGCGATCGAGACGGAAGTGATCCCGGAGTTGCGCAATTACCCCACAATCCGGCGCGAGATAAAATACGGAGAGAATTCGCGCATTGATTTTCTGCTCGAAGACCCGGCGCGGCGCCCCTGCTATCTGGAGGTCAAGAACGTCCATCTGATGCGTAAGGCCGGGCTCGCCGAATTCCCGGACTGCGTGACTTTGCGCGGCGCCAAGCATTTACGCGAGCTCATGTATATGCGAGCGACCGGAGCGCGCACCGTCCTCCTCTTCGTCATTCAGATACCGTCCGCCGACCGCTTTGCGGTCGCCCGCGATATTGACCCGGCTTACGCGGCAGCCTTCGACCAGGCGCGCGCCCGAGGCGTGGAGATGCTGGCCTGGCGCTGCGACGTCAATCTCGAAGGCATCGAGATCGCCGCCCCGGTTCCCATTGTCGAACGATGATTTGCTCCGTCGAATTGGGCAGCCGACACGGACCGCTTGCGTCGGCCGTGCGCATAATTACATTTGTGGTTGATCAGCGGCTTGCGACCGCTTTCGTCGCGGCTAAACTCTAACACTAAACTCTGACACTAAGCTCTAACTTCAACTCTAACGCCAAACTCTAACACCATGAGTTACGTTGACGCGACCGTCGCGCCGCTGCGCAAAACGGGACAAATCAAAATTCACGGCCCTGCGGCCTTTGCGGGCATGCGCAAGGCCGGCCGGCTGGCAGCCGAATGCCTCGATATACTGGCCAGCGAGATCAAGCCCGGCGTCACGACGGAACGCATAGACGAACTGGTCTATGAATTCGGCCGCGACCACGGCGCCGTGCCGGCGACCCTGATGTACCGTGGCTACCGCAAGGCGACCTGCACCTCGGTCAATCATGTGGTCTGCCACGGCATCCCAGCCGACAAGCCGCTGCGTGAAGCCGACATCGTCAATGTCGACGTGACACTGATCCTCGACGGCTGGCACGGCGATTCCAGCCGGATGTACGCCGTCGGCGAAATCCCGCGCCGCGCCGAGCGGCTGATCGAAGTCACCTATGAAGCCATGATGCGCGGCATCGCCGTGATCAAGCCCGGGGCCACCACGGGCGATATCGGCCACGCCATTCAAACCTTCGTCGAAGGCCAGCATATGAGCGTGGTGCGCGATTTCTGCGGTCACGGGGTCGGCCGGCTGTTCCACGACGAACCCAATATCGTGCATGTGGGCCGGCCGGGTGAAGGCATCGTGCTCAAATCCGGCATGTTCTTCACCGTCGAGCCGATGATCAACCTCGGCCGTCCGCACGTGAAGGTGCTCTCCGACGGCTGGACCGCCGTCACCCGGGACCGCTCGCTGTCGGCGCAATTCGAGCACTCAGTCGGCGTCACCGATACCGGCGTCGAGGTGTTTACGCTGTCCCCGCGAGGCTACACCAAACCGCCCTACCGCGGCTGAGTATCGCTGCCGGCCGAACCTTCGCAATCCGATTGCAATATGCCGCGTAATACGGGCATCCTCGACCCGGGGGCCTGCGGCGTCGCTGCCGCAGCCGGCGGTCCGATTGCGTGCAGTTCCCATGTTGGAAAAGAAGCGCGAGAGCGAACACGGCCTGGCCGAGGCGCCGCACTATTACGGCCATCGTGAACGCCTGCGCGAGCGGTTTCGCGAGGCCGGGGCCGATGCATTGTCCGACTACGAGCTACTCGAAGCCGTGCTGTTTCGCGCGTTGCCGCGGCGCGACGTCAAGCCGCTCGCCAAGACTCTGATCGCCACATTCGGCTCATTTGCCGAGGCGATTTCCGCGCCCGTGTCGCGGCTCGCCGAAATCAAAGGATTGGGCGATTCCACCATCACCGAGCTCAAGCTCATCCAAGCGGCGGCAAGCCGGCTCTTGCGCGGCGAAGTGAAAAAGCGGCCGGTGCTGACCTCCTGGTCGGCGGTGCTGGATTATTGCGGCACCGCCCAGGCCTTCGCCGATCGCGAACAATTCCGCGTGCTGTTTCTCGATAAGCGCAACCAGCTGATCGCCGACGAAATACAGCAAATCGGCACCATCGATCACACGCCGGTTTATCCGCGCGAGGTGGTCAAGCGTGCGCTTGAATTATCGGCGACCGCCATCATCCTGGTACACAATCATCCGTCGGGTGACCCGACGCCGTCGCGCGCCGACATTCAGATGACGCACCAGATCATCGCAGTCGCCAACCCGCTCGGCATTTCCGTGCACGATCACATTATCGTCGGCAAGGAAGGTCACGCCAGCCTCAAGGGGCTGAAGCTCATTTAGGATGCCCAACAACCGGTCCGCATCCCGGACAACTCGGCCATAATTTGTGATCGTCGCGAGGCCTCAAGTGCCCATTTGAGCCGCCGGCGTCGAGCGCGAGATCGTCAGTTCTTCTTCATTCATGTCGGCTGCAACGTCGCCAAATAAGGGCGTGCTCAGATAACGCTCGCCGGTGTCCGGCAGCATGCATAGCGCGGTCGTGCCCGCCGGCGCGTCCGCACAGATGCGCAAGGCGCCGGCAAGGGTCGCGCCGGCGCTGATGCCGACGAAGATCCCTTCCTTCTGCGCCAAATCGCGACTGCAGCGCAGCGCGTCGGCCGTCAGCTTCGGTATGAAATCGGGAGTCCAGCCTTGTATGGGATGAGGTTTAAAGGCCGGGTGAGCCGTTGCAGGAGAACCGTCTGGATTGCGCTGCTGCGGCGCTCCGCTGCCGAGCAAGGGTGCATCCTGCGGTTCGCAGACGACGATCTTGGTCTCCGGGCGCTCCTTTCTTAACACGCGTGCGACGCCCTTGAGCGTGCCGCCCGTGCCATATCCGGTGACCCAGTAATCGAGCCGTTCGCCTTCGAAGTCCGCCATGATTTCGCGCGCGGTAGTGCGCGAATGCATGTCGGGATTAGCCTCATTCTCGAATTGGCGGGTGAGGAACCATCCGTGGTTCTTGGCGAGCTCAACCGCCTTCACCACCATGCCCACACCGCGCTGTGCTGCGGGTGTCAGCACTACTTTGGCACCCAGAAACCTCATGAGCTTTCGCCGCTCGACGCTGAATGTCTCCGCCATGGTCACCACCAGCGGATAGCCTTTCTGCGCACAGACCATAGCGAGGCCAATTCCAGTGTTTCCGCTTGTTGCCTCGATTACGGTTTGCCCCGGCTTCAAGGCCCCTGAGCGCTCGGCTTCTTCAATCACACCCAGCGCCAGCCGGTCTTTGACGGAGCCGAGGGGATTAAAGGCCTCTATCTTGACGAACAAGTTCACGTTTGGCGGCGCCAATCGATTTATCCTGACCACTGGCGTATTTCCCACGGTCTCAAGGATGTTCTGAAATTTGCGTCCCATGTCCCCTCTCCATAAAAGCGCCGTTGATCGGATGTGGATCAATCGGGCAAGCCGAGTTTCACGAGATTGTAGGTCACCGCCGGATTTTTGCGACGGCTCTGGTGATTAGCAGCCATCCCTCGGCCTCACAGGCGTCGACCGCCGTGACGGCCGCTTCCACGACGAGGGGAAGCGGCAGCGAATATCCGGATTGCACGACCTGCCCCGGCGCAGACGACGAAACGGCGATCGAAGTGGCGGCGCTCAAAGCAAGTGCCGCTGCGACAGATTTCATCATGTCAGTCCCCTTAGTCGATCCGGCTCAATTGGTATCCCGGTGCATGGACAAAGGCACACGGGGATCTTAGCGCGCTGGGGCTGCGCGGCGTTATCGGCTACTGGCGATTTCCAACGCGTTGAGCCGGATGTTTTGCTGATCGCTCAATTCTTTCTGAAAATCCGCGAGTGCCACTTGGAGCGTCTGGACCGCACGCCATGTGGCGTCGAGCCGCTGTTCGGCGGCTTCCAGCCGTCCGATTGCGGTTGGCGCAACTTGACCCGGGCAGTCGGCGTCGAGGTCATGCGCCGCGCGGGTGAATGCATCTTCGACGGTAGCGAGCGCCTGGTGTTGCGCTTCGGTCGGCTGCACGGCCCGCTCAAGCTGTGTCAAACGCTCCTTCGGCGAGCCGGCGCGCGATTTGCAGGCCGGGGCGCTACCGCTGACCGCGGCTCCGACGCCGTCCAGCCGAGCGCGCTGCTCATCATTCAAGGCCTGTTCGAAGGCTTGCAGCTGTGGACGCACAATGTCGAGAGCCATGAGAGCAGCATCGAGCTGCGCTTGCATGAACTGCAATCGCGCGACCGGCTGCGACGGAATTTCGCTCGGGCAGGACTTGATCAAATAACCATTGGCTTGGCCGAGCGCCGTCGCTAATTTTTGGAAGGCCGGCTTTTGCGCGTCGTTCGGCGTCGTCTCGTGCTCGAGACGAGATACCATTTCGGCGCTCATGTCCTGGCGTGGACAAAGCTCGGCCGTTCGTTCCGGCGGGTATTTTGCGAACGCCTCGTCGAAAATGTCGTTGTAGCCGAATTGCCACGACGAAGAGATGTTGGGCTCGAAGATCTGCTCGAAAAGCGACGGCCAAGCCAGCACCGGAGAAAGCAGCGCCGGCGCGGCGGCTTCTCGTCCGTGCGCAGCGGTTTCGGCGCTGCCGGCGCCAGGTTCAGTCCGCGCGACGTGGCCGCGCTGGGGTAATCCAGGCAGCGGCAAAGAAAGATGGAACGGCCCTAAACTCAGCCCGAACGCTTTTGCCGGCTGTGGGAGCGGGAAAAGAGCAAAGACGGCAAGCGCAATGGCGCCAACGCGGGCGCTGACCAATGGCATGGATCAGGCACTCCGGACCCCAACCTCGTTGCGCCACTATAACCCGGCCGTGTCGCGCCGGTTCCGTACGACGCTTCCATTCCGCTTTATCGCCACAGTTCGGCGCTCGCCAGCTTGGCGCCTTCGGCCAGCGCCTGCAGCTTCGCCCAGGCGATTTGCGGATGGACGCGGCCGCCGAAGCCGCAATCCGTACCGGCGATGACATTTTCCCGGCCGACCACATTGGCGTAACGCACGATGCGATCCGCCACCACCTGCGGGTGCTCTACGATGTTCGTGGCATGGCTGACGACACCAGGAATAAGCACCTTGCCCTCGGGCAGCTTGACGTCTTGCCAGACGCGCCATTCATGCTCATGGCGCACGTTTCCCGCTTCGACCGAGTAGGCGCCGGCGTTGACCTTGAGCACGAGGTCGACAATGTCGGATAGCGGAATGTCGGTGGTGTGCGGGCCGTGCCAGCTTCCCCAGCAGATATGGAAGCGGATGCGATCGGGCGGCAGGCCGCGCAGGGCGTGGTTGAGCGCTTCGATGCGCGCCTGCTCGAATTTTTTGAACTCCGCGAGCGGCGGCTCCGGATCGATCATGTCCCAGTTGTCCGGCAGGCTTGGATCGTCAAGCTGCAAAACGATTCCGGCGTCGACGATCGCCTTGTATTCCTCATGCATCGCATCGGCGGCTGCGAAGACGAATTCCTCTTCGGTCTTGTAATAGAGATCTTCGCCGCGGGCGAAACTGCCGGGGGCGATCGAGCACATGAAGCCCTCGTCGACGCCGGCCGCCGCCATGGCGCTTTTCAGATTGGCGATATCGGCGGCGAGGGCGGCATGGCCGATGTATTTCAACGGCGCCGTGCAGACCGGACGGCGACCGGACGGACGGGCGGCGCTGCCCGAAAGCATGCCGCTCGAATCGGGGTCCTGATAAAACTCGCCGAATTTCTGAAAGTCGCGGCGATTCTTCACCGCCGTGAGTGCCATCGCCGCGACGCTCGACTTCTTGTGCTGGGAAACCGGCACCGAGTCCGCCGGCACGAAACCCGCTATGCGCGCGAACGCATAGTTCCACCACGCTCCGTAGTCGAAATTCGCAGCCATCGGCTTGCCGAATTCGCCATCGTCTGGGATGTCGATCCCGACTTCGCGTTGCTTACGCACGACGTCTGTGACCGCACCGGCCAAGCAGCGGGTGAAGGCGTCGCTCTCCACTTTCTGCCCCTGTGCACGCGCCCGATTGAGCGCAATCAGTTCCGCCGGTCGCGACAAACTTCCGGCGTGGGTGGTGAGAATCCGGTCCGTGCTGCGTTTCATGCCCTCGTCCCTATCAATGAACTATTGTTCTTCAACGTATCTGCGAATGCACCGGCGGTGTCCGTCCCCTGGCGGCGAAACCGCGGCAACCCCCGCACTATAGCCGCGTTTCGGTGTGCCGCCCCATACATCCCGCTTGCGTCGCCCGTCGAGGGGGCGTGGTGGGTGTCTTATGTTCGATAAGGCCCGCGAGATCTGGCGGACTATTCATGCTGACGTCCGGCGCGCCAGACGCCACGCGGTCGGCAGCACGTACCAAAGACCAAGGAGCGTGCAGATCGCGATGACTGCAAGTGCGACGGCGAGACTTGCCGAGCCCGTGCCGCGGACCGTGGCAACATAGGTATCGAACGCGATGCCGAGCGCCAATGGAAATGGCGCGGCGATGACGAATATCGACCCGACCTTCAAGAACATCGGGTCATCCTCGCCGCCAAAAGAAATCCGGTGCAGGGAGGCGGGAGCCACCAACAGGATGATCGCCAGTCCCATGCAACAAAACGCCACGACGTGGGCGATCTTTGCTTCCGCAGGTAACTGTTGAAAGGCGCGCGTCAGCGTGACGGCGAGCTGAAAACCGAATAGAGCCTGCGCTCCGGGAATGATAACCCGCGCTTCTGTGAGAAGCTGCTCGATTTTATCCGGGAGCGGAGTGGGTTTTACTCGATCCGGCATGATATTTCTCTTTCTTCGCATTGCCGCCGCAAGCGCGTACCAGCAAAGAATCGCCGTTATGAAGAAAATGACCCCGATGACGCGGCCGACGTCGGGTGCCGTGGCATGGCCGATGGCAAGGCCGATATCGAATGCAAGCACAATCGCAAGCGGCAATAACGCCAAGCCGCCAAAGATCGTCGTTGCTGTCAGCAGGGTGGGACTGTCTTCACCGCCCTCGACAATGCGGTGCAGCATCGACGGCGTAATCAGAAGCCCGACGGTCAGCATGAGCAAAGTGAGGCCCCCACATGCCAGCATGCGGGAAAGGTCCGGCAGTTCTTGGAACATATCCTGGAAAATGCCGTCGAATTGAAACCCGAAAAGAACTTGCGTTCCAAGGATGAGGAGGCGGTTGTCATTCAGGGCGGACTTGATTTTTCGTTCAAGCGACATGGAATTGAGCCCGGAGGCTCCCTTAATAGCGGAACGTTCCCGACTCTGGCGAGGTTCCCGCCGGTCACAGCCGGTGCGCCCTGGCCGGGCCATGGAACTTTTCATCCTCGGCCCAGGTTGTGCACAAACCCCACGGGAGTCGCATGTCCGACCAAACCACTCTGCCGGCCGGCATCACGCATGGCGCGACCCGCCTGCCCTCGGTGATCGTCGAAGGCTATGCCGTCGAAATAAAAGACGAGGACGGTTTCGTCGGCGATCGTGCCAACAAGGCGGCGTTTCATGGCCTGCTTGAGAAATGGCGGAACGTAGCGCGCAAAGGCGGTGAAGACCCCCTTGGCGACAAATCAACCGCCGAGATTGAAAAGAAAGAACTCGACAGGGTCCTGACAGAAGGCAACCCGGAGGCGGCCGCCGTTGTGCAGAGCGCCGTCGAAGAATTCGCGCAGGAGCTCGCGGCGATCATCAAGCGCTTTCTCAAGCTTAAAGCGTGGCGCGATACCGAGCGGCTAGTCATCGGCGGAGGTTTCAGCGGCCGCCGTGTCGGCGAGCTGGCGATCGGGCGCACCTCGGTTCTTCTCAAAGCCGACAAGCAGGACATCGACCTCACGCTGATCCGCAACGATCCCGATGACGCGGGTCTGATTGGCGGCGCTCATCTGGCGCCGCCATGGATCTTTAAAGGTCATGACGCGATTCTCGCCGCCGATATCGGCGGCACCAATATCCGCGCCGGCGTCCTCACTCTCAACCTGAAGGAAAATTCCGAGCTTGCCAAAGCCGCGGTCTGGAAATTGGAACGCTGGCGGCACGGTGACGAGAAAAACCTAAGCCGTACACAAGCCGTAGAAAAACTCACCGAAATGCTGGAGAAGTTGATCGAGCGCGCCCGCAAACAAAAACTGCGGCTAGCTCCTTTCATCGGGATCGGCTGCCCGGGCGTGATCAATGAAAATGGCCAGATCGATCGCGGCGCGCATAATCTCCCAGGCCGCTGGGAAGGCAAGAGCTTCAATCTGCCGGCCGCTTTGCTAGAGGCGATTCCGAAAATCGACGACCAAGATACGACCATCGTCATGCATAACGACGCCGTGGTGCAGGGCTTGAGTGAGCGCCCCTTCATGGACGACGTGAAGCGCTGGGGTGTGCTGACGATCGGCACCGGCTTGGGCAACGCGCAATACCGCAACCGCGACGCTCGCGGCGACGATTAGCGTCGCGTTCGGCCATGCGCCGACTTTCAGCTTGCGTTCACGAACTCAGCGGCGCTTTGCCCGGCGATGCGCCCGAGCACCGTTGCCGTCAACAAGCCGTTTCCCGACAAATAGCCGCCCGCGTGCGAGCCTGAAATGCCGGCCGCCGCGCCGCCGGCCGCAAACAGGTTCGGCAATATCCCGCCGCGCGCGCTTACGACGCGGGCTTTCAGATCGACAGCAAGGCCGCCTTGGGTGTGAAACAACGCGCCCGTGACCTTCACCGCCTTGAAAGGTGGTGACAACGCGGGGGTAGCGGCAAAGGAGCGGCCGAAGCGATCCCTGACGGTCGCCTGCTTCGCCTTCTCAACCTCCGCGAAGCTTCGGGCAAGCGCCGCTTCGGGCAGGTTCAGCCGTTTCGCCAAATCCGTGCAGCTTGCGGCTTCGATGACGGCGCCGCATGCCTCGGCTTGGCGGAAGTCGGCGAATTGCCGTGCGATCGCGGCAATGCGTTCATCGAATATGTCAAAGGCGATGCCGGCGGGCTGGGTGAGCACGACCGCCGCTTGTTCGGAATATCCCAGACTCTCGTCGGAGAAACGCTCGCCGTCCGAATTGACCTGAAACCCTCCCTCCATGATCACCGCCCAGGTCACCAGCACAGCGTGAGGGTGCGCAACCGAGCCATGCCCTTGGTAACTGGACATGTAGAGAAGCTTCGCGCCCAGAGCTTCCCCCCACGTGACTGCGTTGCCGCGATTTCCCGGATGGCCGAAGTAGGTTGCGCCACGCATTTCGGGAATGTGGCGCGCGACCAGTTCGGGCGCCCCGCCGTAGCCGCTGCAGGCTAAGATAAGAGCCGTGCAACCCAACAGATCGCGCGTGCCATCAGGCCGCATGATCTCGACGCCGCCGATACGGCATTCGTCGTCGGCATGGAGGAGCGCAGTGACGGTGGCGTTGAGAACGAGCGGAATGGCGCACCGGTCCGCCGCTTCGCGCAAGCGGTCGATCAGTTCGATGCCGGAGCGTGTCGGCAGCCCGTGCATTCGCCGAGCGCTATGGCCGGGATAATCGAAGTCGTAAACCAGCGAGAACGGCAAACCATGCTGATCCGCCAACCATTCGATGGTTGGGCCCGCTTGTCGGGTGATGCATTCGACAAGCTTACCGTCGGGTTCGCCGCGTGCCTTTTGCATCACGTCGGAGGCAAACTGCGCGGGCGTATCGTCGGTGCCGAGGGCTTTTTGGAAACGCGAGCCGGCAGCGGGGATAAGTCCGGCGGACAAAGCCGTTGAACCGCGCGGCAGGGAATCACGCTCCAAGACGATGATTTCGGCCCCTGCTTCGTGCGCCGCCAGCGCGGCGCATAGGCCGGCTGCGCCGGCACCAATGACGACAATCGAAGCGCTGGTCGCAAAGCCGTCGGCTGGCATTGAAGCTATGGCCACCGCTATTGCCGCACCAGCAGGATTTGATCGGCGCTTTCCGGCACGCGCAACCAACTGTTGGCGTCGTTTTCTTCGAAGCGCCACGTTTGGCCGCGGGCCGAGAACAGGACCAACTCGCCCCGGTCGATGCGCCACGCGGTCGGCGCAAACTGCGTCACGAGTCCGTCACAGCCGGGCTTGATTTTGATCGCCAGCGTATCGGTGCCGGCCGGAATGTTCGCCAATGTCAGCACGCAGATCGGCTTGCCGGTGCCGCGCGCGACCGCCCAATCGCCAATCATGTCGTCGGCCGAATGTACCGGCGCTGCGGCCGCGCTTTGCAGCACATAGCGTCCCTGGCCGGGTTCGAAGCCGTCGAAAATGCCGCTCTCGACCTCGGAGAGCTCAATGGCCACATTGCCGCGCGCGTCAAGCAGACGCAGCGTTCCGTAGGCGTCGATCGTCCAGGCCACGACGTCCCTGGTCGAAGGGAAAAGGGTAGCGCAATTCTTGTCGACGTCGAGTTTGCTGCCGCCCGTCGCCCCATCGGCGCGGAAATTGAAGCGGCAAATCTTGTCATGATCGGCGTTGGAAAACTCCCAGGTGCCGATCATGGCGGTGGCGGCATCGCTCGATGGTGGCGCGTCCTGCGCCAAGGTGCCTCCGCAAAGGCATCCTGCGGCCGCGATACCAATGATCGCGCTTCGCGCCATGCAGATAACGGTCGCGCTCATGCTTCAAAGCTAGCACGGTTTCGCCATCTTCCGTACGCAGCTTGCCGGGTAGGAACCTGGACCCGACTGGCCCGTTCTGGTACCTGTATCCGCGACAAACCAACGATTGAGCCGGCTTTGAAAAAGCTCGCTTGGGTAGCAGGCTTTCATGAGTGAGACGAACGCCCGATTTGCCGGCGACGACCCGCAGACCGGCGACCGGCAAGACCGCTATCATGCCGTCCTTGGAGCGGCCGCGGCGGAGCTTTGGAGCCATCTGCCGCACGATCTTCAGCACTTGTTGTTCGAACGCGCGGTCGTGCTCGGCCACCAAGGCGAGCGCGACGAGAGTTTGCGCGAACAACTGGCCAAATTTCTCCACGATCATCATGCACGAACCCAACATGCCTGAGCGGGGCGGCAACGCGCCGCTTGTGATCATGAGGCGCGTTCCACATTTTGTGCCCAAAGCCGCCGGATAGTCAGCAGCACGCCGGAAACACCGAGCCAAAGAGCGAGCACGCAATGCGAGATTCACAGCGGCCCGAGCGACCTCGCCTGGAGCCGGAAATCATTCCCCCGGAGCGCGGCCGGCGTGGCGCGGACTGGCAGCAATATGTGTGGCAATCGCAGCCATCGAGCGGCGAGACGCATCGCATCTACGTCACACGGCTCGGTCCGTTCGGCATGGCGATGCTCATGCTGGTCATCGGCGTCGTCGTTGCCGTGATCCTGCTCGCCACAATCGGCGCGATTTTGGTCTGGATACCGATCCTGGCGTTGCTGCTGGCGGCGGGCGTCATTTACCGCCAGCTGCGCCGGCGAGGCTCCTAGCCGCCGCCTCTGACTCGGAACTTCACTTCGGCACGGGCGCTTCGCCACGGGCGCTTTGGCATGGGCGGTCTTCGACCGTACACCACCTATTAACCCTGTCCTCTTATGAATTGATTAACCATCGTGCCCGCCCTGGACAGGGCCGCGTGCATGTCATTGAGTCGGTGAGAAAAACAATGCGTCGCTTACACGGCGCTGCGTCGCGTGCGCGTAAGAGCGGCCGATGCCTGTGACAGAGAGTCAAACTTTAGAAAATGTTCGAAGCGCCGCGCCAAATGCAATCTGTCGCCGCCGCGACCGGCAACGTCCCGGCCGGATTTGCGCCTCCCGGCGAGATCGACTTTCAAAGAATTGCGTCGATCATCTGGCGCGGCAAGACGACGATCCTCGGCACCACCGCCGCAGCGCTGCTGATGGCGGTATTGTTTGTCGTGCTGGTACCGCACCGCTATACGGCGGTAACTCAGATTCTGATCGATCCGACGGATTTCAAGGCGGTGGGCAACGACCTCGCTCAGCCTGCCCAGGCGAACGACGCCGCCGTCTTGCAGGTCGAGAGCCAGGTTCGCGTGCTGACCTCTGACAGCGTGCTGCGCCGCGTGGTCAAGAAGGAAAAGCTCGATCACGATCCGGAATTCGCGGGCCGGTTCCTCGGCGACGGCGCCGACAGCTCGATCGCTGCCCTCAACGCGCTGCGCCGCCACGTCTGGGTCAAGCGCGCCGAGCGGACCTACGTGGTCGATGTCAGCGTCATGAGCCATGACCCGGCGAAAGCGGCGCGTTTGGCCAATGCAATCGCGCAGGCTTACTTGGAGGAACAAACCGACGTCAGGTCCGATGCCGCGCGGCAGATTTCGCAATCTCTGACGGCCCGGCTCAATGAGCTGAAAGATCGCGTGCGCGATTCCGAGGATCGGGCCGAAGCGTTCAAGGTGCGCAACCATATCCTCAGCACCAACGGCCAGCTGGTCAATGAGCAGCAGCTCACGGAGCTGAACAACCAGCTGGGTCTCGCGCATGCGCGCACTGCGGCGGCAAAGGCTCGCCTCGACCAAGTTCGGCAGGCGCAATCGTCCAAGGACGAGGTCGGCGCTTTCCCGGAAGCCGTGCAATCCCCGACCATCACCGCGCTTCGCAGCCAATACGCCGAAGTCATGCGCCGGGAGGCCGAGCAGCTGACCTCGCTCGGCGAACGCCATCCGGCGGTGATCGAGATCCAGGCCGAGGCGGCGCGCCTGCGGCATGTGATCGAGGACGAGGTGCGCCGCATCGCGCTGTCGGCGCGCAGCGAATATGACAGCGCGCGCGCCAACGAAGAGACGCTTACCGCGAGCCTGGAAAAGCTCAAAGGCAGCGCCGTCACGACCAATGAAGCATTGGTGACGCTGCGCGAGTTGGAACGCGAGGTGCTGGCTAACCGCGCGATCTATGAAGCGTTTCTGGTTCGCGCTCGCGAGACCGGCGCGCAAGAGCAAGTCGACACCAAGAATATCCGCGTGATTTCCCGGGCCGAGTTGCCGCTGCGCCGCAGCTTCCCGCCTTCGAACATGCTGCTCGCCTTTGCCGCCATAGTCCTGGGCATCGCCGCCGGCTCCGGTATTGTCGTCCTGCGCGAGGCCCTCAATGTGGATTTGCCGCGAACCGCCAACGCATCGCGTTTCGGCGGCAAGCTGGTCCAGGCGGTCAAAGAGCTTTGGCCCGGCGCGGCGATCGCGCCAGTGCCGATCCCGGTGCTAGCCGTGTTGCCGAACGTCGACGTCTCGTTCGGATTGGAGGCCGCCGAAGATTCCAGGTCGCGCTTCGCGATAGAGTTGCGCAAGGTGCACGACGCGCTGCGCGCCAGCCACAAAACGCGCGACAACCCGAGCGTTCTGGTGGTCGCCTCCAACGACGAGGACGCCACCGTCGCCGTCGCGCTTACGCTCGCCGCGGTCGCGGCGGCGACACAGCGCGTGCTACTGATTGATGCCGACCTCGAACGCCGAACGCTGTCGGCGATCGACGCAGACCGCAATGAATCGGGCCTCATCGACGTAGCCGGCGGGCGCCGCGCGCTGGCCGATGTGGTCGTCCGCGATCGCGAAACCAACATCAACCTGGTATCGTTCGTTTCACCCGGCAGCCGGCGCGACCGGCCGCTCAGCGAAGCCGACGTCAAGGAAGCGTTCGACCAGACCAAACGCTTCGACATGGTGATCGTCGCCGCCGTCGATCTGAAGCGCAATCCGAGCACGAGTTTCTTCGCGAGCCTAGTCGATCACATCGTGCTGGTCGCCAGGACCGACGAGCAGAATCCGGACGCCATACGGCAATTCATTGCGCGCCTCGGTCTCGACGCGCGGAAGGTTCGCGGCGCTGTGCTAACAGGCGCCAAATCGGCCTCGTGATTTCGGTATCGGCTCAAGTGGTTCCGGTCTGAGTGCCAAATCCGTTGCAGGCGCGTTTGCACATCGGGAAGGATCGTTGTGGCAGAGCTTGGCCTAAATCCGGCGCGAAGCCGGGCAATCGGCAAGGGCATCGACCTCGATCTGTCCGTTCGCAGCATCCTGCTCGCGGCCGTGTTTCTGGCGCTGTGGATTTCGTTTCGGCCGTTCATGAGTTCTCGCCGACACGCCGGAAGTCAGCGAAGCCGGCAACATCGTCAATCAAGTCGGCTATTCACTGCTGTTCGTATTGCTGGCGCTGTGGTGTGCCGTTCACCAGCCCGCCAGACTGGCGCTGCTGGCGCGGCCTGTCTTGATCGCCGTGTTGCTCTGGCTCGCATTGTCGGTGGTTACATCCTGGGAGCCGATGCTCTCCGCGCGGCGCTTGACCTTCACATTCATCACCATGAGCATTGCCGGCATGGCACTATTGCTGCCGAAGAACGTTCGGCACTTCAGCGAAGTGCTGGCCGCGGCCGTGCTGATCGTGCTGTTCTTATGCTA
Source organism: uncultured Alphaproteobacteria bacterium (assembly GCA_963826295.1). Lineage (GTDB taxonomy): Bacteria > Pseudomonadota > Alphaproteobacteria > Rhizobiales > Xanthobacteraceae > BOG-931. Next base: position 132,385 of record CAWGWO010000024.1, read on the forward strand.
TGTCGGCGTATTTCTCTTTCCCGCGCGCGCGGTACACCAGGCGAGCGATTTCGGCGGCGACGAGCTTCTCATCGGCGACTGGCGCGGAGTATTCGGCCATAAAAACGAAGCGGGCGCGGCGATGGCCGTGTTCGTTTTCATCGGCCTGTTTGTTGCTCGTGCGCGCAGCATCATCGCCGGCGCCGCGATCATCGTGCTCGCGGTGATATTCCTGTTCTTCACGCACTCCAAGACTTCAATTATCACCGTGCCGCTGGCGTTCATTATTTCCGTCGTCATGGCGCGCGTTCGCAGACCGATTCTGGGAATTGCGCTCGCGCTCACGATTCTCGTCGGCATGAATATTTTCTCGGTCGGTTCGATTTACTTCGAACCGGTTCGCAACGTGCTTGACGCGGTGCTGTCTGATCCGTCGTTCACCGGAAGAAACGAGGTCTGGCAATTCGCCGTGGATCGCATGTTGCAACGGCCCTTCACCGGGTACGGTTTCGCCGCGTTCTGGGGCACTCCGGAAGTCGTTTTCGGCGCCGGCGGAGATGCGACTTGGGCCACCACCTCCGGCCACGCGCACAATGCCTATCTCGACCTCGCCCTTACCATCGGCATCCCCGGCGCCATACTGGTCACGCTGTGGCTCGTCGTTTTGCCAATGATCGACTTTTACCGCTCGCCGCACACACCGCAGGTGGCCGCGCTGGAAATGCTTTTGTTGCAAGTGTGCCTGCTCGCAGCCTGCGCATCGGCGTTCGAAAATAGACTGCTGCAGGAAGGCGGCGCCTCATTGTTTCTTTTTACCGCCGCCTTTGGCTTGCGATTTCTTTCGGTCACGCGCGTCTCGGCCTGAACCGACGAAGACCCAATTCCGCGTGAATTAACCTAAAGTCGGCGCCAGCGCCGCCGCTTGGTTAATCGGTGTTAACCGCCGCCGCCGGCCTTAAGCCTAATACTTGATTGAGCTTTGTTTCCCGCGCCTTGCCGCGTAAATGCAGCGCTGGAGCAACGAGCCATGACGTTTCAGACTGGCCGTCTTTCTTTCGACATCGGCGCCGAGCGTCGCGGGCGCGCTCGAAAGAATCCCCGGGTTGCCGCATCATGACCGACCGCTTGATACCTTCCGTGTGTTTGTGCGTGCCGACATTTCGCCGCCCGGCCGGATTGCGCAAATTGCTGACGCAGGTCGAGCAGTTGAACTACGCCGGCGCAGTTAGCGTCATCGTCGTCGACAACGACGCCGATGCCCGCGCCGGCGCCACGGTCGCCGAACAGATGGCGCGCGACTTCCGCTTCCCGCTGATCAGCCGCGTCGAGCCGCAGCGCGGCCATACCTACGCCTATGATCATGCCTTCGTCGCCGCCTGTCGCGCCGCGCCGGCGCCCGATTTCGTGGCCGTTCTCGATGACGACGAATATCCCGACCCGAATTGGCTGACCGAGATGGTCAGGGTGGCGTTGCACTACGACGTAGAGATCGTCGGTGGTCCGGTTTTTCCAGTCTTCGATATACCGGATCACTGGCTCGCCAAGAGCGGCCTCTACGCTCCGACTCGCTATGAAACGGGTCCGGTGTCGATGATCTACGGCACCGGAAGCATGCTGATACGGCGCGCCACGCTCGAGCATTACCTTGACGAGCCGTTCCTGCACGATTTCGCTTTTACCGGCGGCGGCGACGAAGAGTTCTTCTATCGCTGTCGCCGCGACGGCCGCACTTTCGCCTGGGCCGACGAAGCCCACGTGTTCGAGACGATGCCGCGGGGACGCACCACGGTGGGATACGTGTTGCGGCGCATGTTCCGCAAGGGAACCGGAGCCACGCGGGTCGAACGCAAATTTGCCGGCAATGTTGGCGGCGCGCTGCGGCGCTGGTGCAAGGGAATAGGCTTGATCGTTTCCGGCGCCGTGTCTTTGCCGGTTACGGTGTTCGGCGGCCGCGGCGCGATGATGCGCAGCTTGCTGCTGGCGGCGCGCGGGACCGGCCGGATCGCCGCGGAATTCGGCATCCTCTACGAAGAATACAGATAGCTCATGCTTGCGCGGTCACCCCAGGACCCGAACAGCGGCCCCCTGCCGACGCGATTGGCCGGCATGGCGCTGCGTTTCGTCGCGCGCCAGATTTGCAGCAAGCCACTGGCGCTGCGCAATGCTCGGCCCATGGTGTCGTTTACGTTCGACGATGTGCCGGCTTCCGCTTGCGAGATCGGAGCACGGATCCTCGAACAGCATGGCGAGCGCGGCACCTTCTACGTCGCCGCTCAAGCCTGCGGCAAGGTCACTCCGGGCGGACCTCCGCTCGCGTCAATCGATCAGCTGAGAAAAGTATGGGCGAATGGGCACGAGATCGGCTGCCACACCTATACCCACACTGCGGTTCGCTCACTGAGCCTCGACGAACTCGGCTCCGAGCTTTGCCAAAACCAAGCCGCGCTGCGGAGCATCAACAGCAACCTCGTGGTGAGAAATTTCGCCTATCCCTACGGTGACATGTCGGTTCGCACAAAACGCTACCTCGGGACCCGCTTTGCGTCGTGCCGTTCCGGCCATGCCGGCATCAACACCGAAATCGCCGACCTTGGCGGGCTCAACGCCTGGCCGCTGCAGAATGCCTCGCTTGATCGGGCAAAGATCGCCGAATTGATCGCACAAACGGTGCAGAGCCGCGGATGGCTGATCTTCTACAGCCACGACGTGGCGGACCAACCGAGCAGGTTCGGCGTCTCTCCCGATCTGCTGGAATGGGCCGTTCTTGCGGCCAAGCAGGCCGGATGCGTGCTCACCACAATCGCCGAAGGTCTCGAGCTGGTAGGCGGCCCTGCCGCTGAGGAGCGGCTTACCGCCGCTTTGTCGTAAGCTCATGCGTATTCCGTCGGCCAAATTTGGCGAGACCCCGCTGGGACATACGGCCCGTCCGCAGGCGGATGGCCCGCGAACCCCCAAAGTCGCGGTGGTAATCGCCGCTTACAACGCCGAAGCATTCCTCGCGGAGACGCTGGAGAGCGTTTTCGGCCAGACCCTTGCGGACATCGAAGTCGTCGTCGTCGACGACGGCTCCATCGATGGCACCGTCGAGATCCTGCAACGCTATGCCGACCCGCGTTTGCTGATCCTCAAGCAAAAGAACAGCGGCGTCAGCGCCGCCCGAAATGTCGGACTCGCCGCCGTGCGGGCGCCTTACGTGTTTTTTCTCGACGCCGACGACATCCTGACGCCTAACGCCCTGGCGCGAATGGCCGGCACCCTCGACAACAATCCGGATCGCGTCGCCTGCTATGGGCATCACATCAAGATCGCGGAAAACGGCTCGGACCTGTCGTCGCGCTCTTACACGCGGTGGAAGCTGCTTCCCGCCGACGACACGCTACGCCACCTGATCGCAAAGAATTTCATTTGCGGCGCGATCTGCGTCAGAACCGACGCCGCCCGCGAAGTCGGTGGCTTCGATACGACGCTCGACCTGGGCGAAGACTGGGAATTTTGGTGCCGGATGGCGGTGCTCGGCGATTTTGCCGCCATGCCCGACGATATCATCCTGATGTATCGGCAGCGCTTCAACAGCGCCAATTACCGGCTGCGGAAATCGCCGCTGCATTCGAACACAAAGGCCGTCGACGTCATCTATTCCCACGCCGAGATCCGTCGGCGATTTACGTTCGGCGACTTGCAGCGCCGCCGCCGGCTCGCCGAGATCGACGTGTTCTGGGTCGGCGCGCGCAACGAATATGTCCAAGGCCGAATGATCGGCTTTTTGGCGTATCTCGCCGTCGGCGTGTTTTGGTATCCCGACAGCATTCTCCGCCCGCGATTGGTTTATTTGTTCGTTCAGGGCTTGCGGCAACCGAGCGATGACGGGACCCGCGTGACCCGCCAACGCTGCCTTTTCGTGCTGACGCCAAGCAAGGAAGCGTGCGCCGTCGAGAATTTCACGCAGAAGCTCGTGAGCGCCCTGCAGTCACGCTATCCCGACCAGGGCTACCAGATGCTGCCGATCTCGGGCCGCTTGCGGGATCTGCCCTCGGTTTTCCGCAGCATCGCCGCCGCCGATCGGGTTGTTTTCAGTCTTCCGCTGGTGGCGTGGAAGAAAATGTTGCTGATCCCGCTGCTGGTTTTGCTGTTCGCGACCATCACCGGCTGTCGCGTCAGCGTTTTCATGCATGAATGGAAAGGGTTGCACTGGCTGCGCCGCATAGCGCTCGCGCCCATCGTGTTGCTGAGCCGGACCATCATCGTGGTCTCGCCGTTTATCTCTGAGCAAATCGAGAACGACTGGCGACTGGGGCGAGCCGGTGCGAAGTGCCGGCTGGTGCCGCATCCGCCTACGGTTCTCCGACCGAGCGGCAGGCACGTCACCGAGCGCATCAGGCGCGTGCGCGAAGCCGCCAAAAAGTCCGACCTCGTCATCGGCTGTTTCGGCTCGATCTACAAGGGCAAGGCTGCGACCGCGCTACTCGATATTTGTCAGCATCTCAATAGTCGCGGCATCCGCGCTCTGATCGTCTTTATCGGCGGCTTCACCAAGTCCCTCGATCAGTACGAGCAGGAGTTTTGGGCCAAGGTGAGGGCCATGGACATCGAGGATCAGGTCATCGTCACCGGCTTTATTCCGAGTGAAACCGAGCTTTATACGTTGTTCGAGGAAATCGGCGCTTTCCTGTTTCTGTTTCCCGAAGGCCTGACCGCCCGCCGCTCCAGCGTCATTGCCTGCCTTCAGTCCGATCGCCCGGTTCTCGTTCCGGCGCCGCATTCGCTGGCGGAATTCGACCACCATGAGGGCTTTAGCGCCCTCATCAGGAGCGGGGTGCTGTCGTTTATTCCACCCTCCGCCAATGTGCAGGCGATCGCCGATCAGTTGCTTATCGTCGCAAAAGAGCCGCCGCGCACCACGCCCGTGATCGACGCCGACATATGGTGGGATGCCGCCACGGCCGCGACCCGGGCGGCTCTTGATGAAGTAAGGGCGCCGCCGGTCGCGGCGGCGCAGTGGGCGCCCGCCGAGTAAACCAGGTTAAGCCAGCGCGCTTTTTCGCAGGCGTCGATCGCGAGGAAAAAAGGAAAGCCCGGCATGAAGCAAAAGTCCCGTCTTGCCGGCCTCGGCACAAATCTTTCGATTGCCGCCTTGGCGACATTACTGACGCTCGGAGCTTCCGAAGTGTTGGTGCGCGCGTTCGTGACGGTGCGCAACGTCGGCCCGGCATTCACCGTGTACGATCCGGTCTACGGCAAACGATTGAAAGCGAACCTGCACGCATGGCGCATCGCGCCCGAGTTCCGCTTCACAATCAACACCAACTCGCTTGGCATGCGCGACCCGGAGCCGGGCAAGTCGCTGCGCGAGGGCATCGTGTTTGTCGGCGACTCCTTTACCATGGGTTACGGCGTCCAGGACGGCGAAGCGTTCCCCACGCTCGTTCGCAAGGGCCTGCAACGCCGCGGTGTAACCATTCCGGTGTTGAATACCGGCATGGGCGACAATGGAAACGGCCGCTGGGTCAAATTTTTCGATCACGATGCGGCAAGGTTTCACCCGCGTCTCGTCGTCTTTCAGGTGATGGCGAACGATTTCGACGACAATGTCGCGGAGCGTCTTTTCGAGCTTGATGCCGGCGGCGCGCTGCACGAACTCCCGATTGGGCCTCCCGGCTTCATGCGCAGAGCGCAATCGCTGATCGATGACGTACCGGGCCTGCCGTATTCGTATTTGGTCGGTCTGGCGTGGATGAGCGCCGAAGCGATCGAGAGCAATCGACCCGCCGTCTCGACCGAGGGGCGGGGCGACGATCTGCCGAGCGATCGGCTCACCTACGCGCTTGTCGGCGCTGCCGTCGACAAGGCGCGCGCCGGCGGAGCCGACGTCATCGGCCTGCTCGTCGGATTGACCGGACAGCGGCGGCAGAAGATGGCGGAGATTTTCGCACAGCGCGGCCTTATCTGTCTCGACGGCCCGAACAAGAAAGCGGCGCCCGCGCTGTTCTTCAAGGTGGACGGACACTGGAACGCGGCCGGGCATCGCCGCGCGGCCGAGCTCTTGCTGCCGGAAATCCTTAGCCGGCTCGACCAGGCGGAAAGCGCCGCGGAAGTGCTGCCGCGCGCGGCTCGCAACGACTGAGAATCACTCCGCGGCGACCCGCGACGGCCGAAGCGCATTGAGCGAAGAGCGAATGCCGGCGAGGTCGAATACCAGCGCCGAACAGGCGTAAGCGGCGCCGCCAGCAACGGCCACAATGACGAGCGTCACGAGGCCGTGGCCGTTTGCGGCGGTCTTGGCGCCATAAGTGACGACGGCCATGATGGCCGTCGAAGCAAACACCCGTGCCAATCCCGGGCCGTTGAAAGGCAGCTTGAATGCCCGCCGCGACAGCGCGATTCCGATCACGATGCCGACGGCTTCGGCGATGAGGATCGACGCCGCAGCTCCAGCCAGGCCGAAAGTCGCCGTGAGGGGAAACAGCAGCGCCAGATTGAGAACCAGGATCGAGACGTCGTGCACGACCTGGAGCAGAGGCTTTTCGGCCAATTGGAAGCTGACTTGCAGATACCATTGATTGATGGCGCCGCACATGCGGCCGACGGCCAGCAGCGGCAACAGCGTTGCAACGCCGATCTGAAATTCCCTTCCCAGCAGGGCGCCGGCGACGACATCGGCCGAAATGGCAAGCCACACGGTGACCGGCGCGATCAACGCCAGCAACAACTCGATCCCTTCTTGCAGCCGCGCCCGCGTCGCCGCGACGCCGTTTTCGGCGAGACTGCGGAACGCAAGCGGAAACATCGCCGAAGCGACGCTGGCCGCGAGGATCATGATGATTTGGCGGGTTATGTCCGCGGCGAGGCCATAATAGCCCGCCCCACTCTCGCCGATCAGGTAAGCGACGCCGAGGCGATCCACCTGGTTGTGCAGAGAGCAGGCGACCGCACCCAGCAAAAACGGCGTCCCATAACGGACAAATTGCGCCAAATGGCCTAGCGAGAACAGTTGCAGCGGCCTTCCGGCGTTGCGCTGATAACTGAGGATGCTCGTGATCATGAAGCTCGCGCCCATCGCCGCGAGCAGGCCGGTGCCGCCGCCGCCAAGTTTGATGGCGGCGTAGCCCAATGTCAGCGACAACAGGCTGCGCAGCACGGCAATGCAGGTGAAGCGGAGCGGATTGAGCTGTGCGCGCCGGAATTCCTGGCTGATTTCGAACGCGTTGGTGGCAAACGAAAGCAGCAATATCGCCGCAGCAAAGCCGAGCCCGACGTTTGGCCGGATGATAAAAAACAGCGCCGGCGCCAGGCATCCGACGATAATGGCGGTGCCGCCGTAACCGACGATCGCCTCGGCACGCAAATCGAGTTCCGGCGACCTGGCCTGATAGCGCGACACCGAAAGCCGCAGCCATGAAAAGAACATCGCCGAAATAATACCGGCGACGCTGCTGCCGATAACGTAAACGCCGTAATCGGCCGGCGTCAGCAGATGGGTGTAAAGGATCAGCGCGAAAAAGCCGATCAGCGCCGGCACCAAATGGGCCACAAGATAGATCAGCGCATACGGATTGATCATGTTTCGATGACGCGATCTCGGCGACGTCTCGCCGTGGCGATTTTCGCCTGGCCGGACTGGGAGCGTCTGTTACCCCAAACTAGATAGTTCGGACTTTACAAGCGCGTGAGTTAACAACTCGGCTATTGATTAATGTCGTTAACGAAACGCGGTTTGACCCACTAAACGGCGGGCGTCGTTAGGGTAAATCGTTAATGGGTGAACCGGCATAACAAGGCCGTGGTAGAAAATTGGTATCGCACCAAAATCGGATCATCGCCCTCCAGATCATGGCCCTCGATACGCAAACCGCAAATCTGTTTGTCGGCAAGCTCGCGGCGACGGTGCAGAGCGTCGGCGAAACTCGATCGCTGATCGAGCGAAGCATACGACAGCGCAATGCCGTCCTGCTTTTTTACCGAGAATGGGATCAGGACAAGTTCATCAAATACGACCGATACCTGAAGCCTTTGCTGCGGCCGCTATACAACGCGATGCACCGCGCTCGGAAGAAGACCGGCCATCAGGTGTCGTTCGATCTGATGGTACAGGCACTCAAGCGGCAGGGCTTTCTGGTGCGCGTCAACGATTATGCCACCGCGCGGAAAAATCCGAGTTATCCCGTAGGCTTGGTCGGTCATCCCCGTCTGGTTGAAGAATGGACACTGCCGAATCCGGCCATACTGGGTCCCGCGATGTACGATCATCCGATGCTCGCGCCGCGGCTGATGGATGATCCGCGTTTCAAGGCCTATTTGCTCGCGTCACCGTGGATCCATGAAATGTATAGCCGCTACTACGGCGATAAATGCGCGCAATGGTATGCCGGCATCGATGTCGAGCAGTGGCCGGACACATCGGGCAGCCTCAAGGACATCGATTTCCTCATCTACGACAAAATCAGGTGGGATCACGACGAGCTTGAGACCGCCCTGCTGACGCCGATTGCGCGTTTGCTGCGCCGGCGCGGATTTCGAATCGAGATCATTCGCTATCTGCGCCACGACCACGCCACGTACCGCAAGCTTCTGGAGCGTTCGCGCGCCATGATTTTCGTCTGCGAGCATGAAACCCAGGGCTTGGCCTATCAGGAAGCCATGGCGTCCAACGTCCCGATACTGGCGTGGGATAACGGCTTTTGGCTCGATCCGCTGTGGAAACGCTTTAACGCGACGATGATACCGGCGTCGTCGGTTCCCTATTTTTCGCCGGATTGCGGAGAACGTTTTGTCGATTGGCCCGGATTCGAGCCGGCCCTCGACCGTTTTCTCGATCGGCTGCCGAGCTTCAACCCGAGACAATATGTTTGCGAGAACCTTTCGTTGAAGCGATCCGCGGAAATTTACGCGAGTCACTATTTCGGCGTGCCACGGTAGCGTGATCCGACGTGCTACCGAACGGCGGCAAACATCGCGCAAAGTTTGAGGCCGCCGAGCGATCGCAGACGCCGAGCGCGCAATGCGCCGTGCTCTCGCGTCGACAGACAATCGGCGGCGGCGCGAGCCTGATCGGCGCGTTGGCGGCAAATGCCGCTGCCTTCAGGCGCGCCGACGCTGGGCCGGCCGGCACCGCGCGGTCGTTGAGCGGGCCCGACCTCGAGTTGCAACCGCCGCTGCGCAGTCATCTGCGCGCTTCGGGCATTCGATTTGGCTGCGCCGGCGCGGCGCCCAGCGTCGCCCCCGACCCTATCCTTCTGGAACAGTTCGCCATCGAGGCAAATCTTTTCAGTCCGGAAGGGGCGTTGAAATGGAACCAAACCGAGCCACATCCCGGCGTGTTTGATTTTTCCCAAAGCGACAGCATCGTCGCCTTCGCGGCGCGCAACGATATGCTGGTCAACGGCCACACGCTGGTCTGGTATGCGGCGATACCGCCGTGGGTGTCGCAACTGACGACTGCCGCGGAGGCGCGGCTCGCGCTGGAGCGCCACATCGGTACGGAAGCTTCGCGGTATCGGGGAAAAATTTGGGAATGGGACGTCGTCAATGAGCCGATCGAACCGAACGACCGACTCGATAATGGCTATCGCAACTCCGTGTGGCTGCGTTGCCTCGGCATCGACTACATCGATCTGTCATTCCGCCTTGCGCACGCCGCCGATCCGAAAGCGCCGCTGGCGCTGAGCGAATACGGCATCGAATATGCGACCGCAGAGGCGCGCCACCGCCGCAATGCACTGCTGGCGTTGCTGCGACGGCTTCGCGACCGGAACACGCCCGTCGATTGTCTGGCGCTGCAATCGCATCTCCTGGCCGATCAGATTTTCGATCACGACGGCTTGAGCAGTTTCCTCCGCGACGTGGTGCAGCTTGGCTATCGGCTGCTGGTGACGGAGCTCGACGTCAACGATGTCGGAATACCCGGCACCGCCGAAGAGCGCGACGCCGCCGTCGCTCGCCATCTGGCCGAGTATCTCGACATCGTGTTCGCTGCGGCGCGGCCGCTGTCGATTACGACCTGGGGTTTAAGCGACCGCTATACCTGGTTGCGCCAGTACAATACGCGCGCCGATGGGTCGCCGTTACGGCCATTGCCGCTTGACGCCGATCTCAATCGCAAGCCGATGTGGGCGTGCCTCGCGCGCTATCTCTCCGCCTGAAATCAATTCGTGGCCGCCGTCCTGCCGCGCCGCAACATCGAGGCGGGAACAACGTCCAATTTTCATCCACGTGTCACAGACCCCAAGCAAAGTTGAGGCCTTTAAGGAATGAGGGCCACATGAGTGAAGCTGCCGTTTTACCCGGTTCTATTGAACCCGCGGCCCGCAAGGGCCCTGATCTCAGCGGCGCCGTTAACCCCCTGACCGGCATCATCTTCGGCGGAGTTATCGCGGCTGTCCTGCTGTTCGTCGCCTACAGTATCTACGCAGACATCGGTGCCAGCGGCGCCAAGGTTACAAGTTACGCGCCGTTCCTTCTGCTGTTCGTCGCGCTCCTGATCGCGCTCGGCTTCGAGTTCGTCAACGGGTTTCACGACACCGCAAACGCGGTGGCGACCGTCATTTACACGCGCTCGCTGCCGGCGAATTTCGCGGTCGTCTGGTCGGGGCTGTTCAACCTGGCCGGCGTTCTGACGTCGTCCGGCGCGGTCGCGTTTGGCATCATTTCGCTGCTCCCGGTCGAGTTGATCCTCCAGGTCGGCAGCCACGCCGGCTTCGCCATGGTGTTTGCGCTGTTGATCGCCGCGATCATCTGGAATCTCGGAACCTGGGCCTTCGGGTTGCCGGCGTCGAGCTCGCACACCTTGATCGGTTCCATCATCGGCGTTGGCATCACCAATGCGCTGCTGCATGGCCGTAGCGGCACGTCGGGCGTCGATTGGTCGAAAGCCAAAGAAGTCGGCGAAGCGTTGCTAGTGTCTCCTTTGTTCGGCTTCGCGCTCGCCGCCGTCTTATTGTTGCTGCTCAAGTCGCTCGTCCACATCCCGGCGCTTTATGCCGAGCCGAAGGGCGATCACCCGCCGCCGTTATGGATTCGCGGCATCCTGATCCTGACTTGCACGCTGGTGAGCTTCTTCCACGGCTCCAATGACGGTCAGAAGGGCATGGGCCTTATCATGCTGATTCTGATCGGTACCGTGCCGACGGCCTATGCGCTCAACCGCGCTTTGCCCAACGACCAGTTGCAGACTTTCGCGTCGCGATCGCAAGCCGCGAGTGCGGTGATCGACCAAAAGGCTGCTGGATACAACGTACTCGGCGATCCACGCCCCGCGGTGACGGCTTACGTCTCGAGCCACAGCCTCAACGAGGGAACCTTTCCATCGTTGGCGGTTCTGGTCCGCGACATTTCTACTGAAATCACCAAATACGGATCGCTGGCGAAAATGCCGGCCACGGCGGTCGGCAACTCGCGCAACGACATGTACCTCGCATCGGAGGCGATCCGCTTACTGATGAAGGACAAGGCGAGCGACCTCTCGAGCAGCGACATCGCAACGTTGAGAGCCTACAAACTCTCGCTCGACGCCGCGACCAAGTTCATCCCGACGTGGGTGAAAGTGGCGGTTGCTATCGCGCTCGGTCTCGGAACGATGATCGGCTGGAAGCGGATCGTCATCACCGTCGGTGAGAAAATCGGCAAGACGCATTTGACCTACGCCCAGGGCGCTTGCGCGGAGATCACGGCCGCGGCGACCATCGCCGCCGCCGACGTTTACGGCCTGCCGGTTTCGACGACGCACGTCTTGTCGTCGGGCATCGCCGGCGCGATGGCAGGGAACGGTTCCGGACTTCAGCTTTCGACCGTGCGCAATATCGCGCTTGCCTGGGTGCTGACGCTGCCGGCGGCCATGATCATCTCCGGTACGCTGTACTGGGCATTCTCCGCGATTTTCTAAGTCGCAGAGAACACGCCACGCGCGGCGATTGAAATTAAGGGCGCCGGATCGTTCCGGCGCCCTTTTCGCGTCGACAATCTTGCCTCCGCGATTCATGGCAATCGTTCCATCGTGATTCTTACGTGCGGAACTCTGCAGGCGAAATCGCAGCAGGAACCCAAACCTGCGCTTTGGCGTTATTTGATGGTGGGCAAACTGAGAGAGTTCGCAAAGGAGGATGTTTATGAAAAAACTCGCACTCGGTCTTGTTGCGGCAGGCGCGCTATTCACGGCGACCGCGGTGCCTGCGATGGCGCAGATCGGCGTCTACGCCGGTCCCGGCGGCTTCGGCGTCGGTATCGGCGTCCCGGGCCCTGGACCGTATTATTACGGTGGCGGCCCCTATTATGGTGGCGGGTATTACAACTACGCGCCGGGCTGGAACGGCCGCCATTGGCGCGGCGGCCACCACTACGATCATCATCGCCGCTGATGGCTAGTCGCTGAGTAAGCGGCGAAGCCTAAGCAACAAGAAGGGGCCCGAACGGGCCTTTTCTTTTTGCCTACCATCTTTGTTTGAACTCCATAGTGCGATGCACAATCGCGAAACTTATCGAATTCTAGACACCGCTTTGTGAAGAGACCGGCGGCGCCGTCGTCCTGTTTGCTTGTGGCGCCGGCCGGGCGAGCTTGCCATGATACGCACGCTAGGCGTTGGCGGCAAATCTTGGTCCGCGCGACAAAAGGCGCGGCCCTAACGAACCAAAAAGTTCAGGGAGGCACCGATGGCTTTTTCACACCTTCTCCTCGGCGCGGGCACGTCCGTAGCGCGGCCGCTCGTCCGGCGCATCACGCCTTCGGATCTGTTGCAGGCGCTCGCCCGCGGTCTCGACGACTTCGCCGCGATGCCCAGCCACGCGATTTTTCTCTGCGTGATTTATCCGTTGGTCGGCCTGTGGCTGATATCGTTGGCATCGGGATACTCGATGCTACCGCTGGCGTTCCCACTGGCCGCCGGTTTCGCGCTGATCGGGCCGTTTGCCGCGATCGGCCTTTACGAGTTGAGCCGGCGCCGCGAGGCCGGACTCGATACGACAACGAGTCATGCTTTCGATGTGCGCTATTCACCGTCGCTTGGCGCCATCATCGTGTTGGGGCTGCTGCTCATGGTCATCTTTTTGATTTGGCTCGCGGTCGCCGAATCGATCTACGTCGCCAATTTCGGCTACGCCGCGCCAGCCTCGATCAGTCAATTCGTACGCGACGTCTTCACCACACGGGCGGGCTGGACGCTGATCGTCGCTGGGACGGGAGTGGGCTTTTTGTTCGCCGTGCTGGTGCTGACGATCAGCGCGGTGTCTTTTCCGTTGTTGCTCGATCGCGATGTCGGCGCGGCTGTCGCGCTCTACACCTCCATCCGCGTCGTCGCCGAGAACCCGCTGACGATGGCGCTGTGGGGCTTTATCGTCGCGGTTCTGTTAGTGATGGGCTCGGTGCCGTTTTTCCTCGGGCTGACGGTGGTCATGCCGGTGCTTGGGCACGCGACCTGGCACCTCTACCGCAAAGCCGTGGAGTCGGACCCCGCGCAGCATCAAGAGTTTCGCCCGCGCGAGCCGAGCCGCCGTTACGCCGCCGACTTTCCGGCTTCGCTGTTCCCGACACGGCGGTGATTAAGCGCCCAACTCCTGGAAGCGCGCGATCACGTCGTCGGGGATTGGCAGCGCTTTGATCCCCGATGGACGGTTGGCATCGTGGGTTGCCCATACGCGGCTCTCGCTGCCCTCGACCGCAAGCTCGCCGCGTACCGTTAGTCGGTGCGCAACGTCGAAGCTCGATCGGCGAAACTCGCAGACCTGCGACGTCAGTTCCACAACATCTCCGAACCGGGCGGGAGCGATGAAACGCGCATTGACGTCAACCAGGGGCAACACGATGCCCAGGGTGCCGGTTAAACCTTGCGGCTCGAGTCCCAACACCGCGCCGAACAGAAGCCACGTGCCCCAGTCGAAGAATTGAAAAAACCGGCCGTTGAAAACAATACCGGCGGGATCGCAGTGGCCCCACTCGATCGTGAATTCGCGGCGGGCAACGAGACCAGGCATGCGATGACCCTCTATGGCGGCATCGAAGCCGGCGTCCCGGCTCCGACGTGTGCAAACACGGGCCGCGGCGCGGCCCCTGCGAAACTCGGAGTGACACTAGCAAATTTATGATTTTGAAGTTCCCGTACGAGTTTGCCGCAGGAACCTCTTTCACAAAGCTTATTGCCCAAAATTTGGACAGGAATTTTCGGGTATTTCTGGCCACGACGCCTAAAAACTAGGCGAAAATGGATGGAAAAGCGGATTCAAAATGGGCGTAATCAATCGCCCCAATTCAGCGTCCGATCCGAATCCAGCCTTGATATCAATACTTTAGCAGATGCCGTTGATTGGCACGCTCCTTGCGATTTGCTTTTGCCGCGGGACGGCGCTGGGCCGTTCGCGTGCGTTAAACAGAGGACATCGCGATGCTCAACTCCATTGGCGTGGCCGCTCAGCGGCCACGGGGTCGCCGTTGGCTTGCCGCCGCGGCGGGTCTTGCCCTTGGCCTTACGGCGGCGCTGCCTGCCCGGGCTGAAGATACGATCAAGGTGGGAATTCTCCATTCGCTATCCGGCACCATGGCCATCAGCGAGACAACGCTGAAGGACGTGATGCTGATGCTCATCGATGAACAGAACAAAAAGGGTGGCTTGCTCGGCAAGAAGCTCGAAGCGGTCGTCGTCGATCCGGCGTCGAACTGGCCGCTGTTCGCGGAAAAAGCGCGCGAGCTCATCAGCAAGGACAAAGTCGCGGTCGTGTTCGGTTGCTGGACCTCGGTGTCGCGCAAGTCCGTGCTGCCGGTGTTCAAGGAGCTCAACAGCATCCTGTTCTATCCGGTGCAGTACGAAGGCGAAGAGAGCGAACGCAACGTATTCTATACCGGCGCGGCGCCCAACCAGCAGGCGATTCCCGCGGTCCAATATCTCGCGAGCAAAGAGGGCGGCTCGGTGAAGCGTTGGGTGCTGGAAGGCACCGACTACGTCTATCCGCGCACGACCAACAAGATTCTCGAGGCATACCTCAAGGACGTTCTTAAGGTGGCGCCCGAGGACATCATGATCAACTACACGCCGTTCGGCTTCTCCGACTGGCAGACCGAGGTTTCCAAGATCAAGGCCTTCGGTTCTGCCGGCAAGAAGACGGCGGTGGTGTCGACCATCAACGGCGACGCCAACGTCCCCTTCTACAAGGAGCTCGGCAACCAGGGCATCAAGGCCACCGATATTCCGGTCGTGGCGTTCTCGGTCGGCGAAGAGGAACTGGCCGGTCTCGACACCAAGCCGCTGGTTGGCCATCTCGCCGCGTGGAATTACTTCGAATCGATCAAGACGCCGGCGAACGAGGCCTTCATCAAGGAATGGCACACGTTCATCAAGAATCCGAAGCGCACCACCAACGACCCGATGGAAGCGCACTACATCGGCTTCAACATGTGGGTGAAGGCGGTGGAGAAGGTCAAGAGCACCGACGCCGACAAGGTGATCGCGGCATTGCCCGGTACGCAAGCTCCCAACCTGACCGGCGGCATCTCGACCTTGCTGCCGAATCATCACATCACCAAGCCCGTGTACATCGGCGAAATTCGCCCCGATGGACAGTTCGACGTGGTGTGGAAGACCAAGGGCCTGGTGCCTGGCGACGCTTGGTCGGACTACCTGCCCGGCTCGAAGGATCTCGAATCGGACTGGGTGACGCTTAAGTGCGGCAACTACAATAAAGTGACAAAGAAGTGCGGCGGCGCCTCGTAATGACGACGCCACGATGATGCACCGGCGGGAAGGCGGCGTATCGCCTTCCCGCATCCCAGAGCGTGCTGCCGAAAAGCGGACAAGGATTTTCGGAAAGCATCATGCTCCAACAAAAAGCCAAGCCCGGTCCATGCTCTTCGGCGGGGATGGGGCTTCCGCCGGGTGACATTACGATGCGCCTTTACCGAGCCTGCCTCGTCGCCGTCGTATTGGTCTTCTGCCTCGTCTTGGGCTGCGCGCACGTCCACGCCGCAAGCCTCGAAGACGGCATCGCTCATTTCACCGCAGACGATTTCGACGAAACTCTCACCGGCCTCAACGAAGTCGCCGCCAGCGGCAGTCCGCGAGCGCTGACGATCGTCCGAGCGCTGCAAGACGGGCAGTTGTTATTCAGCGCCGAAAAGAAAGTGGTCTACATCAAGGATGACGCGGGCAAGCTGACCGACGCGGCGACGGGAAAACCGATTACCGAAGCGCCGCCGGCCGATCTCGACACAGTCCGCCTCAACAATCGCGTACGCGGCGCGATCGAGGCCGCGCTCGGCGGCTTGACGCTGCTCGCCAGCGATCCCGGCGCGCGCTATGACGCCGCACTGTCGGTGTTCAAATCGCGCCGCGTGAGCGCGCTGCCGACACTCGAGGCCGCGCTCGCCAAGGAGAAGGATCCGCGGGTCAAGCATGCGATGCTGGAGGCGCAGGCGGCGATCATCCTGTCGACCGACAAAGGCAGCGACGAAGCCAAGCTTGCCGCGGTGGATGTTATCCGCCAGCGCGGCGACCAGGATGCGCTCGCGCTGCTCTCCAGCTTGCCGCCCAACACGGCCGCGCCGGTGATGAAAGCCGCAGCAGCCGCCGTCGGCGGCATCAAGAACCGCCTCGCGCTTTGGGAAATGGTGCAGGACGCCTGGTACGGGATTTCACTCGGCTCGGTCTTGCTGCTCGCCGCGATCGGCCTCGCCATCACCTTCGGCGTCATGGGCGTGATCAATATGGCGCACGGCGAGATGGTCATGATCGGCGCCTACGTCACCTTTGTGGTGCAGGAGACTATCCGCAATCACGACCCCGGTTTGTTCGATTATTCGTTGGTTATCGCCATACCGCTGTCATTCCTGGTCGCCGGTTGCATCGGCATCGTGATCGAGCGCTCCATCATTCGTTTCCTTTACGGCCGGCCGTTGGAGACGTTGCTCGCGACCTGGGGACTTTCATTGATCCTGCAACAGGCGGTGCGTACGGCGTTCGGCCCGAACAACCGCGACGTCGGCAACCCGTCCTGGATGAGCGGCGCTTTCGATCTCGGCGGCATCACCATCACCTACAACCGCTTATGGATCATTTGCTTCGCGCTTGCGGTGTTCGTCGCGCTCCTAGCGTTGCTGCGCTACACGCGGTTCGGGCTGGAAATGCGCGCGGTGACGCAAAATCGTCCGATGGCCGCGTCGATGGGCATCCGTACGGCGCGCGTCGATGCGCTAACCTTCGGGCTGGGTTCAGGCATCGCCGGCATGGCCGGCGTTGCGCTGTCGCAGATCGACAATGTCAGCCCCAATCTCGGCCAGGGCTACATCATCGACAGCTTCATGGTCGTGGTGTTCGGCGGCGTCGGCAACCTTTGGGGGACGCTGGTGGGCTCGTTTGTGCTCGGTATCGCCAACAAGTTTCTTGAACCGTATGCCGGCGCCGTGCTCGGCAAGATCGCCATTCTCGTGTTCATCATTCTGTTCATTCAGAAGCGGCCGCGAGGTATGTTCGCCCTTAAGGGCAGGGCAGTCGAGGCATGACACCGCATATCCTCATCCGTTCGCTCGATCGCGGCGCGACGCTGTTTCTGGTCGTCGTCGCCGCAATCGCAATCCTGGTGCCGGTGCTCAATCTGGCGGTGCCGGCGTCGTCGGCCTTTTATGTGCCGACTTATCTGGTTGCGCTGTTCGGCAAATACGCCTGCTACGGATTGCTGGCGCTGTCGATCGATCTGATCTGGGGATATTGCGGCATCCTATCGCTCGGGCACGGCGCGTTCTTCGCGCTCGGCGGTTATGCCATGGGCATGTACCTGATGCGCCAGATCGGCACCCGAGGCGTCTACGCCGACCCGATCCTGCCGGATTTCATGGTGTTCCTGAACTGGAAGCAGTTGCCGGTCTATTGGTACGGCTTCGAGTTTCTTCCCTACGCGCTCCTCATGGTCGTCCTGGTGCCGGGCGCACTGGCTTTCGTGTTCGGCTGGTTCGCGTTCCGCAGCCGCGTCACCGGCGTGTATCTCTCGATCATCACGCAGGCGCTTACCTTTGCGCTCATGCTCGGCTTCTTCCGCAACAATTTCGGCTTCGGCGGCAACAACGGCCTGACTGATTTCAAGGATATACTCGGCTTCAACGTGCAGGCGGAGAGCACGCGCGCGGCGTTGTTCTCCATTTCGTGCGTCGCCATCATGGTCGCCTTCGTGCTCTGCCGCGCCATCATCACCTCGAAATTCGGCAAGGTGCTGATTGCCATCCGCGATGCCGAGGCCCGCGCGCGCTTCCTCGGCTATCGCGTCGAATCCTACAAGGTCTTCATCTTCACGCTGTCGGCGTGCATGGCCGGCGTTGCCGGCGCGCTGTATGTGCCGCAGGTCGGCATCATCAATCCGAGCGAGTTCGCGCCCGCCAATTCCATCGAGGCGGTGATCTGGGTCGCGGTCGGCGGCCGCGGCACGCTGACCGGCGCGGTGATCGGCGCCGTGCTGGTGAACTACGCCAAGACCTATTTTACCTCGGGCTTCCTCGCGCCCTATTGGCTGTTCATGCTGGGCGCCCTGTTCATCCTGGTGACGCTGCTGCTGCCGCGCGGGATCATCGGCACGCTGCGGCACTGGACGGCGCTGCGTCGCGACCGGGCTTCGGCGGCCGCCGAGGACGGCGTGCGCGAGCCGATGCCGGCAGAATGAGACCTCAGTCATGGAATCGCTGACCAGCGCACTCCTTTATCTCAACGGCGTCACCGTGTCGTTCGACGGCTTCAGGGCGTTAAACAATCTCTCCTTCACCATCGAGCCGGGCGAGATGCGCGCCATCATCGGCCCGAACGGCGCCGGCAAAACGACCATGATGGACGTGGTGACCGGTAAGACGCGACCCGATCTGGGCGACGTGCTGTTCGACGGTTCGTACGATCTGACGCGGCTCGACGAGGCCGAAATCGCCGAACTCGGCATCGGCCGCAAGTTTCAGAAACCGACGGTGTTCGAGAGCCACAGCGTCAACGACAATCTCGAGCTTGCGCTCAAGTCGAATCGCCGTGTTCGCGCCACGCTGGTGTGGCGGGAAAGCGCGGCCGAGCGCCAGCGCATCGACGAGTTGCTGAAAATCGTGCGCCTGACCGTTGTTCGCGACCGTCTTGCCGGCAGCCTGTCGCACGGCCAACGGCAATGGCTGGAAATCGGCATGTTGCTGGCGCAGGATCCGAAGCTGTTGCTGGTCGACGAGCCGGTTGCCGGCATGACCGACGTCGAAACCCAGCAAACCGCCGAACTGCTCAAAGAGATCAACCGCGAGCACACCGTCGTCGTCGTCGAGCACGATATGGCCTTCGTGCGCGAGCTCGGCGTCAAGGTCACCTGCCTGCATGAAGGCTCGGTGCTCGCCGAAGGCACGATCGACCAGGTCTCGGCCAACGAGCGCGTGGTCGAAGTGTATTTGGGAAGATAGAGCCAATGCTCGACGTCAACGCTATCGACCTTCATTACGGCGCGGCGCAGGCGCTGCGCGCGGTGTCGCTCAAAGCCGAGCTCGGCAAAGTGACTTGCGTGCTCGGCCGTAACGGCGTCGGCAAAACGAGCCTGCTCGACGCGCTGGCCGGCCAGCATGGCATCAGCCGCGGCAGCATTACCTGGGAAGGCGAGGACATTTCCGCGCTGCGGCCGCCGGATCGCGC
Organism: uncultured Alphaproteobacteria bacterium; assembly: GCA_963826295.1. GTDB lineage: Bacteria > Pseudomonadota > Alphaproteobacteria > Rhizobiales > Xanthobacteraceae > BOG-931. The sequence continues at coordinate 151,968 of CAWGWO010000024.1, forward strand.
CCGGCGCGGCATTTCGTACGTGCCGCAGGGCCGGGAGATTTTTCCGCTGCTGACGGTCGAGGAGAATCTGCGTACCGGCTTTGCCCCGCTCAAGCGCGATGAGCGCAGTATTCCGGCCGATGTCTTCACGCTGTTCCCGGTTCTCAAGGATATGCTGCGGCGGCGCGGCGGCGATCTCTCGGGCGGCCAGCAGCAGCAACTCGCCATCGGCCGCGCGCTGGTGATGCGACCGCGGCTGTTGCTGCTCGACGAGCCGACCGAGGGCATTCAGCCTTCGATCATCAAGGACATCGGCCGCGCCATTTCATACCTGCGCTCGCTCGGCAAGATCGCCATCGTATTGGTGGAGCAGTATCTCGACTTCGCCCAGGAACTCGGCGACTATTTCGCCGTCATGGAGCGCGGCGCCGTCGTCTACGCCTCCGATCGCGCCGATCTTGACGAAGGTGCGTTAAAACGGGCGATGGCGATCTGATTTTGCCGACATGATTGCGGTCGATGGGGCAGTAAGAGTGTTTGCGAGCGCGCCGGCACACGATGAAATTTTTGCCGGCAACCGCGCGGTCGGGCGCATCGCGCTTTCGGTCAAGGCCGCAGCGGATGTAAGCCGGCGCCAGCGCGTGCGGGAATCCGGCGCGTTGCGGGTGCGGTTTCCCAACGTCGCGACGAGGAACGCACTCGACGCCGTCATGGTCAATACCGCCGGCGGCATGACCGGCGGCGACCGCTTCGACATCGATATTGCCGTCGGCGCCGGGGCGAAGCTTCGCGTGACCAGCGCCGCCGCGGAAAAAATCTACCGTTCGCTCGGGCCGGACACCGTGATCGACGTCAAGCTCAGCGTCGGTTCCGGCGGTGCGCTGACGTGGCTGCCGCAGGAGACGATCCTGTTCGATCAGGTGCGGCTGCACCGGAGCATCGAGGTTGACCTCGCGGCCGACGCCAGGCTGATCCTTGCCGAAGCCATCGTGTTCGGCCGTTCGGCCATGGGCGAGACGGTAACGCAGGGGCGCTTCTTCGACCGTTGGCGGGTGCGCTGCGGCGGCAAACTCGTTTTCGCCGAGAGCCTGCGGCTTGACGGCGCGATCAAGCAACAAATGGCGCAACGCGCGATCGCCGGCGGCGGCGTGGCGATTGCTAGCGCGCTGAAAATTCCCGGCGGCGACGCTGATGTTGCGGCGATCCGGGCGCTGGCTCATGATTTCGCCGGCGAAGTCGGCGTGTCGGCCTGGAACGGGATCGTGCTCGCGCGGCTGGTCGCGCCCGACGGCGCTGCATTGCGCCACGATCTGATCAACGTCGTAACCGCGCTTGGCGACGCGCCGTTACCGCGGCTGTGGCTGAATTAAAGGACAATCGATGAACCTCACTCCGCGCGAGAAGGACAAGCTCTTGATCGCCATGGCGGCGATCGTGGCGCGGCGCCGCCTCGAGCGCGGCGTCAAGCTCAACCATCCTGAAGCGGTGGCGCTGATCTCCGACTTCATCCTCGAAGGCGCGCGCGACGGCCGCAGCGTCGCCGAGCTGATGGAAAAAGGCGCGCATGTGGTGACACGGACGCAGGTGATGGACGGCATTGCCGCGATGATCCCCGAAATTCAGGTCGAAGCCACATTTCCTGACGGCACCAAGCTTGTCACGGTGCACGAGCCTATACGATGAAAGAGCGTAGACGCAGCAACAAATCCGTCATGATCCCCGGCGAATTGTTCATCAAGGACGGCGAAATCGAGCTCAACAAGGGCCGCAAGAGCATCACGCTGTCGGTTTCCAACAGCGGCGACCGACCGATCCAGGTCGGTTCGCATTACCATTTTTTCGAGACCAATCCGGCGCTGAAATTCGACCGCAAGAAAGCCCGCGGCATGCGGCTCGATATTCCCGCCGGCACGGCGGTGCGCTTCGAGCCCGGTCAGACCCGCGACGTCAAGCTCGTGGCGCTGGCCGGCAAACGCACGGTCTACGGCTTCCGGCAAGCTGTGATGGGCAAGCTGTAATGAAAAGCGATACGACGCGAATAAGAGGACGCACAAATCATGACGGGCCGGCCTGCGCAGGCCCGCCCGTCACTATCTCAGCGCTGCTACCGCGACTGGGACCAGGATCTCATCGGCGCTATGTGCAACGCTGGTAGCGGCTTCGGCACCAGCCCGATCTGACCTTGGCGACCCCCCTCATCTGGCAGAACCAAACGCGAGCGATCTGGAAGTCAGTATGCCGCAGACGCGCCGAGAAGCAAGAAAAAGCGTACAGCCGTTCAATGCCGCAGTGCGGTGGGGATAACGTTGGGGATTGTTTTTGTACATCATCAGCAACCAACAAATCCGGCCCGAAACAGCCAAGCCGATGACAAGCGCCGCGAAGCAATCCACAGTGGCTTATTTGCGATGACCCGCCAATGTAACGCACCAAACAACAGGGAAGCATCATGCCCGCGTCAATAAGCCGTTCGCTCTACGCCGACATGTTCGGCCCGACGACGGGCGATCGCGTACGGCTCGCCGACACCGATCTGATTATCGAGGTCGAGAAAGATTTCACGACCTATGGCGAGGAAGTGAAATTCGGCGGCGGAAAAGTCATCCGCGACGGCATGGGGCAGAGCCAGATCACCAACAGGCAAGGCGCCGTCGACACCGTCATCACCAACGCGCTCATTCTCGATCATTGGGGCATCGTCAAAGCCGATGTCGGCCTCAAGGACGGAAAAATCTTCGCCATCGGCAAGGCCGGCAATCCCGACATCCAGCCGGGCGTCACCATCATCATCGGGCCCGGCACGGAAGTGATCGCCGGCGAAGGCAAGATCCTCACCGCCGGCGGCTTCGACACCCACATCCACTTCATCTGCCCGCAGCAGGTCGACGAGGCACTGATGTCGGGCGTCACGTCCATGCTCGGCGGCGGCACCGGGCCGGCGCACGGCACGTTCGCGACGACCTGCACGCCCGGTCCCTGGCACATCGCGCGCATGATCCAGGCGGCCGACGAGTTTCCGGTCAACCTCGGCTTTGCCGGCAAGGGCAACGCCTCGCGCCCCGCGGCGCTGGAAGAGATGGTCAAGGCCGGCGCCTGTTCGCTCAAGCTGCACGAGGACTGGGGCACGACGCCCGCGGCGATCGATTGCTGCCTTTCGGTCGCCGACGACTACGACGTCCAGGTGATGATCCACACCGACACACTCAACGAATCCGGCTTCGTCGAGGACACGATCAAGGCCTTCAAGGGCCGCACCATTCACGCCTTCCACACCGAAGGCGCCGGCGGCGGCCACGCCCCCGACATCATCAAGGTCGCGGGCTTGAAGAACGTGCTGCCGTCCTCGACCAATCCGACCAAGCCGTACACGCGCAATACGCTCGACGAACACCTCGACATGCTGATGGTGTGCCATCATCTCGATCCGTCGATCGCCGAAGACATCGCCTTCGCCGAAAGCCGCATCCGCAAGGAGACGATCGCCGCGGAAGACATACTCCACGACCTCGGCGCGCTGTCGATGATGTCGTCGGACTCCCAAGCCATGGGCCGGATCGGCGAGGTCATCATCCGCACCTGGCAGACCGCCGACAAGATGAAGAAGCAGCGCGGCCGGCTGCCTCAGGAGAAGGGCGACAACGACAACGCGCGCGTAAAGCGTTACGTCGCCAAATACACCATCAACCCGGCCATTGCGCACGGCGTGTCGAAACTCATCGGCTCGGTCGAGAAGGGCAAGCTCGCCGATCTCGTGGTGTGGTCGCCGGCGTTTTTCGGGGTCAAGCCCGACTGCATCATCAAGGGCGGCTCGATCGTCGCCGCGCCGATGGGCGATCCCAACGCCTCGATCCCGACGCCGCAGCCGATCCACTTCCGGCCGATGTTCGGCGCGTTCGGCCGCGCGCGCACCGCATCGTCCGTGGTGTTTGCCTCCAAGGCCGCGGTGAAGGCCGGGCTCGGCAAAAAGCTCGGCATCGAGAAGGAGCTTTTCGCGGTGGAGAACACCCGCGGCAAGATCTCCAAGAAAAGCATGATCCACAACGACGCCACGCCCGAGATCGAAGTCGATCCGGAAACGTATGAAGTACGCGCCGACGGCGAGCTCCTGACCTGCGCGCCGGCCGAAACATTGCCGATGGCGCAGCGGTATTTTTTGTTTTGACGTTTGCTGTGCTCGTTCGCCTGCTCCCCTCCCCTTGTGGCGAGGGGTGAGGGGTGGGGTCCTGACGTCGTTGGCATCGGCGTAACGCCTCGCTACCCAACTCCCTACAAGGGCCCAGGGAAACAATTCTGCCCGGGCTTTTTCTGCGTTGATTTTCCCGTAAGCTTCCGCCCATGAGCGACCATCAGCCCTTGTTCGCCGCGTTGCGCGAGGCGGCCGATGCCGACGCGGCGGCGGCCATCGAGAAGGTCGTCACCTCCGGCGCCGAGCGCGACCTTGCCCGCATCAATGTGCTGGCGTTCGCCGCCGCGCACGCATTGGACGAGGAAAAGACCATCGCCGCTTTCCTGTACGCGGCGAAGCTCGGCATTTTCGAGCAGTCGTGGGATGTGCTGTGCCCGACCTGCCGCGGCGTGCTCGATGTGACGACCACGTTGAAGGACGTTCACAACGATCCTTACGAATGCGCCTTGTGCAGCCGGTCGTTCGAAGTGTCGCTCGACGAGATGGTGGAGATCGTCTTCACGGTGAGCCCGCGCCTGCGCGCCATCGCGGCGCACGATCCGCAAACTCTGCCGTTCTGGGATTATTACCGGCAGGTGTTCTGGAGCTCCGGCGTCGATTTGACCGACGAACGCCTTGACCGCGTGGTCGACGAATTCACGCTCGACGCGCGCGAGCTTGCTCCTGGCACAGAGGCGACGGTGACCGTCGAAGTGCCGGAAGGCTGGGTGATCCTGTTCGACCCGGTCTCGCATTTCGGGCACTACATGAAAGTCGCGCCGGAGCGCGCGAGCGGCATTCAAGAGCTCAGCGTTGCGTTTAAGGGCACGCGGCAGCCGACCGAAACCACGGCACTGCAATCGGGGCCGTTGCGCCTGACCATCGCCAATCGAACCGCCATGCGCGTCTTGCCGGTGGTCTGGATCGAGAACCGGAATTTTGACGAGCTGGTCGGCAAACGGCGGCCTTATCTCACGGCAAAGCGCATCTTCACCAACCAGACGTTCCGCGACCTCTATCGCACCGACACGCTCGCCGTCGAGCAGGGTCTCAAAATCATCAGCCTGACCTTCCTGTTCACCGACCTGAAGGGATCGACCGAGCTTTACGCCCGTGTCGGCGATCTGGTCGCCTATGAGCTGGTGCACGCGCATTTTCGTCTGCTCAGCGGCATCGTCGCGGCCGAGGGCGGCGCGGTGGTGAAAACCATCGGCGACGCGGTGATGGCGACGTTTCCGTCGCCCGAGCGCGCGCTCGCCGCGGCGCTTCACATGCGCAGGACGATCGGCGGCGTCGGCGCCGAGTCGCGGCAAGAGGACCTTCTCCTCAAGATCGGTATCCACGAAGGGCCGTGCCTCGCCGTCATGCTCAACGACCGGCTCGATTATTTCGGCCAGACCGTCAATATCGCCGCGCGTGTCCAGGGCCTCGCGGTCTCGGACGCCATGTTCGCCACCAAGGCGGTGGTGGAGCATCCGGACTCGGCGGCGCTTCTCGCCGCTGCCGGCATCACGCCGGCGCCGCAGAGCGTCGCGCTCAAGGGCGTCGCCGGCGAAGTCGCAGTTTACGAAATCCCGTAAGTGCGAATCGAAGCGTTTTCGTTTCATCGGCCGCGCTTATTTCCTTCCCCTCTCCCCTTGTGGGAGAGGGTGGTCCAAGCCGAAGGCGAGGACCGGGTGAGGGGCCTATCCGCAAAATCTTTCGAAGCAACCCCCTCACCTGCCTCGCTCGCAGTGGCTCGCCCGGCACCCTCTCCCACGGGAGGAGAGGGGATTCGGGGCGCGCCGCTGCACACAGCATTCGGCGTTCTCGCGACGCGTTTTTTGTTCGCGCCCGAGCTATGCCTACGACAACAACGAAAGGACGAAGGGCCGCGTAACCCGAAGCGAGCCGTAAAGCTCATTGCGCCAACAAAGCTCTGAAAGAAGTTCTTTTGGGCTCGCGTTTTGCAAATAAAGGAGGCGGAACGCCGACAGACGTGTAGTCCAACCTCCGCATCTTGCGATGCGGCGCGCGCTCATCGGAGCGCGCCGCCTGTCGGCGTTCCACCACGGCGCTTGCGGCAGCGAGCCAACGCCGCCGCTCAACTCCAGAACGCACTTCCTGGGACGCGGCTTTCTTCAGGCGTTACCCGAAGTCGCCCTGTCCCAGTCCAGCGACAAAGTCGCAGACCGGTCGTGATGCCGGCCGGGCGTTTTTCCGAAGCCGCCCGGGAGCAAAGGTGACGAGCCCCTGCCCGCGGGAACCGCTCTCGCTCCGCCGTCCGGGGTCACCGGCCAGCGTCCTTTAGGTGAGCGAGATTCTTTCGAAGAGTGACATAAATGGAGACGAAAGTCAAGCAGCGTCGTTGATTCGGTGACCGCAATTGTTTGTAGCGACCGTCGCATCGGTGCTTGCCGGCAGGAATTCAGGACGGCATCCTAGGTTGCACTTGGCCGCTGTAACACCCGTGTTACCCATGCCGTCTGTCCCAGTGCTTCAAACCAAAATCCTCACCCGGCAGGCCAAACCTGGCGAATACAAAGTTTACCGCGCCGGCCTCGAGTGGGACTTAACCGACCCAATCGTCATTGAAAGCTCCGATGACTTTAGGTCGACGCCGCGATGGCGCGACAGGCTGACGCCGTACAGCCACCAGGTTAGCAACCTTATCACCTTCTGCCGCCGACTGCCGGTGACGCTACTGGCCGACGACGTTGGCCTCGGGAAAACGATCAGCGCGGGCCTGGTTATGAGCGAGCTTATCGTCCGTTCTCGCCTCTCAAAGGTGCTGATTGTTTGCCCGAAACTGCTTTGCCAGCAATGGCAACAGGAGCTTGAAGAAAAATTCGACATTCAAAGCGAGGTTGCTACGGGTCGCGCGCTTCTGGACGCTGATCCGGATGGCGTCGGTGCGGTGATTACAACCTACAACTCCGCTCGGCTCTACCTCGACAAACTTCCCGAAGACCGTTTTCAGATGCTGGTTCTCGATGAAGCTCATAAGCTTAGAAATCTCTACGGAGTTCCAAACCCTCCTCAGGTCGCAAAACGGTTTCAGAAGGCGCTTGAGGATAGGCGCTTTCGTTTCGTGTTGATGTTGACCGCAACGCCAATTCAAAACAGACTCTGGGATCTCTACTCGCTTGTTGACCTTCTCACCACCGCCCGCGGCCATGAAAATCCTTTCGGCTCGCCCGGCATGTTCGCACGGCGCTTCATTGCCGACGAAAAAGAAAAAGCTCGCCAGCTCAAAATCGAGGCCCGCGAAGAATTTCGCTCAATCATCTATGACTACATGTCACGCGTCCGGCGCGGCGATGCGGGTCTCTCATTTCCTGACCGCAAAGTACAGATGCATAAGGTCGCGCCATCGCCAGCCGAACTCCAGCTTATCAGTGTGATTGCCAAGCCGATTCAGAAAATGAATCGACTCTCGCAAATTAGCATCCTCAAAGCACTTGCGAGCAGTCCCGAAGCCTTACGGGCGCAACTCAACAACATGGCTAAGAACGGGACCGCGCCCCCCGAACTTGCTGCTGCCGTGCGCGGGATTGTCGGGGAGATGCCGCTCACCTCTAAGCTTAAAGGACTAGCCTCCCTCATCGCGCTGCTAAAAAAACAAAATCCCGACCACTGGCGGCTCATCGTGTTCACCACCCTTCGCGAGACCCAAACGACCATCCAGAACTTTCTTGAGAAGCAGGGTTTCACCGTTGGCGTCATAAACGGCGATTCCGGTCAGCGGAATCAGGAAACGATCGCGTGCTTTAGACAAAACCCGCCGCGCTACCGCATAATCGTTTCGACCGAAGCTGGGTCAGAAGGCGTCAATCTCCAGGTTGCCAACGTGCTCGTCAATTACGACTTGCCTTGGAACCCGATGATAGTCGAGCAACGCATTGGTCGCGTTCAGCGTCTTGCCTCGAAATTTAAGCATGTCAGCATCTTCAACATCACACTGAGCGGCACATTCGAAGATTTCATCGTCGGACGCTTGATGGAAAAGCTGCAGATGGCTGCAAGCGCTATCGGCGACATCGATGCGCTCCTACAAAGCTCCGACATTGCCGATGGCGAGGAAGACGGTGCCGACAAGTTCGAGGACCGTATTCTGCAACTTGTTCTCGATGCTTTAGCCGGTAAGAACGTTGAAGAAGCGGTGCGTCTTGACGAGCAGAGCATCGAGGATGCCAAGCGCACTTTAGAAGAAGCGAACATTGACGAAATGCTCGGCACCGCCGGCAGTGCAGAATATGTTGGACCTCGCGCTCCGAAACTGCCCCCAGTCAATCGTTCGATGGACGCACGTGAGTTCACTTTGACAGCGCTGGACAAGGAGGGCGCCCGAGTGGCTGAGGAAGAGCGCGGTATTTATTCTGTCCAAGGAAAGGGCCTTCGAGAACTTATCTGTTTCGAGGCACATCCTAACGACGAACGCCAGCTTGTGCTTTACGCCCCCCACACACCGGCCTTTCAAAGATTGGTCAAACGCACCGTCACTTCCGGCGTCCACTACGTGAAGGATGCCGATCTCGATCCAGGGCCGATATCTGACAGCCTTGCGGCGCAATGGGCTAAAAGAGCAGGGGCGACGGCTCGTGAAACGAAGGTGGTTGCTGTGACGCGCGCATTCGACGGGACTGCCCTTCTTCGCGTGCGCGCTACTGTCGCCCATGACAGTTATGAACAGTTGGTCCCTTGCCTGTGCGCAAGGGAGAGCCATCATCGGACAACAGATGGCAACGGGGGCCTTGGCGTCGTTGAGAGGATCATCCGCGATCCCGCCGTTCTTGGCATCGATCCTACAAATCTCCGGGAAGCAGGCGAACGTGACGACGCGATTGCGGAGTTCGCACGTTTTTATGAAGAGCGTCGCGCGCACGAATTAGAAGCGGCCGGCGGCGACGCGCGGAAGCGACAGAAGCTTTACGACGATTTTACACCACGTTTCGACATAGTCCTGGCCGGACTGGAGGGCGAGGTCTCCCGCGAGGTCGCGGTCCGAGTGCGCTATAGCTATGCGGGCGGCGGCGATTATGAGAGCGAAATCGTTGTCCGGCCCAGCAGCGTTGAAATCGTTCGCGAGCCGGAAACCGAACTGTGCGCGAGGTCCGGCCGTTACGCGCCCAAGGAATGCTTTGGGAAATGTGAAGTCTCGGGTGCGAACGTACTGAAGCATCTCCTAGTCACATCCGAGTTCAGTGACCGTGTCGCGCAGCCAGAGTTTATGGAATCCTGTGAGCTTAGCGGCAAGCGTGCGCTCCCCGACGAGCTCGAAGAGTCGGCGGTAACGGGTAGCCGAATAGCCTCGGTACTGGTCAAACAATCCGCGGCGAGCGGTGCACGCGCCGAGCCTGAACATTTCGGTGTCTGCGCTTTTAGCAAAACCGAAGTTCTGACGAGCGAACTCAGCTTTAGTGAGCTTTCCGGAAAGCCATATCGCGCGGATCAGGCGGCGCAGTCCGCGGTATCGGGCAAGACCGGCCACGCAGAGGAGTTCACGATCTGCCACGAAACACGCCAGACGATCGCGCGGACCGAGGTCGAAACCTGCGAGGTCAGCGGCCGATTCGTCCGCCCTGGCGTGCTTGAGAAATGCGCCGTGAGCGGGAAACGCGTCCTACCATCGACGTTGGCGACATGCCAAGTCACGGGAACACGCGCCTTGAGAGGCCTCTTGGTCACAAGCAGCGTATCGAGTGCATCCTTGCTTCGAGAGAAAGCCGTGCAGTCCACCGCTGGACGATTCTGTCTGCCTGCGGAGGCTGAAACCTGCGTATGGAGCGGGCGCAAGATTCATCCCGACGACCTTCGCGCCTGCGCCCTCACGGGACTCGCCATTCATGCCGATTACGCCACATCGCAATCGCCACCGCGCTTGCGGCCATTAGCCGAAATGTTAGACGGCATGCGTCACAATGCGGACCAGGACGAAATATGGGATATCGTTGCACAACGCCTAACACGCGCCTTGAAGGGTGGCACATGCCGCATCGAAGCCGCCATCCTATCGCCCTCTAAACAGTGCCTCGCTACCTGTGCGGAATCCAAAACCATGCTTGGTTTCCGCGTGCATCAGGTCGGAGCCGTGTATGATTTGATTGACGATGCCCTTATCGGGCGCCTTGCCGAGGGTAAGCGCAACGGTAGCGGCTGGGTCGCAATCTAAACCGAGCGCCGCTCTCGCTTGCCCGTCACGAAGCCGGCACGTTGGTCGTCTTCCCCGGCCATTTGCACAAGTCGGCGATGATGCATTTTTCGCACAACGGCCGCCGCGCGAGGCAAGTGTAACGCCCGTGCAGGATCAGCCAGTGGTGGGCGTGCAACAGATAGCGCTTGGGCACGACCTCCATCAATTTCATCTCGACGTCGAGCGGCGTCTCGCCGACGGCCAAGCCGGTGCGGTTGCCGACGCGGAAGATGTGGGTGTCGACCGCGATGGTCGGCTCGCCGAACGCGACGTTGAGCACGACGTTCGCGGTCTTGCGGCCGACGCCGGGCAGCGCTTCGAGCGCATCGCGGTCGTGCGGCACCTTGCCGCCGTGCTGCTCCACCAGGATGCGCGACAGCGCGATCACGTTCTTCGCCTTGGTGCGGTAAAGCCCGATGGTCTTGATCAGGTCGCGCACGCGCGCTTCGCCGAGCTTGACCATCTTCTCCGGCGTATCGGCGAGCTTGAACAAGGCCGGCGTCGCCTTGTTGACGCCGGCGTCGGTCGCCTGCGCCGACAGGACGACCGCGACCAGAAGCGTGAACGGATTGATCGATTGCAGCTCGGTGCGCGGGTGCGGATTTGCGGCGGCGAAGCGGCGGAACGCTTCCGCAACCTCGGCGCTTGTCCATTGCGGCAAATCGCCGTGGACGGCCTCGGCATCGGCCTTGCGCCGGGCCTTGAGACCCTTGAGCCGGGCCGCCTCGCCGTCGCCGGCGGCTTTGTCCGCCCTCTTTCCTCTCCCCCGTACCGGAGCGGATAACGACGGGGAAGTGGTTTTGCGGGCCATCTTTTACCGTATAGTCAGCGCCATGAGTTCCGACAACGACAGCCGCGCCGAAGCCCCGATCTTTGCGGTCACCATCACGCCGCACCGCTCACTCGGCTCGACCGGCTTCCTCATCCTCATGCTGTGCATCGGGGCGATCAGCTTCGCCTCCGGAATGGTGTTTCTGCTGCTCGGCGCCTGGCCGGTTTTCGGCTTCCTCGGCCTCGACGTGCTGCTGGTGTACGTGGCGTTTCGCGCCAATTTTCGCGCCGCCCGCGCCTACGAAGAGGTGACGGTGACGCCGTCCGAACTCACGGTGCGCAAAGTAAGCCAGCGCGGCAGGGTGCGGGAATGGACGCTCAACCCGGTCTGGGTGCAGCTCGACCGCATCGTGCATGAGGAATTCGGCATCGAGCGGCTGTTCCTGGTGTCGCGCGGCCGGCGGCTGTCGATCGCCGCCTGCCTCGGGCCGGACGAGAAGGCGAGCTTCGCCAAGGCGCTGTCGACGGCGCTCGGCGAAGCGAGGCGCGGACCGACGCGCACGGTGCTGGACTAGGTTTCCCCGTCTCAGAAATCGGGTGGTTTGGGCTCCGGCCGGAGCCTACATCGGGAGCCAATGATGGAGGCATCCATGCTGTCACCCGATCGCATTCCCGATCTCGGCCCGCTCGCCGGTGCCGCCGCCGATTACGGCGTGGTGCGCCGCGCCATTGGGCACATCCGCGAAAACTGGCGCGCGCAGCCGGAGGTCGAAGCCATCGCCGAAGCCGCCGGCGTCACACCGACCGAGTTGCATCATTTGTTCCGCCGCTGGGCCGGATTGACGCCGAAGGCGTTTTTGCAGGCGCTCACGCTCGACGGCGCGCGGCAGCTCCTCCGCGATTCCGCTAGCGTGCTCGACGCCACTTACGAAGTCGGGCTGTCCGGCCCCGGCCGCCTGCACGACCTGTTCGTCACCCACGAAGCGATGTCGCCGGGCGAGTGGAAATCGGGCGGCGAAGGCCTGACCATCCGGTTCGGCTTTCACCCTTCCCCGTTCGGCGTCGCGCTGATCATGGCGACCGAGCGCGGCCTCGCCGGGCTCGCGCTGGCCGATCCGGGCGAGGAACGCGCGGCGCTCGCCGACATGCGGCGCCGCTGGCCGAAGGCTGCATATGTCGAAGACACCGCGCGCGCCGGCGCGCTGGCGCGGCGAATCTTCGACCCGTCGCAGTGGCGGCCCGAGCGGCCGCTGCGCGTGGTGCTGATCGGCACCGATTGGGAAGTGCGGGTCTGGGAGGCGCTTCTGAAAATCCCGATGGGCCGGCTCGCCACCTATTCCGGGATCGCCGGCAAAGTCTGCACCCCGGCCGCCGCCCGCGCCGTCGGCGCCGCGGTCGGCAAGAACCCGATCTGCTTTGTCGTGCCGTGCCATCGCGTCATCGGCAAATCCGGGGCGCTCACCGGCTATCATTGGGGGCTGACGCGCAAGCGCGCCATGCTCGGCTGGGAGGCGGGGCAAGTCGCGGCGGGGTAGCAACTATCATCCTTCTTTCGTCATGGCCGGGCTCGTCCCCGCCATGACGAATTGTTGATTCCGGAGAGGGTGTTAAAGGCCTACCCCGCCAAAACCGTCGCTTCGGCCACGGTCGAGTTGGCGCTGAGCCGGTAGATCAGCGGCACCCCGGTCGCGATCTCGCGCGCCGCGATGTCCTTCGACGACAGCCGCTCGAGCACCATGACCAGCGCGCGCAGCGAATTGCCGTGAGCCGCGACGATCACATTGTCGCCGCGCAACACGCGCGGCAGCATCTCGCCGATGTAATAAGGCAGCACGCGCGCGGCGGTATCCTTGAGGCTTTCGCCGCCGGGCGGGGCGACGTCGTAGGAGCGCCGCCAGATATGCACCTGATCCTCGCCCCACTTCGCGCGCGCGTCGTCTTTGTTGAGCCCGGAGAGATCGCCGTAGTCGCGCTCGTTGAGCGCCTCGTCCTTGATGACCGGAATGCTCTTCTGCCCCAGTTCGTCGAGCATGAGGTCGAGCGTGTGTTGCGCGCGAATAAGCGCGGACGTGAAAGCGACGTCGAAACGAAAGCCTTGCGCCTTGAGCCGGCGCCCGGCCGCGGTCGCCTCCGCGATCCCTTTTGCGGTGAGATCGACGTCGCGCCAGCCGGTGAACAAATTCTTCTTGTTCCACTCGCTCTCGCCGTGGCGCACGAGAACGAGAATGCGCTCACCCATCACATATCCTTCAAGTCCAGGACATCCGTCATCGAATAGAGGCCGGGCGCCTTGCCGCGCGCCCATAACGCCGCGTGCAGCGCGCCGCGCGCGAAGATCATGCGGTCCTCGGCGCGGTGCGTAAGCTCGATGCGCTCGGCGGGCCCGGCGAAGATCGCGGTGTGGTCGCCGACCACGGTGCCGCCGCGCAGCGAGGCAAAGCCGATGTCCACCGCGCGCCGCGCACCGACCATGCCGTCACGCGCGCGCACCGAATGAGCGGCGAGATTGATGCCGCGCCCCGCCGCAGCGGCGCGGCCGAGCATCAGCGCGGTGCCGGACGGCGCGTCGATCTTTCTGTTGTGATGCATTTCCAGAATTTCGATGTCGTAATTCTCGTCGAGCGTCTGCGCCACGCGCTTGACCAGGGCGGCAAGGAGATTGACGCCGAGGCTCATATTGCCGGACTTGACGATCGGCGTGCGGCTTGCCGCCGCGGCAATCAGCTTTTCTTCTTCCGCCGAATGGCCGGTGGTGCCGACGACATGGACGATGCCGGCGGCGGCGGTCAGTTCCGCCAGCGCCAGCGTCGCCGCCGGCAGCGTGAATTCGATCAGGCCGTCGGCGGCCTTAAGGAGCGGCGCGACATCGCTGACCACCTTGACGCCGTTCGGGCCGAGGCCCGCAAGTTCGCCGGCGTCGCGGCCGATCACAGCTGAATCCGCCGCTTCGGCCGCTCCCGCGAGCGTGACGCCCCTGGTCGCCGCGATGGCATGGATGAGCGTGCGCCCCATGCGCCCGCCGGCGCCGGCAATCACCAACCGCATATCCGAGTTTGCCGCCGCCATTGGCCCCATCCGCGTTATCGCGGGTATAGCGGGGCAACCGGATGCCAGCAACTTGGCTTCTCCCCTATGCCGGGGGAAGGCGACACTACGGCTGCGGGCCGTCGTAGCCTTCGACGATGACAAAATCGGCCGCCGAATGCGGCTGCCGCACTTTGATGTTGGCCTGGTATTCGGGCGAGCGATAGCAGGCGAGCGCGGTGGCGTAATCGGGAAACTCGATCACGACCTGGCGCGACTTCGTCGTTCCTTCCGGGCATTCGTATTTGCCCACGCGAACGACGAAGCGGCCACCGTATTTCTTGAAAATGGCGGCATTGGCGACGGCGTACGGCTTGTAACCCCCGTCGTCGCGCACATCGATGTGAACGATCCAATAGCCTTTGGGCATTTCACGTCTCCTTCGCGGCGTTGGCGATTTCAGCGACGATCGCTTGCGCCGCGGCCGCAGGATCGGCCGCAGCGAGAATCGGCCGGCCGACGACCAGATAATCGGCGCCCGCCGCAATCGCCGCCGCCGGCGTCATGACCCGCTTTTGGTCCCCGGCCGCGGCGCCGGCCGGGCGAATGCCCGGCGTCACCAGCGCCATCGTGGGACCGGCGATCGCGCGCAAGCTCGGCGCTTCCTCGGCCGAACAGACCAGGCCGTCGACGCCGATCTCGCGCGCTTTCGCGGCACGTGCGGCGGCAAGTTCGCGCACGGTGGCGCCGTAACCGGCGGCTTCGAGGTCGCGGTCGTCATAGGACGTCAGCACCGTCACCGCGAGAATGCGCAAATTTCCTTCGCGCGCCTCGACCGCGGCCCGCATCGTCTGCGGGTAGGCGTGTACGGTGAGGAATGTGGCGCCAAGCCGCGCCACGCTTTTCACGCCGTGAGCGACCGTGTTGCCGATGTCATGCAGCTTGAGGTCGACGAACACCCGCTTGCCGGCGTCGGCGAGTTGCGGCGCGAAGCGCAATCCGCCGGCGAAGGCGAGCTGGTAGCCGATCTTGTAGAACGAAACCGTGTCGCCGAGTTGCTTCACCAAGGCTGCCGCGGTCTCGACCGAGTCTAGATCGAGCGCGACAATCAGGCGTTCGCGCGGCGCAATCGGCATCATCCTCACTCTTTTAGAAGCGCATGCTTTTAGAAGCGCATGAACCGTTCGGAAAGCCGGCCATCATTTTTTTGATCAAGTCCGGAGCAGGCTCTTCCGGTTCGCGCTTTAGGCCGCCCGCGGCATCAAACTCGCCATTTCGATCAGCCGGCGCGCCACCGTCTTGAGCGTCGCGGCCACGGTTTCGTCCTTGAGATTGTCCATCTCGTCGAACGCCTGGCCGGCGCGGCCGACGGTGATCTGTTCCGGCAGCACCAGCGCGCCGCACCCGAGTTCGAGGATCTGCCGCAGCGCGATCAGGCCGCGCACCCCGCCGCCGGAGCTCGGCGAAGCCGAGCCGAGCGCGAAGACCCGGTTCTTGTAAGCGACGTAACCCGGCTCGCTCTTGTCGCGGCCGCGCGACACCCAGTCGATGGCATTTTTGATCAGCGGCGACACCGAAGCGGAGTATTCCGGGCTGGCGATGAAAATGCCCTGATGCGCGGTGATCATATTGCGCAGTTCGAGCGCCGCCCGCGGTATGCCGTCATCGGCCATCAGGTCGGCATCGAAGATCGGCAAAGTGTAATCGGCAAACGACAGCCGCGTGACGTCCGCCTCGGCGAGCGCCAGCTCCTTCACCGCCAGCGCCGCGAGCCGCGCATTGCTTGAGCCCGCGCGCAGGGAGCCGGCCATTACCAGGATTTTCGGGTTGGACATTGGTGAAAATTTCAAGCCTTGCGATAGACCCACACGCGCGCCGGCGGCAGGTTCATCCAGATGCGCGCCGAGGACTCGACCGAGAAGCCGGCGAGCCGCCGCGGCAAGGGCGCCGCGACCGAATAGGTGAACTGCACGAATGGCGCGCCCGGCAGCATGAGGTCGAAGGCGTCGCGAATAAGCCGCAGCCGCATCTTGATCGGCTTGGTGACCAGCGGCAGGCCGGAGACGACCGCGGCCGCGGGCTCCAGCAGCAGCGTTTCAAGCAGGCGGCGTATGCTGTAGGCGTCGCCTTGCACCAAAGTCGCGTCGGGATAGCGCGAGCGCAGGATGCGGCAGAAGGTCGGATTGAATTCGACCAGAACCAGGCGCGACGGCGCCACGCCTGCTTGCACCAGCGCTTCGGTCACCGGCCCGGTCCCGGGTCCCAATTCGACCACCGGCCCATCGCTTTGCGGATCGACGTAACGCGCCATGGTGCGCGCGAGGATCTTGCCCGACGGCGTTACGGCGCCGATCGTCAGCGGCCGCTCGATCCAGGAGCGGATGAAGCGCACTTCGTCATCAAAGCGGATGCCGCGCTTTTTCTCGAATTGCTGGATCTGCTCTTCGATCTTCTTGCCGATGTCGTCGCGCTTGCGCTCGAACAGGCGAAACCGGCGCGCAATATTACGCTCGATCACGCTCTTCCTGAATTCGAGGAGCCGGAGCTGCCGTTCCATCTTCTGTTCGAATTTAGCCAGGGCAGGAAGCGACATAAGACAACCACCACTCGGGCAATCACACGCGATAAAAGCGGTATAGTCCTAGAATATTCAACGGGCGAAGGCCAGACACTCCAGCCGGTAATCGATTGGCGCCGTCAGGCCGAGCCGCCGCTGAAACCGTCGATGAATTCCTTGACCTTGCCGAAGAATCCCGAGGATTCCGGCTGGGTTTCGATCGACGACAGCCGGTCGAATTCGGCCAACAAATCGCGCTGCTTCTTGGTGAGCTTTTGCGGCGTCTCGACAATGACCTGAACGTACATGTCGCCGTTCTGGCGGCTGCGCAGCACCGGCATGCCCTTGCCTTGCAGGCGGAAGCGCCGGCCGGTCTGCATGCCTTCGGGCACTTTCACGCGGGTCTTGCCGCCATCGATGGTCGGCACCTCGAAATCGCCGCCGAGCGCGGCCGTCACCAACGACACCGGGACGCGGCAATGCAGATCGGCGCCGTCGCGTTGAAAGAACGGATGGGCGCCGAGCGACAGGAAAATGTAGAGATCGCCCGGCGGGCCGCCGCGCACGCCGGCTTCGCCTTCGCCGGCGAGCCGGATGCGGGTGCCGTCCTCGACGCCGGGCGGAATATTCACCGATAAAGTCCGCTCGCGCATGACGCGGCCGGAGCCGGCGCACGAAGCGCAGGGGCTTTCGATCACCTGGCCGCGGCCCTGACAGGTCGGGCACGTGCGTTCGAGCGTGAAGAAGCCTTGCGCGTGGCGCACCTTGCCCTGGCCGGCGCACATCGGACAAGCCTTCGGCTTGGTGCCGGGCTTGGCGCCCGAGCCGGAGCAGGCCTCGCAAGTGACCGAAGTCGGGATGCGAATCTGCGCGGCCTTGCCGGCATAAGCTTCGAGCAGCGAAATCTCCATGTTGTAACGGAGGTCCGCGCCGCGCTCGCGTCCGGTGCCGCGGCCGCGGCGGCCGCTCATGCCGAACAGATCGTCGAAAATATCGGAGAAGGTGGTGGCGAAATCCGCGCCGAAACCATGCGCGGCGCCCAAGCCGTTGCCATGCTCGAAAGCGGCGTGGCCGTAGCGGTCGTAGGCGGCGCGTTTGTCGGGGTCTTTGAGCACCTCGTAGGCCTCGTTGACCTCCTTGAAACGATGCTCGGCTTCGTTGTCACCCGGATGTCGATCCGGATGGCAAGCCATTGCCTGCTTGCGAAAAGCGGATTTGATGTCGACTTCGCTTGCAGTGCGTTCGACCGCGAGGGTCTCGTAGTAGCAGCGCTTGGCCATTGCCGATCTCTAACCGAGAGATATGTGGGAATGGATTCGACGCATGCAAAGCGCGTGCCCTCCCCCGTCGAGGGGGAGGGTCGGTGACAAAGGTAAATTTTTGCGAAGGACGCTACGTCTCAAGCCCCCCTCCCGATCCTGCCATCGGGCATCCGCGCGCCTTAGGCCGATTTCTTGTTCTTCTTGTCGTCGTCGACTTCGGTGAACTCCGCGTCGACCACGTCATCCTTCTTGGCTTCCGCGCCGCCGGCACCGCCGGGAGGCTGCTCGGCCGCTTGCTTGTACATCGCCTCGCCGAGCTTCATCGAAGCCTGTTGCAGCGTATTTGCCTTCGCCGTGATGGCATCGGCGTCGGTGCCCTTCAAGGCCTCTTTGAGATCGGCGATCGCATTCTCGATCGCACGCCGCTCGGTCTCGCCGACTTTGGAGCCGTGTTCGGCGAGCGTCTTCTCGGTCATGTGAACCAGAGCCTCGGCGTGATTCTTCGCTTCGACTTCCGCCTTGCGCTTCTTGTCGTCCTCGGCGTGGGCTTCGGCATCCTTCACCATCTTCTGGATGTCGCCCTCGCTCAAGCCGCCGGAAGCCTGGATGCGGATCTGCTGCTCCTTGCCGGTGCCCTTGTCCTTGGCCGAGACATTGACGATGCCGTTGGCGTCGATGTCGAAGGTGACCTCGATCTGCGGCACGCCGCGCGGCGCCGCCGGAAGCCCGACCAAGTCGAACTGGCCGAGCATCTTATTGTCGCTCGCCATTTCGCGCTCGCCCTGGAACACGCGGATCGTCACTGCGGTCTGGCCGTCTTCGGCCGTGGAGAACACTTGGCTCTTCTTGGTCGGGATCGTGGTGTTGCGATCGATCAGCCGGGTGAATACACCGCCCAGCGTCTCGATGCCGAGAGACAACGGCGTAACGTCGAGCAACAGCACGTCCTTGACGTCGCCTTGCAGCACGCCGGCCTGGATCGCGGCACCGACCGCGACGACTTCGTCGGGATTGACGCCCTTGTGCGGCTCCTTGCCGAACAACTGCTTCACCACTTCTTGCACTTTCGGCATGCGCGTCATGCCGCCGACCAGAACGACCTCATTGATCTCGGCCGCGGACAGGCCCGCGTCCTTGATCGCCTGCCGGCACGGCTCGATGGTCTTCTGCACCAGGTCGTCGACCAGCGCCTCGAACTTAGCGCGGGTGAGCTTCATGGTCAGATGCTTCGGGCCCGACGCGTCGGCGGTGATGAACGGCAGATTGATCTCGGTCTGCGTCGTGGACGACAGCTCAATCTTGGCCTTTTCCGCCGCTTCCTTGAGCCGCTGCAACGCAAGCTTGTCGCGGCGCAAATCGATGCCCTGTTCCTTCTGGAATTCGTCGGCCAGATAATTGACCAGCCGCATGTCGAAATCCTCACCGCCGAGGAAGGTGTCGCCGTTGGTCGACTTCACCTCGAACACGCCGTCGCCGATTTCGAGAATCGAAATATCGAAAGTGCCGCCGCCGAGGTCATAGACTGCGATCGTGCCGGTCTTGGTCTTGTCGAGACCGTAAGCGAGCGCCGCGGCCGTCGGCTCGTTGATGATGCGCAGCACCTCTAGTCCGGCGATCTTGCCGGCGTCCTTGGTGGCCTGGCGCTGGGCGTCGTTGAAGTAGGCGGGAACGGTGATGACGGCTTGATCGACTTTCGAGCCGAGATAAGACTCGGCCGTCTCTTTCATCTTTTGCAGGATGAACGCGGAAATCTGCGAGGGCGAGTAAGTCTTGCCCTCGATCTCGACCCAGGCGTCCCCGTTCGAGGCGCGCACGATCTTGTAGGGTACGAGCTTCTTGTCCTTCTCCACCATCGGATCGTCGTAGCGCCGGCCGATCAGGCGCTTGACGGCAAAAATCGTGCGCTCTGGATTGGTGACGGCTTGGCGCTTCGCCGGCTGGCCTACCAGCCTCTCGCCATCGTCCGTGAAAGCAACGATCGACGGGGTAGTTCGCATACCTTCGGCATTCTCGATGACCTTCGGCGTCTTGCCTTCCATGACGGCGACGCAGGAATTCGTGGTCCCGAGATCGATACCAATGACCTTAGCCATGGTCTTAAATCCTCTCTCTAGCGGCGGGTCGGACAGGCCCGAAAAGGCGCCCGCGGTCCGACCCCCTTACACTCTCTCTATCGCCCGGTTTCCAGGCGATTTCCCTTGCCTCATATAGGAGGGCGTGATCGGGCCGCAAGGCAAGATGGGCCGAGGCGAGAACGAGCTTGGCAGATAACACCGACGATAGGAATGAGGGCGCACCGTCGAGCGTGCGTGCGCACCTTGGCGGGCTGCGCCTCTACCCGGGATACCTCGACCGCGACGGCCAGCTTGAATTGCTCGCCGCGCTGCGCAGCATTTTCGCGGCGGCGCCGCTTTATACGCCGCGCATGCCGAGGTCGGGGCGGCCATTCACGGTGCGCACGTCGAATTGCGGGCCGCTGGGCTGGGTTTCGGACGAAAATGGCTATCGCTATCAGCCGACGCATCCGGAAACCGGGCGGCACTGGCCGGCGATGCCGCCTGCCCTGTTGGCGATCTGGCATGCGCTCGCCCAATACCCACAGCCACCCGAGGCATGCCTCATCAATTTCTACGGTCCGAGCGCCAAAATGGGACTGCATCAAGACCGCGACGAGGCGGATTTCGCGGCGCCGGTGATCTCGGTATCGCTCGGCGACGACTGTCGCTTCCGTGTCGGCGGATTGGAACGCCGCGCGCCGGCGCAGGCCTTTCGCTTGGGCTCAGGCGATGTGGTCGTGCTTGGCGGCGATGCCCGGCTCGCTTTCCACGGCGTCGATCGCATCTATCCGGGCACATCGCGCTTGCTCCCGGAGGGAGGACGGATCAATCTCACCTTGCGTCGGGTCACGTTCAGCGCACCAGCCGGGTCGCGTTGTCGGCCCGCCGCAGAGGCTCAGCATGATAAGCAATAGCAGATTCAATCGCGCGACCGCCGCCGGCTTTGCCGCCGCGTTGTTGTGCGCACTTGCCGTAGCGGCACCTGTTCGCGCCGCCGACCCGATCTTTCCGGTCGGCTCGCGTCTTGGACTCGTTCCACCGCCCGGCATGGTGGCAAGCGAAACGTTCGACGGATTTGCCGACCCAACCAAAGATGCGGCAATCCTGATCGCCATGTTGCCGGCTGCCGCCTATGCCCAGATCGAAAAATCGATGGAAGGCGAGGCGCTTAAGAAACAGGGCGTCAATATCGAGAAACGCGAGCCGATGCAGGTCAGTTTCGGCAAGGGCTTTCTGCTGACCGGCCGGCAGACCGCAGACAAGATGAGTTATCGAAAGTGGCTGTTGGTGGCTTCCGCAAGCGACTTCACCGCGCTCGTGAGCGTCCAAATCCCGGACGACGATAGCACCTATCCCGACACCGTAGTGCGTGCGGCGCTGGCGACCTTGACGATGCGCGCCGAGGTGCCGCAAGCCGAACAGCTCAGCCTTCTGCCGTTCGTGGTCGGCGACTTTGCCGGATTCCACGTCAAGTCCGTGCTGCGCGGCCGTGCTCTGTTGCTGGGCGACGATCCGGGCCCCCCCGACGCCGCTAAAGCCACCTCCGACGCCGCCAGCCTCACGCCGCGCCTGTTCATTGCCGCCGTCCCTGGCGGCCCGAAGGAACTGGACGATCACGATAATTTCGCGCGGTCTTCCTTCCAGGAGATCGGCGGCATCAGGGATGTGCAGGTGTCGGTGGCCGAGCCGCTGCGCATCAACGGTCAGTCGGGATATCAGATCATGGCGCAGGCAAAGGACGCCCGCAACGGCGCCGATGTCATGGTGGTGCAGTGGCTGCGCTTCGGCGGCGGCGGTTATTTGCAGATGGTCGGTATCGCGCGCGCCGGCGATCAATGGACCGGCGTTCTGGCGCGGCTGCGGACGGTGCGCGACAGCGTCGAGACGAAGTAAATCCGGCGCACCATTTGCGGAGCCAAATCGATTCAACCTGAAACGATCGGCTCCGGGGAATCGGCTCTAGGAATCGTTTGACGTCGCGCTGTCCCGGACCGGACGCGTTCCGGGGGCGAATTTGACGCCGCCCTTCGATACCCCGACCATGGCCGGACGCAGAACGCGCTCGCCGATCATGTAGCCGGGCTGCACGACCTCGACGACGCTGCCCGCCGGCACCGATGGATTGGGCACTTCGAACATCGCCTGATGCAGGTTGGGATCGAATTTCTCGCCGCGTGGCGTGAACTGGCGCACGCCGTTCTTTTCCAGCGCCTTCAAGAGTTCGCGTTCGGTCAGCTCGACACCTTCGATGAGCGCCCTCACTCCGGCTTCGGCGCTGGCGCGCAGCTCCGGCGTCACCGCATCCAGCGCGCGGCGCATATTGTCGGCAACCGCAAGCGTGTCACGTGCAAACGCGGTAACGCCGTAAAGCCGCGCGTCGGTGACTTCGCGCTCCGTGCGCCGGCGCAGATTCTCCATCTCGGCCAACGCGCGCAACAGCTTGTCCTTGAACTCGGCGGCAAGCGCAGCATCGCCGGTCTTGGACGGCGAAGACGGCCCGCTTTCCGGAGAACCGGTCTCAGGCGGGTCCGCTGCGCCCTCAGCACGCGCGGTTTGTTCCGACATATTCGTATCCATCCTCTAATGCCCGCATATCAGGGCTGCGCGCCGAAAAATCAAGCACGGGCCGCGGCCGGCCCGGCCGCGGCGAACCCTAGCCCGCCAACATTTTGCTCACCACCTTGGCGGTATAATCGACCATCGGGATGATGCGGGCATAATTAAGCCGGGTCGGCCCGATGACGCCAAGCACGCCGACGATGTGGCCCGCGGCGTCGTGATAGGGCGCCACGATCGTCGAGGAGCCGGAAAGCGAGAACAGCTTGTTTTCCGAGCCGATGAAGATGCGCACACCTTCCGCCAGTTCGGCGCGGCCCAAAAGATCGATCACTTCACGCCGGGTTTCCAGATCGTCAAACAACAGACGCACGCGCTCCAGGTCGGCCAGCGCCTTGAGGTCCTCGAGCAGATGGGCCTGGCCGCGCACGATCAGCTTGCGTTCGTCGTGCTCGCCGCCCGACCAGCTGGCAAGACCGGCGGCGACGATCCTTTGTGTAAGCTGGTCAAGCTCGGCCTGGCCTTCCTTGAGCCGCCGCTCGATCTCGCCCTTGACCTCGGCAAGCGTGCGCCCGCGGATGCGCGCGTTGAGGAAATTGGCGGCTTCGATCAACGCCGAAGTCGGCATGCCGACCGGAACATTGAGAACCCGATTTTCGATCTGGCCGTCCTCGGAAACAAGCACGACAAGCGCACGCTCGGGCTCGAGCCGCACGAATTCCACCTGCTTGAGCCGCTGGTTCGACTTCGCCGTGAGCACCACGCCTGCGGCGCGGCTCAACCCGGAAAGCAGGCCCGACGCTTCGGTCAACACCGCCTCGACCGATTTCGCCTGTCCTAATCCCGCGACCTGCGCCTCGATCGCCTTGCGATCACGCTCGGAAAGGTCGCCGATCTGCATCAAGGCGTCGACAAAGAATCGAAGCCCGATCTCGGTCGGCAACCGCCCGGCCGAAGTGTGCGGCGCATAGACGAGGCCGAGTTGCTCGAGATCGGACATGACGTTGCGCACCGACGCCGGCGACAAAGTCATTGGCAGGATGCGAGACAGGTTGCGCGACCCGACCGGTTCGCCGGTTGCGAGATAGCTTTCGACGATCAGCCGAAAAATCTCGCGCGACCGCTCATTGAGCTGGGCAACGATCGATTGGCTGGCGGCGAGCGGCACATCGTGACTGGCCAAGATCAGGCTCCTTCGGGCACAGCTAAGGTATCGGCAAGGTAGTGGCCGATGCAATCGCCGGTTACTGCCCTTCCGGCGCCCTTGTCGGTCTCACCGGCCACCCCTAAAAGGTGGCCCATCAAAGCCGAGGGCGGTACGTGAACCGCCACCAGGGAGGGCACATGCGGCCGAGCCGCCGACAACCGGATGAATTACGACCCGTCTCGCTCGAACGCGGCGTCGTGAAGTTCGCGGAAGGCTCCTGTTTCGTGCGGTTCGGCGATACGCACGTGCTCGTCACCGCAACGCTCGAGGATCGGCTGCCGCCGTGGCTCAAGGGCCAGGGGCGCGGCTGGATCACGGCCGAATACGGTATGCTGCCGCGGGCCACGCTTGAGCGCACACGGCGCGAAGCCTCCGCCGGCAAGCAGAACGGACGCACCGTGGAAATCCAGCGCCTGATCGGTAGGAGCCTGCGCTCGGTCGTCGATCTCAAAGCGCTCGGCGAGCGGCAGATCACCATCGATTGCGACGTCATCCAGGCCGACGGCGGAACGCGCACCGCCTCCATTACCGGCGCCTGGATTGCGCTCTACGACTGCCTGGCCTGGATGAAAACGCGGCAGATGATCGACCAAGAGGTGTTGCGCGACCATATCGCGGCGATTTCCTGCGGCGTCTGCGCCGGTGTCGCCGTGCTCGATCTCGATTATGCCGAGGATTCGCAGGCCGAGACCGACGCCAACTTCGTGCTCACCGGCTCCGGCAACATCGTCGAGGTGCAGGCCACCGCGGAAAAAGTACCGTTCTCGGAGGAACAACTGACGACATTGTTATCGCTGGCGCGCAAAGGCGTCGGCAAGCTCATCGACTTGCAGAAGATGGCGGTGATGTGAGGGGACCGGATCATCGCCGCATAACCGGCCGCCTGGTGATCGCCACGCACAATGCTGGCAAACTTAACGAAATGCGCGAATTGTTGGCGCCATACCGGATCGAGGCCATATCAGCATCCGACATGGGCCTAAGCGAACCAGAAGAGACCGGCACGACTTTCCGCGACAACGCCCGCATCAAGGCGCGGGCGGCCGCGGACGCGTCGGGCGTGTCGGCTTTCGCCGACAATTCCGGCCTTGTCGTCGAGGCCCTTGATGGCGCGCCCGGCATCCATTCGGCGCGCTGGGCCGGCCCTGACCGCAATTTCCCCCGCGCCATGGAAACCATCGAAGAGAAACTGCGCGCATGCGGCGCGACGACGCCGGACCGCCGCAGGGCCCATTTCGTCTCCGCGCTTTGCGTCGCCTGGCCCGACGGCCACCTGGAAGAATTCGAAGGCCGCGTCGACGGCACGCTGGTTTGGCCGCCGCGTGGCCACAAGGGTTTCGGTTACGATGCGATGTTTCTGCCCGATGGGCACACGCGCACCTTCGGCGAAATGTCGAGCGACGAGAAGCACAATGTTCCGCCGAAAGGCACCGGCCTGTCACATCGTGCCCGCGCCTTCCTTGAACTCGCGCAGGCGTGTCTCGGTTCAGCTCCGCCGTTTACGGGGGAGGCCGCACCGCGGGCCAATCTGGGAGGAGGCTCGTGAGCACGGCGCAAATCGGCTCCCTCCCCGACCCTCCCCAGCAAGTGGGGGAAGGAGAAACAACATTCGGCGTTTACCTGCATTGGCCCTTCTGCCTGTCGAAATGCCCGTATTGCGACTTCAACAGCCACGTTCGCCGTTCTGCCATCGACGAAGCGCGCTTTGTGCGGGCCTTCGCCGCCGAGATCGCCGCGACCGCCGCGCGTACGCCGCGTCGCACCGTTTCGTCGATCTTCTTCGGCGGCGGCACGCCCTCGCTGATGCAGCCGCAGACGGTCGGCGCCCTGCTCGACGCCGTCGCCAAACACTGGAGCGTCGCGCTGGATGCCGAGGTCACGCTCGAAGCTAATCCGACCAGCGTCGAAGCCGGCCGCTTTCGCGGTTACCGCGCGGCCGGCGTCAATCGGGTCTCGCTCGGCGTGCAAGCGCTCGACGACCGCGCGTTGGCGGAGCTGGGACGGCTGCACTCGGCGCGCGACGCGCTCGATGCGGTCGCCATCGCGCGCGAGCATTTCGAGCGCATCTCGTTCGATTTGATCTACGCGCGGCCGGGGCAGACGCCGCAGGATTGGGCCGGCGAGCTTAAGCGCGCGCTGGCCGAGGCTGGCGAGCACCTTTCGCTCTATCAACTGACCATCGAGCCGGATACGCCGTTTGCGACCCTGCACGCCGCGGGCAAGCTGAAGACGCCCGACAACGACACCGCCCGCGCGCTCTACGACACGACGCAGGACATCTGCGCAGCGCACGGGCTCCCCGCTTATGAGATTTCCAATCATGCCCGCGCCGGCGCCGAGTGCCGGCACAACCTGGTCTATTGGCGGGGCCGCGAATATGCCGGCATCGGCCCCGGTGCGCATGGACGGCTCGATATCGGCGACGAGCGGCACGCCACCGCGACCGAAAAGCGTCCCGAACAATGGCTCGCGCGCATCGAAGCCGAGGGACACGGCCTCGTCACCGACGAGATCCTGACCCGCGAAGAAATGGCCGACGAGTTCCTGCTCATGGGGCTTCGTCTCGCCGAGGGGATCGATCCGGCACGCTACGCCAAGCTTGCCGGCCGCCCGCTCGACGCGGCGCGCATCGCGCATTTGCGGGACCACGGATTGCTGGAGACCACCGCCGCCGGACGGTTGCGCGTCAGCCTGCCCGGTTTCCCGGTGCTTGATGCCGTGGTGGCCGATCTCGCGGCGTGAAACGACTTAAATCCCCGACGCGCCACCGAAGCTGCGCGGCGCCGGCGAAATAACTTGCGCGCCCGACGGCGTGACCCGCAGCACCGCAAGCCCGCGCTCGTTGGTGCCGTCGGCGCGGAAACGGAACAGCCCGTCGATGCCCGAGAAGCCCGAAGGATTGGTCAAAACTTGCGGCGAGAACCGCGCCGCGCCTTGCGTCTTCACCAGCGCGGCGACAAGCGCGACCGCGTCGTAGGCGAGCGTCGCGGTCCGCACCGGCTGCTGCTTGAAGCGCGCGCTGTAACGCGCGGCGAAGTTGCGATAGCCGGCGGCGTCCGGCGCCGCATACCACCCGCCATCCAGTGCCGGGGTCGACGAGATGCGCGGATCGTCGCCCCACAGCCCGGTGCCGAGGAGCTGGATTTTTCGGGTGTTGACGCCGTTCGCCACCAAAAGCTGCACGACATCGGGCGCGGCGTCGCCGCCGTCCGGGATGAACATCGCCTCGGCCTGGTTCGCGGCCTGCGCCACGCTTCTGACCGGTCCCGCCATCGCGGCTTTGTCGTGCGGGTAGTGCTCGAGCGCAACGATGCGGCCGCCGTGGCGCGCGACGTCCTGCTTGAGCGCGGCCTCGACGACGCTGCCATAGGCGTTGTCGGGAATGAGCGCCGCATATGTCCGCTTCCCGGTCGAAGAGGCATATTGCACGATGCGCGCGACGTCGGATTCGGGCAGGAAGCTGAGCAGATAAACGCCGCGCGAGGCGACGTTGGCATCGGTCGAAAATGCGATGACCGGAATACTGCGCGCCCGCGCCAACGTGCCCACGACGCTGACCGATTGTGCGAACAGCGGGCCGAGGATGATCTCGGCGCCTTCGTCGAGCGCCTGTTGCGCCGCGACTCGCGCGCCTTCGACGCTGCCGCCGTCGTCTTTGACCAGGAGCTGGATGTTTGGCGACTTGAATTCCGCCAGCGCCATTTCGGCCGCGTTGCGCATCGCCACTCCGGCAACGCCGGCATTGCCGCCGGCCGACAACGGCAGAATGAGCCCGACCTTGACCTGACCGGTGCCGAGCGTCGTCGCGGCGACCGGCGGTCCGGCGGGCGCCTGGGGCGTCGAAGCGGCAGGCGCCGACGAGAAATAATTGGAGTTGCCCGAACACGCCGCGAGCAGCACGCCGGTCGCAGCCAGCAGCCCCCCAAGCGCGCAGCGCCGCGTCAGCATGGCGGCCCACCCCTTAACCGGCATTTCCGCGGACACGGGCGGTACTCCTACGGCGTCGAGCGTCATCGTTGCAGATCGAATCGATTGCCGCTCTGAGATTTTCGTAAAGCACGATGTTTCGGAAACCGACTTTTCCGCATCCTGCTCGTCAGCGCCAGAACATTAGGGCGGCGTCAATCTTGTCATTCTGGCGGCGAATGGTTAACCAAATGAAAAGGATAAGGAATCTGGTGCAGACGTGACGGCGGGGGAGCGCGGCGCTAGGCTTCCGGTCATGGGGCCCGCACATCCGAAGTCGCCAAGCCGAGAGGACGGCGCGGTTCGGCGTTATGTCATCGGCGGCCATGACGTCGAAGTCGGCCGCGCCGCGCCGGGGCTCCATATCGTCGCAACCCCGATCGGCAATCTCGGCGACATCACCTTGCGCGCGCTCGCGACGCTCGCCGGCGCCGATGTCATCGCCTGCGAAGATACCCGGGTCACGCGCAAGCTTCTCGACCGCTACGCCATCGCGACGCCTTTGACGCCCTATCACGACCACAACGCCGCGGCGGCGCGGCCGAAACTGCTGCGCCGTCTCGCCGACGGCGAAGCTGTCGCGCTGGTCTCCGATGCCGGCACGCCGCTGGTCTCCGATCCCGGCTACAAATTGGTGCGCGCCGCCCAGGATGCCGGTCACGCCGTGACAGCGCTTCCCGGCGCTTCGGCGCCGCTGGTCGCGCTGGCGGTCGCCGGATTGCCGACCGATCAGTTTTTCTTCGCCGGCTTTCTGCCGCCGAAGGAGGCGGCGCGGCGCGCCCGCATTGCCGAGCTTGCCCGCATCCCCGCGACCTTGGTGCTGTTCGAAACCGCGCCGCGGATCGCGGCGACGCTTGCCGATCTCGCCGCCGGGCTCGGGCAGCGCGAGGCTGCGCTGTGCCGCGAATTGACCAAGCTCCATGAGGAAGTCCGGCGCGGCGATCTCGCCGCCCTGGCGCAAGATTGCGCCGCGGCCGAACTCCGCGGCGAGATCGTCCTGGTCGTCGCGCCGCCGGCGGAACAGGAACCGCCGAGCGCCGGCGACACCGACGCGCTGCTGCGTCAGGCGCTCGCCCGGCTCTCGCTGAAAGACGCCGTCGGCGAAGTGGCGAGCGCCACCGGGTTGCCGCGCCGTGAGCTCTACCAGCGCGCGCTCGTGCTCGCCAAAGAGAACGATCATGGCGCGCCGCGCTGAACCGGCCGAGCCGCGGCAAGGCCCGCGGCGCGAGCGCGTCGCTGCGTTCCGGCTCGGCCTTTCGGCGGAAAGCCGCGCCGCGATGTTTCTGTTCGCCAAGGGTTATCGGATCGCCGCGCGGCGCTGGAAAACTCCGTTCGGCGAAATCGACATTGTCGCTCGGCGCCGCCGCACGCTGGTCTTCGTCGAGGTCAAGGCGCGCCAGCGCCCAGACGACGCGGTGGAGGCCGTGACCGAACGCGGCAAGCGCCGTATCGTCGCCGCCGCCGATCTGTGGCTTGCGCACCATCCGCACGACGCACAAGCCGACATCCGCTTCGACGTCGTGCTGGTCGTCCCCGGCAAGATCCCACGGCACATCGCCAATGCCTTCGACGCCACCCGTTGAATAGATGCGTGTGCTTCGCTACCAACAGCCATGACCTTGAACGCCGCCACCTTGAACGTCGCCGTGCAGATGGACCCAATCGAGCGGATCAACGTCCGCGGCGATTCGACATTCGCGTTGCTGCTGGAAGCGCAAAACCGCGGCCACGCCCTCGCCTATTACACGCCCGACCGTCTGGCGCTGCGCGGCGGTGCGGTATCGGCCATGGTGCAGCCGCTCAAAGTGCGCGACCTGCCCGGCGACCACTTCACGCTCGGCGAGGCGCACCAGGCCGATCTCGCGACGTTCGACGTCGTATTGTTGCGTCAGGATCCGCCGTTCGACCTCGCCTATATCTCGACCACGCACATGCTCGAGCGCAT
Organism: uncultured Alphaproteobacteria bacterium; assembly: GCA_963826295.1. Taxonomy (GTDB): domain Bacteria; phylum Pseudomonadota; class Alphaproteobacteria; order Rhizobiales; family Xanthobacteraceae; genus BOG-931. The sequence continues at coordinate 181,629 of CAWGWO010000024.1, forward strand.
CCAGCCGCGGACGCTGGTGGTCAATGATCCCAGTCAGGTGCGCAACGCCCCGGAAAAGATTTTCGTCACCGAATTTCCCGACTTGATGCCGCCGACGCTGATCACGCGCAACCTCGGCGCCATCAAGGCGTTTCGTGCCGAACAGGGCGACGTCGTCATGAAGCCGCTTTACGGCAAGGGCGGCGAGGCAGTGTTCCGCGTCGCCCGCGAAGACATGAATTTCGGCTCGCTCTACGATCTGTTCGCGACGATATTCCGCGAGCCGTGGGTGGTGCAGAAGTTCCTCCCGGCGGTGAAGGAAGGCGACAAGCGCATCATCCTGGTCGACGGCGAGTTCGCCGGCGCGGTCAATCGCGTGCCGGCGCCGGACGATCTGCGCTCCAACATGGTGCGCGGCGGATCGCCGAAAGCGACCGATCTCACGGCGCGCGAGCGCGAAATCTGCACGCGGCTCGGCCCGGCATTGCGCCAGCGCGGACTCTTATTCGTCGGCATCGACGTCATCGACGGCTTCCTCACCGAGATCAACGTGACTTCGCCGACCGGCATCCGCGCCATCAAAAATCTCGGCGGGGCCGACATCGCTGCCCTGATCTGGGACAAGATCGAAGAAAAACGCAATTAATCAGCCGCGCGCCGGCGCGACCGCGCCCAGGCCCGACGCGGAAGACTTCTTGACGGTCAGGATCAGCACCGCGGCGAACAGACACAACGCGCCGGCGGTGAAGAAGGCCGGCAGATAGCTCGAATATTCCGTGCGAACCAAACCGGCGCCGAACGCCGCCGTCGCGGCCCCGATCTGATGGCCGGCGAAAATCCAGCCGAACACCATTCCGGCTTTCTCCGGGCCGAAACGGTCGGCGGTCAGTTTCACGGTCGGCGGCACGGTGGCGATCCAGTCGAGGCCGTAGAACATGGCGAACAGCGACAGGCCGTAGAAGGTGAAATCCGTGAACGGCAGATAGAGCAGCGAGATGCCGCGCAAGCCGTAATACCAGAACAGCAGCCAGCGATTGTCGAAGCGGTCCGACAGCCAGCCGGAACCGATGGTGCCGATGAAATCGAACGCGCCCATCATGGCGAGCACGCTCGCCGCCGCCGTGGCGGCAAGCCCGTAGTCATGGCACAGCGTGATGAAGTGGGTCTGGATCAGGCCGTTGGTGCTGCTGCCGCAGACGAAGAACGTGGCGAACAAGACCCAGAAGATCGGCACGCGGGCCGCGTCCTTGAGCATGTAAAGCGGCGACATCAGAAGCGACACGAGCCCGATGCCCGCCGCGGGCGGCGGCGTTACCTTGGTTTCGCCGTAGAGCGGCAGATCGAGGTCGCTCGGCCGGTCGCTCATGAAAACGAAAGCAACGACCGCGGTGAGCGCCAGGACGCCCGAGACGAAAACCAGCGCGACGCGCCAGCCATAGTGCGTGGTGAGTTCGGCGATCAGCGGTAAGAACACGAGCTGGCCGGTGGCGGAACTCGCCGCCAGCATCCCCATGACCAGACCGCGGCGATGATTGAACCAGCGCGTCGCTACCGTCGCCGCCAGCACCATGGCGGTGAGGCCGGTACCGATCCCGACGACCACGCCCCACAGCAGAATGAGCTGCCAAAGCTGCGTCATTGCCAGCGAGACCATGAGACCGGCCGTAATCAGCACCAGCGCGCAGATGATGACGCGGCGGATGCCGAAGCGATTCATGAAAGCCGCGGCAAACGGCCCGAACAAGCCGAACAGCAGAATGCGCAGCGCCAGCGCCGAGGAGATCTGCGCGTTGTCCCAGCCGAATTCGTGCTCGAGCGGCACGATCATCACGCCGGGCGTTCCCATCGCCGCCGCCGTCACCAGCAAGGTGAGGAAGGTGACGGCGATGACGACCCAGCCGTAGTGAATGTTGCGGCGGGCAAGCGCAGCGGCCAATCCGGAAGACAGCATGGCGTACCGATTCTCGGGGCAGATTTGTTAGATGACGATCGTCATCGCTCGCTTGCTCATTGATGATGACCGTCATATAACTTGTCAAGCGCCGAGGTCGGTCCGGCGCATGGCAGAACTGCAGGATGGCTGCGCGATGAGAGTAAGCCGCGGACAAGCCGCCGCCAACCGCGAGCGCATCATCGATGCGGCCGCCGCGCTGTTTCGCGCCAAAGGCTTCGACGGCATCGGCGTCGCCGACATCATGAAAGCGGCCGAGCTCACGCACGGCGGCTTCTACGGTCATTTCGCGTCCAAGGACGACCTGGTCGCGCAAGCAAGCCGCCGGGCAATGGAGCGCGCGGCAGCCAAGTGGGGAAAGGTCGTCGCTGCCGCGCCCGACAAGCCGTATGCGGCTTTGCTCAAAAATTACCTGTCGGCGCGCCATCGCGACGATCCCGGCCACGGTTGTGCATTCGTCGCGCTCAGCGGCGACGCGGCGCGCTGCGGCGACGAAGTGCGCGAGACCTTTGCCGAGGGCGTGGAAGGATTGATCGAGATTCTTGCCGACGCCGTCCCCGGCCGATCGAAAGCGCAACGGCGGCGGAAAGCGGTTGCCGGCCTCGCCGGGCTCGTCGGCGCGCTGACGCTTGCGCGCGCGGTCGCCGATCCGGCGCTCTCGAATGAAATTCTCGATGCGGTGAAGCGGGAATTGCTGGCGGCCGCCGCGCGTTGAACGCGCCAGCCCCATAGGTCGAGCGCTTGTTCACTAAATGTTCTTGACGCCGCCGGGCGTTTATGGAGTTGACAAACCAAGCCTGATTATAATACATTGATTGGACTCAAGAAATCAGGTTTCTTGCCATGTCAATCCTCACTAAGAAGTATTTTCGGGACGAAAAAGCGGCTTTCCGGCACTTGGAGGGTCGTTTGTGGCCGGATGGCCCGATTTGTCCCCATTGCGGCGTGATCGGCAAAGCGGGTCGCCTAGATGGCGTCCGCACGAAGCCGAGCCGGAAGCACCCCGAAGGCGCCGTCCGGCACGGTCTGTGGAAGTGCTATTCCAAGGAATGCCGCAAGCAGTTCACGGTGCGGATCGGCACGGTATTCGAGGCGGCGCACATTCCGCTGCACAAGATGCTGCAAGCCGTCCACTTGCTGTGCTCCAGCAAGAAGGGCTTTAGCGCCCATCAATTGCATCGCATTCTGGAGATTGACTACAAATCCGCGTGGTTTCTGGCGCACCGCATTCGCGAAGCAATGAGGGACGGCACGCTGGCGCCTATGGGTGGCCGGGGCAAGATCATCGAGTCCGATGAAACCTACATCGGCCGACAGGAAGGCGTTGCCCGCAATGCTGGCGGCTTCCACAACAAGAACATGGTGCTGACATTGGTAGAGCGCGGCGGCTCCGCCCGCTCATTCCATACCGACGGCCATTCGCTCGGCACCATCGTTCCGATCGTGCGCCAGAACGTCCGCCGCGAAAGCAAGCTGATGACCGACGCCGCGCTGCACTACAAAGCACTGCGTAAGGAATACGCGCGCGGCAGCGATGCGGTCCACCACGAGCGGGAAGAATACGTTCGTGGCGACATCCATACCAACACCGTCGAGGGCTACTATTCGATCTTCAAGCGCGGCATGAAGGGCGTCTATCAGCACTGCAAGGAAAAGCACCTTCACCGCTACCTTGCTGAATTCGATTTTCGCTACAGCAACCGCGTCGCGCTTGGCGTTGACGATCAGGCTCGCGCCGACCGCGCACTAAAGGGCATCACTGGCAAGCGGCTCACCTATCGGGGACCTAGTGTGCCCGAAGCCGAAATCCCCTTCTAACGAGCCATGGCTACATCCGCGCTTCGCAGCGAGGAAATCACGCCCGAAATGATAGAGGCGGGCGCAAAAGTTATTTGGGAGCGTTTTTACGACGTTGTGCCGTATGGTTCGGATAATGGCCGCGCGACGGCAATTGCGGTCTATGAGGCCATGGATAGTTTTCGGCTGAAAACGTCCAGGCACTATGCAAACCGTCGGCAAAAGCGGCGAGTCTCGCGAGGTGGTCGGAATACCATCTAAACTCACCTAAGAGCGGCTTTCCCTTAAGCTTATTCGCATGAGGATTGCCGTTGTAATGATAGGTTATAACCTCGATGTCTGTCTCAGGCGCGCCCGAATGCTGAAGGAAAGCCAATGGCACATGAATTGCGCCATTCCGCTTGTCAGCCAGACAGCTGAATTGATCAAGAATCCAGAGGGTATCATCGCGTAGCCGAAATAGGTCGTCTTCGCCTACGGTGATGGCTTCTAATGCGACCTGTAATAGTCCGCGTTGAAGACGATCGCTTGGGACAGAATACCAGATTGCATACGACATCTTCCTGTCGGCGGTCGATATGTCTGCAAACAAGTCAGCGAGTTTTTCATGAAGGGTGTTCCACTCATACGCGATCCATCCCACCTCATTCGCAAAAGGGCGGAACGTGTTTATCAACACGCGTTGCCGTTGGCCCCGAGTAAGCCGCTTTGGCCTCGATTTCACTTCTGTTAGATTTGGCGTTGGCATGGCAAAAAAATCCCAAATTCAAAAGTTCCGCGACGCGGCCCGGAAGGCCGGGACCGACAAATCCGAAGAACGCTTCAACGCGACGCTAAAGGGCTTGGGGAAGGCAAAACGCGAGCCAAAAGCAACTGAAATCAAAGGCGATCAAAGGGAACTGGCGAAGTCCAAGCACTAACGCGACCCGGTTTCTTCGCCCCGCCTCCTGTTTACCACCTTCACGCTTGCCGTCGTCGGCGGATGCTCAGGGGCCGATGCTCCTTTGCATTAAAAGCCGAAGTCAAGTTGTCCGGGCCAAGAGCGATAGTGTGAACATACGTGCTCTAGGCGACCAAAACGCCATCGGACATACGCACTCACATGCACAGACTTCCCATGGTGCTTACCCATGGCAGGCTCCTTTCTGATTAGCGGGGCGTCACCCCCGCAGGCTCGTCCCTCCAGAGGGGACCCGCGCGTTTGAGCCCGGCCTAGCGGCCGATCAGAAAGGTTGCCGATGACGGCAAACCACAGCGAACCGTGACTCGCGCGGCAGAAGTATGGCGGGGTTTGTGAAGTCTATAATCGCCCGCCGCCGCGCCTTCCGCTAGTGTGTTCCTCAAGGCGGGGTCGGCATGGTCCAGCGCGTCACGACGGTCGCGTTTGAAGGCATCGAGGTGCGACCCGTCGATGTCCAGGTGCAAGTCGCGCCGGGAATGCCTGCT